>DDXA01000004.1:0-1147692 GCA_002347725.1 Actinobacteria bacterium UBA2272
CACCCTCCGTATTACCGCGGCTGCTGGCACGGAGTTAGCCGGTGCTTCCTCTAAAGGTACCGTCAAAACAAAGGCCTATTAGACCAATGCCCGTTCTTCCCTTCCGACAGAGGTTTACGACCCGAAAGCCTTCATCCCTCACACGGCGTTGCTGCGTCAGGCTTTCGCCCATTGCGCAATATTCCCCACTGCTGCCTCCCGTAGGAGTCTGGGCCGTGTCTCAGTCCCAGTGTGGCCGATCAGCCTCTCAGCTCGGCTACCCATCGCAGCCTTGGTGAGCCGTTACCTCACCAACAAGCTAATGGGCCGCGGGGCCATCCCTCTCCGCCGTAACTTTCCCGAGCAGACCATGCGATCCGCAAGGAGTATCCGGTATTAGCTCCGGTTTCCCGGAGTTGTCCCGGGGAGAGGGGCAGGTTCCCCACGTGTTACTCACCCGTTCGCCACTCTATACACCCTCCGAAGAGGGCTTTAATCGTTCGACTTGCATGTGTTAAGCACGCCGCCAGCGTTCATCCTGAGCCAGGATCAAACTCTCCGTTTAAGTTGTCACAGGCACGAAGCCTGTTTGACACGGAGCTCGGACCTGGCTGGTCCGGACGGACTCGCCTATTCCCGGTTGGGAACCGGGGTGGTTCGAGTCCTTGATGTCTCATCGGTTTGGCCTTTTGACTGGCCCTCTCGATGTGACGGGTATGTGTGTGGATTCGAGAACGAATCCTTACTGGCTTGTCACAGTATCCGGTTTTCAAGGTTCAGGCGCAGCGGGACGGTACGTTACTTGTACGCTCTCCCGCTGTCAACAGCCATTTCCGAAGAGACTCTCGGAGATCAGGCACCGCTCTTCGTCTGGAGATACGAAACGCCCCCGCCTCATCGGCCGGGGGCGTCGGTCTGGCGCCGGTCAGCCAGCCCTGCTGGCTCCAGCGCGCCTATCCGATCGCCCTCACAGTACCCAGAACTTTCAATCTGTGCCCCGTCTCCGAAGAACTCGGCAGAAGCAGCCTCAGTAATCTACCACCCGAAGGTTACCAATGCAAGACTCCGTGCGTCACATCCGACCCTAAATGTATATGCGCAGGTCAGAGGTGATGTCGAAGCGAGAGGCTGCGCTCATGCGCGGATGCGCGCGAAGCGCCGCTTCCCGACCTGCAGCACCCGGCCGGCGAGCATGCTCCACGGCACGTCGAAGGCGCCAGCCTCCAACGCGACCGGCTCGCCATCGATGCGCACCGCACCGCCCTCGATCAGCCGTCTCGCCTCGGAGGTCGTCGGCGCGAGACCTGCGGCCTTGAGAACCGCTGGCAGATGCGCCGGATCGCTCGGCTCCACGACCACCTCGGGAACGTCGTCCGGCACCTCGTGACGCCTGAATACGCGGTCGAACGCCTCCTCGGCCTGCGCAGCCGCCCCCTCGCTGTGATAGAGCGAGACGATCTCGCGCGCCAGACGGCGCTTGACCGCGTTGGGATGGAGCGAGCCATCGAGAAGCCCGGCCTCCAGCCGGTCGACCTCGGTCACCTTGAGTGCAGTGCACAGGCGGTAGTACTTCACCATGAGCACATCGGGAATCGACATCGCCTTGCCGAACATCTCGTCAGCGGCATCGGTGAGCCCTATGTAGTTGCCGTAGCTCTTGCTCATCTTCTGGATGCCGTCGGTGCCCTCGAGCAGTGGGAGCGTGATGCAGACCTGCGGCTCCATCCCCAGCTTCTCCATGAGCTCGCGTCCGGCGAGCAGATTGAACAGTTGATCGGTTCCACCAAGTTCGACGTCGGAGGAGATGGCCACCGAGTCGTAGGCCTGCGCCATCGGATAGAGCAGCTCATGGAGCGAGATGCCCACGCCCTCTCGGTAGCGCTTCTGGAAGTCGTCGCGCTCCATGATGCGGGCAACCGTGAACTGGCTCGTGAGCCGAAGGATGTCCGCGAAGCCGAGCGGCGCGAGCCACTCGGAATTGCGGCGCATGACGGTGTGCGCCGGATCGAGGATCTTGAATGCCTGCTCGATATAAGTTGTAGCGTTCGCCTCGACCTGCTCCGGCGTCAGCGCGGGGCGCGTAGTGCTGCGGCCGGACGGATCACCGATAAGCGCGGTGAAGTCCCCGATGATGAGCACGACCTCGTGACCGAGATCCTGGAACTGCCGGAGCTTGCGCAGCGGCACGGCATGGCCGAGGTGGAGGTCGGGCGCCGTGGGATCGACGCCGAGCTTGATCGTGAGCGGCAACCCCCGCTCCAGTTTGCGCTGGAGCGCCTCGGCCGGGACGATGTCTGCCACGCCGCTCGCTATCGTTGTGAGCTGTTCGGCCGCACTCGGCACCGCTGCCTCACGCATCCTTTCGCGCTTCCCTCCCCGGATCCACACAAGGCCGCGGGAGGTTGTATGGCCTGTCGTTTGCAGGTCATACTAGCACGATGAACGGCGGCCACCCCCGCCCGTGAGGTACAGTGTCCGGGGACGCCGGAGCCGTGCCGTACCCTGTGATGTCACCCCCGGAAGGACCGCGTGCACGCATGGATCGACCCGCCCGCGACAACAGAGACGATCGAGGACGACCGCGTCCGCGGAAGCGCACGTCGAGCTCCCGCCAGAAGAGCGCGGGTGCCTCGGGTGCGGCCTCGTCGTCGTCGAACGCCCCCCGGACGCGCCAGCCTGGAGAGCCTACCGCCAGGTCCCGCTCGACAGCGGGCCGTAGCGCCTCCGCCGCCCGGGGCTCCGCGCGTACCGGTTCGGCCCGCAACGGCGCTGCCTCGGCCCGGCCTCGTTCTGCAGGCGGCGCACGCACGCCGGTTCGGAAGGGCGGCCCCAAGAAGACGACACGCCTGCGCCGGATCGTGCGAGTCGCGCTCATCGTCCTCGCGCTGCTGATCGCCCTCGGCGGCATTGCCGGATGTGTGGCGTACAAGCGGCTCGAGGCCGGCCTCCCGGACCTCTCCCAGGGGGCGGAGCCCCTCGCGGAGACGAGCATCATCTACGATCGGCACGGCGCCATCCTCGTGGAACTCCACGCCGAGCAGAACCGTACGTACGTGCCGCTCGCGAACATGCCGGTGCATCTCCGTCAGGGCGTCATCGCCACCGAGGACCAGCGCTACTACGAGCACGAGGGCGTGGACCCGCTCGGCATCGCACGCGCCCTGTGGGTGAACGTGACCCAGGGCAAGCGGCACGGTGGATCGACGATAACGCAGCAGTACGTCGTGAACACCTTCATCGAGCGTGAGGACACCCTGACGCGCAAGGTGAAGGAGGCGATGCTCGCCTACAAGCTCGAGACGAGCTTCTCCAAAGACGAGATCTTGGAGAAGTACCTGAACGCCATCTACTTCGGCCACGGGGCATACGGTGTCCAGGCAGCCGCAGAGACGTACTTCGGCAAGGACGTGAGCGAGCTCACCACCGCCGAAAGCGCCATGATCGCCGGTATCATCAGGTCGCCGGGATCGTTCTCACCCCGAAACGACGAGGTAGCGGCCAGGGAGCGGCGCGCCATCGTTCTCGGCCAGATGCTCGAACTCGGCTTCATCGACCAGCAGACCCACGACGCCGCGGTGGCCGAAGCGTTCACGCTTGCCGCTCCCGAGCCGGCCGACTCCGCTGCGCCGTACTTCGTCGAGTGGGTGAAGCAGAACCTCATCGACGAGTACGGACCGGATGCGGTGTTCAAGGGCGGACTCCGGGTGAAGACCACGGTCGATCCCGCCACGCAGACAGCAGCCGAGACCGCCATCACGTCGATCCTCGACCGCGAGGACGACCCGTCGGCCGCCATCGTGGCGATCGATCCGGCCAGCGGTGAGGTCCTGGCCATGGTCGGCGGGAAGGACTTCAACACTCAGCAGTTCAACGTCGCCGTCCAGGGCCTGCGTCAGCCCGGGTCGTCGTTCAAGGCGTTCGTGCTCGCCAGCGCGCTCGAGCAGGGCGTCTCGCCCGAGAAGGCATACGAGAGCCGCGCGGCGCAGTTCACGATCCCCGGAGGCCAGACCTGGAAGGTGACAGGGTCGTCGGCGGGCGGCCCGATGCGCCTGCGAGTCGCCACCGAGAAGTCCGTCAACGCGGTGTTCGCCCAGGTGATCCTCGAGATCGGCGCCGACAAGGTCGCCGACACGGCGACACGGATGGGCATCACCACCCCGATCAACGCGGTGCCCGCCATCGCACTCGGCAGCCAGGAAGTCACTCCGCTCGAGATGGCCTCGGCGTACGGAACGTTCGCCAACGGCGGCGTGCATGTACCGCCGCACGGCATCGTCGAGGTGGCGGATGTGACCGGAGAGGTGCTGTTTGCAGCCGACGTCCAGGGGACCGAAGCCATCACCCCCGCCGTCGCATATCTCGTGACCGACATGCTCAGAGGCGTCATCTCGAAGGGAACGGGCACTGCGGCGAAGATCGGCCGACCGGCGGCCGGCAAGACCGGGACCACCCAGGCATATCGCGATGCGTGGTTCGTCGGATACACGCCCGACCTCGTGGCGGCGGTTTGGATGGGCTACCCCGAGGCGCAGACCGAGATGACCAACGTCCACGGCAAGAAGGTGACAGGCGGATCGTTCCCCGCGCAGATCTGGGCAGCCTTCATGAAAGCGGCGCTCAAGGACGTCAAGGCCGCCGAGTTCAGCAGACCGCCGGGACTCACGACCGAGTCCATCTGTCTCGAATCGGGTCAGAAGGCCGGCGAGTTCTGCACCTCGAAGGCGAGCGCGCTGTTCCTGTCTGCCCACCCGCCCTCGCCGTGCGAGCTGCACACCGGACCGACTCTGGTGGACATCCCCAATCTGATCGGCATGATGAAGGATGAGGCGATCGCGCTGCTCAAGCGCCTGTCGCTCGCCTTCACGATCCAGGAGAAGGCGGTGGCGGGCGTTCCTGCCGGCATGGTGAGCGATCAGAGCCCCCGCTTCGGAAGCCAGGCGGCCACCGATACGGTGGTGGCGGTGATCGTGTCGACCGGCTCGCCCAAGACCGAGGCGCCGATCGCGGCATTCACCTACTCGCCGGCCCAGCCGATCGCCGATGAAGAGGTCACCTTCGACGCAACGGACTCCACCGACGAGGACGGCACCATCGTGAAGTACTCGTGGGAGTTCGGCGACGGAACCCCACTCGCCTCCGGCGTCACCGCCACGCACACCTTCACCGCTCCGGGCACGTACACCGTCACGCTGTGGGTGACCGATGACTCGGGGCTCGTATCAAGCCTGCCGCTTCAGATCGAAGTGCAGTAGCCCGCAGGCTAGACCACCCCGCGGAAGAAGTGACCACTCGTGGAAGGCTCGACGAGCGGTGAGTCTGGAGGCGTACCGCCCTCGGCCACCTTCCTGAGCGCCGAGCCGAACGCGCGGGTCACGTCGGCGGCGCGCGTCGGCCCCTCATCGCAGAAGTCCAGCCGGATGGACGCAACACCGGCCGCGACGATCTCATCCAGCGCCCGGATCAGATCGAGGGTCACGGCATTCATGATGTGCGAGCGCCCGGACAGGTCGGTGGTGACGGGAAACTCGTAGCCCTTCTGATCACGCAGGCGCCACCACCGATCGCGTCGCGCGCAGGTCACACACCGGCTGCTGCACGGTCCGGACGCCTGAAGCACACACTGCTCGGCGACCATGAGCTCGAGCCGGCCCCACGCGATGCACCCGACCGGGACCGGTGAGTCCCCCGCCAGGTCCGCCAGCTGCCGGCCCGAGAGCTCCGGCGACGCCCAGACGTGCCCGGCGCCCAGGCCCGCCACCGCGATCGCGCTGTGGACGTTCAGGACGTTGAGCGGCCAGTCCGCCGAAACCGGGCCGCGAGCGGCGGCCTCGGCGACCAGGCCGAGGTTGCCGACCGTGACCTGTTCCCCATCCAGGTACCCCGCCAGCCCGGTGACCTCGCTCGGCCACGCTACCCTCGGCAACAGCGGGCGCACACCCGTCGGCAACGGCTCCCCCGGCAGTCCGAAGACACGTACATATGCCTCGTCAGCACCCGCCGCCAGACATGCCTCGGCGGTAGGAGTATCCCACGCTGTTGCAACCACCAGTGGCGTCCCGTCGGCGCGTCGGCGCCGTGGACCAGGGTCCGGCACGCGCGGCGCGCGCTCGCGGCGGCCGGTCCACGGCTCGAGCAGGCGCTCCTCAAGACGCGCGAGCACCTCACGCCGGACCGCGTGCAGCACCGAATAGCCCACGCCGGCGTCGGCGTCGAGTGCGATGTCCCATCCGGCCGCACGGAATCCCGAGCCGCCGAGACGTCCGACGTGCTCCATGACCTCCTCGGCCGTGATCGCCTTGGTGCGCGCGGGCTCGATCGCGGGGCCCCGGACCGTGGCCGAGACTCCCGTGGCCGATGCGGTCATGACCAGCGGCTCCCCCGCATGCACGGTCACCGAGAAGCTTACCGGCACCGCGCGGTGGTCGGTTGCCGCGGTCCCTGCAAAGGTCCTGCGTGCTGCTGCGGCAAGCGCGGCATCCGCGACCCGGAAAACGCGGTCCCCGGTGCTCGCTTGCCCTTCTACGACGATGCGCGCGGACTGTCCGGCCGCGGCCGTCTGTACCCGCTGGCCATCGACCTCGATCTCCCCCGCCTGCTGCGCGAAGCGTCCCGCCCGCGTCCATATCTCGAGCGTGTCGCGCGAGCCGAGGGCTCGCTCCAGCGCGATCGTCGCCCTGCCTTCGGCCACCGACGTGACACGTCCAAGCAACACGCCGCGATTGTTGGGCCGCGTGTAACTCATGAGGGCCTCGCCGCGCTCCCGGGTGAGATACGCGTCCGTGAAGCCGCGGCTGAACGCCTCTTCAAGCAGCTCCCACTCGGCAAGACTCACGCTGTAGCCGCCCGGATCGGCAAGCGCACGGTCGAGCGCGGCGCGATAGACACCGGTCACGATCGCCACATACTCGGGAGACTTCATGCGGCCCTCGATCTTGAGCGCACGCACGCCGGCGCTGATGAGCGCCGGCAGGTGGGCGATGCCTGCCATGTCCTTCGGTGACAGAAGGTAGCGCCCGGGCACGCCGACCGGAGTACCCGTCGGATCGAGCAGTTCGTACGGCAGCCGACAGGGCTGTGCACACATGCCCCGGTTGGCCGAGCGCCTGCCGATCATCGACGAGATAAGGCACTGGCCGGAGTACGAGTAGCAGATCGCGCCATGCACGAACGTCTCGACCTCAACGCCGGTCTCGGCACACGCCCGCACCGCATCGAGGGGGAGTTCCCGCGCCAGCGTCACGCGGGTCGCGCCGAGCCCCGCGAGAGCACGTACGCTCTCGGCATTCATCGCGTCGATCTGTGTGGAGGCGTGAATGCGCACGTCGGGAAGCTCGCGCGCCACGAGCCGGAGTAGCCCGAGGTCCTGCACGATGACCGCATCGATACCCGCGGCCCACGCCTGGTCGATCATGGTGAGTGCCGAGGCCATCTCCCGCGGGAGCACGACGACGTTGGCGGTGAGGTACACGCGTGCGCCGTGCAGGTGCGCAAAACGCGCGCCCTCGGCCAGCGACGCGAGATCGAAGTTGGCGGCGCCGCGACGCGCGTTCAACTCACCCAGGCCGAGGTAGACCGCGTCGGCGCCGTTGTTGACGGCGGCAACGAGCGCCTCGGGGCCGCCCGCAGGCGCGAGCAACTCGGCGATGGACGAACCGGAGATATTCAACGGTTACCTTTCGGGGGAAGAACCCGCCGGGCACGTGGCACGTCGGACGCTATACTATGAGGCTGACCGTGCCGAACCTGGCACGACCGGCACATACCAGGCCATAATAGACCGTTGAACCGAGAGGGGCCCGTTTGTCCAGACGCAGCAGACTCCGCCGGCGTACGCGTTCGTCGGCACCCCGGGTGATCATCGGCGCACTCGCGCTGACGATCGTCATGAGCCTGCTCGCCTCCGGTACGGGCGTCGCCGTGGCCGTCGGCATCGCGTCCTCGTGGCTCGAGGGCCTCCCGGATATCAACGACCCCAACGCCTTCAACGTGGCGCAGACGACGAAGATCTATTCGGCCGACGGCGTACTGCTCGCCAACCTGTACCTGGAAAACCGCCAGGTCGTGCCACTCGAGGACATATCGCCGCACTTGCTCCACGCCGTTGTCGCGGTCGAGGACGAGCGCTTCTACCAACACAACGGCGTGGACTTCATCGGCCTCACGCGCGCGGTCGTCACCAACGTGACCACCGGCCGACGCGAAGGCGCATCGACACTCACCCAGCAGTTCATCCGCAACACGATCCTCGCCGACGAGCGGTTCGATATCTCGATCAAGCGCAAGGTGCGCGAGGCGTGGCTCGCACTTGAGCTGGAGAAGACGCACACGAAGGACGAGATCCTCGCGATGTACCTCAACACCGTCTACTACGGTGAGGGCGCGTACGGCGCCGAGGCTGCGTCGCTCACGTACTTCAACAAGCACGCAAGCGAGCTCACGGTAGCCGAAGCGGCGCTGCTCGCGGGCCTGCCACAGGCGCCAAGCCGACTCACACCCTACGACAACCCCGACGGCGCCGTCTCGCGCCGGCAGTGGGTGCTCTCCAAGCTGTTTGAGCAGGGCTACGTCTCGAGCGACGAGTACGAGGCGGCCAAGGTCGAGGACCTGCGGCTCGCACGCTCGTCCGAGCTCGACGAGCAGGGCGTGTACAAGGCGCCGTACTTCGTGGCGCACGTCAAGAAGCTCCTGCAAGACGAGTACGGCACATCGCTCGTGTTCAAGGGCGGACTGACGGTCCACACGACACTCGACACCACGATGCAGACCTACGCCGAGGAGGCGTCGCGCAGCGTGCTCGACCGCGCTGACGACCCCGACAACGCACTCGTGGCTATCGAGCCCTCCACCGGGTACATCAAGGCGCTCGTCGGCGGACGCGACTGGAACACGAACAAGTTCAACTTCGCCACCCAGGCACGGCGGCAACCCGGGTCGTCGTTCAAGGTCTTCACCCTCGTGACGGCGCTCGACGAGGGCATGCCGCCGAGACGCATGCTGGACTCGTCCTCCCCCGCGATCATCCCCACCGGCGGCCGGCCATGGAAAGTCGGTAACGCCGAGGGCGGCGGCGGGCGAGGGTACATCACCCTGCAGTCCGCCACAGTCGGATCGGTGAACACCGCCTTCGCGCGTCTCATCGCCGAGATCGGCGCCGAGAAGGTCGTTCTCACAGCGCGCCGGATGGGCATCGAGAGCGACATCCAGCCGTTCCTGTCGATCACCCTCGGCAGCCAGGAGGTCACCCCGCTCGAGATGGCCTCGGCGTTCGGCACGCTCGCTGCCGACGGCAAGCACTTCCCGCACACCGCGATCACGAAGATCGTCGACGCGCAGGGCGAGATCGTCTTCGAGCATGTGCCCGAGGGCGACCAGGTCATCGAGCACAGTGTCGCGTACGCGGCGACACAGATACTCAAGGGTGTGATCACGGGCGGCACCGCTCGTCGCGCCGCTATCGGACGTCCGGCAGCAGGCAAGACCGGCACCACACAGGACTACCGCGACGCGTGGTTCGTCGGCTATACACCGGATCTGGCCTGCTCGGTGTGGATGGGATATACGCCCGAGCGGCCGATGCGCAGCGTCCACGGACGGCGGGTCTTCGGCGGCACGTTCCCCGCCGAGATATGGCAGAAGTTCATGAGTCAGGCACTCGCGAACACGCCGAAGAACGACTTCAGGCCCGCCCCCGCTCCGAAGTACACGTGGAAGAAAGAATGGGACATCCCGAGCAAGTCCGTCCCGAGCCTCGCCGGCCTGACACAGGCCGCCGCGATCGCGGCGCTCGAAGCCGCGGGGTTCGAGGACTACGAGATCACGACCACGTACCACGACACTATCGGAAACGGCCTGGTGGCCTCGCAGACGCCCGCGGCCGGAAGCAAGGTCGACCCGACCAAGACGGTCGTCCAGATCGCGATATCCAAGGGCCCGGATCCCAACAAGCCGAAGCCGCCACCGCCAGCGCCACCGCCCGATCCGAAGCCCGAACCCAAGCCCGACCCCGAGCCTACGTCCACTCCCACTCCGTAGGGCCCGAGAACCCACGAAGTCCCCGAGCGCGACGCGACCGGGGACTTCGTCGTGTCGTCACCTCGTTGAATCACGCGCGAGAGACGCGCACCATTCCCGACGCACAGAACACCTCGACGCCCTGGCTCTCGATGCGATCGAGAACGAGGTTCATGCCGAGCGCGTCGGAGCTCACATGGCCGGCGATCACGAGGTTCAGCTTGAGCTTCTCGGCGTGCTTCTTATGCTCCTCGGAGTAGTGCATGCCGACGAGAGTGTCCACGCCCGCGGCCACGAGTCTGTCGAGCGCCTCCTTGGGACCCTCGGTGCCACCCGTCATATCCACATGACACGTGCCGCAGCGCCCGGAGCCGTTCCCCTGGATCAGGATCGGGCCATAGCCCTTCTTCGCGGCGTCCTCGTACTCGGGGACGGTGTGCAGGAGCTTCACGAGGTCGTCTAAGGTCCGCGGCGCCTCGGTGTCGATGAGGTCCTGCACGAACGCGTTGACGTTGTTGTCGGCCGGTGTGTGGCACGACATAGACGCCAGCCCGAGCAGCCGGGCCGCATCGATCGCGCGGTAGTGGTTGACCGGCATGATCTTGCGGCGGATCTCCTCGGCACGCGGCGAGATGAGCGCGTCGGCCACACCGATGCCGACGCCGCGTGCGGCCCACAGATCAGCCTGCATGTACATCACGCGATGGAGGTTCGCGAAGCCGGGACCCTCGGGGTGGTGGGCGAAGACGAGGTCGATCGGCGCCCCGCGCTCGCGCAGCCGATCGGCGAGCAGCACCTCGCCCACCTCCATGTCGATGCCGGTGATGAGCCCCCGGACCTCGAGATCGGGGTCGCCCTCACAGATGCGCGTGTCGTCGTAGGGGTTCGTCAGACGCTCGGTATCGAAGAAGCGCTTCTCGTCATCGGGCAGCGCCTCATACTCCTTCTTCGACGCAGCCAGCACGTGGTCGATCTCCTCGCGTGTGCGTGCGTCGGCCTCGATACCTGCCTCGACAGCGGCCGCGTAGATCTCGCGAAGCTTCATGCGGTCTCCTTCTTCCGAGGGCCGCCTCGCCGCGTGCGCGGCTTCGGACCCGTGCGTCCTTTGGACACGTACCCGTTTCCCACGATGAAGTAGCGTAGCGGAAGGTCGTGGCCGGCGCTCAACCCGATCCGCCCGCTGGCGCCCACGCGGTCATCGCCCACCCCGGCTGCATCGTACACCGCGACCTCATCGCCGAGTGTGACCCCGTTGTGACCCAGATCTATCCCGAGCGCGGCGGCGACCTTGCCGGGGCCGTTGGTGACATCCGGACCGGTCCGCCCGCCGCGACGTCCGGCCATGATGCGGGCACCGATCGTGGGTTCGATGGCGCGCACAAGCACTGCGCCCGCGGTGCCCTCGGCCTCGGTGACGAGGTTGAGCATGTGATGGCTACCGTAGGTGAAGTACACGTACACGCACCCGGGCGGGCCGTACATGACGCGATTGCGCGCGGTGATACCCTTCGTGGATGCATGCGAGCCCGGATCGTGCGCGCCAAGGTATGCCTCAGTCTCGACGATGACGCCGCCGGTGAGCTGGCCGCCAGCGCGACTGATGAGCAGCGCGCCGAGGAGCTCGCGCGCGACCGTGGCGGTCGGCCGAGCGAAGAACGCGGGCGGGAGTGGCACTCCTGTCATACGCGATTCCGCTTGAGCCACGAGCGCATCACCTCAAGCGGCTGGGCGTTCAGCACCTCGCCGGCACCGATCCAGCCGCGGCGCGCTGTCGCGACGCCCCAGCGGATCTGGCCAAACTGACCGGCTTCGTGCGCGTCGGTGTTGATCGCGATGCGCACGCCCACCTTGCGTGCCATCCGAAGGTGCACATCGTTCAGGTCGAGGCGTTCGGGGTGCGCGTTCAGCTCGAGTATCGTGCCGGTCTCAGCCGCCTTGGCGATGACAGCCTCCATGTCGAGCGCGAACGGATCCCTGCGTCCGAGCAGCCGACCCGTGGGATGGCCGATGATATCCACGTAGGGGTTCTCCATCGCCACGAGGAGGCGGCGGGTTGCCTGCTCGCGCGACTGGTTGAAGCCGTGGTGGAGCGAGGCGATGCAGTAGTCGAAGCGCGCGAGGGCCTCGGGCGGATAGTCCACCCCGCCGTCGTCATCGATATTGAGTTCGATGGCCTTCAGGAGCACCAGCCCGCCGTCGCCTGCCGCGTTCAGCTCGTCCACGCACGCCCACTGCTCCTCAAGTTCGGAGAGATCGAGACCGCCCACCATGCGCAGCTCGTAGGCGTGGTCGCTCACGCCGAGGTACTCGTAGCCGAGCTCGGCGGCGCGCGCACGGTTCTGCTCGAGGGTGGAGCGGCCGTCGGTGGCCACCGTGTGCGAGTGGAGGTCGCCACGGATGTCTCCGATCGTCACGAGGTCCGGGACGCGTCCCCCGAGCGCGAGCTCCACCTCGCCCGTGTTCTCGCGTATCTCGGGTGGCATCGCGACCATGCCGAGCGCGGCGTAGACGTCGGCTTCCGTGGCGCTTGCGACCCGCTCACCGTCGGCGGCACCGAACACGCCATACTCGCTCACCTTCAGACCACGGGACTTGGCGATCTCGCGCACGCGGACGTTGTGCTCGGCCGAACCGGTGAAGTACTGGAGCGCGGCACCCCAGACCTCGGGCGCAACCACCCGGATGTCGGCTTGACGTCCCGACGTGGTCATCACGCTCGTCTTGCTCTCGCCGCTTGCGATGACATCGGTCACGATCGGCAGATCGCGCACCGCAGCCATAACCGCAGGCCCGTCATCCGCCGCCACGAGCACGTCGATGTCTCCCACCGTCTCCTTCATACGGCGGATGCTGCCTGCGACGGCGGCCTCTATGACACCGGAGACCGCGCGAAGGTCGTCGGCCAGCCTCTCCGCAAGCGGCAGCGCGTTGGCGAGCAGGATGCGGGAGGTGAGGCTGCGGTAACGCGCGATGCCGTCGGTGATGTTCTCGACCGTCTTGGCGCCGAAGCCGGGAAGACCGGTCAGGCGGCCCTCGGCGATGGCTTCCTCGAGGTCGTCGATCGAGGTGATGGCGAGATCGTCGTAGAGCGTCTTGGCCTTCTTGGGGCCGAGGCCCGGGACGCGGATGAGTTCGATGACCGTTGCCGGGACGCGCTCGGCGACCGCCTCGAACTCCGGGAACGTGCCGGTCTTCAGCACCGAGGAGATGACGGCCGCGATCTTGGGCCCGATGCCGGGGACCTCGGTCAGACGCCCGCCGAGCGCGGTCGCCATGATGTCCTCGTCCCACGCACGGACGGCGTGCGCCGCCTTGTGGTACGAGAGAAAGCGGTACCGATCTGCGCCGGCGATCTCGAGCAGATCGCCGAAGTCATCAAGGATGGTAGCGATGGCGGCGTTGTCGTACGCGGGCATTGGCGGCTCCCGGAATCGGGTTCCAGCGTACCCGAGGACGCGGGGACCGGCTAGCGAATCAGGGGGCTCGCGATCGCCGCCTACAGCCCACGCCGCATGAACGCGATGCGGGCGCCCTGACAGTCGCCGGTAACGCTCCTGAACGGCCCGGCATCCTGGAAGCCGAGGCCCCGGTAGATGCCGCGGGCAACGTCCGCCGGTCCCGGAATCGCCACGAGCAGCATCTCCGCGTATCCCATTGCGCGTGCGTGGTCCATCGCCGCGCGCACCAACGCCCGGCCCAGTCCCGCACCACGCACGTCCGGCGTGACGTACAGCCGCTTGATCTCGCAGGCCTCCTCCGAGTGCTGCCGCACGCCCACGCACCCGACCGCCCGGCCCGCCTGGTCGCGGGCGAGCAGCAACACGCCACCCGGCGGGGCGTACGGCGCCGGGAGCGTGCGCAACTCGGCAGTCAGGCTGGTCGCGGTCACCTCGGTCAGTAACTGGTCGTGGTAGACCTCGAGCAGAGCACGCACGTCACGCACAGCGGCCGGGTCGCTCCGCTCCACCGTGGTGATCATCCAGTGCGGCATCGCTCAGTCGTCGGTGAGGCCGTGGGACGTGAGCCAGTCCGCATCCGCTTCGAGCGCGGCACGCGCGGCCGCCAGCTGCTCGGCGACGCGGCCGGGCGCGGTTCCTCCCGCCGTGTCCCGCCGGGCGACGACGGCGTCGATATCGACCGCGCCG
Source organism: Actinobacteria bacterium UBA2272 (assembly GCA_002347725.1). Taxonomy (GTDB): domain Bacteria; phylum Actinomycetota; class Coriobacteriia; order Anaerosomatales; family Anaerosomataceae; genus UBA2272. The sequence continues at coordinate 14,136 of DDXA01000004.1, forward strand.
AGTGCGTCCTCAGCGAAAGCGGACGATGCCGATTGGAGCTCGGCAAGCGTGAGATCCTGTAGCGTCCGGCCGTCTCGCTCGCACGCGAGTACGAGCTTGCCGACGACCTCGTGCGCCTCGCGGAAGGGAACGCCGCGGGTGGCCAGGTAGTCGGCCAGATCCGTCGCGGCCATGAAGCCACCGTGTGCGGCCTCGCGCATGCGCTCGGCGTTCACGCGCATGGTGGACAGCATGCCGCACATCGCCTCGAGCGCGTCGGCGTACGTGTCGATCGCGTCGAACGCGGGCTCCTTGTCCTCCTGCATGTCCTTGTTGTACGCGAGCGGCAGTCCCTTGAGCATGACGAGCAACGACACGAGGTCGCCCACGGCGCGCCCGCTCTTGCCGCGCACGAGCTCGGCGAAGTCGGGGTTCTTCTTCTGCGGCATGATGCTCGATCCGCTCGCCCACGCATCATCGAGCGTGATGAACCCGAACTCGCTCGACGACCAGAGCACCAGCTCCTCGGACAGGCGCGACAGGTGGACCATGCCGAGCGTGCAGGCGTAGACGAGATCGACGAGGAAGTCGCGATCGGAAACGGCGTCGAGTGAGTTAGCCGACACGGCCGAGAAGCCGAGCTCGCGGGCCACGGCATCGCGGTCGATCGGGAAAGTCGTCCCTGCAAGCGCAGCGCTGCCCAGGGGCAGCACGTCAGCGGCTTCATAGGCGTGCCGCAGGCGCTGCGCGTCGCGTGCAAGCATCCACGCGTACGCGAGCAGATGGTGGCTGAGGAGCACCGGCTGGGCGCGCTGCACGTGCGTGTAGCCCGGCATCACGACCGCCATGTGCTCCGCGGCCAGACCGAGGAGCGTCTCACGGATGCGCACCACCGCGTCCGTCAGCCGTACCGCCTCGCGCTTCGCGTGCAGCCGCATGTCCGTGGCGACCTGGTCGTTGCGGGAGCGCCCGGTATGTATCCGCTTACCCGCGTCGCCGATGCGCCGCGTGAGCTCGAGCTCGATGGCCATGTGGACGTCCTCGTCGGACTCGTCGAAGACGAACGCGCCACCCTCGATGTCCTTCAGGATGCCGAGGAGGCCCTCTTCGATCGCCGCAGCGTCGCCGGATGTGACGATCCCCTGCTTCGCGAGCATGCGTGCGTGCGCGACCGAGCCCGCGATGTCCTCGGCGTACAGGCGCCTGTCCACGGCGAGCGACGCGCCGAAGTGCTGCTGGAAGGCGCCGGGCGTGTGCTCGAACCGTCCGCTCCAGGGAGTCTTCCGCATATCGGACATGGGTGCTAGACCTCGCCTTCCTTGCCGACCTTGCGGCGCTGCCGAGCCCAGACCTTCACCGGCAGGCCGTGAAGATCGATGAAGCCCTTGGCGGCCCTGTGGTCGAAGGTATCCGCCTCATCGTAGGTGGCCAAGCCGTAGTCGTAGAGCGAGTACGGCGAGCGACGGCCGACCGTCACGCAACTGCCCTTGAAGAAGCGCAGGCGCACGTCGCCCGTCACGAGCTGCTGGGTGGTCTCGATGAAGCCGTCGAGGGCCTCTTTGAGCGGCGAGAACCACATGCCGTTGTAGACGAGCTCGGCCCACTTCTGCTCCACGCCGAGCTTGTAGTGCAGCACCTCGCGCTCCAGGCACAAGTCCTCGAGCGCCTTGTGCGCGATGATGAGCGTGAGCGCGCCGGGGACCTCGTAGATCTCGCGGCTCTTAACGCCGATGAGACGGTTCTCGATCATGTCGATGCGGCCGAAGCCGTGCTTGCCCGCCAGTTCGTTCATGCGGTTGATGATCTCGTGGAAGCTCATGAGCTCCCCGTCGAGGGCCACCGGCACGCCCTGATCGAAGCTGATCTCGGCGTACTCGGGCTCGTCGCAGGTGTTGCCGCGCGAGTCGGCCGTGAGCGTGTAGATGTCGGCCGGCGGCTCCACCCACGGGTCCTCGAGCACACCGCACTCGATGGCGCGGCCCCACAGATTGTCGTCGATGGAGTACGGGTTGTCCTTGGTGGTCGGCACCGGGATACCACGCTCGGCAGCCCAGTCCATCTCCTGCTCGCGGGTCTTGAGGTCCCACTCGCGCACCGGCGCGACGATCTCGAGGTCGGGATCGAGCGCCGCGATTCCCACCTCGAAACGGACCTGGTCGTTGCCCTTACCCGTGCACCCATGGCCGATGTAACGCGCGCCGTGGCGGTGCGCCTCCTCCACGAGGTGCTTGACGATGATAGGCCGGCTCATAGCCGAGAGCAGCGGATACTTGTTCTCGTAGAGCGCGTTGGCCTTGAGCGCCTTGGAGAGGAACTCCTCGACGTACTCCTCGCGGACGTCCTTCACGATGGACTCCACCGCACCGATGCTGAGCGCCTTGGTGCGCACGAACTCGAGGTCCTGGCGCTCCTGACCGACGTCGATCGCAAGTGCGATGACGTCCATGTCGTGGTTCTCCATGATCCAACGGATGGCCACAGAGGTATCCAGGCCGCCTGAGTACGCCAGCACGCACTTCTCTCTTGCCACGTTCGTCCTTCCCTGAAGTGACCGGCAGAGCCCTCTACCGGCGGCTCCGAAACTTCTCGATTCCCGACAGGACCGCCTCGGCCGCGTCCTCATCGGCCGCGATGATGAGGATCGTGTCGTCCCCGGCGATGCTGCCAACGACCTGGTCGAGCGCAGCGGCGTCGAGTGCGGCTGCGACCCCCTGGCCGCCGCCCGCGCTCGTCTTGACCACGACGAGTTGCTGAGAGCGCGCGACGCTCACGACGAGCTCGGAGATCATGCGCTGCAGGTGGATGTCCTCGGCCAGCACGTACACGCCCTCGGGCAGCTTCCTGAGCCCCATGTCGGCGATATCGCGCGAGACGGTCGCCTGGGTGCACATGAAGCCCTCGGCCTTGAGGTGATCCACCAAGTCGCGCTGAGTGCGCACGCGCTCCCTCCGCACGATGGTGCGGATGGCCTCCTGACGCAACGTTCGCTTTCGCATCACGATCCCCCTGACTGCCGGTTAGAGCACGAGTGACATCCACGCACGCTGGGCGTGCAGGCGATTCTCCGCCTCATCGAAGACGACCGAGCGAACCGAGTCGATGACCTCATCGGCCACCTCCTCGCCACGGTGCGCCGGAAGACAGTGCATGAAGATCGCGGCGGCGTCGGCATGCGCCATGAGCGCTTCGTCCACGGTGTAGTCCGCGAAGTCGTAGAGCCGCCGTGCGTGCTCCTCCTCCTGTCCCATGGACGCCCAGGTGTCGGTGACCACCACGTCGGCGCCCGTGACCGCCGCGACCGGGTCGCGCAGGACCTCGAACGCCGATCCGGTCCCGTAGCGATCCGCGAGATCTTTGGCCTGCACGAGCGCGTGAGCGTGAGGCTCGTACCCGTCGGGCGACGCGATCGACACGTCGAGGCCGGCAAGCGCGCCTGCCAGAAGGTACGTGTGCGCCATGTTGTTGCCGTCGCCGACGTATGCGAGCTTGAGGCCCTGCAGCGCACCCTTGTGCTGGCGGATCGTGAGCAGGTCGGCTAGCCCCTGGCACGGGTGGAAGTCGTCGGTGAGCGCGTTGATGACCGGGACCGACGCGTACTCGGCCACTTCCTCGATGTGGCTGTGCGCGAAGGTCCGCAGCACGATCAACTCAACGTAGCGCTCGAGGACCTTGATCGTGTCGTGGACGGTCTCGTGACGGGAGAACGCGTCGTACGGGCCCATAACGACGGGGTGCACGCCGAGTTGCGTGCAGCCGACCTCGAAGCTCACGCGCGTGCGCAAGGACGGCTTCATGAAGATGAGGCCTGCGCTCGCACCGTCGAAGCGCGGCCACTCGGCCGCGGGCATCTCGGCGACGTCGAGGACGTGCGTAAGCTCCTCGGGCGTCAACTCGGCAAGTGTGATCAGATCCCGGCCCTTGAAGGTATGCATCAGGCGGCTCCCAGAATGGCTTCCAATGTATCCAGAAGTATAGCCGTTTCATCCGTTGTGCATACAAGCGGAGGCAAGAAGCGTAGGATCCTGTCGCCGATGGCGTTGATGACCACGCCCTGCTCGAGGCAGGTCATCGCAACCTCCTGCGCGCGGGGCTCCACAAGCTCGATCGCGATCATGAGGCCGCGCCCTCGTACCTCGGCGATGGCGCCGGTGTGCGCGGCAAGTTCGCCGAGTGCGATCCTCAGCGCCTCGCCGGTCGCCGCGGCGTTCTCGCCAAGGCGCCCGATCTCAAGGGCTTTGATCGTGGCGAGCGCAGCCGCGGCGATCACGGGACCGCCGCCAAAGGTCGAACCGTGGTCGCCGGGTGCGAACGCCTCGGCCGCGCTTCCGCCAGCCAGGACCGCTCCGGCCGGCAGACCGTTGGCGAGCGCCTTGGCGAGCGTCATCACGTCGGGGCGTACACCGTAGCCCTGCCACGCGAACGGCGAGCCCGTGCGGAAGAACCCGGTTTGAACCTCGTCGAAGATGAGCAGCACCTCGCGCTCGTCGCAGATGCGCCGCGCCGCGGCAAGGTACGCCTCCGTGCATGGATAGACCCCGCCTTCGCCCTGGACCGGCTCGAGCAGCACCGCGCACGTGTCGGGGGTGACGGCGGCCTCGAGCGCCGCGATGTCGTTGAGCGGCACATGGCTGAACCCGGGCAGCAGGGGCGCAAAGGCGTCTTGCTTGGATGCCTGCCCGGTGGCCGAGAGCGCCGCGAACGTGCGGCCGTGGAAGCTCCGCTCGGCCGCGACGATGTGGAAGCACGAGTCGCCGCGCCGCGCCTTGCCCCACCGCCGCGCGAGCTTGATGGCGCCCTCGATAGCCTCAGTGCCCGAGTTGCAGAAGAACGTCTTCCACCCGCCTCCGGCAAGCGACGAGAGCCGCTCGGCCAGCACCGCACGGTGTTCGACGTGGTAGAGATTCGAGACGTGCACGAGCGTGTTCATCTGCCGCGCGACCGCCGCGGCCACAGCAGGGTGCGCGTGACCGAGGTTCGCCGCGCCGATACCGGCTACGAAGTCGAGGTACGGGCGCCCCTCGTCGTCGACGAGACGCATCCCGTCGCCACGCACGAACAGCACCGGCTTGCGGGCGTAGGTGGGCAGATGGTAAACCTCGTCGAGCGCGGCGATCTCATCGTAGCGCGTGCCCATATCAGAGGGTCACCTCTCCTTCGTAGCCGATGTAGGTCGCATCGTCGGCCAGACCGAGGCTCACCGACTCACCGGTGATCATCGTACCGATACCCTCATCGGTGTAGACCTCGAGCAGCAGCGCATGCGGGATCGTCCCGTTGAGGATGTGCGCCCGCTCGACGCCCCGCCTGAGCGCATGGACACACGCGCCCACCTTGGGGATCATGCCCGAGGCCAGCTCACCGCCGGCGAGTACCGACTCGGCCTCCTCGAGCGAGAGCGCGCTGATGAGCGACTCCTTGTCGGAGAAGTCCGCGTACAGACCGTCCACGTCGGTGAGGAAGATGACCTTCTCTGCGCCGAGCGCCGAGGCGATCTCGCCGGCCACAAGGTCGGCGTTGATGTTGAAGCTGCCGCCATCGTCTCCGCTGCCGACCGACGCGATGACAGGGATGAACCCGTCCTCGATAAGGTTGGTGACGACCGTCGTATCGATGTACGTGATCTCGCCCACACGCCCGAGCCGCTCGTCTTTGACCGTCGCCCGAATGAGGTTGCCGTCATCGCCCGCGATGCCCACCGCGAGGCGCCCGTGAGCGTTGATCGCCGAGACGAGATCACCGTTCACCTTGCCGACGAGCACCATGCGGACGATCTCCATCGCCTCTGCCGACGTGACCCGGAGGCCGTCAACGAACTCGACGGGCATGCCGAGGCGGTCCATATACGCGGTGATCTCAGGACCGCCGCCGTGCACGATGACCGGGTTGATGCCGACGAGCTTCATGAGCACGATGTCGGCCGCGACGCTGTGCCTGAGCGCCTGATCGGTCATCGCCGCGCCGCCGTACTTGATGACGACCGTCCGGCCCCAGGCGCGCTTGATCCATGGCAGCGACTCCATGAGGATGGCGGCCTTCCCGAGCATCTCCTCCACGTGATGACCCCCGCTCGCGATCTCCGCTGCGCTCATGACCGGTAATCTCCGTTGATCCGCACGTAGTCGTAACTGAAGTCGCACGTCCACACGGTGGCCTCTCCATCGCCGAGATGCAAGTCGACGAGCACGTCGATCTCGGGCTCCGCCAACTCGCGGGCGGCTTCGGCTTCATCGAATGCCACCGCGGTACCGTCGGCACAGGTGAGGATGCCCGCCAGCGCGATGTCGAAACGCGCGGGGTCCACCTCGGCCCCCGACTTGCCGAGCGCCATGGCGACCCGGCCCCAGTTGGCGTCCTCGCCGAATAGCGCCGTCTTGAACAGCGGCGAGTTGGCGATGGAGAAGGCGGCGCGCTCGGCGTCGGCCTCGGTCGTCGCGCCCCGCACCGTGACCGCCACGAACTTGGTGGCGCCCTCGCCGTCGCGGACGACCATCTGCGCGAGCGCGGTCGTCACCTCGAGGATCGCTGCCGCCACCGCGTCGTACGCGTCCGTTCCCGACACGAGTGGGCCGCCGCCCTCGGCGCCGCTCGCCATGAGGATGCACGTGTCGTTGGTGGACGTATCCGAGTCTACGGTGATGCGATTGAACGACCGCGCCACGGCCGCGCGCAGGAGCACATCGCACGCTGCGGGATCGAGTGGTGCGTCGGTCGTGACGAACGCGAGCATAGTGGCCATGTCCGGCTGGATCATCCCGCTACCCTTGGCCATCCCGCCAACCTTGAACGTGCGGCCCGCGACCTCGACGGCGATGGCGAGCTGCTTCGGGAACGTGTCGGTCGTCATGATCGCCTCGGCCGCGCCATCTCCGGTGGCGCGATCGAGTCCGGCGACCGCCTCGGCGATGCCGGCGATCACACGATCGACTGGGAGCGGCACGCCGATGACGCCGGTCGAGCAGACGGCGACCTCGCCGGGCGCGCAGCCAAGCGCACGAGCGGTTGCGGCGGCCATCTCTCGCGCGTCTGAGAGGCCCGGACCGCCGGTACACGCGTTGGCATTGCCCGCGTTGACGACGACGGCGCGCAGCACCCCGTCGGCCAGGTGCTCGCGCGAGACGATCACCGGCGGCGCCGCGGTTGTACTCGTGGTGAAGACACCGGCAGCGGGGCATGACCTCTCGGCGGCAACCACGCAGACGTCGCGCTTGCCGGACTTCTTGATGCCCGCACTCACGCCGGCGACCAGGAACCCTGCCGGGGCGACGACGCCACCCTCGGCATGGGAGAACGCGAACTGACCGTTGCTCATCGGATCCCTCTCACACGACCGGGACGGGCATGTCGAGCCCGGCGGTCTCGTCGTAGCCGAGCACGATGTTGGCGCACTGGACGGCCTGGCCGGCCGTGCCTTTGACCAGGTTGTCGATGGCACAGGTGACGACAAGCGTGCCCGACGACTGATCGAGCGCCACGCCGATGTGTGCCCGGTTCGAGCCTCTCACATGCGCGGTGGCCGGCTGGACACCCGGCTGGCAGACCGTCACGAACGGCTCGGATGCGTACGCGTCGGCGTACGCGGTGTACGCCTCCTCGGGCAGGAGTCCGGGCTCCACCTCGAGATACACCGTGGACAGCAGGCCGCGGTCCAGAGGCGCGAGGTGCGGCGTGAACACGACCGACGGCGTCTGCAGGCCGAGGTCCGCGAGCCCCTGCACGATCTCGGGAGTGTGCCGGTGCGAACCGACCTTGTAGGCCGCAACCGACTCGGTAGCGTTCACGAAATGGGTGACGGGTCCCGGCGTACGACCGGCGCCCGAGACACCGGAGATCGCGTCGACGATGACGCGGCCCGAGATGACGAAGTCCGCCCGGACCGCGGGCGCCGCAGCGAGCAGCGTGGCGGTCGGATAGCAGCCGGGACATGCGACGAGCCGGGTGCCGGGCAGCGCGACACGCCACAGCTCCGGCAGGCCATAGACAGCCTCATCGATGAGCCCGGGAGCGGTATGCGGGGTGCCATACCAGGCCGTGAACAGCTCCGGGTCGCGCAGCCGGAAGTCCGCGGAAGCGTCGATCACCGTCATGCCGGCGTCGAGCAGCGCTGGCGCCAGGGCCATCGCGGCGGTATGGGGCACGGCGAGGAACGCGATCTCGGCCCTCGAGGCCACGACCACGCTGGTGTCGTGCGGTGAGTAGACAAGGTCGCACATCGCAAGCGCCGGGTAGAGCTCGCGCACCGGACGACCCTCATCCTGGCCCGACGTCACGCACGCGAGCTCGAAGGACGGGTGGCCAAGGAGCAGCCGCGTAAGCTCGGCTCCCGCGTAGCCCGCTGCGCCGACGACGGCGGCCCGTGTCATAGTGATGCCCTCCCGATGTCGATTGGAGACGCGACTATACACCGAGAGCGCATCATGGTCAACCCAGTATTCATCATTCCGATATATATCAAGCAATATAGCCGCTTCGACACTTCAACAGCTATGCATGATACACGGTGCACGTCCCGCTACCCTACGAACGCACCTCCCCGTTCACCGCGCCGCATACCTTGCGGACGAGCTTATCGTACGCGGGCCGAACATCCTCATCGGCGAGCGTGCGATCGGGCGCCCGGTACACGAGCGAGAACGCAAGGCTCTTCTTGCCCACCGGCAGGCGACGTGCGTCGCCGGGCGCGCCCGGCGCATCGCGATACACGTCGAACAGGCGCACCGACTCCAGGAGGTTGCCGCCCGCGCTTCTGAGAGCCGAGGTGACCCGCTCGGCTGTGACCGCCTCATCGACCACGAGAGCGATATCGAGGGTGACCGCCGGGAACCGTGGGACGTCGCGGTAGAGGATCGATGCGCGGGCGGCAGCTTTGAGCAGCGCCGCGACCGAGATCTCGAACAGCACGACCGGTCCTGTGACCTGGAACGCGTCGAGCACGTCCGGGGCCGCTTCGCCGAGCCACCCGACTACGTCACCCGCGACGATCACATCGGCGCTCCGGCCGGGCTGGAGCCACCCTCGCACCGACTCGCGAACCTGCCAGCGATCGGCGTGCAGGGCCTCCATCACCGTCTCGAGCACGCCCTTGCCGTCGAAGAAATCGAGTATGCCGCCCGGACTGTTCCACCCCGGACGTGACCACGATCCGGTGAGCGCACCGGCCAGCATGAGCCGCTCCTTGGGCTGCTTGCGGCCCTGGGCCGTGAGGAATGCGGTGCCCATCTCGTAGAGGTGGACATCGGGAACCCCGCGACGCTGGTTGTACGAGACCGCCCTCAGCAGACTCGGTACGAGCGTCCACCGCATGACCGCCTGCTCCTCGGACATGGGGTTGATGAGCTCGACGAGCGTCTCGTCGGACGCCAGATCCCACGACAGGCGCGCGAGGTCCGCAGGGTCGCCGAAGGAGTAGCCGATGTGCTCGTCGAGACCGGCCGCGCGAAGCGTCGCGGCGATGCGCGCCCGCGTGCGCTGTGAAGGCGTGCGCCCCCCGATGCGCTCGCGCCCGCCCGGGCGAGTGGACGTGATGTTCTCCAGACCGTGCAGACGGGCGACCTCCTCGACGAGGTCGATCTCGCGCTCGAGGTCCGGCCGGAAGCTCGGAACCGTCACACGGAGGGCGCCGTCGGCTGCGACCACTCCCAGGCCAAGCGGTTCGAGCAGCGCCACGACATCGGCCGACGCAAGCGCGGTGCCGAGTATCGTGTTGACACGGTCGACGCGGAGTGTCAGTTCCGGCAGCGGCTTCTCGCCGGGATAGGCGTCCACGATACCGGGCGCCACCACACCGCCCGCCACCTCGGCGATGAGCGCGGCTGCGCGGTCGGAGGCACGGGCCGCCAGATCGGGGTCCACTCCCCGCTCGAAGCGCAGGGACGACTCGGAGATAAGGCCGAGCCGCCGGCTCGTGCGGCTGATCGAGCGCGGGTCGAAGCACGCGGACTCGAGCAGGATGTCGGCGGTGTCGTCCGAGACCTCGGTGGACTCGCCGCCCATGACGCCGGCGAGCGCCACGGGGCCCGAGCCGTCACAGATGAGCAGCGTGTCGCCGGCAAGACCGCGATCCTGCCCGTCAAGCGTGCGGATCGTCTCGCCAGGGGCGGCGGGACGGACCGTGATCGTGGCCGCGCCATCCGCCGTAGCAAGCTTTCCGAGGTCGAACGCGTGCAACGGCTGGCCGAGTTCGTACATCACGTAGTTGGTGACGTCCACGACGTTGTTGACCGGCCGCGTACCGGCTGCGCTGATGCGCTCGACGAGCCAGTCGGGCGACGGCCCGATCTTCACGCCGCGAATCACGCGCGCGGTGTACCGGGAGCACAGGTCGGCATCGGCGATGACGACCCGGACTGCGCCGGAAGCCGGTTCGCCAGACTCGGACGGGCTACCGGAGGGCGTCTCGAAGTCCGCACCGATGACGGCCGCGACCTCGCGCGCCACACCGAGCATCGAGAGGCAGTCGGGCCGGTTGGGCGTGACCTCGAGTTCGAGAACGGTGTCGGCAAGGCCCGCGTACTCGGCGTACGACGCGCCCACAGGCGCGGTAGACGGCAAGATGAGCAGTCCGCTGGCGTCTCCACCCACGCCGAGTTCGGTCGGCGAGCACATCATGCCCTGCGACTCGAGACCCCGGAGCCTGGCCCGCTTGATGGTGAGGCCTCCCGGAAGCGTCGCTCCCACGCACGCCACCGGCACGCGGTCGCCTGCCTCGAAGTTGGTGGCACCGCAGACGATCTTCAGCGGCTCGGCCGCCCCGATATCCACCGAGCAGTACGAGAGCTTGTCGGCATCCGGGTGCTGCTCTTTGGTGAGCACGCGACCGATGACGACGCCCTCGAGCATGGCGCCGAGCGCGTGGACCGCCTCAACCTTCGTGCCGGTCATGTCGAGACGGTCGCACAGGTCCTCGACCGGCATCGTGACGTCCACGAGATCCTTCAACCACTTGAGCGATACACGCATCGCGAGTCCTTCCTGGTCCGACGGGCATCTAGAACTGGTGCATGAACCGGGTGTCTCCCTCGACGAACAGACGCAGGTCGGGAACCCCGTACTTGAGACCGGCGATCCGCTCGGCACCCATGCCGAAGGCGAACCCGGTGTAGCGCTCCGGGTCGATACCGACATGGCCGAAGACGTTGGGATCGACCATCCCGCAACCGAGGATCTCGAGCCACCCTTCGCCACCGCAGGAGCGACACCCCTCGCCGCCACAGATGGCGCACGATACGTCCACTTCGGCCGAGGGCTCGGTGAACGGGAAGAAGTGCGGCCGCAGCCGCACACGCCGTTCCGGGCCAAACATCTGGTGGACGAAGTGCTCGAGCGTCCCTTTGAGGTCGCCGAACGTGATGCCCTCATCGACCACGAGCCCCTCGATCTGCGTGAACTGCGGCAGGTGGCTGGGGTCGGCCACATCGCGGCGATAGACCTTGCCCGGCGCAAGCACGTAGATGGGCGGCTTCTGCGCCTCCATCACGTGCACCTGCACGGGGCTCGTGTGGGTGCGCAACAACACGTCGCTCTCGCCCTCCACCACCGCACGATCGCCGGACAGGTCGCGCACGTAGAACGTGTCCTGCAGCGCGCGCGCCGGGTGATCGGGCGGATGGTTGAGCGCAGTGAAGTTGTAGTAGTCGAGTTCGATCTCCGGGCCCTCGGCGATCTGATAGCCGAGTCCGGCGAAGATCTCCACGATCTCGTCGACGATCTCGTGGAGCACGTGTTGCCTGCCGACCGGCCAACGGCGACCCGGGAGCGTCACGTCCACCGCCTCGGCTGCGATCCTGCCCTCGCGGGCGGCCCCGTCAAGCGCCGCCTTCTTGGCCTCGAGCGCGGACTCGACTGCCGTCCGCACCTCGTTGGAGACCCGACCGACCTCCGGTCGCTCCTCGTGCGACAGCGCGCCGAGGCCCCGGAGGATGGCGGTGAGCGACCCCTTCTTCCCGAGATATCCGACACGAGTGGCCTCGAGTGCCTCTGACGTGCTCGCAGCCTCCACGGCTGCCAGCGCCTCGGTCTCGAGGGCGCGCAGGTCATCGATGATCGTCATGCCGCCTCACTTCCTATCCTCACACGAAAAGGGAGCCGCTCCATCCCTGCATATCACAAGGACGGGAACGGCTCCCGCGGTACCACCTTGTTTGGCCGAGACCTCCGGCCCTCTCACTCCGCAGCCGTTGCGACACGGCCGTGGACCGGATCATCGATCCGGCTGCCCGGTAACGGGGGCTCCGGCTTCCCTACTGCGGCCACATCGGCCGGTTCAGGTCGCGGCTGATGGAGTGAACCGTGACGCCACCGCCCGGGGTCGTCCCAGTCTCGCGACCCCTCCCTGGCGAGCGGACACTTCATGCGCCACGCCTCTCCGTCATCGCCTCGTGTGCGATTGAGACGACAGTCTAGCATCATGGTGCCGAGGCGACCAGACGACCCGCAAGCCGCCCGGTGGGTACGACCAGCACCACGGTGCCGACCACAGCTTCCGGATCGACCGGCTCGAAGTCGACCGAGCCGTTGGCGTCTCCCCGCGTCCGGATCCTGCCGTCACGCAAGAGCGCCGCCACGCGGTGGACGACAACGCTGCCCCTGTGCTCGAAGACCGCAAGCTCACTCGCACGCGGCATCGCACCGTACCTGCGGTAGACGATCACGTCACCCGGATGGAGCGACGGCATCATTGACCCGCCCTCCACGTACAGCACGCCATGACACCACGCGCACGCCAGCATCACCAGCCCGAGCGTGAGCCCGAGCCCGCGACGCAACCGCGCATACGGCGCGTCAGTGGGCTTGTTCGACATCGACGTACAGGGAAGCCCGGACGTAGTCGCCCTGGAGATCGTTGCCTGCCTCGGCCGGCAGCCCGATCGCGTAGGTGACCCGCGCCGTCTGGCCCGGCGCCACCCGGATAGGCAGCGTCCGCATGGTGGCCAGTGGTCCGTCGTACACCTGTGTGCCGTCGCACGTGACACGACAGGCAAGGGCGTTCCACAGGTCCGTATACCCGGCCTTTTTGGCGACGGTCGTGACCGCGTCGAACCCGAGAACGCCCGTGTTCTTCACGTCAACGGTCCGCGTGATGGTCTCACCGGGCGCAACGGGCCCCACGGTCAGCGCTGCCTCGGCAGGCTCGACGGTGAGCGCTACCGTCCCTGCGGTGATGACGTTGTCCTTGATCTCTGTCTGAGCAGTGAAGTATGCGCGTGCGCCTCCCGCCGACAGGACCGTGGCCACAAGCGCCGTCGCAACAAGCAGTCGCTTCATGTCTCCTCCTCACATCGTGTGCCGCCGAGGGGAGACGGCGTTTCCGATTCTGGCCGCGGGGCCCCGCGACGGACATCATGGCGGGTGCGGCTTACCCGCACCGAAACGGGTTGTGGGCCACGGCCTAATCGCGCCGGCGGCGCCCGGACGCACGAAGACCCCGCACACAGCGAGGTCTTCGGGGATACGTGCGAGCGCCGGGCGCTCGCTATCGATCGGATTCGGGAACCTTACGCGGCCTGGGCCTGCTTGGCGACCTCGGCCAACTTCGCGAACGCCGCGGGGTCGTTGACGGCCATATCCGCAAGGATCTTGCGGTCGACCACGACACCGGCCTTCTTGAGGCCGTTCATGAACACCGAGTACGACAGACCGTGGAGGCGCGCCGCAGCGTTTATGCGGGTGATCCACAGGCGGCGGATCTCGCGCTTCTTGTTGCGGCGATCGCGGTATGCGTACTGCAGCGAGTGCTGCACCTGCTCCTTGGCACTCTTGTAGCGACGGCTACGGTCGCCATAGTACCCCTTCGCCTGCGCGAGAACGGTACGGCGCTTCTTCTTGGCGGTGACTGCACGCTTCACCCTGGGCATCTTCGATCACTCCTTGGAGAACGGGCGAGCTTCGGTCTAGCCGATGCCCAGCTGCTTCTTTATGACCTTCACGTCGGACTCGTGAACGAGTCCGTCCTGGCGGAATCCGCGCTTGCGCTTGGGGCTCTTCTTCTCGAGGATGTGGCTCTTGAAGGCCTTCGCACGCTTGATCTTGCCGGTGCCGGTAAGCTTGAACCGCTTCGCCGTGCCTTTGTGTGTCTTCATCTTCGGCATCGCGTCATCTCCTATTCGTCCGCGGCCGGCGCCGCCTCAGGCGCCTCGTCCGCGTTCTCGTCCTTGACCGGCTTGGCCTTCACCGGCTCCTTCTTGTGCGGCGCGACCAACATGAACATGTTGCGGCCCTCGAGTTTGGGCTTGGACTCGACAAAGCCGAGATCGACGATGTCGGCTTCCAGTCGCTCGAGGATGGCCAGTCCGCGCTCGGCATGGACCATCTCGCGGCCCCGGAACATGATCGTGACCTTGACCTTCGCCCCGGCCTCCAGGAAGCGCACGACGTGCTTCTTCTTGGTCTCGTAGTCGTGCTTGTCGATCTTGGGCCGGAACTTGATCTCTTTGATCTCGACCCGCGTCTGGTGCTTCCGGGCCTGCTTGGCCTTCTGCTCCTGCTCGTACCGGTACTTGCCGTAGTCCATGATCTTGCAGACCGGTGGGTCGGCGTTCGGTGCGATCTCCACCAGGTCGAGCACCTGGTCATCGGCCATCCTAAGGGCGTCGGACATCATGAAGATGCCGAGTTGCTCGCCGTCCTCAGCGATGAGCCTGCAGCGCTGGGCCCTGATTCGATCGTTGAGCCTCGGCTCTGTCGTGCTGATACGCTTCACCTCCGTGAGATGGGGGCGCCCACCGCCCCGTAATCGAAAAACGCCCCGCGGCGCTGCCGTCGGGACGTCCAAGCACGAACCGGGCGTACTCGCACGCCCGCTCGCTCTTCAGACCAGACAGCTGCACGTTCGTGCGCCGACAGGTGGGGACCGATCTCGACCCGTCTACTGGGAAGGGGTCCCGCTTCATGCATATGCGGTTGTAAGCTCCGCGATTATAACGAGCGCCGACCGGGGTGTCCAGCAGCGGCTCACGCACCCGGCTCTGCAGGCGCCTCGAGCGGCAGTCGGAACGCGAAGGTCGATCCTATGCCGGGAGTGCTTGAGACCACGAGCTCACCGCCAAGGTGCTCCGCAAGACTGCGAGCGATCGACAGGCCCAGCCCGGTGCCTCCTGCCCCGCCGGGTCCGCGCAATCGCCCGAACCGCTCGAAGGCGCGTTCGAGTTCGGCGGGCGTCATGCCCGGCCCGGTATCGGTCACCGAGACAGTCACGTGACCGTTCGGCGAGTTCACCTTCACGGCGACCTGGCCTCCATCGGTGTACTTGATGGCATTACCGATGAGGTTCCACAGGATCTGCTCCACAAGGTGCGCATCGGTCGTCACCATAGGCACGCTCTCCGCCTCGACCAGGACCGACAGACCGCGTTCGTCGGCCATCGGGGTGCCCGCTTCGGCGACCTCGGCCGCCAGTGCAGCTATGTCGAGCGGCGCAAGATGCACATGGACCGCGCCGCTCTCGATGCGCGAGAGGTCCAGGATATCGTTCACGAGGGCGAGCAGGTGCTGCCCGGCGCGCTCGATCATTGCCACCTGACGTGCCTGCTCGGCGTTGAGCGGCCCCGGCATCTCCTGCCGGAGGATGTGCGCGAACCCGATGACCGAGTTGAGCGGCGTGCGGAGTTCGTGGCTCATCGAGGTGAGGAAGTCGTCCTTGGCCCGGTTCGCCGCCTCCAGTTCCCGGTTGAGCGCCTGAAGCTCCGTGGTCCGTGCCTCGACCTGATCCTCGAGCTCGCGCTGGTAGACCGAGAGAGCCCGCTCAGCCTCCACGCGCATGGTCACATCGTGGACGATCGAATAGAGAAGCTCCCCCGCTTCGCCGATGACCGGCCCGGAGAACACCTCCACGTCGCGGACGTCGCCTGAGGCAAGACGGTGGCGGAACTGGAAGAATGTCCTTCGGGACTCTCGTGCCGCAGCCATCTCAGCGGCGATCTCATCCGGCGCCAGCGTGTTGATGTCGCCTATCCTCATCGAGCGGAGTTCATCGCGACTCCATCCGTAGTAACGCTCCGCACTCAGATTGGCATCCACGATGCGCCCGCCGGCGGGGTCGATCACGAGCATGACCGATGCACTGTCCTCGAACAGCGCACGGTATCGGGCCTCGCTGCTCTCGAGCAGCTGGCGCGTGCTTTCGAAGTAGCTGACGAGGACCGCCACAGCGATCGTGAACGACAGCCCGGCACTCAGCATGAATCCGACGGGGGCGATCGCGGGGAGATACCTCAACAGCGGATAGTCGAGCTTGTGGAGACCCCCCGCCAGGAAGACGACCGCCGTGACGCGAGGCCACGGTCCGATCGCCGACCGGGACTGCCACCACGCCACGCCGGTGACGATGTGCGCGACGCCTTGGATCGCGTACGAGGGAACCGATGCCAGCGAAGCCGGTGCCCCGAGCCACGATGCGACGGCGGTCAGCACGAACCCCGACACACCCGCAACCACGAGTGCCCCGCGCGGCAGGCGTTGGCCCAGGAAGAGGGTCGTGCCCGCCAGCAGGAGCAGGCCGTACGCGATGCCTGCCGCGTGAGAGAGCAGCACGGCAAGGTGCGACCCGCCGGGCACCAGAACGTCCACAAGATCGAACACCAGCCGGACGACGAACAGCGCCCACGCCACCGCCCAATGGCGCATGAACCTCTCGCGACCGGTGACCGCAAGGTAGGTGAACACCGACGCGAGGATGACACCCCCGGCCAGTGACGCCACGATGGACGGAACGAGCCAGCCCACGTATTCCCCCGATACTGACGCGCGTCGTGCTACGGGCGCTCCGCGCGCACGCGCGCCGCGAACTCCTCGACGCCCATCGCGCCGATGTCACCTTCGGTGCGCTCTCGCACACCCACGGTGTCGGCCTCGATCTCCTTGTCCCCCACCACGAGCATATACGGCACCTTCTGCTGTTGAGCCTTGGCGATCTTGACGCGCATCGGCTCGTTCTCGGCGTAGACCTCTGCGCGCACGCCGGCCTTCCGGAGCCGCGTCCGTACGGCTTCACAGTGCCCGAGATGCCGATCGGCGATCGGGATGATGACAGCCTGGATCGGCGCGAGCCACGTGGGAAACGCACCGGCGGTGTGCTCGATCAGGATGCCGAAGAAGCGCTCCATCGAGCCGAAGATGGCACGATGCAGCATGAACGGCTGCTCCTCGGTGTTCTCGGGAGTGCGGTACGTGATGCCGAAACGCTCGGGATTGTTGAAGTCCACCTGGATGGTGGAGAGCTGCCAGATACGGCCGATGGCGTCCTTGACCTTGATATCGATCTTCGGCCCGTAGAAAGCGCCGTCGCCTTCGTTGATCTGATAGGCCAGACCCCACTCGTCGAGCGCAGTCATGAGCGCCCTGGTGGCCACGTCCCAATCGGCATCGCTGCCCACCGACTTCTCGGGCTTGGTCGAGACCTCCGCGGTGTACTCGAAACCGAAGGTATCCATGATGAACTTGACGATGTCGAGCATCGCTTTGACCTCGGGCACTATCTGCTCACTCGTGCAGAAGATATGCGCGTCATCTTGCGTGAAGCCGCGCGCGCGCATCAGTCCGTGAACCACGCCGCTCTTCTCGTGACGGTAGACGGTGCCGAACTCGAACAGGCGCATGGGCAGGTCACGATACGAACGAAGGTCCGCGCGGTAGACAAGGAGTGCGCCGGGGCAGTTCATCGGCTTGACGGCGTAGTCCGTGGGCTCCTTGCCCTCCCCCTCATCGATCTGGAAGGGATACATGTTCTCCTGATAGAAGTCCCAGTGCCCGCTGGTGCGCCACACATCGGCCTTGTAGATGTGCGGCGTCCTGATCTCCTCATAGCCGCGGTCGTACAGGTCGGCGGAGAGCCACTCGATGAGCTCGTGCAGCACGCGCGCGCCCTTCGGGTGGTAGAAGACCAGCCCGCTACCAGCGAGTTCGTCGAAGTGGAACAGGTCGAGCTCGCGACCCAGCTTGCGATGATCGCGCTTCTCGGCCTCCTCCAGGCGGGTCAGATACGCCTCAAGGTCCTTGTCCGAGAACCACGCGGTGCCGTAGATGCGCTGCAGCATCGGGCGCGACGAATCGCCGCGCCAGTAGGCGCCGGCGATCTTCATGAGCTTGAACGCCTTGATCCAGCCCGTGTGCGGCACATGCGGACCGCGGCACAAGTCCGTGAAGATGCCCTGGGTATACGTGGAGATGATCTCGTCATCCGGCAGCCCGGCGATGAGCTCGCGCTTGTACGGCTGCCCCTCGAACGCATCGTGGGCCGAGAGTCGATCGAGTTCGATGCGCCGGAACGGTTGCTCCTCTGCGACGATCGCCCGCATGCGCTCGTCGATGGCGGCAAGATCGTCGGGGGTGAACGTCCGATCGATCTCGATGTCGTAGTAGAACCCGTCCTCGACCGACGGCCCGATGCCGAACTTCGCGAGCGGGAACAGCTGCTTGACCGCCTCGGCCATCACGTGCGCTGCGGAGTGGCGGAGTATCTCGAGCGCGACGGGATCGCGGTCGGTCACGATCTCGACTGCCGCTGCGTCTGGGACGACGGTCCACGTGTCCACAAGGCGACCGTCGATGCGGCCCGCGATGGCGGCCGCGACGAGTCTGGGACCGATGGCCGCGGCAACGTCGTGGACGGTTGCGCCCTCGGCGACACTCTTGACGCTGCCGTCGGGCAGCGTGACCGAGATCTCGGGCATGCGCATTCCTTTCAGGGACCGGCTACGCCCGCTCGCAGCGGGCGGACGGTCACTGTTTCGTCTTGCAGTACGGACAGACCGTCCACTCGAGCTTCAAGGGGCGCTCGCAGTTCACGCACTCCTTGCGCAGCTTCTTCATACACGTCGGGCAGATCAGGTAGTCGGGCTCGATGGGCTTCACGCATGACGGACACGTCGCACCGCCTTTGAGCAGCTCGACTTCCCGTGCGCGTATCTCGAGGTCACGCTCGTGGGCGTCATCGGCGAGTTCCGGAGGACGGACCACCAGGTAGATCGCCCAGCCGAAGATGTTGAACAGCACGACGACGAGCGCCCAGAACCACGGCATGGCACCCCGACGCTCGGCATCACGCCACGTCCAGAAGACGAGCGCCGCCCAGAAGACGATGAGGAACAGCGTGCAGAGGTTCTTGAACAGAGACACGAGCGGGTTGCTCAATATCGGGCCGAGGATCTCGCCGAACAGTCCGTCCATTCCGTCCCCTTCCGGGATTCGAGCGGCATGTCGACCCCCTCGGCCGCCACCGCACACAAGACTACGGGGATTCTATCAGATGAGCGTCATGCGGCATCTGACCGGTCCGCCTGACGTGAACGCGCGAGGCGTGTATCATGTGCGGGCGAACCACACGATCGAGGATGGATGCCAGAAGATGATCCGCCGCATGCTCAAGAGCAAGATACACCGCGCCACGCTGACCGACGCCAACGTCGACTACGAGGGCAGCATCACGGTCGACGCCGACCTCATGGCGGCGGCCGACATCCTCGAGCACGAGGCGGTCTGGGTCTGGGATGTGACCAACGGCAGCCGGTTCGAGACGTACGCAATCGCCGGCGAGCCGGGCTCCGGCGTGATGTGCGTCAACGGGGCGGCAGCCCACCTCGTGAGCATCGGTGACCTCGTCATCGTTGCGACCTTCGCTGACGTGGCCGACGAGACAGCGCGCGCCTGGGAGCCTCTCGTCGTCAAGGTCGACGGCGCCAACCGGCGGATCGGCTAGACCGAGCGCCCTGCTTCCGTGCGCTGCCCCGGCCCTCTATCGCTGATTCGCCCGGTACGTCGCATGCGCGCCGACGTCCGTTGGCGATGAAGACCATCACCCCGAGCAGTATGAGCGAGACGCTCGCGCTCGCCCCGAGCGCCACAAGGAAGGTCGCCCACGTCGGCCACCGGTCGGGGTCGCGCACGAGCGGCGCATCGAGACTGAAGGTCATCACGGCGCTGAAGACCGCAAGCGGCAGACCGATGATGGTGAGGTAGAACAGCACGCTGTTGGTGCGTTCGCTCGCCGCCTGCGTCTCCCGCGAACTCCGCACCTGCGCGATCTGGGCGATATTGTCGAGGTGACGCTCCATGTCGTGATGTATCGTGACCTGCCGCTCGTACCGGCCCGCAAGATTCATCCTCTCGGCGATCGCAACGCACACGTCCCTGACCTCGGGAAGCTGCGACCGGTTCGTGGTCAGGAAGAAGCGGTTCACGTTGGCGAGCCTGACCCGCGTCTTGGCGATCGCATCCACACTCGCCTCGTCCACATAGCCCGGCTCGATCGGCATCTCGGCGCGAACCTGATCGCGGTCGATCCGGTGGACGATCATGAGTCCGAGGTAGTAGAAGGCCACCAGCAGCGGCATTGCGATGCGCGCCTCATCAGACGGCTGCAGCGCGCTCAGTTTGGTGTCCGGCACCTCGAAGGTGAGCTGCCCGAACAGCCGCGTCGCCTCGCACTCTCCGAGTGCGTCGGCAAGCTCCTGGAAGATAGCGCGATCGACTCCGGCACCCCGGGTCGCGCGGACATCGTTCATGCGGTCCCGAACGGCCTGCGCGTCCCCGTCGACCTCGAGCCGGAGCACGAGCAACCAGTTGTCGCCCTCGAGACCCTCGAGCCTGCCCGCATCGCTATGCGCGAGGTACGCCTCGCCGACCCGGACGTCCTCATCGAGCCAGCGCAACGTGGCGGGACAGTCGCCGAGTTCCCATACCGCTGCGAAGACACGACCGAAGACGGTCCGAAAGCCGTTGGTCATCACGTGGAGGCGGGCTGCGACATCGATCGGCTCGCGTTCGATCGCGGGTACGGCCCCTCGGTTGCGGCATTGCACTACGGCGAAGACGTCCGGCATGCTGTCCTGCCCTTCGGTTCCCTAGCCCGGATACACCCCGCATGCGACGCGGGCCTCAGCGACGGTCACCACGCTGCCGGTCACGAGGACGGGTGAGCCCGACTCGCGCGCGGCGGCGACCGCCCCGGCTACGTCGGGACACACCACCGGCCCGGTCCCGGTGACGTCTTCGACCATCTCGACGAGTACACGCGCGTCGAGCGCGCGTGGTGAGTCGGGAGCCGTCACGACGAAGCGCGCGGCCACCGGCGCGAGGACGGAGACCACCGCTGCGGCGTCCTTGTCGGTGAGCATGCCGATCACGACGGTGACCGGCCTTCGACCGAACGCGCGAGCCACCGCCTCGGCGAGCACCCGCGCACCGCCCGCGTTGTGAGCGACATCGGCGATCACCCACGGCTGGCGCGCGAGCACCTCGAACCGGCCGGCGACACGCAGTCCGCCGAGCGCTGAGCGAGTGGCGTGCACGTCGAGCGGGCCGCCCAGGGCCAGCCGGACCGCGGAAAGTGCGCACACGGCGTTTGCGGCCTGATACGCCGGACCGCTGACCGACAGCGGGCCGTACGTCTCGCCGAGGACGGATGTCTCGATCTCGGTGACGCCGTCGGGTGTCTGCATATGTCGCGTCACCGTGAAACTCACATCGGCGTCAGCGACGTCCTCGCGCACGCGCACCAGCCGCGCGCCGATGTTCCGGGCACGCTCGGCAAAGACCTCATCGGTCTCCTCGGTCCCGGGACCGAGTACCGCCAGCCCCCCATGCCGGATGATGTGCGCCTTGTCCCACGCGATCCGCTCGAGCGTGGGGCCGAGGTAGTCGACGTGGTCGAGTCCTACCGACGTCACGACCGAGACCTCGGGTGCCGAGACGCTCGTCGAGTCCCAACGCCCGCCCATACCCACCTCGAGCACGCCCCAACCGACGCCGGCCTCGCGCAGGATCCACAGCGCAGCGGCGGTCAGGAGCTCGAACTGCGTCGGAGGCTCAGGCAGACTGTCGCCGAGCGCCGCGGCCGCCGACACCGCCGCCGACACCCCTGCGGCGAACAGATCGCCGGGTACGGGCGCGCCGTCGATGAGGACATGCTCGGTCAGCGAGTGCATCTGCGGACTGACGAAGGCTCCCGAGCGCTGCCCGTGAGCGCGCAGCAGCGCGTCCGTCATCCGGACCGTGGAGCCTTTGCCGTTCGTGCCGCCAACCTGCACGACCCGATACGCGCGCTGTGGCTCACCGAGCGCCTCGCACAGCCGCGTGATCGTGTGAAGCGAGGGATTGATGCCGAAACGCGCGGCGGCGGCGAGGACCGCCGTCGCCTCGGCCTCGCTCATCGGCTCGCGGGACATGCGCGTTCAGTCCGCGAGTTCGCCGAGTTGCGCGGACAGCGTGGCGACGATAGCCGAGAGGTCGGCCGCCTTCGCGCGGTCCTTCTCGATGATCTCCGGTGCAGCCTTTGCCAGGTACCCTTCGTTGGAGAGCTTCTTCCTCACGCGCGCGAGCTCGTCTTCGGTACGCGCGAGCTCGGCGGAGACCCGCGCACGCTCGGCGGCGAAGTCAACGAGCCCCTCGAGGGAGATGTACACCTCGCTTCCGGCTGCCACCGCGACAGCCGCGTGCGGAGGCTTCACCGCGTCGGCCTCGATCGCGAGCTCACCGATACCGGCGAGCGAGCGGATGTCGTCAGCCATCGATGCCAGCACCATCCCCTCGGCACCTGGCGCCTTGACCGTCACCGCGAGTCGTACCTTCGGCGAGACAGAGTAGCGGGCGCGCACCGCGCGCACGGCGGTCACGAGTTCGCGCAGCAGCCCGATCGACCGCTCGGCATCCTCATCACGGAAGCGCGCGAGCACGGCGGCGTCGGGCCATGCGGCGACCATGAGCGCGGGGGCCCGGTCCGATCCGGCCAGCGGCAGACGACCCCAGATCTCCTCGGTCACGAACGGCATCATCGGATGGAGCAGCCGAAGCGCAGTGTCCAGCACGAAGACGAGGTTGGCGAGTACGCCCTCGCGTACAGCGCCGCCGGCGACCAGCCTCGGCTTGGCAAGCTCGATGTACCAGTCGCAGAACTCGTTCCAGAAGAAGTCGTAGAGCGCCCGGGCGGTCTCGCCGAACTCGTAGCCGACGAGGCCCTCGTCCACGCGCGCCGCCAAGTCGGCCAGCCGCGAGAGGATCCACGCGTCGGCGACCGTCTCGACTCGCGGCTCGGCGGGCGTGAAATCGTCACCAAGGTTCATGAGCACGAAGCGGCTCGCATTCCAGATCTTGTTGGCGAAGTTGCGGCTCGACGCGAGTTTCTCCTCGGCGAACTTGATGTCCTGATTGCCCGTGACCTGCAGCATCAGGCCGAACCGCATGCCGTCAGCGCCGTAGTGGGCCATGAGATCGAGCGGGTCGATGCCGGTGCCGAGCGACTTGCTCATGCGCTTGCCCTCGGCGTTGAAGACCGTGGGGTGGATGATGACGTCGCGGTACGGGACGTCGCCTACGAAGTCCAGCCCGCTCATGATCATGCGCGCGACCCAGAGGAACAGGATGTCACGCGCGGTCGAAAGCACCGTCGTGGGGTAGAAGAAGCCGAGTTCGGGCGTGTCGTCCGGCCAACCGAGGGTGGCAAACGGCCAGAGTTGCGACGAGAACCAGGTATCGAGCACGTCGGGGTCCTGACGCACCGGCCCCGCACACTCGGGACACACCTCGAGGTCATTCATGCTCGCCTTGGTGAGACCGCACGCGTCGCAGTAGAAGACCGGGATCTGGTGGCCCCACCACAGCTGCCGCGAGACGCACCAGTCGCGGATGTTCTCCATCCAGTGGAAGTACACGTTCTCCCACCGGCGCGGATGGAACACCACGCGCCCGTCGCGGACCGCCTCGATGGCAGGCGCCGCAAGCGGCTTCATATCCACGAACCACTGGTCCGAGAGCCAGGGCTCCACCACGGTGTGGCAGCGGTAGCAGTGGCCGACCGCATGCACGTGGTCATCGGTACCCACGAGCAGCCCGGCCGCATCGAGATCGGCGACGATCCGCTTGCGCGCCTCGTACCGATCGAGTCCGGCGTACGGGCCGCCCTCGCGGCTTATGGTGGCGTCCGCGTTGAGGATGTTCACCTTCGCGCAGTCGTGGCGCTCGCCGATCTCGAAGTCGTTCGGGTCGTGCGCGGGCGTCACCTTGACCGCGCCCGTTCCGAACGCCGGGTCGACGAACGCGTCGGCCACGATCGGTATCTCGCGGTCCATGAGCGGCAGCACCACACTCGCGCCCACCAGCGCGGCGTAACGTTCGTCGTCCGGGTGCACGGCGACGCACGTGTCGCCGAGCATGGTCTCGGGCCGGGTCGTGGCAACGACGACGTGGTCACGGCCGCCGACGGGAGCGGACAGAGGGTAACGGATGTGCCAGAGGTGGCCATCGAGCTCCTCGTGCTCGACCTCGATGTCCGAGAGCGCGGTTGAACAGCGCGGGCACCAGTTGATGATGCGCTTGCCACGGTAGATGAGACCGCGCTCGAACCACTCGACGAATACCCTGCGGACCGCGCGGCGATAGCCCGGATCCATCGTGAAGTGCTCGTCGGCGTAGTCGCAGCTGCAGCCCATACGCCTGAGTTGCTCGATGATGATGCTGCCGTGCTCGCGTCGCCACTCCCAGCACATCTCGATGAACGCCTCGCGCCCGACGTCGTGACGCGACTTGCCGACCGCGGCAAGCTTCTGCTCGACCTTGTTCTGGGTCGCAATGCCGGCATGGTCGGTGCCGACCACCCAGCGAGTGGGCCGACCGGTCATGCGCGAGCGCCTGATGACGACATCCTGGATGGTGTTGTTGAGCGCGTGGCCCATGTGCAGCGATCCCGTGACGTTGGGCGGCGGGATGACCACCGTGAACGGCGCCTCACCCCCGACAGGCTGCTCGAAGTAGCGGCCCTCGGCCCAGCTGGCGGAGACGGGACCTTCGACCGCGTCGGGGTCGTATGCCGGCGGCAACTGGCTCATGAGCGGGTGACGTCCTTCCCGATTGGCGATGCGAGGATTCTACGACAAACGGCCGGACCGCTCACGCGAAGACTGCTCAGAGAAAGGCGTGAGGAATCGTGCACGAATGCCGATACTCTCATTGTGAACACGAGCACGTGCTTACCGATAAGGAGCGTGAGAGCCATGGCCGAGTGCGAGTGCCTGAAGACCTGTCCCTTCTTCAACGACCAGATGGCCGAGATGCCGTCGATGTCGAACATCATCAAGGCGCGATACTGCACCGGGAGCAACGTCCACTGCGCCCGGCACATGGTCTTCCGGGTCCTCGGCCGGGATGCCGTTCCGAAGGATCTCTACCCGAGCCAGGTCGAACGGGCCGACGAGGTCCTCGGCAACTCGTAGCGCGGCGCCGCTTCAGGCGGTGGCGTCCTTCGCCCCGCGCAGTGTGAGGACCGGCTCTGCTCTCCCTTGCACGACGTCTTCCGTGATCGTCACCCGGTCGACGTCGATGCGACTCGGCAACTCGTACATCGAGTCGAGCAGCAAGGACTCCATGATCGAACGCAGCCCGCGCGCACCCGTCTGGCGGGCGATGGCCTGGGTAGCGATCTCGTGGAGTGCTTCGGGTGTGAAAACGAGGTCGACGTTCTCCATGGAGAAGAGCCGCTCGTACTGACGCACAAGCGCGTTCTTGGGCTCGGTCAGGATACGCACGAGCTCGGCCTCGGTGAGCTCCTCGACATGGGCGACCACGGGGATGCGACCGACGAACTCGGGTATGAGACCGAAGCGGTGAAGGTCCTCGGGCAGGACCTGCGGAAGCATCGTTCCCGTATCGTGCTTGGTAGAGTCGGCCAGCTCAGCGCCGAAGCCGACGCCCTTCTTGCCGACGCGGTCGCCGATGATCTTCTCGAGACCCACGAAGGCGCCGCCGAGGATGAAGAGCACGTTGGTGGTGTCGATGCGGATGAGCTCCTGTTGTGGATGCTTGCGCCCGCCCTGCGGCGGGACCGCGGCCTCGGTGCCCTCGATGATCTTGAGCAGCGCCTGCTGGACGCCCTCGCCCGACACGTCGCGCGTGATGGAGAGGTTCTCCGCCTTGCGCGCGATCTTGTCGATCTCGTCGATGTAGACGATGCCTACCTGGGCGCGCTCGACATCGAAGTCGGCGGCCGTGATGAGCTTGAGCAAGATGTTCTCGACATCCTCGCCGACGTATCCCGCCTCGGTGAGCGTGGTGGCGTCCGCGATGGCGAACGGAACCTTCAGGATGCGGGCAAGTGTCTGGGCGAGCAGGGTCTTGCCGCAACCCGTGGGTCCGAGCAGCAGGATGTTGCTCTTGGCGATCTCGACCTCATCGCCGGTGTCCGCCTGACACCGCATCCGCTTGTAGTGGTTGTAGACCGCGACCGCAAGCGACTTCTTCGCCTGATCCTGACCCACGACGTACGCGTCCAGACTCGCGAGGATCTCCCGTGGTGTGGGCAGGTCCTCGGCGTCGATAAGTTCCGCCGATGTCTCCTCCTGGGCCTCATCGACGATGTCGTTGCACAACTCGACGCACTCGTCGCAGATGTAGACACCCGGTCCGGCGATCAACTTGCGGACCTGATGCTGCGGCTTGCCGCAAAACGAGCACAGGAGCCTGTCGCTCCCCTCGGTACGATCGGTCGGCACGCCTAGCTCTCCTTCGTGGTGCGCGTCGTGAACACCTCGTCGACCAGCCCGTAGGCCTTGGCCTCCCCGGCGGTCATGATGTTGTCGCGCTCGGTGTCTACGTGGATCCTGGCCGCGTCCTGCCCGGTGTGGTGCGCGAGGATGTCGTCGAGCGTCGATCGCAGGCGCAGCATCTCCTTGGCCTGGATCTCGATGTCGGTGACCTGGCCCTGCGTACCGCCCCACGGCTGATGGATCAGAATTCGGCCGTTGGAGAGCGCCGCGCGCTTACCGGCCGCGCCGGAGGCGAGCAGGACCGCCGCCATCGACGCACACTGGCCGATACAGATCGTGGCCACGTCGCAGCGGATGTACTGCATCGTGTCGTAGATGGCGAGTCCGGCCGTGACCGAGCCGC
Source organism: Actinobacteria bacterium UBA2272 (assembly GCA_002347725.1). Classification (GTDB taxonomy): domain Bacteria; phylum Actinomycetota; class Coriobacteriia; order Anaerosomatales; family Anaerosomataceae; genus UBA2272. The sequence goes on from DDXA01000004.1 coordinate 40,980, forward strand.
CGGGTGAGTTGATGTAGAGCTGGATGTCCTTCTCTGGATCCTCGGCCTCGAGGTGCAGGAGCTGGGCGATGACGATGTTGGCGCTCACGTCCTCGATCTCCTGGCCGATGAAGACCACACGCTCGGAGAGCAGACGCGAATAGATGTCGTAGAAGCGCTCCCCCCGGGACGTCTGTTCGATGACGCTCGGGATGATGAGCCCTTTGGCCTGGTGACTCATGACGGCTCCTCTTCTGTGACGACGGTGTTCTCCATAAGCCAGGCGAGCGCCCGGCGGTGCATGATCTGCTCGCGCAGGATCGGCAGCGCGCCGTTGGCCGCCAGACTCTCTCGCATCTGCCGGGCCTGGAACTCATCGCCCTTGACGAGTTCGAGGATCGCTTCGTCCAGGTCGGTGTCGGCAACCTCGAAGCCACGGGCCCGGAACAGCGACTCGAGGGCGAGTTCCTCGGCCACGCGCATGGCGGCCTGGACCTTGAGGTCAGCCTGGATCTGCTCCGGGTCGGCCCCAGTGGCCTCGACGTACTGCTGCAGGCTGATACCGCGATCCTCAAGGCTCTCGAAGAACTCGCGCGTCATCGAGGCAGCGCGGCTCAGCACCATCTCGTCGGGCACCTCACCGTCGAGCCGCTCGACGAGCGCGCGGAGCGACTCGACCTCGACCTTGTGGTCGAAGCCGGTGGCCTTAGCCGAGTCGAGCTTCTCGCGGACGTCGGTGCGGTACTCCTCGAACGAGTCGAAGCCGCCCACACTCGCTGCGAACTCGTCGTCGAGCGCCGGCAGGATCTTCGCCTTGACCTCATGGACCTCGATATCGAAGTGCGCTGTCTTGCCTACGAACTCCTGGTTCGAGGACGTGTCGGGGATGACGAACTCAGCGACGGCACTACCGCCGGGCGCCACGCCGAGGAGCGCCTCGTCGAACTCGGGCGGCATCATGCCCCGGCCGAGCTCGTAGAGGTACTTGTCCACCTTGTTGCCCTCGTACTCCTCACCGTCGACCGTGCCTACGAAGGAGATGAGCGCGAAGTCATTCGCCTCGATCGGACGTTCGACGACCTCGAGGGTGGCGAAGCGCTCGCGTGCGTGCTCGATCTGCACGTCCACCTCACGGTCCGATGCGGTACGCGCCGGGACGGTCACCGCGAAGTCCTCGGAGTCGGTGAGCGGGAGCTCAGGCCTCAGGTACACCTCGGCTGTGTACGTGAAGTCGGCACCGGGCTCGACCATGTCGAGTTCACCGACGTCCGGCTGGCCATACGTCCTCAAGTCCTGCTCGGAGATCGCCGCGCCGTACGATGTGGAGACGATCTCCTCCTGGGCCTCGGCGAGCACGGCATCCCGACCAACGTGCGTGTCGATCACCGGGCGCGGGGCCTTACCGGGCCGGAACCCGGGAATCCGCAGCTTCGAGCCGACACGGCTGTAGGCGGCGTCGATCTCGCGATCGACATCGGCCGCCGGAACGGTCACGGTGATGCGTATCTGACCTTCGTCGATGTGTTCGATGGAGCTCTGCAACGGTCCTCCTGTCGGTGGTCCCAAGCGTCATATGAGCGGCACAGCAGGCGGCCGCGGGCCTTCGCGTGGTGCGGGCGAGAGGACTCGAACCTCCACGAGTTGCCCCACCGGGACCTAAACCCGGCGCGTCTGCCAGTTCCGCCACGCCCGCATGTGAGAATCGCCGGACAACTATACCAGAGGCGAGGTGACCGACGCTGCGCCCTGCGAATCTGGCCGACGAGCGTTACTTCTGTCAATCGCTCTCGACGAGGCGCGTGTGACAGAAACTGCAGTACGGAGCTGAATGGCATGTCAGACAGTACTCGGCGCCCTCGTCGATGACCTCGACGCTGTGCTGCTCGATCCAGGCGCCGGTCAGAGGCTCATACGACGTGTGGTGGCACATCGTGCACAGATCCGGTCCGCCGCTATGGCATGACGCACACACCTCGGGGTCGCTCTGCGCCACGACCGCATGGCCTTCGGCTCCGGCAGACCACCTCTCGGGATGTGGCATGGGAAGTCCGTGGCAGTCGTCGCAGTAGCTTCGCTCGTGGCACATCGTGCACAGCGCCGCGTCATCCTCGGAGACATCCCCGTGGCCGCGCGCCCACGCAGACGCCATGTGCGTCTGCGGCAGTGGTTCGTAGTCGGCGGGATGGCACGTGGCGCACCCGGTGTCGGCGTCGGGATACTCCGGCGTCCCGTGACACGTGTAGCACTGCCCCATGAGCGACAGAGGGCCACCGCGCGTCGGCGACGGATGCGCCGTGCGCACGTGGCACGACACGCACGAGCCGTTTCTCTTGGCGTGCTCAACGTGGTCGATCAGGATGCGGTATCCCGAGGTAGCCGTGCGGTTGGGGTCGTGACACTGCAGACACACGCCATCGGACACCGGCTCCGCGTCTGCCGTGGGAGCGTCCACCGGGTCGGTGAAGTCGTCCGAGACGTGCGCCGCCACGTCGCGAGCGAGCAGTGCGGCGCGTCCGGCCACCCTCGTCGGCAACTCGTACCACTCGGTGGGCGCCTGGTGACACTTCACGCACGTCACGACAGTGTGCGCGGACTCGGCCCAGCTTGCCGCCCGCAGTTCCATCTCATGGCACGCGAAACACACTGCGGGCGAGGACGTTCCGAGGTCGAAGGCGATGGCGAGCAGCAGGATGCCGACCACGACGGATACGGCGATGCGCACCGTCGCGGGAACGGAGCGAAGGACAGCGCGCGCGCGACCACCAGGCGGCGTCGCGGCCGTCGACTCGTCTGCAGTGACCGGTGCGTCGTCCTTCACGGCGGCTCTCCTACTCGACGAGTTCGAGGGTCGGATCGAGGTTCAGCGGCGGAACGACGCCGTGACACCGCACGCAGAAGTCGCTCTCGTGGCAGGCCTCGCAGTTGCGATGCTCGGCAACCCGGTCACCGTGGATCGCGCGCCAGTCGCTCGTGTGCGAGCGGGGGATGTCCCGGTGGCAGTCAGCGCACCAGTCCTCTTTCCACTTGTGGCAGGTGACGCACTCGGGGTCACCTGCTTCGGCAGCATGCGTGACGAGCCAGTCGCCCGTGCTGTGGCTGTCGGGCGCCGCCTTCTGCGTGTGACACGCCGTGCACGCGTCTTTTGCGACGTCCCCGTCGTGGCAGCGGAGGCACTCGATCATCGGCGGAGTGTGCTTGCCCTCGGGACTCAACTCATGCACGAGGTAGTTGTGGCACTCGACGCAGTCCATCTTGAGGATCGTGATGTGTGCGCGGTGCGGGATCTGCAGGTCACCCTTGGGAGAGATCGTGCGCAGATCGCTGTGACACTCGAGGCACGCATCGTTGGTGGGCGTCGCAAAGTAACCCGGCTCGCGAGACCCTGCCGCCACCGACAGGTAGAACTCCCCCACCAGGCGCGCACGGTGAAGCGCCCGGGGGATCGTCCCGGGCGGGACATGACACCCTTCGCATCCAGCCTCCAGGTGCGTTGACGACGACCACGGGACGTACTGCTCGCCGAGGGCAGGATAGCGGCTGAAGAAGCCCGGCCGCGACGCTAAGACGCCCGGGAGGATGATGAGGACGAACACGGCCAACACCACGAGACCGGCTCGAGCGAGCCGACCGCGCACGAGCGCCCCGGGCGCGTATCGCTTCATCAGTGACATTGGTTGCAGAACTCCTCGCCTCCGTGGCACACGGTGCAACCGTCGCCGCGGATGCGCGCACTGACCGCGTGGCCCGTCTTCCAGTTGCCGACGTGCGACGCGGGGCGCTTCTCGTGACACTCGGCGCAGTAGCCGGGCGTCCAATCATGGCAGGCGCCACAGTCCTCGGACTCGGCCATCTGCCCGTGGAGCACAAGCCAGTCCTCGGCCATGTGCGTGTCGGGAGCGTCTTTGCGCGTGTGGCACTTGATACACTCGTCGGTGGCCGAGTCGCCGTCGTGGCACAGCGCCAGACACGTCTCCATCTCCGGGCGGTTGAACCCGCGCCGGTTGAACGAGTGCACGAGGTCTTCGTGACAGGTGACACATTCCATGCCGAGGACCTCGACGTGTGCGCGATGCGGGATGAGCAGGTCGCCGCTCGGCGCAACACTCCGGTAGCTCGTATGGCACTTCTGGCACGCGACCCGACGAGGAGCCCTGAGCAGGTTCGTGTCGTCCGGACCGCTGATGAGCTGGGAGTAGAACGCAGGGACAGACGCGGCGGTGAACGACACGACTCCGCTGAAGCCGGGCTCGATGTGGCACCCGGCGCACGAGATGCGCGAATGTGTCGACGTCTCCCAGTGGTCCATCCGCAGGCCGAGCGCCTGATAGCGCCGGTAGTAGTCGGGCTGCAGCGTGGAGATCACGGGGACGAGGATGGCGAGCACCACGAGAATCACGACTGCCGCCACTCCCCCGATCAGCAGACGGCGGCTCACCTCTACTCCATCTCCTTGAACTGCCGGTGGCAGTCGTCGCAGTACGCCTGCTCGTGACACTCGATGCAGCGCGGATCGTCCAGTTCTGAGGTGTGGTTCTTGTGACGGCCGATCCACGCCGTCGCCGGTCCGTGGAACGCGGGACGTTCGCGGTGACATTCGCCACACTCACCCTCGTCCTGGTGGCAGAGCAGACACCGGTCGCGGCCCCTGAGTGCCTCGGTGCCGTGGAAGTCTTCGGTCCAATCGTCTCGCACGTGCAGGACCTCGATCGACTTCATGCTCACCTCGATGGGCAGCCCGTCGAAGACCGGCCGTTCGCCGGTGGTGTGGCACTGCTGACACTCGGCGACCGTGTGACACCCTTCGAGGCAGGCGTTCTGGCCGGTTGCCCTGATCACGGCGGGATGTTCGGTGCGCCACTGCTCGTTGGACTCGTGGAGCACGTGGTGACAGTCGTAGCACTGCTCGGCGGACTTCGTGCCCACATGGCAGCCGTACGCCACACAGACACCGGAGAACGGCATCTCCTTGTGCTTGTCCAGGTACGTCTCGAAGTGCGCGGTCCACTTGTGGCAGCCGGTGCATGGCCGCGTCTCACTCGCGACACGCGCGTGCGCGGGGTGCGGGATCCGCGCGTTGCGGCTCGCGTCGATGCTCCAGTCGTTCACGTGACAGGACAGGCATGCGTCATTGGTGGGCGCGTCGAAGGTGAAGTACTGCGGAGTCGCGGTCGTCTCGATCAGGCCCGTGTAGAAGTCGGCCACCAGCTCGAGGCCGTTGACGAGCGCCTGCGTCTCGTGGCACGTCCGGCATCCAATGCCCTCGTGCGCCGAATCCTCAAGATTGACGTAGCGGCGCTCGAGCAGGTGGTAGCGCGAGAAGAACTCCGGCGTGGACGTTGCCACCAGCGGCACCGCCACACCGCCGATGGCCGCCGCGATGATGACCGCGACAGCCACGCCAACGTAGCGGTACATGCGCGTCACGGAGTCTGGTCGTGTGCCGGGGGCCTTCACCGAAGGCTCACCCGACCTCAAGCGCCTGCTCGGGCGCGTGGCTCGCGAGCACGACCTGGTCGGACTCGGCGCTGTCCTCCTCGGGCACCCTGAGCGGCAGGACCTTGGCCGAGAGCGTCATGATGAGCAGACCGACCGCGAGCAGGCCGAGTGCGATGAGGACCTCCACCAGACTCGGCAGGTACGGCGCGCTGTACTGGCCGAGCGGATCGACCGCGAAACCCATGGCCATGAGCGAGTAGCGCTTGAGGAAGATCGCCACGACGTACATCAACGATGCGGTGATCTGGACTGCGGGCAGGTGTCGTGTCGATCGTCCCGCAAGCAGCGCGAAAGCGCCGAGGCCGAGGACGAGCACGGGGAGGAAGGCGATCGCATACTCCCCGGTGAAGAACTCGGCCAGGCGCAGCGCGTGTCCCGGCTTGGCCGATGTCGGCCAGAACACGGTCAGGATCTCCACCGCGAGCAGGAACAGGTCGATGATGATCACGGTGGCGAGCAGCGTCGACAGACTGCGGAACATGCTCGGCTTGAACTTCATCGCGCCGATGCGCTGCATGACATATGCGCATATGAGCAGGAGCGCGACGCCCGAGGCGGTGGCAGAGGTCAGGAAGATCGGCACCATCACCGCGGAGTTCCACAGCTCGCGCGACTTGTTGAGCGAGAGCACGAACGCCGTCGTGGTGTGGAGGTAGACGGCGAACGGCAGCGCGATGAGCGTCATCCGATGCGCCAGCTTGTGCCCGCCTTTGCCGGTGATGAGTATCCACAGATCGACGAAGCAGATGATCATGTAGATGTTGGCCGCGCTACCGGTGTAGATGAACGGGGAGTTGAAGTTGGGCGTGAGCAGCATCCACACCGCACGCCACGGGCGCTCCATGTCCGTGATGATGCCGAGCAGCGCCATCATGACGAGCACGCCGGCCTGCAGTACCGCAAGGCGCGACAATGGCGCGAACTGCTTGGCGTTGAACAGGTGGACGCTCGCGTAGACCACGAGCCCGCCCGCCGAGAGGCCGACGTAGTACATGTAGTTGGTGAACCACAGGCCCCACGGGTAGCTGTCGCGCATCGCCATGACCGAGCCGCCGTGGGTGAGCAGCGTGCCCCACGCCATGACGCCGAGCCCGATGACGGTCACGAGCAGCGAGACGAACGCCCAGTAACGCGGGCCGGCGGTCCTGAGCGCACCGAAGTCGAGGTCGACACCGATGACGCGCTTCACGCCGGGACGCGATATCGCCTTCTCAGCCATGTCGCATCACCCCACGTACCAGATCATCGGTTCGGTCCCGTACTCTTCCTTGAGACGCCAGACACGGCGTGTCTTGAGCAGGATCGAGACCTCACTGTCCGGGTCGTTGAGATCGCCGAACTTCCTTGCGCCCACCGGGCATGCCTCGGTGCACGCGGTCGTTCCGCCCTCACGCGTCCTGTGGATGCAGAACGTGCACTTCTCGATCACGCCCGCCTTCTCGTGCAGCGGCACGTCGGGGTTGATCTCGGCCTCGGCGACCTCCGGCTCTACCCAGTTGAAGTGCCGGGCGCCGTACGGACACGTGACGATGCAGTTGCGACACGCGATGCACTTCTCGTAGTCGATGACGACGATTCCGTCAGGATCGCGCCACGTCGCCGTCACCGGACAGCCGTACACGCACGGGGGCTTCGCACACTGCATGCACTGGACCGGCATGTACCACTTGTCCGGATCGCCGCCCTGCTCGTAGGCGAGGCTCGCGTGCTCGACATCGACCTTGCCCTTGTCCATCTCGAGCACCTGGATGTAGGTGAAGCCCGAGTTGCGGCCGATGTTGTTCTCCTTCACGCATGCATAGACGCAGCGGCGGCAGCCGATACACGCTTTGACGTCGATGACCATCGCCCACTTCTCGTCGCCCGGCGGCTCGGCGTAGTGGACTGTCTTACCGGGGTAGTTGACCGCCCCGTCCTCTTCGAGGACACCGGACAGGGATTCGTTTCCCGGGACACCGCCCTCGGTGGCTTGCGCCGAGGACACGAGCGCAGGCACCGCACCGGCGAGAACGAGTCCGGCGGTGGCGCCCACGCCGCCGAGGAAGGTCCTCCTGGACAGGGTGCACCCCTCGGGCAGGTCCAGAGGCGCCTGTCCCGCGGATCGCGTGCTGTCTTCGCTCATCGCTTGAACCTTCCCAGGATCAGGTAACCGAGCATACCGGCGGACACGACCGCGCCGAGCGCCGTCACTATCGCGAGCCACGCCGGAGTGAGAACGGCCGGCGGTGTTGGCGGTCCGGCCAGCGGCTTGAACGGCAGCCACTCCCCGACCGCGCGAACCTCCATCCCCGTCCCCTGGAACGGAGGCAGGGCACCTACGTAGATCCACGACGGAGTGTGCGGGTCGTGACAGCCGGCGGCGGTACACTTCGGCTCGTTCTTGCCGTGGACTCCCACCTGCCATTCGCGATACTTCTCGAAATGGCACCGCTGGCAGACGCGTGACACGTCACCGGTGACGTCGACGAACGTGCCGTCGGCGAGGAGCAGCATGCCGGGGTTTCGCGATGGATCGTCGTGACACGCGAGGCACGCGGTGTCGCCCTCGCCCAGGATGTCGTGAACCTCGAGTTCGACGACGTGCTGCGTCATGCCGATCGGCAGGGCGCGCAACGGCTGACCGTCGGCGCCGAGCGTGACCGGATGGCATTGGCTGCACGGGTGGAAGGCGAGCTCCCCGGTGGCCGACTGTCCCGCCAGCGCGCCGGGGGCGAAGAGCAGAGCCAGCGCGACCGCGGTGAGCACGAGCACCGCAGCCCTCGCACGTACCGTGCGACACGCCGACTTCCGGGAGTGAGACGGTCCGTGCTCGAGCGTCGCTTCTATGGTGCTCACACCACCCTCGTCGCCGTGGCCGCTGTCAGTGGCACTGACACTAGCAGTACCCCAGAAACCGACGATTCACGCAGCGTTGGCGTCTTGTTAGGGTTATGTTTGCGGCCTTTCGGGGACGGTAACCTATGCTTGACGAGACCGTGTCGCGCCTGCGAGGAGTACGCGCCCGTGAAGAAGATCCTGGTGGTCGACGACGAGGAGTCCATCCTCAAGATCGTGGAGTATGCGCTGTCCGAGGCGGGCTACGAGGTCCACGTCGCCCGTGACGGCAGTGGCGCCGAGTTCATCTTCGAGCAGATACAGCCGGATCTCGTCATCCTTGACGTCATGCTGCCCGGCAAATCGGGACTCGATATCGCCAGGGACCTGCGCGCGATCTCGGGCGTCCCTATCGTCATGCTCTCGGCCCGCGGCGACGAGGTGGACCGCATCCTCGGACTCGAGTTCGGCGCCGACGACTACGTCACCAAGCCGTTCTCGCCCCGCGAACTCGTCAGCCGCGTCAAGGCGATACTGCGTCGGGTGGAAGGCGCACCGGCCGAGCGGATCGCGGTCGGCGACCTTGAGATCGACACGCAATCACGCCAGGTGAGGATCGGCGGCGAGCCGGTGCACCTCACCACCTCGGAGTACGGGATCCTGCTACACCTCGCGCGGCACCCGGGCAAGGCGTTCTCCCGGCCAGCGATCCTCTCGGCGCTGTGGGACGAGAACCCTGTCGGCGACGAGCGGGCGGTGGACGTCCACGTCCACAACATCCGCGAGAAGATCGAGGCCGACCACAAGAATCCCACGTACCTGCTGACCGTTCGCGGGTTCGGCTACCGGCTGAGGGAACCGTAGGCCGTGGCTGGCCGCCGCCGGGGCTCGATCCGTCTGTGGCAGACCGAGCTGTTCATCGTCGTCATCGTGGTCGCGATCCTGATCCTGTCGGGGTCGCTCTCGGCCGGGCTGAAGGCCACGCTGACGCGCATGACGGAGTCGAGCGAGCTGCGCAACGCCTCGGCACTTGCGCAGCGTCTCGAAGCGAGTCTCCCCCTCGGCGTCGGTGGCGCTGCGCAGGTGCGGACCGTGCTCGGCGAATACCGCGACATCTACGGTGGCGGCATCTGGGTGCACAACGCCGAGGGCGAACTGGTGGCATCGGCCTACGACACCGCGCCGACCGCCGCGGTCCTGGAGTCCGCGCTGTTGTGGGGCCTCGATCAGAACACGCCGCACGTGACGAGCGACCTGCGCACCAACGGATGGATCGTCGCGTCGCATCCCATCGCGGGAACCGGCGGTGGACCTACCGGCGTCGTCGTCACGGCAAGCAGCGCGGATCAGCCCGCCGCGATCCTCCGCTCGGTGCGCGACCGGCTGTGGGTGACATTCTGGGTCTCGCTCGCCATCGCCGGCCTGCTCGGCTTCACGTTCTCGGAGATCATGAGCAGGCGCATCCGCGCGATGTCGGAGGCCGCTGCAGCGATGGCGGCAGGCGACTTCGAGCAGCGTCTCAAGGCAGGCTTCGTTCCCGATGAGATCCAGGACCTCGCCGAGTCGTACAACCAGATGGCATACAACCTCGGCGCGGCCTTCAGCGCGATCCAGGAGAGCCGACAGCAGATCGCCGCAGTGGTCGAATCCATGGCCGAAGGCGTTCTCGCCCTCGACGCGACAGGCGTCGTCCGGGTGATCAATCCCGAGGCAGCGCGTCTGCTGCGTATCGGCGCGGAGAAGGCGCGCGGCGTGCCGGTCGAGGAGATCACAGCGGAAGGCGGCGTGACCGGAGCGGTGCGCAGCGCACTTCAGGGGGAGAGCACTGTCGAGACGGTCTCGCTCGGCGACCGGATGGTCCGCCTTCACTGCACGCCGCTGCTCGGCACCAACGACGCTGTGGAGGGCGCCGTGCTGCTACTTGCCGATGTAACCGATCAGCACCGGATGGAGGAGGCGCAGGCGCGGTTCGTCGCCGACGCGAGCCACGAGATGCGGACGCCGATCGCCGCGATCAAGGGCATGCTCGAACTGCTCGACGACGGCGCCAAGGACGTGCCTGACGTGTGCGACGACTTCATCCACACGATGCAGCTCGAGGCCGACCGTCTCGGACGCCTCGTCGCCGACCTCCTGACGCTCGCGCGCCTCGATGCGGGAAGTCTTGAACTCAAGCGCGCGCCGGTCTACGTGACCGATCTTCTCGGCGACGTCGCTGGGGTGATGCGTACGCTCGCCGAGCAGGCAGGCGTGAAGATCGCGGTGGATGCACCCGACGACGACGTGACGGTGCTCGCGGACCGCGACAGGATCGTGCAGGTGCTCCTGAGCTTCACCGACAACGCGCTCAAACACTCGGCCGACGGCATGACGGTGCATCTCGTCGCGCGGGCGGCTCAGGTCCGCGTGCGGCTTAGCGTCACCGACGAGGGGCCGGGGATCGAGCCCGAGCAGGTCGAGCGCGTCTTCGAGCGCTTCTACCGTGCGGATTCGGCGCGTGGAGGAACCGGCACCGGCCTCGGCCTCGCCATCGCCAGGGAGATCGTCGAGGCCCACGGCGCGACCATCGAGGTCGAAACCGCGCCCCGGTCCGGAACGACCTTCAGCTTCAGCCTGCCGGTGGCCTGAACATACGAGCCGGATACCCCTTCGGCGAGCCTAACAAGACCCTAACAAGCCCGAAACCGCCTCCGAACCTGCTGCGCCCGGATCGGGGCCACAATCCCTGTAGGAGATGCGGAGGCCACGACCCCCGCTCGGCTACCGGGAGGTAGAAGATCATGGAACTCGCGTTTGCAGCTTTCCTCACGATCGTTACGGCGGTTAGTGCCGCCGCGCTGGTCATCGGCGTACCGTTCGCTTTCGGCCTGATGGCCTACGACATCGTCCAGTCGCGTAAGGCCCGCGTCTTCGAGGTCGAGTCGGCGCCCGCGCACATCGCCATCGAACGTGGCGTCGCGCGTGCGTTCGTGATCCTCGGCGCGGCGTTCTGGTCCGTCGCGACCTTCGTCGAACTGTACTCTGCCGGCGGGTCGGGTGCCGGAGAGGCCGCGCTTACCGCCCTCATCCCGCTCGGCGCGTCACTCGTGACCCTCGTCGTCGGCTGGTACTGGGAGCGTCTGACCGCAGCGGCGCTCATGCTCGGCGCGATAGGCGTGGTTGCGTACGGCGTGGTCTACGGCTTCGGTGGGCAGACCTGGATGATCCTCACGGCCATGCTCATCGGTCCGATGGTCACCGCCTCGGTCCTGTTCTGGCTCGCACGCCGCGAGCAGGAGGCCTACGAACGCGCAACGGCGCTCAGCCCGCAGTTGGCCTTCGCGTTCGCAGCCCGGAGCACGCTCGAGGGGTAGACCTCTCATCGATCGGTTCTCACAGGCCCGTCTCCCTCCGGAGGCGGGCCTTCGTTATGCGCCGCACACGTCCGCAGCATCGGGGTGGCGCGCCAGGGTCGCCGGGAATCGTCCGTCACGACACCTGCGCGACCAGTGAGTCCAGCCTCACCTCAGGCCGCTCGCCGCTCACCCAGCTCAGACGGTGGTCGTCCACGAACAGCGCGAGCAACTCGCCGTCGCGCACACGGGTCAGGACCTCGACGCCGCGCATCTGAGCGAGTACCTGCTCACCATCACGGTCGGTGAGACGTGCGATCGTGTACGGCAGCATCTCCAGCACTCCCGGCGCATTGAACTCGTGCTGCAACCGATGAAGCGCCACCTCGAACTGCATCGGACCGACCGCTCCGAGAACCGGCGCCTGGCCTCCCCGGCGGTCGGACACAAGCACTTGCACGACACCCTCGGCCTCCAGCTGTTCGATCCCCCGCCGGAACTGCTTCGACCGGCTCGGATCGGTCGTCCGCACGGTGGCGAAGTACTCCGGCGCGAAGACCGGCATCGGCGGGAAGTGGAATCGCAGCCCTTCTGTGAGCGTGTCTCCGGGGTGCAGCGCCCCGGCGTTGACGAGGCCGACGACGTCACCCGGATATGCCACCTCGACCGACGTGCGCTCACGGCCGAACATAGAGTGGGCGTACTTCGTGGCGAACGGCCGCCCGGTGGTGACGTGCGTGAGCATCATGCCGCGCTCGAACACTCCCGAGCAGACGCGGACGAACGCGATCCGGTCACGATGGGCCGGGTCCATGTTCGCCTGGATCTTGAACACGAGCCCGGAGAATGCGCCGTCCAAAGGCACCGCTTCGCCGTCTCTCGTCACCCTCTCCGTGGCAGGAGGCGCGAGGTCGACCACCGCATCGAGCAGGAGCCGGACCCCGATGTTGGAGACGGCCGCGCCGAAGAAGACAGGCGTCGAGATACCGGCGAGGAAGGTAGCCTCGTCGTGATCGCTCCCGATATGGCTGAGCAGTTCGACTTCCTCGATCGCGTGCGCGAGTCCGGGCATCTCCGAGGCGAGGGGCCCGGTGATCGGGGCGTGCTGCTCGCCGGCCGCGGTCGCTCCTCCCGCGGTGCGTGAGAAGCGGATCACCCGGCCCGCGTCGCGTCGGTCGATCAGTCCCTCGAAATGACCGGCGATGCCGACCGGCCAGGTCACGGGCGTGGGTGTGATGCCGAGCCTGTGCTGGATCTCATCGAGCAGGTCGAGCGCCTCACGACCGGGCCTATCCCACTTGTTGATGAACGTGATGACGGGCAGACCGCGGTGCCGACACACGTCGTAGAGCTTCAACGTCTGCGGTTCCAAGCCCTTGGCGGCATCGAGCAGCATGATGGCACAGTCAACGGCGGACAGGACCCGGTAGGTGTCCTCGGAGAAGTCGGCATGCCCGGGGGTGTCGAGCAGGTTGAGCACGACGTCGCGGTACTCGAACTGAAGCGCCGCCGAGGTGACCGAGATGCCTCGCTGACGCTCCATGGCCATCCAGTCGCTCGTGACCCCCTGGCGCCCGGCCTTGCCATGAACGGCGCCGGCCTCCCCTATCACGTGCGCGTGAAGCGCGAGCGCCTCCGTAAGCGTCGACTTGCCGGCATCCGGGTGGCTGATGACCGCGAACGTCCTGCGACGCGCGGCCTCTCTCTGTGCTGAAGGGCTAGCCGACATCGGACACAGACCGGGAGTGACGATCACGCATGATGGACCTCTCTGCTTCGTCAGCGCGCGACACCTATCTCGATAGCGCACCGCGGACGGCACGGCATCGAGGGCCGGGACAGGATCGAGCCCACTCTAAGCTGAGTACGGAGTCGTGGCAACACGACACGACGAGACCGCTGTCAGGCGCACAAAAGCCGGCCCTCAGTGCGGCCGGCTTTTGGGATAGCGCGATGGTGGGCCGTATAGGGATCGAACCTATGACCTTGGGATTAAGAGTCCCCTGCTCTACCAGCTGAGCTAACGGCCCGAACGCTCGGATATTGTAACCGCTGCGCCCGGGATTGCAAATCGCGCCGAAGGGGCCGCCTGCGGACCTGCGCTCAGGACAGCCCGACCACGTTCCCGTCGGCGTCGATATCGATATGCTCGCCGGCCGGGGATGCCGGCAGACCGGGCATCGTGGTGATGTCGCCGCACAGTGCATAGACGAAGCCCGCGCCAGCCGAGACGTGCACTTCGCGGACCGGCAGCCGCCACCCGGTAGGTGCCCCTTTGAGCGCCGGATCGTGAGAGAGCGAGAGGTGGGTCTTGGCCATGCACACCGGCAGCTCGCACAGACCCGACTCGCTGATCGCCTGGATCGCACGCGATGCGCCGAACGAGAAGTCAACGCCGGAGGCACCGTAGACCTGCGTCGCGATGGTCGCGATCTTCTCCCGGATCGGCGCATCGCTCGGGTACGTGAACGCGAGCGACGACGGCTGTTCGCACGCCGCAACGACCGCCGCCGCAAGCTCGAGGCCCCCCTGACCGCCCTCGGCATGCATGCGATGGGCCACGACATCGAACGCCCCGGCCTCGCGCGCGGCATCGGCGATGAGCGCGTGCTCGGCGGGCGTGTCCGTCGGGAAGGTGTTGATGGCGACGACCACGGGGATGCCGAAGGACCGCACATTGCCGATCTGCTTGATGAGGTTGGGCATCCCGGCGGCCAGCGCGTCGAGATCCTCGGCCAGCATGGCCGGATCGAGCGACCCGCCGGCACGGACCTCGAAGCGGCCGGAGTGCGCCTTCAGGGCGCGCACCGTGGCTACGAGCACGGCGGCATCGGGGGCGAGACCGGAGGCGCGACACTTCATGTTGACGAACTTCTCGGCCCCCATGTCGGCCCCGAAACCGGCCTCGGTCACCACGTAGTCGGCGAGTTTCAGCGCGATGCGGTCCGCGACGATCGAGCTGTTGCCCTGCGCGATGTTGGCGAACGGGCCCGCGTGCACGAACACGGGGCCGCCCTCGAGGTCCTGCATCAGGTTGGGCTTGATGGTCTCGCGCATGAGCACCGTCATGGCGCCGGCGACCTTGAGGTCCTCGGCAGTCACGGGGTCACCTGCCCGCGTGCGCGCCATGATGATCCGCCCGATGCGGGCGCGAAGGTCGCCGATGTCCTCGGCAAGCGCAAGGATCGCCATGAGCTCGCTTGCCACGGTGATCGCGAAATGGCCTTCACGCGGAACCCCGTGCATGCGGCCCCCGAGGCCGACGACGACGTTGCGCAGCGCGCGGTCGGAGATGTCGAGCACGCGTGGCCAACTGACCGCGTACGTGTCGATATCGAGCGGATTGCCGTGGTAGATGCTGTTGTCGATGAACGCCGAGCCGAGATTGTGCGCCGCGGTGATCGCGTGCACATCGCCGGTGAGGTGCAAGTTGATGTCCTCCATCGGGACCACCTGCGAGTACCCGCCGCCTGCCGCGCCGCCCTTGATGCCGAACACCGGGCCGAGCGACGGCTGCCGGATGCAGGAGAACGCCGAGTGACCGGCGGCGCGCAGCGCCTGCCCCAGACCGACGGTGGTGAGCGTCTTGCCCTCGCCGAGCGGCGTTGGCGTTATGGCCGTGACGAGCACGTAGCGGCCGTTCGGGCAATCCCTCATCCGCTCGAGCACGCGCAGAGAGACCTTGGCCTTGAACCTGCCGTTCGGCTCGACCTCATCGGGCTCGATGCCGATCTCCTCGGCGATCTGGCGGGCGGGACGCAGCCGGGCCTCATGGGCGATATCGATGTCGGAGAACATGGCGGCTCCTTCTTCACGACCGTGGTGGTACGCACCGTACGCGGCCCGTATGTTCATGCCCCTGACGGGCGCGAAATCCACCGGACGCACGACGACGACCCGCACTCGGCGGGCCGTCGCATCGACTTTGAATGGGGTGGGTAACGGGACTTGAACCCGCGGCCTCCGGAGCCACAGTCCGGCGCTCTAACCAACTGAGCTACACCCACCATGTGAGGTGCTGGCACGCCCGGAGGGATTCGAACCCCCGACCTAGAGATTAGAAGTCTCCCGCTCTATCCAGCTGAGCTACGGGCGCATGTCCGAGCGCCTGCCGGAGTGCCGAGTGAGAACGGTACCCGCGGACGCCCTACCTTGTCAATCGGCCCCACCGGGACCGGGTGTCGACTATGGAGCGGCGGACGGGACTCGAACCCGCAACAATCAGCTTGGAAGGCTGATGCTCTACCAATTGAACTACCGCCGCGTACTGGTCGGGCCGACAGGATTCGAACCTGCGACCCTCTGCTCCCAAAGCAGATGCGCTACCAAGCTGCGCTACGGCCCGACCTCGAACCCGAGCAAGGGCCCTCGCGGACCGCGTGCTCGAGAGCATCGACCAGTATAGGGGCGGCACGTGGCGCGGGCAAATGCCACCTTGATCACGTCCGGCGAACGGGACATCCCGCTGCGCGCGCCTCTAGGTGTCGAGCGCGGCCCTGAGCGCCCGGAGGGCCGCCCCCCGGTGGCTGATCGCGTTCTTCTCGGCGAGATCGAGTTCGGCCATCGTGCGACCCGGCACCGCATCCGGCAAGAACAGCGGGTCGTAGCCGAAACCGCCCTCACCGCGCGCCTCGTAGCCGATAGCCCCCTCGCATGCACCCACCGCGACCGTCTCCGATCCGTCCTCGTCGATGAGCACGATCACGCTTCGGAACCGCGCGGTGCGCATCTCGGCGGGGACCTCGGCAAGCGCGCCTAAGAGCTTCGCATTGTTGTCCGCGTCGGTGGCATCGGCGCCCGCGTACCGCGACGAGTACACGCCCGGCTCTCCGCCGAGCGCGTCGACCTGCAGGCCGCTGTCATCGGCAAGCGCCGGCAGCCCTAAGGCTTGGTGATACGCCTGCGCCTTGAGCCGGGCGTTGGCCTCGAAGGTGTCGCCGGTCTCCTCGACATCGAGCGGCTCTCCTCCGAGGTCGGCGGCGGTCACGAACTCCCACCCCGCGAAGTCGAGCGCCGAGCGGATCTCGGCCAGCTTGCCGCGGTTGGCCGTGGCGACCACGACGCGCCGGACGCTAGCCCCGCTCACTGAAGGCCTCGATGTCCTCGGCCAGCACTCGACGCTGGATGGTCACGAGATGAGCCGCTCCCTCGGCGGCAAGGTCGAGCAGCTCGTCGAGACGCGCTCGGTCGAACGGCGTGCGCTCCCCGGTGCCCTGCACCTCGATGAAACGTCCGCGTCCGTCACAGACGACGTTCATGTCCACCTCGGCGTTCGAGTCCTCGTTGTACTCGAGGTCAAGGCACATGACGCCGTCGACCACGCCCACCGAGGTGGCCGCGATGTTGTCGATGACCGGGCTCTCGGCGATGCGTCCTGCGACACGCCACGTCTCGAACGCGTCGCTCATCGCTATGAAAGCGCCGGTGATCGCTGCCGTGCGCGTGCCGCCGTCGGCCTGGATGACGTCACAGTCGACGGTGAGCGTGCACTCCCCGCCCATGCCGCCCATGTCCACGGCGGTGCGCAGCGACCGTCCGATGAGCCGCTGGATCTCGTGCGTGCGCCCGCTCGGCGCACCGAGACTCACCTCACGCCTCGAGCGCGTGTGCGTGGACGCCGGCAGGAGTGAGTACTCGGCCGTGACCCAGCCAAGACCGCTTCCCCGGCGCCACCCGGCTACGGTGTCGGCGATGGTGGCCGCGCACAGCACCTTCGTGTCGCCGAGTTCGAACAAGCACGAGCCGTGCGCGTGCTTGAGATAGCGTCGCGTGATGGTGACGGGCCGCATCTCGCGAAGCCCTCGGCCTGCCGTCCGTTCCACAAGCAGCCTCCTCAGCTGTCGATGTCGATGGTGTCGAGCTCATCGGCCACGATAACACGCCCGGCGAAGCGCTCGCCCGCCTCACGCGCGGCCGCCTCGCGGTCGACCGTAGGCCACAGGTGCGACAGCACGAGGGTGTGGGCACCCGCCTCCTCGGCGAGTGTGGCCGAGAGCGCAGGTGACAGATGGGGGGCCCGGCCTTCGTACCCGGGCGGAAGCGTCGCGTCGGCGATGATGACATCGGCTCCGCGGACCGCCGCAGTGACAGCAGGCCCGGCCGCCGTGTCCGAGGTGTAGACGAGCACGCTCTGGCCGACCGATACGCGCAGCGCGAACGTCGGGGAGAGATGGTCCACCTCGGCCGCCACGATCGCAAACGGGCCGACCGATACCTGCCGTCCGGCGACGATGTCGTGTGGCCGAAACGCCTCGGCGAGCTCGACTGTGCCACGCGCGGTGAGCATCGCGCCGAGACGCTCGAACAGCCCCGGAGGAAGGTGTATGTCCAGCGGCGGACACGGCCCCTCGGGCGCCCAGCGCAACGCTGCCTGCAGCGCGTAGACGTCCGCGAAGTGGTCGATGTGGGCGTGGGTCACGAACACCGCGGCGAGTCGCGTGGGGTCCATGAGCTTCGCGAGATTGGCGAGCACGCCGTTGCCGCAGTCGAGCAGGATCGCGGCGCCATCGTGCTCTACGACGTGACCCGCGCAGGCATGCCCGGCTCCGGGATACGAGGCGCCCGATCCCAGGACCGTCAGCCGCACTGCGCCCCCTCGGCCTCGTGTTCGGCGAGGAGCGCCTGCAGCCGGTCGTCGAGCAACACTTCGAGATCGCCGAGCGATACGTGCTCGGCCCGGGCGATCGGACGCTGCAAGACGCGCGCGCCGAGCGAGCGGAACTCCACGGCGTCGCCGGTGGTCGCGAAGAGCTCGCTGCGCGCCGCACCGTCACCCGCCAGCTGGCCGCGCGCGGCAAGCGTCTCGGCCACTTCACGGGCGGTCTCCTCGGCCGACGAGATGAGCCGCACCCGCGCTCCGATCACCTGCTGGATCGCGGGCGCGAGCAGAGGGAAGTGGGTGCAGCCGAGAACGAGCGTGTCGATGCCATTGCGCTTGAGCGGATCGAGGTAGTCACGCGCCATCTCGTAGAACGAAGGGCGGATGAACACGCCGGTCATGCTTGCAAGCCAGTCCTCCAGCGTGCCGCCCCCCATGCGCAGACCCTGCTCGACGAGATCCACGAAGCGCGGTGCTGCGGCCGAGTAGACCGTGACACCCGCGTCGAGCGCGCGTACGGCATTGCTGTAGGCTCCCGACTGGATCGTACCGACGGTCCCGATGACTCCCACGCGCCGGTTGACCGTCGCCTTGACCGCCGCACGCGCACCCGGCTCTACGACACCGATGACCGGCACGTCGAAGGCGCGCTGCGCCAAAGCGAGTCCGGCGGCGCTTGCCGTGTTACAGGCGATGACGATCATCTTGACGCGCTGCTGCGTGAGCCACGCACCGATCTCGAGGACGAACGCTCGCACTTGCTCGGGAGTGCGCGGTCCGTACGGACATCTCGCAGTGTCGCCGAGATACACGATGCCCTCATCGGGCAGCGCGCGCATGATCTCACTGGCGACCGTGAGGCCGCCCAGACCGGAGTCGAAGATGCCGATAGGGAGCGTGTGCATGCGAGTGAGTATAGCCCCTCGGGACGTTGGCTAACCGGCACTGACGAGGCGCTCGATCTCCTCGGCTATCTCGTGCACGGGAAGCACCTTGTCGGCCGCACCCGCGTCGATGGCCGCCTTCGGCATGCCCCAAACGGTCGACGTCGCCTCGTCCTGGGCGATCGTCGGCGCACCCTTATGGTGCATAGAGAGCAGACCTCGCGCGCCATCGGCCCCCATACCGGTGAGCAGCACCCCGACGGCCCGCCGCGAGTAGCTGAGCGCCACCGACTCGAACAGCGTGTCTGCCGACGGGATGTAGAGCTGACCCGGTTTGGGCACCGTGAAACGCAGCGTTCTGCCGTCGACCTCCATGTTCGAGCCCGTTGCGGCGAGATACGCCGTTCCCGGCTCGAGCACTCCCCCTTCGGTGGCCGCTGCGACCTTGATCTTGCAGCCCGCGTCGAGCCAGGTGGCAAGCCCCGGCACGAACCCGTCGGCGATGTGCTGGGCGATGACGACAGGCACCGTCAGGTCCGCGGGCAGCCGCCCGAGGACGTTGAGCAGCGCCGAGGGGCCTCCCGTCGACGAGCCGATCGCCACGAGAGAGACGGCGCCCGCCGAGCGATCCACGTCACGCTCGGCGCCCGGCTGCTGTCCGTACGCCGGGCTCCGTCTCCCCCGTACATGGGTGATGACCTTCACCCGGGAGAGGATCTTCACGCGACGGATGACGTCCCGGCCGATGGCATCGAGCGCCGCCCAGTCTTTCGGCTCGGGCTTCTTGATGACCTCGAGTGCGCCGATCGCGAGTGCGTCGAACGCACGGCCCATCCCTTCGCCGTAGACCGATGACGAGACGACGAGTATGGGCGTAGGCGTGAAGGCCATGATCCTCTCGGTGGCCTCGAGCCCGTCCATGACCGGCATGTGGATGTCCATCGTGACCAGATCGGGCTTGAGGCGCGCGACCGCCTCAACCGCTTCCTGGCCGTTGCGTGCGATACCGACCACTTCGATCGCCGGATCACTCGCGAGTATCTGGGAGAGCATCTCCCGGGCTACGAGTGAATCGTCCGCGATCAAGACGCGGATCGTGTCTCCGCCTGTCACACGCCCCCCTTTGGGATCTACGTCAGCTGATGAGCCGCTCGACCGTGTCCAGGAGCGTGTCCTGGTTGAACACCGACTTGGTGATGTAGGCGTCGGCACCCGCGTTGATGCCCTCGGCCTTCTCCTCGTCACGCTCGAGCGAGGTGACGATGATGACCGGGATCGATGACAGCATGTCGTCGGCCTTGATGGCCCTGGTCAACTCGAAGCCGGTCATGTTGGGCATCTGCACGTCCGTGACGACCGCGTCCGGGCTCAGACCCTCGCGGAGCTTGGCGAGCCCCTGCGCGCCATCGGTGGCCGTCTCCACGATGTAGCCGGCAGCCTCGAAGATCGAACGCTCGAGCTCACGCGTCGTGAAAGAGTCCTCGCAGATGAGGACGCGGCGCGGTCCGCCTTCCTGCTCCTTGACCGTGCTGCCCGCGCGACGCGAGCGCATGCCGGTCATCTGACGGCCGTTGGCCATCAGGTCGGGTACGTTCAGGATCGGCACGACCTCCCCGGCGCCGAGGATCGTCACACCGGCGACGTTGTCGACGCGCTTGAGGTGCGAGCCGAGTGTCTTGATGACGATCTGCTGCTCGCCCACGAACTCGTCGACGATCAGACCGAGCCGGTGACCCGAGAAGCCGAGTGTGGCGATCGGGATCTTGTTCTCTGGCGCCGACACCGGATCGAGCCCAAGGATGTCGCGCAACTGCACGAGCGGGATCGTCCGCATCTGGCGCCTGATGACCTCTCGGCCCTCGACTTTGATCACCTCGGACGGCTCGACGCGCAGCGTCTCTTCGATCGACGAGGTGGGAAGTGCGAAGGTCTGTCCACTGACGCGCAGGAGCAACGCGCGGATGATCGCAAGCGTGAGCGGGATGGTGAGCCTGAAGGTACTGCCCTGCCCGAGCACCGAGTCGACATCGAGCGAGCCCTTGAGCCGTTCGACCACGAACTCACGCACCACGTCCATTCCCACGCCGCGACCCGACAGCTCGGTGATGATAGCCGCAGTGGAGAAGCCCTTCTCGAAGATGAGGTAGCTCGCCTCGCGATCGGACAGCGACTTGGCCTCGGACTCGGTGATATAGCCCTTCCGAACGGCGGCGGAGCGCACGCGTTCGGGATCGATGCCCGCGCCGTCATCGCTGATCTCGATGACGATGTGGTCGCCCTCCTGGCGCGCAACGAGCTTGATCGTCCCCTTGGCGGGCTTGCCTGCGGCGACCCGGTCGGCCTCCGGCTCGATGCCGTGGTCCACCGCGTTGCGCATGATGTGGATGAGAGGATCGTTGATCTCCTCGAGGACCTTCTTGTCGAGCTCCGTGTCCCCGCCTTCGATGATGAGTTCGACATCCTTCTTGTACTGCTTGGCAAGGTCCCGCATGGCCCGGGGAAACGTCGTGAACACCGTGCTGACCGGAAGCATGCGCAACTCCATCGCGTGCTCCTGCAGGTCCGCGACCACGGTGGAGGTACGCGACATGTCGTCGGCGTACTCCTTGGCGAGCGCGACGAGCGCGCGTCGCTGGTCGCCGAACAGGTCGTCGAGTAGTCGGATGTCGTCCAGGAACGCGCCCTGCTCGTCGGCGGGCAGCATGCCGAGCATCGTCTTGATGCGGCCCCAGAGATTGTGGATGTCGGCACCCATGCCGGATACCGAGCGCAGGTCGCGAGCCCGCTGCTCGGCCTTGATCTGCGAGATGACGACCTCACTGACGAGGTTGAGCAGCCGATCCACCTGACTCGTGCGGATGCGCACGGTCGCCTGGGTCTTGGACTTCAGCGTCTCCTCCCGCTGGGCGCGCTTCGGCCCGCTCGGAGCGCCGTCGTCCACGTCCTGGCCCTCATCGTCGTGCTCGTCGGCCTCGGCGTCCTCGGCCTCCTCGTCGAGCGCCGCCGCCTCGGCCGCAGCTTCCGCGGCGGCGACCTCCGCAGCCACAGCCGCTCCCGGCTCCGGCACGGGGGCGTCGCTGTTGGCCATAGCGACCAGTCGCCCGGTCACGCCCTCGAGATCGGCCTCGGCCGCCGCATCCTTGCCGGCGTTCTCGGTGAGGAACACGACCGTGTCGAGCGCCTCGAAGAACGTGTCGCTCATGTCGGCGGTGTACGGGATCATGCCCTCGCGCACTTTGACCATGATGTCTTCCATGCGATGCGCGATATCGGAGATCTCCATCAGCCCGACCATACGCGAGGAGCCCTTGAGTGTGTGGGCGTCACGCAGCCACTGATCGATGATCGGCCGATTGGCCGGATCGGCCTCCAGGTTGATGATGCCCTCGTTCAGCCGCTGGAGGAGGTCGGTTGCCTCCTCCTGGAACTTCGAGATGAACGCCGAGCGGTCGAACTCGACCATGCCGTTACTCCTTCAGGCCCGCGACACAGGGCACTAGCTGACGATCCTGAACGCAGAGCCGACCTGGCTCGATTCCCGTGCGATGTTGGCGAGCTGCTCCGCCGCCCCGGCGACCTGCCGGCTGCCCGCGGCGGTCTGCTGCGCCACGGACGCGACCTCACGCATCGCCTTGACGACCTGGTCGGTGGCGCTCTTCTGCTGCTGTGTCGCGGCCGAGATCTCCTTGGCCGACACGGTGGTCTGCTCGATCGTCTCGAGGATCTGCTCGAGGCTGTCGCCCGTGACGTTTGCCAGCTCGACGCCACTCTGGACCTGCTTGAGCTCCTGCTCGGTCGAGAGTACGAGGTCGTTGGCGGCGCTCTGTATCTCGGTCATGATCGACTCGATCTCGCCGGTGGAGTCCACGACCGACTCGGCGAGCTTGCGGATCTCGATCGCGACCACCGAGAAGCCCTTGCCCGCCTCACCCGCTCGTGCGGCCTCGATGGCGGCGTTGAGCGCAAGGATCTTCGTCTGGTCGGCGATGCTGTTGATGATGGTCAGTACCTGGCCGATCTGCTGGCTGCGTTCGCCCAGCTGGAGGATCTTGTTGGCCGAGGCCTGCGTACGCGCCCGGATCTGCTCCATGGACTCGAGCGTGTTCATGACCGCCTGCTGTCCCGACTCGGCGCTGCCGAGTGAGGTTTCCGCCATCTTGACCACCTGGTTCGCGTTGTCGGCGATCTGGCGGTAGGTCGCGGCGAGTTCCTCCATAGTGGCCGTCGTCTGACTGATCGATGCCGCCTGCTCGGCTGCGCCGGATGCCTGCTGCTCGGTGGCCGAGAGGATCTCCGATGAGGCACCGGAGAGACGGTTGGACGACTCCTGCGTCTGGGTGATCAGGTACACGATGAGGTCCAGCATCTGATTGTAGGAGCGCGCGAGCACGCCGAACTCGTCCTTGCTGCTGAGGTTGACCTTGTGGCCGATCTCCCCGTCACACGCAGAACGCACGCTCTGCACGACGAGGCTGAGCGGCGCGATCATCTTCCGGCCGATCACGCCGAACAGGTAGAGGAAGACTGCGAGCAGGACCATGAACGTCCCGACCACGATGGCGGCATCCGTCAGCAGGTTCGGCTCTCCCTTAAGGTACCCGCCGAAGACGAACCATGCCACGGCGAGCTGGATCGTGTTGACCGCCGTGACGAGCGCAAGGATCACGAGCGAGTACTTGAGAAGGAAACTGCTCTGGACCTTGTCGATGAGTCTCTTGAACATATGCGTCTCTCCTAGGTGTTCTCGCCGACGGGCTCGAGGGCCTTCTCCAGATTGACGATGCCGATCAGCCGGCCCTCGATGAAGACGGAACCGGCTATGTACTCGACCTGCGACTTGTCGAGCGTCGACAGGGGCGGCTCGATCGAGTCTCTCGGCACATCCACGATGTCGCCGATCTCGTCGACCACGATCGCGCTCGAGCACGTGTCGTTCGCAACGATGATCGCCGGCGGCCTCTCGTCACTCAGATCGATCTCGGTCCGGCTGGGGACCCGCATCAGTGTCGCGATGTCGGTGACCGAGACGATCTCGCCACGAACGTTGACCACCCCAAGTACGAAGTCCGGAACGCGCGGGACCCGGGTCACAGCGTATTCGTTGTAGATCTCGCGGACCCGCTCGATGGGCACCGCGTACCACTCCTCTCCAAGTCGGAAGAGGAGCAACCCCACCGTCTCTATGGCGATCGTTTCTTCGCCCGCCTGCGCCAGGGACTCGGCCCGGCGACGAAGTATGGCTCGATCCTGATCCGCATGGAACCGGGTGGTCGGGCCTGCCTCGGTCATAGTCCCTCCCCACCCGCAGCAACGGCAACACTCAGCGCCTCGTCCGGTACCAGCCGCTCGAGATCGAACATCATCACAAGACCCTGTGCGAGTCTGCACACGCCGAGCATCCGGTCGGCAAGAGCGTAGAGACTCGTGGGAGGCTGCATGCAGCCCTCCGGCACCTCGACCACGTCCTCGACCGAGTCCACGATCAAGCACACGACCTGTCCGTGCACGAGGCAGAAGACCATCGGTGTCTCGAGGGTGTACTCCCGTCGCTCCATTCCGACGAGTACCCGAAGGTCGACAGCGGGAACGACCAGTCCGCGCACATCGAGGAGCCCGACGAGGGCCGGCGATGCATCCGGCATCGGCATGAGTTCGACGATCTGCTGAATCTCCTGGACCGACTCGATCGGAAGCCCGTAGAGCTGCTCGCCGAGCCGGAACGTGAGAGCCCGTGGCACATCGCCGGCGCCCGGCCTCACGCCGACCTCATCGGTCACCTCGACCGGCGCGGTCACGTCCTCCGGGGCGTCGTCGGACGCGGGAGCGACTGCCTGCGGTTCCGCCACCGGAGCTGCGGGCGTCTCGCTGTCTTTCTTCTTGCGTGGCACCGACTACTCCGTTCAGTCTGCGTATCTCAACACCCTGTTGAGTTCCTCGGCACTGACCTCGCCGGACTTGACCCTCGCCAGACCGGAGACCACGAGGGGCCTCATGCCCGCTGCCATCGCCGCCTTGGCGATGTCTTCGGTAGACCCCCCTCTGCCGACCACGGAGCGCACCGGCTCAGTGAACGGCAGCACCTCGTGCAGCGCGGTGGCGCCGCGGAAGCCGGTCTTGCCACAGTTGGGACAGCCGGTCCCGGCCCTGTCAGCGATGTCTCCGGGGGCACCGGGGATACGGACAGCGAGGCGGCCATCGGTCTCCATCGAGCAGTTGGGGCAGTTCAGCCGGACCAGACGCTGCCCGACCGCAAGCGTGAGGGCCGCGGCCAGGCTATGCGGCTCGGCACCGAGGTCGAGCATGCGCCGCACGCCAGCGGCGATGTCCGCGGCGGGGAACGTCGCGACCACGAGCTTGCCGTAACCGGCGGCCTCCACCGCGAGATGCACGTCCTCGACCGTGCGGAGGCCATCGATCGCGATGACGTCCGTGTCCTGTCGCATGCCAGCCGCGATGTAGGCGGCCGGCGACGGACCTCCCGGCTCGATCATGACCTGCGCGACCGCAGGGATCTCGTGCTCGATGGACTGCTCCACCGAGTAGACGGTCTTCCCGGCCGAAGCGGCGTGCGCAAGCAGCGCGTAGTACGTGGTGCTCGACCCGCCGGCGACCGGCGCACACACGAGCAGGATGCCCCGTCCACGCTCCACCATCGCCCGGAGGGCGCGGGATTCCGCTTCGGAGACCCCGAGTTCCTCGAGCCCCCGGGGCTGCGGGCGAAACGCGGCGAGCGAGATCACGAGCCGCTGACCCGCGATCGTCGGTACGACCGACGTCGTGAGCACGAGATCGCGGTCGGCGAGATGTGTGCGGAGCCGGCCGAGCGCGGGACGTGAGGCGGGCACGCTCGAGAGCTTCGTGTACTGCTTGAAGCCCTCGATAAGTGACGCCTGGAGCGAGACCGGAGCGCTCGCCACCTTCTCCAGCCCGCCCTGCACACGATAGACGAGGAAGAAATCCTCCTTGTAGGGCAGCAGGTGGATACGGCTCGCGCCGCGCGCGACGGCATGCTCAAGGATGTCGGCGACGAGCAACGCCACCTTCCGGGCGTCGGCCACCGCGAGCACGTCCAGGTCGATCGCCGAGGGGCCGGATCCGACAGGCGCCGCAGCCGCCATCTGTTCGATGGCTATCGCCGCGGGAGCCGACGGCGCCGCAGAGACGTCCTCGAGAATCGGCGCCACGGGCACAGCCGGCGTCTCCTCGGCGGTCTCCTCGAAGAAGTCCGAGGCCGTCACCGCCGGCGCGACCACATCGGGTACGGCAGTCGGTGCGGTCGCTGTCGCACCGCCGTAGTACTGGTCGAGCGCGCCAGCCACGGACGCGACGTCGGCGAGGACCGGCTCGACTTCCAGACCCAGCTCGGCAGCAACGCCGTCGAGGACGAACACGTCCATCGGATCGCCTATGGCGACGGTGAGCATTCCCTCGATCTCGAACAGAGGCAGGACTCGACGGGAGCGCGCGATCGCCACCGGCACGAGAGCGAGCGCGTCGTCTTCCGGCGCGTAACTCGAAAGGTCGACCTGGGGGACGCCCATCTCATGCTCGAGCACGGCAACGACATCGGACGTTCCGACGAGATCGCGTTCGGCGATGACGGTGCCCACGGACACGCCGCGCGCGGATGCAGCCTCCTGGGCGTTGCTCACCTGCTCGGCCGTTACCAGCCCCGCTGCCACAAGACTATCAAGCACACGTGCAGAGATGCTGCTGCCGGCTGTCATCGGCGGCCCTACCCCTGGACCTTGGAAAGCTCTTCGGCCACAGCAGCAAGCAGCACGTCAGGATCGACAGGCTTGGTCAGGTACTGGTTGGCGCCGGTGCGGATGCCAGTGGCCATCGCCTGTTCCTCGGTCTTGGCGGTAAGCATGATGATCGGGATGGCCTTGTAGTTCTGATCGAACTTGAGCAGTCGGCACACCCTGTAGCCGTCAAGCTTGGGAAGCATCACATCGAGCAGGATCAGGTCCGGCTTCTCCCCACGCGCGGTCTCCAGAGCCTCCGCCCCGTCCACCGCTGTGATGACCTCGTAACCGCCGGCCTCGAGGATGGCCTTGATCATCTCCAGGATGGTGGGACTATCGTCCACCGCCAGTATCCGCGCGCCTGCCATACCCTCAGTCTCCCTCCCGCTCCGACCCCCGGCAACCGTCACGGCGCCGTGGGCCGAGCAGCTGGCCTATCTGCGCCTTTACGTCGAATCCGTGGCTTTCCGACACTCTATCAGACTACGCTCGCACGTCTTGACCAGCAGATCCGCCTGGAACCCGCCGGAGAACTCCGTCCAGTCGCCTTCAGGGGACTTGCGAAGCGCCTTGAGCGCGTTCTCGTACTCCCGGGCGGCCGCCTGCCACTTACGCTGCGACTTGTAGACGTTGGCAAGGTTCAAGTGCGCCAGCGCGAAATCGGCGTCGATGTAGATCGTCTTCTTGAGTTCGCTGATCGCCCGGACGGTGTCTCCTTGCCGCTGGTAGATGATGCCGAGGATGTACCGTGCGACGGGAAGCAGCGGGTTGATGGCCAGCGCACGGTGGCATGCGGCCAGCGCCTCGTCGTAGGCGCCCGAGTCGGCGTGAACGTATGCCGAAAGCAGGTGTGCCTCGGCGCTGTTCGGGTCCTCGGCCAGCACCCGCGCGACGAGATCGAGGACCTCGGCCGGCCGGCGCTCCTGCATCCGTGCCCGGGCCTGGACGATCAACTCCGCCGGACTCGCCAGGTCGGCGGGGACGCGCTCCGGAGGTGCCGGACGCTCGGATGCCGGCTCTACGATCCGGCCTCGTCGTGGCGTCCGCACAGGCTGCGCGGCAGCAGGACGCGCCCCGTGCGCCCGCTGGCCGAACGTGAACAGCCGGCGAGCCGCCGGCTTCCGGTAGAGAAACACCCCACCGATCTCGAGTGGCTCGAAGTCGTCGCTGATCGATGTCAGGGTCTCCGAGTGCCCGATGAACAGGTACCCGCCCGGGTTCAGACTCTCGAAGAAGTTGGACACCACGCGCCTCGTCGACTCGAGTCGGAAGTAGATGGTGACATTGCGGCAGAAGATGACGTCCCAGTTGCCCATGAGCGACAGGGGGTAGGGCTCCCTGATGAGGTTGTGATAGCCGAAGTCGACGAGTGATCGGACGCGGTCGGCGACCCGGTACCCGCCGACCGGTACCGGCGAGTAGTGCCGGGCCACGACGTCCTCGGGCACGTTCATCATGGACCGCTTGCCGTACACGGCGGCCTTCGCGTGCGCGAGCGCCTTGGTGGAGACGTCGGTGCCGAGGACCTGCGGCTTCCAGCCGAGTCCGTCAAGCGACATGTCGAGCAGTGTCATCGAGATCGAATACGGTTCCTCGCCCGTCGAACACCCGGCAGACCAGATCCGCAGGTTGCGGCTGTTGGAGGGCTTGGATGCCATGATCTCGGGCAAGACCCGGTCCCGCAGCGCATCGAACTGCTGGGGGAACCGGAAGAAGCTCGTCTCGTTGATCGTCACGAGGTTCAGCAACTCGTTGAACTCGTGCTCATCGCGCTCAAGCGCCGCATAGTAGTCGGCAAGCGTCGTATAGCCAAGCCGGGTGGCACGCGTGACAAGGGAGATCCTGAGGGAGTCGACCTTGGACTCCTCGAGGTAGATGCCGGACTGATGGTGGAGCAGGTCGCGGAAGCGACGGAACTCCTCGAGGGTCAGATCCTTTGCAAGACTCTCGTTCAGCACCGCTGTTCGTGCCTCCCGCCGGTCACGCGCCGGCCTCGTCGCCGAGTCTCTCGATGAGTCCCGCAGCGTACATCCCGTACAAGATCTTGGCGGTCTCGAAGTCGTTGTATCCGGTGAGATCCACCAGGTCGCGAACCGAGCGCCCGCCGTGCAGATAGCACAGGAGCATCCATTCGCGCGGCTTGAGATGTATCTCCATGGACTTGTCGCCGGGCGCACCGGCCATAACGAACTCGGTGTCCATCGACGGGATCTTCTGGCGGATACGCCCCCACAGTTCGAGTCGACGCGATGCCTCCATGATGATGTTCTCGACCGAGACCGCGATGCCGATGTCCTCGTCATCGCACGTCTCGTCGGGCTCGAACCGAAGCTCGCCCTCCTCCCACCGGAAGAGGTCGAAGAGCGTGTCGTTGATCTGCTCCTGGATGAACGCCTCGAGCACGCGCCCGTCGAGATACCCCTCGTCGACGAGGATCTGCCCGAGCCGCCGGCCGGCCTTCTCCTTCTTCTGGATCTTCTGGAGACCGAGTGCCTGCCTCAGCTGCTTTTCCGAGATGACTCCCGCCTTGACTATGCGTCTGCCGAGCGACTCACGGTGCCAGTTGGAACTCGCGAAGAAGACGCGACCCTTCTTGAAGCAGACCTTGCCCTGGGCGTCCGGCCGTTCGAGGTAGAGCGTGCCGGTCTTCCGCCCCGATGCAAGCAGGCGGAACATATCTTCAAGCGAGAAGTCCTTCAGATTGCCTTCGAGAGCCACGTGCGGCACTCCTGTGGTCGTGGCGGTCGTGGCGGCCGCATGGAAACGGCCCGGCCGAAGCAGTCGCGCGCCAATCGTAGCACGCCAGCGGGGGTGCTTGAACAACCGCCGCGAACGCCGTTCGCCGATTGACGCGGCTGCGCTTGTGAAAGGACTTGCACAAGTCCTTAAGGTCTCTTATGCTGGCCACAATAACATTCGCATATTCGTATGTACGGGGGACCGGAGATGGACGACGCGGAGTTCTACTGCCTCCATTCGGATCTGTGCAAGACCCTCGCGAACGCCAAGCGACAGATGATCCTCGGCTCACTCAAGAGCGAGGAACTCTCGGTCGGCGAGCTTCAGAAGCGCACCGGCATCCCGCAGGCGACCCTCTCCCAGCATCTCGCCATACTCCGTTCCCGTGGCGTCGTGAAGTCACGGCGCTCGGGTAATCACGTGTACTACGCGATCGCCAACCCGAAGATCATCCAGGCGTTCGACCTGATAACCGAGGTCATGCGGGAGACCCTCGACGCACGAAAGGGCACTGTCGACGGGGTCGGATAGGTCAGATGCGGAGCAGGTGAGGCCGCGAGAACGGTATCGGTACCGACGATGCTAGGAGGAGAGCAATGGATGAGAACGGGAAGAAGAGCCTTGCGATGGTGGTGATGAGTGGCGACATGGACAAGCTGTTCGGCGCCTTCATCATCGCGAACGGAGCGGCCGCGATGGGTATGGACGTTACGATGTTCTTCACCTTCTGGGGCCTGCGCGCCATCAAGAAGAATGTGAGCACGGGAAAGACGTTCTTTGGCCGGATGCTCGGCGCCATGTATGGCGGAGACATCATGAAGGCCAACCCGAGCAAGTTCAGCTTCGGTGGTTTGGGCCGGTGGATGTTCGGCAAGATGATGGGCGGGCACAACGTCCAGAAGCTCAGCGAGATGCGAGATCTGGCCGTGGAACTCGGCGTGAACATGTACGGATGCCAGATGTCCATGGACGTCATGGAGATTCCGCAGGAAGCGTTTATCGACGGGGTCAAGGAGCCGGTGGGCGTGGGGTTCTTCCTCCTCAAGGCGCAAGACGCCGAGATTCAGCTGTTCATCTAGCAACGGAGACCTGGGACCTGCCGGGCGTCACGAAGGCGCACGGTCATCACGGACCGCCACTGCCGGGTGTGCGGCCAGACGAAAGGAAGGAACCACCATGTCAGACGACATCAAGGTCGACCTCGAACTCGATCTCAAGGGCCTGCTCTGCCCGCTCCCGATGGTCAGGGTGAGCCAGAACATCACGAACGTTCCCGTCGGCGGCGTCATCCGCGCCGTTGCCACGGACCCGGGCGCCATGGCCGATATCCCCGCGTGGGCGCAGTCAACCGGCAACGAGATCATGTCCGCAGGCAAGGAAGGCAGCGAGTTCGTCTTCCTCGTCAAGCGCGTCAAGTAGCGGGAGGACACACCCTTCGATGGATACCTACCTCCAGATCACCACGGTCGTGGGCGTCTACGTGGCAGGCGTGGTCTTCGTGGCGGGGATGGGGTGGCGCATCTACCAGTGGGCGACCACCCCGAAGTCCCCGGTGCGGCTCGGCATGTTCCCCAAGCCGAAGACCCGCGGCGGCCGCATCATCAAGATGCTCAAAGACACCCTGATCGCCCCGCACTCGGCACGCATCGAGCCGCGGATGTGGCTGTTCGCCATGATGTTCCACGTAGCCGCACTCGCCGCCTTCGTCGGGCATCTGCGGCTCATCCAGGAGTACCCGATACTGCCCGAGCTACTGGGCGCCGAGGGCATGAACGCCTTCGCAGGCTGGGCGGGCGGCATCGCCGGGACGCTCATGATGGTCGCGGTGCTGTACTGGATCGCGCGCCGCACGTTCGGCCCCTTCAAGCAACTCTCGGTACCTGAAGACTATCTGCTGCTCGCGCTGTTGCTCGGCGTGATCATCATGGGGAACCACATGCGGTTCATCGGCCACGTGCACGCCGCCGACTACCGCGAGTGGTTCCAGAGCCTTCTTGCATTCAAGCCGGTGATCCCCGACTCGATCCGCTTCAGCAATGTGGGATGGTCGCTCGGCACGCACATGCTGTTCGTGAACGCGCTGCTGATCTACTTCCCGTTCAGCAAGCTCGTGCACACCATCGGCTCCTTCTCCGCCAACCTCGTGAGGAGTGAGTAGCCATGGATTCACAGCAGATCACCACACTCACGGGCGTTCTCGACAAGAAGATGAACCGGCAGCTGAAGCAGTACCTCGATATCTGCGCACGCTGCGCGATCTGCAAAGATGCCTGTCACCAGTACGTAGCCACAGGCGACTTCACGTACCTGCCGGCGCGGCGCGCTGAACTGATCCGGCAGATCTACAAGAAGTACTTCACCAAGACAGGTGAGTTCGTGCCGGCGCTCTACGAGGCGCGGGACCCGGACGAGAACCTGCTCGACGAGTTGTACGAGTCCACGTACGCATGCACCGGCTGCCGGCGCTGCATGTACTACTGCCCGTTCTCCATCGACACCGCGTGGATCCTCTCGGTGGCCAAGGCGATCCTGATCGCAGCCGGCCGCGGCAACGAGATGCTCGGCCAGCTTGCCGACGCGGCCATCTTCAAGTCCGACAACTTCGACATGTTCCGCGACGTGATCGTGAGCGGCTTCAAGGACATCGAGGCCGAGCTCAAGGAGCTCACCGGCGATCCGTCGGCGGAGATCCCGGTGGACAAGAAGGGCGCCGACATCCTGTACGTGGCACTCGCCGGCGCGCACAGCATCCTGCCGGCCGCCGCTATCTTCCACGAGGCGGGCACCAGCTGGACGCTCTCGATGTTCGAGTCGGCCAACTACGGCTTCTTCTTCGGCGATGCTGAGAAGGCACGCAAGATCGCCGACCGGTTCATGGACGAGGCCGTGCGCCTTGGCGTGAAAGAGGTCGTGATCACCGAGTGCGGTCACGCCTACCGCGTGGCGAACATCTTCCACGAGGCGTGGACCGGCAAGAAGCATCCCTTCAAGGTTCGCCACATCCTCGAGGTCATCGATGAGTACATCAAGGACGGTCGCCTCAAGGTCAGCCGCTGTATCGACGTACCCGTGAGCTACCACGACCCCTGCCAGGTGGGCCGCAACGGCGGCATCTTCGAGCAGCCGCGCGACATCGTGCGCGCGCTTGCCACCGACTTCCGCGACATGACGCCCAACCGCGAGCAGCAATGGTGCTGCGGCGGCGGCGGCGGGATCGTGGCCATCTCGGAGATGGATGCGTTCAGGCTCAAGAGCGGCAAGAAGAAGGTCGAACAGATCCGGGCGACCGGCGCGAAGATCGTGGCGAGCCCGTGCGAGAACTGCCGCCTTCAGATGGAAGGCCTGAACGAGACCGAGGACCTCGGCGTGCGCATCGCCGCCATCATGGACCTCGTCATCGAGTGCATGGACCTGCCCGGCAGAAAGCAGGCTGCCGAAGGCGCGTGACGAACTCGCGCTGACGCGATCGAAAGGCGCCGGGCGACCGGCGCCTTTCGTATGCAGGGCGCCAACGGC
This sequence comes from Actinobacteria bacterium UBA2272, assembly GCA_002347725.1. Classification (GTDB taxonomy): domain Bacteria; phylum Actinomycetota; class Coriobacteriia; order Anaerosomatales; family Anaerosomataceae; genus UBA2272. Next base: position 74,086 of record DDXA01000004.1, read on the forward strand.
TACCATGACACCATGGGTACACGCCGAAAGCGCTCGAAACCCCGGCCCCGCACGTCCACCCGCGTGCCGAGAGGCGCTCTGAGCGTCCCCGGCTCGCGCCGGCGGCGCTCTCACGGCCCGCTCGTCCTCGGCGTCATCGGGCTGGTCTTCGCGCTGCTCCTCGGCCTGGCGTTCTACCGGGCGTTCGTTGAAGGGCGGGCCGAGCCGGCGCCGGAACCCGGGACTGACGCCGGGGCCCCGGACCTCACGATCGACCAGGACATCAGACTCGCCTATCCCACCTATCTCGGAACCCCGCAGCGGCGCTCCGGAGGCATGGGGCCTGCCCCCGAGCGTCTCGATGTGATCTGGAAGCTGCAGATCGGCACCGGACTCACGGCCCGCAAGAGCGACGATAAGCTCGTGACGTGGTCGGGGACCGGCTGGACGGGTCAGCCCACCCTCGTCTACGAGAACGGACGGCCCTGGCTTCTCATCGGCGGCTACGACCATGGGCTGAGACGCATCGACGCCGCATCCGGCACAGCCGTGTGGCGAGCCCAACTCGACGATGTCATCAAGGGGACGAACACCGTCTACTACGAGCCGACGCGCCCGGCAGACGACCGGCTCGTCGTCGTGACCGGCTCGCGCCGCGGCAACGGCCTCGACGTCGGTGATCCCGGGATCGCCCCCCTGCGGGCGTTCTCGTTTGCCACCGGCGAGGAGCTCTGGCGACTGCCGGTGGCCCGCACCGAAAACTACAGTCAGGACGTGGACGCGAGCCCGCTACGCGTAGATGGGCGGCTGATCGTGGCGCTCGAACCCGGCTACGTCCTCGCGCTCGACACCGCGTCGCTCTCACCCGGCCCCGGCGGGCACCCCATGCCGAGTGTCGTGGCAAGCTCCCCGCTCCTTTACACACCCGAGGATGTGACCGCACACGCCGAGAACGGCGGCAGCAACCTCGCGCTCGAAGGCTCGCCCGCCGTACTCGGCGACCGCATCTACATCGCGTCGAGCTCCGGACACGTGTACGGCCTGAACCGCGACACGCTCGCCATCGAGTGGGACTTCGCACCGGGCGGTGACTTCGACAGCACGGTTGTCGTCACACCCGACGGGTACCTGCTGGTGGGTATGGAGCGCCAGTACGTCGCACATGGCGGCGTGTTCAAGCTCGACCCGCGCAAGCCGCCCGAGGAGGCGGTGGTGTGGTTCTTCGGCACCGAGGACCGGGGCATCGCCGAGTGGGCCGGCGGCGTCATCGGCTCGGTGGCCATCAGCACGGAGCCGTCCGCCACGCCGCTCGCCGCGTTCTGCAGCGTCGACGGAAACGTGTACGCGGTGAACCGCGACGTAACCGAGGGCGACGGCCCAGGGCCCGACGGCGTCACGCGCTACCCGCGCCCGAAGCTGCTCTTCCGCGACTCCATCGGCGGCAGCATATCGACACCCGTGATCGTGGACGATCGCATGGTGGTGGCGGGACTCGACACCACGGTGCGACTGTACGACATCGCACCGGCAGCCGACGGGGTCTCGATCGCGGAACGTGCCCGCTTCACCGCCGAAGGGCCGTTCGAGTCCACGCCGCTCGTGTGGGACGGCCGCGTCTACATCGGCTGCCGCGACGGCTACCTCTACTGCCTCGGACAGTGACCGGATCCTAGACGTCGCGCGCGGCTGCCAGCGCGGTCACCAGCCCGGCCACTTCGCGCTCACCGGTGATGCCACCGTCGTCAGCGACGAACAAACCGCCCGCGCGTGCGAGCACACCGATCATGCTGCCGAGCGCCTCGGCACGCGCCGGATTGCCGAGCTCGCCGGTGAGCAGCCCGCCGATGACCGCAAGACCCGCCTCGCGCGCCGCCCAGAACAGCCGGTCGAACGCGGAGACGCCGAGCCCGCCACCGGTGTGCACCGCGACGAAGCCGGCCCGGGCGATCGCAGGGAGCAGCGGGCGGATGTCACCGTCCGAGTGGAAGACGGCGGGCAGGCCGAGCGCGCGCGCCGCGTCCACGATGCGCGCGTACCGCGGCAGCAACTCGGCGATGGCGAAGTCGGGCGCCACCAGCGGTCCGTCCGTACCGGCGAGGTCCTCGGCAAGCACGATCGCGCGGGCGCCCGCTTGGGCCCCACGAGCGACCTCGGCCACAAGGGTGTCGAGTCGCGGATCGAGTTCGGAGCCGATCTGCTCGGGCCGGGTGAGCGTCTCCCGGAGTCCTTCGAGCGGACCACGCGCCTCGATGATCGGCCACAGCGGCCCGGAAAGGGTCCACATCGGCGCCACCCCGGCGTCGGCGAGCGCAGCGGCTGCCGACTCGGCCCACAGTTCACCCACAGGCACGAACGCGAAGGAGGCCGAGAGCACATCGCACGCCTCGACGAGGTCGGGCACCGGCCCGTGCGAGGCGCCGATGACCGGACTGAGGACGCCTTCGGGCAGGAACGTGAGGCCGAACGGGAAGGGGGCGCCATGCAGCGAGAGTCGGTCCATGGCTAGATGCTGCGCACCCCGAACCCGACGAGCTCCGAGAGGCCCCACACGATGAGAAACGCGCTCGTCACGCCGAGCGAGACCGCGAGAAAGGCGCGCTTAGGTTCCATGTCGAGCAGCCACGCCGCAGCCGTGCCCGCGTACGCGCCGGTGCCGGGAAGCGGGACTGCGACGAAGACCGCGAGTCCGATGAAGCCGTACTTCTCCACGAGCGGGTGGGCCTTCGTGCGGATCTTCTCGAACTTGCGGTGCAGCCAGCCGCCTTCGGGGAAGCGCTCGTAGACGAACTCGAGGAAGTAGTAGCCCGGCCAGAAGATCGCCAGGCTCGCGAGGTAGATGATCGGCAGGTAGATCTGCTCGCCAGCTGCTACGGCCCATGGGATCGCGGCACGCAACTCGATCGTGGGGATCCACGACACGAACACGTACTTGAGCCATGCGGGCAGGCCGGCCAGAAACTCGGGCATCGCTTACCTTTCGGGGGCGAAGACGTCGTAGATGCGCTCGACTTCCGAGCGCCAGTAGCCTTCAGGGTCGGACACGTCGCGGCCGAGGCGGGCGGCGTTGCGGAAGTAGCCGTCGCCGGGCATGCCGGTGTCTGCGCGGACCACGAGCGAAGCGAGCATGATGCCGTACGCGGCGTCGGCCTCGGTGCAGATCTCGTTCAGGAAGCCCATGATCGCCCAGGAGCGAGGCTTGAGATCGACCGCGCTCACGGCCCGGCAGATCTCGGCGTACGTGATCGTGCGGCGCTCGCGCGCTCGCTCCTCGAGCAGCGCGTTGGCCTGGGCCTTGGCGGCCTCCCAGGCCTCGACGGGGAAACCGTATCGTGTGTTCTCGGACATGGGAGAGAGTATGCCACAGCCCCGCGGTAGAATGACCTCAGCCGATGGACACTCGTTACCACATCCCCGCCGACGACGCCGATCTCCTCGCGGAGTGCGAGGTGCAGACCTTCCGCGCCACCGGGCCGGGCGGTCAGGGCGTGAACACCACCGACAGCGCCGTGCGCCTCAAGCATCTGCCGAGCGGGATCACGGTCGTGTGCCGACGCGAGCGCAGCCAGCTTCAGAACAAGCGGCTGTGCCTGGAACGGCTCCGCGACAAGCTCGAGGCGCACAATGCGGCGCTCGATGCGCCCAAGCGCGTCCCCACGCGCAAGAGCCGCTCGGTCAAGGCGCGGCAGGTCGAGACCAAGCGTCGCCATGCGCGCGTGAAGCGCACGCGCGGACGGGTGGATGCGGGCGAGGAGTAGGGCCACCCTCGCCTATGGCAACTGGCCCATCGTGTGACAGTTCAGACACAGATCGTCGTTGGTCTCCACAACGAAGCGAGGATTCGTCCCCTCGTGAGGGAACGTCTGGAACCGTGGATTGTCGGCCTCGCTCAGCCCGTCGAGTTGCAGGATCGCGAACGCCGCGGCCGCGGCAAGGCCCGAGTCCTGTAGGGTGCCGACCGAGCGTGAATCTTCATGGCACTGCTGACAGATGGGTCCCCGACCGGCCTGTCCGTTCGTACCCTCCGACCGTGGATACGGCATCAGATAGCCCCGGTTGCTGCCCCCGAGTGCGCCGAGCGCCGTAGCCGTCGTCGGCATGGCGCCGCTCAGGATCGGCAGGCTCCGGTAGTTGAACGGCGCGGCGGGCGCTGCTGTCGAACTCGATTCCACAGGATGATTGTGCGTCGCGCTCAGATCGCCGGCACGGCCCGCGTGACACGCGAGACACCAGTCGGAGCCGTACTCCTGGACCTCGGTCTCCGCGTCTCCGGGCGACGTGCGCAACAGCTTGGAGCTCGTGGGGTTCTGCCCGCTGCCGCCGCGCCTGCGATCGCCCTTGAACGCGGCGACCGTACTCTGACCGTGCGGGGAGTGGCAGTCGGTGCATGTCAGAGTCCCGCCGACACCCCCGAAGACCCCCATGCTGCTGCCCCCGGTACCTGCGTCCCCGCCGGGTATTGCGGCAGTGGTCTCCGTCCGATGCATCGCCGCAGGCTCGGTCGAAGTCCGCGCATAGACGGTCCCGTAGACCCCCTTGCCGCCGGTGCCATCGTGGCAGAAACCGCACGACGCGGTGATGGTGGGGCCGGGGAGCAGCATCGCGTGCTCGGCGTCGTGCGTGAGATGACACTGGGCGCACTTCGCTGTCGTCGTGAGATACCCCGCATGCACACCCGATGGACCCGGAGTCCCGCCACCGTACTCGGGACCATGACATGACCAGCACGTTGTCCTGACCGGCAACTCCTCCATCGGCCACCACACCCATGAGCCGTTGACCTCGTCGTACGCGTAGGCATCACCCATGCCGCCGAGAAGCAGGAGAGTTGCGAGCGCAAGCACGAACCACCACGGTCGAGCAGCGCGCCCATTCATGTCGTCTCGCTCTCGTCGTGCGTTACCAGAAAAATCCACCAACGATTAGCACGTAGAGTCAATAGCCGTCAAGACAACTTAACGCGCGCTTAATGCAGACCCGAGTCCTCCGCGCATGACAACGCGCCCGCCCGCGGGTATGCGGACGAGCGCGTGGTTGCGTGTGGTGGAGGCGCGGAGAATCGAACTCCGGTCCACGACAGCCCCCCGGGGAGCATCTCCAGGCTCAGTCACATCTTGGCATTCGGTCGGGGCGACACGGTGTGACGAGCGTGCCCTCTCCTAGCTGGTTCGGTCTTTCGCGTGAGCATACCGGCTACGTCTTACGCGGCAGTCCCCTTAAGTGACGTCAGATCCGGTGACGGGGACGCGCACCGGGAGACGTCGCTGCACTATTTAGGCAGCGAGAGCGTAGTCATTGTCGACGTTTGAGCGTCGTTTGCCCCTGTTTTGCGAGGTAAGGCGACCTCGGCCTGCTTCTCCCCTCAGAACTACCGTGTCGAAACCAGTCGCCCCCGGCAGGTGAGGTATGTGAAGGTGCGTCCGGACCCAACGCCCGGGAGCACAGTATAGCGCGCGCCGTGCCACCCTACGAGCAGGACATCGGGTATCGTGAGCGGAAGAAGAACGGAACCGAGTGCCGAAGGAGTGACGCCCGTGACTCTACGACCCGCCCGTGCACACACCCGCGCCATCGCTGTCGCCCTCGCGATCGCCGCGCTGCTCGCCCTTGTCGCCTGCGACTCGCTGCCCGAAGCGGTGACCGACGTGCTGCCCATCAACACCGCAACGGCCGAGGACGACGGCCGGATCGCCGTAGTCGCCGACTACTTCCGAGCCCACCTCGCCGCGGACACACGTGCGCTCGCCGACACGGTCGTCGCCGACGCCCGTGAGTACCTTGAGACACCAGGCCTCGAACGCGTCTCTACAAGCGCTGCGGGCCAGCTCATCGACGAGGTCTGGGACGAGTCGACGGTGACCTTCACGATCGACTATCCGTCCGGGATCAAGGCGTACTCGCGCCTCATACTGCCCGACTCATCGACCGCCCGCACCATCCGCTTCGAGAACAGCAACGACGCGGGGGCCGCGTACGAAGGGAACGTCAGTGTGACGCTCGAAGGTGAGCGGTGGGTCGTCGAGGCCATCGACGGCGTGCCGATCGTGACGGTCCTCAAGGGCGAGTTCAAGGCGCCGTAGGCCGGCTCTCGGCCGCTACTCGCCCTTCGTCCGCTCCCGAAGCGCGCTCGATCAGGGCAGCTGGCTCTGCGCGTGGCAGTTCATACACAGGTTGTCGTTCTTCTCCACGACGAAGCGGGGATTCGTTCCTTCGTGGGGGAACGTCTGGAACCTCGGATTGTCAGCTTCGCTCAGCCCGTCGAGCTGCAGGATCGAGAACAGGGCGGCCTCGGCCGCGCCCGAAGCCTGGAGTGTGCCGACGTTTCGCGCATCCTCGTGGCACTGCTGGCAGATCGGGCCACGCCCCTCTTGACCGTTCGCGCCCTGCGAACGCGGATCCGGCATGAGGTAGCCGCGGTTGCTGCCCCCGAGCACACCGAGCGCCGTGGCTGTCGTCGGCATGGCGCCTGTGAGGATCGGCAGACTCCGGTAGACGAACGGTGCCGCAGGTGCGGCTGTCGATGCCGACTCGACGGGATGGTTGTGTGTCTCGGACAGGTCGCCCGCGCGGCCCCCGTGACATGCGAGGCACCAGTCGGATCCGTACTCCGCGACCGCGACAGACGCGTCACCGGGCGTGCGCCGGAGCAGCTTCGAGCTCGTGGGGTTCTGACCGCTGCCCCCACGCCTCCGGTCACCCTTGAAAGCCGCGACCGTGTTCTGACCGTGCGGCGAGTGGCAGTCGGTACACGTAAGCGTCCCGCCGACGCCCCCGAAAGAAGCGCCCATGCTGCTCCCACCCGTGCCGGCGTCTCCACCGGGTATCGCCGCGGTCGTCTCGGTGCGGTGGATTGCCGCCGGCTCGGCATCGGTGCGCGCGTGGATCGTGCCGTACACACCCTTGCCGCCGGTGCCGTCGTGGCAGAACCCGCACGAGGCGGTGATGGTGGGGCCGGGAAGCAGCATCGCGTGCTCGGCGTCGTGCGTCATGTGACACTGCGCGCACTTGGCGGTCGTCGTGAGGTAGCCCGCATGCACACCGGACGGACCCGGAATCCCGTGCACGTACTCGGGACCGTGGCACGACCAGCACGTCGTACGGACGGGAAGCTCCTCCTTCGAGTCCCAGTTGAACGACCCATTGACCTCGTCATACGCGAATGCGGGACTCGCGCCGCTTGCGAGAAGTACCAGCATGGTTATGGCGACAATCCCCCGAAGCCGAACGACACTTAGTCGCATGTGCGCCCCCACTCATCGCGCCAGTGTAAAACACTGACAGCGATTATCGCACTGCTTCATGTACCGTCAAGAGAACGCAACCTTTCTTCAGAATCGAACACCGCGACACGGGCCGCGTACCCGTAGGACCGGTCCGCTACTCGCCCTTCGTCCGTTCCCGGAGCGCCCTCTCAACGTCGCGCTTCTGGTCGCGCTCGGCGATCGCATCGCGCTTGTCGTAGTTCTTCTTGCCGCGAGCCAGACCGATCTCGACTTTCACGAGATTGCTCGCAGACAGGTAGATCTTGAGCGGCACGAGCGTGTACCCGCGCTCCTTGGTCTTGCCGATGAGGTACCGAATCTGACCCTTGTGAAGCAGCAGCTTGCGCTCGCGGTCCGCACGTACGTTGCTGCGGTTGCCGTGGCTGTACGGCGCGATGTGCACGCCATGGAGCCAGACCTCGCCCTTGCGGATCGTGGCGAAGCAGTCGCGCAGGTTCGTCTTGTTCTCGCGCAGCGACTTGACCTCGGTGCCCGTGAGCACGATGCCCGCCTCGAAGGTCTCATCCACGAAGTAGTCGTGGAAGGCCTTCTTGTTGGTGGCTATGGTCTTGACCTCGCGCGCCACGGTCTCTCCTCGAGAATGCACCTCGGGCGCCCCGTGCGGGACGCCCGAGCATTCTAGCATGCGTGCTGCGCGGCTCTACGGCGTGAAGTCGCACTCCGGCTCGAGCCGACGCACGAACGCCGCGAGCAGCTTCGCGGTATTCTCCACATCTTCGAGGGCGAGCACCTCGGTAGGTGTGTGCATGTAGCGAAGCGCCACGCTCACGAGCGCGGCCGCCTTGCCGCCACGGGAGAGCTGGATGGCGTTGGCGTCTGTGCCGGTACCACGGGGCGCGCCTTCCATCTGGTACGGGATGCCCTCGGCCTCGGCGGCCTCGATCAGAAGCCCGAGCACCTTCGGGTTGATGTTGGCGCCGCGGGCGAGCACGGGACCCTTGCCGCAGCAGACCTCGCCGAACTTGCGCTTGTCCACGTCGAGGTAGTCGGTGGCGTGCGTTACCTCCACCGCGATGCCCACGGCCGGATCCTGGCTGTACGCCGAGGTGATGCCGCCGCGCATACCTATCTCCTCTTGCACGGTGCCGACCGCCACGAGATCGCCCGCAGCACCGCCGGCTTCCTTCACGAGACGCAGCGCTTCGGCGCAGATCCACGCACCCATCTTGTCGTCGAACGCGCGCGACACGGCCATGCCCTCGCCGAAGGTCTCAAGGCCGACGCCGTAGGTCACCGGGTCGCCGACGCGCACGCGCTTCTTGACCTCCTCGCCGCTCATGCCGAGATCGACGAACATCCGGTCGATCTTCACGACCTTCTTGCGGTCCTCATCCTCGAGCAGGTGGATCGGCAGACGGCCGAGCACGCCGCGAAGCACGCCGTCTTTGGCGTGGACGTCCACGCGCATACCGGGCAGGATCTGCGGGTCGTGACCGCCGATGGGCGCGAACGCGCAGTACCCGTCGTCAGTGATGTAGGTGACCATGAAGCCGATCTCGTCGATGTGACCGGCAAGCATGACGCTCGGACCGTCGGCGGTGCCCTTGAGCAGCGCGTGGACCGAGCCCATGACGTCGGTCGTCACATCGTCGGCGATCGGCGTGACGTACTCGCGGTAGACCTTCGCCGCGGGCTGCTCGTAACCGGACGGCGACGGGGCCTCCACGAGAGTCTTGAAGAACTCGAACGACTCGGGGCGCATGAAACGGCCTCCTCAGCGAATAGCGGACGTAGTGAGTCAGTGTAGCGCCGGGCAGACTCAGGCGCCAGATGAGGCGGCGGCACAGGCTACGCCAGCTCGAAGTCCAGCCGCCGCTCGGCCACGTTCGCGTCGAGGATCCGCACCCGCACCTGCTGGCCAAGGCGGTACGTGACGCCCTTGTTCTCGCCCCAGAGCATGAAGCGCTCAGCGTCGAGGCGGTAGTAGTCGTCGGCCATCGTCTCCACGTGCACGAGCCCGTCGGCGGTGTTGTCGAGCTGCACGAACAGCCCGAAGCCCATGACGCCGGTGACGATGCCGTCGAAGACCTCGCCGATGTGGCCGGCCATGAGCGCCACGAGCTTCACCTTCTGCGACTCGTTCTCGGCGGACTCGGCTTCGCGCTCCATCGCCGAGGCGTGCTCGGTGAGCCACTCGAGTTCTGGCACCATGAGCGCGACGGGCGACTTGTCGAGGGCGCGCACCAGTTGCGCCTTGAGCAGCCGGTGCACGATGAGGTCCGGGTAGCGGCGGATGGGGCTCGTGAAGTGCGTGTACGCCTCACTCGCAAGGCCGAAGTGCGGGCCGAGGTAGTGCACGTACCGCGCGCGTTCGAGCGCGCGCAGCAGGAGCGAGTTGATGAGCCGCTCTTCGGGACGGCCGTGCGCGAAGGCCACGATCTTCTGGAACGTGCGCGGGCTGGCGCCGTGCACGTCGCTCATGGGGTAGCCGAACTCCTTGAGCACCACGGCGACCTGCGCGAGGGCGTCGGCGTCGGGGTCCTCGTGGATGCGGTAGACCATCGGCGCCTTGGCCGAGGTCATGTGCTGGGCCACGACCTCGTTGGCGAGGATCATCGCCTCCTCGATCATGCTGGTGGCCTCGGTGCGACTGCGGAGCACGACGCCTGTCGGCTCGCCGCGCTCGTCGAGGGTGACGCGCGCCTCCACCGTCTCGAAGTCGAGCCCGCCACGCGCGACGCGCCGCGCGTGGACGGCGTCGGCGATCGTGCGAAAGTCGAGCACGGCTCGCTCCATCGTCTCGTCCGGGAAGCCCGCGCCGGCGTCCAGCCACTCCTGCACCTCGTCGTAGGTGCAGCGGCGGTCGCTCACGATGACCGACGGGTAGCACTCGTAACGTTCCACGAGCCCCGTTTTGTCGAGCAGCATCTCCACGGTGAACGTGAGGCGCTCCTCGCCCGGGTTGAGCGAGCAGATGACGTTACTCAGGTGCTCGGGCAGCATCGGCAGCACGCGGTCGACAAGGTAGACGCTCGTGGCGCGATGGCGGGCCTCGACGTCGATGGCCGAGTCCCACGGCACGTAGTGGCTCACATCGGCGATGTGCACCCACACGCGAAAGCCCTTGCCCTCGCGCACGATCGAGATCGCGTCGTCGAAGTCGCGCGCGTCGGCGGGGTCGATGGTGAAGGTGAAGAGGTCGCGCACGTCGCGCCTGCCGCGCTCGAGCTCGCCTTCGATATCCTGGCCGAGCGCCTCGGCAGCCTCGGTCACCTCGGGCGGGAACTCGGTCGCCAGCCCGTGCTCGCGTATGACGATCTCGACGTCCACGCCCGGCGCGTCTTCAGGTCCGAGCACCTCGGTGATGACGCCCTGCATCGCGTCGCGGCGATCGGCGTAGCGCGTGATGCGCGCGACCACGATATCGCCCGGCTTCGCGTCGGCCTTCATCTTGGCAAGATCGACGAACAGGTCGCCTTTGATGCGCGCATCGGTGGGCACGACGATGCCGAGCTTGCCGTGACGCTCGAAGCGCCCCACCACCTCGGTGAGCGCGCGCTCGATGACCTGCACGACCTCTCCGGCACGGCCGAGGTGCGTCTTGCGGGGCTCCACGCGCACCCCGACGGTGTCGCCGTGCATGGCGCCGGCGGTGTCGCGCTTGCCGACGTAGATGTCGCCGAGCGGCGAGGACACGAACCCGAACCCGCGGCGGTTCATCGACAGACGCCCCACAACGAGGTTCCGCTCGCGCAGCGCGAGGTACTTTCCGCCGCCGAGCGCCGCGACGGCGCCCGAGCGCTCGAGTTGACCGAGCACGGTGGTGATGCGGCCGATGTCGAGCCCCGGTCCCCCCTCGGCCTCGATGCGGCCCGCCACGTCCTCGGCGCTGAGCGGTGTGCGCGCGTTGCGAAGCGTCTTCATCACGAGCTTCTCGGGTCGCATATCGCTCCGTTCCTCAAGGCTGTTCGACCGCTCGGCGGACGGCGCCGGGACCGCATTGCGTGTGGGGTAGAATCCACGTATGGTGCAACCTTACACCGCAACGCCCACAAGGCAGGAGCGTGATGCACGTGAGCCGGTCACTCCCCCCGCTGCTCGTCGGTGACGGCACCCTCACCAACCCGCGCGACATGGTGCGCGCGCTCGAGACCGTAGAGACGTTCGCGTACGCCTACCGCGTGGACGGCGAGCTCATAGCCGAGGGCAAAGCCACCCTCGTGCGCATCATGGCCGACGAAGAGTCGGCCAGCGTGCTCGTCAACGGCTGTATGTTCCTGAACGTCGCGAGCTTCCAGTACCTGAACTTCCACACGGATGCCGAGGGGCAGTCGCGTATCGAGCTGTTCGTCGAAGGCGCGGCGCTCGAGGTCACGCCGCTCGACGAACCCGAGATCCGTGGCAACCAGCGTCAGGTCATCCGCCTGATGGAGGAGAGCGTCTTTGACGCAAGCTCCATCGTCTCGCTCGACGACGAGGACGACGAGGACTAGGGCGCGTGCCTCACTTCAGCGCGTTGGTTGCAGCGGTACGCACGGCGGGAATCACCGCGCTGTCCCCGCCGAAGAACGTCACGTTGTCGATTTCTCCGCGGTAGAGCACGAAAGCCGCCGCCGTCTCGGCACTGAGCACCGTGGGGCTCGTGAGCAGCATCGGAGCGCGTCGCTTGCCCTGGAGCACACCCCCCGACAGTGCGTCCGGGAAGGCCTCGCCGGTCGTGATACCCACGCCGTCCCATTCAAGCGTGCCCCAGCTCTTGCCCCCCTCGGCCACCGCGACTGCAGTCGCATACCGGTTGGCGCCCTGGATCCGGTCCCAGCCGCTGCTCTCGTCGCCAAGCGTGTCGGTCAGGTACTGCTCGACGGATACCGGCACCGCCGCCGGACCACCGAGGATCACTGCGTACGCGACGTCGTCCAGAACCGCCTTGGCACCATCGGACAGTCCGGTCACCGGATTGGACAGCACGATGGGCCACTTGCGCGCGAACGCGACCGGCGCCGCCGCAAGCGCGTCGGGGAAGTTGCCGCCCGTGGCGATGAAAGCGACCTCGTCGAAGGAGCTGCCCTGTAGGTCGATGACCCGCCGGGCGATCTTGTCTGCGGTCTCGTAGCGGTTGCCGCCCGCGATGCGATCCACGTTCGCCGATCCGCCGAGCTTGGTGGCGAGCCAGGTCGCAACGGCGGGACCCACGGCGCCCGTGCCACCGAGGATGATCGCCTTGGTGGCCTTGAGCCTACCTATCTCCGTTTGGACCGCATCGGGGACGCTGTTCGTATCCACGAGGAGTACCGGACCGTCGAGTACGCCCGCAAGCCCTACGCCGCCGAGCGCGTCGGGCCAGTTGCGACCGGTCGCGATCACGATGGTCTTGGCTCCTGCCGGGTCAAGACCATCGGGATAGGCGGCCCTGGAGACCTCGACCGCGGTCTTGAAGCGGTCAGCACCCGCTACTACGGTCGTGTTGGGCACATACACACCCTGCAGGTCGCGCACGTACACGTCCATCTCGCCGTTCGTATCGCCGAGAACGAGATTCGCACCCTGCGAGTCGAAGGCGACGTAGCGGCCGTTGGCGCTGATCGCCGAATGGAAGCTCGCCTGCAGCGTCTCGATGCCCTTGGAGCTCACGCTCACGCGCGTCGTCTGGCCGAGGGTGCGGTCGCGCAGGAAGATGTCCCGCTCGTTGTTCGTGTCACCCGCGATCAGGTCGAAAGCCTGAGTGCTGAACACGACGAATCGCCCGTCAGCTGAGATCGAGAGCGGCCACTCCTCCGCCTGGATGCTCGGCGCTCCCCCCGTAGGGGTGACGGTGATGCGTTCGGTCGTGCCGGCGACGCGATCGCGCACGAAGTAGTCGCCCGTGCCGGTCGTATCGCCCTCGACGAGGTTTGACGCCCATGACAGGAAGACCACGTACCGCCCGGTAGACGATACGTCCGCGATGGTGCTTTCGCCGTTAGCCATGGCGCCACTGAGCCCGCTACTGATGATCACGCGGGCGCCGCTGGAGATCGTGTGCGCGAACACATCGGACCTGCCGTTCAGATCGCCACTCACCAGCTCTGGCGCCGCCGAGGAGAAGACGATCGTGCTCCCGTCACCGGATATGCGCGGCCAGTAACAGTCCTGGGTAATGTCGCTCCCACCGATGCCACCGCTGACGCGGGTCGTCGAGTCCTCATTGCGATCGTGCAGGAACACGTCACGTACACCGTTCTCGTCGTCATCCTCCATGTTGGTGGCATCCGACACGAAGACGACGTATCGGCCATCAGCCGAGATCGACGGCATCGTACTATCGTCATCCGCTTCGTCAGAGTCTGAGCGCCTGCTCACGCGCTCGGTCGTGCCCGTCTGGAGATCGTGGACGAAGACGTCGCGTGCGCCGTTCGTGTCTCCGGCGACCAGGTTCGTCGCCTCGGACCAGAACGTTACGTAGCGACCGTTGCCTGAGATCATTGCCCCCTGGCTGAATGCATTGCCCTCGGTACCATCGGAGCGCACGCTGACGCGCGTGATGGTGCCCGCCACGCGGTCACGAACGAACACGTCTCGGACACCGTTCGTGTCGCTGGCAACCAGGTTCGACGCCTCCGAGTCAAAGGCGACGTACCTGCCGTCGCCTGAGATCGACGGTGAAGACGAGTAGCCGTCCGCCTGCTCGCCATCGAAGGCGAGATTGACGCGCTCGAGAGTGCCCGGCGCAGGCGTAGCGAAGCCAGTCGTCGGCACGGAGAGCGGCACCGCCAAAGCAACCGCCACCAGCAGGCACAGCACCGCGCGAGTGGTGGTGCCTCTCCCCTTCGTCCGCAGCATCGCTCCCCATGCACCAGCCGACAGCGGCACGCTCATGGAACACCTCCCCAAAACGTGTGGACCCCTGCGCGAACGATAGCATGCGGAGACACCTGAGCCGAAATCGAGACGCCGTTCGTCGGCGGCATCGTTTCACCACGGACACCTCACCCGGAGGGATATTCGGCCACACGAGCGGGTGCCAACAGACGCGCTGGCGTGAGAGGCGCAGACGCGGTTGCTGCTGGCACGCCCATCATCGTGCACACGTGGCCCCCCGCAACGGTCCGATTTCGCCTCGCCGCTAACGCCAGCGGCCGCCCCTCGGGGCGGCCGCTTCCGCATACGTGATGTGCAGGTTGACTACTCCAGCGCGTCCAGCACCGCATCGCGAACCGCTTGCGGCAGCGCGCCGGTGCCGCCGAAGAAGGTGACCGTCGTGATGCCGGCCTTGTTGGCGACAAGGGCCGCTCGCGTGTACGGGTCGAGCGCGGTCGGGCGGGTGAGCAACATGACGCTTCCCACCTTGCCCTGCAACACGCCTCCGGCAAGGGCGTCGGGGAAGTTCTGGCCGGTGGCGATCGCCACGCGGTTCCAGATGAGCCCGCCGTGGTCCACGCCATGGGCGGCGACTTTCGCCGCCGTCTCGTAGCGGTCGGCGCCCGCGAGACGGGTGACGCTCCCTGCCCCAAAGCGACCGATGAGGTAGCTTGCAGTCGCATCACTCACGACCATCCGACCGCCCAGGATCAGAACCTCGTCCACCCCGGCCATCGCGGCCTTGGTGCCGGCAGAGAGCCCGGCGGTCGGGTGAGCAAGGAAGAGCGGCCAGCCGTTTGCCGCGGCAAGCGGCGAGGCGCCGAGCGCGTCGGGGAAGTTGCCGCCTGTACCCACGAAGGCCGTGCCGTCATAGGCGCCGCCCAAGGTGCTGATGACGCGGGAGGCCACCTTGTCGGCTGTCTGGTAACGGTCATTCCCGGCGATGCGCTCGACGTCGAGGGTCTTGGCGAGCGCGGCTGCGACCGCAGGTGAGACTGCCGCCTCACCGCCCAGGATGATCGCCTTCTCGGCACCCAGACGCCCGATCTCGTCGGTGATCACGGTCGGCAGCGCGCCCGGCTCGGTCAGAAGCAGTGGGCCGTCAAGTGCGCCTGCCAGCGCCGAGCCGCCGAGCGCGTCGGGCCAGTTGCGCCCGGTCGCGATCACGACCGTCTGCGCGCCTGCCGGGTCAAGACCGTTCGGGTAGGCCTCGAGCGAGGCTTCGACGGCCGTGGAGAACCGGTCGGGGCCGGCGATCGGGATCACGGGGGGCAGAGGCTCGGGATCCGGCTCCTCGGCCTCGTTCACGGTGATCGTGACGGTGACGACGTTGGAGTCGGCCTGCCCGTCGTTGGCCTTGTAGGTGAACGAGTCGGTGCCGAAGTAGCCGGCTGCAGGCGTGTAGGTGAAGCCGCCGTTGGCGTCCAGTGTGACAGCGCCGTGGGCAGGACCACTCACCTTGTCGGCCGTGAGGTCGTCGCCATCCGCATCGGTGTCGTTGCCGAGCACGCCGGGATCGGCCACGACCAGCGCCACGTCCTCGTCGGTCTCGTAGGCGTCGGCCACCGCGATGGGCGGGGCGTTCACCACCACCGGCTCGGACACCCTCACGGCCCGGGTGAAGGTGGCGCTCGCGTTCGCCCCGGCGTCGATCGCCCGGACGTGCAGGTACCAAACACCCGGCGCGAGGTCCTCGGCCACGATGAGCGTCTCGGCGCCGGACGTGTCCACATCCTCATCCGGCACGGTGTCGGGCAGCTGATCGACCACCCACGAGTAGCCGACGATGTGCGAGCCGGTGTCGTACACGTCCACCGACGCTGTGAAGGTGTCCAGCGGATACGCGACTCCCGCCAACGGGTGGGTCGACGAGCGCACACCCAGGACAAGCGGTACGGTCACGTCACCGGCCGCCGAGGCGAGTGTGGGAACGCGGTACACACCCGTGTCTCCCAGGCCGAGCTGACCCGTGTCGTTGCGACCCCACGAGTGCACGAGGCCTGACGCATCGATCGCATACGAGGAGGCGCCTGCAGTGCTGATGCCCGTCCAGTTCGTGCCGCTGCCCACACGCACCGGCAACGAGCGGCTCGTGGTGTCGCCGACGCCGAGCTCACCGTAGCCGTTCGAACCCCACGCCCACAGCGTGCCGTCGGCCTTGAGCGCGAGCGAGTGGAGCGACCCTGCGGCGGCGTCCGCCCATCCGGTACCGGCGACCTGCGTCGGAACGAGCCGATTCTCCGTATCGCCCAGACCTAGCTGACTGTTGTTGCCGCGTCCCCACGCCCACAGCGTGCCGTCCGCGCGGACGCCGAGCGAATGGCCGGCTGCGCTGGCCACCACCCAGTCATCGAACACGCCGACCTGCTCGGGCGCGTTGCGGTTATCCTCATCACCGAGACCCAGCCGGCCCAAGAAGTTGTCGCCCCAGGCCCACAGCGTACCGTCCGATTTACGAGCGAACGTGTGGGAAGCGGCATCGAGGATCTCGGCCCAGTCCGTTTCGGTGCCAACCTGCGTCGGTGTGGGTCGCAGCGGCTCGTTGTCCCCATGGCCGAGTTGGCCCTCGGTATTGAGACCCCAACTCCACAGCGTACCGTCGGCCTTGAGTGCGAAGCTGCTCCAGGTGCCGGCTGCGACCTCGACCCAGTCGTCGTCCGTGCCTATCTGCGTCGGCGCAGATCGTGCCGTGTAGTCACCCTGCCCAAGCTGGCCCTGGTTGTTGTAGCCCCAGCTCCAGAGCGTGCCGTCGGCCTTGAGCGCGAGTGTGAAGTCCAATCCGGCCGAGACATCGGCCCAGTCGTGAGCCGCATCCACCGGCGCGGGGCTCAAGCGCGTACCCGAACCCCCGAGCTGACCGTACTGGTTGGCGCCCCAGCCCCAGAGCGCCCCATCGCCCTTGAGCATGAGCGCGTGGGTGTACCCGGCCGCCACGCCGACCGGCTGCTGGCCCGCGGCGCGAACGCCGCGGAAGATCATCTTCGGCGCGTAGTACTGCGTGTAGGCGCCACTCCCGTCGCCGAAGCGGCGCGCGCCACCCTCGTCGTAGCCCCACGCCCACATCGAGCCATCGTGCCTGAGCGCGCGGCCGCCGTAGTCACCTGCGGTGACTGCCGACCAGGTGTCGGCCTGGCCGATCCGCGTCGGCACCCAGCGGCGCTCGTCGGTTCCATCGCCGAGTCTCGAGTAGTAGTTGTCCCCCCAAGCCCACAGCGTGCCGTCGAGTGCGATGGCGTGCGAGAAACCCTCGCCTGCCGAGACGGCTCGCCAGTGCTCGACGGTCCACTCATCGGTGAGCAAGCGCGTGGGCGTCCAGAACGCCGTCATGCCGGTGTCGCCGAGCCCGAGCTGGCCGCCTACGTTGGAGCCCCAGCCCCACAGCGTCCCGTCAGCCTTGAGTGCAAGTGAATGATCGTATCCACATGAGAGCGTGACCCAGTCTGCGTCCTCGCCGACCTGCATCGGCGCTCGCGGGTTCTCCCAGATGTCGGAGATGCCGATGCGCCCGCCGCTGTACCAGCCCCAACCCCATAGCGTGCCGTCGGCCTTGACGCCCATCGCGTAGCTGTGGTCGCCCTCGACCGCCACCCACGGCACGTCGGAGTCGACCATCTGCGGCGAGTAGACCACGTTCTCGACTGAGTCCAGCCCGAGCTGCCCATACCCGTTCCATCCCCACGACCAGAGCTCGCCGCTCTCCTTGATCGCATAGGAGGCCCAGTGCCCCACGCCGATGTCCGACCAGTCGTCATCGGTCCCCACCTGCACCGGCACGGTACTGTTCGTCGCAGCTCCCTCGAGTTCCACACCGAGTTGACCGTACTCGTCGGTCCCCCACGCCCACAGCGTACCGTCGCTCTTGAGCGCCAGGTTGTGGTACTCGTCGACCACGACGGCGGTCCAGTCGGTATCGGTGCCGACCTGCGTGTAGGTGGGAACGACCGTCCATTCATCGTCGATACCGAGGCCGAGGCGCCCGTACCGGTTGAGGCCCGCGGCCCACATCGTGCCGTCCTCGCGGATCGCGATGGCGTGACTATGGCCCTCGGCGATGTCCGACCAGCCGAACGTCGCGCCGATCGGTGTCGGCTCGTTCACCGCGGCGGTGTTACCCGTGCCGAGCGCGCCATCCCCGTTCGTACCCCAGGCGTGAAGCGAGCCGTCGGCCCTGACCGCGGAGGAGCGGTAGTACCCCGTGGCGGCGCAGACGGCGACCCAGTCGGTACCGGTGTTCGTGGGCGTGGGCGTCAGCCGGTCGATGAACGTTCCGTCGCCGACCTGGCCGGATCCGTTCTCGCCCCAACCCCACATCGTGCCGTCGGCCTTGATGCCCACGGTGAAGTCGGCGCCTCCCGAGACCGCGCGCCACCCGGTGCCGATCTCAACAGGCGCCGTTCTCTGGTCCGTAGTGCCGTCGCCGAGCCGTCCGGAGCCGTTGTGGCCCCACGCCATGAGCGTCCCGTCCGCCGCGATGGCCGCAGAGTGCCACCAGCCCGCCGAAACGGACACACAGTCCTGCAAGCCCGAAACCTGCGTCGGCACACCGACCGGGGCCGAGGTGTATCCAAGCCCAAGTTCGCCGTTCGTGTTCCGGCCCCACGTCCACACCGTGCCGTCGGCCTTGAGCGCCACGATGTGCGCGCCACCCACCTCAAAGGCGACCCAGCCGGTGTGACCGGGAACCTGCGCCGGCGTCGGGTGACTCTCCGTGTCGCCAAGACCAAGCCTGCCATCCGCGTTGTAGCCCCAGGCCCACAGCGTGCCATCACCCTTGAGCGCGAACGTGCTGCCGTCGCTGCCCTGGCTGTCGACCGCCACCCAGTCGGTCTCGGCGTTCACGAGCGTCGGCACGTAGCGGGTGTCCGTATCGCCGAGCCCGAGCTCGTAGTTGGTGTTCAGACCCCACGCCCAGAGCGTGCCATCCGCTTTGATCGCGAACGAGCGCGAGCTACCGGCGGCGACGGAGACCCAGTCGCGATCGTCACCCACCTGCATGGGCACGGATGCGGAGCTGATGTCCGGGCCGAGCCCGAGCGCGAAACCACTGCTCCCCCAGGCCCACAGCGTGCCGTCCGAGCGGATCTCGTGCGCATGGCTCACGCCCATCGCAAGCGTGCGCGGCGCCATCCGGGGCCGCAGGGACGCCTCGGCCGGCTCCGGGGAGGCGAACTGCATCGGCAGCGTCAGCAGCACGAACGCCAGCAGCAACCTCACGAGCCGATCCGCCGATCTGACCGCGCGCTTCAAGGACTTCACCTGCGGCACCCCCTTCTCGGACGTTCACTTCGTGCGGAACGGCCGCAAGGCGAAGACGGATGGCCGCGTCTCGATGATAGCAGCCGAGGCGGGTGTTTCCCCCTACAGCTCGGCTTTGAGCACCTCAATCGCGCGCTGGAGCTGCGTATCGGTGTCCTTGTCCATCTGCAGCTCGGGTTCCATCTCCACGACCACGTCAGGCGTGAGGCCGATCTTGTCGATGATCTGACCCTTGGGCGTGAGGTAGTGCGCGATGGTGAGCTTGATCGCACCGCCAAAGGAGAGTTCCTCGATCTGCTGGACGCTCCCCTTGCCGAAACTCTGCTCGCCCACAAGCTTCGCGCGCGCGTAGTCCTGCAGCGCCCCGCCGACGATCTCGCTCGCCGACGCCGAGTTGCCGTTGATGAGCACCACGATCGGGGCGTCGGTGACGGTCTTGCCCGAGGCACGGTGCTCCTCGATGGTGCCGGAGCGGTCCTCGACACGCACGATGACCCCATCGGGGATGAAGAGCGAACTCACGTCCACCGATGAGGACAGCAGCCCGCCCGGGTTGTCGCGCAGATCGAGGATGAAGCCGCGTGCGCCCTCGTTGGCCAGCGTCTCGATCTCCTCGGCCAGCTCCGATGCGGCGATCTGGTTGAAGCTGTAGAGGCGGATGTAGCCGATGGAGCCCTCGAGCATCTCGGCATCGGTATTGGGCACGTCGATCCTGGCGCGTGTGATGATGAACTCGCGCAGCTCGGTCTCCTCGCCGCGAAGGATCCCTAAGACGACGTCGGTGCCCTCCTCGCCCCGTATGCGGAGCACGGCCTCGTCCACGTCCCACTTGGGACGTGTCTCGCCGTCGATGGTGACGATGACGTCGTCGGCCTTGAGGCCGGCGCGCTCGGCAGGCGTATCCGCGATGACCGAGACCACCGCGAGGTCGTTCTCCCGGTTGGAGATCGTGATGCCGATCCCGTAGAAGACGCCCGAGTTCTGCTCGCTGAAGTACTGGTAGTGCTTCTCGTCGAAGTAGTTAGCGTGCGGGTCGTCGAGCGACTCAAGCATGCCGCGGATGGCACCGGCCGTCATCGACGTCTCGCTCGCCGGCTCGAGCGCCTCTTCGCCGATGATGTCGGCCACCTCCGAGACGGCGCTCTTGAGCGAAGCCGAACCCACGACCGGCGTCGGCAGTCCGTCACGCGAGACGCGATCGAAGAACATCCCGCCCGCGAAGGCGCCGACGGCGATGACGAGCGCGGCGGTGAGACCAGCGACGAACTTCATGAAGGAGTTCATGCGGCTAGACCTTGAGGTAGCGTCTGAGTGCGAGGCCGGCGCCGATGAGTCCGATGATGATGCCGCCAAAGATCAGTATCAGCGAGACCTGCATGGCCTCTCCGCCCTCAAGCCCGAGCGGCAGGAACGGCAGGATCTCCACGGCGGCCGGGATCGCATAGAACCACACGAGCGCCAGGGTGCCGATGGCGAGAAACGCTCCGATGAGACTCTGGATGACGCCCTCCATCAGAAAAGGCGTCCGGATGAACCAGTTGGAGGCCCCCACGAGGCGCATGATCCCGATCTCCTTGCGCCGCGCGTAGATCGCCAGACGGATGGCGTTGTTGATGAAGATGAGACTGATGACGCCGAGCATGGCGATGAACGCCCCGCTCACGATGCGCATGATGCGCGTGGCCGCGAACAGCTGGTTGACGATCTGCTGGCCGTACTTGAGCGAGCGATCGGGATCGTCCGGGCGGTCGGCGACCTTGGGAAACGTCGGGTCGGCCTTGATGGCGTTCACAACGGTCATGACGTTGCGCGGGTCCACGAGGTCTACGTCGAGCGATGCCGGGAGCGGGTTGCCCTCGAGTTGGTCGACGATCTCCGGGCTGTCCTGGACCATCGTGGTCTTGAAGTCCTCGAGCGCCTGCTCCTTGGACGTGTAGGTCACGTTGGACACCTCGGGATTGGACACGAGGACCTGTTGCAGCGCATCGACGTCTTCGGGTGCGGCGCCGTCTTTCAGATACACCCGGATCGAGACCTTCTCTTCAACAGACTGCACGACCTGGCCGAGAAGCATGCCCGAGCCGACCGAGACGCCCACGAGCAGAAGCGACAGGTAGATGGTGATGATCGCACCCAGGCTCATCACCCAGTTGCGCTTGAAGCTGACGAACGATTCTTTGACGAAGTATCCGACGTTAATCGCCATAGCCGTAGACACCTCGGTCCTGGTCACGGATGACCTTGCCACCCTCGAGCGCGATAACGCGCTTTCGCATGGAGTCGACCATCTCCCGGTCATGCGTGGCCACCAGCACGGTCGTGCCGGTCTTGTTGATGCGATTCAGGAGGCTCATGATGCCGAGCGACGTCGCCGGATCCAGGTTACCGGTCGGCTCGTCGGCCAGCAGGAGCGGCGGGCGGTTGACGAACGCGCGCGCGATCGAAACGCGCTGCTGCTCTCCGCCGGAAAGCTCGTCAGGGTAGCTTGCCATCTTGTCCTCGAGGCCCACCAGGCGCAGCACCTCGGGCACCTGGGTGCGCACGACGTGCTTGGACCGGCCGATGACCTCGAGCGTGAACGCCACGTTCTCGTACGTGGTCTTGTTGGGCAGCAGTTTGAAGTCCTGGAAGACGCAACCGATGTTGCGGCGCAGGTACGGCACCTTCCAGGCCTTCATCTTGGTGAGGTCCTGGCCCGCGACGACGATCTGTCCCCGGGTGGGGAGCAGCTCGCGCAGCAACAGCCGGATGAAGGTCGACTTGCCCGACCCTGAGTGGCCCACGAGGAACACGAACTCCCCCTGCGCGATCTCGACCGTGCAATCATCGAGAGCAGGCGGCTTGTTCGGAACGTAGATCTTACTGACGTTCCGCATTGAGATCATAGGGTGCTCCATATCTCGGCGGCAATTCCCGCGTTAGTCTAGCAGAATCGATGCCCGGGACACCCCGGCGACACCGCCCCGTCACCTTCTCCACGAGTTCTCCACACGCATGTCACGGGCGCTTCTTAAGCACGCCCCGTGCCGCATCGGCGATGTGCGCGGCGCTCAGGCCGAAGTGCTCCATGAGCTCGGCAGGCTCTCCGGATGTGCCGAAGACGTCGCGAACGCCCACGCGCGCGAGCGGGACCGGTGCCAGTTCACCGAGCGCCTCTGCCACCGCCGAGCCGAGCCCGCCGATGATCGAATGCTCCTCGCAGGTGACCACGGCCCCGGTCTTGCGCGCCGAGGCGGCGACCGCCTCGGCCGGGAACGGCTTGATGGTGGAGACGTCGAGCACCTCGGCGTGGATGCCCTCGAGTTCGAGCGCGTCAGCGGCAGCGAGCGCAGCCTCGACCATCACACCGCACGCGGCGAGCGTGACGTGCGCACCCTCGCGCACGACGCGCGCCTCGCCGAGCTCGAAGCGGTAGTCGTCGCCGTAGATCGCCGGTGCGGCGACGCGACCGAGACGCACGTAGAACGGCCCCGGTGTGGTCGCCGCCACGCGGAGCGCGGCTTTGGCGGCAACGTAGTCGGCAGGCACGAGCACGCGCATGCCGGGAAGCACGCGCATGAGCGCGATGTCCTCGAGCATCTGGTGGCTACCACCGTCGGGGCCCACCGTGATACCCGAGTGCGTGGGCGCGAGCTTCACATCGAGGTCCGAGTAGCAGACCGTGTTGCGGACCTGGTCGTACGCGCGTCCGGTGGCGAAGACAGCAAAGCTGCCGGTGAACGCGATCTTGCCGGCCACGGCGAGACCCGCCGCGGTGCCGATCATGTTCTGCTCGGCGATGCCGACGTTGAAGAAGCGCTCGGGATAGGCGGCAGCGAACTTGGCTGTCGTGGTCGAGCCGGACAGGTCCGCGTCCACCGCCACGACATCGATACCCTCGGCGGCGAGCTCGATGAGCGTCTCGCCGAGCGCCTCACGCGTTGCGCGCTTCGTGCTCATCGGGCACCTCCTTTGGCCGCCTCGACGGCTCGATCGACTGCCTCGCTCAACTCGGCGAGCGCGGTTGCGGTCTGCTCGGCGTTGGGAGCCTTGCCGTGCCAGCCGGCGTCGCCTTCCATGAACGAGACGCCCTTGCCCTTGACGGTGTAGGCCACGACGGCCACAGGCACGCCCGGGGTCGCCGGCGGCGCCGATATGGCCTCGATCAGGTCGGCAACGTCGTGCCCGCCGGTCTCGCGGACCTCCCAGCCGAACGCGTCGAACTTCTCGGCCACGCCACCGAGGCACATCACCTCGGAACACGCGCCGTCGATCTGCAGCCCGTTGTGGTCGATGATGGCCACCACGTTGTCGAGGCCGTGGTGCGGCGCGAACATCGCGGCCTCCCACACCTCGCCCTCCTGCAGCTCGCCGTCGCCGAGCAGGCAGTAGACGTGCGCCGGAAGGCCGTCCATACGCAGGCCGAGCGCGATGCCGTTTGCGATCGCCAGCCCCTGCCCGAGTGAGCCGGTGGAGACCTCTACCCCGGGGCACTTCAGGCAGTCGGGATGCCCCTGCAGTATGCTGCCGAGCTTGCGAAGCGTCTTCAGGTGATCGCGGCCGAAGTAGCCCGCGTCGGCGAGCGCGGCGTAGAGCACGGGAGCCGCGTGGCCTTTGGAGAGCACGAACCGGTCGCGACCGGGCCACACGGGCCATCTCGGGTCGTACTGCATGACGCCGAAGTAGAGCGTCGCCACGATGTCGGCCGCCGAAAGCGACCCGCCGGGATGCCCGCTGCCGGCCTCGGCGATCATCTCGATGATGCTCAGACGCATCCGCGCGGCGCGCAGATCGATCTCCGCTACCAGTGCCGCATCAGTCATGACTGGTCCCCGTTCTCCTTGAATCCTTCGCCAAGTACTTCGCGAACGTCCGCGATGATGAGGAACGCATCGGGGTCCACCGCGAGCACGAGTGCCTTGAGCGCATCGATCTCCCTGCGGGAGACGACCGTGAACACCATCTCCCTCGGCTCGGCCGAGTACAGGCCGCGCGCCACGAGTCCGGTGGCGCCGCGTCCGAGCTGGTGGAGGACGGCATCGGCCACACGCCCCGGCTCATCGCAGATGATGAAGGCGGCCTTCTCTACCGAGAGGCCCTCCTGGACCACATCGATGACGGTGCCCATGACGAAGACGGCCACCGCGCCGTACAGCGCCAGATCGGGGCCGAGCACGACGGCGGCCGCCACCGTGACGACCGCATCGGCTGCGAGCATCAGCTGGCCGATGCCGAGGTTGACCTTGTCCACCAGCAGCTGCGCGATGATGTCGGTGCCACCCGTGTTGCCACGCGCCTTGAACACGAGGCCCATGCCGATTCCGGTGACCGCGCCGCCGTAGAGCACCGCGAGCAGACGATCGCCCGAGGCCAGGTGCGGTGTGAACGGCGCGAGCAGGTCGACGGCGAGTGACATGGCCACCATGCCGTAGACGGTCTTGGCGCCGTAGCGCCACCCCTTCATCCGGATGCCGATGATGAGCAGGATGCCGTTCATCGCGAGCATCTGCATGCCGATCGGCACGTTCACGCCGAACTTGTCCTGGAAGAGGTAGTAGAAAACGGTGGCGAGGCCCGAGACACCGCCTGCCGCGAGCTTGTTGGGGATGAGGAACGCGTTCAGGCCCCACGCGGTGACGAGGATGCCGAAGGTCATGAGCGCATAGTCGCGCACGCGCCGGCTCTTGAGCACGGTAGACGGATTCGCGCGAGACAGCACCCGCTTCATCAGCTACTCTTCTCCCCCGCCGACCGCCACGGCCTGCTCGCCCGACACTCGCCACCGATGATAGCCCACCACGAACTCGTCGAGGTCACCATCGAGCACGCCGTTCACGTCTCCGGTCTCAACGCC
Source organism: Actinobacteria bacterium UBA2272 (assembly GCA_002347725.1). GTDB lineage: Bacteria > Actinomycetota > Coriobacteriia > Anaerosomatales > Anaerosomataceae > UBA2272. Next base: position 99,211 of record DDXA01000004.1, read on the forward strand.
GGTGCGAACGTCTTTCACCATCTGGTAGGGATACAGCACGTAGTTGCGGATCTGGCTGCCGAATGAGATCTCCTGGCGCTCGCCTTTGAGCGCGTCGAGCTCGGCGCGGCGCTTCTCCTGCTGGAGCTCGTACAGGCGCGAGCGGAGGATCGTCATCGCGGTCGCCTTGTTCTTGAGCTGGCTCTTCTCGTTCTGGCAGGTGACCACCAGCCCGCTCGGGATGTGCGTGATGCGCACCGCCGAGTCGGTGGTGTTCACACTCTGGCCGCCCGGACCGCTGGAGCGGTAGACGTCGATGCGCAGGTCCTCGTCCCGGATCTCCACCTCGACGTCATCGGGGAGGACCGGGAGGACCTCGACGCGCGCGAAGGTGGTCTGACGGCGCTTCTTCTCGTCGGTGGGACTGATCCTCACGAGACGGTGCACGCCGTTCTCCGAGGTGAGCATGCCGTACGCGTTGCGACCGTGCACGGTGAACACGGCGCGGTCTATGCCAAGTTCGACGCCGTCCGGGGCGTCGTGGAGGTCGACCTTCCACTTCCGGCTCGCCGCATACTTGGAGAGCATCTTCAAGAGCATCTCGGCCCAGTCCTGCGCCTCTAGGCCGCCCTGGCCCGGCAGGATGGTGACGAGCGCGTCGCCTGCGTCGAACTCACCGGTGAACCAGGATGCGAGCTCGAGATCGTTGGCGCGACGCGCGATGTCCTTGAGCGCGACGGTGGCCTCGGCGGCCATACCTTCGTCGGCCTCGGCGAGCGCGAGTTCGTTTGCCACCTCGAGTTCGTCGAGGTCGGCCACCATCGATTCGTAGGATTCGATCTCATCGCGCAGGCCGGAAGCCTGCGCCATCACCTGTTGCGCCCGGTTCTGGTCGTTCCAGAAGTCGGGCGCCGTGGTGCGCTCCTCGAGCGCGGCGAGATCGGCGCGCTTCTCTTCGAGATGCAGGTACTCGGCGATGCGCGCCACGCGCTCGCGAAGCACCTGGATGTCTGCTGTGCGGTCTTCGATCATGGATCTCACACTACCTCACGTGCCAACGGACGGGGACCCTTGCTGCGGCGCTTCAGGCCGCCCGGGTCATGCGTTCGCCCCGTGGCAGTGCTTGTACTTCTTGCCGCTGCCGCACGGGCAGGGCTCGTTGCGACCGACGTTGGCGTATGGGTCGTTCTTGTCTTTGACCACCGTGGCGCCACCGGGCGTGGCGGACCGCGTAGCACCTGCAGCGGCGGCCTTGGCCATCGCGTCGCTCGCGCCGCCGCCCACCTGCGCCATGGACGCCTCGGCAGACGCCGCCTGCTCGCGGGCGCCGCCGAAGATAGTGGACTCTGAAGGCGCCGTGTAGGTGACGTTGTTCACGTCGAGTGCGGCCGGCTCAGGCGTGGGCGCCGCGGTGACCTGCATGTGCATGATGGTCCGGAGGAAGTCGCGGTCTATCTCGGCTACGAGGAACTTGAACATCTCGTAGGCCTCGCCCTTGTACTCCACGAGCGGATCGCGCTGGCCGATGGCGCGCAGGCCGATGCCCTCGCGCAGATAGTCCATCTCGAGGAGGTGGTTCATCCACCGCGCGTCGATGACCCGGAGCATGACGTAGCGCTCGAGCGCACGCAGCTGCTCGCCGCCGACGGCGGTCTCCTTGGCCTCGTAGGCCGCGAGGATCCTCTCCGAGAGCAGGTCGGCAAGCTCGTACGGATTCTCCACCGCGCGCGCATCCGCGTCGATCAGGTCGAGGCCGGTCACCTCGGTCAGCTGCTCGGCAAGCGCGTCCCAGTCCCACTCTTCGGCGTAGGACTTCTCGGGGCAGAACTCGGTGGTAAGCCCCGTGACGAGGTCGGCGATCATCTGCTCCACGCGATTGCGGATGTCCTTGCCGTCCAGGATGTCGTTTCGCTCGCCGTAGATCACCTGGCGTTGCTTGTTCATGACGTCGTCGTACTCGAGCACGTACTTACGCGAGGCGAAGTTCTGCGCCTCCACCTGCCGCTGCGCGCTCTCGATTGCCTTGGAGACCATGCCCGCCTGGATCGGCATGTCTTCCGGGATCTCGGTCTTGGCCATGAAGCCGCTGATGCGGTCCATGCGGCCGCCGCCAAAGAGGCGCATGAGGTCGTCTTCGAGCGAGAGGTAGAACTGCGAAAGACCGGGGTCGCCCTGGCGGCCCGAACGGCCGCGGAGCTGGTTGTCGATGCGCCTCGAGTCGTGGCGCTCGGTGCCGATGACGGCCAGGCCGCCGGCGTCCACGACCTCGATGTGCTCGGCGTCGCAGATGCGCTTGGCCTCCGCATGCGCCTCGGCGCGCTGCTCGTCGGTGGCCTCGTCGGGGGCGATGCCGCGCTCGCGCAGCAACTCGTCGGCAAGCGCGTCGGGGTTGCCACCCAGGATGATGTCGGTGCCGCGGCCGGCCATGTTGGTGGCGATGGTGACGGCGCCCTTGCGACCCGCCTGCGCGATGATGTGCGCTTCCATCTCGTGGAACTTGGCGTTCAGAACCGCGTGTGGGATGCCGCGACGCTTGAGCGCGGCCGAGAGCCGCTCCGAGTTCTCGATGGAGATGGTGCCCACCAGGCACGGCTGTCCGGCCTCGTGGCGGCCGGCGATCTCTTCGGCCACCGCCGAGAACTTGGCGTCGATGGTGCGGTAGATCAGATCGTTGCGGTCGTCGCGGACCATCGGGCGGTTGGGCGGGATGACCACCACGGGGAGCTTGTAGATCTCACGGAACTCGGCGTCTTCAGTGACCGCGGTGCCGGTCATGCCGGCGAGCTTGGTGTAGAGGCGGAAGAAGTTCTGCAGCGTGATGGTGGCAAGGGTCTGGTTCTCCTCGCGCACGTGCACGCGCTCCTTGGCCTCGATGGCCTGGTGGAGCCCCTCCGAGTAGCGCCGGCCTACCATGAGGCGGCCGGTGAACTCATCCACGATGAGGACTTCGCCGTCTTTGACCACGTACTCCACGTCGCGGTGGAAGAGGAACTGCGCCTTCAGGGCCTGCTGGAGGTGGTTGACCATCTGGCCGGACGGGTCCGCGTAGAGGTCGTCGATGCCGAGTGCCTGCTCGACCCTGCGGATACCCTCCTCCGTGGGGGCCACGGTGCGCTTGGCCTCGTCGAGCTCGAAGTCCTCGTCAGGCTTCAGGCGCGGGACGATCTTGGCAAACGACTTGTAGGTGTCTGCCGAGCGCGTACCGGCGCCCGAGATGATGAGCGGGGTGCGCGCCTCGTCGATCAGGATCGAGTCGACCTCGTCCACGATCGCGTAGTGGTGGCCGCGCTGCACCCTTCGCCCGGGGATGTTGACCATGTTGTCACGCAGGTAGTCAAAGCCGAACTCGGCGTTGGTGCCGTACGTGACGTCCGCGGCGTAGGCGGGCTGGCGCGAGGCCGGATCCATGCCCGACTGCACGAGGCCAACCTCGAGGCCCAAGAAGCGGTAGACCTGGCCCATCCACTCGCTGTCGCGCCGGGCGAGGTAGTCGTTGACGGTGACCACGTGCACGCCGGTACCGGGCAGCGCGTTCAAGTACACCGGCAGCGTTGCCACGAGGGTCTTGCCCTCGCCGGTCTTCATCTCCGCGATGGTGCCGCGGTGCAACACGACACCGCCGATCATCTGCACGTCGAAGTGACGCATGCCGAGAGTGCGCTTGGCGGCCTCACGGACCACGGCGAAGGCCTCGGGGAGCAGATCGTCTACGGTCTGGCCCGCCTTGAGACGGGAGCGGAACTCGGCCGTCTTGCCTCGAAGCTCGGCGTCAGAGAGCGGCTCGATAGCGGGCTCGAAGGCGTTGATCTGCTGGACGATGGCGTCGTACTCGCGGAACTGCTTTCCCTCGCCCATCGTGAGTATCTTGGTGAACAGGTTGGCCATGAAAGAGGCGCTCCTCTGGGAGTGTAGCGAACGTGGAAAGAGCCAAGAGATTGTAGCACGCAGGGTGGGGCGGGGAGGGGTCGGTGGACAGGGGGGCGCGGGAGGCGGAGGTGTTAGGGCCGAGGGTCATTCAACCCCCGGCCCCCGCGGCGTAGCCCCGTAGGCCTGCGCCAGCCCGCTCACAGAGCCGATGCCCCTCAGGAGGTCTCCCGTCTCCTCATCGCTCCGCCTGCGAGCTCTACGCTCGCCGTATGGCAGCCTCCCGAACTCGCCGCGAAGTCACCGTAACTCGCGCTCCTTAACTGAGTGTGATTGATTGCTTAACCATGTGTGGGACATCCGCGATACTCCGCTTCGGCACCCTCCATTGCGAGGACGGCCTGGTAAATCATTGTGGTCTCTGCAGACGGGTCTATTCCAAGATCGTCGACCAGGCGCGTCCGGCAGGCTAGGTAGGCCTCGATTGCCCGGCTTCTCTGCCCAGCATTCATTTGACAGCGCATCATGATCTGATAAACGTCCTCACGCCACGGATCGATACCCGATGCTCTGCGTGCGAAGTCTAACGCCAGCGAGTGCTCGCCGGCTGCTTCGGCAACACGCGCAGCGGCAAGCAGGCCGTCACAGAAGCCATGCTTCACGTGATCCCTGACTTCGCCGACCCAATCATCATAGACATCACCGGGCAGGAGATCGCCACGATAGAGGTCCATCAGCTCTCGCGCCGCGAACGCAGTCCGACCACAGTCGCCCGACACGACGGCCTGTCGGAGCGACTCGAGTCGCTCATAGAACTCATCAAGGTCACTCCGCACGCAGTCAGTCACCCTGCATAGTCCACCAACGTGCTGAATGAAGCGGCCGGCATGTTGCTGGGACGGTCCGTCGAAGGACAGCATTCGCCGCAGCGTACTCCACATGACGTAGAAGTTGTTACGCGCGTGCGAGTCGTCCATGTCGGGCCACAGGCGCTCGAGGATGAGATCACGTGGCACGTCACGACCCCGCTCAAGTACGAGCATCACCAGAATGGCGCGGGACTTGCGCTTCCGCCAAGCCGTCTCATCGATCCTACCGTGCTCACTCGACACCTCGAGGCCGCCGAATAGGCGCACGTAACACAACGGCTCGACGGCCGCGGGAGCGTGCACAGCCAAGGCGGGCTGCTCGGTCACCGCGCGCATCGGCAAGAGCCCCGAATGGCGCTCCGCAAGACCGGCCGATACCTCCGCGGGCAGCCACGAGGACGCGAGAGAGAGAGCATTCCGACAAGTCTCATCTGGAAGGAGGCCGAGAAGTCGTGCTGGCAGCATGTCGACTCCCACTGCCGCAGCCAGTACGCCGAGAGCGGCCGGGAACGCGCGAAGATGCATCGCGACTTGATAGTTCATCGAACCGGTGCGGACGTAACCTGCGTGGGGTGCCAATCGCTCGATTGCCTGAGCATGGCGCCCATTGCGCAAGTCGATCTCCGCACGAAGAAGGTCGATACGGAGGTGATGCGCGAGCGCATGAGAGCTCAGCCCCTCACCCAGCACATCCTTGATGAGTGCCGATGAGCCACGCACATCTCCCAGCGCCAGGAGCGAAGCCGCAATCTCGATACGCGCCGAAGCGGCCAGCAGTGAGACGGCATCACCGCGAGAGCCCAGGGCTGACAACGAGCGCTCACCGAGCGCAAGGGAGCGAGACGTCTTGCCGGCCGCACGCTCACCTGCCGCAGCGTGCGCGCACACGAGCGATAGCCCTACCGTGTCTGCGAAGGTAGAAAGGACTTCGGCCGCCCGATCGAACAGCACAGCCCCCGCGTCTGCACTGTCGCGTGCGTACTCGACGCCGAACTGTGTGCTCAGCGCATACGCCTGGAGTTGGCTCAACCCGGCGCGCTCGGCCTCGCGCCCCACGTCGCTCGCCAATTCCCAGGCATCCTCCATGCTCCCCATCTCGAGAATCGCCGCCGCGTGATTCGCCCGAACAAGCAGCCGCTGTACAGGCGAGAGATCACTCCTGGCGGCGACAGCACCGATGGCGCGAGCTGCAGCCTCCCAGTCACCGCAACAGAGGCCATCAATGCTGCCCACGCTGTTCGCCGCGTTAACCGCCTCATCGGATCCGACGTCTAGACCGTGGAGCAGAGTGCGGACCCGGGCGGTCCGAACACGGGCGATTTCAATGTCGCCCTTGACTGCGTCGGCGACAGCCAGGTACGCCTGGACGAGTGACTCCTGCGAGGGGGCGAGAACACCGGGTACACCAGAGTCCAGATGGTGCAGAATGTCACGGGCGCGCACGAGCTCACCCGCATCAATCGTTAACCTGGCTGTCAAGAGCGACGCCGCCACGGCAGTAGCCCTGTCATCAGCGTGAGAAGCTAGAGCCTGGGCTGCGCTGGCACTCCGGAGCGCCTCATCGGTCCGCTCAAGCTGTCGAAGAATCGCTGCGTTCAGAAGAAGTGCGCGAGGACGGCCTGCCAACACCCTCAGCGGGACTTGGCACAGACAGCGCTGCATGATGGCGGGGCCGACCGCCCTGAGCATCCCCTCACCAGCCGCTTCACACCACTCAAGAGCCTCCTGAGCGTTGCCGTCCGTCATCAGCACACGCGCCATACGCTCATACGCTCCCCGAGCATCCAAGGCGCCGAGCGTGCGCCCCCGGAGCGTCACCTTCCGATCCGGGCTCAGCCGGCTCGAGGATTGTCTGCAAGCGACGCGCGCGAGCGACGCGTGTACCTGGAATCGTGCCGGTGACCAGGTCGAACCAGAAGATGCGCTGAACAGCGGCATCGCGCTACAGAGAGCGGGCCAGTCGAGGGCGCCGACCGCATGCCCCGCGCTCTCCGCGAGGTCGTCGATCGGACCGTCGCCGGTGAGCGCAGCGCAGTACATGAGCTCAAACATCCAGTCCGGCATCTGCCACAGGAGGTGATCGGTGTACCAGAGCAAGTCCTGCGCCTCCGCACACTCGACTGCAGCCGCTGGGTGACGGATCATTAGCGAGACCAGCGCCGCCTGACCGCCGGATCGGGCCAGAATCAGACTAGCGCAGGGACTGGTGCCCTCTCCACACACCTCGAGAAGAGCCTCTACCTCGTGCCGTTGGAAACGCAAATCGCCATGGTCTATCGTCCACAGCCGTGAACAGTCGAGTCCCTCGACAACTGCGCGCCGGCAGGTGATAAGCAGCCGGCTACCGGCTGCTGTGCGTCTCGCGATGAGCTCCGCAAGGCGCACGAGGCCGGGGAGATCGACAGCCGTCCCACCGTTGTCAAGCACCACGCACACCTGCAGATTATGCAGTCGAGACATCTCTTGATCGAAGGCGAGTCGGGCCTCCGCACTGATCACTCCGAGTTCCGACAGCGCACTGTCACGCGCGAGTGGTCCTGTCCCTCTCCGAACGAGGGACGCTCCGAGTGCGCAGATCGCCGAGTCCTCACTGACGTCCAGCTCCTGAAGGTCTACCCAGACGACATCGTCGAATGCTCCACAGAGGGCAAACTGCGCCGCCAGCACGCTCTTCCCGTAACCAGACGGAGCGCAAGCGATCGTGAGCAGCGGTGCATGGGCCCGAAAGAGAGCCACGAGCCGCTCTCGCCGAATGACAGAACCGAAGCCCGGAATAGAAGACCCAAGTCTCTCCACAGCCGCAAGCCCCCCGACTCAGCGATGGAGACCTCATGAGGATGCATGTATTGCATCGCATCCATACAAGAAGCGCAAGAGGTAAGTTATGCGATGCAAGAACGCTGCCGATGGGCCGATCAACTCCCCCGCGACCCCCTGCTTCCTACCCACACCCACGCGGCAAGCCCGAACGAAAGCAGCAAGTCCCCCACGCTCACGACACCGCGCTGCCATGCAGGTCCGGGTACCGCGATCACGTCGGCCAACATCACCAGCCACGTGTCCTCATCGATCGCCTCGTGCAGACACTCGCTCTCAAGAGCGGCTCCGGCATCACTCCTCGTCGCCCCTATCTCCGAGGTCGCCTTGAGGCTCACCGGCATTGCTCCGTTGAAGCCGATCACGAGAACGTTGAGCGCGATGCCGAGTCCGGCAAACGCCAGCATCCATCGCCTTGGCGCGTTGAGAAAGAGCACAACGGCAAGCGCCGCCATCATCAACAACCAGATGATGATGCTGAGCCCGCACGGCAGGCCGATCCGGCGCGCGATCGCCGGCCACGCCAGTTGCAGCGGTAAGAGCACCAGGAGCACCCACTCACCGGTGAGGTGCTCGGCTTCGAGCCTCTTGAGTGAGCCGCCCGTGAGAAGCGAGAGCACAAGCGCGGCGAGAATCGCCTCGAACAGGATCACGGCATCGTCACCTCGGCGACCCCCGCAGTGACGATACGCTCGAGCTCGCGCACGACGCCTGCACGTCGTCCAACTTCGCCCGCCTTGAGCGTCTCCAGAGCGGCGGTCACTCCGTGTTGCATACGTAGACGGTCGTAGCGCGAGCAGACGCCCACGATAGCGGCACCGAGCGGTGTTCCCGGAGCATCAAGGCTGTGGTGGTGCGCGATGAGCGGTGAGATCGGCTCGAGGAACGGAATCCCCTCGACTATCTCGGCACCACGGGCCGCATGCGCTGCCTCGTCCTCATCGTCGGAGTGCCCGATGCGCCCAAGGTCGTGCAGCAGCGCAGCGTAGCGCACATGCTCGAGCTCGTGGCTCGAAAGTGCCATCCGGCGACCAACAGCAATCGCCAGGTCCGCGACGCGCTGTGCGTGCCCGGCATCCTGCGGCCGATCGAGTTCGGCGGCATGGGCGAGCGCCTCGATGGTGTCGCCGTACGCGCGGCGTATCCGCAGGTAGAGGTTGAAGCTGTTCTGCAAGATGAGCGTCATGAGTACCGCGATGCCAAAGGCCCACGGGCCCAGGGCCGGGTACACCCGAAGCACCACGGCCGCCATCGCTATGTGGACAAGGTAGACCGACCCGAGTGGACGAACCAGCAGCTGCACGCCCTGCAGTACGTTCGCCCCACCTGCCAACCGCTCCTGGATCGCCACCGTCACCACGTCGAGGAGCGCGTACCCGAGCCCCACAAGCACGATGGGTATGAGCACCTCGTCTCCTGGCTGATCGAACGTCAGCGGGAGCTGCAAGAGGGGCTGAGACGCAGACACCACACCCAGGACCGCCACGCCGCGCACCGTGTCGAGCGCCCGGCGAACGGCACGCCCACCCGGCGCCTGAGCGAAGCGCACCGCCGAGTCCAGCAAACCGACGACGGCAGCCGCACCGAGGGCCTCGGTAGCGTGAAGGACACCCAACGCGCAGAGCCCTGCCATCACGCTGATCGGTACTTCATCGCCTTGCGGGAGCTTGAGTGCGAGCAGCCGAAGCACGAAGAAGGCAGCGGCAAACGCGCCAGCGCTCAGGTAATCGAACGAGCGTAGCTGACTGAGGCCTCCCCCGAACGCCAGCGCGACCCAGCCGCCGATTACGGCCAGCACAAGCACGAAGACACTCTGCGCCAGGACTCCTCGCTCACGATGCCGGGGGACGCGAGCTGCGATCACTGATCGTCCACCTCCGCCGACGGCTCGTCGAGCAGCGCCGTGAAGGCCGTTACCACGCGGGTGTCCAGTTGGCTGCCCGCGACGCGCTTGAGCTCTACACGCGCGTCATCATCGGACATCCCGGGCCGATACGCGCGGTCCGACGTCATCGCATCGTACGCGTCCACCACGGCAAGCACCCGGGCAAGCAGCGGGATCTCGGAGCCGACAAGGCCGTCCGGATAGCCGGCGCCGTCCACGCGCTCGTGATGGTGCCGCACGATCGGCACCACATCAGAAAGGAACGCGACGTCTTGAGTGAGGTCCGCGCCGATGACGGGATGCCGGCGGATCTGCCGAACCTCGGCGGGCGTCAGCTGCACCGGGGAGGTGAGTGTCGTCTGGCTGATGCCGATCTTACCCACGTCATGAAGAAGGGCCGCGCGCTCGGCAAGGCCGACCTCCGCGGACGAAAAGCCGAGTGACGCCGCAAGTTGCCGCGCATGGATGGCCACTCGCTCCGAATGACCTCGCGTGTACCGGTCCTTGGCCTCGATTGCGGCCACAAGGGAGCGGACCGTCTCCGTGTAGGCCTCGGTCAGCTCCACGTACACGCGGAACGTCTGGCGGGCCATTGTGAAGGGCAGGACCAGGAGGAGCAGGCCGAACCAGGAGGAGATGCTGATAAGGTGCGCCATCGCGTATCCCAGCAAGGCCAGCACAAGCAGACTCACCCAGTAAGAGCCCGGATTCATTGCGTCGAGCGTTTGCCGAACTGTGAGGCGAGTCCTCAGGATGAGCGAGACACCTACGAACGCCAGATTGAGTACGAAGAACACGAGCACCGCAAGCGTCGGGGCCAACAGCGTGGCGACCGGACCCTGCGAAGAGTAGTCGGCTGAGCTCAGCAGGCGCCCGCCAGCAAGGATCAGCACCCATCCCGCCAATAATCCTGCCAGGAAGAGCTGAGCCATGTTGAACAGAATCCGCACAAGCGGCTTACGCTCCCTAATCTCCTGCAGAGACACCGAGGAAGCTAGCCCAAGGACGGCACCGCCCAACGGACCCGCGTATAGAATCCCCGCGAACACAGACGCAAAGGCCAGCGACATGGAGACAGCAAAGGGCAGCTCGATTGCCATGTTACCGAGAGCGACAGTCAGCAACACGAGGGCCACAAGCGGCAAAGGCTCAACGATATCCTGATGTGGAAGAATGAGCAGGCCTAGCGCCACCGCCGACATGAATAGGACAGCCACGTAGACCCACAGTCTGCGAGACATCATCAGCGAGTCCCGCATCTTGAGAGTGGCTGGGCCAACGCCGCGAATCCCTTGACTAGCCCTTCCAGATGGCTCCGCCCCCGATAACGAGAGCGGCGAGCGATGCGAGGAGAACAGCGATACGCTTCATGTGAGAAGACCCCCTGTCTAGATGGTGTCTTCTCCCACCCCGCTAGTGATGGAAGAACCCTGTCCGCTCCGCTCATTCGTGTGCTGACAGTGTTCAAACCGATGCTCACGGCGTTGGCCCAAACTTGGGATCTATGAGGTTGTCAAGAAACCGAGCCGCCTGTTGATAGCATCAAGCGTGGCCCGGACGATGGAGTCTTTGTCGTTCTGCCGTACGAGCGCAGAACCGGCGAAAGCCTGCTCGCCGAGCGAGGTCACAAGGACCACGCAGGAGACCGCGACACTCTCCCTCCCCAATCGGATAATCTCGACATCTTCTAGGGCGAACGTGAAGGCGCCCTGGAGGTACTGCGCGATGGCATCGAGTGTGGCCTCGGCCACCAACCGCTCGCGGCCGGTGCGACTGCCCGGACCGGTGGCCTTGCCCACAAACAGCTCACCCTCAAGCTCGAGCGAGACCGACAGATTGACGTAGACGCCCACCGCCTCGGCGTTGATGCTCTTGATCTGGGCGCGCGCATAGGGCTTGACCGCCTCGGCCTGGGGCACGCTATCCTGCCCGAGCTGGGCGATGGAGATCTTCTTGTGGTCCACCGCGATGCCAAAGGCCGCCATGAGCGTGGACTCGATGTCGCGCACGAGCTGCTTGGGCGCCTTGGAGGGCAGCGCGAGGACATGGATCTCTTCGATGGTCCCGCTGGGGGAGGTCACCACGCGGGCCGCGCGAATCTCAGAGACCTGAGAAAGCGCCTCTTCGATCTCACTGATGATCGCAGGAGATACCACGGGCTCCATCCGGGGCTCCTTGCTTCGACGTGTGCTACGGCAGGTGCTGCAACGAAAGAACGCCTCGGTTGTCCTTTGGTCACACTATCCGCGACGAGCGCGCGATGTCAACAGATGAACGGTTGACATCGTCCCCGGCCGCCGTCGGGCCTTGAGCGCCAGACGAGAAGAGCGCGGCCGGTGTGGCCGCGCTCTTCGAGCGGGGGCTGCCCGATGAACCGCGGGCCTAGACCGACGTGATCAGCCCGTAGTCGCCGTCGTGACGGCGGTAGAGCACGTTGGTTCCCTCGGTATCCTCGGAGCGGAACACGAAGAAGTCGTGCCCGAGCAGCTCCATCTGCAAGATCGCCTCGTCCGTGCTCATCGGCTTGGACTCGAGCGTCTTGGTCTTCACGATCGCGGGTTCTTCGGACTCCTCGACAAGCGGTGGCGCCGGCACCGGAGCCGCCGCACCCTTGTGGCGGTCGATGATCTTGGTCTTGTACTTGCGCACCTGGCGCTCGAGCTTCTCGCTTACCAGGTCGATCGCCGCGTACATGTCGCTCGCGGCCTCCTTGGCGCGGATGACCGGACCCTTGGTGTAGACGGTGACCTCGGCTACCTGGCCTTTCTCTATCGAGCGGTTGCGCTCGGTGTAAAGCTCCACCTCGGCGCTCATGAGCATGTGATCCAGGATCTTGGCAACGCGGCCGACCTTCTCCTCGGCGTAGTCGCGAATGGCTGGGGTTACTTCCATGCGACGACCTTTTACGATCATCTGCATAGCGATCCTCCTTCGTCGGGGCCGGACATAAAGAAGATACCCGCCCGGGCCGTGACCATACGCCCGGGCGGGCATCTTACGCTTTCTGATTACCTGATGTGACCGAGGAAGTCCTTGGTGCGCTCGTTTTGCGGGTTGTCGAAGACTTCCTCCGGCGTACCCTGTTCCTGGATGACGCCCTCGTCCATGAACACCGCGCGGCTCGCCACGTCGCGTGCGAAGCCCATCTCGTGGGTGACGACGAGCATCGTCATCCCCCCTTTTGCAAGACCCTTCATGACATCGAGCACCTCGCGCACGAGTTCGGGGTCGAGCGCCGAGGTGACCTCGTCGAAGAGCATCACGTGCGGGTCCATCGCGAGCGCGCGCGCGATGGCCACACGCTGCTGCTGACCGCCCGAGAGCATGATCGGGTACACGTCGGCCTTGTCGTCCAGGCCCACGCGGGCCAGGCCCTCGAGCGCGATCTGCTCGGCCTCTTCCTTCGATATCTTCTTCACCTTGCGCAACGCCAACATGACGTTGGACTTGGCGGTCAGGTGCGGGAAGAGGTTGAAGCTTTGAAACACCATACCCACCCGCGCACGGATGTGGTTGATGTTGGTCTTGTGGTCGGTGACCTCGTCGTTCTCGATGAAGATGCGACCGCTCGTGGGTTCCTCGAGGCGGTTCACGCAGCGAAGCATGGTCGACTTGCCGGAGCCGGACGGGCCCAGGATCACGACCACCTCGCCGCGGGCGACCTCGAGATCCACGCCCTTGAGCACCTCGAGGGCGCCGAAGCTCTTGTGGAGGTCCTCGATGCGAACCATCGCCTGCTCGGTCATGCGCTGGCCTCCTTTGCGCGGGCGGCTTTGCGTCGCTTGCGCTCCTGGCGGTTCTCGGGCTCACGACCCGTCTCGGAGACCGCGAGCTTGGCCTCCAGGTAGGCCACGAGCCGGCCCAACGGCAACGTGAGCATCAGGTAGAAGCCTGCGGCACCGATGTACGGAGACATGTTGAACGTGCGCGCCTGGATGGTGCGTGCCTGCAGGGTGAGCTCGAAGATACCGACCGCGAAGAACAGCGCGGTGTCTTTGAACAGCAAGATGAACTCGCTCATCATCGTCGGCAGGATCCGGCGGACGGTCTGCGGGATGATGACGTACGTCATGGCCTGCATCGTCGTCATGCCGAGCGAACGGGCCGCCTCAAGCTGCCCCTTGCTGATGGACTGGATGCCCGCGCGGAAGATCTCGGCCAGGTAGGCACCGGAGTTGATCACAAGCGCGGCGATCGCTCTTACGAACTGGCTCATGTCGATCCCGGCGACTGAGATCTGGCCGATCGGGCCGGTAGCGAACTCGCGCCATCCGGGCATCAGGAGCGGGAAGCCGAAGTAGATGACCAGGATCTGGACGAGCAACGGCGTGCCGCGGATGAAGTCGATGTAGAAGGTGGCGGGAATCCGAACGATCGGGTTTCTCGACATCTTCATGAACGCTGCGGTCAGCCCCGCGGGAAGCGAGAGCAGGTACCCGACGATCAACAGCGCAGCGGCAGCCTGGAAGCCCTTCCACAGCAGCGGCAGAGACTGCCAGATGATCGTCGGCGACATGAAGAGGTGAACGAACTTGATGCTTTCCAGGTACTCGATGATACCTTCCACGCATCCACCCACAATCCGCCGGAATGGACGAGACCCCACGGCGTGTTGCGGTGCCGTGGGGTCTCAGTTTACCAAAGCATACGGTGATTCACTTCACCGAAGTGCAGCGTCCTCTATTCGGCCGCGAACCACTTCTCGATCATCGCGTCGTAGCGACCGTCGGCCTTGATCTTGGCGAGCGCCTCGTTGATGGCGTCGCGGAGTGCCGCGTTCTCCTTGTTGACGCCGATACCGTACTGCTCGGAGCTCATGACGTCACCGACGACCTTGACCTCACGAGCCGGATCGGCCGCGATAGCCTCGGAGATCGGCAGGTCGTTGACCACGCCGTCGACATCACCGTTCTGCAGGGCCTGGAAGGCCTGCAGGATGTTCTCGAACGGGACGACCGTGACATCGGCCGGCGCATTCTCGCGCGTGTAGGCCTCGCCGGTCGTACCGGACTGGACGCCGATCTTCTTGCCCGCGAGGTCGTCGAGGGTCACGTAGGCGTCGCTCATGCGCACGGCCAGGATCTGGCCAGCGTCGAAGTACGGGTCGGAGAAGTCGATCTCAAGTGCGCGCTCGGGCTTGATCGTCATCGCCGAGGTGATCATGTCGAACTCGGCGCCGGTCTGAAGACCGACGATCAGCGCATCGAAGTTGTAGTGCTTGAACTCGTACTCGAGGCCGAGTTCCATCGCGATCTCACGGCCGAGATCGACGTCGAAGCCCTCGGACTCACCAGCGTCGTTGATCAGCTCGAACGGCGGATACGTGGCCTCGCCACCGGCGGTAAGCGTGCCGGGGGTCACGAGCTTCCAATCCGCGGCCGCAGGCTCCTCGGCCGGTTCCTCGGTCGGCTCCTCGGCCGGCTCTTCGGTCTCTCCGCAGCCCACGAGCGCGAGTGCGCTCAGCGAGAGTGCGAAGACGACCATGAGTGCGAGCCACTTGCTGGACTTACTCATGTGCGTCCCTCCATCATTTCGTCGGCGGCACACGACGTGCCGGTCCTAACGTGCCTCCCGCAGAACTATACCCCAAGGCGCCGCAACGGTGTAACGCCGCGTTCACCGGCCGTGGGTCCAGCCAAGGCGGCGTGCGGCTACTCGGCAGCTACCTCGAGTGTGGGAAACTCGCCGAGCCACTTGCGCGTGATGGTGCCGAGAACGCCCTCGGCAGAGAGTGCGTCGAGCACGCTGCGCACCTCGGCCTCGAGCTCTGTCGCGTCCTTCTTGACGACCACGCCGAGCGGCGTGGCGGAACCGACCTGCCCGACGATGCGGATGTCGTCGAAGTCCCGCGCGATGTACGCGCCCACCGCCGCATCTCCGGCCACGACGTCGACCTCGCCGGCGACAAGCGCGTCGAACGCCGCCCGCAGGGTGTCGAAGCCGGTGACGTAACCCTCACCGTAGTCCGCCTCGATCGCCCAGAACGCGACGCTCTCCTTCTGCGCGGCCACGCGCAGACCGCCGAGCGTGTCCAGCGCATGCGTCGGCGCCGGTGTACCGCTCGCGACGATCGAGAACAGCGCCGGGCCATCGATAAGGTACGAACCCGCCGTAGAGATATCGGCAAGGACCGCCTCGGTGATCGGCGTCGCGCCGAGCGCGATGTCCACCCTGCCGTCGTTCACCGCCGACGCGACCTGTCCGGCCTGGACCGACACGAGTTCGAGCTTGAGACCGAGGCGCTCGGCGATCGCCGCGGCGACATCGACATCGATGCCCGCGTCCACGCCCTGGTCGTTGCCGCCGAAGGGCGGATACTCCAGGTCGACACCGACGCGCAGCACGCCTGCGGTGCCGATCACGGGCGGCGCGACCTTCGGGTCGAGCACGGGAGCCTCAGGCTCCTTCGAGCACCCGGCCGCCGCGCCGGCGAGTACGAGTGCGAGTGCGAGAGACAGGGCGATCAGTCGTCGCTTAAGGTGCATGTGACTCCCTCCTGATGTGACCCACAGTGCTTTCACCCGGCTGACCTGGTCTTTGGCCCCACACTCGCGTACGGGGGCTTCCGCTTGATGCTATC
This sequence comes from Actinobacteria bacterium UBA2272, assembly GCA_002347725.1. Taxonomy (GTDB): domain Bacteria; phylum Actinomycetota; class Coriobacteriia; order Anaerosomatales; family Anaerosomataceae; genus UBA2272. The sequence continues at coordinate 115,205 of DDXA01000004.1, forward strand.
TCACTACCGGCCCTCTCGCCCGCCAGCCGGGATGGCTGGACCGGACGGTACGACTTACCCCTAAGACGCGCCATGCTCGCGCGACGGTTGCCCGCCGGCTTACGTGGGTCCTTTCGGCCGCGTCTACCATGGACTAAGGCGCTTGCGCGCCCGCAACCACAGACCCGGGTGAAAGCATATGGAAGTGTAACAGGTGCCGGGGCGCGTATCACGCGCGCACCTCCGCAGGTGTCGCCCGTGAGCACGCTCGCGCCACCGAGAGCGCCCGGATCGTAGGCGAGCCGACGCCGATCAGCGCCCGCGCCGCAGCATCCAGCGTTGCGCCGGTGGTGAACACGTCATCGACGAGGACGACCCTGCCGCCCGTGACCTCTCCGGTCACGTCGAAGGACCCGGCACGGTTGGCCGCACGCTGCTCGCGGCCGAGAGTGCGCTGATCGGCGGTCACCTTCGACCGGAGGACCTCGGCCACCGGCATGCCGGTGAGCGTGCCGAGCGCGCGGGTGACGTCGAGTGCGTGGTCGAAGCCGCGCCTCCTGCGCGCGGCGGGCGACGCCGGCACAGGCACGAGCACATCGCCCTGGCCGAGCCAGCCGTCCGCCGCCTCGGCCAGCAGCGACGCGAGTACGGCCGCATAGCGGCGCTCGCCACCGTCTTTGAGCACGACGATCGCCCGCGAGACGGGCGGCTCGAGAAGCGCCGCCGATCGCGCGGCGCGAAACGCGAACGTGCGCCCCGCGCACTCGGCGCATGAGACGCCGGTGACCGGCGCCCCACAGCGTGAGCATGCCGAAGCGGGGTCGATGCGCGGCACCGCCGCCCGGCAGCGATCGCACAGCAGCGTACCGGGGAGGTCGCATCCCGCGCACCTCGGCGGGAACACGAGATCGAGAAACGCGCGCACCACAGCACCCCCGTCCCCGGGGGCGCCTCAGCCGATGAGCAGCTGGAAGAGCGGGATCGTGATGACGGCCCCCACCATCGTCAGCAGGATCGCCGAGGCGATGAAGTCTATGTCGAGCTTGAAACGCAGCCCCATGATCATCGTGAACAACATGGACGGCACACCCGCCTCGAGCACCGCGATGCGCAGCGACGCCTCGTCGGTCAGGACGAGCGCGCCCAGTCCGAGTGCCATCAGCGGCAACACGACCAGCTTGAGCGCACCAAGCACCGACGCGTGGGCCAGGTGCCCCCTGAGCGCGCGCGGCTTGAGCGTGAGCCCGACCGAGATCATCACCACCGGCACGACAAGCTTACCGAGCGCATCCAACCAGGATGTGACCTGGATCGGAACCGGAGCCGAACGCAGGAGCATCGCCGCGGCGAGCGCGATGAACGGCGGGAACGTGACGAGCTCCTTGAGCGCGTTCGTCCGCACCTGCCCCGCGCCGTACCGACTCGCCACGACGGTCCCCACGGTGATGACCGCAAGCGTGTTGCCGAAGATGTCCGAGAAGATCGCGCGCACGAGTCCGGCATCGCCGAGCAGCGCCGAGGCCACCGGGTAGCCGATGTAGGCGGTGTTGCCGAAGACCGCGGCGAGCATGAACGCGCCGGCCGTCGGTCCCTCGAGCTTGAGCAGCCGCGTGAGCCCCCAGGCGAGCGCAAGCCCGACGAGTGCGACCACCCAGCCGATGAGCGGCAGCATGGCGAACGCAGGATCGAACGCCTCGCGGCGCACGGTCGTGAAGATCAGTGCCGGCATCGCCACCCAGATGAGCAGCGTGTTGAGCGGCCGGGCGTCGGCGGCCGACAGCACCCCGCCCACACGCAGCACCACGCCGAGCGCGATGTAGGCCATCACGGCGCCGATCACACCGAGGAGGCTCCCCACGTCCACAGCGTGCCGGCCCTACCCGAGCTCGTGCAGCGCGCCCGTGCCGCAGCACGCCTCGGCAAGCGAGACCGCATAGTCGGGGCGCGACACGCCGCGCTCGGTGATGATCGCGGTGACGTACCCGGCGGGCGTCACGTCGAAGGCCGGGTTGTACACCTCGACCGACGGCGGCGCGATGCGCACCCATGCGTCGAACTGGTACGCCCCGCCCTTGCGCGTGAGCTGCATCTGATGGCCCTTGGTCATGCCGAGTGCGTACGGACCCGCCTCGGTCATCATGTCGAGCGCCTTGGTCTCGATGGACGTACGGGCCTCGATAACGCCGGAGACCGTCACGCCGGTGACCTCGCGCTCGTCACGCTCCTCGATGACGATCTCGTCGCCTGAGGCCAGCGTGAGATCCACCGTGGAGGACGGCGCGGCTACGTAGAACGGAATGCCGTGCTCCTTGCACAAGACGGCCAGGCCGTACGTGCCGATCTTGTTGGCGACGTCGCCGTTTGCGGCGATGCGGTCGGCGCCGACGATCACCGCGTCCACGAGGCCCTGGCGCATGACGCTCGCCGCCATGTTGTCGCAGATGAGTTTGAAGGGCACACCCGCCATGCGGAGTTCCCACGCGGTGAGGCGCGCACCCTGCAGCACCGGGCGCGTCTCGTCCACCCACACCTGGGCAATCTTGCCCTCGGCATGCGCGGTGAAGATCACGCCGAGCGCGGTGCCGAAGTACGCGGTCGCGAGCGATCCGGCGTTGCAGTGCGTGAGGATGCGCGAGTCGGGCTCGATCAGCGCCGCCCCGTGCGCGCCGATCGCCCGATTGCGCGCCTCGTCCTCGGCGCGGATGCTGGCGGCTTCGGCAAGCACGAGCGGCCGGAGCGCGTCGAGGCCGACATCGGCGTTCTCGCGCGCGAAGCGCTTCATGCGCTCGGCGCCCCACATGAGGTTGACGGCGGTGGGACGTGTCGCGGCGATCTCACTGGCAACGCGGTCGAGCTCGTCGAGATAGTAGCGCATGTCGTCGATCTCGGCGCCTGCCGTCTCCGACCACAGCGCCACGCCGAGGGCCGCGGCCACGCCGAGCGCCGGAGCGCCGCGGACGGCCATCCCCGAGATCGCGGTGCACACGCCCTCGTAGGTGTTGCAGACGAGCAGGTCGCCGACGAGCGGCAACCTGCTCTGGTCGATCATGCGGACGGTGCCGTCCTCCCACCAGATGGTGGGAGGGATGTTGCCGAGGTCCGGCACTAGACGGTCCCCTCCTGCCAGGAGCTCAGATATCGCTCCTGCTCCTCGGTCAGCACGTCGATCTCGATACCCATGCTCGCGAGCTTGAGCGCGGCGATCTCCTCGTCGATCTCGGCCGGCACCTCGTAGACGCCCGCCTCCATGTCGGCGGCGTTCTCCACCATGAACTCGGCACACAGCGCCTGGTTGGCGAAGCTCATGTCCATGACCGAGGCCGGGTGGCCCTCGGCGCACGAGAGGTTCACCAGGCGGCCATCGGCGAGCAGGAAGATCTTGCGGCCGTCGGAGAGCACGAACTCCTCCACGAGCGGACGGACCTCGCGGGTGGAGACTGCGACCTCGCGCAGGTGCGGGATGTTGATCTCCACGTTGAAGTGGCCCGAGTTGCAGATGATGGCGCCGTCTTTCATGGCGTCGAAGGCAGGCGAATCGATGACGCTGATGTCGCCGGTGACCGTGACCCAGATGTCGGCCTGCGCGGCGGCCTCGACGGCCGGCATCACGCGGTAGCCGTCCATGACGGCCTCGAGTGCCTTGAGCGGGTCGACCTCGCACACGATCACGTTGCCGCCCAGACCCTCGGCACGGCTCGCGATGCCGCGGCCGCACCAGCCGTAGCCGGACACGACCACGGTGCGCCCGGCGATCAGGCGGTTGGTGGCGCGGATGATGCCGTCGATCGTGGACTGGCCGGTGCCGTACCGGTTGTCGAAGAGGTGCTTGGTGTTGGCCTCGTTCACGGCGATGATCGGGTACTTGAGCGCCTCGTCGTCGGCCATGGCCGCCAGGCGGATGACGCCCGTGGTCGTCTCCTCGGTGCCGCCCAGGATGCCCTCGAGCGCCTCGGGGAACTCGGCGTGGATGCGGCCCACCACGTCGGCGCCGTCGTCCATCGTGATCTGCGGCTTGTGCGCGATCGCGGCGTCGATGTGCGCGTAGTAGCTCTCGGTGTCCTCACCCTTGATGGCGTACGTGCGGATGCCGTAGTGCGTCACGAGCGCGGCCGCCACGTCGTCTTGCGTGGAGAGCGGATTGGAGGCGCACAGCACGCAGTCGGCGCCGCCGGCCGCAAGCGTCCGCATGAGATTCGCGGTCTCGGTGGTCACGTGCAGGCACGCGCTGATGCGCACGCCGGCGAGTGGCTTCTCGGCCTCGAACCGCTCCCGGATGCTCGCAAGCACCGGCATGTCGGCGTCCGCCCACTCGATGCGCGCGCGACCCGCATCGGCCAGAGCGAGGTCCTTGACGTGGTGATCCATGAGGATGTCCTTTCGTGTGACGACACGCCGGGTCCGCCGGCGGGGGTGACTACAACCCACGTAGTATAGCAAGCATGAGCCGCGTGAGGTCGGCGGCCGCGCCACGGCCCGCCTCGAGTACCTCCTCGTGACTCAGGTTCTCCCCCGCCGCCACGTTGGTGACGAGCGAGAAGCCGAGCACGCGCAGGCCGAGCGCACGGGCGGCGATGACCTCGGGCACGGTGGACATGCCCACGACGTCGGCCCCCGCGCCGCGCAGGTACGCCACCTCGGCAGGCGTCTCGTAGCTCGGGCCGAGCAGCCCCGCGTACACGCCGTCGTGGAGGTCGATCCCCTCCTCGGCCGCTGAGGAGAGCGCGCTCGCCCGCAAGCCGGGATCGTACGCGTCGCGCATCGGCACGAACGGGGTGCCGCCAACAGGTCCCGGCCAGCCGATGAGTGGGTTGGTGCCCATCAGGTTCATGTGATCGGCGATCAGCACGATGTCGCCGGCGCGCAGCCGGTCGACCACACCGCCCGCGGCGTTGGTGACGATGAGGATCTCGCAGCCGAGCGCCGCGGCCATGCGCGCGGGCCACGCCGCATCGTACGCACTCACACCCTGATACTGGTGCACGCGGCCCTTGAAGAGTACGGACGGGACGCCGGCGAGTTCACCGAGCACGAGGGCGCCTGAGTGGCCGGCGACGTGACCGGCTCGCGGGGCGCCCTCGAGATCTCCGTAGCTCACGGTCGCCGGATCACCCACCGCATCGGCGAGTCCTGCCAGTCCCGAGCCGAGAACGATCGCCACCCGGGGTGCGGAGCCGGCCGCCAGTACGCGGTCGACGTCGGCCCGGGGAACGTCAAGTGCACGTGCGGTCATGACGGACCTCCTTCGTACGGTGCGCGAACGCGTGCCGTATCCGGAAGCCTACCGCATCATGACGTCATCGATGGCCTTGGCCCCGGCTTCCGAGATGGCGGCCTTGCCGCCGATAAGGTAGATGCCCTCAATCGCCGTCTTCTGCTCGGTGAGGAAGGCCGCGGTGCCCGCAGGACACACGTTCGTGTGGGTCAGGAGCAGCGGCTTGAGCATCCGGCCCGCAAGCGAACCACCGGTGAGGGCATCAGCGTACGCCTCGCCCGTGGCCATGTAGACCGAGCGCGGCGTGAAACCGATCGTTGGTCCGAGGCTGTAGCGCGCGACAGCCGCCGACGTCTCGTAGCGGTTGGCGCCGCCGAGCCGCACGGGGACGCTGCCGGCGGCTGCGCCCACGGCCTCCGCGACGTTGGGGGGCACGACGATCGTCCCGCCGACGAGCAGTGTGGTCGCAGGCGTGTACGTAGACAGATACGTCTCGGCAGGCTCACCGAGCGCGTCGGGTAGCGCGAGGAGGATCGGCATCTTCCGGCCGTAGGCAAGCGCCGACGCCGATGCGGCGTCCGGCCAGGTCTCACCGTTGACGATGATAGCCGAGGTGCTTCCCGACAGAGCCTGCACGCGCTCGGCAGCGGCCGCCGCGGTGTCGTAGCGCGTGTCGCCCGCGACGCGGACGACCTCGGCCGACGGCAGCAGCACGCGAACCGCGTCGACCGTGGGTGTGGACACCGCCGCGGAACCGCCCATCACGTACACGGTCGATGGCGCCAGTCGCGCAAGCGCCCCGGCGGTGACAGGCGTCAGGCTCGACTGATGCGTGAGCAGGAGCGGAGCGCCGGCGGCACCCGCAAGGCCGGTACCCGTGAGCGCATCGGCAAACGCCTCGCCAGACGCCAGGACGACTGCCGGCGCGGTGCCAGGGAACGCCCGGTTCGCGGTAGCGACTGCGGTGGCATAGCGGTCAGGGCCCTCGATCCGCTCGATCGGGAAGCCGGACACGGTGAAGTTGGTGGACATCAGGCCGAGCCGGGAGCGTACGCTGTCGCCCGAGACCTTGGCCGTGGCGCCGTTGGAGAAACGGAAGGTGACGTAGCGGACATGCCCGCTGGCCGCGCGGTCCATGATCATGCCGGTGACCCACACGCTCGTGGCCGTCGGGACACCGCTCAGGCCGCGAAGCTTCTCGGCGATCTCGAGCCCGGTGAGCGTCTGGATGCGCGACGACGGCCACGGCGAGTACGGAGGCGAGGCGAGGTGCTCGTAGGGGTCGGACACGCCGCGCAGGTACGGGAGCGGCGCTCCGGTGACCCAGACGTCCTCGTTGTTGGCGGTGTGTCCGCCCGACTGCGAGAAGAAGTAACCGGTGGCCACCGCCGAGCCGGTGAGGATGTACTGGCCCGACGTGGCACTCACGGCGCCGTTGCTGCGCGAGTCCTCGAGCGGAACGACCACGCCCACACTGACGTAGGAGTGCCCCTTGTAGACCTGGCTGTACGTCGTGCACGCGAGGATCGAGCCACCCGAGACACCCTTGTGCGCGTACGAGCGCGCCGCAACGGCCTGCGCTTTGAGCGCCTCAGGCGTGGCATCTCCCCAGCTCGCCGGCATCTCGCGCGGCACGACGCCGAAGAGATACTGGTCCATCGAGAGCTGGTTGATCGCGGCCAGGCGCTGTCCCGCCTTGCGGTTGAGCCAGACCTTCCCCCGGTAACGCACGTTCGTGTAGCCGTTGGTGGGCCAGCCACTGGCGTCGAGCGGGTGGTACGAACCATCGGTGGATGTCGTCTTCTCTTTGAACTCGAGCAGCGGCGTCACACCCGTCGTGCCGCCCGGCATGACCCACACGTCCCAGTCGAACCGAGCGACCTCCTGGCCGGCCTCGGTAGTCACAATCACGTTCGTTCCGTCGTTCCTGAAGCGGTACCAGGTGTCCGCGGGCAGCTCCGCCGACGGTGTGCCGCTCGTGGTGCGCCACACTTTGAGCGGCGAGCCCACGGACTTGACCGTCCAGTACGGACGACCGGGATAGGTGGTGTCGCGGTACGCGCTGTCGATGTTCACCTTCGGCTCGAGGGTGGAGATGGTACCGCCGATCGTGGTGCCCGAGTAGTAGTGCCCGAGGATCCAGCGGTAGTCCTTGCCGGCGAGCGCCGAGCCCCGCGCGCCCCACTGGCTCAAGCCGATGCCGTGGCCCCAGCCGGTGCCGGTGATGGTGAACGACGGTATGGCCTGGATGCCGACGTCGGCGACAGCCGGCAACGGCGTGAAGGATGCGACGAGGAGCGCCACAAGACATGCGGCGGCTTCGCGGATGTGCAGGCTACGACTCACGACGAGACCCTCCGTCATCGGCTTCAGATGCAACCATCCAAGCACGGATTGTACCACGCCGCGTGCACGGTCCCGGCCTTCCGACGTGCGGCTGCTTACTGCGACGCAGCCTTGTCGAGGTAGTTGAGCCTGGCCGCGAGTGAGTCGACGACCTGAGAGCCGACCGCGACAGGGCCGCCGAGTACGTAGACGTCGAGCACCCCCGTGCCCGGTCCGAACGCGCGGGCGTCCAGCACCGCGGCCGCGGCGGGATGAAGCCGGTTCGACGGCGTGGTGAGCACCACTCCGTTGTAGCGCGCCATGAGCAGCCCGCCGCCGACCGCATCGGCAAAGTTCTCCCCCGTCGCCAACGCGAAACGCTGGAGAGAGTGTCCGCTATCGAGCGCCTTGCCGGCGATGATGGCTGCCGTCTCGTACCGGTCCGCGCCACCCCACCGGTCGCTCGAACCCACAGCGCCGAACGTCCGATACGACAGGACGACCTCGGGCGTGACGGCGGCCACGCCGCCGACGACGGTGATACCGCCGAGCGGCTGGACCTTCGAGATCTCCCCGATCACCTCGGCGGTGAAGGTGCTCACCCTGGATGGCGGCGTGAGGAGCACCGGGTAGCCGCGCCGCGCCGCGTACGGTGACACCGCAAGCGCATCGGCGAAGGTCTCACCCGACGCCAGGATGACCCGCTTCGGGGTGCCGCGGAGTTCGACGACACGCCTCGCGATCCTCGCCGACGTATCGTAGCGATTCTCCCCCGCTATCCTCGAGGTCCGGACATAGGCGCCACTCGGGGCGCGAAGGACCCTGATGCTGCGCTCGACATCAGCCGAGACCGCCTGCTCCCCGCCGAGGATGACCACATTGGTGACGCCCAGACGACCCAGCTCGGCGGCAAGGGCCGAGTCCAGCGAGCCGGCACGGGAGAGCAGCACGGGCGCCCGAAGCGCCTGGGCGAGCGGAACACCACACAGCACGTCGGGGAAGTCGTGCGACGCGGCTACGACAGCGGTGGTGGCGCCGAACGGGAAGCCCTGAGCGGATATCTCGACTGCCGTCGCGATGCGGTCATCGCCGGCGAGTCTGTGGACCTTGGGCGTGAAGGTCTGCTGCTTGAAGCCCTCATCGCCCCACAGGTAGACCTTGTGGATGAAGTTCGCGGCGTCGTTGTTCCACTCACTGAACACGATCCGCGCGCCATCGGCGTGATTCCGCACGATCTGCGGGTTGTTGTAGCGAGCGTGCGCGCCCGGCGACTTGATGATGTCCCTGACCTTCGTCCACGAGGCGCCGTCTTCCGAACGCCACCACGAGATGTCCCCACCACGCCTGGCCGAGGTCGACTCGTCAAACGCCGTCGCCGGATCGTCGAGCCACTGGTCGTCGGGAACGCCGCCCGTGGTCAGGAACGCCTCGATCGTACCGTCGGACATGAACTCGAACGTGCCCGCGTCGAAGAAGTTGTCGGTGGTGGCGATGGCACGGTCGACCCACTCTGAGCCGTCCCATCGGGCGAAACGCCACTCGTACTTGGCGGTGTCGTGACTCCCGGCGAGGTAGAGCACACCCGGCACGCCGTCTCGATCGCGACGAAGGACCACCTGGTTGGTGAAGACGGCCTCCTCCTCGGCACGAACGGCAGCCGTGACCTCGAGTGAGGCAAAGCCCCGGGGCCACGTGACGGGCACGCCCGCCGCGCTCGTCCACGTCTCTTCGGCCGAGCGCTCGAGATAGTAGACACCCTTGCGTACACGGAAGTCGGTCTCACTGGCCACGAGGTCCCGGCGCACGGCGGCAAGCGCGGTCCCTCCTGCTGCGTCATGGTCGACGTTCGCGTACCAGTAGCTGCCGGTCGTGGTCGGCTCGGCCGAGTTGTAGACCGACCCGTCGATCAGGATCTCCGGCTCGGTCCAACCGAAGACCGCCCCGGCCGCCGGCGTCGAGACGACCGACTCCCAGTCCCCCCGGCTCGGCACCGCACCGTCACGCCGGTAGGACAGGCGGATCGCGCCCTTCGCATCGAGGCCTGCCTGCGGATACGTCGCACTGATGGTCGTCTCCTCGGAGCCTACACGCACGGGGCCGAGGTCGACCCACGTCCCGATGTCGCCGGGCCGCTTGCTTCGGGCGTGGCTGAGCGCACCGAGGTGGCCGCCGTAGAACACCACGAGGTGTCCCGCGGCGTCGATGACGAGTGACGGAGCGCCGTGCGTGTTCTGTCCGAGCGTGTTACCGCCCACGCGTTGCGGCCCGATCCACCTGGCGGTCTGGTGGTCGTACGCCATGACGTAGGGGTCCATCAGGTACCCCTGGTACGCGATGAACGTGCGGTTGGATGCGGCGTCGTAGACCGCCTGTGGCGCGATGGCCATCTCCTCGTAGGTCGCTGCACCCGAAGCGTCCTTCTCGAAGAAGTCGGCGTTCCAGGCAAACGCGCCCGGCGCCGAGCCGAGGACGAACACGACGACGTATGCGATCAGCGTGCGAAATCGACTCACGAACGACCTCCGGGCTATCGCTGTCCGAGACGGAGCAGCTCGCTTATGACGGATGCGCGGTTCTCGATCCAGTAGCCGGCGCCGGGCTGCTTGGCCCGGATCTCGATGTCGTCCGGCTTCTCGACCCGGATGAGGTATCCGCGTTCGATGAGATCCTCGTCGACAGCCCCCATCTCACCGGCAAAGACGGTGTAGGCGGGCGTGCCGAGAGTCGCCGCCTCACGGTTCATGGTCCCCCCGGCCGAAACGACGAGGTCGGCGGCGCGGATGAGCGACGGACCGTCGACGACGCCCTCGGGTATCTGCGCGTTGGCCGGGAGCGAGCCCTCGAGTTCGGCCCGCTGCGAAGGCGTCCTCGGCAGCACGACGATCCGCACGCGCGGATCGGCGCCCAGCCGCGTGACCACATCGGTGAACAGCCGGTTCCCGAACAGGTGGTACGCGGACATCGTCGCCGGAGGACGGACGACGGCGAGCACGGCATCGGCGGGTATGCCGAGAAGTGCCCTGCTGTCCTCGGCCAGCGGCATGTCCGGCGACAGGTACACGTGCTCCTTGAGTCCGGCGAAGTGGCCGACGCGCTCGGCGCGTGCGCCATGCGCGGTGATCGCGGAGAGCGGTATCGACTCCGGGACGAGGATCCGCGACGCGAGGCGAGCGTTGACCGCATAGGACAGGTCCGCGTGTTCGTAGTCGTGCACGACCAGGTGCGGCACCCGCAGCAGCCACGCGGCCACGGCGAGATCGTTCGAATTGTGACTGAACGCCACGTCGAAACGCCTGCGCGCCCCGAACGCAAGGAGCGCGAACGAGCGGCTCACGAGGCCCCAGGCCTTCTTGAAGCGGCTCTTCCCGCGGTGCCTGCCGATGAGATGGTGCTCGATGCCCTTGCTCTTGAGCAGGCCGAGCGTCTGAGCGAAGTCGCGCGCCGTGACCTCGACCTCGTGTCCCGCCCGAGTGAGATCGTCGATGATGGGCTCGAAGAACAGTACGTGCGGCGAGTTGGTGATATCGATCCAGATGCGCACCGGCTGTCCGTCCGCCTCTCGCAAACCACGGCTGTCTGTCGCGGCCAGCCCGACGGGCCGCACGCCGCGCAATTATACCAGGCTAACGCACCCGTTCGCCCGCCCGCCTCAGGGCGCGCGCACAACCCGGCGAACCGCATCGAGGAAGGCTTCTGCCTGCGCCGTCGCCCCGTGTCCACGCGCTGCGGCCAGGCAGGCCTCCCGGTATGCGCCCCGGCCGGCCGAGAGCACACCGCCGATAGCGTCGGCGAGCGCTCCGCCGTCGCCGGGCGGCACGAGAGCGCCGGTCCGCTCATCGAGGATCTCCGGTACCCCGCCCACGGCGCTGGCCACGCACGGCGTGCCGCATGCCATCGCCTCGAGCAAGACGAGACCGAGACCCTCGTTGTGGCTCGGCAAGACGAACACGTCGGCGGCGGCCATCCACCGCGCTACGTCGCACTGAGCGAGCCTGCCAGTGACTGTGACGCGGTCCTCGAGCTCCGGTGCCGATGACCACTCGGTCAACTCCTGCCGAAGCGGCCCATCCCCGACGATCACAAGGCGATCGGCCGCTTGCCGCTCGAGGAGCATCTGGAATGCGGCACGCAGCGTCTCGAGACCCTTGACCGGGACCAGGTTGCCGACGAACAGCAGCGTGCGCTCCTGCTCCGGGATCCCCAACGCTGCGCGCGCGTCGGGATCGGGCACGAACACCGCTTCATCGATGCCCATGTGGACCGTGGCGATCGGGACGTTCGCAGGTACTCCGACATCGGCACGAAGCGAGTCCGCGAGGGCGGCCGACACGGCGACGACCAGGTCTGCCTCGGCAAGCGCACGCCTCGCCGCCACGGCGAAGGGATCGCGCCGCATGACCGAGCGAGCGTCGGTCCCGTGCACGACGAGCACGAGTGCAGCACCGGAGCGCCGGGCCGCCTGATGCGCCATCCCCGCGGTCGGATACAGGTAGTGCCCCACGACGGCATCGAAGGCGCCGGAGCGTCCTGCAGCGCGCGAGCGACGCGCGAGGCGCCGGTACTTGACGAGGCTGCGCACCACGCCGGTCCGCGGGTCGGTGTTGGCGACGACGGTCACGGGGACGCCGAGAGCGGTCAGGGCCGCCGCGTGGCGGGCGACGAACCCCCCGTAGACGGGGTTGGCCCCACTCGGCCACATGTTGGAGATGAGGAGCAGCCGAGGACGATCGTGTCCTCCGGCGCTCACCGCGTGCCGCCGGACGTCCCGTCCCAGGTGGCGTAGTCCTTGCCGACGACCACGAGGATGTCGGTGCTGAAAGCATACATCCCGCGGCTTTCGACAACGCGCGCCCTGGGGAGCGCCTCTGCGACCTGCACGGCCGCGGCATGCCCGGTCTTGTAGACGACGAGTGTCTCGTCGTAGACGAACTGGTTGGCGTTGCCCACCTCGGTCACCGTATAGCCTGCGGCTTCCAGTATGTCGGCCGTCACGGTGGCACACCCTTCGATGCCGGCGCCGTTGCGAACCGAGAGCGACACCGATCCCGGACTGACGGCCCCGCCGTCGGGCGTCGCGGTGTCCTCGAACGAACGGCCGTTCATCATCGCGTCGATCAGGAACGCCTTGTTCTCCTCATCAGTCCACACGTACGGGGAACGCCACTCGCCGAGAAGCGTCGCAGTCTCCATTCTGTCACTACCCACGCCGCGCAGCGCGTTGCCGAGATCGATCAGGTCGCCGACGCGCATGTCGGTCGAAGTGTACTGGGCGAGCTCTCGCACCATCGACGGGATCTTGAGCACGTTGCCCGCTTTGGTGGCCTGGTCGGCGAGCGCCTTGAAGAACGTCTGCTGATGCTTCATACGCGTGAAGTCGGCGTCGGGGAAGTCCCGGCTCCTGACGTAGGTGAGCGCATGCTCCCCGTCGAGCAGCTGGTAGCCGGGGTCGATGCGCTTTGCCCGCAGGCCGGGGCTGTGGCTCGCCGCCTTGGGGTCGTCGATCTTGACGTCGACGTCGATCCACACGCCGCCCATGGCGTCGACCACGTTCTGGAATCCGATCCAGTCCACGGCCATGTAGTGGTGGATCGGGATCTCGAGCAGGTCGCTCACGGTCTTGACCATGAGAGACGGCCCGCCGTAGAACAGGGCGCCGTTGATCTTGCCCGTGCCGTGGCCGGGTATCTCGGCGCGCGTGTCGCGCGGGATCGAGACGAGCCAGACCTTGCCCGACTCGACGTCCACTCGCGCCACGATGATCGTATCGGCCCGCGCATCCTCATCGCTCGGACGTGCGTCGCTCCCGAGCAACAGTACGTTGAAGGGCTCGTGCTTGACACGTTCGTCGAGCGCCTCGGTGAGGCTGTCGTCGATACCGGGCTGCTGGTTCATCGTCCTGCCCGCCGAATTGAGCATGGAATACGCCCAGACTCCCACGGCCGTCACCGCAGCGACCAGTACAAGCGCGACGCCGATCGTGATGCGCTTGATCATGCGCCGACGCCGCTCGTGATGCACGCGCATCCGAGGCGAACTCTCAACGACGCCGGTCGGCCGTCGCGCGCCTTGCGCGGGCGGATCGAGTCGCCTGCGGGCGGCCCTGCGCCGGCTACCTCTTGTAGAACGTGCCACGAAGTCCCTTTCTGTCAGCCGTCATCCGGCGGCCTTCACGCCGCATCCGAATCGGCATGCGGCGCCTGCGCCGCCTCGGAGTGACTGCAAGGACCGCGCCGGGTCAGTTGCAGCGAGCACGGCGCTAGAGCCGTACGACCGATCCGCTATCGTACGCCGCAAGCGCGTTGCGTGTGTCGAACACGAGGTTCGCGTTGTTGACGATGAGGTCGTAGTCCACCGACGTGTGGGCGGTCACGATCAGCACGACGTCGGCGGCAGCGATCGTCTCGGCGGTCAGTTCGACCCTGCCGACCTCGACGCCGCTCACCGCGAACCGGTCGACGTACGGATCGTGGTAGACGAGGTCCGCATCCTTATCGAGAAGCAGCTCGGCGATCTTGATGGCCGGCGACTCACGCATGTCGTCGATGTCGGCTTTGTACGCCACGCCGAGCATGAGCACGCGCGACCCGGCGAGCGGCTTGCGCTGCCCGTTCATCGCGTCCATGAGCCGCGTGATCACGTAGTAGGGCATGTTCTCGTTGATGCGACCCGAAAGGTCGATGAACTCGGTACGAAAATCGAACTCGCGGGCCTTCCACGAGAGGTAGAACGGGTCGATCGGGATGCAGTGTCCGCCGAGACCCGGTCCAGGGTAGAACGGCATGAAGCCGAACGGCTTGGTCTTGGCGGCTTCGATGACCTCCCACAGGTTGATATCCATGCGCTCGCACAGCATCAACAACTCGTTCATGAGCGCGATGTTGACGCCGCGGAACGTGTTCTCGAGCAGCTTGCTCATCTCGGCCACGCGCGTGGTGGAGACCGGCACGATGGTGTCGATGTAGCGACCATAGAGGGCGACGGCGTGCTCGGTGCACTGGGGCGTCACGCCGCCGACGACCTTGGGCGTGTTGCGCGTCTGGAAGACGGGGTTGCCGGGATCCACGCGCTCGGGCGAGAACGCGAGGAAGAGGTCGGTTCCGACCTTGAGACCGCCGGACTCCAGGATCGGCTGGATGATCTCCTCGGTCGTGCCGGGATAGGTGGTCGACTCGAGCGTGATCAGCATCTCCGGGTGTAAGTGCGGCGCGATCGCGCGCGTGGCGTCCTCCATGTAGGAGGTGTCCGGCTCCTTGGTCTCGTTGAGCGGCGTGGGCACACAGATCGCGACGGCGTCCGCCTCGGCCACGCGAGAGAAGTCAGTGGTCGCCTCGATGAGGCCGCGCTCTACCAGCGGCGCCAGCTCGTCGGTCGGTACGTCGGGGATGTAGCTCGTGCCGCCGTTGAGCAGCGCGACCTTCTCGGCCAACACATCGATGCCAACGACCCGGTGCCCGGCCTTGGCCATCTCGACAGCGAGGGGCAGCCCTACGTAGCCCAGGCCGACGACGGCCAGGATCGCTTCCCCGCTCTCGATACGCTCTCTCAGTCCCATCTCGCTTCTCTCTCTCGGACAGCGCCAGTCGGCACGCCCCACGACAGTGACCCGTACAGTCTACAGAACAACCCGCGATACCGCCGGAGTGACGCTGCCGGCCCGGGCCTACCCGATGGCGAACATCAGCGTGCCGGAGCACGCCAGCGCACCGTCTACGAACGCCCTGGCCTCGCCGAAGCCGATCGAAGCCCGCGCCTTGGTGATGGTGATCTCCATCGCGAGCGTGTCGCCGGGGACGACCTGGCGCTTGAAACGCACCTTGTCGATGCCCGCGAACAGCGCGAGCTTGCCCTGGTTCTCGGGCAGCGAGAGCAAGGCGACCGCTCCGAGCTGCGCCAGGGCCTCGACGATGAGCACCCCGGGCATCACCGGGTGGGCGGGGAAATGACCGGGGACCCAGAACGCGTCCGGCCGGACGTCGAGTTCGCCGGTTGCGCGCACGCCGGGCTCGAGCTCACTCACGCGGTCGACGAGCAAGAACGGATCCCGATGCGGTATCACACCCATGATCGCTTCGCGGTCGAGCATGCCGCTCATCCCCTCTCCTCGACGGTCTGGACATCGGCGCCGAGAGAACGGAGTTTGTCCGTGAAGCCCTCGTAGCCTCGCATGATGTGCTGGACGTCGCCCACGCGCGTCTCGCCCTCGGCCGCGAGACCCGCGAGCACGAGCGCGGCTCCGCCCCGAAGATCCGGGGAGCGTACCGGCGCGCCTTCGAGCCTCTGCACGCCGCGGACGAGGGCGCGATGGCCCTCGATGTCGATGTCCGCGCCCATGCGCTTGAGCTCGTCGGCGAACATGAACCGGTTCTCGAATACGTTCTCGGTGATCACGCAACTGCCCTCGGCAATGGCCATCATCGCCATGAACTGAGCCTGCATGTCGGTCGGGAAACCGGGGAACGGCAGGGTTGCGACGTCGACGGCGGCAAGCGGATCCCGGCGGTGCACCGTCGCGCCATCAGGGTACAGGTCGAACTCGCACCCGGCGAGTCTCATCTTGGTGAGCACCATCTCGAGGTGAGCCGGATCGAAGCCGGTGACGGTGACGGCGCCGCCTGTGACCGCCCCGGCGACCAGGAACGTCCCTGCCTCGATGCGGTCGCCGACCGTCGTATGCTCCGCGGGGGCAAGCGCGCCGACGCCGGTGACCTCGAGGGTCGACGAGCCGCGTCCCTCGATCCGGGCACCCATCGCAACGAGCATGTCCACGAGGTCGCCGATCTCCGGCTCGCGCGCGGCGTTGTCCACCGTGGTGACACCGTCGGCGAGTACCGCGGCCATGAGCAGATTCTCCGTAGCACCGACACTCGGGAAGTCGAGGATCACATCGGCACCCTTGAGGCCGTCCGGCGCGCTGGCCTCGATGAAACCGTGCTCGAAGACCACCTCGACGCCGAGGCGCTCGAGCCCGCGGACGTGCATGTCGATCTTGCGCGAACCGATATTGCAGCCGCCGGGAAGCGCGACGCGCGCGCGGCCGAAGCGGGCGATAAGCGGACCGAGGACGATGATCGAGGCGCGCATCTGCGCAACGAGCTCGTACGGCGCCTCAAGCGAGGTGACCTCGGATGCATCGATCGTCAAAGAGCTCCCGGCGCGCTCGACGGCAACACCGAGATGGCGCAGCACCTCGGCCATGACCGAGACGTCGCTGATGTCGGGCACGTTGTGCAGCACGCTACGGCCGGGCGCGAGCAGCGCGGCCGCCATGAGCTTGAGCGCCGAGTTCTTGGCGCCGCTCGCGCGGACCGTGCCGCCGAGCGGGCGGCCACCTGTGACGAGGATGGAGGACATGCGGAGATAGTTCCCTTCGCAGACCGGACCCGACAAGGGTAGCCGAGGCGCCGTCACGAGAGCAACGAAACCGCGAGCCGTGACCGAACCGTCACCCGAGCGCGGGAGCGACAGCGGGCGACCGGCCTTGTCGGCCAGCCGCCCGGCGGTTCAGAAAACAGTCGGATGAGCTGCTACGAGCGGCGCTCGGCGACCTGGAGCTGGATCTCGCACCACTTGAGGTCGGCCTCGCACTCGTCGATCCCCTCGCGCTCCGCAAGCGGCTTGTCCTTCATCTCGGCCATCCGCTGCTCGGCGAACTCCTTTGCCCTGCGCGCGCGCTCCACGTCGACGCGTGAGGAGTGCTCGGCCGCATCGGCAAGCACGATCACCTTGTCCTCATGGACCTGCAGATAGCCGCCCGAGATCGCGAACCACTCCACGTCCTTGTTGTCGTTGTAGCGCACGCGAAGCTCCCCCGCGCGAAGCACGGTGACCAGCGGGGCGTGGAGCGGCAGGACACCGATCTCGCCGTCGAGCGTCGGCGCGATCACCATCTCCACCTCATTGGTGTAGACGATGCGCTCCGGCGTGACGATCTCGCACAGGAGGGTACGGGCCATGGTTAGGCGCTCGCCTTCATCTTCTCGGCAGCCTCGAGCGCCTCTTCGATCCCACCGACGTAGCGGAAGGCGCCCTCGGGGACGTCGTCGTGCTTACCTTCGACGATCTCGGCGAAGCCGCGGATCGTGTCCTCGAGCTTGACGTACTTGCCCGCCATTCCCGTGAACTGCTCGGCTACGAAGAACGGCTGGGAGAGGAACTGCTGGATCTTGCGGGCACGGGCCACCGCGAGCTTGTCCTCCTCGGACAGCTCGTCCATGCCGAGGATGGCGATGATGTCCTGGAGGTCCTTGTAGCGCTGGAGGACCTGCTGGACGGCGCGCGCCACGCGGTAGTGCTCCTCGCCGACGACATCGGGCGACAGTGCGCGCGAGGTGCTCGCGAGCGGGTCGACCGCCGGGTAGATGCCGAGCTCCGCGATACCGCGCGACAGAACGGTGGTGGCATCGAGGTGAGTGAACGCCGTGGCCGGCGCCGGGTCGGTGAGGTCGTCGGCGGGGACGTAGATGGCCTGGACCGACGTGATCGAGCCGGTCTTGGTGGACGTGATGCGCTCCTGGAGCTCGCCCATCTCGGTGGCCAGCGTGGGCTGGTAACCAACCGCCGACGGCATACGGCCGAGAAGCGCCGACACCTCGGAGCCCGCCTGCGTGAAGCGGAAGATGTTGTCGATGAACAGGAGCACGTCCTGGCCCTGGTCGCGGAAGTACTCGGCGGCGGTCAGGCCGGCAAGGCCCACGCGAAGGCGAGCTCCGGGAGGCTCGTTCATCTGTCCGTACACGAGCACCGTCTTCTCGATGACGCCGGATTCGGACATCTCGAGGTACAGGTCGGTGCCCTCGCGGGTCCGCTCGCCCACGCCGGTGAACACCGAGGTGCCACCGTGCTGCATGGCGAGGTTGTTGATGAGCTCCATGATGATGACCGTCTTGCCGACGCCGGCGCCACCGAACAGTCCGGTCTTGCCGCCGCGGATGTAGGGCTCGAGCAGGTCGACGACTTTGATGCCCGTCTCGAAGATCTCGGTCTTGGGTTCGAGGTCCTTGTACGCCGGGGCCTCGCGGTGGATCGGGTAGTGCGCCTCGACCTCCGGCATGGGCTTGCCGTCGACGGGCTCACCCATCACGTTCCAGATGCGGCCGAGGGTCGAGGGACCCACGGGCATCTGGATCGGGGCGCCGGTGTCGACCGCGTCCATACCGCGGGTGATGCCGTCGGTGGAAGACATGGCGACGGCGCGCACGAGGTTGCCGGGGAGGTGCTGCTGGATCTCGGCTACCAGATGGACCGTGCCGATCGGGGTCTCGCCGTCGACGGTGAGCGCGGTGTGGATCGCCGGGATCGCGTCGGGCGCGAACTCCACGTCGATGACCGGGCCGACGACGCGAACGATGCGTCCGACATTCATGGGCGACTTCTCCTTGGTCTCTGCCACGGGACTACGCCTCCTCTAGCGCTGCGGCGCCACCGACGATCTCGGCGATCTCGGTGGTGATGGCTGCCTGCCGGGCGCGGTTGTAGCTGCGTGTCAGGGTAGTGATCATCTCGCTCGCGTTGTCCGACGCGGACTTCATGGCGGTGCGGCGCGCTCCATGCTCGGATGCGGCCGACTCCATGAGCGCGCGGTACACGAGCGTCTCGACGTACGTGGGAAGCAGGTGCTCGAGGACCTCGGCAGCCGTAGGCTCGAAGAGGTACTCGGCTCGAAGGCCGTTCTCATCCTCGTCCGACTCCATGACCCGACGTTCGATGGGCAGGAGCTGGTAGGTCTCGGCCTTCTGCTCGGCCACGTTCTTGAAGCGGTTGAACACGATGTAGGCGGCGTCGATCTCGCCGGCCCCGTAGCGCCCGATGATGCTGGCCGCGATGGAACGCGCGTCGGCGAAGGTCGGCTTGTCCGAGATGTCCCGGTACGTTGCCACCGGCTCGATGCCCCGGTACCGCAGGTACCCGATCGCCTTCTTGCCGACCGCGATGATGTCGGCGGACACACCCTCGGCGGCTTCGTCGCGCACCAGATCCTCCGTGATACGCAGGATGTTGCTGTTGAACGCGCCGCACAGGCCGCGGTCGCTCGTGATGGTGACCACGACGATCCGCTGGCGCTCGGGATGCTCCTCGAGCAGCGGATGCGACGCGCCCTGAACGTAGCGGGCAACGTTCTGGAGCACTTCCATCATCGCGAATGCGTAGGGGCGCGCGGACTCGATGCGCTCCTGCGCCTTCTTGATCTTCGCGGTCGCGACCATCTCCATGGTGCGCGTGATCTGCGACGTGCTCTGCACGCTCACGATCCGCTGTTTGATGTCGCGAAGGTTCGGCATATCTGTCCTAGCCCTCGGTCCTGAAGCCGGCCTTGAACTCGACGATGGCCGAGGCAAGCGCCTCGGTGGTCTCGTCGGAGAGCTTCTGCTCGGCGAGGATCGTCCGCCCGATCTCGGGGTGCGCGTTTTCCAGGAACTCGAGCAGACCGTTGCGGAAGCGAAGCACGTCCTCGACGGGCAGGTCGTCGATGTAACCCTTGGTACCGGCGAAGATCGCCATGACCTGCTGCTCCACCGAATACGGCACGTACTGGCCCTGCTTCAGCAGCTCGACGAGGCGCGCGCCGCGGCTGAGCGTCTGCTGGGTGGCCTTGTCCAGGTCGGAGCCGAACTGCGCGAACGCGGCAAGCTCGCGATAGCGGGCAAGATCCAGACGCAGAGAGCCGGCGACCTGCTTCATCGCCTTGGTCTGCGCGTTACCACCCACGCGCGACACCGAGATGCCGACGTTGATGGCGGGGCGCACGCCCTGGAAGAACAGGTCGCTTTGCAGGAAGATCTGGCCGTCGGTGATGGAGATGACGTTCGTCGGGATGTAGGCCGAGACGTCGCCGGCCTGGGTCTCGATGACCGGGAGCGCGGTGAGCGACCCCGCGCCGTTGGCATCCGAGAGCTTGACCGCGCGCTCCAGCAGACGGCTATGCAGGTAGAAGACGTCACCCGGGTACGCCTCGCGGCCCGGCGGGCGGCGGAGTGTGAGGGACATCTGGCGATACGCGACGGCCTGCTTGGAGAGGTCGTCGTAGATGCACAGCACGTGGCGGCCGGGGTTCTCGGCCGATGCCGGCTTGCCGTCGGCGCCGTTGTACATGAAGTACTCGCCCATGGCGCAGCCGCCCATGGGGGCGAGGTACTGCAGCGGGGCCGGATCCGAGGCGTTTGCCGCGACCACGATGGTGTACTCCATCGCGCCATAGGACTCGAGCGTCTCCACAACGCCCGCCACCGTCGAGGCTTTCTGGCCGATGGCGACGTACACGCAGATGACGTCCTTGCCCTTCTGGTTGATGATCGCGTCGATCGCCACAGCCGTCTTTCCGGTCTGGCGGTCGCCGATGATCAGTTCGCGCTGGCCGCGACCGACGGGGATCATCGCGTCGATGGCCATGATGCCGGTCTGTACCGGCTCGTGCACCGGCTGGCGCTCGATGACGCCGGGCGCGCGGAACTCGACCGGGCGGATGCCCTCGGCCGCGATCGCGCCCTTGCCGTCGATCGGCTGGCCGAGCGGGTTGACGATACGGCCGAGCATCGCGGGGCCCGAGGGCACCTCGACGATGCGGCCGGTCGTGCGTACCTGGTCGTTCTCCTTGATAAGCGAGGTCTCGCCAAGAAGCACGGCGCCGACCTCGTTCTCATCGAGGTTCAGGGCCAGACCGTAGACGATCTCGCCGCCACCGCCGACGAACTCGAGGAGCTCGCCTGCCATGGCGCCTTTCAGGCCCTCGACGCGGGCGATGCCGTCGCCGAGCTGGATGACGGTGCCGACCTCCCGGACGCCGACGGAGGCCTGGTACGACTCGAGCTGCGCTCGCAGCACGTCGCCGATAGCACTTGCGGTGATCTGAGCCACTTACGCCTCACCTCCCTGACGTGCGTTCGTGAGAGCCTGGCGCACGTCCTCGAGCTGGGACGTGACCGTCCCGTCGAGCACGCGACCGGCGACATTGATGCGGATTCCGCCGAGGACCGACTCGTCGACCCGCTCGCGCAGGGTGACGGGGCGCTCGATGGCGTCGGAGATCTGCTTGACGAGCTTCGCCCGGAGGGCGTCGTCGAGCTCGATGGCCGTCGTGACCTCGGCGACCACGATGCCACGCTCGGACTCGGCGGTCTCACCAAAGACGCGGGCGAGATCGCCCAGCGACCCGGTCATGCCGCGCTCCACCATGAGCGTCACGATCGCAAGCGTCTCCGGCGCCACGGACTCGCCGAAGATGTCGCGCAGGATATCGCGCTTCTTCTCGGCGGGCAGACTCGTGTCCGTGAGAGCCTGGTGCAAGTCGACGTGACCGCGCACCGCGCTGACGACCGACGCGAGGTCGGCGTCCACGGCATCGACGGCGTCGCTCATGGTGGCGAGCTCGAAGAGGACCCGGGCGAGGGTCTCGATCGTCTCGCTAGTTCTCATGCAAGCTCCCCACTTCCGTGAGGTACTTGTCGATGAGCGCCTCGTGATCGGTGCGCGAGAGGCTCGAGCCGATGATCTTGCCGGCGACGGCCACGGACAGGTCCGCGACCTGCTTCTGGATCTCGCCGACAGCCGCCGACTTCTCGGCCTTGATGGCCTCTATCGCCTTGGTCTTCTCGGCCTCGGCCTCTTCCCTGGCCTTGGCGAGGATCTCGACCTTCATCGACTCGGCCACCTTGCGGCCCTGCTCGATGACCTGCGTGGCCTCGGCACGCGCCTCGGCCATCTGTACCTTGTACTCCTCCAGCAGCCGCTCGGCCTCGACACGGGTGTCTTCGGCCTTCTCGAGCGATTCCCGGATCTTGTTGGCGCGCTCGTCCAGCATCTTCGTTATCGGCGGGAACGCGAACTTCGCCATGAAGATGAATAGAACGATGAACGCGACAACGTTGACCGCCATCTCGACGGTGGTAGGGATGATGAGTTCCACGCTGTCGCTCCTCCCGCTTTCAGGCGATCGCTTAGCCGGCGTTCAGAACGAAGGCGAGAACGAAGCCGAGGAGCGCGATGGCTTCGATCATGCCGAGGGCGATGAACATGGTGGTCTGCAGACGGCCGGCCATTTCAGGCTGGCGCGCCATCGACTCGATGGTCTTGGCGCCCACGATCGCAAGACCGATGGCGGCGCCGATGCCCCCGAGACCGAACGCAAGCGCAGCACCCAGAGCTGACATAACTTCCTCCTTCTAGTTCCCACCTGCCGGGCCACCCGGCAGGTGACGTCTCCTGTCGTTTCACGCCGCCTTGGCGACGCTCGAGCCATCTTCCGTGCGCCGTCTGATACGACGGTCCATCAACACCGCATGTGCGGTGACAGCGCCTAGTGCTCGCCCGCGTGGAGCGCGCCGCTGATGTACACGGCGGTGAGGATCGTGAAGATGTAGGCCTGCAGCACCGCCACCGCGAGTTCGAACAGACGCAGGATGATCTGCATCAGGAAGGACAGCGGCAGCACGATGGCGCCGACGGGCGTGAAGTGCTCGATCGCGAGTGCTGCGAAGATCGCGAACACGCCGAGCATGATGTGACCGGCGTACATGTTGGCGAAGAGTCGAATGCCGAGCGTGAACGGCCGGAGCAGGTGCGAGATGATCTCCAGCAAGAAGATCAGCGGCGCGAGCCAGCCGGGCGTGCCCGACGGGATGAAGCTCTTGATGTACCGGCCGAGACCGACCTTCTTGATGCCGATCCCGTTGTAGACGATGAACACGATGATGGCCCATGTGAACGTGGTGCCCACCGTTCCCGTCCCCGGCAGCGCCGGCGGGATGTTGCCGAGCAGGTTGTTGAACAACACGAAGAAGAAGATGGTCCCGATGAACGGGAAGTACTTCTTCCCCTCGGGACCCATGACGTCGACGACGATGCCGTTGCGGACGAAGTCCACCGCTGCCTCGGCAAGGTTGCCGATCCCACTCGGCACGAGGCTGGCCTTGCGCGACGCGACGACGAAGAACACGATCATGAGAGCGATCCCTACGAGCAGCCAGAAGGTGTAGTTCGTCAGGCTGAAGGCGGCGCTCTCCGAGAACGGCAGCACCGACAGCTCATGCAGAAGGTGACCGATCTTCTCGGTCATCGGACTCACCTCTGCTGCGGCACCGGCCGCGGTGACAACAGGCGCAGACACGGTTGCGTTCTCCCTCCTAGGCGGACATGTGGGGTGCGTGTGATCTGGACACTCTCACAGCCTCGAACATGAGGCCGGCAACGAACGAGAAGGCGAGCGCGAGCCCGAAGGACACCAGACCTGTCCTGGCGAAGAGGAAGTAGGCGCCGAGTGCCGTGAGCGCTATGAGGAACCGGGCGCCCATCGCACCTGCCACGACGGCAAGACCGCGCATCGGATCCTCAGGGGTGACGAACGAGACAGCGCGATGACTGACGAACGTCAGGAAGACGCCCAGCAGCAAGCCGAGCGTTGCGGCGACCAGCGGGTGGCCGAGCAGGGAGGTTGCAGCCGAAATCTTGCGGTCCCTTCGCACGAGTCCCTGACGCGTCGAGAGGTCACGTGACCAGGGGGAGGGACGCTCGAGGTGTATGCGGCAGCGCCGCACGGTGCATCGGCATCGGACTCCGGGCCCCGGGGGTGGCCTCGGAAAGCGTGCTCACTATACAACAACAAGCACTGGGCAACAACCAGGTTTCGGAATGGTTGCAGCGCGACTATTCGTCCTCGTGGTGGGCCGCCTCGAACAGGCCGAGCCAGTACGCCATGAGGCCGGACAGACCGGCAAGGACCACGAACGTCGCGGCCTTGTACACCGTCGGCGCCCAGCGCATCGCGTAGCCGCCGAAGGCGAGCGCTATCGACCAGACGTAGATGATGAGAACCGTCTGCTTCTGGTTGAAGCCCCGGCCGAGCAGCCGATGGTGGATGTGGCCCTTGTCGGCCTCCTGGATGGGCCGTCCATGGCGGCGCCGCCTGACTATGGCCGAGAACGTGTCGAAGACCGGCACGCCGATGATGAGCAGCGGCACCAGAAGCGTGATGGCGGCGACGGACTTCATGACGCCGAGGAGCGATATGCACGCAAGCGCGAAACCTAAGAAGAGCGCTCCCGAGTCTCCCATGAAGATCGACGCCGGGTTGAAGTTGAACCTGAGGAAGCCGAGACACGCGCCCACGATCCCCGCGGCAAGCACGGCCGCGAGCGGCTGGTTCGACTGCACGGCCAGCACGAGAAGGCTCACCCCCGCGATCGCGGTGACCCCGGCCGCGAGACCGTCGAGCCCGTCGATCAGGTTGATGACGTTGGCGAATCCGGTCATCCACAGCAGCGTGACCGGGATCGAAAGGAGCCCGAGCATCACGAGCCCTCCGCCGAGTGGATCGCCGATGAAGTCGACGCTTGCGCCTGCCACGTATGCCACGACCGAAGCGGCTATCTGTCCGAGGAACTTGGTGCGCGGCCGCAAGTCGAGCACGTCGTCGGCCAGGCCGACCCCGAACATGATCACGAGAGCTCCGAGCACCCCGAGCACCGGAGCACCCGGCTCGGTGAGGGCGGCCTGCCACCCCCAGAAGCGCTCGCCGACCAGCCGGACGAGTACCGCGGCGGCAAAGCCGGCGAACATCGCCACGCCGCCGATCCGCGGGATGGCCCCCTGGTGGACGTGACGACCGCCGGGGTGTGAGACGATGCCCCACCGGAGTCCGACGAGACGCACGAGCGGGGTCGCAGCCCAGGTGACGACGAGAGCCGTCACAAGGACGGCCAGGTGCTCGACGAGAGTCACTCAGGCTCACCGCTCGTGAAGCGCGTACAGACGATCCCCGCCTCGGCGATCATCTCCTCGGCGAGCGCGTCTGGGTACGCCTCCCGGAAGACGATCTCCACGACACCCGCATTGATGAGGATCTTCGCGCAGAGCACGCACGGCTGATGCGTGCAGTAGGCGGTGGCTCCGTCGATCGGGATGCCGTGACGCGCGGCCTGGATCACCGCGTTCTGCTCGGCGTGTATGCCGCGACACAGCTCGTGCTGCGTGCCCGAGGGGATGGCGCGCTGCTCGCGGATGCACCCGGCCTCGTCGCAGTGCGCGAGCCCCGCCGGAACACCGTTGTAGCCGGTGGCGAGGATGCGCTTGTCCTTGACGAGCACAGCGCCGATGCTCCGGCGCATGCACGTCGCACGATCGGCCACGTGCTCGGCGATGGCCATGAAGTACTCGTCCCAGGAGGGTCGTGGCATGGTGTGCGCCGCTCCGTTCTTACCTGGTGCCGAACAGGCGGTCACCGGCGTCGCCGAGACCGGGCACGATGTAGCCGTGGTCGTTGAGATGGCTGTCGATCGCGCACGTGTAGATCCGCACGCCCTTGCACGTCCGGTTGATCTCGTCGATGCCCTCGGGCGCGGCGAGCAAGACGAGCAGGTCGATCTCACGGGCGCCGCGATCGCGCAGAAAATGGACCGCAGCCGCGGCCGAGCCGCCGGTGGCGAGCATCGGATCGACGATGAGCACGTCGCGCTCGCCGATGTCCTCGGGCAGCTTGCAGTAGTACTCGACCGGTTGCAGCGTCTCGGGGTCGCGGTACAGACCCACGTGGCCGACCTTGGCCGCAGGAATGAGCTCGAGGATGCCCTCGACCATGCCAAGACCCGCACGGAGGATCGGGATCACCGCGACCTTCTTGCCGGCGAGCACGTGCGTCGTCGTCTGCGTGATCGGCGTCGTGACGACGGTCTCGGCAAGCTGGAAGCCGCGTGTCGCCTCGTACGCCATGAGCATCGCGAGCTCTTTGACGAGCTCGCGGAACTCCTTGGCCCCGGTGCCGATGTCGCGAAGGATCGACAACTTGTGCTGTACGAGCGGGTGGTCGATGACCACCACGTTGTCCCAGCGCTCGTCTCTCGCCATACCGGTCCTCCTGGTCTCTCTAGAGCTCGGGATAGAGCGGGTGGGCCGCAAGCATCGCGCTGACCTCGGCGCGGATACGCTCGAGGGTCGCCGGCTCCCGCCGCTTGAAGATGACCTCAGCGAGCAGGCGCCCGACCGTGTGCGCCTCGGACTCGTCGAAGCCGCGCGTGGTGATGGCCGCCGAGCCGACCCGGATGCCGCTCGTGACGAACGGACTTTCCGGATCGTTGGGTATGGCGTTCTTATTGACGGTGATGCCCACCTCTTCCACCAGCGCCTGCGCCTCCTTGCCGGTGACGCCTGCGGGGCGCAGGTCCACAAGGAGGAGGTGGTTGTCGGTGCCGCCCGAGACGAGCCGCAGCCCCGCCTCGACCATCGCCTCGCCCATGGCGCGGGCGTTAGTGACGACGTTGTCGATATAGGTGGCGAACTCGGGCTGCATCGCCTCGTGGAATGCCACGGCCTTCGCGGCGACGATCTGCTCGAGCGGACCGCCCTGGAGTCCCGGGAAGACCGCCTTGTCGATCGCGACCGCGTGCTCCGCTGTGCACAGGATGAAGCCGGAGCGCGGTCCGCGCAGCGTCTTGTGCGAGGTGGAGGTCACCACATCCGCATACGGAACCGGCGACGGGTGGGCGCCGGTGGCCACGAGGCCGGCGATGTGCGCCATGTCCACCATGAGGATCGCGCCGACCTCATCGGCGATCTGCCGGAAGCGTGGGAAGTCGATCACGCGCGGGTAGGCCGAGGCGCCGGCGATGATCATCTTGGGCCGGTGCTCCCGCGCGAGCCGGGCGACCTCCTCGTAATCGATGCGCTCCTCGGCATCGAGTCCGTACGGCACCACGTTGAACCACTTGCCGGAGAAGTTGACCGGCGAACCGTGGGTGAGATGCCCGCCCATGGCGAGGTTCATGCCGAGGAAGGTGTCGCCGGGCTGCATGAACGCGTAGTAGGCGGCGAGGTTCGCCGGCGCGCCCGCATGCGGCTGCACGTTGGCGTGCTCGGCGCCGAAGAGCGTCTTGGCACGCTCGCGTGCAAGCTCCTCGACGACGTCGACCGCTTCGCACCCGCCGTAGTAGCGCTTGCCCGGCAGGCCCTCGGCGTACTTGTTGGTGAGCACCGTGCCGGCGGCCTCAAGGACCGCCATCGACACGAAGTTCTCACTGGCGATGAGCTCGATCGTCCCACGCTGGCGCGCCAGCTCGGCGTCGAGCGCCGCCGCGAGCTCGGGATCGGTCGCGGGCAGGTACCGCAGTGCCATCGAGTTCCCCTCTCCTACCGTGCGCTGTCTTCAATGGCGCCGATCTTGTCGACGCGGCGCTGGTGCCGCCCGCCTTCGAAGGCGGTGCCGATGAATGCGCCCACGATCTCGGCGGCAACCTCCGGCCCGATATGTCGCCCGGGAAGCGTGACGACGTTGGCGTCGTTGTGAAGCCGTGCCATGCGGGCCATCCCGGGGTCTGAGATCTGGACGGCACGCACCCCCGGCACCTTGTTGGCTGCGATCGCCATGCCGAGTCCGGTGCCGCACACGAGCACACCGAAGTCGGTCTCGCCGTCGGCGACGGCATGAGCCACCGCGGCGGCGTAGTCCGGGTAGTCCACCGACTCTTCGCCGTACGTACCGACGTCGACGACCTCGTGACCGAGGTCGTCGAGAGTCCGCCTGACCTGCTCTTTAAGCTCGAAACCGGCGTGATCCGCGCCGATGTGGATGCGCATCGGGTCCCCTTTACGTGTGCGGGAGGCGACCGGACTGGCCGCCTCCCGCAGATTGTACCGTATCGTGAGCCCGCCGGACGCTACGCCGGCAAGCCCGTGGCCGCCGCCATGACGTCGGCTTCCGAAACCGGTCCGACCCGAGTGACCACGGGCTCGGGACCGGTGCAGTCGACCACGGTCGACGCCATGCGGTGCGGGGTCTCGCCGCCATCGAGCGTGAGATCGGCAGCTGCGATGATGCGCTCCTCGAGCTCGTCGAACGTGCCGGCCGGCGGCAGTCCCGACGTATTGGCCGAGGTCGTGATGATCGCCGCACCGGAAGCGCGGATGAGGTCCTGAACGAGATCGTGCGCCGGCGAGCGCAGCGCGACCGTGCCACGGTCGTCACGGAACTCGGGGGCGACCGAGTCGTGCGCCTTGACCACGATCGTCAGGGCACCGGGCCAGAACGCCCGCGCGATGCGGTGCGCGTACTCGGGCACGTCCACCCCGTAGATGTCGAGCGCCGCGTCATCCTCGACGAGCCACGGCAGTGGCTTGTTCTTCGGCCGCATCTTGATGTCGATGATCTCCTGCGGTCCGAAACACGAAGTAGCGGAAGCGCCTATCCCGTAGACGGTCTCGGTCGGGAATACGATGATGCCCCCGTCCCTGAGTACCGTGGCGGCGAGATTGACTACTTCCGCCGAGGGGTTTTCGGGGTCGATGTGAATCACCTTACTCATGGCTTCATCGCCCTGCCTTTCCGTCCGTAGACGATCCGGTCCCTACCGGTCAGGTCCTTGCGGACCACTACACACTCATACGACTCCTCGAGCAGCGACGCGGCATCTGCCACGCGCCCGGTGTCCAGTTCGACCGCCAGAGCGCCGCCCGGGGCCAGCCACCCGTGAGCCTGGTCGACGATCCGGCGGAAGACATCAAGCCCGTCCGGTCCGCCATCGAGCGCCTCACAGGGCTCGAAGCCGAGCACCTCGGCGGGAAGATCGGGGAGATCCGCGCTCGGGACGTACGGGGGGTTGGACACGATGAAGCCGACGGTCCCGGCGAGCTTGGCAGGCAGCGGATCGAAAAGGTCTCCATGGACTACTTGTACCCTGTTGTCGACCCCCGCGTGAAGTGCGTTCCGACGAGCGGCCTCAACCGCTCGGTCGTTGACGTCGGAGGCCCAGACCCGGACGCCCGGATGCTCGCTTGCGAGCGACACCGCGACGCAGCCCGAACCCGTGCACAGATCGACCACGACGGGCTCGGGGACATCGGTGATGGTCTCGAGCACGACGTCGACGAGCACCTCCGTCTCGGGCCGTGGAATGAACACGCCGGGTGTGACGTGCACCACGAGATGTCTGAACGGCATCTCGCCCGTCACGTACTGAAGCGGCATCCCCTCGGCACGCTTGGTCACGAGCGTGCGGTACCGTTCGCGCTCGTCGGCCGTAAGCGGACGATCGTGGTGGGTGTACAACTCGACGCGTGAGAGCCCGGTCGCCGCGGAGAGGAGCCACTCTGCCGAGCGACGGGGGTGCCCGTCATCCTTGCGCCCCAGGAACTCCGCGGTCCACTCGAGCGCGTCTTTCACGGTCCAGACGCGCCCGGCCACCTAGACCACCGCCGCCAGTCGCTCCGCCCGGTCGGCGGCCGCCAGGCCTTCGATGAGGTCGTCGATCTCCCCCTGCAGAATGGCCGGGATGTTGTGGATCGTGAGCCCGATCCGGTGATCGGTCACCCGGTCTTGCGGGAAGTTGTACGTGCGGATCTTCTCCGAACGGTCGCCCGAGCCGATCTGGCTCTTGCGCGCGGCGCCGAGCTCGGCATGGCGGCGCTCGAGCTCGGCCTCGTAGAGACGCGCGCGGAGTACGCGCATCGCCGCCTCCCGGTTCTGAAGCTGCGACTTCTGATTCTGGGACTGGACCACGACACCCGTGGGCACGTGCGTGATACGAACCGCCGAGTCGGTGGTGTTGACGCTCTGACCTCCGGGTCCGCTCGAGCGGTAGACGTCGATGCGCAGGTCGTTCATGTCGATATCGATCTCGACGTCCTCGGCCTCGGGGAGCACCGCAACGGTCGCCGTCGAGGTGTGGATGCGCCCCTGACTCTCCGTGGCGGGCACGCGCTGCACGCGGTGCACGCCGCTCTCGAACTTCATCTTCGAGTAGACGCCCTTGCCCTTGATCATGAACGAGACGTCCCTGTAGCCGCCGACCTCGTTTGCTGCGACGTCGATCTCCTCGACCTTCCACTTCTGCCGCTCGGCGTACCGGACGTACATGCGGTACAGGTCGCCGGCGAACAGGCCGGCCTCGTCGCCGCCGGCACCGGAGCGGATCTCGATGATGACGTTCTTCTCATCGTTGGGGTCCGCTGGGAGCATCATGACCTTGAGCTCCTCCTCGAGCGGCTCCACGCGCGCCTCGAGTTCGTCGAGCTCGTCTTTGGCGAGCTCCTTCATCTCGGGATCGGCCTCGGTCCGCAGCATGTCGCGCGCGCTGGCGATACCATCGAGCACCTCGATGTACTCGCGGACCTTGGTCGCCAGCGGCGTCATGGCGGCGTGCTCCTTGGCCAGCCGCGTGTACTCCTTCTGGTCCGCGAGGACCGATGGGTCGGAGAGCTTCGACGTTATCTCGTCGTACGACGAGAGTATGGATTCGAGTCTGCTACGCATGATCTGATCCTTACGCGTGGACGGTGACAGCGTAGCACGCGATGCGGGCCGCGCAGATGTCCCGGGGAGGGGCCGGTCAGTCCAGCGCCGGAAGCGGTTCGAGTTCGCAGGCAGGCGCCTCGCCGCGCGCCTCAGCCTCGGCCTGCTCGCGTGCGACGACCATGTTCATGGCGGCCACCGCGATCTCGATCATCGACTCGTCGGGCTCGGCGGTGGTCAGACGCTGCATCTGCAACCCAGGCCAGAGCAGGACCTTCACCAGCGGGTTCTCCGGCCGCGTGCCCGCCCACTTGACGGTGATCTCGTAGGCGATGCCCGCGATGAGCGGGAGCAAGACGATCCGGATACCGATATTGAACGCGAGCACCCACATCCGCCCGTCGACGCCCCACGCCGCGAGGATCGCCTTGCCCGGGACGAGCGAGAAGACCGCGATCGCCACGACCATCACCATCAACAGGAACGACGTGCCGCACCTGACATGGAGCGTCGTGTACCGCTGGATGATGTCGGACTCGAGCGGCAGACCGCGCTCGTAGGCGTGAATGGTCTTGTGCTCGGCGCCATGGTACGCAAAGACGCGCTTGATCTCCTTCAGGCGGCTGACCGCCACGATATAGGCGAAGAACGCGACGAGTCTCAAGACGCCGTCAACGACGTTCCAGGTGAACGGACGGTCGACCGAGCTGCCGACGAGCAGGTTGGTCACGATGGCCGGCAGCACGATGAACAGCCCGACCGCGAGACCGATGCCGAGCACCATCGTGAGGCCGATCTCCTTGGATGAGAGCTTCTCCTCCTCGGTCTCACCCGCGTGTTCGGCCGAGATGCCGAACGCCTTCACGGCAAGCACCATCGTCTCGTAGAAGCCCCACATCCCGCGGATGATCGGCCACTTGAGCCACGCATGCCTGTCTCTGGCCGAGACGAGGTCGTGCTCCTCGGTGTAGATCTCACCTGACGGCTCGCGCACTGCCACGGCCCAGTTGTACTTGCCGCGCATCATGATGCCCTCGAGCAGCGCCTGGCCGCCGATGTGCGTCGGGCGCACGGTGCAGCCCTCGTTCGTGTGGTCCTCTGACATGCTCACTCCCGTTTCGGGGCTCTGGGGTACGGATCGCCGCAGGTCATCTTCCCCTCGCGGCATGGTCCACGACGGCACGACGCGCCCGCGTCGGCGAAGATGTACGGCGCGGTAGGCTCGCCGAGGTCGAGCATGGCGAGCGCAAGCTCGCGGATCTCCCACTGCGCGCGCTTGCAGCAGCGGAGCTCGAAGAAGTGCAGGAGTTCCCGGACGTTCATGGTGATGACGATCTTGGTCTCCATGGCGTTCGGGAGCAGGTAGCGCGCGTCCTCGGCAGGTACGCCGGCGTCCACGAGCGCACGGTACGATGCGAAGGCCGCCTTCGTGGCCTCGGCGAATGCGGCTGCCGCCTCAGGGTGGGCCGCGACCGACGGCGGCGTGATGAAGCACGGCTCCTCGGCGTAGGTGACGTAGCGCTGCGACTGCTGGTTGTAGCTCGCCAGCCGGTGACGAACCAGCTGGTGGGTCATCGCCCGGCTGACGCCATCGACCGCGAAGCTGTAGACCGCGTGCTCGAGCGCCGACGTGTGACCCGACGTGATGATGGTCCTGAGCACGCGGCGAACGGCATCTTCCGACATATCTTCGAGCAGCTCGGCCGCGCCGACCGGCGCGTAACACAGCCGCGCGGCCGCGGCGATAGCACGCTCGGGCTCGGGTGTGTGGAAGAGCAGCTTGACGTCCACGACGGGGCCTCCATAACGCAAGAAGGCGGGTCGGCGCCCGCCTTCTTTCGATGATACCAGCGGAAGCAGCAGCTCCCCTATTCGGCAGCGGGCTCCTCGGCGGGGACGTCCTCGACCACGTCAGCGGCGGCCTCGCCGCTCTCGATGGCCTCGGCGACCTCGACCTTGGCGGCACGCTCGACTCTCGTGGAGTCCTTGATCGCCTTGGCCTCACGAGCGGTGATCGCAGCCTCTTCGGCGGCCTTACGGCGCGCTTCGCGCTCGGCGGCTTCCTTCTCGGCTACCACCGCTGCGGCGTTGCCGAACTTGTCGGCGAAACGCTGCACGCGACCACCCGAGTCGACGAGCTTCTGGGTGCCGGTATAGAACGGGTGACACTTCGAGCAGAGCTCGACGCGCAGTTCTGCTTTCGTGGACCGCGTCGTGAAGGTCTCGCCGCACGAGCAGGTGACCTTGGCCTCGACGTAGTCGGGGTGGATTCCGGTACGCACTTCTAGCACCTCCGCGAATGTGCCTGGTTTCCGACCAGGCGTGAGGACAGCCGTGGAATCATAGCACGGCGGCCGAGCGGGCAGCAATCGGGAACCCGGCTACAGTTCCACCCCGTTGGTGACGCGCTTGTCCTCGGCGCGCTTGGCCATCTTGGTGAGGAACTCGCGGTTGGACGCGGTCTGCTTGAGACCCTTGATGAGCATGTCCATCGCGCGCTCGGTGGAGTCCACCCCGTGCAGGATGCGGCGAAGGCCCCACACGAACGGCGCCTCCATCGGATCGAGGATGAGCTCCTCCTTGCGCGTGCCCGAGGTGATGACGTCGATGGCCGGGAAGATCCGGCGGTCGGCGAGCCTGCGATCGAGCCTGAGCTCCATGTTCCCGGTGCCCTTGAACTCCTCGAAGATGACCTCGTCCATCTTCGAGCCGGTATCGACAAGCGCGGTCGCCAGGATGGTGAGGCTGCCGCCGTGCTCGATGTTGCGCGCCGCGCCGAAGAACTTCTTCGGCGGATAGAGCGCGGTCGAGTCGACACCGCCCGACAGGATGCGTCCGGAGGCGGGGGTGGCCAGGTTGTAGGCGCGGGCAAGGCGCGTGATCGAATCGAGGAGGATCATCACGTCGAAGCCGCTTTCCACGAGCCGCTTGGCGCGCTCCATGACGAGCTCGGCCACGGCGATGTGGTTGTCGGCCGGCATGTCGAACGTCGAGGAGACGACCTCTCCGTGGATCGACCGCTCCATGTCGGTCACCTCTTCAGGCCGCTCGTCGACGAGCAGGCACATGAGGTAGACCTCGGGGTTGTTTGCGGTGACCGAGGCGGCGATGTCCTTGAGGACGGTGGTCTTGCCCGCCTTCGGCGGCGAGACGATCAGGCCGCGCTGGCCCTTGCCGATCGGCGCGACGAGATCGATGACGCGCGCGGTGATCTCGGCGGGGTTGTGCTCGAGCCGCAGCCGCTCATCCGGGTAGACCGGCACGAGGTCGCGGAACACCTGGCGGCGACGGGCCGATTCGGGATCCTTCCCGTTGACCGAGAGCACCCGCGTGAGCGCCGGGTACTTCTCCGACTCCTTGGGCGGACGGATCTGACCCTTGACCATATCGCCGCGGCGCAGTTCGGCCCGGCGGATCTGCGACATCGAGCAGTAGACGTCGTTGTCGCCGGGGAGGTAGCCGCCGGTACGGATGAAACCGTAGCCTTCCGGCAGCACGTCGAGGATTCCCACGATCTCGACGAAACCCTCGGCTTTGACCTTCGCCTCATAGACGGCCGCAACGATCTCGTCCTTCTTCTTGAGCGCCTTGACGTCCAGACCGCTCTCGGCAGCCATGGCGCGCAGCTCGGCCAC
The DNA here is from genome assembly GCA_002347725.1 of Actinobacteria bacterium UBA2272. Taxonomy (GTDB): domain Bacteria; phylum Actinomycetota; class Coriobacteriia; order Anaerosomatales; family Anaerosomataceae; genus UBA2272. Next base: position 149,562 of record DDXA01000004.1, read on the forward strand.
CGTCTTGGCGGCGAGCTCCTCACGGGTCACGGACGGCTGGACGACCTCTGGCTGCTGGCCGCCGCCTCCGCGGCGTCCGCGCTTACGGGGACGGGCACTCACGCGTTCTTCACCTTCTCCCAGTCCGCAAGGAACGCCTCGAGGCCGCGATCGGTCAGCGGGTGCTTCACGAGCTTCTCTAAGACGCCGAACGGCACGGTGGCGATGTCGGCGCCCATGAGCGCGGCTGCCACGACGTGCTGGTTGTGCCGCACCGATGCGGCGATCACCTCGACCGGGTGGCCGAAGTCGTAGTTGTTCATGGCGACGATCAGGTTGCCGAGGTGCTCGAGGCCGTCTTCGGAGATGTCGTCGAACCGGCCGACGAAGGGGCTCACGTACCGGGCGCCGGCGCGAGCAGACATGAGCGCCTGGGGAACTGTGAAGCACAGCGTCATGTTCACATCGATGCCCTGCTCGGCGAGCGACTTGGTGGCGGCGAGACCCTCGGGCATGACCGGCACCTTGACGACCACGTTGGGCGCGAGAGCGGCGAGCTCGACGCCTTCAGCCACGATGTCGTCGCGCTTGAGACTCACGGTCTCGGCGGAGACGGGGCCGTCGCAGATCTCACAGATCCGCTGGATGTGAGCGTGGAAGTCGGCGAGACTGCCGCCTTCACGCGCGTAGAGCGAGGGGTTGGTGGTCACCCCCGCAAGCAGGCCCCACGACGCGGCCTCCTCGATCTCACGCAGGTTTGCGGTGTCCAGGAAGAACTTCATCTCACTCAGTGTCCTCTCGCTCGCCGGGCGGGTGCCATACCCGCGCCGATTCTTCGTCCTGACGGATCACCGTCTCGACGATCAGTTCCAGTACTTCGGCCACCGTCCGGTCGAGCTGGTGGCTGTGCACGATGGGAATGCCATGCTCGCTGGCAAGGTCCTCGATATAGCGCCCGAGCAACCGGATGTTCGTGAAGTTCGCCCGGTACCGCTCGAACGGCCGCGTCCCCTCGGTCTGCACCTCACGGACGTAGAAGTGGCTGCGATGCGCCTCTTCGTCATCGACTCCGATGAGCAACTGCACGACCGACGCGTTCTTGAACTGGGAAGGCTCGATGTATCCGGGGGCCACGTGTACGCCCTCGAGCACCATGCTGACGCCTTCGACCACCGCACGATCGATGAGCGCCTTCATACCGGTGGCCACGGCGGCTGCCTGCTCGCGGAATCCGACGATGACAGGACTCGCGCCATGGGGAACGGGGACCCTCAGGCCGCGCCACGCGTTGAAGGAACTCTCGTAGATCGCGGGCATGAGGTCACGAGAAAAGATACCACGCATGACCTGCCGAATGCTATCCGTCGACACGATCCGGGTGATACCGAGCCGGTGAGCGACCTCTGTGGCGATCGTCGACTTGCCCACGCCGGTCGTGCCGCCGATCAGCACGATGAGCGGGCGATCGAGCTTGGATATCTCGTTCAGCCGCACGTAGCGGGCGGCGATACCGGGTCCGGCGGTCTCGGCGAGCACGCTCGCTGCCTTGTCCTGCAACTCCGAGAGCGTGAGCTCGTAGCGGCCCGCGGCGCGGAGCTCGTCCTGGACACGCTGGGCAGCCGCGTAGGCCCCCGCGGGGCTCAGCCCCGTGGCCGTGAACGACTGCGCGAGGAGGCCCTTGCTCATCGGCAGACCATGCTTCTGGTCCTTGATGACGATCGGCGGGTTGGTGGGCATCAGGCGCTCCTCGATTCGTGACGCTCGAACGCGCGCGCTACCACGTGATCGATGAGACCGGCCAGATCTCCTTCGTCGGTGACGATCGGCTCGTTGTCACACAGCACCGTCGGCACACCGGCCTCCTCGCCCGCCGCCGCCACGACATCGACAGCGGCGGCCTTGAGCTCGGTCAGCAACAGGTCGTAGTCACCCGCATGGGCACGCATGTCGGCCCGCAGGAGCGTGCGGTCGGAGAGGTGAGGACTCGCGCCGACGACCTCGCACCCGTACTCCCGCTCGAGATGCGCGGTGAGCATGGGTAGCACGGCGACCGGCGCTGTGGTGGCGAAGAAGACCCGCCTGCCGGCCACGTCCCCGATCGGGCGCGGGCGGAAGGTCGTGAGCACGATCGGCACGTCCTCGCGTAGCTCACGGATCGCCGAGACGAGGTCCGCGAGCTCATCGGCACTCGCCGTGGGCTCCTCGGCTCCGGCCACGATGACCGCGTCGGCCAGACCGAGCCGGTACGGACCGAAGTAGTCGCGCACGTACGGCACGCCCTGCCCCGCGCCGATGATGAGCACCGTCGCATCGGCAGTGACCGGCGGGATCGCGGCGCCGGAGCCTTCAAGCACGAGGATCTCCTTGCCGAGCGAGTCGGCCAGACGGGCCCCCGCCGGCACGTTCGAGAAGTACGTCTCGCCCGCCAGGCCACCGCCGCATCGGCGGCAACCGACCGTGGTGACGCGGCTCATCACCGCGTCCTCGTAGTTGTCGGACGCCGCATGCACACCCGTGCGGGCAAGCGCGAGGAGGTCCTCGGTGGTGAGCGCGACCTCGTCGCCACGGATGAGCTCCGGCTCGGCCGGTCCGCCCCTGCCCATGGCGAGCACCACGATGTCCCGGCCCGAATCCTTGAGATAGCGCGCGACATGCGCGGAGACGCTCGTCTTCCCCACCCGCTTGCCGGTCCCGATGATCGCAAGGGTGGGCGTACGCGTGGTCTCGAGCGCAGCGGGCGGGGTGAACGCGAAGTCCGCTCCGCGGTACGCAACGCCGAGGCCGAGGACGACGCTTGCAAGCGCGAACCGGTCGGCCGAGGTCACGACCGGCTCGTCCGAAAGATCGATGGCGATCTCGGGGCCGAACCGCTCGATCGCGTCACGCACGGCGGCGATGCGGTCCGGACCGGTCACGACCGGGACGCCGTAGGCCTCCGGGCTCGCCTGCGCGTCCACTTTCTCCGTCCCGCCGATGAACACCGCGGCGGCTACGTCGAACTCGGAGGCAAGCGCGTCGAGCGCGAAGCGCACCACCGGCGGGTAGTGTTCGCCGTCGATGAGCGCTATCGCGCGCATCAGGCTCTGACCCCGGACGGCGTCTGCCCGGGATGCGGCTTCCACACGCACTCGCGCCGCAGCTCGCGCTCGAAGTCCGCCACGACCTCGGGCTCGTCGAACGGGTGCTTGAGGATCACGCGGATGCGGTCGTGGTGAAGCTCGATGATGTTGTAGCTCGGTCGCGTCATGCCCCGCAGGCGGTGGGTGCATGCGGTGCCCGCGTTGACGATGACCATCTCCTCGAGACGCCAGACGTGCGGCACGTGCTTGTGGCCGCAGAGCACCAGATTGCAGCCGCTGCTGTTGAGTACCCGCAGCAAGTCGCCGGCATCGTAGACGATGTTGCGTTCACGACCGGTCCCGGGAACCGGCAACAGGTGGTGATGGAGTGCCACCACCTTGAACTCGTCGGGATCCGAGAAGCGCTCCTCGACCCAGCGATACCGCTGGCGGCCGATCCGACCGTTATCCAGATCGGGCTCTGACGAGTCCAGCCCGAGGACCCGGACGCCATTGAAGATCAGCTCGGTGGACCGGGAACCGAAGAGCTCTTCGAAGTGCAGGTCCCCGACGTTGCGCGCGTCGTGGTTGCCCGGCAGCACCATCACGCGCTCGGCCTGCATGCGCGAGATGAGGCGCTGCGCGACCTTGAACTCCTGCCTGAATCCCATGTCCGTGAGGTCGCCCGTGACGACCAGGATATCGGGGCCGAGTTCGTTGATCTCGTCGATCACACGCGTGGCCAGACTCGGGATGTGGTACTGCGAACCACAGTGCAGGTCCGATATCTGCGCGATGATGACCGGTCGGTCGTCACTCATGATGGCTCCATCGTCGAACGCTTCGGGCGCATCGCGCCGGCAAGCGTGAGGGGATGTCCTATTCTTTCCCCAGATAGGGAACCGCCGTCAAGACCTCGTCACCGCAGGTGCCGACGGAGCGCCGCCTGCAGCACAACGGGCCGACGCCGCAAGGAGACCGGCGAACAGCCACGCGAGCTCGAAGTACAGGAAGTACTGGAAGAACGAACCGACACCGAGCACGAGTACGCCCACCGTCGCCGCTGCGCCGGCGGCCGATCCTCCCCTGCGCGCCCGGACCATCGCGCGCACACCGGTGATCGCAAGCGCCACGAGTGCGACGGCGCCGGCGATGCCCGTCTCGGCGACGAGAGCGAGGGCGACCTGGTGCGGGTGCGTGATCGACGGGTCGGCACCCGGCAACACATAGTCCGGGTACGCGACCTCGAATGCCTTGAGCCCCGTCCCGAAGACAGGACGCTCTGCGATCATCGTGAGCGTGGAGCGGACCATGAGGATGCGGGTGGCGTTGGACGACCCGGCCCCGGTCTCGAAGATCGAGAGCGCGCGCCCCGTCACGAGCGACGGACCGAGAAGCACCGTGCCCGCCAGCACGGCTGCGATCGCCACGACGAGCGTGGCCACTCTGACGCGGCGGGTGCCGATGACGAGCAGTGCCGCGATCCCCACTGCTGCCTCAAGCCATGCGGAGCGCGAGTACGTGAGCGCCACGATGCCGAACATCCCGGCCGCAGCGGCGGTCCACAGCGGCCAGCGTCGCGCGTTTCCCGCCGACGCAAGCGCAGCGAGGGCTGCCAGAACCAGATGTGCGCCGAGGAAGTTGGGGTCCATGTAGAAGCCGGCCGGGCGGATCTGACCACCGGGTACCGGCTGATGGATCGAGCCGATACCGAGTTCGGGAAACGCCCACTGGGCGAGCGCGACGAGGGCGAGCGGCAGGGCCGCCAGCACGAACGCGACGACCGCCACGCGCAACGACCGGCGGTCGGACAGCGCGCGGGAGACCACCAGCGCGGCCGCCCACAGCATCACGAGCCTGGCTGTTGCCAGCGCAGTCTGCCCGGCGTCAAGCGACGCGGGAAGCGACCACAACCCGGCCAGCGGCAGCAGTCCGAGCGCCCACTCGGCACCGGTGAGTCGCACCTTGGGGAGCGCGCGCGTGCGGACGGCTCGCGTCGCCGCAGCTCCGATCGTCCCGGCGAGCACGACGTGAAACAGGCCGACGTACGCACCCGGAACCACGAGCACGCCGTCCTTGACGGCGATGGTCACGAACAGCGCCGCGGCAGCAGCTGCGAAGCCGTCGCGGTGCGCGAGCACGGCGACGACGACGAACGCCGAGGCCACGATGAAGCGAGGCCACTCCCACACGCCGCCGAGCGGCACGAGCGCCACGACGAGTGCCGCCCCGGCGAACACGAGCGCGCGACGGCCCGGCGCGGCCGCTGCGGCACCACTCGGCGCGACCTCGCTCACAGCAGGACCGCTCCCCCGCGGTCGATCGAGAGCGCGATGACCCGGGTGCGACCGATACCGGCCAGCATGGGGCGCAGGTCGTCCGAGTACTCCCTCGCGCGCTCGAGCGCCCGCGCGTCGTCGTCCGCCTGAACGAGCGCCACTATCGTCGGGCCCGCCCCGGACAGGACCGCGGGCCCGACGCCCGCAGCCGCGAACAGCGACCGAACGGCATCGAGGTCCGGGACGAGCCGGCTACGGTACCGCTCGTGGATCGCGTCGCAAAGTCCCGCCTGCGTGAGATTCGGCTCTCCAAGCGCAAGGCCGAGCGCGACGAGCGCCGCACGACCCGCATTGGCCGAGGCGTCGCTGTGTGGGACCGTCGCCGGTAGCGCCTCTCGTGACTCGGAGGTGGGCAACTCGTCCTCGCCCAGCACGAGCACGGCCGCCACGCCTCCCGCGGGATCGACCCGTGCGCACTGCGGCGCCACGGACCCGTCCAGGGTGACCGTGAAGCCGCCGTAGAGCGCGGCCGCCACGTTGTCGGCGTGACCCTCGATCTCGGCTGCGATCTCGAGGATCCGCTCCTCGCCGAGATGCGCACCGGTCAGGGCGTCACCCAACACGAGCCCCCCGACGATGGCCGCTGACGACGAGCCGAGGCCGCGCCCGACGGGGATGCCGTTGTGACAGGTGATATCCGCAGCTAACTCGCGCCGCCCGATCTCGGCGAACACACGCGCCATCGCGCGCGCGACCTGGTTGCCGGCGCCGGCCTCGAGTCGCCCCGCGCCCTCGCCGCCGACCTCTACCGCCCATCGGTCCGCAAGTTCGGCCTCGAACTCGTTATGCAGCGCGAGCGCGAGACCGAACGAGTCGTAACCGGGGCCGAGGTTGGCCGAAGAGGCCGGTACACGGACACGCACCGTCTACAACTCCTCCACGCGCAGGACCGAGCCGATCGCGACGACCACATCGAGCGCCTCGATCAGATTGAGCGCCGAGCGCACGTCGCGCTCCGCGGCCCGGTGGGTGATCCACACGATCTCAGCGCCGCCACCCTCGTCGGCGCGCTTCTGGATGACCGAGGCGACCGAGACTCCGGCGTCTCCGAAGATCCCGGCGATCGCGGCCAGCACGCCCGGTTCGTCGCGGACATGCAGCCGGACGTAGTACGAGGTCTCGAGGTCGGCCAGGTCGCGAACGGGCAGGCTCTCGGCGCACGTGCAGCCGACGAGTCCGGCGCATCCGCGCTGGATGTGCCGCGCCGCCTCGATCAAGTCACCCACGACAGCCGACGCGGCCGGCAGTGAACCGGCTCCCTCGCCGAAGAACATCGTCTCGCCGACGGAGTCGCCGATCACGTAGATGGCGTTGTAGACGCCGCTCACCTTCGCAAGCGGATGGTCGGCGCGAATCATCGTCGGGTGCACGCGGAGGTCGAGCCCCGACCCGGTCCGCTTCCCGATCGCGACCAGCTTGATCTCGTAGCCGGTCTCCCGCGCGTACGCGATGTCGCCCGGCGTGATCGAGCGGATACCCTCGGCAGGCACATCGGCGAAGACGACCCGCGAGTTGAAGGCGATCGATGCCAGGATCGCGATCTTGGCCGCTGCATCGAGCCCGTCGACATCGGCGGTGGGGTCGGCCTCGGCGAAGCCGAGTTCCTGCGCCTCGGCCAGTGCCGTTGCGTAGTCGAGCCCGTCTTCGGCCATGCGGGTGAGCATGTAGTTGGTCGTGCCGTTGACGATGCCGTAGACCGCCTGGATCTCGTTGCTTGCGAGGCTGCGCTTGAGCGGACCGATGATCGGGATGCCGCCGCCGACGGCGGCCTCGAACCAGATGTCCACGCTGTTGGCCGCGGCGGCGTCCATGACCTCGCGCCCGTGAGTCGCCATGAGCGCCTTGTTGGCGGTCACCACCGTCTTGCCGGCGGCGAGCGCGTCGAGCACGATGTCGCGCGCGACACCCGTGCCGCCGATGAGTTCGATCACGACGTCGATCGACGGGTCGCCGATGATGTCGGCGGCGTCGGTCGTGAACCGCTCCGGCTCGATACCGAGCGCCGCGGCGCGCGCCGGATCGCGGTCGGCACACTTCACGAGCGCGATGTCCACGCCTGCGCGCGTGAGGAAGTGCTGCCGGTGACGCCCGATGATGTCGACGACACCGCTTCCGACGGTGCCGAGGCCGACCAGACCGACGTTGATGGTCCTCATGAGCAGCGCCTTTCGAGCGGATACGGTGCGGAGACGCGAGCGGGGCCCGCGTGGGGAGAGTATAGCGCAGGGGTCGATCGTGACGCCCACACGCTTAGGACTCCGTCTCCTCGCACTCTGGCCTGCGCGTGGGGATCCGGAAGCCGATGTGATAGTGCACGCCGATCGCCACAACCAGGAGCAGGACCGCATACCCGATCGTCCACGGCTGCACGCCGCGGTGCGCCATCACGATCATCCACGACGCCTGGGAGGTGACCCACATGAGGCCGAGGGAGATCCACTTCGCGCGCAGCGGGATGCCCTTGCCCGACATGTAGTCGCGCACGTAGCAGCCGAGGTGCCGGTGCTCGATGAGCCAGGTGTACAGGCGCTCCGAACTGCGTACGAAGCACGCCGCGGCAAGCAGGAGGAACGGGGTCGTCGGCCACATCGGCACGAAGATGCCGATGATGCCGAGAGCGAGCGCGATCAGGCCGATCGCGAGACAGATGTACTTCAGCGCGTGCTTCATCGGCCTCGTTCCAGCGAGCCGTGTGCCGGACGAACGGTCCGGCTACCCGAGGTCGGCCCGCATCAGGTCGTCGTACGTCTCGCGGCGGACCGCCCAGCGCCACTGTCCGTCGCGCACGAACACCACGCCGGGACGCACCTGCTTGTTGTAGTTGCTGCTCATCGACTGGCAGTAGCCGCCTGTTGCGGCCACGCAGATGACGTCACCGGGCTCGGGACACTGCAGCGGCGCGTCGCGCACGACGATGTCCCCGCTCTCGCAGTGCTTGCCCGCGATCGTGCCCACCATCTCCCGGGGCTGGTCGGCCTTGTTGGCGATGACCGCCTCGTAGTGCGCATCGTAAAGCGACGTGCGGATGTTGTCGGACATGCCGCCATCGACGGCCACGTACGTGCGGATGCCGGGGATCTCCTTGACCGAGCCGACGGTGTACAGCGTCACGCCGGCGCGCGCTACGATCGAGCGTCCCGGCTCGACCGCCATGCGCGGTACCGCCACGCCGAACCGTTCGCACTCCTCCTTGATGCCGTCCACCACGACCTTGCCGAAGTCCTTGACGGTGGACGGCTCATCGGGCGCTCCGTAGGCCACGCCGAGGCCGCCGCCGACATCGAGCATGCGGACCGGGTGTCCGGTCTCGGCCTCGATGTCGCGCATGAACGTCACCATCACTTCGATGGCCTTCGCGTAGCTGTGCAGCGCGAAGATCTGGCTGCCGATGTGCATGTGCAGCCCGTCGAACTCGAGGCCCGGCAGTGCCACCGCGCGCTTGACGGCCTCCATCGCAAGACCCTGGTTGAGCCCGAAGCCGAACTTGGAATCCTCGGCGCCGGTCATGATGAAGTCATGCGTGTCGGCCTCCACCCCCGGCGTGACGCGCACGAGCACCTTCTGCGTGACCCCGCGAGCGGCAGCGAGCGCGGAGAGGCGCTCCATCTCCTCGAAGTTGTCGACGACCACGCGCCCGATGCCCGCATCGAGGCACTCGGCGAGTTCGGCGGGCGTCTTGTTGTTGCCGTGCATCTGCACGCGGTCCATCGGGAAGCCGGCGCGCACCGCGTAGGCGAGCTCGCCGCCGGAGGCGCACAGCAGGCAGCAGTCCTCCTCCTGGACGAGCTTCACCATCGCGAGGGAGAGGAACGCCTTTCCGGCGTAGACGACGTCGACATCAGGCCAGTGGTAGCGCGTCCACGTCACGTACTCGGAGAGCTGATGGCGGATGGTGTCCTCGTCCATGACGTAGAGCGCGGTCCCCGCCTCGCGGGCGAGCGCGACCGTATCGACGCCACCGATCCACAGGTGACCGTCTTTGACCTCGGCGGTCATCGGCAGGATGGGAAGGAGATCGGTCGCGGTCAGCTGGTCCGGTGTCGCCGGCGGGCGCGGGGTCTGCGGCTTTGCCATGGCGCGTACGTCCTCCCCGGGAAGCGTCTAGGTACGGGAGAGGATACACGAGTGTGGGCGCCAGGGCGAAGCCGCGCGACCTACATCCGCTGCGGCGCGCTCACGCCAAGCAGGCCGAGCGAGCGTGCGAGCACGATGCGCGATGCGTCGGCGAGCGCAAGGCGCGCGGAGCGCAGCTGCGGGTCGTCCACGACCACCTGGCAGTGCGTGTAGAAGCCGTGGAACGCGGCCGCGAGGTCCTCGGCATACGTTGTGAGCTTGTGCGGCGCGCGCTGGCGGGCGGCAAGCGCCACGACCTCCGGGAACTCGGCAAGCTTGCGCAGCAGCGTAAGCTCGGCCTCGCCGGAAAGGGTCCCTGGCTCGGCGCCGAGGAGCGCGAGCGCGTCGGTATCAGCCTCGATACCCGCCGCCACCGCGGCGATGTCCACGCTCTCATCGGCGGTGTCCGCGCCCGATGCCCGGCGCAGGATCGAGCAGATGCGCGCATGCGCGTACTGCACGTAGTAGACGGGGTTGTCGCTCGAGCGCTGCTTGGCAAGACCGATGTCGAAGTCGAGCGGCTGGTCGGTGGAGCGGCGCAGGAAGAAGTAGCGCGCGGCGTCTGCGCCCACTTCCTCGAGCAGGTCCTCGAAGGTCACCATCTCGCCGGTGCGCTTGCTCATGCGCACGACCTCGCCGTTGCGGAAGAGGTTCACGAGCTGGCCGATGATCACCTCGAGCTTGCCGGGGTGGCCGAGCGCGGCCACCGCCGACTCCATGCGCTTCACGTAGCCGTGGTGGTCGGCGCCCCAGATGTCGATCACGAGGTCGAAGCCTCGATCGTACTTGTCGGCGTGGTACGCGACGTCGGCCGCGAAGTACGTATAGGAGCCGTCCGCCTTCTTGAGCACGCGGTCCTTGTCGTCGCCGAAGTCGGTGGAGCGGAACCACACGGCTCCCTCGTGCTCGTAGACGTGACCCGCCGCGGCAAGCCGCTCGATCCCGCCCTCTATGGCGTCGGCTTCGTGCAGCGACCGCTCCGAGAACCAGACGTCGAAGTCCACGCCCATTCCGTGCAGGACGTGCTTGAGATGGGCGAGCACGGCCGCATACGCCTGCTCCTTGAAGTGCGCCTCGCGATTGGCCGGCGTAGCATCCAGCCAGCAGGTGCCTTCCTCCCCGAAGATCTCCCGGGCGATCTCAGTGATGTATGCGCCCCGGTAGCCGTCCTCGGGGAAGTCGACATCACGTCCGCACAGCTCGAGATACCGCGCGGACACACTGGCCGCGAAGATGTCCATCTGCACGCCCGCGTCGTTGATGTAGAACTCCCGCTGCACGTCATCGCCTGCATGCTCGAGGATGCGCGCGATACTGTCGCCGAGCGCCGCCCAGCGCCCGTGCCCGACGTGCATCGGGCCGACCGGGTTGGCCGAGACGAACTCGATCTGCACGCGGCTGCCGGTCCGTTCGCCCGCTCCGAACGCGTCGGAGAGCTCCCGCACGCGAGTGACCGCCTCGGCGAGTACACCGCGGGCCAGACGGATGTTGATGAACCCGGGACCCGCTATCTCGACAGCCTCGGCGGTATCGCCGAGACGCGTGCGAATCTCCTCGGCCACGATCTCCGCAACCGCCCGTGGCGCCATTCCGGCGGCCTTCGCCGAGACGAGAGCGACATTGGTCGCCCAGTCGCCGTGGGACGGGTCACGCGGGCGCTCCACCGAGACTCCCGGCACCTCGGCCAGCAGCAAACGCCCGTCGGCGATAACGACGGCGAGGGCTTCGGCGATCAGAGCGTTCAGGGTCTCACGCACGCGGCGACTCCTCGACAGGCGGGAACGGGCACTCTACGATACCCCCGTGACTGTGAGGCGGCAACGCCGTATCCGGCGCTCCTCCGCTCAAGGTCGCCGAGCATGAGCCGATACACATACGCAGAGCCCACACACGTGTATGAATCGCGAAGGGACCGCCCATGGGCATCCTCGATACGCCCGATATCCCGGTTGAAGGACGCAAGGTCACGCACGTGCGCGTGGACCGGATAGGCAACGCAGGCGGCAAGGAACTGTGGTGGGTCGCCCTGGCGTTCGAGGACGAGTCGACCAAACCCGCCGGCATGTTCACCGACTTCGACAGTGCCGACGAACTCAGCCGCAAGCTCGCCGCCGACTGGGGCGTCGACGCCGTCGTCACGCACGTCGTCTGACGTCACGACCCGGCCGTCGCCGCGAGGTAGCGACGGAGCCGGTCGCGCGTCGCCGACTCGATCCGCAGCCTCACGCCCGGCGGCGCGAGGTCCCACAGATCCGGATCCCGGCCCAGCCCGAGTCGCAGCAGGATATGGCTCTGCCCGAGACGCCCGTGAGCCACCGCGTCCTGCGCGCAGTGGAGCGCCCAGCCGAGGAGCACGAGGTCACCGGCGCGCATCGCGCGCCTCAGGTAGTGATCCGACCACAGCCACGCACTCGGCGCGAAGTGACGCGTGACATCGGCGAGCGACCGCCGCGCGGGGTACAGCTCGTCGTAGCCGACATCGGCCTGCGCGAGCAACTCGGCGTCTTTGTGCCCGAACCCCTCATCGCGAGCCCAGTCGTAGGTGCGCCTGAAGTGGACGTCGGGGCCCATCGGCGTCAGCGGTGGTACGGCTCGCCGCGCACGATGCGGAAGGCGCGGTAGACCTGCTCGAGGAGCACCACGCGCGCAAGCTGGTGCGGAAGCGTCATCGGGCCGAGTGACATGCGCTCGTCGGCTCGGGCCAGCACGTCGGCGCCCAGCCCGGCCGCGCCGCCCACGACGAAGACGACGTGGCTGCGCCCCCGCACGCCGAGGTCCTCGAGCCACGCGGCGAACTCCTCCGACGAGCGCACCCGGCCACCGATCTCGAGGGCGACGACGGTCGCACCCGCCGGCAGCGCGCGGAGCACGTCGGCCGCCTCGGCGGCGAGCGCACGCGGCTCGTCGGCGGTCACGTCACGGTCGGCGACCTCGGTCACTTCGAGGCGCGCGTACGGTGCAAGGCGCTTGAGGTACTCGTCGGCAGCCTCGCGCCAGTGGCGCTCCTTGAGCCTGCCGACGCACACGAGTCCGATCCTCATCGGCGATCGGCGTCCGAGCCGAGCGTCACGGGGAACGTCTCGGTACTCTCGCCCCGGTAGACGACCACCTCGACACTGTCCCCCACGCGCGAACCACGGACCGACGTGAAGACGTCTTCCGTGCCGCGGATGTCCGTCCCTGCGATCGTCACGATGATATCGCCACGCTCGATACCCGCCGCCTCGGCCGGCGAACCCGGCTGCACGAGCTGTACGAACGCGCCCGCGTCGACGGGAAGACCGTACTGCGCGGCGATCGAGCGGGTGATCGTCACCGTCGACACACCCATGTAGGGATGCGTGGCCCTTCCGGTCAGGATGAGCTCATCGGCGATGGTCCGCGCGTAGTCGATGGGGATAGCGAAGCCGATTCCCGCCGACTGCGGTGCGCCGACCGAGCCCGACGGCGACTGGATGAGCGTATTGATGCCCACCACACGCCCTGCAGCGTCGCACAGCGCCCCGCCGGAGTTGCCCGGGTTGATCGCGGCGTCAGTCTGGATGAGCGAGGTGTACGCCGTCAGTTGCGCCTCGGCGCCTTCGACATAGCTCGTCCTGCCGAGGGCGGACACGATGCCGGTCGTGACCGTCTTGTCGAGTCCGAACGGGCTGCCGATCGCCACGACGGGCTGCCCCACGCGAAGGTCGGCCGACGAGCCGAGCTCGGCCGCGGGCAACCCGGAGCGCTCGACCGAGATCACGGCGAGATCGCTCGACGGGTCGCGCCCCACGACAGTGCCGACCAGCTCCTCGACGCCTATCGTGACCACGAGACGGTCGGCACCGGCGATCACGTGATCGTTGGTGAGAATGTGACCATCGGCGCGAATGATGACGCCACTGCCGCTCGCCACCTGGTTGGTGAGGGTGCGCCCGGTGAACGGGTCGAACGCCGTCTGCTCGACGGCGATGCTCACGACCGATGGTGTCACCTTGAGTGCGACCGCTTCGGCGAAGGTCGCGTCCCCGTAGTCCACCTCGATGCCGGGCTCCGGGGTGGTAGTCGGCTCTGCGGACGGCTCTGCGTCGGTCGATACCGGCACGCCGACGAGAAGGAGAAAGGCGCCGACCATGAGCGCCGCGGCGATGGCCCCGCCGACAAGAGCGCCTGCGACGACAAGCGCGAACGGGCCGCATCCCGACGTACGCGGGGCGACGGCCGGAGCCGCGTGCGTCTGGTCGAACTCCTCCACCTGAGGCCACCACCTTCCGTTGCTACTCTACCCATCCCGACCCGATGTCCGTGCCCCAGGGCAATGCGACGGCCCCCGGGAGAACCGGGGGCCGTGTGATCTTCTGGAGCCGACGAGCGGATTCGAACCGCTGACCTGCGCATTACGAGTACCACCAAGCCCACAACAACCGCCGCGCGTGACGCACATTCAAGCACAATCACGCCACAAGTACAGGGCATCACAATGCACCTGGACACACTCAGATGCAATCAGATAGGCGCACGAATAGTACGCACGTTCGGCTAGTCGTTCGCCCGGTGCATGAGCGACACGCGACGGCGGCCCCGGCTCGGCTGGGGCTGCTCCGCTTCCGGCTCGGGTTGCGGCTCGGGTTCCGGTGGATCGTCGGCAGGAGCGCACGCGGTTTCTATCGCTTCGAGTGCGTCCACGAGCGCTAGCGCGCGGGGCCCGTACTCGTCGAAGTCGAACCACAGCCCAGCTTCGGCGGCTGTCTTCGGCCGCTCGCCACACTGCCAGCGCGTGGCGGCTTCCGCGATCTCGGCCTCGGTGAACCGGGGGAGGTTGTCCACGATCGTCACAAGCTCGCCGGTGGCGCTCAGGTCGATGCTCTGATGCGGGCGCCCCTCCAGGTACTCGAACACGAGTTTGCGCGCCTGCGCGTCGCCGTCTAGCGCGGCCTGGAGCGTGCTGTCTATGAGCGCGTCGGCGTATGACTTGCCGTCTGCGGTCAGGGTTGCGATGCGCTCCTGTAGCAAGCTCTTGAGGCTCACGCTACCGGGCGGGCGGCCGGAAGGGTTGCCGCTCACGCCGGGCTTGAATGTGCCGTCAGGGTTGCGGTCGCTCATGGTGCTGTCTCCCTGTAGATCGCCTGAAAAGCAGGACGGGAGGGCCGCCGGAAGGGGGTCGGCGGGCCCTCCCAAGAGGGGCTAGCTGATCTCGCCCACCGTGATCCGCTGGACCGCGGCCTCGTGCGGGAACGCCCACGAAACGCGCATGGTGGCACGGATGCCGATGCTGTCGAACTCGAAGTACCGGCTCTTGTCCACGGTGAGCTTCACATCCTCGCGCACGACGAGCAGCGCGCGGTCGGCGGGGATGCCCCAGACGGTGCCCACGGTCACGGCCGGGGTCACGTACAGCGGCACACCGGCGATCATGCGCCGCGCCGGTGCGGTCGGGTCGGGCTGGAGCAGGTTCTTGTTGGACCCGGTGCTCTCTTTGAGCTGGGCCAGCAACAGCGCGTCGGTCGGGTTGGCGACGAACGCGGTCAGCGTCGCGCCCACGGCCTCGGCCTCGTAGACCGCTTCGAGGAAGCAGTCCAGATCGGCCCACGCAGCCCCAGCGTCAACATCGTTGGCGGTGATGGCCTCGATACCGTCCGGGCCGTTCACGGTCGTGTTGCCGAAGTACGCCACGTCGAGCTTGCGCGCGATGTCGCGGCCCAAGCCGTTGCCGATCAGCTCCGCGACGGCCGGAGAGCTGTCCTCGGCAAGCTCGCGGCTGACTACGGTCAGTCCGGCCAGCTTGAGCGGGCTGACGATCTCCTCGTCCAGGTCGGGATCGGACGCGGTGATCTCGCCGCCCTCGGCTACCCAGCCGGTAGACGGGTCATCGACGAGCACCGGCACGCGGAAGCTCGGGTTTGCGGTCGTGACGCGGGTACAGACCTGCGCGGCCCTCGAAGCGTCCATGACGGGCTGCACGACGAGCTGACCGTAAGCGTCCGGCAGGAAGCTGTCTGCGGAGTCCTCACGCAGCATAGGAACGAACGGGGATTCAGGCATGATGTGTGCCTCCAGAGGTGGAAGTCCCTACCTGGGAGGCACCTGGCCGTCCCGGTCGCCCACCTGGGGCACTCGTGACGCTGGGGCGGTCGCCTGGACCGTCATCCCGCGTCGGTTCATTCTACCACGCGGCGCTGACACGCCGGGGCTCCGGATGCCCCGGCCGCGTGTCACGCTACTTCTTGCCGCCCTTGATCGCGTCGGCCCACGTCACTGAATCGTCTTTCGGCACACCGCGCGTCGGCTCGCCTGTCGAGAAGCGAACGCGCTTCGCAGCGCCGAGCAGGTGCGCCCGCTCCTTGCGGAAGCGGATGAGCGCCTGGTCGATCTTGTCGGGCACGAGGCGCCCATCCTCATCGCGGAACGAGTCGATCTCGAACATGCGCCAGAACTCGTCACCGTGATCGTGCATGTCTGCGAAGTCGGCCAGCCGTTCCACCATGAAGCGCTCGGAGTGCTTCAGGCGCTCCTTGAGCGAGTCGCGCTCTGCTTCGGTTTCACGAAGCGCCTTGCGGTACTTGGCGGCCTCGCGGTTGGCCTTGCCGTCTGTGGGCTCCTGCGGGGCTTCTGTGGGCTCCTGCGGGGCTTCAGCGCGTGCCTCGGCCTGTTCGTCGTCCAGGCGCTCCATCTCGGTACGTGTGTCGTCAGTCATGGTGCAGTCCTTTCAGTCGTCACGCTTCCTTTGCACCGCAGGTAGGACAACCATCCTCCTGCTCGGTGCCCTTGCCTTTGCACCAACCACAAAGCTCGCTCTTCTCGGGCTCAAGCTCTTCTCGCTCCTCGCTGCTCTGGCTCTCTCTCTCCGGAGGGCTTGGCAAGGTAGGTTCGGAAGGTACCTTTGGCGGCTTCTTGGGGGGCTTCCTGGGGGGCTTGTTCTTACCGCCTTCGCTCATCGCTTGCCTCGCAGCTTCGATCTGCGCGGCCGAGCGGTTGTGCTCAAGGTAGTCGTGGACATCTACCCCCTCGTCTGTTCGATCGAAGAGCCCGACATCGACCAGAAGCCCCACGATGCACTCCCGCTGGGCCTCGTTGCACGGGAAGATGGCGACGAGATGGGCGTCATGCAGTTGACCATCGTTTCGGTGCAGCTCGCAGTACGCGATGGTGGCCGCCCAGAAGCCGAAGGCAGCGAGTCGCTTCTGCTCCGGGATGGCTAGGAACTTGCGGTGCCACGGAGCTGTTCCTTGGATCGCGGCGTATGCGAGGCGACTCATGGCGTCCCACGCATCTGGACTACGCAGGAGTCGGCCGCTTCACCTGCGGATACGTCGCCTGAAGCGCCATTGTGCGGCCTATCGGTGCGGCTATTCTCGATCGCACTGAGGTAAACCGACACATTCACGCGCCACGAGCGGCCCCGGCGGTAGGCGCCCGGCACCTTGCCCGCATCGAGATCGGCTCGCAGCGTCCGCACGTCCACGCGCTCGAATGCCGCGATCTCCGCCGCCGTAGCGACGGCTGGCAGGTCCGCCGCCGCGATGGTGGGCGGCTTAGTCGCGGGCATCGTCGGCATCCTCGAGCAGACCGGCCGGTGCGCCGTCCCAGCCGAGCGCGTTCGCGATCCGCTCGAGCTCGCGCGGGTAAGGGATACGGCGCGAGGATTCGGCCTGGCTGATGTACGGCGGTGAGATTCGCGCCTCTTGCGCTAGTCGCTGCTTCGACCAGCCGAGCCTTTCGCGCTCTCGTGTCAAACGAATCATGCTGACTCCTTCCGTTGGGCTATTGCCTGTGCTAGTATCGTATCACGGTAGAAACCGCACTTGCCGTTTTGCGGTTACATTGTTCGAGGCATTCGGCAGGTGGGGTAACACAGCGGTTCAAGGAGGGCTCATGGACTACGGGGAAACTAAGAAGTGGCCGCGCCCAGAACCTGCGGAGCTAGTACGGCTCGACGGCCCGGACATCCTCTGGGCGCTCACGGAGGACAAGGGGTACGGAAGCACCGGGTACGAGCCATACCGACCGATGAGCGAGCCCACGATCTTCCGCAGTTTCGCCGTGATCACTGATGCAGACGGGGCGCTTGCCTTCTTCCGCGCGTATGGACCGCTGCTGGCTGACTTCAAGGCGTGCTTCCACTTTGACCGGCGGGACGACTACCGCGAACCCGTCCAGCTATGGCTGTCTCGCGCCTTCGTAATGGACGAAGCGGTGCGGCTGTTCGATGCGAAGCGCAAGCGGGACGTGGACGCGACCAGTGCCCTCCTGCGTGATGGGCTGCCAGGCGATCCGCGCCTGAAAGGGTACGGGGGACGCATCAAAGACATGTACGTGCCCTTCGGAATACGCTTCTTCGCCCAGGATCCGGCACTCGAAGGGCTCTCACTCTTCGAGCAAGCCGAGTACGTCATCGGGGGTATGGTCAATAGCAACCTCCACCAGAACGTGAGCCCGGAGCTCGTCTATGACGCGAGCCAAGCCGGGGGCGTCAGCCTCGACCTGCGGCCGGTCAATCTTCTCGGGGCTATGTGGCTGATGTTCGCCCGGACGGTGCTCGGGCAGGTAATCGTGCAGCCCTGCAGCCACTGTGGCGATTGGTTCGCCATGAGCCCCGAGAGCGCACGCAAGGGACGCGTCTACTGCGCGGATAGCTGCAAGGTAGCTGCGCACCGTGCCCGAACCGCACGTCAGACCGAGAGCGCAGAATCACAGGAGGGGGATGCATGATGAGCAACGAGAAACCGCGCCGGCCGAAGGGCACCGGCTCAATGCGCCACCTGGGCGGCGATCGGTGGCAGGTCACGGTGAAGCATGACGGACGCCGGATCTCTCGCGTGTTCCGCGCCCGCAACCTCACGGAAGCGAACCGCATAGCCGACGCGGTACGCCTCGAGCTCGTGGCCGACCGCAAGAAGGTAGCCGTCACATCCGGCGCCGAGCGCAAGCAGCGGCAGGGCTGGACGGTGAAGCGATACCTGACGTACTACTTCGAGCAGCACGGCCCCGACCTGGCCGTTACGACTCTCCGCCGCTACCGCACGATAGCCGACCATCAGATCATCCCGCACATCGGCAGTCGGCGTATGGCCGACGTGACTCCGGCCGACCTGAACGCGATGTACCGCGCTCTCGGCTCAGACGGCGCACGCAAGCGCGGCGGCAAGGGCGCACTCTCCGGGCCGACCATCTGGACCGTTCACGCTGTTGTGCGTGCGCTGTTCACCTTCGCGTGTGAGGTGCAAGGTGACTTCGAGACGAATCCCGCCGCGAACAAGGGCGCGCGGCCGAAGGCTTCACGCACCGGCAAGGCCAAGAAGGCGCTCGACGTGGCCGAAGTGGAGCGGTTCGTCGCACTCGCGGCCGAGGACGCACCGGCGATAGCCGTACCCGTCATGCTCTCGGCCTACCTCGGGACGCGGCGATCGGAAACGCTCGCGCTCAGATGGTGCGATGTTGACTTCGACGCATCCGAGGCCACGATCCGGCGTTCGGTCACGCAGACTCCGAAAGACGGCGTGAAGGTGCGCGAGTCTACCAAGACGGACAAGGATCGCGTAGTACCTCTGGACGCTCACACGATCGGCAGACTTCGCAGCGTACAGTCCAACCAGCGCAGGGACCGGCTCGCGCACAAGGCGTGGGAAGGTGCGCGCTCTCCTGCCAACGATTACATCTGCGCCACGCCCACCGGCGCGATGCTCACGCCTGACGCCTTCGCTACCGCGTTTCGCACGTTCGCGCGGACCAACGGCATGAGCCACATCACGCCGCACCTGCTCCGCCACGCCTACGTTTCGCAGATGATCGCGCTCGGCTACGATCCCGTGACCATATCCGCGATTACAGGACACAGCCCGGACGTGCTCCTGAAGGTGTACGCCCATGCCTTCGACAACCTGAAGCGTGAGGCCGTGGACAAACTCGGAGAAGCGCGGGAAGCGGCCCGTGCGGCGAAATAGACGCATGGATAGTACGCATGAGGCCCGCAGATTGTGTGTCTGCGGGCCTCTGCTATCTGCGTTTCCGCAGGTGAAGTGCTGGAGCCGACGAGCGGATTCGAACCGCTGACCTGCGCATTACGAGTGCGCTGCTCTACCAGCTGAGCTACGTCGGCCTGACTGTCACGCCGGAGGCGCGTCCCCACCTTGACGGGGCCGCCTCCTGCGACGGCGCCTCGTCTCTCCCGCAGTCCCACTCTCGCTGCTGCCGGAGGCCTGCTGCCCCTCCGGCGACCGCTCCTTGGTCGGGCGCTGCCGCGGCTGCTGCTGCTTCGGCGCCTGACCCTGTCGCTTCGGCTCCTGTGCCTTGGGCTCCTGCCCTTCCGGCTTGGGGCCGGACTTCTTGCGCCGCGACCTGGGCGGGCGCGACTCGCCGTTCGACTCGGGAAGCCGATCGGCCTCTCTCAGTGTCGGCGTGGTCCCGTGCGCAACACCTGTTGCCGCAAGTGCAGGGACGGCATCGGCCTTGAGCACACACGGACAACCTCGTCCGGCACTGCAGTCGAGCGACTCGAGCGGCACGGTCATCTGCTGCCCGCCGTCGAGCGGCCGGATGGTGACGGTCTCTCTCGGGCAGTTCAGCGCAACGACCTTGGCATTGCCCGTCGGGGTCTCGACCGGCGTACCACACTTGGGAGCGCGCTGCTTGAAGTCCTTGTACGCATCGTACTCATACCGCAAACAGCACATGAGTCTGCCACACAGCCCGCTGATTTTCAACGGGTTGAGCGGCAGGTCCTGCTCCTTTGCCATGCGGATCGACACCGGCTGGAAATCGCCGGCGAACCGGGAGCAGCACAACTGCTGCCCGCAGTGGCCGAGCCCACCCACCATCCGCGCCTCGTCACGCACGCCCACCTGCCGCATGTCGATGCGGTTGTGGAACTCCGCTGCGAGATCCCGCACCAGATCGCGGAAGTCGACACGCTCCTCAGCGGCGAAGTAGAACACCACCTTCGAATCGTCGAAGAGATGCTCGACGCCTATCGGCTTCATGTCGAGACCGTGCTTGGCCACAAGACGCCGGAACGACGTGAACTCCTCGCGCTCGCGCCCGCGCAGCATCTCGGCACGCTGGCGGTCCGAGTCGGTCGCGACGCGCACGACCGGCTTGAGCGGCGCATGGAGCGCCTCGGACTCAACCTCGTGCGGCGCGGCGGCGACCTCGCCGAACTCCTGGCCTCGCTCTGTCGCGACGATCACGGAATCGCCCTCTTCGGGCGTTGCGCCGGCCGGGTCGAACCACAAGACCTTGCTGGCGAATCTGAGCTTCACTCCCACTACCGTGGGCATCGTAATACCTCCTGTATGTCGAACAGCATGGCCTCGACGGCCAGCTGGGGGCTCACATTATAGGCTATGCGGCTGCGCGCGGTACGCACGGCATCGAGCGCCTTGATCGCCGCCGGCACGCTCAGGACAACCGCGATCTCCGCGGTGGCGTCGGCTGCATCCGCGTTGTCGACCAACTCGGGCGCTCCGCGTGCCATCACCAAGCAATCGCGAAGCCAGCTCTCGGTCACGCTCATCAGTTCCGTGACGCCTTCGCGCTCGCGCGCGGTCAGTTCTCGCTTGTGCCGCTTCTCGATATCCGAGGCAGCTCCGCGTGTGAGGAAATCGCGAGCCTCGTCGAGTTCGTCGGCCTGTGCCGACTTGACCTCCTCGACCGGAGCCCGGACCTCGGCCAGTAGCGCGCGGGCGGCAAGGAGGACATCGTGGCCGTCCATGACCACCAGCCGTTTGAGCACCCCGAGGATCGCGGCGCGCGCGTTGCGCCGGCCCGGTGAACGCAACAAGTCGATCGCGCGCGGGATCACGCCGTCGGCGGCGGCAAGCGCGGCGCGCGCCTCGCCCTCGCTCGCTCCGGTCCTCTCGATGACGAGGGCCCGGGCGGTCCCCGTGGCGACCGGGGCGAAGCGGACGACCTGGCACCGGGACGCGATCGTGGGGAGCACGTCGTCGTAGTCGTCGGCGATAAGCACGACCACCACGTCGGCAGGAGGCTCCTCGAGGGTCTTCAGGAACGCGTTGGCCGCCTCGCTCTTGAGCCGTCCCACATCGTCGAAGACGTAGACCTTGTACGGCGCCTCGATCGGCTTGAGATGAACGTCGTGGATGATCTCGCGCACCTGGGCGATGAGGTACTCGGCGACCCCTTCGGGGCTGACCATGTGCAGATCGGGATGGGTGCCCGCACGAGCGCGACGGCACGCGGGGCATGCCCCACAGCCGTCGGCGGCGCAGAACAGCGCACACGCCAACGCGCGGGCAGCGCTCTTCTTGCCCGAGCCGGTCGGCCCGACGAAGAGGTACGCATGACTGACGGTGCCGGTCTCGACAGCGCGGCGCAGATGGCCGATGGCCCGTCGCTGGCCGACGAGGTCGTCCCATACGCAGTGCGTCATGACCCGATCCCCGCCAGGAGCGATTCGACGTGGCGCCATACCTCGGCAGCGACCTCTTCGGAAGGCCCGCGCCTCACGAGCCTGATCCGGTCCGGCTCCTCGGCGGCAAGCGCGAGGTAGCCGGCGCGCACCCGCTCGTGGAACGCCAGACCGGCTCCCTCGAGGCGGTCGGCGCCGGCGGCGGTGGCCTGTACCAGACCCGCCGCGGGATCGACGTCCAGCAGGATCGTGAGATCGGGGGTCAGTCCGCCGGTGGCGATCCGGTTGAGCTCGCGGACCTCGTCGACGGGAAGCACATCCCGGCCGTAGCCCTGGTACGCCACGCTCGAGTCCGCGTACCGGTCGCAGAGCACGACGGCACCAGCCTCGAGCGCGGGGCGGTAGTGCGCAGCGACGAGTTGGGCGCGACTCGCCTCGTAGAGCAGCAGCTCGGCCCGGACATCGAGCTCCGCGTGCACAGGGTCAAGGAGGATGTCCCGGATGCGCTCGCCCGCGTCGCCCGGCGCCACACCGCCCGGCTCCCGGAACGTGCGGACATCGTGGCCGAGTCCGCGCAGGCGGTCGGCAAGGATCGCGATCTGCGTCGACTTCCCGGACCCGTCGCCTCCCTCGAAGGTGATGAGCAAGCCGCTCATGGGCTCATCTCCTCGGCGGATGACTGCCGCGCGAGCGCGTAGAGATCATGTCCCCAGACATCGATGGCGACCCAGACAGGAAGACGATCGAGCTCGAGGCGCACGAGCGCCTCGGTCCCGAGTTCGGGGTAGGCGATCGTCTCGGCCCCGACGACATGTGTGGCGAGGAGCGCTGCCGCCCCACCGACCGCGGCCAGGTACACGGCGCCATGCATCATGCAGGCCGTCCGCACCGAGTCGCCTCGCGCGCCCTTGCCGATGGTCGCGACGATACCGGCTTTGAGGAGCGCTGGCGTCCACGCATCCATGCGCGCGGCCGTCGTCGGCCCGACCGCACCGGCGGGTCGGCCCGCCGCGGGAGGCGTGGGCCCCGCGTAGAAGAGCGTCTCCCCGGCGAGGTCATACGGCAGCCTGCCGGTCTCGCCGAGCTCGGCCACGATGCGGATGTGCGTGGCGTCCCGGGCGGTGAAGACGCGACCGCTCAGCAGCACCTCGGTGCCGGCCTTGAGCGACCGCAGTGACCCGGCGTCGCCCGGAAGCGTGACGTGTATCGGATCAGACATCCGTCGCCTCCTTGTCGGCAACGCGCCAGTCGAGCGTCCGATACGCGTAGAATGCCGCGCCGAGCACGATGAGCGAGGCGAGCAGCAGCGTCAGCCGCGGACCCGTGAACCACGTGGCATCGGCCATCTCGCCCGTGAGACGCCGGACGAGCGAGGCGAGCAGGTCGCCGAGGGGAGCGACCACGACCATCGACACGAGCAGCGAGACGCGTATGACCGACTCCATGGCCGTGAACACACGGCCGCGGATCTCGTCCGCGACGGTCCTGACGACATACGTGTTGCCGGCGACGGTCAAACACGCGATGCAGAAGCCCGCGGTGATGCCGAATATGGCAGTCATCCAGTAACTACTCGTGCTCGCGAACAGAAGCATCGACACGCCGAACGTGGTCACCGCCCCGAGGAAGAGCGCCTGCAGCGGGACGCGGTCGGCCAGCTTCGGAACGAGAATCGCCCCGGTCACCATCCCAAGCGCGAGCAGCACGAGCACGAAGGTCTGCGGTGCCGCTATCAGATTCCTGACCGCCTCGAACTGGTCGAGTATCGGCAAGCCACCGGAGAGGTTCTCCTGCACGTAGACGAGGCCGACGGTGATGACCGAGCCGCCGCCCATGAGCGCCAGGCCTACGGTGATCAGCAACCCCTGCAGTTCCTTGTGCTCGCGGAGGAAGCGGAACGCGTCGAGTGCATCACGGCCGATGAGCGAAAGGTCGAAGCGGGACTTCTCACGGTCGGGCCTGACCCCCATACGGATCGTCCACAGGAGTGTCGCGGAGAGCAGGAACGTCAGGCAGTTCAGCACGACGCCCGCGCGTGGACCGAGCAAGGCGGGCGCGAGCGGACCTACGAACACGTCGACGAGCGGGAAGTCGCTCGCGAGCAGCCACCGAACGATGGCTTCGAACCCTGCCAGGATCGCGCCCGACATCGTGAGACCGATGAGCATGCTCCCCTGCTGCGTGGTGTACGCAAGGCCGTTGGCCACCGTGAGCTCGTCCTCGGAGACCAGGCGTGGGATGAGCGCGTTGCGCGCCGGGGAGAAGAACAGCGACGCGATCTCCATAAGCAACACGACGAGATAGATGAGCGCGAGACTGTTGGTGAACAGCAAGAAGAGCGTGAGCAGCGCGCGCGCGATGTCGCAGGCGATCATGAGCCGCCTGCGGTCGAACCGGTCGACGAACACGCCGATGAAGGATGAGAGCAGCAGCGACGGGATGATCTTGGCGATCATGATGCCGGCG
Organism: Actinobacteria bacterium UBA2272; assembly: GCA_002347725.1. Lineage (GTDB taxonomy): Bacteria > Actinomycetota > Coriobacteriia > Anaerosomatales > Anaerosomataceae > UBA2272. The sequence goes on from DDXA01000004.1 coordinate 173,861, forward strand.
ACCGCGAACGCGGACCCGCCGGAGAGCGTGGTGACGAGCGGGATCAGCAGACCAATGACGAGCCAGTCGCCCACCCCGCTGACGAACTGAGACAGCCACAGGGCCCTGAACCGCCGATTGCGCAGGACCCCCGCGTACCGGCTCTTGCGCGCGACGACCTCGATCGCGCCGTCGGGGGCCATGCTAGGCCACCTCCACGGTGACACTGCGCATCGCCGAGCAGCCGAGATTGACGGCAACCGGCATCGCCGCGATGTGACACGGCGCGGTCGTCACGTGCACGGCGAGCGCCGTGGCCATTCCGCCGAGTCCGGCCGGGCCGATGCCGAGCGCGTTGATCTCGGCGAGCAGGCGTTTCTCGAGCGCGGCGGCGGCAGGCGATCCGGCAGGTCGGCCCACCGGGCGCAGGAGCGCCTTCTTGGCGAGCTTGCCCACCGTGTCGAACGTCCCGCCCACGCCGACGCCGACCACGAGCGGCGGGCAGGCGCCCGTCGCCTTGGCCGAGACGGTGTCGATCACGAAACGCGTGATGCCCTCGGCGCCTGCCGACGGATCGAGCATCGCGAGCGCGCTCGCGTTGTCCGAGCCGCCTCCCTTGAGCATGACGTGGACCGTCGCCCCTGATCCGGGGCGCAACGTCACGTCCACGAAGGCCGGTGTGTTGTCGCCCGTGTTCGTGCGGTCGCCGAGCGCGTCGACGACGACACTCATCCGAAGCGCGTGCTGGCGGTAGGCCGAGCGGACGGCATCGTCCACGGCTGCCTGCAGATCGCCTCCGGGGCACTCGTCGGCGCCGAGTTCGATCCAGACCCACACCGTGCCGGTGTCCTGACACAGCGGGACGCCGTCACGGCACGCGATCGACGCGTTCTCGAGCAGTTGCCCGATCACCTCGCGCCCGCGCGGCGAGGGCTCCGCCGCCCGTGCGCGCTCGAGCGCTTCACGCACGTCGGGCCGAAGCGTCGTCGCGGCCTCGACGATCGCCGCGTGTGCGGCCCTGGCGATGTCGGCTGACCGAACCACTCAGACTCCGAGATCGATCGCCGCGAGCGTCTCGGCCACGCCGGCCGCCGAGGAGCGCAGCGCTGCGAGCTCCTCGGCGTCGAGGTCCCACTCGGGCACCGAACGCACGCCACCGCGGCCGAGGACGGCCGGGACGTTCAGGTGCAGACCACTCAGGCCGTACTGACCATCGAGCAGCACGCATGACGGCATGACCGCGCCGGTGTCGCCGAGGATCGCCGCGACCATCGCGGCGACCGATGCGCCGGGCGCGTAGAAGGCGCTACCGGTCTTGAGGAGCGACACGACCTCGGCGCCGCCGAAGACCGTGCGTCGTACGACCTCGGCGACCTCATCAGCCGGCAGCACCTCGGGAAGCGGCACGCCGCCGACTCTGGAGAAGCGCGGCAGCGGGACCATCGTGTCTCCGTGCGCGCCGATGACCATGGCGTCGACCTCGGAGACAGGAGCGCCGGTGGCCTGCGCGATGAAGTAGGCGAAGCGTGCCGAGTCCAGGACGCCGCCCATACCGAGCACGCGCCCGGACGGGAACCCCGACGCGCGCCAGGCAAGATGCGTCATGACGTCGAGCGGATTGGTGACACACAGTACGACCGCACCGGGAGAGGTCGCCCTCACCTCGGCGATCACCGAACGCACGATCGCGCCGTTGGCGGCCAGGAGGTCCTCACGCGTCATACCCGGCTTGCGTGGCAGGCCGGCCGTGATCACGACGACGTCGGATCCTGCGGTGGGGCCGTACTCATTGGTGCCGGTCACCGAGGACGCGAAATGTTCGATCGAGCGCGCGTGCATCATGTCGAGCGCTTTGCCCTGCGCGATCCCCTCGGCGACATCGACGAGCACGACATCGGCCGTGCTCTTGAGCGCCACAAGCAGGGCAGCCGTGGCGCCTACCTGACCGGCGCCGACGACCGTGACTCTTGGCAGTGACATGCGGAAACGACCCCTCTCACACGAAGAGCGCCGCCTTGCCCGGCGACGCGGGAACAGCATGCATCATGGCCCGGATTCTACCATGCACGCCTGCCCGGGCAGCCCGCTCACACGTCGGCGGGGTAATCGACCACGAGCTTCCGGCCCTGATGCGCAGCGAGCCGTTGCTCCAGGAGGCGCGGCAAGAGAGGCAGCGCGCTTCTCGGCTCAGGAGGCCCGGCCGGAAGATCGATGTCGAACAGGAGCGTGTCCGATCCCGTCATCGCCTCGGCAATGACCTGGCCCATGTGCACGACCGCCGAACCTCCGTGCCCCGGCTCGCCGATCTCAGCACCGTCCGGCTCGGCGATGATGACGAGCGAAACGAGCGACGTACTGAGCCCGATCGCGAACTCGAGAACGGCCTGTGCCTGAAGCTCGGACTCGGATCGGGGCGCCAGGACCGCGATGTCGGGCGCGGCTCGCATGACGTCAGCGAGCGCTTCGGGGTCGAGGCACGCGTCGCCAGAGAGCAGCGCGACGCGACCGAGCAGACCGATCTCGGTGACCGCGGCGGTGTGGGGTCCGACCGACTCGGGGCGCGAGACGAGCACGGTGACGCCGGGCACGGCGTCGTCGAGCCTGCGCCACAGTTCGTCGACCAGCGGCCCGTCGATGAGGGCGGGCGCCTCGGGAAGAACGACTGCCATCGCGCCGGAGGCGGCGGCCGCAGACGCGGCAAGCACGAGCGCCTCGAGGTCCTGCGCGGGCGCGGGCCTGAGCGAGTGCTGGACGACCGCGATCCTCATCGTGTACTCCTCGCTTCCGGTGGACACGGAGAGTAGATGCCCGCGAGGAACGGAACGCTCACGATGTGGGCTTCTTCTTACCCCTCGCGCTCTTCTTCGCGGCCGACGCGCCCTTGGTGCCGCCGGTCTTCGTGGTGCCCGACTTCGCCGCGCCCTTCTTGGCGGGAGCACGACGACCGCTCGCCTTCGATCGCTCCGGTTTGAGCGGGCACTCGGGGTCTATACAGATCTTCCATGGGCCCTTCTTGGTGTGGACGATCACCTTCGGCGTACCGCATTCGCAACGCTCGTCTGTCGGCTCGAGGTCGCCCTGCTGCGGCAGCGGGAACGACGTCTTGCAGTTCTCGTAGTTGGTGCACCGCACGTAGCGGCTGCCGACCCCCGAGTACTGCACGACGAGATCGCCGCCGTCGCCCGTGGGACATGCGCCCCGCGCGATCACGATCTCGGGACCCTTCTTGGTGGGACAGTCCGGGCTCAGACACATCACGCGCGGGCGCTTCTTGAACTGGATGATGCGCACCTGCGGCGTACCGCACACCTCGCACAACTCATCGACCGCCTGGTACTTGGCGTTCTTGGGCAGCGGGTACGTGACCGAGCACTCCGGGTAGCCGGTGCAGCCGACGAAGTAGCTGCGGTTGCGCGGCGAGAACTTGATCAGCAGGTCGTGCCCCGACTCGGGGCACTTCCCGACCTTGGCGTCCTCGTCGATCGCGTCTTTCAGCCGCTCGGCCACCTCCTCCGAACGTGGCAGGAGCTCCTCGAGAACCCGGGCGAGATCGTCTTGCGACAGCGCCACGACCTCCGGAAGCGTCGCACGGCCGTTGGCGATGTCGTCCATCTTGCGATCGAGGGTCACGGTCATCTCGGGCGTCGTGATCTCGCTCGCGTAAAGCGACAGCGCGTCGATGACGCTCCGCCCTTTGTGCGTGGGTTCCACCGGGTCGTTCGTGACGTACTTGCGATCGTAGAGGGTCTGGATGATGTCGTGACGCGTAGCCTTGGTGCCGAGGCCGAGCTTCTCCATCTCCTGGATGAGCTTGCCTTGCGAGAACCGGGCGGGCGGCTGCGTCTGCTTGGCCTCCATCTCGGCGCCGAGAAAGGCGACCGCATCGCCTTCTGCGAGCGCGGGAAGATGCTCGTCCTTGCGCAGGCCGTACGGGTAGATCGCTCGGAAGCCGGGCACCTTGACGACGTCACCCTTGGCCACAAACCGCTCGCCCGCGACATCGAGGTCGACCCGCGTGCCTTCGATCACCGCAGCATCCGAGAGCGTGGCCATGAACCGGCGTGCAACGAGGTTGTAGAGTCTCCACGCCTGAGGATCGAGCTTGTCCGGATCCGCCGCGCCGGTGGGGTGGATCGGCGGGTGGTCGGTCGCTTCCTTGTTGCCGCGCGTGGGATGCAGCGGCGCCGAGAGCAGTCTGTTGGCGTGCTCGCGGTAGAACGGGACGTCCGAGAGAGCCCGCAGGATCGCCTTCAGGTCCAGGCTCGGTGGGTAGACGGTGTTGTCCACGCGCGGGTACGAGATGTAACCGCTCATGTACAACGACTCGGCCACGCGCATCGTCTGCGCGGGCGAGAGACCCTCGGAGGCAGCCGCGGCCATGAGTGCTGTGGTGTTGAAGGGCGCCGGGGGGGCGACTTTGCGCGTGGTGCGCTTGGCCGCCGAGACGACGCCTTCGGTCGTTCCCGCCACTGCCTCGAGGACCGCGCGCGCTGCGGCCTCGGTCCCGAAGCGCTCGGTGGAATGCGATGCGCCGAACTCTTCGCCATCGGCGGCAAACCCGGCACGCACGGTCCAGTAGTCCTCCGGGACGAAGGCCTCCCGCTCCTTCTCGCGGTCCACGATGAGCTTCAGCGTCGGCGTCTGAACGCGGCCCGACGACAGAACGTCGCCGAACGGCTTCTTCGTGACCTTCTGCAGCGTGAGCGTGAGGTAGCGAGTCAGGACGGCGCCCCAGATGAGGTCGATCTCCTGCCGGGTCTCCCCCGCCTGCGCGAGCTCCTCGGAGAGCGTGTCCTCCTCGGCGAATGCCCGCTCGATCTCGTCTTTGGTTATGGCCGAGAACCGGACGCGGGTGACGGGCACGGTCTTGTTGGCCGAGCGCACCACGTCTCGTGCGTCAGCGCCGATGAGCTCGCCCTCGCGGTCGAAGTCGGTGGCGATGATGACCTTGTCCGCTTTCTTGGCGAGGCTCTTGATCGACTGGATGATGCCCTTTTCCTTGGGCACCTTCTCCACGTGGACCCGGGCCAGCACCGGCAACGTCTCAAGACGCCAGCGCTTGAGGTCGAGCCCGTCCTCGTCCGTGAGGAGGTCCCCGGCGCCGCCGATGAGCACGCGCGGATCCGCGTCGGCGAGCGCACGGACGTCGGCGGCAGCGAGCACCGGCGCGAAGTCGACCTCCATGATGTGGCCCTTGAGGCCTATGGAGACCCAGTCCTCACCGTCCCGACGGAAGGTGTAGACAGGGGTCGTGTAGACTTTCTCAGTCGTCGGCTTGCCGACCGCCATGATCTCGGCGATGCGGCGGGCGGCGATGTTCTTCTCCGAGATGACGAGGCGCATGAAGGCGGTCTCCGACCGGTGTGGGGGCGATTCCTGCCGAGTATATACGGCACGTCAAGCCGGAAGCATAACGCGCCCTTCACAGGATGTGACCCCAAGCGCGCAGGGCGGAGCCCCTAGAGGCCGATCTCGGTGGCGCGCGCCTGCATAGCGGCGAGTGCGAGTCCCAGGAACTCCTCGCGCGTCATGCCCAGCTCCTCACAGGCGGCCATCTGCTCGCGGCTGGCGCCCCGGGCGAACGCCTTCTCCTTCCACCGCTTGAGCAGCGAGCGCACCTCGACGTTGGCGAGCGCCTTGTCGGGACGCACGAGCGCGGCGGCGACGATGAACCCGGTGGTGGGATCGGCGGCGTACAGCGCCTTGTCCATCAGGCTTTCGCGAGGCGCCTTGCCCGCATGCGCGAGGATCGCGTGGAGCATCTCGTCGTCGACGCGGCCCTCGAGCAGCTCGGCGGTCACCACGCCATGACGCTCGAAGTCCTCGGCTGTCTCGGCGTAGTCGAGGTCGTGCAGAAGGCCCGCGAGCGCCCATCGCTCGACGTCGACCTCAGGCAGATCGAAGTGACGGGCGAGCGCCTCCATGATCACCTCGGTCGCCACACAGTGGTTCACGAGGTTCTTGTTCGGAATGCTCGCGCAGGTGAGCGCGAACGCCTCGGCACGGTCCATCATGAGGAGGTCCTCCTCGCGCCCTCGATGCGCGCCGCAAGCCACTCGGCCCACGCCTCCACACCGTCGCCCGTGGTCGCCGACATCGGGAAGATCGGGGCGTGGGGATTCAGGTCGCTGACCACCGAGCGGAACTCGGCTTCATCGAAGTCGAACACCGCGAGCGTGTCGTACTTGTTCAGGATGACGGCCTCGGAGACCTGGAAGATGTTCGGATACTTATACGGCTTGTCGTGTCCCTCGGGCACCGAGAGGATCATCACTTTCGCGTGCTCGCCGAGGTCGAAGTCGGTCGGGCAGACGAGATTGCCGACGTTCTCGATGATGATGAGGTCGAGTGTCTCAAGCTCCAGGGTGTCCACCGCGCGAGCAACCATCGCCGATTCGAGGTGGCATGCGCCGCCGGTGTTGATCTGGACGGCCGGGATCCCGTGCGCTCGAACCTTCTCGGCGTCGACCTTGCTCGCGATGTCACCTTCGATGACGGCGATGGTGTAGCGATCGCGGAGCGCCTCGATGGTCGCGAGGATCGTGGATGTCTTCCCCGCGCCGGGCGAGGCCATGAGGTCGACGACGAACACGCCCGCCTCGGCGAACCGCGCCCGGTTGGCCTGCGCGAGCTCGTCGTTGGCGGCCAGTATCTTCTGTTCGATGTCGACCCGCACGCGTCACCCTCCTCTAGTCGATGTCTATGCCGTCGATGACGAGCTCACGTCCGGTCACGAGCTCCACGACGTATCCCTCACACGACGGGCACCGCGTGCCATCGTAGCGCCCGTGGCCGAACTCGTGCCCGCAGTCCAGACAGCGGGAGCGGGCGGGGATCATCGTCACGGCAAGCGTCGAGCCCTCGGCGATGGTGTCGACGATCGCGGCGTCCCAGGCGAACTGCAGCGCGTCTTCCAGGACCTCGGTCAGCACGCCGATGGTCACGTCCACCGTGGTGATCCGACTGCCGCCCGCCTTCCCGGCGGCGTCGATGGCCGAGGTCAGGATCCCTGCGGCGATGCCCGCTTCGTGCATGTCCGCCCCTACTCGATGCCCGCGAGCTTCTGCGCCTTGATCTTGCGCGCAAGCACGATACGAACGGTCGCCATGCTCGCCTCGAACAGCGCGACCATGGCGCCGGACAGTGCCAGCATGCTCCACGGGTTCCAGTCCGGCGTGATCATCGACGCCACGATCACGATAACGACCCACACGACCCGCCAGTTCTTGCGGAGCTTGTCGTAGGGCACGACGCCGAAGTAGACGAGGTAGAAGACGACCACGGGGACCTCGAAGGCCAGACCGAAGCCGGCGAGGAACCACATAGCGAACGTCATCGCACTCTGCGCCCGCAGCAGCAGCTCGAAGGTCTCACCACTTTGCTGTACGAGCCACTCGGTACTCGGCTCGAGGATGAAGAAGTAGCAAAACGCCACGCCCGTCAGGAAGAGCACCACCGCCGCGATGAATGTCCAGACGAACCAGCGGCGCTCCTTCGGCCTGAGTGCCGGCAGGAAGAACGCGAGCGTCTCGTAGATGATGATCGGGCTGCCGACCACGAACGCGCCGAACAGGCCGAGGCGGAAACGGTTGGACATCGCCTCGAGGATGTCGAACACGTACGAGCTCTGGTCGCCGATCACCGGCTGCATCGGGCCGATGAGAATCATGAAGATCTGATCGGAGAACAGGTACCCGACGAGCGTGAGTACCGACAGGACGATCGCGACGACGGTGAGCCGCTTACGGAGCTCGTTCAGGTGACCCATGAACGGCATGCGCTTGGGGGTTATGGGCATGTCACTGCGGGGCGGCCCTCAGGCATTGTCCCCGTCTTCCCCCTCTCCGCTCGAGTCGTGTCCGGGCACCCAGCCGAGATCGGCCTGATCGATGGCGTCGAGGTCGACATCGTCATCGATGCCGATGTCCTCGCCCGCCTCGCGAGCGCCGTGCAGCGGATGATCGTCCGGCAGCCCGGTCGGCCGGGGCTCGGCGTCGTCTACAGGGACATCCTCGGCCGACTCCGGTTCCGCCGCATCCCCGTCGTCCTCGTCTGTGGGCTGCTCGTCCTCACCCTCGAACTCCCCCGACTCGACCCGCTCGCGGAACTCCTTGCCCTTCTTGAAGGGGTCGGGCTTATCCTTCGATTCGGTCGAGTAGATCTCGGCACGGATCGTGGACTCCATGAGGTCCTGGTACCGCTTGAAATCACGGATGAGGCGCCCGATCGTGCGGGCGAACTCGGGCAGCTTGTCCGGCCCGAACAGAAGCAGCGCGAGAACCGCGATGAGAAGGAACTCCCAGCTGCCGATGCCGAACAAGGGTCAACTCCTTGGTAGTGATGAACCGACCGGGTGATCCCAGGCGATGCGCGCGCCCGCCGGGAGGTGCCTAGAAGCCCCGCGCCTCCTCGATCGTCGAGAAGAGCGGGAACACCTTGTCCAGCCCGGTGATGCGGAAGATCTTCAGGATGGACTCGTTCGTGCACACGAGCCGGAGCGTCCCGCCGTGCTCCTTGGCATGCCTGAGCCCGCTCACGAGCACGCCCAGGCCGGAACTGTCTATGAAGCCGAGTGCGTCGAGTTCGACCACGATGTCGAGACACCCCGCGTCAATCCGGTCGAGTAGCTCCTTCTTCAAGCGGGGCGACGTATAGACGTCGACCTCACCGGTCAGCGAGATCATGCACGTCGCACCCGACTGCTCGGTCTTGACGTCGAGTTCCATCTTTGGGGCACCGCTTTCGGCCGGGGACTCCTAGCGTTCCCGATTGTACCCGCAAGGCTATGCACGTGACCAGCAACGCACGACCGATGCCTGTGCCACACGCGACGAGCGGTCGTGAGAAGCCCAAACGTGGCGGGTACGTACGGAGAACGGACGGCCGCATCTCCGGGGGGACCTATGGCACTGTCTATGAGACTCGAGGAAGAGCTGGATCGCTGGACGCTCGTGATGAGCGGAGACCTGGACTACAGCGAATGCGCCTCGTTCAGGATGACCATCGATCGCATTCTCAAGCACGGACCGCCTGCAACGGTGATCGACCTATCCGCAGTCGATCACCTCGACAGCTCAGGACTGGGGCTGCTGCTGTCGTTGTCGAAGGAGTACGGCGCCAACGGGGGTCGACTCGTACTCGTGACCAACGAGTCCGTTGACAGCATCCTGGATCTCACGCGCCTGTCGACCATCTTCTCGTGTGCACGATCGGCAGACGAGGCACGCGCCCTTCTCGGCGACGCCCGCAACTGAGGCGAGGACCCGACGAGAACAAGAAACGGCCGGCCCCTGAGAGGCCGACCGTCGCATGGCGTGAGCGCACGCACCTAAGGGGCGGTGGTCGCCTCGCCCGAAGGCGCGGGCGCGCCACCGAGTTCGGCCAACATGCCGCGTGCGTTCTCAACCTGGGCCGCGAGTACGGTGCTGTCGGCGGCCTGATCGATGAATGCCTGGAGCGCGGCCGGGGCGTCGGCACTCTGGCCGTAGTACAGGGCGAACGCCTTGTTGCCGAGCGCCACCTCGTCGTCAGGCCTGAGCGCGAGCACCTGATCGTAGTACGTGACCGCGCTCAGCCAGAACGGTATGGAGGCCGCCGCCTGGCCACTCTGATAGATCTCGACCGCCCACTCGTAGTAGGCGTGGGCCACCTGGATGACGATGTCGGGATTGGTGGGGTTGGACTGCGCCGCAACGAGCGCGGCGTCGACGCGCGGCTGGTAGGTCTCCGAGAAGATCCCGCTCGTACCTGTGGCACCGTCGGTCGCGTTCGTACCGCCACCCGTGCCACTCAGGCTCGCGATGATGACCGCGATACCACCGACGCCGAACGAAGCGACGACGAGGATGATCACCACGCGCATCCACATCGGCGTCTGTGACTTGTTGACCGCCATTGGCGACTTCGATGCCATTCTGTCCTCCAGACACACAGGAGGCCCGGCCGACTCACGCGGCCGGGCCTCGCGGATTCGGTTCTACTCGCCCTCAGCACCCTCGGCCGGGGCCGTCTCGGTCGTCTCACCAACGCCCTCGATGGGTGGATGACCCTCGGGCAGCTGCCCTGACTCAAGCTGATCCGGCGAGAGCTGCGGCGCGGGTACGCCCGTGCCGGTCGTCGTGGTCGTCCCACTGACGGCGGTCCCTCCGGGAGCCACGACGAAACCGATGATCACGCCGACGAGAAGACCGACGACCGTCATCAGCGCGGCAACCATCATGCTGACGTTCTGCTCGAAGAACGCGGGCGATGTCGCGCTCGCAGACGCAGCGGCACTCCTCGGCGCCTTCACGGGTGCGCTCTTGGCGCCGGACTTGGATGCGTCCTTGGCAGACGGGGCCGGAGCCTCGTCCTCGTCGAAGAAGAAGTCCTGATCGCTCACGTACGAATACCTCCTCGGTCATCGGTCATTCTGGTCACCGGGCGCCTCATGGGCGCTCGCGACCTCGCGAGATTATAGCACTGACCCTCGGGGAGAAGCGGGCGTTGCGCTGGAGCCGGCGCTCGGCCGCCCGGATACCCAGCAGGGCGATATTCGCCGAGGCCAGACCACCTATCAGGCCCGTGATCTCCGGGTTCAGTCCCAGCCCCTCGCCAAGCAAGAAACCGGCCAAGTATCCGAGCAACAGGGCGAGCACGGGGACCACGAAGACGGCAATGGCCGCCCGGGAACGGATCGTGTCCGGGATGACGACCTTCACCTCGTCACCGACGGTCGCGCCGAACTCGTCTCGCACGTCATGCATCACGGTCTCGCCGCCGGACCCCTGCGAGCACACACTACAGCCGCCACAGGCCGCCGAGACCTGCATACGGACGTCGACGGTACCGTCACGGACGGTGATCACAATCCCCTGCTCATGCACGTGACATCAGTCCCGCACCTTCAGCCGCATCTCCTCGAGCCGGTCTCGCATGACCTCCGGATCGAGAGTCAGGAAGCGGCCACGGTCGTACAGGATGGACCCGTTGACCATCGTCATCAGCACATCCTCCTGATTCGAGGTGTGCACGAGCGCGCTGTAGGGGTTCTGGGTGGGCACCTGGTAGCTCTGCGACAGATCGACGGCTATGATGTCCGCTCGCTTGCCGGGCTCGAGCGTGCCGATCAGGTGGTCGAGCTTGAGCGCCCGGGCGCCATCGAGCGTGGCCATCGTGATGAAGGTCTTCGAACTGAAGAAGCCGTCTTCGCCATGCATACCACGCTGGATCAGCAGCCCGACCCGCATCTCGTCGAAGAAGTCCATGGTGCTGTTGGATGCCGGCGAATCGGTGCCGAGTCCCACGCGCAACTCGCGGATCGAGAACTTGCGAAGAGGGGCTGTGCCCATACCGAGCTTCGCATTGCACCGGGCGCAGTAGGCGATGGCAACGTCCGTCCGCTCGAGAATAGCGATGTCGTCATCGTCCACATGCACACAGTGGACCGCCATCACGTTGGCCAGGTCGAGCAGTCCCCACTGATAGATGTAGCGCACGGGGCTGACGCCCGTGGGCATCCACGGCTGGTCGGCCCAGCCGGACTGCGTCCGGAAGTCCTGTCCGAGGGGCGACGAACCATACTTCACGAAGTCGTACTCGTCCTTCGAACCGGCAAGATGCAGCGCCACATGCGTGTCCGCGCCGCCCACCGCCTCCGCGATCGACTGGAAGAGCCGTGGATGGCAAGTATACGGGGAGTGCGGCGCGATGCCGATGGACAAGCGGTCCGGGTCGGTCCGCGTCGCCCACTCGGCCATGTCGGCGAACGCGCGCGACAGTTCGCTGTCGATCGCAGCGGTGTCCATGGTCGAGATCTCGCGGTACAGGACGCCACGTAGCCCCGAGTCGCTGGCGGCCGCCACAGCCGCGCCGGAGTCACTCACATCGGCGATCGTCGTGATGCCCGAGCGGATCGCCTCGACCGCGCCGAGTATCGCCGAGTCCGCCCAGTCCTGCTCGGAGAGGAATGCTTCGCGCCGTTGGACCTCCATCTTCCACCGCGAGTACGGGAGGTCGTCGACCACGCCGCGGAACACCGAGTACTCGAGGTGCGTGTGCAGGTCGATGAAGCCCGGCATGAGCGCAGCGAGGCCGTAGTCGAGGACGTCCTCGTCGGGATACGCCGCGAGCAGATCGCTGCGAGCGCCGACCTCGATGATGTCGGTACCGCGCACGAGCACCGCCCCGTCATCGATGTGGGGACCGCTCACGGGAAGCACGTAACGTGCGAGAAGCAGCATCTGGAGGACCTCCGCGGTGGGACGTGTCGGGCCCTAATCCTACACGCTCGGGGCCAGCCACTCCACCAGGCCTACTTCACCGCGACGTGTACCGCGACGATGCCGAACGTGAGGTTGTGCCACATGACTTCGCTGAAGCCGACGCGGTGCAGCTCGCCGGCGAGCGCTACCTGCCCGGGGAACTGGAGGATCGATTCGTTGAGGTACTGGAACGACTCCCGGTCCCCCGTGAGCCGACCGCCCAGGAACGGGATCACCGTGCGCAGGTAGAAGTGGTAGAACGCGCGGAACGGCGGGAAGGGCGGGCGACTGAACTCGAGCACCACATAGCGCCCGCCGGGACGCAGTGCGCGGTAGACCTCCCGGAAGTTCGCCGCACGATCCGGAAGGTTGCGGACGCCGAAGGCAACGGTGACGACGTCGAAGCTCTCGTCGGGAAAGGGCAGGTCCTGTGCGTCGACCACGGCGAACTCGATGACGGTGTCGCCTTCGTACTCGGCGGCTTTCGCGCGCCCGACGTCGAGCATCTCGGGCACGAAGTCGGTGGACAGCACGCGAGCCGGCGCGCCGAGCCTCGCAAGCGCCAGCGTGAGATCGCCGGTTCCGGCGGCGAGGTCGAGCACTTCCGAGTTGCGCTTGAGACGCGCGAGCTTCACGGTCTTCGCCCGCCAGTGACGATCGATGCCGAGACTGGACAGCGCGTTGAACCGGTCGTACTCGGGAGCGATCGTGCTGAAGATCTGCTTGACCCGGTCGGTCGTCGGGCGACCTGCGGCGTTGTCGTCGGCACGCCTGATCATCATCACTCCCCGTCCATGAAGCGCTTGTCCACCGGCCGCAGCCGGGGGAACAGCGTCTCGATGTTCACGCGGAACCAGAGTCGGGCGTTATTGAAGAAGTGTCCCGAGTCGAGGCGTGCTGGCCAGTTGAGCTCGGACTTCTCGCACACCGTGTTCTCGTTGAGCACGTCGATCTCGCGCTTGAACGCCGTGAGCAGGGTCCCGCGCTGCGGCTCCTCGTGGGTCATGATGTGATCTATCCGCGCCATCGCTATCTGCGCCTCGAGTACGCGCCGCTCGGTGGCGTTCGCGGTCTTCTCGTCGACCGCCCCCACCTTCGCCTTGACGCGGTTCAGTCCGAGAGCCGCTTCGTACGTGGAGTCGACCATCTCGTCTAAGGTCATCGCGTCGGGCACGTAGTTCAGGATGTACTTCCATGACGGCTGGATCAGCCGCTGCCGGTGCTCCTCGAGTGTGCGCGCCCGCAGCGTATACCCGTACCGCTCGGGATCCTCGAACACCATGGAGCCCGGATCGAGGAAGGGCGCCATCGGTCCGATGAAGGGAAGCAGCCGGGGGTCGTTGCCCGTGCGCTCGTACAGCCGCTCCACCGCCTCAACGGTGTCGAGCACCGAGTTCGCCGTCTGCGTGGGGATACCGGTCATGAAGTACAGATCGAACCGCTGGCAGCCGTGACGGAACGCCGCCTCGACCGACGCGCCGAGGGCCTCCCACGTGTACGGCTTGCCGAACGCCGCACGAACAGCGTCGTCGTGACTCTCGGCTGATACCTCCACCGAGTAGTCGTTGAGATTCTCGTCGAGCAGCGCGTAGAAGTCCTCGGAAGGCGGCGTGAAGAACTCGAAGCCGATCGGGTTCTTGAAGTCGATGCGCCTGAGTCCGGTGATAAACGCGTCCACGTAGTCGTCGCCGGCCTGCCGGAAGTCATTGAGCACGAAGACCGGACCGGGGATGTGGCGAGCGATGTGCGCGATGTCCCGGACGAGCAACTCGGGATCGCGAAACGCGACACGATCGCGGCCGAAGTGCTCGCGGAACGCCGTGGCCGAGCCGCCGCAGGTCACGCAGTTGCGCGTGCAGCCGCGGCACGTGAGCGACGCGGAGACGGGGTAGGACAGCCAGCCCTTGAACGGCAGCGCGGAGACCATGTCGCGGTCGCGGATGACCGAACGCATCGAGAAACGGTAGTCGAGGTTCACGTGATCGAAGGTCGCCGGCACGTGCGAGAGCGGGTTGACCACGGCAGCGCCCGACGCGTCCTTGTACGTAAGGTTGGGGATATCGGCGACACTACCGCCACGCTTGAGCGCGTACATCAGACGCGTGAACGGCTCCTCCGTGGAGTCGCCTCGCACGACGTAGTCCACGCAGTCGTACCCGATGAGCTCCTCGTGATAGTAGGAAGCCGTGAACCCGCCGAAGACCACGGGCGTGTCCGGATGGTACTTCTTGCACAGCCGCGCGACCTCGATCGATCCGTGAGCGTGCGGCGCCCAGTGCAGGTCGATGCCGAAGGCGACCGGGTCCATCTCGCGGATCGCCCTCTCCACGTCGAACTTCGGCTTGTGAAGCATGAGCACCGCGAGGTTGACCAGACGGACCATCAATCCGTGCCGCTCCATGTACTCGGCGATCGTGGTGAAGCCGAGCGGATACATCTCGAAGATCGGGCTCGATGGCACGAGGTCCGAGACGGGGCCGTACATGATGGAGGTTTCGCGAAAGTCGTAGACGCTTGGCGCATGCAGCAGGACGAGGTCCGCTTTGGGCATCAGAAGGTGGTCCTCTCACACCGCGGATCCCCGCGGGAAGTCATGACAGAACGACGGCGCAGTATAGCACAGGGCCTGTGGTGGAGAATTCGCCGCCGGGGCTGTCAGCCCTGCCTACGCGACACGATAGAGGAGGGCCCGCACCCCTGTGGGTACGGGCCCTCCGCAGCGACCATCACACGATCGCCGTCGATCCGTTCGAACGCCTTACGGCAGACCCTTGAGCAGGAGTTCCCAGCCCATGACCGTGCCCGACCCGTACGTGCCCAGAGGCAGCGGCGACGTGGTCGTGGTCTTCATGAGAGCCGGGTTGTCACCCTGCCAGTAAGTGCCGTCTCCGTGACAGTCGATGCACACGGAGTCAAGGTTCTCGGCCGCCACACCTTCCAGCGTACCGGAGTCGCTGCGAACCGCAGCGATGATCGACGTGCTGTTACGGTCCTCGGCGACCCAGTACTCGAACTGCTTGTCGGCCGAGATGTCACCGGCCGTGAGCGCGCCGGTGTTCGCGGTACGGACCACGCCGGCGGCGATCACGGTGCCGTCGAAGTCGATACCGAACAGCTCATCTTTCAGCATGTCCTTGCCGAGCGTGCGGTGCGGGAAGCTGAAGCCACCGTCGAGGCAGGCCTCGCCGACCGCGCCGACCACAGCGCTCTGGCGGACGAACGTCTGCGCCGCGTAGTTGGTCTTGTTGCTCACCGGCGCACTGGTGACCGCCGTGTAAGCCGCGGACGGACCAGGTGTGGTCGCATCGCTGTGGCACACGTAGCAGTTGTTCGCGCCGACGTGGCAGTTGCGGCAGTGCGGTCCCTCGTTGTCGTCACGCCCGTCCCCATCGGTCCCGATGGGCATCTGGCGTGCTCAATGGCGCGGCTGCGTGTCGTGGGAGTACGACACCGTGTAGGTGCCCTCCGACGATCCGCTCGTGCCTGCGGGGGTCCAGACCTCGGCAGGCTGCGTGGATGCGCCAGCCGTGCCGTCGTGGCAGTCCACGCAGAACTCGGACAGGGACAGGAAGCCGCCGGTCGTGGGATCCCCGTCGTTGTAGATGAAGGGGAACCCGCTCGCGGAGTCCTTGTCGCTGTCGTTGTCCTGGTAGCCACCGTAGGTGCCGTCGGCGGGGCCGAGCGGCTCCTCCCAGTCGATCTTGTACTTGTTGACACCGTTGGTAGCCGTCTCGTTAGCCGCAGACGTCACGACGGTGTCGGCCACAAGCTCTGTGACATCGCTGTGCGGGTTCTTCAGCAGCAGGAAGCGGCCGTTCGGCCAGATCGGCCGGTAGACCACGAGCGTGCCGTTCCACCATTTGAAGTTGCCGTGCACCGGGTCGATGCCCCACTCGGCCACAGTCGTGTCCTCGCGGTTCGCACCGTCGAGCACGCCGTCGAGCGAGTTGCCGACGTAGCCGGCATCGCCGACTTTCAGCACGGTGCTGTTCGTACCCATCGCACGTCCCGGGTTCGAGAACGTGGTCAGGATGCGTGCCGAGCTACCGTGCGGGCTGTGACAGTCGAAGCAGGCAAGACCCTTCGGCTGCGAATACGCAGGTTTGATATCAGTCGGAGCATTGCCCGTGTATCCCAGCGTATGGCCTGTGCCAGCGCCCGAGCTACCATCGACAACAGCAACACCGTCGGCGTAGTCGAAGTCGGCGGTCATCGTCTTGTACTCGTTGTCCATCATGATGTTGATGGTCGAACCGCCACCGCCGCCGTGACAGTAGTCGCAGGCGGCCTCACGTGAGTTGGCGCGCAGCAGCATGAAGCTACCGGTCGCGTAGTGGGTCGAATGGCAGTCGGCACACTTGTTGGTAGTCGTGGTGTAACCGCCATGCGGACCCGAGAAGTACCCGTTGGCGCGCGTGTACTCCGTCGGAGCGTTGTACCCCTCGGCGAAGGCCGGAGCCGTCGCCAGCACAACGATCGCGACGGCGGCGAGCGCCAGTAGCGCGATCCTCTTAGACACCCTTACCTCCCTTTGCGGTGTTTGAGTAAGTCCCGTCATTACAGATTCACCCCCTCTCGAAGACGGAGAGCGTCTGCTGCCGCATGACGCACAGCGTGCGGCAACGATGCTCTGTGACTATGTTAGTGAATGAACGAACATGACTGCAACACATTTGACCATCAGATTTGCCAATAGTTGCCTTACGCTGCCCATATAGTTGCTGGCAGACAGCAAGACAGCGAGCGCCCGACCGAAATCGGGCGCTCGCTATTCGTTCACGGAGTCACGATGTCACGCGCTAGCAGCTAATCACTCGCCGCTCTCCTCGTCCTCCAGGACGTACTCGCTCACAAGTTCGTCGTAACCACGGACGCGACTCCCCCGGTCGGCAAGACGCTCGCACTGGGCCGGGTCCGCGCACACGATCTTGTGCCGCGCGAGCAAGAGCTTCTGCATCGTCGCGCGCCTGGCCAGGTGCGCGAGGGTCTCCTCGGCGGTACCCGTGCGGTCCGACGGACGGTCCAGAGCCTGCAGGTACCCGTCGAGTGCGACACCGTCCTCCTGCACGTCGCGATACATCTCGTAGACCTCGGGCAGCACGTACATGCGCTTGAGCACCGCGGCCAGCAGCCGGAGGCGCCCTTCACCGGCAGCCCGCTCGAGTGTCTCCTTGGTCACGAACCAGCGCTTCCGGCCAAACCACAGCAGCGCGGGCAGAAGCAGCAGCGGTAGAAGGTAGATGAGCCAGGGTGAACGCGCGATCACCGTGTTGCGCTCCGGCAGCAGCAGACGGAAGATCTGGATACGGTCGTTCGCCGTGTCCGTGATGGCGAACGTATCGCCGCTCAGGAATGCGATGCCGCTCGGCATGTAGACCTGGCCCGCAGCGGTCCCGGTCGGGAACTCGAACCTGTGCAACTCCTCGCCAGAGAGCGGATCGAGAACGGTCACCTCAGCGCGAAAACCGTCCAGAACGTACAGGTGACCCTCATCGTCGATGGTCACGCTCGCGGGTATGCCGAAGAGCGTCGACGCATCGTCCTGGTTCAGTGGTGGCCGTCCCAGCACCCAGTCGACCGTCGCGGTCGTCTCACCGGAGAAGCGGATCCGCTGGACACGCGCGTTGTTCGAATCGGCGATGAAGGCAGCTGTGCCGTCATCGCCGATCGCGATGCCGCGGGGATAGTCGAACTGCCCGGGCAGCTCCCCCCGGGAGCCATACTCACCCTGCACGACGCCCTCGGCATCGAGCAGCGCGATGGGCCCGAAGGTCGATACCGCGACCCCGTCGGGCGTGACGGCGGGCGTGAGCGGATTGAGTACAGGCACCTCCCAGCGGAGCGTGCCTTCGAGGTCGTAGCAGATGAGCCTGAGTCTCGAGCGGTCGGTCACGTACACGCGCCCGCCTGCCCTGTCGACCGCGACCCCCAGCGGCACCATCATCTGGCCGGCCCCGAGGCCGCGCTCCCCCCAGGCGCGGACGAAGTCGCCCTCACGGTCGAACTCGACGACGCGGGCGACGTCACGCAGCGTCACGAAGAAGCCGCCGTTGCTGCCGGAGCCGATGCCCACCGGGGTCAGCACGCGGGCACCATCGTACGCGTCGATCACGCGAACGGACACGATGCCCGAGTCCGCGGCGCCTCGTCCGTCGCTCTCCGCATCGGAGCCGGGACGGCCGAACAGCCACAGGGCGAAGCCGCCGAGCGCGAGAAGCACGATCAGCGCGAGAACGATGACGAAGACCAGCGGCCGTTTCGAGGGCATCTTATTCGACTCCTAGTCGCAGACAGTCCTTACTCACCTGAATCGTGCGGGTTGACCGTGCCGGTCGGCTCAACGTAGGTGACGCCGAGCCGGGCAAGACCCTGGATGGCTCGCTCGTCTCCGGGAAGGACCGCCAGCGCGCTCTCGTACGCGGCTGTCGCCTCCATGTCACGGCCCGCGAGCGCCAGTGCGTCGGCGTACAGCAGTCGATAGTCACCGTTGGTCGGGCTCAGTCCGAGAGCGCGCTCGAACGACGCGATGGCGCCCTCGAGATCACCCTCTTCGCGCAGGACCTGGCCGAGCAGGAAGTGCGCCTCGGCCTGCGAGTCGTCGAGCGCGATCTCAGCCTCGAGGGCGGACCTGGCCTCGGCCACGCGGCCCTCACGCATCAGCAGCATCGCGTGACGCATGTTGATGAGCGGCGTTGCGCCTGCATTGGCGACCGCCTGCTCGGCATGCTCGAAGGCCTCCTGCTCGCGACCCAGCTCGTACTCGACCTCGGCCAGGCTCATCAGCAGGTCGGGGTCGCCCGGCGAGGCGTCGAGAGCCGTGACGAGTTCTTGCCGGGACAGATCGAGCGCGGTCGGCTCGTCGAACAGCGGGCTGTTGGCGAGGAAGACGACGATGAGCGCGAGGAGGCCCACGATCACAGCAAGCAGGATGACGACCATCGGCGAGGGACCACCGCCCACGCGACGAGCCTTCAGTCTCTCTGACACCGGCAGGTCAACTCCTTCGGCACACTGACGCGGACGTGAAGTTCGTCCGCTCGCTAACGAAACCTGAATGACACCGTATCCTAGCAACGCAGGGGCCACACCTCAACCGCGCGTCTCGTGCCTCGCATCACGGCACGCGTGCGTGGCACACGAGACAGAACGAATCCCTGTGGCACCGACACCCTCCCGGCCACGCGGCCTGTGCCGCCGGACCATGCCGCGGGAACCACTCGTTGTACGTACCGTGCACGTTGACGTCCCCGTGACAGTCACAGCCGTTGCGCGGTGTGGCGGCCTCGTGGCAGCCCGCGCACAGGCCCGGGTCGCGCCACGAGAGGCGTGCGTGCTCGCCCCGGAACTCCTCCGGGTGCGGCAGGACGAGGCCGTGGCACTCGACGCACGCACGATCGGTCTCCTCGGCGTGACAGCCCTCACAGGTGACCGGGGCCCGCGTGGTGCCGGGTGAGGTCGTACTGATCGTGTCCGACGGCCGGCTGTCGTGACACGCGGTGCACTCGGACGGTGCGCTGACCCCGTCGTGACACACCAGACACGTGCTCATGCGGGAACGTGTGACCGGCAGCGGTTCACGCTCGAGTGCGGCATGCCCCACGGTCGGGTGGCAGCCGAGGCACGGGTAGCCAGCGGCGATCACGTCCGAGTGCCGCATGCGCACCGCGCCACCGGACAACCCTGAGCCGATGTCACCGTGACATCGGAGGCACCGGTCCTGGAACACGGGTGCCCGGGCTCCGCCGGAGTCCCGGCCGCCCAGGAGTCGCGCGGCACCCTCGGCGCCAGCCTGAAGGACCCCGACGATCCCGCGGCGCGCGTGACACCCGTAGCAGGAAACCGAACGGTGCGGGTCGGCCTCCCACGATTCGACTGCCGGTGCGACGGTGTGACACGCAGCGCATGCGCTTCCGACCGCCGGGAGGAGCGGCGCCATCGCCAGGATGGCCGACACGCCGAGGATCGAGGCAAGCACGATACCCGTGCGCAGAGCTGCCCGGTCAGGACGCCGGCGATACGCAAGCGAACGTTGGGCGAGACGAACGGGGCGGTTCTCGATCGCGAGGAGTGCGAAGAGCAGCACAAGGATGGCGATGACCGCAGCCAGCGCCGCGAGCACGAACGCCTCCTGCGTGTAGCCGAGTGGGTTGTCCAGCACGCGCGGGATCCTCTCGAAGATCCGAGACGCGCCGTGACCTATGCGGTCGAGGAGGTCACCCATCTGTTGTGCGTTCATGCCATCACCACCCGTGACCCATGCCGACGCCGGGGATGTTCGGATGGCTCGACGCAAGGTGGCACACGTCGCAGCTCACAGGCTCGTGGCACGTCACGCACGCGTCCTGCCCCAGGTCGAGGGTGATGGGCCCATGTGCGGGCAGGAAGCCCTCCGGGTGCGGCATCTCCATCCCATGGCAGTCCGAGCAGAACGTCGGCTCGTGACACGTGACACACCTGGAGCCGGGCTCGCCGAGTGCGCTCTGGCCGTGCGTGACGATCCAATCGGCGGCATGCGGGATGCGCACCCCGTGACAGTCGATGCAGAAACGGGTCGCATGACACGCGCTGCACGTACGGACCTCGCCCATCCCGTGCGTGGACTCCCACGCCGCGCCGTGTGTCGACCGCCACGACGTCGCCCCCTGCCGCCTTTCGCCGCCGCCGACGTGGCACAGTTCACAACTGCCCGGGTCGTCTGCGGCGCTCTTGTGGCAACCCATGCAATCGTCCATCTCCAGCACGCGGTAGAAGCGTCCCTCGACGCGGTGGGCACTACCCCCATGGCACTCGGCACAGGGCTGCTCGATGAAGTCGGCGTGGCGCACGGCGATACCGCGTGCCTCGATGGTCACCGCGATGGACGCGTCGTGACAGTCGCGGCACGGCCCGTCGGACACCGTCGTGACGCCGGGCGACGCCCCGCCGAGCGCCGCAAGTCCCCATCCGGCGACGCGAACGCCCTCGGCAAGCGCGGTGCCGAGACCTCCCGGCGCGTGGCACGTGCCGCACGGCACGGCGGCATGTACGGCGGATGCGTGCGCCGTCACGAACGGGCGCATCACGTGACAGGACGTGCAGCCGATGCTCGCCTGAACGGCCATACCGCTCCCCACCAGGGTCGCAAGGACCCCGACCAGGACGATCGGCAGGGCGAACGAGAGCCGCCGACGGGCGAGAGGCGAGATCCGTGAGGTGCGCCGATGAGCTCTAGTAGCCATCGCCCGCCTCCTCCGCCACCGCGCGTGCCACCGGGTCATCAGGATATGTCCGCAGCATCGCGACCGCCAGGCCGCGAGCGACATCCCCACGCCCGTAGCGCACGGCGACGTCCATGGCCTCGTAGTTGACCTCGATGCCGAGGGGATATCGCTCGATCGCCGACAGATAGGCACCGATCACGACGTCGGGCTCCCCGTCAGCACTTCCGAGCAGGCGCGCCCTCGCCAGCGCAAGATCGTAGCTCGCGGGTTCCAGGATGAGGCCGCGTTCCACGAGTGCCAGCGCCGTCGATCTCGGTCCGCCGTTGTACAGTGCCGCATCCGATGCGGCAACCCGATACGTGTCGACGAGCGGATTGAGCGCGATGGCCGTCGTCTCGAGCTTCCATGCGTGGGCCATCTCACCGTCGAAGAACGCCCGGACGCCACGCTCGTACGCAGCGTCCGCCCGCAGGTACCACACGCACGAGAGAGCGAGCGTGAGTGAGAGTGCTGCCGTGAGTACCCGGGCAGACACGCTCAGGCGGGCGCCGGCGCCCGCCGGGACCACGGGTGCGTCAGTGCGCGCGAGCGCGATGCCCGCCAGCATGAACGCCAGGCCATCGGACTCGATCGTCGAGATGCCGAAGAGTGCCTGCCCACCCCACGCTGCCAACCCGGCACACGCTACCAGCGCGATCCCGTCTGCGGTTCTCAGCCGCCTGGCGACAGCGATGAACGCTGCCCCGGCAAAGACGAGCGCTGCGAATGCGGCGGGGATACCCGATTCGGCGGCAGTCTGAAGTACCAGGCTATGCGCCTGATCCGGGCGCACGCCGGGTTCGCTTCGCGCGTGCTCGGCAGGCTGATACTGCGCGAACCCGTACAGGAACCGGCCGGGGCCCACTCCGGTCAGCGGGCGATCGGCGATGAGCCCGGCGGTGCCCGTCCATATCGCCGCGCGCGCCGCGGCCGATCCTGTCGACAGAGCGGCGGGGTCGAGCTTGCCGAGCGACCCGCCGCCACCGAGCGCCGCACCGGCAACCACGATCCCCAGCGTCCCCGCAAGCAGGAAGCGACGCACCCGGGGTCGCGCGCTGATTCCCAGAACGACGCCCGCAGCGATCAGGCCAACCCATGCGCCGCGCGATCCGATCACGCCAAGCGTGAGTACGCCAGTTGCAGCCGCGCTCCACAGGATCGCGGCCACTCGGCCACGCTCTGCACGGGCGCCCGCAGCGACGAGGGCCACCGCGATCGCCATCCAACCGCCAGCAAGCACCTGGTTGCCCATGGTGCCGGTCGGCGGTCTGCCGGTCGCCAGCTGCCACGCGACCACGACCGACTCCACCATGAGCACCGCCGCCGCAACGCGCGGGACCACCCGGGCACGCCGAGCCGCACCTATGCCGATCGAGAAGCTCACAAGCGCGGCGGCACCGGAGACCAGGCCCTGGAAACGTCCGTGTACACCGAAGACGGCCGATGCCGGGTGAGACAGCAGGGCGGACGCGACGACGAGGGCTGCGGCTGTCGCCAGTGCCGCCAGCGCGATCCTGGATGTCGCGGTACGGGGCAGGCTCGCCGCCCCCGCAGTCGCCGCCGCAAGCCCGGCGGCCGCGATCACCAGTGCGCGCCCGGGCTGATAGGGGTCGGCAACCACAGGCACGAGCACCAACGGCGCCGCGACAACCGCACCGAGTGCGACACCATGGATGACGCGCGACGCTCCGTCGCTTAAGATTGATATCCGCATAACGGACTCAGACTATGGAGCGGCGACAGTCGCGTCAACGAGTAAGTCTGAACGAACGATCCCATCCCGCCCGATCGGTCACACGCGCAGCCGGTGCGCTGCGATCCGAGAAAGGAGTGCTCATGCGCCCCCGTCCTGGACTCCCCCCACTCCTCTCGCGCCTGGCTCTGGCCGCGGCGCTGATCGTCATCTCGGCCGTGCTCCCGGCGTGCGATGGCGCGGCCGCCGACAAGCGGGACGTGACCGACTCAAGCAGCCTGTTCCACTTCAAGATCCCCGCGACCTGGCAATACATGATCGAGCCGAGCGCGATCTCGGTCTACGCCGCCGATACGCTTCCCGAGGCCGGACAGCCCGCAGAGGCGCTCGCGATCGTCACCCATGTGAGCAGTGCGACCACCGACACACCCGTAGCCGAGGCGCTCGTCGCCTACGCTGGCTACCTGAGCCAGACGCGCGGCTGGACGGACGTCGAGATCGGTGTGCCCGCCGATGCACGCGTAGGCGGACGGATGGCATCGGCGATCGACATCGCGGGCACGGACGGGAACAGCCGCGCGTTCCGCGCACGCTACGTCTGGGTCCGGACGAACGGCCGTGAGGTGCTCATCACCGCGATCGCGCCCCCCGACGTGTGGGGCGAGTACTCGGACGACCTCGACACGCTGCTCGATGAGTGGTACTGGCACCGCGCCGAAGACGCCTCAGCGGACGAGACAGCCACACCCTGACCCGCCAGCACCTCGGCCGACGGCGGCCCGTGCGGTCACATCGTCCCGACGGTGCCCACCGGCACCTGGCACCGGCACGCGAGCGACTTCAGGTCGCACGGCATGCGCAGCTGTGTCACGTTCATCCCCTCGGGACGACGGATGCGGATGACCGGGGTCAGCAGCAGCGCACCAGAGACACCGCCGCTGGCGAGCAGGTCGAGCGCTATCTGCACCCAGCCCGGCGAACATGCGATGAGTGCCACGCTCACATCGAGGGCAGGGTCGATCTGGGGGATCTCGGTGAGGTGCTTGACCTCGATCTGTCCGACCATCACGCCGGCGTCCTCGGGCAGTTCCGAATAGTAGGCCACCGGCTTGACGCCGTAGCGGTCGGCCGGGAAGACGACCTGGAGCGCCTCGAGCATCTTGGCGGTCCCGATCTTGACGATGGGGTACTCCTCGGAAAGCCCCAGATACTTCGTGAACTCCGAGAAGAGCACCGCGGGCTCGTACCCGGCGCCCGGCCGGCCGATGTCGCCGACGAAGGATATGTCGCGACGGACCGTCTCCTCCTTGATGCCGAGCTCGGCGGCGAGGTGCCGCGACGTGATACGGGCCGGAGCGCCGACACGGATCAGCTCCCCGAGGTAGCAGTGGTAGAGCGAGAGTCGGTAGAGCGTGGCGTCTGGCGCGTTCCGTCCATCAGGCATCGCCGCAGGGCCTCCTCGGGATGTGCTACCGAATAGGACAATGGTAGCGCATCTTTGGGAGATGTCTAACGAATCGGACGCCCTTCGTGCACAGGCACTCACCCGGATAGCTGAAAGCCGTTATTCCTGAGCGGGTTGTCCGGCCGAAGCGTCGCCGAGCGGCGCAGGAGCGGCCGTGGTCTCCAGCGCATCGGCGACCGCCCAACGACCCTCGTCGAGCACCACGAGAAAGAGGGTCACGGGGCTCCAGCCCGGGAAGTCCGCGCCCGGCTTCCAGACGACGACCACATCGGCGGTCGTGCTCGTCTCGGCGCTCACGTACGGCGGCTCCCACTCAGGAACGCGCGGCGTCCCGGTCGGGTCGGATGAGCCTTCCGCGAGCGCCGTGGCCACGCTCGACTCGAGCAGGTACGGCGCATATGCGGCCGGATCGTGCACGTCGGCGCGGCGCAGCTCGAGAAGCGCTTGCACCACGGTGACGGCAGGATGCTCATCGGCGGAGGACGGCGATGAACAGGCCGCAGTCGACAGCAGTGCGCAGGCGAGCAGGGTTCCCATGGTGGCGCGCATCATCGGACTCCAGTGCATACAGCCTCCCGTTACCGCGGCTGCGGCCGGCGGGCGCCGGCCGGTGTGTATGGTAGCCGACCCGTCAGCTGAAGTACTCGGAATGCAGCGACGTCGTGAGCAGCGACGTGAAGAAGAGCGAGCCGATAGCAAGCGCGAAGCCGAGGAGAAGCAGCAGCGCGGCACGCCTTCCCTTGAGCCCGTAGAAGCGGCGCGCGTGCAAGTAGATACCGTACACGAACCACGTGACCAGCGACCACGTCTCCACAGGATCCCACCCCCAGAAGCGTCCCCAGGAGTAGTACGCCCAGATCGCCCCGGTAAGCATCCCGATGCCCCAGAACGCGAACGTGAGCCCGGCGAACCGGTACGACTCGCGATCGAGGGTACCGCGGTCGGGCAGGCCCGGTGCACGGGTGAGCAGCCGCGTATCACGCGCGACGTATGCTAACCCGTAGCCGAGCGACAGCAGCGCGGCCGCAAACGCCACGAAGTAGAAGCACACGTGCAGCACGAGCCAGATACCCGTGAACGTCGGCGGCAACGTCTGAACCTCCGAGCCGGTGTACACGCCCATCCCGAGCGTGAGCAGGGCAGCCGGGTAGATGAGCATGGCCAGGCCCCGCATGCGCCGGTCTTTGAGCGCCACGACCTCGAACAGCGCAATGGCTGCCCACGCATTGGACGAGAGCACCTCGTAGCGCGTCAGATAGGGGCCATGGCCAGCGCCATACCACCGGAGTCCGAGCGCCATGGAGTGCACGGCAAGCCCGACGAGGGCCACGACATGCCCGGCACGGACGAAGACCGGGCGCGACATGATCACACCGAACAGCGTGAGACCGACAGCGATCGCGTAGACCGCCAGCGCGACGATGTGAAACGGTGTCTCGATCGCCAGCGCCTGCTGCATCACCGGTCATCTCCTGCGTCGGGGGCCACGCCCAGTATGGCATCCCGCTCGGCGAGATACGTTCGTCCCATCCGCGCGGCGCGCCAGCCGTACCGGACGCCGTCGGTCGTCTGTTCGAGCACCAGCTCACGCGAGACCCACAGGTACAGCATCAACGATCCGAGCCCGATGATGCCGAAGCCGAAGAACAGCACGCCGATCGCGTACGGGCGGACGATGCGGAAGCCCATCCACTGAGCCATGCCGACAAGCGCGACCGAGTACTCCCCCACCTCGACGGTCTCGCCAGGGGCCACCGTCACCGGCTCCGCTTCATCGTCACCGGCCGGCCGCAACGACAACGCGACGGGGCCACGAACCCCGTGGGGGTCCCAGCGCGCGTCGATCACCGGCACGCCCGCCGGGGCGACCTGTGCGTAACCGGCCTCGCCCTCGGGCACGAAGCGGAACTCCGTGCGGATGCGGTACTCGGCCCCGTCTGGAGCGGTGACGATCAGGAACGCGGCGTCACCGAACTCGCCGGGCAGGACGTATATGGTGTGACCGTCAAGATGGAGCGGGTCGTTCGGTGAGGCTGTGTACGCGACCCAACCATCGTCATCTCCGGAGATCGAGAGTGTCGCGGTCACGGACTTGAGGGATCCGTCCGGCCAGGTCTCCGTCTTCGCGTCATCGAAGCGCACCGACCGCCCGAGTTCGGGAACACGCCCAAGCACGTCGGACTCGGTCACGAGGTACTCATCGCCCGGTGATCGGACCTCGCTCTGCGATAGGTCGAGAATGGCCTGAGACGTCAGAGCCGATGCGGCCAGTGCGGCCAGCAACGCCACGAGCATTCCTGCGTGCAGGACCGTCGGACCCCACAGGCCGAGCGGATGGCGCACGAGCACGCGGAGGCCGGCCCGGGTCCGCCGTCGCTCACGAAAGCCGCCGGCACGCGCGCGCTCGACGACCTCATCAACCGAGCCTCCGACGACCATCGCATGCGGAACGACCGAAGGTCCGTCGGTCGCACGATAAGCCCCGGCTGCCATGCGTACGGTTGCGATCGACATGGCGAGCGCGAACACCCCGAGTGCCGTCAGGAACCACCAGGTGCTGAACAGGTGATCGAGGCCCAGGGCCCGGGTGATACCCACAAGAACACGGTTGTCCGCCTCCCATGAAGCCATCGCCTCTGGTGAGACGTTGGCTCCCTGGGGCACCCACGCACCGACCGCTCCGCAGATAGCGACGAACGCCATGAGTGCCATCGAGGCACGCCGGGATGTGATCGCATCAAGCGCCCGTGCGATAGAGGATGTACGCGGCATGGTCGCAGGATACCGCAGCGGGCGCTACCAGTTCTCCCAGTTGCCGCCGGTCCGGTTGCCGGTGACGGAGTGGCCGCTGCCTCCGGTGCACACCGATCCGGCAACCACCGAGCACGAGTTCTTCGTCGAGGCGCCCTTCTGGTAGCTCGACATCATCATGTTGCTCAGATTGCCCTGGTACGCAAGGCGCGCCGGCATTGTCTCGCGGTCACCGATCAGACGGGACATCTTCGAGCCGTGGGGGACAAGCACGTGGCAGTTGACGCACGCCCGGGGTCCGTGGCCCGTCCTGCTCGCGGAGTGAGCCCTGTTGTCTGTGGCCTTCTCGGCTGGATGACAGTTGCAGCAGAAGATGTTCGATGCGTATGCCGCGTTGCCGAGATCGTTGAGCGTGATCAGTCGCGGTGTGGCGAGATCCGTGCGCACCGGCCAGTCAGTGCCAGGACCACGCAGCGAGTAGCGGACGGATGCTCCGTGCGGGCCCTGAGGCACGTTGACCGCGGCTGGGTTGGGCACCCAGGTGCCCGAGCCCGGCGGGTCTTCCACCATCGCGAACGGCGCACTCGAGTCTCCGTGGCAATCCGAGCACATCATCGTGTCCCCGGGGCCCCAGCCGTTCGAGACCTGATAGGCGTCGAGCGAGCTCGTGCCGCGTGCGACCGTGTCGGCGTACCCCGGGATCTGCACCATCGTCTCAGCCGAGACAGACGGGTAGTAGTAGCCGCCGAGCGTCGCGAAGACCGGATGCCGCGAGTTGTTGCCCACATTGAGGTCCTGAGCGACGTTCGTCCAGTTGTTCACGGCGTTGTTCGTGCCGGTCCCCGGCGATGACGGGTTCGACCAGTCGGTCCACACCATCTTTCCGCCCCACAGGTCGAGCTTGGTGTTGGCCGACGAGTGGCACTTGAAGCAGATCTCGTATTCATACGTCGCGAACTGTTTGTACTCCAGCTCATCATTCGCGCCGGTACCGTACGTGATCGGATTGGCGACAGCCCAGTTGTCCTGCGCGAGGGTCGCAAGCGCGCCGTCATTGAACCCGACGCCACGAACGCCCTGGATCGCGTCTGAGACGCGGTTGTCGGTGCCGTACACATGCCGGACCTTGCCTACCACGTGATGGTTGTGGCAGTCGGCACACTCAACGTGCTTGTTGTCGCTGATGTACTGCTGTGTCTCGTCGACCGATGAGATGAGATGCAGACCCTTGTACTCATGCGGCTTGTGGCCGAACTGGTTGTTGTCCGGATCCATCTGGGAGTAGATGGCCTGGCTCGCATTACTCATCGTCGCATCCGGGCTGCCGTACCAATCCCTGCCGT
The DNA here is from genome assembly GCA_002347725.1 of Actinobacteria bacterium UBA2272. GTDB lineage: Bacteria > Actinomycetota > Coriobacteriia > Anaerosomatales > Anaerosomataceae > UBA2272. Next base: position 202,573 of record DDXA01000004.1, read on the forward strand.
CAATCGGCTTGATGTCACCCGGAAGACCGTCGGCGCGGAAGCTGTGGCAGCGGAAACACATCTCTTCTTCGTTGACCTCGTAGACAGTGGCGTCACCCAGCGCGTTGATCAGCCGCTGCTCCGGAGAGAAATGGACCGCGAACTTCCCGCTCGAGAGCGTACCGCCGAGGGTGCCGTGACACTTGGCGCAGTTGGCGTAGAACGTCGAGCCGTCGTTGAAGTCGCCCGGCACGGTGTAGTTGTGCGGGGACGGCGGGACGGGAGGGGTTGCCCCGGGATCCCCGTACCACAGGTGCTCCTCGACGCGCATGAGAGCCGTCGCGGTCATGGCATTGGGCTTCTGCCCCTCGGGCGCCCGGTAGATGCGCTCGCTGATGGAGTAGTCATGGCAGCTCAAACAGAGCCCGTCATCGGTGTTGACCGGCGTGGGGAACGCTTCGCGGGCGCTACTTCTGAGCGAGTACGCCTTGCCGATGCCTCCAGGGAGCGCCTCGTACTGGCCATGGTCGATGTGGCAACTCACGCAGGAGAGCGTCGGCGACGTCACCGGGTCGTAGACCGGATAGGGGCCTGCCTCGGGCGCCTGGTCCCAGTTGGGATCGTTCAGGACGTGGTGGTACGTGTCGGTATCGCCGAAGTACCCGGGCGGATCGTGGGCCATGCCGTTGAGCGCCTGGTGACATGTGGAGCACGCGACGCCACCGCTGGACACGCCACCCATCGGGCGATGGATGTCGCCATGGCAGTCGTAGCAACTGTTGAGGTCATCCTTGTTGTGCCCGTTGGCCAGCGGTAGGCGCAGCAGGTTCCCACCCACGGCGGCGCTGCGCGACAACCCGACGATCTCGTCGGCGGCGCCGACCGCCTCATAGACGCCATCTGCGCTGTCCCAGCCCCACGGGCGACCGACCGGCGCAAGGTCGTAGCTGGTGTGACACGCGAAGCAGAACTGCCGCACCTTCGCCGCACTCGCGCCCGCGTTCTCAGGTTTCGCCGGCGTGCGCGGATCGAGCTCCTCGCCCACCGTGTCGGCGATCAGCCGCGTGTTGCTTCCCGCCGAGCCGTGCGGGTTGTGACACTCGTAGCACGGCAGCGGCGAGCCGGAGACGTAGGTGCCGCCGGCGGTGCGGATGGTGTGACCGGGATCATCGGCGTCGTGGGTCACCAGCGAGCGGATGTCGGCGGCCCCACCGAAGGCGAGCGCTGAGTCCTCACCCGCATGACAGCGGAAGCACAGGGCTGCGTACGCGCCCTCCTCGGCGTCCTGCAGAGAGTCGCTCGAGGCCGAGAACCCGGCGACAAGCCCGTCGTACGCGCTCACGCCCCGATGCGCCGAGTGGCAGTACAGGCAGTCGCCTGCCGCGCGCGTCGTCTCGCGACTCGGCGCGAGTGGGTTTGCAACGACGCGTCCCGGTATCGCGGCGTGTGCGTTCAGTCCCGCATCCGCGTAGACCGTCGCACCCGGGAAGGTCCCGAGAACCGGGTAGCCGTCCGCGGCACGATCGGGTGAGGACAGCTGCGGGTAGGGTGTCTCGGTCGTGGACGTGTACCAACTCTGGGCATCGTCGTGACAGGCGAGGCACCAGGAGTTGGGCTCCACTTCACGATCCACCACTCGCCCGTTGATCTCGCCCCTCGGCAGGGAGTCCGCAGACGAGTGCTGGTTGTGGCAGCTCGAGCACCCGTCGGTGAGGTCGCGCTGCTCGCCGGTCGGGCGTTGCTCGAGCACGTGACCGCTCGGCAACTCGGGTTCGAACGAGGCCTTCGCATTGCCCGACGCCGGACCGGCGTCACCGTGACACTTGAAGCACAGAAGCGCCTGCGAGACCACCGTGATGGTCGGCTCGGCGGAGATGAAGAGAAGCCCGCTGCTCGACTGAGCCTCGTGCAGCCGGTGGCACATGCCGCACGTGTCGGTTGCCGAGTCGGGACAGTAGTTGCCGTGCGGGCTACTTTCGGCACCGGCCGTCGAGGCGATGGCGAGCACAAACACGATCGAGATCGCGGCAACGACGGGAAAGGCGCGCCTCAGCCGGCGCGCGGTGCGGTGTGTCCTCATCGATCCCCTGAGACACGATGCTTCCCGTGCTGATCCCACGACCACTGTTCCCCTCGAAGCCCTCGAAGCGCAGTCCGTTGCGAACGACGCCTTGTGCCCGCAAGCACAAGCGCTGTGCCACGCGTGCGCGGTACGAGCAGCCTGCTGGACGGGGGCTTCAAGCCCGGCAGCGATCACTGACGTCCGCTGTGCATCAGACAGCGCAAGCTAAGTATACCTGAACTCCAGGCCGTCGCGATGATACCCTCAGCAGGTTCGACCGAGTGGATCGCTGCACTCCCTGGCACGTACACGCTACGGCACGACATCACCGACGGCAGGCTCCCCATCGAGCGCGGTCACCTGGTCAACGAGCCAACGTCCGTCCAGGAGAACGAGATCGTAGCGCAGATGGTACACCACGCCCTGCTCGGCGCGTACCGTCTCGCTCGTATCCAGACTCTCGTGCGCGTAGTCCCACACTTCCGTGGTCGTGACACTCGCCTGCCCCTCGGCAGGGAACACCACGTCACCGAACTCGATGGACACGAGCGTGGAGAGCATACGCACGCGACCCTCGCCGAGCGCGGCCATGAGGAAGTACTCGTTGAGCGCCTGGTCCTCGGTGGCAGTCGCGCTGAGCTCGTTCATATCCATGGTGGCAAACGCGCGGGCGAGCGCCTCGTTGTAGGCACGGACGGTGGACTGCACCGCGGAGGCCTCAGGCGCAGCGCCCCCTGATCCGCAACCGGCGAGTCCGGCGAGCAGCAGCGCGATCAGCAGCGTCGCAACAGCCTTCCTCATCGGAAGTACACCGCGTGGAGGGAGCCGTCGATAAGCGAGGTGAAGAAGAGCGTCCCGTCGGCGAGCAGGAAACAGATGATGAGCAGGTATGCCGCCCTGGCGCCCTTCCAGGCGTAGAAGCGCCGCATGTGCAGGTAGAGCGCGAACGCGAGCCAGGTGACGAGTGACCACGTCTCCACGGGGTCCCACCCCCAGAAACGCCCCCAGGCGTAGTAGGCCCAGATGGCGCCTGCGAGCATGCCGATCCCCCAGAACGCGAACGCAAGGCCGCCGAACCGGTACGCGAGGGCGTCGAGCTCAAGCGGCGCGGGAACCCTTGCGAGACGGCCGTCGGGCGAGCGCGCTTTGAGCAGGTACAGCACCGAGGCGCCAACCGCAGTCAGCGCGGTGCCGAAGGCAAGGAAGTAGAACGCGACGTGAAGCGCCAGCCAGATGCCGCTGAACGTCGGCGGGAGCAGCTCGACCTCCGGGCCCGTGTACAGCCCGATGCCCATCATCAGGAGGGCCGAGGGGTAGATGAACACCGCCAGGGAGCGGGCGGCCCTGAACCGCATCGCAGTAGCCGCGAACAAGGCGACCGCCACCCACGCGTTTGCGGAGAGCACCTCGTAGCGGGACACGTACGGACCATGGCCCACGGCCACCCATCGCGCGATGATCGCGGCCGTGTGCACGGCTAGTGCGAGATGCGCGAAGCGGCGCGCCCAGGGCGACAGAGCATCCCTGCGGCCGACAACGGCAAGCACGGCCAAAGCCGCGGCGACTCCGTAGAGAACGGCGGCGACCAGATGCAGCCGCGGGTCGAGCATCAGCAGCGCTTCCGTCATCTCTCTCTCCCCTGCAACTCCTGGCGGAGTGTCTCGTACTCCTCGATGACACTCTCACGAAAGCGAAACGCCCGCCAGATGACAACCGTGTCGGCCCCTGACCCGTCGACGTAGACCTCGCGCGGTGCGGTCATATAGATCAGCGCGCTGCCGAAGAAGATCATGAAGAACCCGGCGAACAGGACGCCGATCCCGTGATTGCGAACGACGATGATCCGCGACCATTGCAGGGTGTCTGCGAGCGTGACGCTCACAGGTCCGACCACGATCGGGACGCCGACGGTGAGGGTGCCCGCCGCGGAACGCTCCTCGCCGAGGGCGTGACGGACGACGACCGCAGGGGCACCGGTCATGCCCGCCGCACTGTCATCCACGGAGGAGCGAAGCTGCAGTACCCCGCCCGACTCGAGTGCGACATCGGCATACGAGGGCGTCGCCCTGTCAGGCGGCCAGGGCACGTCGACGCGAACCCGATCGACCACGCCGTCCTGTGCCACCTCCAACAGGAACGTATGGCCGACCGCCTGGTCCTGGTAGTAGACCAGCCCGTCACGGCGCACCGGACGGTTGACCTCGATCGTCACGGTCTCCTCGACCGCATCCTCGAAGAACACCAGGACGCTCGAGATCTGCCTCGGCTCATCGTTGGGCCAGAAGGTCGGATCGACGGACTCCAGCGCCAGCGGAGCGTCGAGCACCAGGGGTGAGGACAGCCGGCCACCCGCCTCATACAGCCACATCCCCTCCGGCTCCAGTACCTCACCGACCGCAAGATCGGCGACTGCGCGTCGCTCGGTCCCGATTACGAGAACCCCGGCCCCCAGCGCTACGACGAGACCGACATGGAGCAGGAGTCCTCCCCACAGACCCCACGGCTGACGCAAGTAACGACCATGGCCGAGGACGGTCCCCGCGGGAAGATACCGGTGCGAACGCAGTGCAGCGGCTACCTCAGCGGGTGGGCGGTCGGTGATGAACGTGGCCTCGCTGCGCGGGACCGCATGACGGAACGTCCGTCGCCACACGATGCGCGCCTGATGAACCATCGCGGCAGTGGCGGCGATAAGAACGAGTGCCAGCACCACAGCGAAGACAGCCGAGCCGAAGATGTCGTCGAGGCCGAGCGTCGCGAGCAGCGATGCAAGTTCGGGGCTTTCCAGGGCGAACCGCTCAGCACGAGCCGTCCCCTGCCGTGGGATCACGTACCCGAGCGCCACGAGGGACATGAGGACGAAGATGAGCGCCACTGCCACTCTGCGCGACAGTAGCGCGCGAACCATGCGGGTGATCAGGCGCTCGGAAGGTCGCGGAACGGCTCGCACACTACACTAGTCCCAGTTCTCGGTGGCGGCGGACGCATGGTTGGTGCAGCTCACCTGGCAGTCGGACTGCTGGTACGCGGACGAGTCCGCTCGCTTGGTGAACGACCGAATCGCGGCGTTGGCGGCCCGATACCGGTCGGGCATCGTCGAAGAGTCGGCATCGACGATGAGGCGTGACACCTTGCCTCCGTGAGGAATCAGCAGGTGGCAGTTCGTGCACTCACCTCTGACGAGTGAGCGATGCGAGGCGCGATGAACCGAGTTCGTGAGCGTCAGGCTTCCCGCGCCGGTGGCATTGAGATTCGGATGACAGCGCACGCACAGGAGGTCGGAATCCGTGGAACTGAGGTAGTAGGGCGTGCCATCCGCCTTGTTCGGCCAGCGCCCCTTCAGGATGTAGGGCCGCGCCGAACCGTGCGGACCTTGCGCACGGGGAGTCGTAGCGCTGTCACCGTGACAGTCTGAGCAGTACATGGTCTGACCGCGGCCTGCCGTCCACTGATTGCCGACGCGGCTGTCGTTCAGAAGCCGGCTGGAGCCGTTGTTCACACCGGCGTCGGAGACGGGCAGCGCGGCATAGATCGGGTGGTACGAGTCGTTGCTCGGATTGAACTCGAGCGCCACATTGGTCCATGCTGCGTTGTACCAGTCAGATCCGGTATCGGTCAGCGCGGTGTTCGCGCCGGAGTGGCACTTGAAGCAGATCTCGTACTCCCTGGTAGCCTCGCCAGACGCATACGTGGGGGCCGACCACTCACCGCCTGTGTACACGGCGGTGACACCGCTCGTGCCGGCTATCGGCGATCCCGCCTCTATCGCATTGGTGCCCCTCGTGCGGCTCCGTGAGTTGAGGGCGGCGTTGCCGAGGGTATGTGGGTTGTGGCAGTCCTCGCACTCGACATGCTGGTTGGCCGAGATGTGCACCTGGTCCTCATCCGCCTGATGCTCGCCCGCGTACCCGACGACACCATGCCTGTTGACCGAGTATCCGGCTGTCGTCGTGGTGAAGTACCACTCCACGTTACGGGCGGCCGATCCCATGGCTTTGTAGCCGTAGCCGTCGTTGCCGGCTGACCCCTCGTCGTGGCACGCGAAGCACAGGTTCTCCTCGGTCGATGCGCTCCCGGAGACCACGCTCGCGCCGAGCGCTCTGGCGATCCGGCTCTCGGTATCCGAGAAGTGCGGCGCGATCTTGAAGGTGCCATCCTGGCGGCCGTCCAGGCCATCGGGATCCGTGTGGCACTTCGTGCAGTTGGGCCAGAAGGCCGACGTCGTGTCATATCCGACGATTGCGGCGTTACTGATCGCGTAGTCGTGCGCACCGCCCGCATAGTCGGCACCGTCAACCGTGTACCCGAGACCGCCCACGTCGACCGAATGGCAACTCACACAGATGCCGTTGGACGTGCCGGCGGTGTGATCGGTCCTCACGGCGACAACGCCGTCGATGCTCGTCCGCAGGTTAGCGCCCTTGTCGGCGTTGAACTCGTCGTGATCGACGTGGCAACTCAGACAGTAGACCGTATCGGTGGTGTCCTCGGTGATGTAGTCGGGATACGCCGCCGTGTCGCCCCGGCGACCGTCCTTGCCGACGCTGTGACCAAACGCGGCCGGTGCTGACGCGTCCCACTCCATCTCCGGCCTGAGGGTGCCGTGGCAGTCGTAGCACGACTGACCGCCAGCGGAGACTCCATCGGGATTGGGCGAGTGAGCCGAACCATGACAGTTGCAGCCCTCGAGCGTGGTGCTCTCGTGCTGCGCGATCGAGGACGGTAGCGCGATCATGTCTTCACGAGGGATCCCCGCCACCACCTTCGTGACCGAGTCGGGCGCGGACGCCAGGGATGCGTCGGACATGGTCCCGCTCGCACTGTCCCACCAGAACCCGTCCGAGCTCAGATGACACGAGTAGCAGAAAGCCGACTGCCCGGCGGGCGTGCCGGGATCGAGGTTCGACCCGAGCGAGTCCTGGATGAGCAGCGTATTGCCGTTCTTCGAGCCGTGCGCATTGTGGCACTCGTAACACGGCAGCGGTGAGCCGGCCTGAAGGACCGAGCCGGCCGAACTGATGAAGTGACCGGTGCCGTACTCGCCCTTGTCGGGGTCAGGATCGTCAGGGTCGTGGCATCCAAAGCACGCGTCCGCGCCCGGATCGCCGGGGGCGCTCGGCCCGAACGTCCCAAGCAAGTTGTCGTACTCGCTGACGCCCCGGTGGCTCGCGTGGCACCACAGGCAGTCACCCTCGACGCGCGCAGCCGTCCGCTCGGGCGCCGCCTGTATCACGACGCTGTCCGATGCGGGGATCGACGCGTGCGCACTGGCCGCGTATGCCGCAGCGCCGCGAAACGTGCCGGTCATCGGATAGCCGTTCGCATCGCGGCTCGAGAGTTCGTAGAGCAGGTCGTAGTAGCCATTGCCGACCGAGCCCGACCAGTTGGTGGCGAGTTCGGGCGTATGGCACGCGAGGCACCAGGAGTTCGGCTCGGCGGTGCGGCTGACCTCCTGGCCGTTGATCTCGGCTCTCGGAAGCCCGGGCGCCGACGAGTGCGGGTCGTGACAGCCGGAGCAGGTGTTGGTGAGATCCGGACTCTCGTCTTCGGCCACGTCCTCGACCAAGTGACCGCTCAGAAACCCGCTCTCGAAGGTCGCTGCCGCGTTGCTCGCAGCCGGCCCGGCGTCGGCATGGCACTTGAAGCAGAACAGCGTCTGGGTGACGATCGTGGAGGTGGAGTCGACGGACAGCAACCCTCGGGATGTGGCTGCCTGGTGCGGCGTATGACACGTGCCGCACTTGCCGAGGTTGGGATCGGGGCTGTAGTCACCGTGCGGGCTTTCGGCAGCAGCGGCGACGGAGGCGAGTGAGGCGACGACGATCACAGTGAAGGTCGCCACGAACAGAGCGCGTGTGAAGCCGCGCGCCCTACCACGTGCTCCGGTTGCTGCCCCAGGGCACCATGCACTCCGCGCAAGCCGCACGCTCACCGGTCCCTTCGCAGCCAGCCCCTCGATGTATGTCACATATTCAGCAGCACGACTCGTGCCACGGTGCACAAGCGCCCGAGGGCCGGTCCGCCATGCCTACTGAGCATCTACCCGCGTACCCGCTCGCGGGTAACGGCGAGACGATCGTCGCAACTCTCAGTATAGTCCGTGGCTGCTAGAACCGCACTCCATACACCTTCACGCGGCCCACATCCGGGTCGGTGACGTAGAGCCGCCCGGAGCGCTCGTGCCACGCCACCCCCTCCGGGGCGAACGGTGCGTCCGCCGAGACTGTGTCGGCGGCGATCGAGTGCGTCCGTGCGCCCTCGGCGTCGCACACACGAACGGCGGCGCCCAACACCTCTGCGACGGCAACTCCGTCGCGCACCGCCACGACTCCGCGCGGCAGGGAATACGCATCGGCGAACACGCCGATCTCGACGCCGGAATCCGGATCGAGCGCGCGGACCTGGTTCCGATCCGACTCGGCCACCACGATCCTCTCGTCGCTCACCGCGATGCCGCCGACGTGTCCGAGCGGAGGCTCCACGTCCGCGCCGAGCGTGCGAACGAAGGCGCCCTCGCCGTCGTAGACGTGGATCGCGCCGACAGCGGCGTCGGCGACGTAGATCTCACCGTCGTGGTACGCGACGGCCGTCGGCCGCTCCGGCGCGGTGTCGTCATCTTGGGCGCCCACTCGGAAGAGGAGGGCCGCAGAGTCTGCGGCGGTCTGGAAGACCAGCACGCGCCCGCCCCGGGCGTCGATCACCGCAAAGCGCTCCGATCCGGCGGCGGCGACTGACGTGGGCACGGCCTTCGCCTGCCCGTCCGCGACGTCGAGCGCGACCTCGCCGGTCCGCTCGCCCTTCTCGTTGAAGATAGCCACCCTGCCCGCACCGGCCTCGGCGATGTAGACGCACGAGCCGTCGATGGCGATGCCCGTCGGCTCGGCAAGGGGTTCCTCGCCCTCTGCAGGGAAGGAGCCGACCAGCCCCACCACGATCGAAGGATCGTCTGGAAGATCGGCGAACGGATCGGTGCCGAGCGGCCAGCCGATGATACTCACTGCCACGATAGCCGCGGCCAGGATCAGCACGATGACGATCGCGGCGACGAGCTGACTCGGCTCGACGTACTTAAGGCGCGCGATCAACCGCCGTTGTGCGGGAACCGGGCCCTCGGGTACCTCGTCACTCACTGGCCGCTCCGAACATGGCAGGCGGCGCAGTACGTCGGGTTGTGGCACTCGAAGCACGCCTGGGCGCCGCCTTCACGCACCGCGCCCATATGTTGCGGGATCCACGGCTGCGTCGGGTCTGCTGTCTTGTGGTGGCATGCGTTGCAGAACTCGGTACCGACGGCCTCGACCGGGCGGCCCTCGCCGGCATGGCACATCGCACACGAGTCGGCCTGCTGCTTGCCCGCCTCGCCATGACCGGTGAGGAAGCCCTCGGGGTGCGGCATCTCGACACCGTGACAGTCGACGCAGAACGTGTCCACGATGTGGCACGTGCTGCAGTAGTCGATAGACGAGACGTCCGCCAGATGCAGCACGTGGTCGTCGCCGGAGGAGGGAGCGTAGGATCCGCCGGCCTCGGCGGTCGCTTCCTCACTCGCCCCGTGGACGACCGGCTTGCGCACCGACTCGGCCGGACGACCCGTGGCGTGGTCGACCTCCATGTTCGCCAGCAGCGCGTGGCCCTTGGGGTAGAAGCCCTCCTCCTTGTGATTGGCGGGCTTGAGATCGAACGACGCGCTGTGGCACACGGCACACTCGCCGGGGGCCTTGTACTCATCGCCGGACGGTGACTCGGCCGTGAGCGTGTGGCAGCGGAAGCACGCGGTCATCGTCATGAAGTCGGCATGCAGGGCGGCAGGCTCGCCGCTCTCCGGGTCGACCATCGTGATCTCGAGCCCGGCCTCCGGATGGGCGACCCGGTTGTGACACGCCGTGCAGTGGACGTCCTTCTCCTCGTGGACCTCGTGGTCGATGAGGATGCCCTTGCTCGGCGTGATGAGACGGTTCTCCGAGTGGCACTGCGTGCACTGCCCGGAGCCCATGTGTGCGCCGTCGAGCGCCAGGTGGCTCACGGGGTTGAGCGGTACGTGATACGTCTTCGTCGCGAGTTCGTACGCTCCCACGATGCCGGCGTGGGCCTTGTGATAGAGGAAGGTCACCGGATCGGCGTTGACCGGGAGGTGGCACGAGATGCACGCGACCATGTTGTGCGACGAACCGTCGTAGGCGACCACTGGATCGAGCTGGACCGAGTGGCAGAAGCCGCCGCAGAACCAGTAGCTCGACGTGGCGCCGAGCGCGACCATCATCACCAGAAGCACGCTGACGATGCCGACGGCCGACCAGATGAGATACCGCGGCCGGCGCACCGGGTCTTTGAATCCGGCAAGAGGGTTCAGCGACATGAAGCGGCTCCTAGCGGGTCGAGGATCAGAAGTCTACGCCGACGATCTCGCCAGGAACAACGCCGTGGCAGATCAGACAGTTGCCGTCGAACGGGAACTGGTAGTGCCGCAGCATGAAGTAGAACTGGCTGCCGTGCGGGTTGTGACACGAGGACGTACACGACAGTGCGCTCTTGGCGTTGACGTCGTAGAACACCGGCCTCACCGGGTGCTTGTTGCGGTCGTTGCCGCCGGTGATGTCATCGAAGTCCACCTTGGCGTGACACGGGAAGCACACCTCGGGCTGCGGCCCCTTCAGCAGCGGGCCCCAGTCGGATCCGTGCGGCGTATGGCAGCGCCAGCACGGTGTCGATCGGTGCGCCGACAGGTCGTAGCTGGCCTGTATCGGCACCGAGTGGCAGTCGTAGCAGATGTCGTTGCCCTCGCTGTACAGCAACCCCACGTAGTTGGTCGCGTGCGGGTCGTGGCAACTGCTGCAGTTGAGTGAGATCGTGCCGACGGGGTGATGGCTCACCTTGAGGAAGTCGTTCTTGATCTCCCCATGACAGTCGTAGCACAAGGCCGGCTGGTTCTTGATGAGCAGCGGCAGGTAGTTGGAACCGTGCGGCTCGTGACAGCCGGTGCAGTTGTCGTAAAGGAACGGCTGGTGCTGGACGCCCATGCGCGACAGGCGCGCCACCGATGGATGGCACGTGAAGCACAGGCTGCGCTGTGAGTCGACGAGGATCCCCCGATAGCTCGACGCGTGCGGGTTGTGGCAGTCGAGGCAGACCCGGGCAGCGAAGGACGGATGGACCTGGTCGCGCGCCATCTCCGGCCCGACCTTGTGGCACGTGACGCACAGGTCACGCACGTCTTGCGTGAGCATCCCCGCGAAGTCCGACGCGTGCGGATCATGGCAGTCGACGCAGTAGCCGTTCATGAACGGTGCGTGCGTGTACGGCTCGGCGCGTAGCGGCCCCATGTTGCCATGGCACATCCAGCACAGTTCGTTGGCGGGCATCACGAGTTCCGACTCGGCATCCTTGATCTCGGTCGTCGTCTCCGAGACGACGCGGTCGGGGTCGACCTCACCAGGTGCCCGCCCGTCCGGCGTGTCGAACACGTCGAGCACGAGCTTCAGCGGCAGCCACTCCACGAGCGTGCGCACACGGTTCCATGCCATCTCGAGACCCTTGAGTACGGTCTCGGTGCGTATCTCGCCGTGAGGCGTGTGACAGGTCGTGCACCGCTCGAGCATGAAGGGCTGGTGGACAGCGGTTCTGGAGAAGTCCGGGATGAGCTCCGTGTGACACTGAAGGCACTCGAGGTTACGCAGCACACCGCGCACGACCTCATCGTCACCGCGGCTCAGATACGACTGGGTGATGGTCGTGATCGCGCACAGGAGCAGCAGGAGAACCAGCACGGCGGCAAAGACCCCACGGCCACGACGGTTCGTGGTCCCGGTCTCTTCGCCGCCATCGGGCCCGGCGTCTATGGCCGATACGTCCGGTTCGCTCAACGGTTCTCCCCAACACACGCAAACGGGGTACCCGCACGCTCGAACGCGGCAGGCGCCCCCTCTGCCGTCAGTCTATCACGCAGGCCCGCGTCCGAGTTCCGCGATTCACAATCACTTCGGCGCGCTTCTGCGGGCAGCATTCGCGATGTCCCTCGGTCACCGTGCTCGGGTGGCTTCGGCGCACTGCGTGTGCGCTCCAGGTTCATTCATCATAACAAAACTCACGCGTGACCGGGACCGCCACACTCAGTTCACAAGACGCACGAACTGCACCCTGCCGGCGCCCTTGTCGGCGATCACGACGAAGCCCCTGAGCACCTCCACGTCGTTCGCGAAGTTGAGCTGCCCGGGCTGCACCCCCCGCTCGCCGTACCGGGAGATGATCTCGCCCTCGGCGGAGATCCTGACCAGGTCGAACCCGAACGCATCGGCCACGAGGATCGAGCCGTCCGGCATGACCGTGAGTCCGCGCGGGAGTTCGATCTCGCGCTCCTCCTTGTCGCTCACGCCACCCGAGATGGTTCCGACCTGCCAGAGCACCTCGCCTTCCGACGTGAAGGCCGTGACGCGATTGTGGTTGGAGTCCGAGACATAGACCGTCGCACCGTCATCGCTTACCGCGATGCCGTTGGGCCGGTCCAGGTCGCCGGCCCCGGTGCCCGGCTTACCCCACTGCGCGACGAACTCGCCCTGGCGATCGAAGACGACGATCTGATACGAGTCGGTCACGTAGACCCGCTCCCCGCTCACTGCGACATCGGTGGCGGCGATCCCGAGCCCACCGGCTCCGGAGCCACCGCGGCCTGTCACCGCGAGCGGGTCCGGGAAGCGCAGAAGCGGCGCGCCGTCGGGGTCGAACACCTCGACGGAATCGTTGTAGAGGCTCGCCACGTAGACGTTGCCGTCCTCGTCGGTGTCGATGCCGACGGGATAGTTGAGCGATCCCGGCGCGTAAGTCGAGGCCGCGCCGGCGGCGGGCTTAGCCACCCCGAACGAACCGAACTCGAATTGGAAACGCCCCTGGGAGTCGAAGACGCACACGCGGCTGTTGCCCGCGTCGGTCACGTAGATCCGGCTGCCCTCGCCAACGGCAACACCCATCGGCCGGTCGAACAGCGGCCGGTCACCCTCGGCGGGGCCATGGACCTGCCAGACCGGCTGGATCCCCTGCTTCGCGGGTACGTCGGTCAGAACCTCCGGCCGGCCGAGGAACCACAGCAGGTAGATGAGGAGTCCGATGAGGATCAGCGTCAGGGCGATCGCGAGCAGCATGAACGCACGCCGCGGCGTGAGGTTGAAGCCACGGCGGGGCTGCAGCACGTCTGACTCGGGAGTCGGCTCGAAAGCCTCCGGTGCATTGTTGTCGGACACGCTCCTACCCTTCCTGACCGAGTCGGCGGAGGCCCTCCCGGGCCTCGGCATAGTCTGGCGTGTAGACGAGCGCTCCGCGATAGTACTCGATGGCCTGCGGCACGAGTCCGAGCTGCTCGCACGAGTAGCCCGCAAGATACTGCAGGTCCGCGAAGTGCGGCCGGGCCTCGATGACCGGTTCGAGTGCCGTGAGCGCGGACTTGTACTGCTTCTTGCCGACGTAGTACTCGCCGAGCGCCTTGGCGGCGAGGGCATGATCGGGCGCGACCTCGAGTACGTCCCAGAAGGCGACCTCGGCATCCTTCGTACGGCCGAGTTCGCCCAACACGACGCCGGTGTTGTACAGCGCGCCCGTGTTGCCCGGATCGGCCGCCAGCACCGCCTCGTAGGCCGTGAGGGCGTCCTCGTAGTCACCGCGCTGCTGGTAGGCATAGCCAAGACCGAGCATGCTCTCGGGATCGTCCGGATTCGAGTCCACGGTTCGCTGCCACTCCGCGACAGCTACATCGGTTGGCGACCCCGCGGAGTCCGAACCCACGATCACGCCGCGGATCACGTAGCCGCCAAGCACGGCCACGACGAGCAGCAGAAGGAGGACCGTCAGCGCGAGCCAGCCGGGGATGAGGTCCTGCGTGATCTGCTCCGCCTGCGATGACGCCAGCCGTGAAGCGCCGCCGTTGTCGGCGGACTCGGCGCGAGCGGGATCAGGGTCGATGTCGTTGGTGTGCTGCACGACACTCCGTTTCCTTATGTGTGACGCGACAGTCGCTACAGCGGCTTCTGTGCCAGATAGAACGAGAGGATCTGCAGCTCAGTGGACAGGCATGTCTGCCGCACTGCCACCTCGTCGGGAACAGCCAGCCGAACGGGAGCGAGGTTGAGGATGGCTCTCACCCCGGCCTTCACCACGCGATCGGCAAGCGCCTGGGTGACCGGCGCCGGCGTCGCCATGATGACGATCTCCGCGTGAGACTCGACGAGCACGTCCTCCAGGTCGTCGACCGAGCTCACGACGATGGGGCCCGAGAGCGACTGGACCTCGGTGCCGATCTTGGCCGGGTCGCTATCCATGACCGCGACGATCTCGAAGCCGCGCTCGACGAAACCGCTGTAACCGAGCAGAGCGCCGCCGAACCGGCCGAAGCCGATGATCGCGGCGCGGCGCCGCTCGGCGATGCCGAGCACGCCGGATATGTGGGCGATGAGGCTCTCGACGTCGTAGCCGATGCCTCGCGTGCCCAGCTCTCCGAGGTAGGACAGGTCCTTGCGCACCTGCGCGGCGTTGGTGCCGCACATCTCGGCCATCTCGACCGAGTTGACCAGCGGCATCCGCTGAGCCTGCGCTTCGAGCAGACACCGCAGGTACAACGGCAGACGCTGGATCGTGGTCTGGGGTACGATTGCGCGTTCCATCGAACCTCCCGATCGATTACGGGGCGGATGTGGTCGCCGAGGCCTCTTCGGCGTCCATCTGGGCCAGGCTGGCAAGGGCGTCGGCGTTGTCCGGCGAACGCCTGAGCACGTGCGCGAATGCGGCGCGTGCGTCATCGGGCCGGCCGACTCTGCGATAGGTCTCGCCGAGCATGAGCCATGCGCCCGTGTAACGGCTGTCGAGGCCCGTGGCGAACTCGAGCTCGGTCACTGCCTCCTCGATGCTGCCGGTGTTCATCAACGCGATGGCGAGCTGGACCCGGACGGCGGGACCATACTCCTCCACGAGCACCCCGAGACGCGCAACCTCGATCGCCCGCTGGTAGTACGCGGGGTCGATGTACGTGCCCGCCTGGTTGTAGAGGTTCGAGAAGAAGACGTAGGTGTCGTACTCGTTGGGCACGTAGACGATCGTGTCGCGGAATGCGGCCTCCGCGTTTGCCAGGTAGGCCTCGGCGGTGCCGCGCAGCGCCTCATCTCCGGAGGATGCGTACTGAGAGGCCGCGGCCTCGAACAGCTTCTGCCACGCCGCGCCGAGCTCGAGACGATACATCTCGTTGTAGGGGTTGAGTTCGATGGCCCGCTCGATCTCGGTGACCGACGCGGTACCGCTCGTGAGCACGCGGCCGGACAGGTAGTGGTGATCGGCGAGGACGTACCGGACGTTGAACACGAGGCCGACGACGAGCAGGACGCCGACGAGCGGTATCGCGATCGCCTTCCACGACGGAGCAGTAAGCTGCCTGGCATGCGCGCCGGGGCCGAGCAGGACACCCATGGCCAGCCACATGATCACTGTAGAGCCGGTGACCGACAGACCGAACAACAGATGCACGACGTATCCGGCCACGGCGGCCCAGAAGCCGGCGAGCAACAGCCGTTCGGTCCCCTTTCCCCGGGCGAACACGTCACGTGCCGACGAGGCCAGCGCGTATGCGATCAAGCCGTAGACGAGCAACAGCCCGGGAATACCGATCCCACTCGCAAGCTGGAGCGGATAGTTGTGCACGTTGTCGGCCACCGACAGATACCCGGCCGACTCGACGTACTCGGCGGGCTTGAACATCGGGAAGAGCAGCCGGAAGGTATCCGCGCCCCAGCCGAAGATCGGGCGCTCGGCGATCGCCGCACGTGCGGCCTCCCAGATCTGGAAACGGGTGAGCGCGCTGCCCTGATCGAACTGGAAGATGGAGACCACGCGCGTCATGACGTTGCGGACGGCATCGGGCTGAAGCGAGCTCGCGATGACCGCAACCGCTCCGACCGCGCCCGCCGCGCCCATGAACGCCTTGTCGATGACGGTGAGCCGCATCTCGGAGCCCGCACGAGCGCGCAGATACGCGACGACCAGCAGCACGAGCGAGACGGTCGCCCCGATCCAGGCGCCACGCACGTATGACGTGATACCTACGAACACGTTGAACACCGTGAACACCCAGTAGATGCCGCGCCAGAGCCTGTGGTTCTCGGTGAATGCCAGGGCGATCGCTATCGCCCACGGAAAGATGAGGTAGCCGCCGAGAAGGTCGGGGTTGCCGAACGTGGCAAACGCGCGGTTCGTCTCGAACGGCAGGTTGCCCCACTGCACGGGATCGATCGAGACGGCCGCAAGCCCCCGCTGCACGGCCTGCTCGATGTTGCCGTCGAGGCCGAGGTAGAACACGATTCCGCCGAAAAACGCGATCGCGGCGCCGATGAACAGCGCGCGACGCGTCTCGGGGTCACCCCCGGCACGCGTGAAGGCGAGCGCGAGCAGACCGCCCGCCACACCGAGGGCGCCGACCAGGGAGAGCGGCAGGAGCACGCGGGCGGCACCGAGGCTCACGGTGCCGATCACCTGGATGGCGCCGTAGGCAGCCACGAGGAACCCGCCGATAGCGAGCGAACGCGCGAGCGAGCGGATGCGCGACGGCCTGTCGGCGTACTGGAGCGCGACGAAGAACGTCACGGCATAGGTGATGAACGATATGAGGCCCTCGAAACGCCGGTACTTGCCGAAGATGGCGGTGGGCGGATGCACGGAGAGTACCGAGGTGAGCACCAGCCACGCGAGGACCGCGAGGACGACCCATTCGACGCGGGTGAAGCGGATCTTGCCGCCCCGCATGAACATGCCGATCGCCCAGGAGCCGAGCGCGATGAGCATGAGTCCGCGCTGGACGAACACCTTGGCGATGTCGAACTGATCGAACGTGAGCGGGATCCCGCCCGGGCTGAGCGGCCCGAAGTTGGACATCGCGATCGGGACGAGGATCACGAGGATGTGCAGACACGTCCACGCGACGCGGTCCCAGACATCCATCGGCGGCCCCGCCGAAGCGGAGGCGCCGGGCGCTTGTTTGTCGGCGTACTTCGCTGTCGACCCCCGGGCCGACGTGAAGGCAGCGCCTTTCTTCTTGTTGGCCACGCGCACGCTCCTAACGGGCCCCGCGTCCGGTGAGAACGACCCGCACCGTCTCCGCGAGGATCTGCAGGTCCATAAGCAACGTCTGATGATACATGTAGATGAGGTCGAACTTCAGCTTACGTTCCGGCGTCGTGGCATAGTGCCCGCTCACCTGCGCAAGCCCGGTCGCCCCCGGCTTGACCCTGAACCGCTCCCGGTAGCCCGGGATCGCCTTGACGTACCGCTCAACGAAAAACGGCCGCTCCGGCCGCGGACCGACGAAACTCATGTGACCGAGCATGATGTTGACGAGCTGCGGCAGCTCATCGATCCGGTACCGCCTGAGCGCGCGCCCGACGGCGGTGATCCGGGCGTCGTCCTCACCCGCGAGCACCGGGCCCGAGTGCGCCTCGGCGTCACGCACCATCGTGCGGAACTTGATGACGCGGAAGGTCTTGAGATCACGTCCCGAGCGCTCCTGCGTGAAGAAGACCGGCCACCCCATCGTCACGAGGATGGCGAGTGCCGCGACGAGCAGCAGCGGCGAGAGCACCGCGAGCAGCAGCGCAGAGAACCCCACGTCGATCACGCGCTTGACGCCGACGAACCACCCCCGCGTGGCGGGGCGGGTCAGCTCCATGAGCGGGATGTCGCTCACCGTCGAGTCAACCGTGCCGATGAATATCTCGTACAGCTCGGGGATGACCTCGACCCGCACGTCGGATTCGTTGCCGATCGCCATCTCCTCGATGAGCTCGCGGATCGCCACGGGGCTCGCCACGATGACCCGGTCGATCCGCTCGGCAGCCACGATCGAGGCGACGTCCCCCACATCGCCGAGTACCGGTGCGCGGCATGCCGCAGCGCTCTCGGTCTCGTCGCGGCGAACGAAACCGACGACGCGATAGCCCCAGGCCGCCCGCCGCTCGAACTCGGCAGCCAGTTCGCACCCGACCTCGGTGGTCCCCACGATGAGGATCCGCTGCTCGGGCCAGCTGATGGGCGCGATGCGCATGAGCGTGATGCGCCAGCCGACGAGCAGCAGGAACTGCGCCGCCCACGCCATGACGATCGCAAGACGCGAGAACGAGAAGAATCGCGGCCCGGCGAAGAACGCGATCGCCGCCGTCAGGATCGCGCCGAGCGTGACCGCCTGGATCGCCGCGCGCGCAACCGCCCAGGTGCTCTCGACCCGCTCCGGCTCGTAGAGACCGTAGACGTGAGCAGCGCCAAGGTAGACCGCGGTGATCAGCGGCCAGAGGCCCGCATACGCCGCGAAGTTGAACACGGGCAGCTCGCCGCCGAAACGCAGGTAGAACGCGCCGACGATGCTCGCGTTGATGACCAGCGCGTCGAGGACGATCGAGAGGGCTATGAACCTGCTTCGCGACATCTAGGCGACTCCTCGGGCCTCATCGTAGACCCTGAGCGTGCGTTCGACCATGCGCGCGATGGTGAAGTCGGCGTGGGCGCGACTCGCTGCCTGCGTGCCGAGCCGGCGGCGCAGCGCGTCGTCGGTCACGAGTTCGCCGAGCGCCCCGGCAAGCGCCGCGACGTCGCCCGGCGGCACCGTGAGTCCGGTCACGCCATGCTCGTTGACGAACGGCACGCCGGTGGTGAGTGTCGTCGACACCACCGGGGTCCCGGCCGCGTGCGCCTCGAGCTGCACGAGCCCGAACGCCTCGGAGCGAGCGACACTCGGCAGGCAGAAGACGTCGGCTGCGTGGTACCAGGCGGCGAGGTCGTCATCGCCCACCGGCTCGACGAAGTGTACGCGCCCGGAGATGCCGAGTGAGGCGGCAAGCCGCTCGAGCTCCTCGCGCAGCGGCCCGCGGCCGATCATCACGAGATCGGCGTCCACATCGGCCATCGCGCGCACGAGCACATCGGCCCCCTTGTAGTAGATGAGCCGGCCGACGAAGAGCACGACCGGCCGTGCATACGGCGCCTTGAGCTCGGCGGCACGCGCGAGGCGCTCCGGCGTGGCCTCGAAGCGCTCGACGTGTATACCGAAGGGCACCACGCGGCACTTCTCGGCGATCCGCGAGAGCTCGGGCGAGTGCTCGACCATATTGGGCGAGGATGCGATCACGAGATCCACGCGGTCGAGCAGGCGGCGCAGGACCGGCTCGTACAGTGCGCCGAGCACCTTCTGACGGACGATGTCGCTGTGGTACGTGAGCACGGTGGCCACCCCGCCCGCGCCACGTCCGCCGACGCCCGCCGAGAGCCAGGCGAACTCGCCCCAGGGGTACGGGAAGTGCAGGTGGAAGACGTCGGTGGCAGCCGCGGCCGCGGCGATCTCGGCACGCATCTGGCCCGCGACCGGCGTGGAGGCGTAGGCGAACGCCCGGGGCAGACGGGTGACGGCCACACCGTCGATCGTCTCGGTGAGACTCCCGGGGCCC
Source organism: Actinobacteria bacterium UBA2272 (assembly GCA_002347725.1). Taxonomy (GTDB): domain Bacteria; phylum Actinomycetota; class Coriobacteriia; order Anaerosomatales; family Anaerosomataceae; genus UBA2272. Next base: position 222,070 of record DDXA01000004.1, read on the forward strand.
TCGTTGGCGACGATCGCACGGACCTCGTGACCCGAGGCGGCCAGCTCGGCCGCGAGGTCACGCATGTGATACTCGATGCCTCCGAGATGCGGCGGGTAGTACTTGTTGAGCATCGTCACACGCATCGTCAGAAGCGCTCCTCGGTCATCGGTGGCGACGCCAACGCCTCACGCGCCCTGCACCAGCGTGCGACCGGCCGCGAGCAAGTCGTCGACCACGCCGAAGTTGGGCGCCTCGGCGTACACGCGTACGAGCGGCTCGGTGCCCGAGGTGCGCAGCAGCAGCCATGCGTCGTCGGGGAGCAGGAACTTGATGCCGTCGGCACGCACGATCTCGCGAACCTCGAGCCCGGCGACGAGCGCCGGCGACATCTCGGGCATGGCGGCCACGAACTCGTCTTTGACCGCCGGCTCCAGGCGCATGTCCACGCGGCCGTACTCCATAGGTCCGGTCACGGCGATGAGATCGTCCACGAGTTCGCCGAGCCCCATGCCGCGCTGCCCCATCATCTCGGCGAGTAGGAGGGCCATCAGCAGGCCGTCGCGCTCGCGCACGTGCTCGGGAATGCCGATGCCGCCGCTCTCCTCACCGCCGATGAGCACGTCGCCTTTGACCATCTCCTCGTAGATCCACTTGAAACCGACCGGCGTGGTCGTGACCTCGGCTCCGAGATGCGCGCCAAGGCGATCGACGAGCACGCTCGTGGAGAGCGTCTTGACGATGCGCCCGCTCATGCCGCGGTCCTCGACGAGGTGACGTGCGATAAGCGCGATGATGCGATGCGGGTTGACGAACGTGCCGAGGCGGTCGGCCGCGCCGATGCGGTCGGCGTCGCCGTCGGTGATGAACGCGGCGTCGAGCTCGTGGGCGCGCACGTACTCCTGCGCTTCTGCGATGTGCGGAGGGATCGGCTCGGGGTGCAGCCCGCCGAAGCCGGGGTTCGCCTCGGCATGGAGCTCGGTGACCTCGATGCCAAAGGACCGGAGCGTCTCGGCCAGGTACGTCTGACCGGCGCCGTAGAGCGGATCGACGACCACGCGCAGGCGTGCCTTGGCGATGAGCTCCGGATCCACGAACGCCCGGAGCGCCTCGAGGTACGGGCCGACGAGGTCGACCGTCTCAACGCGCCCGGCCGCAGCGGCATCGAGCGCGGGCGGCTCGGCGCGCAACTCGGCCTCCACGCGGTCGGTGAAGGAGACGGGACTCGCACCGCCATCGGCCATACGGATCTTGAAGCCGAGGTACGGTGCGGGATTGTGGCTGGCCGTGAGCATCACGCCGCCGATCGCCTCGGCATCGTGCGCGACCGCCCAGCACAGTGCCGGCGTGGGAAGGTAGCGGTCCGAGAGCTTCACGCGCAGCCCGCAGGCGGCGAGCACCTCGGCGGCGGCGAGCGCGAAACTGCCCGCTTCGAAGCGCGTGTCGTAGCCGACGATGACGAGGCCGCCGGGGTTCCCGGCCGCAAAGACGCGACCGGTGGCGTCGGCCACGCGGCGCAGGTTGTCGTACGTGAAGTCGGCGCCTATCACGGCACGCCAACCATCGGTGCCGAAGCTGATCGGTGTGGACATGGCCCCTCCTTCGGGTGTCGCTCGCATCGTGCCGGACACTGGCCCCCATTCTGCCGCATCGGGCGCGCTTCGGGTACCATCGGAGGGTCCCGCTACACGAAAGCAGAATCGTGACCACACAAGCTCGTATCCCCCACCTGCACGCCGTGATCCTTGCCGGCGGAAGCGGCACGCGGTTCTGGCCGCTGTCGCGCGAACTCTCGCCCAAACAGTTCATCAGCATCTTCGGCGGCGTGAGCCTCATCACGCAGGCGGTCCGCCGCGTGAGCGAGCTGGCGGAGGCCGACGGCGTCCACGTGCTCACCAACGAGCGGCTGCGCGACGAGCTGCAGAACCATCTGAAGTCGCAGGCTGCGCTCGTCGGCTGCACCATCGACTACCTCGCCGAGCCGACGCCTCGCAACACGGCGCCGGCCATCGCGCTGGCCGCGGCCTACCTCGAGAGACTCGACCCCGAGGCGATCATGGTCGTGCTGCCGTCCGACCACCTGCTCGAGGACGGCGAACGCTGGGAGCGCACGCTGCGCGTGGCCGTCGGCCTGGCCGAGCGCGGACGCCTCGTGACGCTCGGACTCACGCCGACGTACCCCGAGACCGGCTACGGCTACATCCACATGGGGGCGCCGCTTACGGGTGCTGCCGAGGGCGACACGCTCGGTCACGACGTGGCCGCCTTCGTGGAGAAGCCCGACCGCGAGACGGCCGAGGCCTACCTTGCCGAGGGTGGCTACCTGTGGAACTCGGGCATGCTCGTGGCGCGTGCCGCGGTCGTTCTCGCCGAACTCGAAGCGGCCGGAGCGCGAGCGGAGACGCCCGACAGCGCAGGAGCGGCCGAGATGGCGTCGGTGGCGCGGGAGGTGGCGGCACTCGGCCCGAAGACGTGGACGCAAGACGCCGCCCGGACACGCTTCGGCGCCCTGCCCGCCGTGCCCTTCGACAAGGCCGTACTCGAGGTCTCAGACGCCGTGGCCGTGGTGCCCGCGGACATGGACTGGTCCGATGTGGGCTCGCTCGCCGCGCTCGAGCAGGTCGCAGCGCCCGACGAGCGCGGCAACGTGCTCTCGGGAAACGTGGTGGACATCGACTCGCACGACACGATCGTCTACTCGGCTGACCGGCTGGTGGCGACCATCGGCCTGGCGGACCTGATGGTGGTGGACACGACGGATGCCACGCTCGTGGCGCCGAAGGACCGCGCGCAGGACGTGCGTCTGATCGTGGACGCGCTCAAGGCCACCGGCGCGCGCGAGATCGTCGAGTCGCGCTCGTCGCTTCGGCCATGGGGCTCGTGGACGCTGCTCACCAAGGGTCCGGGCTTCCAGGTCAAGACGATCGAGGTCTCCCCCGGGCAGCGCCTCTCGCTCCAGAGCCACGAGCACCGATCCGAGCACTGGGTTGTCGTTGAGGGCCGGGGCCGCATCACACGCGGCTCGGAGGTCTTCGACATCGGACCCAACGAAAGCGCCTACATACCGCGCGGCTTCACGCACCGGCTCGAGAACCCCGGCACCAGCGTGCTCCGCATCGTCGAGATCGCCGTGGGCGACTACCTCGGCGAGGACGACATCAGGCGCTTCGAGGACGACTGGCAGCGGTAGAGGGCGCGGTCAGAAGGACGGCGTGCCCGCGATCCTGCCGAACGGCAGAACCATGGGGATCAGCCGCGGACGCACCGCAGAAGCGCCTTCGATGACGCCGACCGCCCGGAATCCGAACCGCTCGTAGTAGCTCACCGCATCCGGAATCGCCTCAACGAGAACCGCCGCGCAACCGCTGGTTGCAGCCTGCACCAGCGCGACTTTCAGAGCGTGGGCAAGGAGTGCGGTCCCAAGACCCCGGCGCTGGAAGCGACGGTCCACCGCCAGGCAGCCGATGCGCAGCGCAGGCACACCACCACCGAACGGTCTCGGGGCGGTGCGAGCCCGAACATCCGACCTGACCTCCGAAGCGGACACTGTGACGTACGCGAGTACGCTGCGGGTCAGCCCATCGGTTGCCACATAGGTCACCGCCAGGTGATGCCGATGCTGGTTCTGCCACGCGAAATCCACGAGGTAGCGGTCGTGCAGCGTCGAGCCCGACCCGAACGCCGTGCGCACGTCGGAACGCTCGAGCGGCCTAATCGTCACTTCCAAGGAGTTCCTTCAACTCCTTCCGATACGGCCGCAGCAACTCAACGAGCGCTGGCGTGGGCGGTGTCGGGTTCTCAGTCTCCCGAGCCAGCCACTCCCAACTCTCTTCATCGAGCACGAACCGAGTGGGAACGACGTACTCGGCCGGAATCTCGTCGAGCGCATCGAGGCGCGCTTCGATCGCGTCCTCGATGATGCGGCTCTTCTTCAGGCCCGTCTCACGGGCATACTGATCGAGCCGCGAGCGCGTCGCCTCGCTTATCTGGGCCGAGATCTGCACGTAGTCGGCCATGGAACCACCTCCGTAGAAAACTCTACGGAAACGTAGGCCGCAGGGCAAGGCCAGCCCGGCTCTTCCCGATGAGCGGCCTTATGGCACGACGGGCGGCCCGAGTGGCGCTGAGGGACGCGGGGGCCGGACTCCCTACGCCGAGAGCGATCGGATGAGTTCCAACCCGTGGCGTGCGACCGCCGCGGCCGGGTAGTCGTCGAGCATGCGCATCCGTGCGGCGCGACCGAGCTTGGTGGCTCGCTCCGGGTCGTCGAGCAGCCCGATGATGGCTTCTGCCAGCGCGGGCGCATTGCCCCGCGGCACGAGCACGATCTCGGTGCCGTCGGCAAGCAGTCCGCTGATGCCGGGCACATCGCACGCGACGATCGGCCTGCCGAGCGCTGCGGCCTCGAGCAGCGGGGTTGGGATGCCCGGCTCGCTCGAGGGGAAGACGCACACATCCAGAGCCGAGAGGAATGCGGGTACGCTCTCCGGACGGCCGACAAGCTCGATGCGACCGTCAAGAGCGGCAGGCAGCAGGCCGAGTCGCGCCGGGCCCTCGCCTGCAACGAGCACGCTGACCTCCGGGTGCCGGGCGCGAATCGCCGGTGCAGCCGCGGCAAGCGTCCCGAGTCCGCGGCTGCGTTCGAGCGCGCCGGCGTAGCCCACGCGCGGGCCCGTACCCGGCATCTCAAAGGCGAGCGCCGCCTCGCGCGTGACGGCGCCGGTATCGATGCCGGGCGCCACCACGGTGATCCGATCGGAGGAGATGCCATCGGCGATCATCGCCTCGGCGGCATCCCGGCAATCAACGACGAACGCGTCCACGCGGCTCCGCGTCCGGCGCTCGAGCCTGCGGCGACCCCACGTGGTGATCGGTCCGACGCCGCTGTACCGCCATCCGCCACAGTGCGTGGCGCTCACCACCTTGACGGGAAGCTCCCGCGCCGCGAGGCGCAGCGGGATGTCGGCGTGGTAGCCGGCTGCCAGAGCGACGGTCGGCTCGTGGCGCCTGAGATAGGCGCGGAGCCGGTTGCGGCTGATCCAGATGTTGAAGCGGTCCACGCGGTACGGGGCGATCGTCACGCCGAGCGCGCGGGCCGGCGCCACGAGCGGGCCGGCCGGCGCCGCAACGAGCATGACCCTCACCTGCCCGGCGACGAGCGCCTCCATGAGCGGCAGCCACCGGCGCTCGACGCGGGAGAGCGTGTGCCCGACACGGCTGGTGACGAACAGGACGGTGCTGTTACGGAGCGGGCACATCGCGAGAACCTATCGGTGGTAAGGCGCGGGCGGAGCCGGTCTTCAGTATCGCACTACGGACGGGTGCACGGCACGTGCGGAGACTCGACGCGCTACGCTCGCCCTGCCACCTCGCGGTAGACCGCCACCAGTTCGTCGGCCATGCGCTCGAGGCCGAAGCGTTCGCGCACGATCGCCGCACCGGCCTCGCCCATGCGCGCGCGGGCTTCAGGATCGTTGAGCAGACGCACGATCGCCTCGGCAAGCGCACCCGCGTCGCCCGGCACGACGAGCAGGCCGCTTTCGCCATCGGCCACCGCCTCCGGAATGCCGTCCACACCCGTGCTCACCACCGGTACTCCGAACGACATCGCCTCGAGGACGACGTACGGCAGCCCCTCCCACAGCGAGGAGAGCGCGAAGATGTCCGCATCCGCGTAGGCAGGCGCCAGATCGGGGCGCGGCGCGACGAAACGTACCGCGTCGCCGAGGCCGAGCTCCTCGGCCAGCGCGCGCAGCTCGGCGTCGAGCTCACCGGCCCCCACGAGAGCGAGGACCGCAGCGGGCACGCGCTCGCGCACGAGCGACCAGGCGCGCAGGAGGGTGGGCTGGTCCTTCTGCTCGTGGTACCGCCCCACCGAGAGGGCGAGCGGTGCGTCTTCACCCAGCCCGAGTTCGGCTCGAAACGTGCCCCGGCCAGGCATCGATGCGGGCATCTCGATGCCGTTGTACACGGTGGCCGCCCGCCGCGGGTCAAGTATGCCGAGGCGCGCGCCCTTGCGCCTGTCCGAGTCGCATACGGTCACGAAACGCGCGGTGCGGGGCTTGAGCACGCGTTCTGCGGAGACGAAGGCCGATTGCCGAAGCGCCGAGCCCGCCTTGTCGATGTGGATCCCGTGGAGCGTGTAGACCACGCGGCGCGCGGCCTCCCGATCGGCGAGCCGCGCATAGAACGCGGCGCGGGAGCCGTGCGCGTGGACGATGTCGGGCTCGAACGTGCGAATCGCGGTGCCGAGTTGGGATCGGCCGGTCACCGACAGACCGCCTGCGATGTCGGCGTGATGGAACGGGATACCCACGTGTGCGGCGAGTAGCGCCAGATCGCCGCCGGGCGGCGTGACCAGGCCGACCTCGATGCCGCGGGAGGGCAGCAGACGGAGCAGATCGGCGACATGCTTCTCGCCACCGCCGGTAGTGGAGGTGGCTGCGGCCACAAGGAGGACGCGGAGGTCACGCTGGGGATGCATCAGCGAGGACCTCCTCGAGGATGGACCCAACCCTGGCGACAAGCACTCGACGATCGAACTCCGCGACGACGGCAGGGTCGGGCACGGGGAGGATGCCCGTCTTCCACTGCGCGTATCCGTCCCGGAGCGCGACGGCAGCGCCCTCGATGTCATCAGGATGGACTATCCAGCACGCTCCAGCGCGTCGCAAGACGTCAGCAGCGACTCCCTCCGGCACGAGCGCGAGAATCGGACGCCCCGATGCGAGGTACTCGGGCAGCTTGCCGGTCACGATGTGTGCGTTCTCCGGCCCGGAACCGAGAACGAGTACGAGAACAGTTGCGGCTCGCATCTCGACGATGGCCTGCCGGTGGCTCACGAAGCCGCTGCGATCCACCACCGCGTCGGCACCGAGCCGTTCTATCGTCTCCCTGGTCTCCGTGTCGAGCGGGCCGACGAGCCGCACGCGCGCGTCCCTCGCGAAGCCGTCATCGGCCCCGCGCGCTCGGACGACAGCCGCGAGCAGCGTGTCAACCCGGATCTCACCCTGGAACGTCCCGACGTAGGCGACCGTGAACCCGACCGCCGGGTCCGGTGGCGCATCGGCAAAGTCATCCGGATCGAAACCGTTGTCAATCGCCGTCACTCGCCCGACCGCATCCGCATGACGCTCCATGAGTGCGGTCCGCCAGGGCTCTGTCGCGGTGATCACTCGGCTCGCGCTGCGCACCACACGTCGCTCGTAAGCGCGCATGAGCGCCGCGTGGAGGGGCGTCAGGGGCCGGAAGAAGTAGCCGCCGACGATGGGATCGCGCAGATCGGCAACCCACGGAATGCCGAGTGACTGCGACAGACGCCTCGCAATACCGAGCGCGGTGAACGGCGGGCCCGAGGCGAGGATGCAGTCAAACGGCATCTCCCGATGGAGGCGCCTGCCGAGACGTACCGCCCACGGCGTCCACCAGAACTTCTCGTCCGGGATGAAGAACGCCTGGATGAAACGGATGGGGCCGCGCGGCAGACCGGAGACACCACGCAAGCCGGCGGATGCCGCGGAGGCAGTGCTGGGCCGGATAAGCCGCCGGAACATCTGAACCACGCGCGTAGGCTCGAGCGACCACGCGCGCTCCACGCGAACGGACGCAGGTAACTCGGCGAGCAGCTCGGGATCCCACAGAGAAGCCGGCGGGTCGGCCACCGTGAGCACGGTCACGTCCCAGCCAGCCTCGGCCAGGTAGCGTGCGGTCTTCAGCGGCCGCTGCACGCCCACGCCTCCCTTGGGCGGGAACTCGTAGGTGACGAGGAGAAGGCGCATCAGACACAGAGCCGTTCGTAGACGCCGAGGAGGCGCTGCTCCTGGACGCCCCAGTTGTATTCGCGCTCGGCGATCACACGCCCCCGCGCGCCCATCTCCTGGCGGAGACGCTCGTCGCCCGCCAGCCGTGCGAGGATCGCCGCCATCGCGTCGACGTCGCCCGGTGGAGCGAGCAACCCCGCCTCGGCAGGTGACAGGACGCCGGAGGCGCCGGGAAGATCGGTCGCGGCGGTGGGGATGCCTGCCATCAGGTACATGAAGAGCCGATTCGGCCACGTCAGGCGATGGTTCAGGGTCACGCCGTCGAGAAAGAGCGTGCCGATGTCCGCTCCGCACGTGAGGTCGAAGAGCTGCTCGTGCGGCAGGTGCCCCATGAAGGTCACGCGGTCGCCGATGCCACGCTCGGCCACACGCTGGCGCATCGCGCCTTCGTACTCCCCGCGCCCCTGTACCGCGAGGTGCAACGCGGGCACGAGCGCCAGGGCATCGACCAGTTCGTCGATCGCCCTTCCGAGCTGCAGCCCGCCCTGATAGAGGGCGACGACTCTCTCTGCCGGCACGCCGAGTGTCCGCTTGAGCAGCATGCGATCACCCACCGGGGCAAGCGCCGGGCAGTTGGCCACGATGACCGGCCGCACCCCGTACCTCTCGTTGAGCACGCGCGCGTGCCCGTCGGAGACGGTGATCACCGCCGCCGCGCCCGGGATGAACCGGCGCTCGGCGGCGCGCAGGTATCGCTGCACGACCCACGATCGCTGGAACGGCCGCTGCATGAGCGAGTCGGGGTAGAGTTCATGCGCGTCGTAGACGTACGGCACGCCCAGCGCTCGCGCGACAGGCGCGCCGATGTCGAGCGTGTTCGTGTCGTGACAGTGAACGACGCCCGGTGCCGAGTGGATCACGGCCTCGCGCAGCGCCCGCTCACGCGCGCGGCGCTCGCTCAGCTTGCGGGCCGGCTGGCGCAGTCCCGCTCTCGTGAAGTCCGCCACCCGGCGAACGGTGAAGCCGTCCCTGTCCTCGACGTCGGGCAAGTCGGGGCTCCGCAAAGCAAGGACCTGCACGTCGTGCCCAGCAGCCGACAGCGATCGCGCCTCGCGGATCACGCGGGCGTCGTCGCGCATGTCGTTGAGTACGAGCATGGTCACGCGCATCGTGTGGCCCTTACGCTCCATGCCGGATGTGGGACTCCGGCCCGATCCCAAGTACCGCCTCGTAGAGTCCGTACAACACTTCAGCCTGTCCGTCCCATGTGTAATCCGGAGCGGCCGCCACCGCATTCCTCTTCATCCGAGCAACCTCGGCAGGGTTGTCAATCAGCCATCCGATCGCATCGGCGAAGGCGTCGACGGTCGGAGGGTCTACGACCATCCCGCAGTCAACGGCCTCCACTACCCTTCTTGTGAAGTCGAGATTGGTGACGAGCTGGGCGAGTCCCGCTGCCATGTAGTCGAAGAGCTTGTTGGACCCTGTCCACCTGTGGCTCATGCTATCCGGCCAGATGTTGATCAGCCCGACGTCGTGTGCCGACGCAGAGGCAACCGCCTCTTCCAAACGGACTGGGGGCACCATGTGAATCACAGCCTCCGCATCCCTGGAGCGGATGAAGTCGCGCAGGCCTTCCTCCGCATCGCCCCAACCTTGCAGCGTCAGCACCGCTCGTCCCCGATGCCGCAGGACAGCATCGATAAGATCCGGCAGGTGGCGGTCGCGGTAGTACTTGCCCTGATGGATAAGCCGGAGTGGACTGTGCGGGGCCGTCGGCTCGGAAACCGCATCGACACTGCCGTTGATCAGGACGGTTGGCCGCGAAATCTTGTGCTCCTCTTTCAGCGCGTCAGCAATCATGTCGGTGACCGTCACAACCGCGGCTGCCCGTGGAATGAGGAGTCGCTCTTTGAGTAACCACCAGAGACGTACCCGCCTCGGCACCTCGCCTGTGGTCGCCCAGTGCTCCCGGGAGTCGTAGATGTACGTGCCACGACCCGCACACAGGAACCCGAGCAGAAGAGTGTCGACGTTCATACAGTGTACAACCTGTGGTCGAAACTCTCTGACTCGCAGGACCACATGGAAGAACCAAACGACGCGTCGAATCTGATTGCGGGTGATGTTCGAGATGACGCGGCACAACCACAGGGGATGGTGCGACGCAGGGAGCTTGCCTACCGTTCCTATTCGGTATCCATGAGGTTCAACGCGCGTCATCCCGGTGGCGGTGCCAGGAGCGATTATCAGAACGTCGACACCAGCCTTCGAGAGTAGCCGTGCGACTTGATGGGTTCGCTTGTCTCGTTCTACCGAAATCCCCCGAAGGATGGTGACGCGTCTGCCGCGGAGAGTCCCCTTGTTAGCGCGAGTCGTGTGCATTCTGCTACGCGCGAATCTGCATGTCGAAGAGCCGCCGATACGTCCCGTTCGCGCTGTCTATCAAGTCCGAGTGCCTCCCGGTCTCGACGATTGAGCCTTCACTGAGCACCAGAATCTGGTCGGCGTTTTCCACGGTGGACAGCCGATGAGCGATCACCACGAGAGTGGTCTTGCCGTGTAAGTCCTCAAGCGCCTTCTGGATGTATGCCTCGGACTCCGAATCCAGTGCGCTCGTCGGCTCATCGAGAATGAGGATGTCTGGCGCCTGCAACAGTGCCCGCGCCAGTGCCAGCCGCTGCCTCTGCCCGCCCGAGAACCTCACGCCTCGGTCCCCCAGCCTCGTCTCAAGCCCGGCTGGCAGCTGCGAGACGAACTCCGTGGAGTAGCTCGCATCCAGCGCCGCGGTGATGCGCTCCTCATCCACCGGGCCGGATAGCCCGTATGTCAGGTTGTTCATGATCGTGTCGTTGAGCAGTATCGGCTCCTGTGTGAGAAACCCGATCCGCTTACGGAGCGTGATCACATCGAACTCGGTGGCCGGGATGCCATCGAAGGCTATCGCACCCGAGTCAGGCACGCGAAGCAGCGGGATCATGTCGACCAGCGTCGACTTCCCCGCACCGGACCTGCCGACGATCGCAGTCAGACTCCCCCTCTGTATGCTGAAGCTCACGCTCTTGAGGACCTGCCCGTCCTCCTCCTTGTAGGAGAAGCTGACCTCCTCAAACCGGATCGCCTCTTTGAGTCCTGTGAAGATTCGGTCCCCGCCTGTGGGAGTCGGGACAGCCTCGGCCTCTGCCAGCATTCGTTCCACATAGTCAAAAGCAGGCATTGCAGATGCCAGAGCCTGCCTTCCCAAGTTGAGTTCCTTGGCCTTCGCGTTGAGGCGCAAGAGAATGAACATGAACAGGCCGAGGCTGGCGAGCGTGAGCCCGAACTCTGTCACGCCCACATACACGATCACGAACACCGCGAGCATCAGCGCCGGGTCCACAAGCACCTCAACACGCGCCGCGGCAACCGCGATCTTCGTACCGGCGGTACGTAGCGTGGCAGCCAGCCGCCCCACTCGTTCCGCCTCAACTTCCTCCTGACCGCTCATCTTCACGAGACGGAGCGCGGCGATCCGTTCGCGAACAGCCGACGTCAGTTCGATCGACGCGCGCGTGACCTCGGCTCCATACGCGCGCGACGACACCAGGATGCGGCGTACGCCCCACGAGACACCCGCCATGGCGAACACCGCGATCGCCGCCAGCTGCCACGAGAGAACTGCCAGGAGCACCGCATACACGAGGATGATGCCTATGATGCTCAGGAGCCGAAGGTACTGTATGAGCGCCTGCCCACAGCGACTCGTCTGCCCTGACACCAGACTGATCAAGGCTCCCGGGTCCTGAGCATCGACGTACGACATGCGAGCGTGTGCAACCGCGCGGAAGCTGCGCACCATCAGTTCTGCCACTGACCGGTTCTGCACCGTTGCGGTGTACCAGGTATTGAGGTAGTACACCAACTGGCGAAGAAGGATCGGGACAAACGCGATCAGCAGCAACGTGCCAAGGTTGATGGGCAGGTGCAAAGTGTCCAGCACCGTCACGAGATACGGCCAGACGCTACCCTCAGGAATGCGCGAACCCCCTGCCTCCAGATACTGAAGAACCGGCAGGAGCAGGCCTATACCGAAGCCCTCGAGTGCCGCATACAGGCCGAGCAGGGCCACCATGAGGGCTCCCTCACGCAGACGAAGCCCGAGCATGGCGAAGATGCGTCGGGTGATTCTCAGATACTTCATCTGCGGCCAGCCGGAGGCGCGCCGGGCGGGCATGTGCTGCTCGCGTGGTCAACCACGAACATGACCTCCAGTAACGAGAGTGGTGGGAACATCTTACACGGCATGCCCTAGAATCATGTGACGTACCCGAGGAAGGACGTCGGACCGTTGAGCACCCGCATCGCATTCATGGGAGAGGACCGCTGGGTCAAGCACCTCGCCACACAGATGAATCGGCGCTTCGATTCCGTCTCCTGCACGTCCCACCCTGTCGGCTGGGAGCGGAGGACGACCCTAAGCGCGTTGTGGCACCTCCTCACGAGCGCCGTGATCGTGCGGGTCGGTTTTCCACCACCTGCCGCGGTGTATGTGGAGTACGACGCGGACACATTCGCGGAACGAACCGGGGCACGGGAATCTCTGAAGCGAGTGCTCTTCAGAACCGGCGTGGGCAGGGCGCTCCGCAGACTGGTTGTGTTCTTTCGGATCGGTCTCCCCATCGACTGGGCGCACGAGATCACTTCGCGCCTTCGGCCATCGCGTTGTGACGTCTACTACTGGATCGGCACGGACGTGATGCGGACGCTCGAAGCGGCCGAGGCAGGGACGCTGCCCGAACGCTCGCGCACGCGAATCACCGAGGCGGTCAACCTGGCCGTGGCGCCGCACCTGGTTGTGGAGCTTGCGTCGGCCGGCATCTCGGCTGAGAGCGTCCCCTTCCCAGCAGGAGCGCTCGACATCCCGAGGGACGTCCCGCCGTTGCCCGCACGGATGACCGTGATCAGCTACGTGCCCGACACTCGTCAGGAGTTCTATGGCCTACCCGCGCTTCTTGAGGCAGCGGAGACCTTGCCCGAGATTCTGTTCCGGTTCTTCCGCGGCGCCGGGGAGGGCGTCCCCGATGTACCCGATAACGTCGAGTTCCTCGGGTACGTGGACGACATGCACGAGGTGTACGCTGAATCGAGCGTGGTGGTCCGACTCGTTGAGCATGATGGCGACAGCTCGGTGATCGCCGAAGGGCTTCTGTACGCGCGACCCGTCGTCTACTCGTTCGAAGTGCCGCATGCGCACTACGTTCCGTTTGGTGATGCCGGGGAACTCGTTCGCGTACTGTCGGCACTGCTCGATCAACACCGGGCAGGCGGAATACCCCCGAACGAAACGGGCCGCGAGTGGGCACTACAGGAGTACGACGCCGATCGGCGACTTTCCAGACTGCTTGAGATGCTGCTGTCGTGCAGGGAACAGAGCAGTGCCTCGCGCCGTGCTCAGTAGACTGAAGCTCTAAGACAACGGAGGCAGATCACGTGGCCGAGGGCAACAACGTCGTCCGCAGAAGCAGAACGAGCCTCAAAGAGGCGCTCGACCGAAAAGGACTCAGGTGGCTCCGCCTCACGTTGATGGTCCTGTCGGTTGTGCTCGCAGGACGCAAGGCATCGCCTGATGCGGAGGTGAGGGCTGCCCTGGACCGCACCGGCCTTCGGTGGATGCTGGCGTGGCTGCTCGAGCGCTCACTCGCGATGCAGGCACGAGGTATCGACAAGGTGCTGTATACGAGCGGCGCCTGGTTCCACCGCTTCCACGAGGTGTACGTCCACGTCGAGACTCCCGGCGCCTCGCTTCCCACACCCACTCAGCTAGATGAGCAGACGAGAGACACGTGGGAACACCACTACACCCCGAAGCCCGGAGACGTCGTGATCGATGCCGGTGCTGGTACCGGAACGGAAGTCCTGAGGTGGTCGCGACTGGTCGGCGAGACCGGCCGCGTGCTCGCTATCGAGGCGAATCCGCGCACCTTCAGCGTGCTCAGCCGATTCTGCGAGCTGAACAATCTGACCAATGTCGAGTTGCACAGCGTCGCGCTCTCGGATACGTCGGGGACGATCGAGATCGAGGTGGCTGCCGATCACCTCGCAGCAAGTACAGTCACAGGTGCGGGTACCGTGACCGTCATCGGCATCACGGTTGACGAGTTGCTCGCGCGCTCCGCCGTGGCCGAAGTGGGTTTCCTCAAGATGAACATTGAGGGCGCCGAGGTACCTGCGTTGCGCGGGATGACGGCTGCTGCCGACAAGATCCGCAACCTGTGCATCTCGTGCCACGATTTCAGGGCGGACAGAGGACATGGAGAGGTGTTCCGCACGAAGGCCGTGGTGATCCGTGAGCTGGAGAGGATAGGCCTTCGCGTCGAGCCCCAGTCAGACGACACTCGCCCGTGGATCCGCGATCAGGTGAACGCCCGACGGCTCAATCTCTAGATGCCCGGACTGCCCCAATCCGAAGGATCCGAGGACTCGAAGCGCCTAACGCCGCCCGATGGCGCCTGCCGCCATCTCGAGTGACAGCACAAGGGATTGGTCGGGCGCCCTCAAACGGCCGACGTCAGCAATCAGCCGACAATAAGCATCCTTGTCAAGAACGCCGGATTCCAAGAGACGCATCTGCTGAAGGGCGGAGTCGACCCTCTCCCGGAGTGGGCCGGCGAACCATTGCTCATAGTCCACGAAGCCGGTTCGATACCTTTTCGAGATGCGCCCCGCACCGCGCAAGTTCGGTATGTGCGTGCCGGAGCGCCCGAGCGGAAGCCACACACCTTTAGTCAGGGGCATACCGGTACGTTGCCATGGGATTTTCGCCAGCGACGGGAACTCCCGAGAGAACAGCTCCATGTACAGAGCCGAATGTCTGCGCTGCTCAACGGGCAGCGCGAGAATCCGGTCGAAGAAGTCCTTCTGGAAGAAGGGCAGACGATATGGCAGGTGGGCGTGAATCAGCTTCAGTCCGTTCGCTGTCCATCTTCGTGCCCGCAAGAGTAGCGCGAGATGATCTGCGCGATTGTATGGATCCTCTTCGGGTAGCGCAGCATAGGAATCCTGGATCTCCCGCTCGGCCTCCGCGAGCATACGTGTGCCTTCCCGGTTCAGCAGACTGCCAAGAGCCGCGCTGCGCATGCCTGCGCCTAGATGAACCATCAGGTGCGCCAACTGGGGCGATGGTGGCAGCCAGCTTCCGCCGAGTACCAAGTCCCCTGCGAAGCCGCTCAACGCGACACGCCCCGGAGCAGCCACGATCGGATAGGCAGTGTATCCGTGGCTGTGGATCACGTTCTCCTCTCCGGATGTGATCTCTACGACGTCGTCCAGCGTTGCGGCGAGGCCCTCGGGCAGGAGCGGGAACTCCAGATGCTCACTGCCAACCGTGCGCGCTACGGCACGCGCCAGAAGCGCGTCGCCCGACTTGGGATGGCCGAACGTGAAGGTGAGTGGGTCTTGGTCGCAGCAGCTCACGCAGGCAGCAATCAATCGAGAATCCAGGCCGCCTGACAGCGGGATCACGTGACGGGAAGCCGGTCTACCAATCCGGTCGAGCTCCGTCAGACCACGCGAGAATGCGTCCCGCAGTTCACCAGTGCTTGCCGCCTCCGCGCTTTGCGCGTACTCGTACGACCTGATTCCACGACGGCTCAGACCGCCGCGGTCAGCCACCAGGATCTCGCCAGGACCGACAACGGAGACGCCCTTGAACATCGAGCGCGATCCCAGCGGCTGGCCGTACGCGAGCATGCTGACGACGGTCATCCCATCGACATCCAGGGTGGCCGTTGCCCGCGCCACATACGTTCCACACGACGCGAACACCAGGGACCCCTGATGCTCTTTCCAGTACAGCTGCATGAAGCCGAGACGGTCGCAGCCAATCCACCCTTGCTGGCTCGCGGAATCAAAGGAGGCCGCAGAAAAACAGCCGTCTGCGTCGGCCAGCCGATTGAGGCAGACTCCCACCGTCTCCGCGACTGCGCGCGCGCCGACCAGGGCGTCGATCCCACACTCACCCACGATTGCGGTCACACGATCAGTCTCCTGGCCGTGGTGCACCGCATATGAGTCATCCAAGCCCGTGATGCCGAGACACCCGGCGGGGGTCTCGATCTTGCTGTGCACCGTATGTCCGGCGTTGGCGTGCTCGGCCTTGAGAGCGTCGTAGAGCATACGGGCATCGGACGCCGGCTCTGAACCGAACGCGAACACTCCTAGAAGTTGCTGCATCGATCGGTACCTCCTACCGGCGGGCACCCGCAATGAAGTGCACCGATCGGGCCTAGGTGCTTACGCCCGTCTTGATCGCCACCAGGGATGAGTCAAGGGCCCTGCCTGTCACCCATCCGAGCCCACAGAGTCTGCCGCTCGAACCCAGTGAGACCGTGCCCTCGGCCAGCACGTGTACGGGACGGACCTCGGCTTCGGTGCCCCACACGCGCTGGATCGCCTCAACCAGCTCGGCCACCGAGATTCCCACCCCGCTGCACACGTTGTACGGCTTGCCAGGCTCTCCCCGCTCCGCCAGCAGAAGCAGCGCTCGGGCGGCATCCTCCACGTCCACATAGTCGCGCACCGATGCGATCTCGCGCAGCCTGATGACGTCTGCGCCGGCCTCGATCTGCTCGATCACATCGCTCACCACCGAGCCCTTGGGCTCACCCTGCCCCAGAAGGTTGAACGGACGCGCGATGCACACCCGCACGTCGTCCGTGCCCGAAAACGCGCGTGCGGCCTGCTCGGCGATCACCTTGCTCCACGCGTAGTGCGTCACCGGGTTGAGCGGCTCGTCTTCGGCGGTGGGGACTGTGGGCGTGGGGCCGTAGACCGCAGCCGAACTCACCACCACCACTCCGGCCGTGGGGGCCTCGGCCTTCACGAGTTCGAGCAGCCGCCACACAAGTGCGACATTGGCCTCGTAGAGGTCCGACACGCTCATCTCGGCCCGAGGCGTGGCTCCGGCGCAGTGCACGATCCGCTCGGGAGCGGCCTCGGAGAGCGCCTCGGCGATTACCGCGACATCGTTCCAGTCGATCTCCCGGTAAGTGACGCCCTCGATCGGTAGTGCCAGCTCACCCGCGCGCACGAGACCCGTGACCGACGCACCTTTGGCAAGCGCGGCCCGGCAGACCGCGCTCCCGAGAAAGCCGGCGGCGCCGGTGACGAGAACATCGGGCATACTAGCCCCCGTTCGGCAGGAACTCGGCCCGCTTGGCCTGGAACTCCTCCTGCGCGCGGGCGAAGTCGTCGTGGCGCCCGATATCGAGCCAGTACCCCTCAAATGCGACCGATCGCACCTGCTTGCCCGCAGCCAGCAACCGCAGGATGAGGTCCGGGAAATCGAGCCGCTCGCCGCGCTCGATGTGCGCGAGGACCTCCGGCGAGAACGCGTAGACACCCATGCTCACGCGATACTCGTGCTCCGGCTTCTCGATATATCCGGTGATGTCGCCCGTTGTGTCGGTCTCGACGATGCCGAAGTCGATGCGGGTGGAGCGCTTCTTGGTTGCCACCGACGCTAGCGCTCCCGATGCGGCGTGCCCGGCGAGGAACGCCCCATAGCCGAGCGTGGTGAGCACGTCGCCGTTCATCACGAGGAAGGGCTCGGTGAGGCCCTGGATATGCGCCAGCGGCCCCGCAGTGCCGAGCGGCTGCTCCTCGCGAGAGTAGTCCACCGCGATACCGTACTTGGACCCGTCGCCGAAGAACGCCTCGATGAGCTCGGCGAGGTGACCTACGGCAAGAGTGGCCCTGCTGAAACCGACCCCGGCGAGCTGACGGAGCACGATCTCGAGGATCGGCGTGTCCCCAAGCGGCATGAGCGGCTTAGGAAAGACCGTCGTGTACGGCGCAAGGCGCGTCCCCTTGCCGCCGGCGAGTATGACTGCGCGTGAGCCCATGCGACCTCCGCTAGATCGTGTAGCCGAGCTTGTAGCCCTGCCGGTTTCGCTCATCGGCAAACCACGCCGCGGTGCGCTCCAGGCCCTCACGGAGCGACACGTGCGGCGCCCATCCCGTGAGCGACCGCACGAGCGAGTTGTCAGAGAGCAGCCGCTCCACCTCGCTCTTGTCGGGCCTCAGCCGCTCGTCTTCTGAGACGATCGGCACCCGCCGACCCACGACATCCATGAGGAGCTCCGCCAGGTCCCCGACCGTGATCTCCTCGCCCACGCCGAGGTTCACGTCCCGGCCCACTGCCTCGTCGCACTCGGCAAGCGCGATGAACCCGGCGGCCGAATCCGTCACGTACGTCAGGTCGCGCGTGGGGTGGAGCGAGCCGAGGTGCAGCTCTTCGGCACCGCTCATGAGCTGCGTGATGATCGTGGGGATGACCGCTCGCGCCGACTGGCGCGGCCCGTAGGTGTTGAACGGGCGTACGGTCGTCACCGGCAGGTTGAAGCTGCGGTAGAACGAGTCGGCTATCGCATCCGCGCCGATCTTGGAGGCCGAGTACGGCGACTGACCCTGCCGGGGGTGCTTCTCGTCGATCGGCACGTACTGCGCGGTGCCGTAGACCTCACTCGTGCTCGTGACGATCGCCCGCTCGAGTTCGTGGTCGCGCGCGGCTTGCAGCACGTTGAGCGTGCCTTTGACGTTGGTGTCCACATAGCTGTCCGGCGAGTGGTACGAGAACGGGATGCCGATGAGCGCTGCGAGGTGCATGACCACATCGGCGCCCTCAAGCGCGGTCCGCACGCCGTTGGGGTCACGCACGTCGCCCATGAACACCTCGACCTCGGCCATGATCTCGGAGGGAGCGGTGTCGAGCCAACCCCACGAGTTGAAGGAGTTGTAGTAACAGAAGGCCTTGACGCGCGCGCCGTGCGCCACGAGCGCCTCAACGAGATGGCTGCCGATGAACCCGTCGGCTCCCGTGACCACGACCCTCTTGCCGCGAAGCTTCATGACTGTCCTCACCTGACGGGCCTACGTGCGCTTGGTGTCTCGACTAGCGTACACGACTGCGCCGAGAGGCGATAACCTCACCACTCCACCGGCTTCATGCATGCCGATGCGCAGCATCGGCCTTATGCGCGGCGAGCGCAGGATCGGCACGCTCGCGGCGAGTGACTCGGGCCCGAAGGCAATGCTCTCCCGTCTCCTGTGCTACACTACCACTCATCACTACCACTCGGCACTACCCGGAGGCACTACCATGGCGAAGATCAATATCAGCATCCCTGACGAGTTGCTCGCCGACGTGGACGCGCTCGCTGCCGAGCTCGAGCGCTCGCGTAGCGGACTGGTGGCCGAGGCCACCGCCCGATACGTGACATCGGTCAAAGACGAGCGCGCCGAGTCCGAGCGCCGTGCGCGCATAGACGAGGCGATGACGGAGATGCGGAGGATCGCCGCGGAGATCGAGCCCTTTGACTCGACGGCCGCGATTCGCGCGGATCGCGATCGGGACTGGAAACCCGAGGATCCTCGATGAGCCGGCCGATCGTGATTGATTCATCGGTCGCGCTGAAGTGGTTCAGGCGCGACGAGGAACACGGGGTTCCCGAGGCGGATTCCCTCCTGCTCGACCATCGGGCAGGCGTCGTCAGGCTCGCCTGCCCGACTCACCTACGCCTTGAGGCGCTGAACGCTTTGCGGATGCACAGTGCCGATGGTGACCAGCTCGAGAGGGTGGCCCGGAGTCTCGAGAGCATCGATCTGTTCTGGGTGCAGGTGGACGAGGCCCTCTCGATCTCGGCAGCGCGACTGGCAGCCGATTACCGGCTCACCGTCTACGACGCCACGTTCGTCGCCGCGGCGCTCATGCTCGATGCGGAGCTCGTCACCGACGATAAGGCGATTCTGCGGACGGACGCGTGCCGGATGCGAGCGCTAACCGCGTAGCGCTCGCAGCGCGCGGCCGACGAGTGAGGCGACGGGAATGCTAGCGCACGCGACGCTGCAACTCGAATGCCTCGGCTGCCGGGAGGCCGACTGAAGCGCCACGCCAGTGAATCGGCAAGTCCAGCCCGCCAGCCGCCCTCGCGTCTACAGCAGCGGCCACGCTACCGAGCGGATCGCGGAGAAGAACGAAACGCCTCCCCCGCGTGTCAGACGACAGCGCTATCATCTGGGCAGTGGACCGCATCACGGGGAGCGGCGACATGGGGGATCTGATGAGACGCGCTGTACGCACCCTGCTGCACGCCGCGCTCGTGCTGGCGCTGTTGCCGGCTCTGCTCGGCTGTGCGCCGAGCGACGCGGCGCCCGGTTACTCGGAGGCGCAACAGGGCATCGTCGACGCGCTCGGCGAACCCGCGGCCTTCCAGCTCGCCTACCTGCCCGCGGATGACCTCGACGCCGACGGCGCCGGCTCGCTGCGGCGCACCGAGGTCTGGTACTACCCGGAGCACGAGCAGCAGATCTCCTTCATCGACGGCGTCGCCGTGAGCGTGCAGGGATGGGAGTGGCTGCCCGAGTCACCGACAGACTACCCTGCACTCTCACCCGCCGACTTCCACATCGACATGACGCTCGATGACGTCGCGGCGGTGCTCGGGATCACATCCGGCGACATCGATGAGGTCGAGATAGACCCCGAGCTGACCGCCACGGACGACGTGCACGTCTACGCCACGACCGACGTCGTCTTCACGATCGAGCGCGGAGCGCTTACGTACCTCCAGACCGTGGGGATCGAACGATGAGACGCCAGATCGCACCCGTCGCGCTCCTGCTCACGATCGCCCTCGTGTTCGCCTCCCCCGCACCCGCGCTCGCCGCGCAAGGTGGCCCGCTCGGCTTCATCAAACGCACGATCGACCGCGTACTGGATCTTGCCGACCGCATCGTGCAGCCTCCCCGAAGGGCCATCGGCCACGCAACGAAGTGGATGGGGCCGGTCCTCGGACCGCTCGCTGCCGATTTCGCGCTCGGCCAGATCATCTCGTCGCGCAGCAGCGTACGACAAGTCTTCCAGCGGCTCGCGCAGGCCGAGCGCGTAAGCGAGAACATCGAGAGCCTGCAAGACGACGTCGATCGCCTCAGGGGAGCCTACCGCAACGAGGCGCAGGCACACCGGGAAGCCGTCGAGCAACTGCAGTGGCAGGCCGATGCGATCAAGAACGACCCGACCGCCGGTGACGTGGCCCACCTGATCAGGATCCGCTCGCTCCAGGACGCCCACGAGCGTCTGGCGGCGCGCCTCGAGGCGCGCGCCGTGTCGATAACCACTGAAGACGTCCTCGGACTTGTGGGCCGCCGTGTCGTCCGTCAGGCGGTCGCGGGCGGACGGGCGATCGTCACGCAGGAGGCGCGCTCGGAGATCGAGCGTCTCCTCGGCATCGAGGTGATCGCGGACTTCTCGGCAGGCGGGCTTGACGCCGAGCGCGTCGTGGAGCTCGTACTCGGCTCGGATGTCGACCTCGCACTCATCCGCGCGGGCGTGGACCCTGCCGAGGCCGACGACATCCGCGACCGGCTGCGCGATCGTCTGCGCGAGGATCTCCGCGCTCGCCGCAGCGACCTGAGAGAGAACTGGCAGCAAGTCGTACGGAGGGCGGTCAACGATGCGATCGGCGGAGTGCAAGCTGGCTCATCGGCGCCGGTGGGAAGCTCGTACACCATCAGCGCGCCGTACGGCATCACGATCCAGGTGTTCGAGGACAACACCGTGCGCGGTACGGTGAGCGACTCTGAGAGCGCCGGTGAGATCACCGTGACGATGGAGGCGACCTTCACGGGGACGATCAACGAGGACGGTGTGATCGTCGCCGCCGGCACCTACACAGGCTCGGTCATCACGCCCACCGAGAGCGTCAACGAGGCGGGCACGGTCTCCGTACGGGCGACGCGCTTGTCCGAAGACATGTTCGAGGTCCTCGTCACACCGTCGGGCGGTAGCGCGCTCGCGCGCAGCGGGATGGGGACCGTCACACGCTAGCGGGCGGCACCGTGACCCCCGCCAGGGCAGCGCACTCCGCCTCCCGCAGCAACGATGCTCTACACTACTCGGTGTGGATCAGACACTCCTTCTCAGCTTCTCGGAGATCGAAGATGCGCACTGGTGGTTTGCGGTGCGCAGGAAGATCGTCGAGCAGGCCATCCCGTCCGACATCCCGGAGACTACCCGTGTCCTTGAGGTCGGCTGCGGCACGGGGTACTTCCTGAAGTGCCTCACCGAGCGGTTCCCGCACGCCACGGTCACCGGCGTCGAGCCGAGTGAGGCGGCCGTCTTGGTGGCGCGCGAGCGGGGCTGTTCTGTGTCGTGCGGCACGCTCGAAGCCATTCCGTCCGACAGGGACGCTCCCGCGGATCTGCTGGTGGCTCTCGATGTCCTCGAGCACTGCGAGGACGATGGCGCCGCCCTCCGGGGCGCCGCGGCCGCTATGGCTCCGGGCGCGCGTCTCGTGATGACCGTCCCGGCACTCCCCTCGCTGTGGAGTACGCACGACGAGGCGAACCATCACTATCGCCGCTACACCGCACGGCAACTGACCGAAGCGCTCGAATCGGCCGGGTTCCAGATCTCCCGGGTGACCTACTTCAACCTGCTGCTCCTGCCGGTGGGCTATGCCACGCGCCTGATCGAGCGGCTCACCCGCACCCGCGCGCTGACCGGTGTCGAGATGCCGGCCCGCTGGCTGAACGCGCTTCTCACCCGGGTCTTCTCGCTCGAGGTGCCGCTTCTCCGCCGCATGGATCTGCCGCTCGGCATGTCGCTTCTCGCCGTAGCGCGAAAGCCGGAGTAAGTCCGGGCGCCGCCGCCGTCGCTACTCGAGCGCCGCAGCCACCGCGTAGCGCACGCTCGTAGAGACGGCGCCCGTCCCGCCGAGGAAGCGCACCTCGGAGATCGTGCCCTTGTTGGCGGTCAGCGCGGCTCGCGCTGAAGCGTCGAGCCCCGTGCCGGGCGTGAGCAGCATGACCGAGCCGCAGCGTCCCTGCAGCACGCCGCCCGCAAGCGCGTCCGGGAAGTCCGCCCCGGTGGCGATCGCCACGCGCGACCACCCGAGCCCGCACTCGTTCACGCCGTACGACGCGACCTTGGCCGCGGTCTCGTAGCGGTCCTTGCCGTCGATGCGCTCGGTCGAACAGCTGACGGCCGAGGCCACCGCGCTCTGGATCGTCGCCGGCACCGCGCCCACGCCGCCGAGCACGACGGCGTGGCTGACACCGGCTGCCTTCATCGCCGATGCGGTGGCGGCATCGACGCCCCGCGGGTCCACGAGGTAGATCGGCCAGCCCTTCGCCGCCGCCAGCGGCGAGGCGCCGAGCGCGTCGGGGAAGGTCATGCCGGTCGCCAGGAATGCCGTGCCGTCGTAGCCGCCGGGATCGGCATTGAGCGCGGACACGGCCGCCGCGGCGGTCTTGCGCGACGTCTCGTACCTGTCGGCACCCGATATGCGGTCGACATTTCCCGTGCCGAGGATGCTCTTGAGCGTCGTCTCCACGGCTGCGGAGACCGCCCCCGTGCCGCCCAGCACGATCGCCTTGGTCGCGCCGAGCCGGGCGATCTCACCGGTGAGGGCTCCGGGAAGCGTCTTGGGGTCCGTGAGCAGGATCGGCGCGTCCAGCGCACCGGCAAGCGCCGCGCCGCCAAGCGCGTCCGGCCAGTTGTACGCGGTCGCGATGATCACGGTCGACGCCTCACCGTCGGCAAACGCCTCCTGCGAGACCCTGATGGCGGTCTCGATGCGATTCGCTCCGGCGATCTCGGTCACGGTCACGCCGTCGGGCCACTCGATCGGCCCGTCGAGCGTCATGAACCGGGTCGTGTACTTCACGGTGGTCGGCGCTCCCGTGCTCTTCGTGTAGACGCCGCCGGAGAGCGTGACCTCGAACTCGTCACCGGGGCTGTAGGTGACGCTTGCCGGGTCGGGCCTGAAGATGAACGCGTTGCGCACGCCGATGTAGCTGAAGTCGGCGTTGAAGTACTCGCCTGCGGTGTTGGTGTCGCTCGCGTCGAACGTCCAGGTCTTCCCGTCGGCGATGCGCTTGAGCGTCACGCGGTGACCGGTGGGGTCCCACGAGTACAGGGCGGGGTTGAGCGTGATGGACCACGGGACGTTTGAGCCGAAGAACTCCACGGGGAACAGACCGGCGGCCGGCCAGGCGATGGTGTCGTAACCTACCGTCTCGGTACGCGACGAGTCGAACACGTAGGTCGTGAGCCGTGTCGACGCGTACCCGATGCCGGTCTGCTTCATCGGCGGGTTGAGCAGCCACCGGCGATGACCGACGCGTGCGATGTTGGATGCACCGCTATCGGCCAGACAGCCCTTCTGGAAGCCCTCGATATCGCTGTAGCCCCAGCCGATGTTGCTGCTGCTCGTCGACGCATACCCGACGTCGTAGAACGCCTGGCTCATGTCGGCGGGCTTGGGCGGTGTGTGCGAGAACTCGCTCGCGGCGAGCAGCACCGCGCCGTACTGCGCGTTGCTGTTGAGCGTGGGCGTGGTCACCACATCGGAGGGCAGCCCGGCGAGGTAGCGGGCGAAGTTGATCGTCTTGAGCCCGTCATCTATGAACGCCGGTGCCAACGTGCCGGTCGCATACGGCGCGGTCACGCTCGGCGTAACGGTGTACGCGGGTCCGTCGTAGGACGGCTTCATCTGCTCCCAGACCCAGCGGATGTCACCCTCGGCGCGGTGGACCGTATCGAGCGTGACGGTGTCGGCCGCCGCGGGCGCGGGGAGGACGGGCAGGAGCGCGAACGCGAGCAGCGCCGCGAGCGCGACCCGCACCGCGGCGCGAGACGGACGGAGCACGAAGACCGATCCTGTCGGATGTAGCACGGGAACCCTTCTTGCCGACTGCACGAACGCGGAAAAGGCTCACAGCGTACTTCGGCACACCGCCGCCCACTCTTGAACCACAGGTGCAAGAAGTCTGCCGACAGGGCGGGCGTGCGCTAGAGTACAACGTGTTCTCAACGTGACCGTCCGAGTCCCGCCTCGCGTCCGGGAGCAGCCGTGCCGCTTGCCGACTTCATGCTCGTCGCACCCGCGCTGCCTGCCGGACCGGCCCCGGTCTCCGAGCGCGGATATCGCTCCGTGGCCACCGGCACACCCGGCGTCGCGCTCCACGTCGCCGAGGGGCACAGCCTCTCGATCGCCCGCGCTCCCGACCCGGCTGCCGGCGTGCTCGCCGTCGTGATCGGCCAGACCACATCGGCCGAACCGGCCCGCGTGCTCGCGGAACACGTCGCCGGCCAGAGCGCGCCGCACGAACCCGGGCGGCTGTTCGGGGCCGAGCTGCTCGTCGGCAACTTCGCATGCGCGCTCGTCACGCCGCACGGGGCGTACGCGATCACCGACCACCTCGGGGTCGTGCCCGTCTATCGCGCGACCGCCGCCAACGGTTCGCTCGTTGTCGGCACGCATCTGCACCACGTGGCCGAGACCTGCGGGCTCCGGGCGCTCGACGTCCTCTCGGCATGCCAGTTCATGAGCGTCGGGCGCATCACCGACCCGTTCACGATGTTCGAGGGAGTGGCGCGCCTGCCCGCCGGAAGCGTGACACGCGTGAACCCGGCGACGCCACCGTCATCCGGCCACTACTGGCTCCCGCGTGCCGATCGCGCCGCATCGGGACTGACGCTCCGCGAGACCGCCGTGCGCGCCCGCGAGATCATGGCGAACAACATCGCCGCGCTCGTCAGGACGCGCGAGCGCGTGATCGTACAGATGAGCGCCGGAGAGGACTCGCGGGTCCTCGCCGCGCTGGCCGTCCGCGCGTCGGAGCGCCCGGTACGTGCGGTCATCTTCCTCGATGGCGAGAACCGCGAGTGGAAGGCCGCCTCGGCGGCGGCGCGCGCACTCGGCCTCCCGCTGGAGATGCGGCGGCGCGAGCCGGACCACTACACGCGGGACCTGGAGGCGCTGATCGAACTCCTTGGCGCCGACATCCACACCGGACACGCGCACGCGCGCGGCCTGGTCGACCCCGCAGAAGCCGACCTGTTCATCGACGGCTGGGGCTCGGATGCGCTGTTCAAGGCCTGGTACACGCCACGGGCGCCGAAGCCGACGCGCTGGCGCGACCTGCGGCTCGATCGGCACCCCGGCGGCTCCGACGTCGCGACGCAGCTGCCGTTCATCCCTTACTCGGCCGAGATCGAAGCGGGAATCGCCGAGCGTGTCCGCGCGCACGAGCGGCGCGTGAGCCAGTTCCGGCCGGAGCGCTCGGCGCCGACGTGGGCGCGCCTGTGGCCGATCGCGGGAAGCGCGAGTGCCGCGCATCCCGCCTGCACGCGACGATTCGTGCCCAACGCATCGCCGTACCTGTTCGGGAACCTCGTGGACGCGATCGCGCACGTGGCGGAGGCCGACAAGCTCAACCGCCGCCTGTTCGCTCTCGCGTTCGCTCCCACACTCGGCCGCTCGGGCTTCCTGCCGGCGTCGGACGGCGTCGTTCCGCGGGCGCCCGCGAGGGTGAACCTCCTGCTCACGGAACGCTACCGGCGTGCGAGACGCCGCGCGATCCGGCGCGGGGCGCGCGTGGGCGACGCGACCGGATGGCTCCCCCGGGATGTCCGCCTCACCGCGGTCCAGGACGCGTACCTGCACCTGACGCCGCATACGCGTGATCGGGTTTCGAAGCTCGGACGGGGATTCGCCGTGCCCGAGGTGCGCGTGGTCCACGCGCC
The DNA here is from genome assembly GCA_002347725.1 of Actinobacteria bacterium UBA2272. Lineage (GTDB taxonomy): Bacteria > Actinomycetota > Coriobacteriia > Anaerosomatales > Anaerosomataceae > UBA2272. The sequence goes on from DDXA01000004.1 coordinate 248,377, forward strand.
GGTCCACGATATCGAGACGATCCTGCACGTGGCCACGGTCCTGCAGGCGAGCGACCCCGCCTACGAGACCGGCGCATATCTGCCCAGACTAGCCGAGTAGGCGCTCGAGGTTCTCCCGCAGTTGCGCCCCGAACTCCTCGGTCTCGAGCGCGAGCGCGACGTTGGTCTCGATCCACGACAGTATGTTGCCGGTGTCGTAGCCCTGACAGTCCATGGTGACCGCGAAGACGTCCTCGCTCTTAAGGAGCTCACGCAGCGCGTCGGTCAGCTGGATCTCGCCGCCCCGTCCCGCTTCGATGTGCGGGAGGATCTCCATGACCTTCGGCGTGAGCAGATAGCGGCCGAAGATCGCCATGTTGCTCGGCGCCTCGTTCACGGGCGGCTTCTCGACAAGATCGGTGAGCTTCCACACACCGGGCTCGACCTCGTGGCCGGCGATCACGCCGTAGCGGCTCACGTACTGCTGTTCCACCGGCTCGACCGCGAGAACGGAGGCGCCGTACTTGTCGTGGACCTCCTTGAGCCGCGACAGACAGCCATGTCCGGGCACGATGACATCACCGAGGAGCACGAAGAACGGCTCGTCGAGCGTGTGCGGAGCGCCACACAAGACCGCGTGGCCGAGACCGCGCGGGCGGCCCTGGCGCACGTAGAAGACGTTGGCGAGCTCGGGGATGTTGCGGATCTGGCGCAGCTTGTCGGTACTGCCCGAGCGCTCGAGCAGGTCCTCGAGCTCAACCGAGCGATCGAAGTGGTCCTCGATGGCGCGCTTGCCGCGACCCGTGATCATGAGGATGTCGTCGACGCCGGCCGCGACCGCCTCTTCTACGACGTACTGGATGACCGGTTTGCCCACAACCGGCAGCATCTCCTTCGGCTGCTCCTTGGTGGCCGGCAAGAACCGCGTCCCAAGCCCCGCAGCCGGGATGATCGCCTTCATGAGTCGCCTACTTCCAAGAGAATCGACATGGACGTGTCCCGCGCTCCGGGCACACGTCCCCGATAACGAATTCGGGGCGCGGGATCACCCGCGCCACCCCACCACCCTACACCACGGTCACGGAACGTCAATCGTGAGCAGGTGACACAAGAAGCAGCGCCGTGCCGATGAGCGCCAGCGGCATCACGTGCTGACCCCAGTAACTGCTGCTCGGTCCCACCACGAGGTAGAAGAGCAACCAGAACGCCGGCAGCGAGGCCGCCAGCAACGCCAGCCACTTGTCCCGTCGTAGCGCGTACCACAGGCCAACGATCCCAAGCGGCAGGAAGACCGCCGCCGGGAAGGCGAACATGCCGTACGGGAACATCATGTAGCTCGTGGCGGGCAGCACTTTCACCTCGAGTGGACGGCCCATGTTCTTCACGAGGAACGCTCCCCCGTCCGTACCGGTGGCCGCATCCGAGATGATGCTCTGTGCCGCACCGTAATGCACGAAAAGGGCGACGCCGAAGATCGCTAGCAACACCACGCCCGCTACGACGGCTTTCCGCGCGGACGCATCCTTCCGGGCAGCCACGAGAGCTCCCACAATCAGGATGACGAGCCAGACCACCATCACCTCGCGCAGAAGTGTGGCCAGAAGCGCGAAGCACATAGCCACGACGAGATGCTTCCGGGACAGAGCGAACACGCTCGCCAACACCGCAAGCGCCGTCCACCAGTCATGCTGGAACACGTTCAGCCACACGGTGGAGAGCAGCATGACGGGATACAGCACCACTCCCAGGAAGACCGCGCCCTCACCCACGTGCTCACGAAACGCCCGGTATGCGAGGACCAGGACCGATGCGGCAGCGACCATCGAGAACGTCACGACAGACACCGCACCGCCGAAGAAGGCCATCGCCCGCCAGATCCAGAACATCCACGGCTGCCGAATGAGGAACGGACTGCCCCAGTTCGTCGTGAACCCGGTCTCATCGAAGGCGTCTTCATTGATGAGCCGCACATCATGACTCGCCGAGTAGAAGTACGCATCGTAGTACGGATCTCCGTCGACCATCCGGTGGACCGTCCGCACGTTGATCATGTAGTCGATCGCGTACTCGCCGTCTTTCGGCTCGGTTCTGACCAGGTCGCGCAACGGCTCCGTGGCCGGCCACGCGGTCGCGACGAATCCAAGTGTCACAACGCCGATCGCGGCCCAGCCCACCAGGCGTCGAACGTCCCTGCCCGCGGGTACGATGTGCGGCAACCGGTTCATACCGAGGACCACGAGCGGCGTCACGAGCGTGCCGGCAAGCACCACGAGCACCCAGCCGGTGCTGCCCCCCGACACGACCGGGTTCGCCTGGAGCATCGGGATGATCGTGGCGGTATAGAGACTGCCCGTGACATCCACGTTGGCGTACGGCGGCATCGCCTGCAGCGCGCTCGTGAGCGACCGCACCGAGAACACCGTGCTAGCTGCCGCCGAGCCCAGGAACCCCGCCGCGACCCCGGCGATGAGTCCGGTCGTGTCGTCGCGCGCGATCAGCCAGACGATGGCACCGGCGATCATCGGCACCATGATGATCGGTGCGATCGCCCAGTAGGCGAGCAGCAGAACGAACGTCACGATACCCGCGAGGGACGCGAGCACGACCCGCGCGACGCTGACGCCGGCGACGCTACGAGAGCCCACTGAGCACCTCGGCAGCAGCGGTGGTCATCGCGTCGATGTCGGCATCCGAGTGAGCCATACCGACGAACGTCGCCTCGAACTGACTCGGCGCAAGTACGAAGCCCCGGTCGAGCATCCCGCGGAAGTACGCGCCAAAACGCTCGGTGTCGCTCGTGGATGCGGTGGGCCAGTCGACGACCTCGGCCGATGTGAAGAACATGCACGCCATCGCCCCAACGCGGGTGAGACACGCCTCCACGCCAGAGGCGACAAGCGCGGTCCGCAGCCCCGCCTCGAGACGCGCGCCCTTGCGCTCGAGCTCGGCGTAGACGCCGGGCCGGGAGAGCTCGGCGATGAGCGCGAGACCCGCCACCATCGCGATCGGGTTACCCGAGAGCGTGCCCGCCTGGTAGACAGGGCCGATCGGCGCGAGGTGCTCCATGATCTCGCGCCTTCCGCCAAAGGCGCCGACCGGGAAGCCGCCGCCGATGATCTTGCCGAGTGTGGTGAGGTCGGGCATGACGCCGTAGCGCTCCTGCGCGCCGCCGAGCGCCACACGGAATCCAGTGATGACCTCGTCGAAGATGAGCACGGTGCCGTGCGCGTCGCACAGCGCGCGCAGACCCTCGAGGTAGCCCTCGGCGGGCGGCACGACTCCCATGTTGCCGGCGACCGGCTCCACGATGATGGCCGCCACCTGCTCGGAGTAAGCCGCGAGCGCCTCACGGACCGCCTCGAGGTCGTTGTACGGCAGCACGATCGTGTCGGCCGTGGCGCCGGCGGTGACTCCGGGCGTCCCGGGGATACCGAGCGTCAGCAGGCCACTGCCGGCGGCCACGAGCAGCGCATCCGAGTGACCGTGGTAGTTGCCGTCGAACTTGATGAACTTGTCCCGACCGGTGTAGCCGCGGGCCAGACGGATGGCGCTCATGGTGGCCTCGGTACCGCTCGAGACCATGCGCACCATCTCGATGGATGGCACCGCCGCGATGACCGCCTCGGCAGCGCGCACCTCGATCTCGGTGGGAGCGCCGTAGCTCGTGCCCCGGTCCAACTGCTCACGCACGGCGTCGAGCACCACGTCGGGCGCGTGGCCGAGGATCATCGGGCCCCATGAGGCCACGAAGTCGATGTACTCGTTCCCGTCGGCGTCCCACACGCGCGAGCCCTTGGCGCGCTCGTAGAAGATCGGATCGGTACCCACGCTTCGGAACGCCCGGACCGGCGAGTTCACGCCACCGGGGATCACGCGTTGCGCGCGGGCGAACAGGTCCGAGGAGTGTGCGTGCTGCATGTCCGGAAAACCCCCTAGGGAGTCGGGAACGGCCAAAAGCAGAGTATATCAGCCCGCCTTGGCCGACTACTCGCCGTCCGCGAAGTACCGCATGGGCGCGCGTTTGAACTCCTGGACCGGATAGAGCACGCGCGGCGGCTCGAGGTCGCTCGCCACCCGGATGCGGTCCACCGTCCGGTCGAGGGCGGCCCGATCGGCCACTTCGACGAGCGCAAGTACCGCGATTCCCGCACCGGGCACGCGGCGCGTGAAGCAGTGCAGCACCTCGGGAAACGAACCGATGACCTCCCCGTGCGACGCGTGCTCGTCCGGACACAGCCACACGGTGAGCGCCAGCCGCAGAGGATCCTCGCGCGTGCGAAGCGTGGCCTCGATGCCCCGAAGATCGCCGGCGGAGACCAGCGACTGCACCTGACCGAGCGCCCCGCGCTCGTCGATGTCGTACCCGCACTCGCCCAGCGTGATCGCAAGGTCCGAGAACGGACGCTGTACGAGCGGGAACTCGCCCTGAAGCAGCCGCACGAGTGCCTTCTCGTCGCGGGACAGCGCGACGTCCTGCCCTGTGGATGCGGGTCCGGGCAGCTCGGGCGCACCCTCGGCGTCAAACGTCCCCGTCACTTTGAACGCCTCGTCCGGCAGCACGCGGTAGCGGTCGGCCGCCGAGACCCGTCCGGCGATCTCGGCCTCGGCGACCTCGAGACGCACACGTGACGGCGCGAGGATCGCGTACCACAGCGGATAGCGGTCCTCCATCTCGAACGCGTGCGTCACGCCCGGCAGCGTGCCGAGATGCGCCGCAGCCGCCTCGATCCGGTCCTCGGGAACCGCGACCGCACCGAGCGCCGCCTCGTAGCCGAACGCGCAGGGCGTGAAAGCCGCGCCGATGCGCACGATCACGCGCTCGGCCCGGAGGTCGCGAAGCGCCGAGATGACGTCGTCCTCGGACATACCCACGCGCGCGCCGAGATCGGCGTACGGACGCAGCGAAAGTGGTAGGCCCTCGGCGAGCGCGGTGACAAGCCGAGAGGCGGTCTCGTCGAGCTGGTGGCGCATCATGTCCTCCAGGGCCGGCAGCGGCCCCAAGCATCGGTCAGACGTCGGTCTCGTCGCACGCACCGGTCCAGCCGGGCGGCTCGTAGATGCAGTACGGCTCGGCCTCGAGGTAGTCGCCGGTGATCTCGAGCGCACGCGCGCGGCACCCGCCGCAGACGGCCTTGTATTCGCACGCGCCGCACTTACCCTTGAGCAGCGAGTAGTCGCGCAGGTCGTTGAAGACCTGCGAGTCGGTCCAGATCTGCGAGAACGGCCGGTCCTTGACGTTGCCGAGCTGCATGTCGAAGTAGCCGCACGGCTGCAAGTCGCCGGTGTGGCTGATGAAGCAGAACGTGATGCCGCCGAGGCACCCGCGCGTCATCGCGTCCAGACCGTACTCCTCGCGTGTGACCTTCTTGCCCTCGGCCTTTGCGAGCTGCCGGATGATCCGGTAGTAGTGCGGCGAGTCGGTGGGCTTGAAGTGCAGCGGACTCGTCTTCTGGCGGTGGTACGCCCAGGTCAGCACCTTCTCGTACTCCTCGGGCGGCAGTTCCTTGTCGAGCAGGTCGCTCCCCCTGCCCGTCGGCACGAGCATGAAGATGTGGAACGCATCGATGCCGAGGGACTCGGCCAGATCGTGCACGGCCTCGACCTTGGTGTGGTTGAGCGTGGTGACCGTCATGTTGATCTGCACGCCGATGCCGTGGCGCTTGGCGATCTTGATGCCCTCGATCGAAGCATCGAAACAGCCCTCCTGGCCGCGGAACGCGTCGTGCTCGTCGGCCGTGGGGAAGTCGATCGAGACCGAGATGCGCGGGATCTTGTGCTCGGCCATCTTGGCTGCGATGTCCTCGGTGATGAGCGTGGCGTTGGTGCCGATGACCGGCATGGCGCCCTTCTCGTGGGCGTAGTCCACGATCTCCCAGATGTCGGGCCGCATGAGCGGCTCGCCGCCGGTCAGGATGATGATCGGGTTGGAGATGGTGACGATGTCGTCGATGACCTCTTTGATCTTGTCGAGCGACAGCTCCCCCTCGTAGTGGCCGAACTCGGCCGCCGCGCGACAGTGCGCGCACGAGAGGTTGCAGGAGCGCGTTATCTCCCACGCGATGATGCGCGGCGCCTTGATGCCGGTGCGCGCCTCATACGCGAGCGCCGCAGGCCCGCCGCCCGGGCGGAAGCCCACCGAGCGCGCCCCGCCGTGACGCTGACGGTCGTCCGGACCGCCGGGGTGACCGCCAGGGTGGCCGGACGGCGCAGGATGACCGGAGCGTTCCGCTTCCGAAGGCCGAACGCGAAGGTCATCCTGCGCGTCCGCACCACCAACAGGCATCCCGACGGCGGCCTGCCCGCAGCCGGCCATCGCATCGGCGATCTCCTGCTCGGTGAGCGTGCCCTCGTCCTCGCCGAACTCGCCTTCGAGATCGAGGTCGGGCCTGGCGTCGGCGTTGCCTACGTTGTCAGCCATTACTCGCCTTCCTTGAGCCAGCGCGCGGCGTCCTTTGCGTGGTACGTGAGGATGAGGTCGGCACCGGCACGCTTGAAGCCGGTGAGCGTCTCAAGCACCACACGGCGCTCGTCGATCCAGCCGTTGGCGGCGGCGGCCTTCACCATCGCGTACTCGCCGCTCACGTTGTAGGCGGCGGTCGGGTACCCGAACTCGTCCTTCACCCGGCGGATGATGTCCATGTACGCCAGCGCCGGCTTGACCATCACGATGTCGGCGCCCTCGGCTATGTCGAGCGCGGTCTCCCGAAGCGCCTCCTCGGTGTTGGCCGCATCCATCTGGTAGGCGCGGCGATCGCCAAAGGCCGGGGCGCTGTCGGCGGCGTCGCGGAACGGGCCGTAATACGCGCTCGCGTACTTGGCCGAGTACGCCATGATCGGGATGTCGCCGTGGCCCTCGGCATCGAGCGCCGCACGGATGGCGGCCACTCGGCCGTCCATCATGTCCGAGGGCGCCACCATGTCGGCGCCCGCCTCGGCGTGGCTCACGGCCGTGGAGGCGAGCATCTCGAGCGTCACGTCGTTCATGACGCACCCGTGCTCGTCCAGCGCGCCGCAGTGCCCGTGCGAGGTGTACTCGCACATGCACACGTCGGTCACCACCGTGAAGTCCGGGTCGTGCGCCTTGATGACGCGGATCGCCTGCTGCACGATCCCGTCTTCAGCGAACGCGCCGCTGCCCGCCTCGTCCTTGACGTCAGGGATGCCGAACAGGATGACTGCGGGGATGCCGAGGCTCTTGAGCTCGTCGATCTCGGCGGGAAGCTGGTCGAGCGAGAGGTTGAAGACGCCGGGCATCGACGAGACCTCACGGCGCACGTTCGTCCCGAAGACCACGAACAGCGGGTAGATGAAGTCCGCGGCGTCAAGCGACGTCTCGCGCACCATAGCGCGCAGCGCGGGCGTGCGCCGCAGGCGGCGGGGGCGGTAGGCGGGGAACTCCATGGCGGTTCCTTCCCTCGTGGACGGCACGTTCCTGCCAAACAGTCGAGGCGCCCCGCACACGGCAGGCCGCCTCGACATCACATCCGATGGTGGAGATGAGCGGGCTCGAACCGCCGACCTCTGCGTTGCGAACGCAGCGCTCTCCCAGCTGAGCTACATCCCCATCTGCGCACACGACCGAAGAGGGGCCGAATGCAGATGTATACAATGCCGAGCGATGCTCGCTTTGTCAATCAGCCGAAGTACGCTCCGAGCGCCTCGACGAGCGCCGGGACGGTGTACTCGGCGGGCTCCACCGCAACGTCCATGCCGAGTTCGCGCGCGGTCGCGGCCGTGACCGGTCCGATGCATGCGATCGTCACGCCGGAGAGGTCGACTCCCTCGGCCAGCCGGGCGAAATGGTGCACCGTCGACGACGACGTGAAGACGACCGCGTCAGCTTCGCCGATGCGCATGCGAGCGAGGGTAGCCGCGTCGCCTGCACCCGGCACCGTACGGTAGACGGGAACCACGTCGACGCGCGCACCGCGCGCCCGGAGTCCGTCGGGCAGCACATCGCGCGCCTCGAGCGCGCGCGGGAGCAGGATGCGGGTGTCCTCACTCACGCCGCGTGCACACAACCCCTCGAGGACGCCCTCGCCCACGTGGTCGTCGGGCACGAAGTCGGCGCGGATGCCGTTGCGCTCGAGCGCCTCGGCCGTGGCCGGGCCCACCGAAGCCACGCGAAGTCCGTGCATGTGGCGCGCATCGAGATCGGCCTCGGCCATGCGCCCGAAGAAGCGCTCCACCGCGTTGACGGAGGTGAAGACGACCCAGGAGTAGAGGTCCAGGCTACGGATCGCGTCGTCGACCGGCCCGAAGTCCGGCGGGTCCACGACCTCGATCGTCGGGAACACGAGTACCTCGGCGCCGGCATCCTCGAGCAGGCGCACGAGCGCGGCTACCTGCGGGAGCGCCCGCGTCACCACCACACGCTTTCCTGCCAGCGGTCCTGCCATCGGCATGCCTCCGATCACGTGCCGAGCAGCGTGTCGACGTCTCCGTCCGGCGACGCTTCCCGGATCTCGGCGAGGATCGCATCGGCGCCGAGCGCGCGCAGGCGGACGACCATCGCCTCGCCGAGCGCCTCGGGTTCACCGGCGTCCCCGCACAGCTGCTCGCGGATGATGCGCTTTCCGTCCACGGAACCCACCATCGCGTCCATCGTCAGCGTGCCGTCCTCGTAGCGCGCGTACGCGCCGATGGGAACCTGACAGCCGCCTTCAAGCGAGCTCATGACGACACGTTCGGCGGTCACGCACTCCATCGTCTCGGGATGACCGATCTGCTCCATGACGTGCAGCATGAACTCGTCGTCCTCGCGGATCTCCACGCCGATGGCGCCCTGACCCACGGCCGGGACCATCTGCGTCACGGGCACGTAGTCCGTGATGCGATCGGCCCAGCCCATGCGCGTGATGCCTGCCGAGGCGAGCACGACCGCGTCGACCTCGCCGTTCTCGGCCTTGCGCATGCGCGTGTCGAGGTTGCCACGCACGTCCACGATCTCGAGGTCGGGACGCAGGTGCACGGCCTGCGATCGGCGACGGAGACTCGACGTGCCGAGCTTCGCGCCCTCGGGCAGTGTCGTCAGGTCGTAGCCCGCGCCCGAAACGAGCACGTCGCGCGGGTCCACACGCTCGGGCATGGCGGCGATGATGCAGCCGTCCGGAAGCTCGGTCGGCACGTCTTTCATGGAGTGGACGCACAGATCCACGGTCCCGGCGAGCAGCTCGACTTCGAGTTCTTTGGTGAACAGGCCCTTGCCGCCTACCTTGGCAAGCGGCACGTCCAAGATCTTGTCGCCGGTGGTCTTGATGATCCTGAGGCTCACAGTGAGGCCGGTGATCTCCTCGAGCCGCGCCTTGATGTACTCGGACTGCCACAGCGCGAGCTTCGACCCGCGGGTGCCGATGACCAGTTCCTTACGCTCCACAGTCGCCAATGCCTTCCCCCGTCTCCTTCTGCTTCTCCACGATCTCCCGGGCCCGCATGTTGAGCAGGTTGCGGAACGCCCCGGGGCCGTGGCGGTCTTCGGTGTCTTCAAGGCCGTAGAGTGCGCGGGCGACGTCCATGTAGACATACCCGTCCTTACCCGTTGCGGCCTTCTTGAGCCGGGCGGTCGGCCCGTGGAGCATCTTGTTCACGATCGCACAGGTGAGCGCTTCTATCGTCTTGCGATCGCGATCGCTCAGATCCAGACGCCTGAGCGCCTTCTCGAGTTCCATCTGGCGGATGACCTCGGCTTTGGCCCTGATCGCGGCCACCGTGGGCACGACCTCCATGGACTCGGCCCACGAGAAGAACATGCCGATCTCCTCGTCGATGATCGCCTCGGCGCGGCGCGCCTCCACCATGCGCTCCTCGAGGTTCGACTCGACCACGCCGGAAAGATCATCGATATCGTAGAGGAAGACACCCGAGAGGTCGTTCACGGCCGGGTCGATGTCGCGCGGCACGGCGATATCGATCAGGAACAGCGGCGCCGAACGGTGGCGCGACACCGGCGCGAGGTCCGCCTTGGTGATCACGTACTCGGTGGCAGCCGTGGACGAGATCACGATATCGGCCTGGCCGAGCGCCTCGTAGAGACGCTCGTACGGCAACGCATCGCCGTTGAAGCGGGCGGCCATCTCCTCGGCGCGTTCGAACGTACGGTTGACCACGAGCACGCGGGTGACGCCATTGGACACGAGGTGCTTGGCGGTGAGTTCGCTCATCTTACCGGCGCCGAGGATCAGGATCGCGCGCCCGTCGAGCGCGTCGAAGACCTTCTTGGCCAGCTCGACGGCCGCGTAGCTGATCGACACCGCCGACTCGCCGATGGCGGTCTCCGTGCGCACACGCTTGCCTACCTCGAAACTCTGCCGGAACAGCTTGTTGTACGCCTTGCCGGTCGTGCCGGTGTTCTGGGCGTGCCCGTAGGCCTCTTTCACCTGGCCGAGGATCTGCGCCTCGCCCACCACCATCGAGTCAAGGGAGGCGACGACCCGGAACAGATGCCGGACCACAGCCTCACCGGTGATGATGTAGAGGTAGCGCGTCAGCTCGTGGCGGTCGAGCTCGTGGTACTCGGCGAGGAAGCCGATCACCGCATCAACCCCGCCGTCATCGCTCGACGCCACCGCATAGACCTCCGTGCGGTTGCACGTCGAAACGATGACCGCCTCGTTCACCTGCTCGAGCCGCGTAAGGCGCCCGAGGGCGTCCTCCTGCACGGACGCGGGGAACGTCAGCTTCTCGCGAATGGCCACCGGCGCTGTCTTGTGGCTGAGCCCGACCAGGACGAAATGCATCAGTATCGGCTCGCTTCCATAGCGTGGGGAGTTGCCGAGAGAACCGCCCGGGAAACGGACGGATGAGGGTTGGGTCGCCCCCGCCGGTGCGGCGCATTGTTGTTCAGGCAAGCAGGCCCGGCGGGGGCGGTGTGGCAGGAGGTGAGATGCTCCTCCTGAATGCGCCTGAACATGAATATCCTATCACCGTGACGTAAGACCGGGCAACGCGCCGGCACGCCCACACGACTACACCGCATCGGCTTCCACCGCCTTGCGTGCCGCGGCCACGTCCCGGTCGAACATGGCGAAGAATACCTCGGGCACCAGCCCTTTGAGCCGGGCGAGCAGCCCGTAGCCTGCGCCGGGCAGCACCATGAACCGCCGACGGTCGATCGCGGCGATGACGTGACGGGCGACCGCATCGGGATGCATGGCTTTGGCGTTACCGTTGATACGCGCCGTCTCGGCCGGTTCGATGGCCACCTCCCGCGCGTATCCGGGCGTGTTCACGTTGGGCGGGCAGACGACGCTCACCCCGATGCCGTGCGGCTTGAGCTCGCAGCGGAGCACCTCGGCAAGCCCGATGACGCCGAACTTGGCGGGGCTGTAGCCCCCGTAGCCGTACACGCCGATGAGACCGCCCATCGAGGAGATCATCGCGATGTGGCCGTGTCCGCGCTCGATCATCGACGGCGCGACCGCTCGCGTGGCGTAGACGGTGCCGAGGAGGTTCACGCCGATCTGATCCTCGATCTCAGCGGCGGACATGTCGACGAAGCGCGCCGGGTAGCAGTACCCCGCGCTCGTGACGAGTATGTCCACGGGACCCAGGGCCGCCTCGGCCTCGCGCACGGTATCGCTCATCGCGCTCCACGACGCCACGTCGGCCGAGTGCGTGGCCACGCGCTGGGCATCGGAGGCACGGGCGGCCATGACGCTCTCGCGCGCCGCCTCGAGACGGACCGTGTCGCGCGCGACGAGGGTGACATGGGCGCCGCGACGTGCAGCGCGCTCGGCAACGGCCAGGCCGATGCCGCTCGAACCGCCGGTCACGAGCACGTGCATGTCACGCCATCCGGTCACGACGAGCAAGCCCTCCTACAGTCCGAAGATGTGGAAGCCTGATGGAACGGTCCGTGCGACGACCGCAAGGATCACGACGAGCACGAAGCCGGCGAGCGAGAGGTATGCGCCCTGACGGCCGCCCCACCCTCGCCGCCAGCGCAGGAACTGGTACGTGGCGAACACGAGCCACACGAGTCCGGAGAGGACCACGCGCGGGTCGGCCCACCACAGCGCGACGTCGGTCTCGATGGCTCGCAGCGCGCCGAGCATCATACCCGCCGTGTACCCGGGAAACGCCCAGAGCACGGCGCGGCGCGCGATCGTGTCGGTCTGGGTGAGTGATGGCAGACGGCTCATGAACTTCGAGGACCGGCGGTTCTTCAGCTGCCGCTCGAGCACCAGGTACATGAGCGAGGCGGCGGCGCTGACGAGGAAGCCCGCGTTGGCGAAGGCGATCACCGCGACATGGATGCCCACCCGCCAGTTGTCGAGCAGCGCCGCTTGCTCGGGCCTCAGCTCGGCAAGCACGGTGGAGCTCAGGCCTCCGATCTGCGCCACGAGCATGCTCAGGAGCGCGATCGGCACGAGCAGTGCGCCGTAGACCTTGCGCTTGATGAGATGCTCGAGCACGAAGTACACGAGCACGAGCGCCCACGCCATGAGCACGAGGACGTTGGAGCCGGAGAGCTCGGTTCCGTCGGTGGCCGAGGATCGCAGTCCGATGGACGCCGTGTGGAGCAGGAATCCCGCACCGGTGGCAAACGTCGCATACCACGACAGCGCGACGCGCTTGGTCACGACGTGGTACACGTACAGCACGGTGGCTGCCGCGTACAAGGCCATGGCCATCCAGAACGCCACGAACGCTACTTCGAGCACGGTCCCCTCCTCTCAGGTGCCGACAAGGGCAGGCGCTACCCGGCGTCGCCGGAGCGACGCGCGAGCGCGGCCTCGAGCACCTCGACCTGCTTGCCGAGCCCGTTCAGGCGCTTGAGCGCGAACCCGACGTAGACGACCAGGCCCGCCCACAGGAGCGCGTAGGCTCCGGCCACGAGCGGCCACTGCGTGAGAACGAGCGAGTAGACCTCTTTGAGTGTGGGATCCGTGACCATGGCGACACTCACCTCTCCAACTGGGTCTTGGCGGATTCGATACGGTCTTTGAGCAGCATCTCACCCATGCGCAACTGGTAGATCGCGTAGCCGAGGGCGATCATGCCGATCTGGGCGATGATGAAACTGATGAGCATAGGAGGCTCGAGACCGCCCCGTTCGATGACGGGGTGGTTTGAGGGGATGAGCCGCGTGATGAAGAACGAGATCGGCGCGTCGATGAAGCCGAGGATGCTGAAGACCGCCGCATACATCGCCCTGCGCTCTTCGTCTTCGACGGAGTTGCGGAGCACGAAGTAGGCGACGACGAGGAGCGTCATGATGAAGTACGTCGTCAGCCTCGGCTCCCAGTCCCACCACACGCCCCAGGCGGCCTTGGTCCACAGGATGCCGGTCGCCATGGTGAGCATGACGAACATGAGCGTCACTTCCATGGAGACGCGCGCCTTGGTGTCGTACTCGCGCTTGCGAGTCATGATGAAACGCAGACTGTAGAAAGCCGCGAACCCGAACACGATGAACGATATCTCGGCCACCGGGACGTGGAAGTAGAAGATCTTCTGGCCCCAGTCGGGACGCCCGTACGACGAACCGCGCACCCGGCCGGTCTCGAACTCGGCGGCCGAAACGGTCACCTCACCGTCGGCGGTCTCGATGGTCACGTGCGTCTCGTCGGCCTCGACGAGATCGCCCCGCACCGTCTCGCCGCCGGCGGTGACCTCGACGTCGTAGCCTGCGAAGTTCGCCAGGTAGCGCGCTTCGTCGATCTCCTGGTCAAACGGCCCCTGATAGCGGACCGAGTCGGTACGCTCGGCTGTGCGGACGAACCCGAAGTCGGGCACACCCGCCCAGAAGAACGCGCCGAGGAAGGCGGCCAGGGTAAGCACACCACCGATGGCAAGCGCGATGAATGCTCTGGTCGTATGCGACTTCACGCGTGTATCAGCCTCCTTAGGCACCCTCTTGCCGGGTCGATCACGCTCCGACGATGAACTCGTACAGGCCATAGGACGCCAGGAGCATGATGACGTCGTAGCCGATAACCCACGCCATACCGGTCCAGAACAGGCTCACGCCCTCGGGTCCGCCGATGATCGCGGCGGCCGTGGCGGTGACCGCTCCGAGCAGCAGCGGATACATGAGCGGGATGAAGAGCATCGCGAGCACGAAGTCTTTGCCCGTCGTGTTGACCGACATCGTAGCCAGAAGCGTGCCGACACCGGCGATACCCACCGAACCGGCCACGAGCACGAGCGGGATGAGCGCGACCGTGCTCACATCCACCGCCTGCCCCTGCAAGAACAGGAAGGCGAAGACCGGGATGGTGAGGGCCTCGACGACGAGCAGGAAGATGAGGTTGCCGATGGCCTTTGCGAAGAAGATGACCGGACGGTCCACCGGCGAGAGCAGGAGCGCCTCGAGGCAGCCCTGGTCCTTCTCGTGCACGAGCGAGCGGTTCAACCCCAGCATGGAGGTGAAGATGAAGGCGAGCCACAACAGGCCCGCGGCGATGTCGCGCGGGTCGAATCCCGCGCCGGCCTGCGAGAGCGCCACGAAGTAGACGACCATCGTGAGCAGCGAGTAGAGGCCCATCGACATGAGCATCTCTTTGGTTCGCAGCTCCATGACGATGTCCTTGCGCAGCATCGCCCGGAACTGGCGCATCGAGGAACTCGCCATCTCAGGCCACCCCCATGCCGACCGTCGAGCGGTACGTCTCGCGGAAGACCTGCTCGTCGATCGCCTCGCGCGGCTCGAACATGACGATCTTCCCACGCGCGAGGATGAGCGCGTGGCTGCACAGCTCAAGGCCCTTATCGAGGTCATGGCTGATCATGACGAAGGTGTGCTCGTCGCGGATCTGCGCGATGAGACCGTCCAGTATGTCCATCGCATGCGGATCCAGGCCCGAGTACGGCTCGTCGAGGAAGAGCACCTCCGGCCGATGCAGGAGCGCGCGCGCGATCGAGAGCCGCTGCAACATGCCACGCGAGAAGGTACGCGTGAGATCGAGCTTGCGATGGTCGAGTTCGACGGCCTCCAGCAGCTCGGCCACGCGACCCTGCGGATCCTCGATGCCGTACATCTCCGAGAAGAACAGCAGATTCTCCTCGGCAGTGAGATCCGGGTACAGAAGCGGATTGTGGCTGATCAGGCCGATGCGCTTGCGCATCTCCACCGCGTCGGACACGACGTCGAGACCGAGGACCTTCGCCGACCCGCTCGTGGGGTTGAGCAGTGTCGTGAGCACCTTGACGAGCGTCGTCTTGCCCGCGCCGTTAGGCCCGAAGATCGACAGGAACGCACGCGGCGGCAGGTCGAAACTCACAGCATCGAGCGCTTTGCGCACGCCAAAGGCCCGGGTCAGTTCCCGGACCTCGAGCGCGTTGGCTGAGCGCTGCTCGTCCCCCATACGCTCGCCTACGCCGCCCGCTGCTTCTTCGGCCAGGCGGCGAGACCACTGCCCAGGATGGTGATGACGAACCCGATCCATACCCAACTCTGGAGCGGGAAGAACTTGATGGTGAGGTTGGCGTTACCCGCCTGATCGAGGCCCGAGAAGGACATGAACACGTCCTTGAACGGCTCGTTGATCAGCGCCACATGCTGCGTGGACTGGTTGCGATCGGCCAGCTGCTGCGGGAAGCGGATCTGCGGGCGCGCTGTCGCCACCGCGCGCCCATCCTTGGTCACGTCGGTCACCAACGTATAGACGGTGTCGCCCTGACCGCTCCCGCGCACGTTCTCCCGGGTCTCCTCGACCGAGACGAACGTCAGCGTGTAGCCCTCGGCCTCGTAGGTGGCGCCCGCCTCCTGCGGGAACACCGCCTGGTGCGTGCGCACGAACATCGTCGAGCCGACGAGGCCGATGAGGATGATGCCCATGCCGAGGTGGGTCAGATAGCCACCGGACTGCGTGCGCGCCTTGGTGAGCAGCCAGCCGAACGCGGCGCCGACAGACGTCCCCGCGGCTGCGGCGCGCTTGCGGGAGCCATCGATGAACAGCCAGATCGGCAGCCCGATCGCATAGCCCGCGGTCACGGCACCGGCGATGGCGAGGAAGTGGTGCCACCAGTCCGGCGTGCTGCCGTCGGGGGTGAAGAACGGCAGCATCACGGTGAAGTAGAGGCCGACGAAGGCCGCCGCGAGCACCGAGCCGATGATGACCGGCATCTTGCCGCGCTCCCAGAGCTTCTTCCAGTCGCCGCCGCCCCAGGCAAGGATCGGGCATGCGGTCATCACGAGGATGTAGAAGATGCCGAGCGGGCGCGCGAGCGCGTCGAACGCCGGCGGCTTGATGGACTGTCCGCCGAGCGGCATCCAACTCGGGAACGCCGAGGTGAGCGTCATATACGCCACGAGCACCGACGCGATGAGCATGATGACGTTGTTGAAGTAGTAGGAGCCCTCTTTCGAGATGATGCGCTCGAAACCGTCGCTGTCGCTTACGAGACTCTTCCAGCGCATCCACACCCCGACGAGGACGACGCCGAGCGAACCGACCATCATCGTCAGGAACAGCCAGAACGACAGCGGATCCTCGTTGAACGCATGCACGGACTGGACGATGCCAGAACGCGTTATGAACGTGCCGAGCAACACGAACACGAAGGTCACCGCAGCGAGCACGAACGTCCAGGCCTTGAAGCCGCCGCGACGACGGTAGACGGTCATGGAGTGGATGAGGGCGACGCCGGTGAACCACGGCAGGATCGACGCGTTCTCGACCGGATCCCACGCCCAGTACCCGCCGAAAGCAAGCTCGATGTAGGCCCAGACCGAGCCGAGTCCGATGCCGATGCCAAGCATCAGCCACGAAAAGACCGTGATGCGGTCGGAAAGCACGACCCAGCGCTTGGAGACATCACCGGTGATGAGCGCCGCGAGTGCGAACGCAAACGGCACGGTGAGGCCCGCGTAGCCGATGAAGAGCGTCGGCGGATGCGCGATCATCGCCCAGGTCTGCAGGAGCGGGTTCATCGCCGCGCTCGTGAGCAGCGCTCCGGTGTTCGGGTCCACCATCCCCGCGGGAGTCAGCTGGAACGGGTTGTTGAGGTCGATGAACAGCGCAGCCAGGAAGAACAGCTGCACGAAGTTGATGACCGCAAGACCGGTGGCGCCGAGGCGATCGCCGTCCTTGAGCATCTTGCCCGCAACGAACGCCGCGAAGATCGCGAGCACCCACTCCCAGAACAAGAGCGAGCCCTCGCGCCCTGCCCAGACACCGGACAGGCGGTAGAGCCACGCCCACGGACCGGTGAGTGTCGGGTGGTTGTACACGACGTACAGCAGGTTCCAGTTCTCGGTAAGGAACGCCACTGCCAGCAGGAGCGTGGCGAGCGTCGTGAATCCGAGGACGCCGAAGGTGAGGATGCCGCCGAGCTTGCGAGCGTTGGTGCCATCCTTACCGCCAGCAGCGATGCTGACGATGGAGGCTATCGCCGCCACACTCGCAAGCGCAAGCAACGAGTTGCCAAGGGTCCCCAGGTTCATGCGTCAGCTCCGTTCGGGTCGAAGAGGTCCGCGGGTCTACTTTGCAGCGGTGTCGAGCGCCACTTCGGTGGCCTGGAAGATACCGTCGGCCTCGATCGAGCCGGTGATGACGACCTTGGCGCCATCGACGAACTCATCGGACAGCCCCCCGCCGTACGAGATGGGCAGGGTCTCGGTGCCGGTGGCTGCATCCGCGATGCGGAAACGCTCGGCGCCGCCCGCAGCCTGGATGGAGCCGCTCACAACAAGGCCGGTGACCTTGAGTGTGGAGCCGAAAAGCTCCTCGGAGCGGCTCAGCACGTCGTTCACGGTAAGCGCGCCGGTGGCGGACTCGTACTTGGACGGGCACTTGGTGACGAGGTACTTGGCTTCGATCTCCCCCGCCTCGTTGACGATGCCGGTGACCGTGGCCGAGGTGCCATCACCGAACGAACCCGGGACGACATCGTTCCACAGCACGCGGACGCGGCCGGAGTCCTCGGCCGAGGCATCCTCGATCTCGAAGACGAACGGCTTGGCGCCGGAGACCCAGGAGCCGGCAACGACCTCGCCGGTGACCTCGATCTGCCGACCCTGAAGCTCGGAGTCGGAGAGGATGGCGTCGATGCTCACGGGCGTCGCCGCGGCGTTGCCGAGGCGCGTGAAGCCGATGAGGGCACCGATCGCGACGAAGATGAGGATAGTGACACCCATGAGGCGCTGCTTGGCGCGCTTGTTCACTCCGCAATCACTCCTTGCGACCCGCGCTTAAGCGCACGGATACGGATCGTGGCACAGGCGTGCGGAGCGGCCGGTCTCGGCCGGGAGGCACCGCAAGAACACCTGCTTACCTGAACGTCTGGCATCGTACCATTCTGCGAGCGGTTCGCCAACGACGAACGAGTGAAGCGTCGTCGTCGTCGTCCGCGCACGTTGTTCGAGCAAAGGCCGTGCCGTCACACCTCGGACGATGAACGGAGATAACTCGACCGTTCATCTCAAATCAGCTACCGCTCACCCGATTGTGACTGCATTCACAGGGCAATCTCCTGCCAGACAGCCGATATTCATTACAGGCCGCAACACATGCACGTACCGGTTGGTTGCGGACCGCTGAAAGGGGGCGGGTGAGATGGGAGAGGTCATCGGAGCCGTTGTGTTCGGTCTCATCGGAATCGCGGTGCTGGGCGCCGTTCTCTACATCTTGGGCATGCTGCTCACGGGGCCGTTCATCCTCGTACACAGCGTGATCAAGGGAGTCCATCTCCCCGAGCACGAGCGTGGATCGCGTACCCGCGGGGGACTTGCACTGCACACCTGAGGTACGAACGACAGACAGAGGCGGCCACACGGACCCGGATGCAAATCCGGGTCCGTGTCCTTATGTGACATACAGTTTGCTCGTGCGCTCGCTAGCGATTGAGCTCCCAGACCCGCAGCAATCCTCTGAGTGTGAGGTCCGGATCGACCTGACCAACGGTCTCGCATAGCGGGGCCATGACGCCTGCGAGTCCACCGGTAGCAAGCACCGGACACTCGGCGCCCAGCTCGGCCCACATCCGGCGCACGAGCCCGTCGACCATCGCTGCCTCGCCGAGGAGCAGCCCCGCCTGCACCGACTCGCGCGTGTTGCGGCCGATGGCACGCTGCGGCGGCTCGAGATCGACGGCCGAGAGCCGCGCGGCCCGGCTGAACAGCGCACTGGCGCTCGTCTCGACACCCGGCGCGATCGCGCCGCCCACGTACGCACCCGACGGGTCGACGACGTCGAAGGTGGTCGCAGTGCCGAAGTCGACGACGATCACGGGCGATCCGACCGCCGCGACTGCCGCTACCGCGTTGACGATCCGGTCGGCCCCTATCTCGTGCGGGTTGTCGTAGGCCACCGGCAGCCCGGTCTTGGTACCGGGACCGATCACGAGCGGCGGCCGGCCGGTAGCACGCTCGGCCAGTTCCGCATATGCCGAGGTGAGCGCGGGGACGACCGACGAGACCACGACACACTCCACGTCCGGCCAGCCCTGTCCGTCCAGGCCGAGCAGGCCCGCGATCTTGACCCGGAGTTCGTCGGCGGTGAGCGTGGCGTCGGTCGAGACCCGCCAGTGGCCCGCAAGCACACCGTCCTCGATCAGGCCGAGCACGGTCTGCGTGTTGCCGATATCGACAGCCAGTATCATGCCCGCTCCTTAGGTCTGCGCCGTGACAGCCCGGCAACGGCGGTCGGGGTCACTCGATGCCCCGGTGCTATCATCGCAGATGAACTCGACTTTACGGAGGACACCCGTGAACGCCGAACCAGCCCGTATCCTCGTCGTTGATGACGAGGAATCAATCCTTCAGTTCGTATCGTACAACCTCCGCAAGGAGGGGTACGACGTGACCGTCGCTGCCGACGGCGACCAGGCGCTCGAGCTCGCCAGCTCGACGACGTTCGATCTCGTCGTGCTCGACATCATGCTTCCCGGCACCGATGGCTACGAGGTGTGCCGCCGGCTGCGCGCGAAGTCCGACACCCCCGTGCTCTTCCTCTCGGCGCGCGACACCGAGCTCGACAAAGTCGTCGGGCTCGAGATCGGCGGCGACGACTACCTGGCCAAGCCGTTCGGCGTGCGCGAACTGATCGCCCGCGTCAAAGCGCTTCTGCGCCGCAGCGGACCACGCTCGGCCGAGGCACCGCGCGACGACGCTCCGGTCAAGGCGGCCGGCATCGTCCTCGACGAGGGCGCGCACGTCGCCCGCTTCGGCAGCACCGACATCGACCTCACACCGCGGGAGTTCGAGCTGCTCGCGTGCCTCATGCGCCACGCCGGTCGCGTGCTCTCCCGCGAACACCTCCTCAAGGAAGCCTGGGGATGGCAGTACGTGGTCGAGACCAAGACCGTCGACACGCATATCAAGCGGCTGCGCGACAAGCTGACCCAGGCGGGCGCCGACCCGTCCGTCGTCGAGACCGTGCGCGGGTACGGATACCGCCTCGGCAGCTAGGCCGGCCGTGCGCACGTCGATACGGACCAGGCTGCTCGTGGCCTTCCTGATGGTGGCGCTCGGCGCCGCGGCGGGTCTCTCGGCGTACTTCCTCACCGAGCTGGAAAGCTACGGGCTTCGCAAGCTCGAGGAGCGGCTCCACAGCGAGAGTCTCGTGCTCGCCGCCATGATCTCGGGCCAGGTCTCCGCATCCGGCACCGGCGAGCTCTCAAGCGCGCAGGCGTCGGCACTTGCCGCCGAGCTCGCTGCCACAGGATCGCTGATGGCCTCGCGCATCCGTGTGCTCGACGCCAACGGGCAGGCGATCGCCGACTCGACCGGACCCGACGGCGTGGGCGTAGGCTACACCGAGACGCCGGAAGTGACGCGCGCGCTCCAGGGCGAGTACGGCTCCGGTTCGCGGATCGGCGACGGAGGCCGCGTCGCCCTCTACGTCGCCAACCCGATCGTGGTCGGCGAGCAGATCGTGGGCGTCGCCTACACCTCGGCCACCACGTTCTCGGTCCGCACGCTGCTACGCGACTACCGGGAGCGGCTGCTCGCGGTCCTCGCGATCTTCGCGCTCGCGACCCTCGTGCTGACCGAGATACTCGCTCGCTGGCTGTCGGCGCCACTGCGCGAACTGGCGCGCGGCGCTGCGGCGTTCGCGTCCGGCGACCACTCGGTGCGCGTCCGGCCGCGCGGCTCCACTGAGGTCCAGGCCGTCGCCGACGCGTTCAACGCGATGGCCGACGAGGTGCAGACCGCGCTCGCCGAGCTCAAGGAGGAGGAGAACCGCAAGAGCCGGTTCGTCTCCGACGTGAGCCACGAGCTCCGCACGCCGCTCACCGCGATCCGCGGCGCCGCCGAGACGCTGCTCGACGGCGACGTACCCGAGGAGGATGCGCGGCAGTTCCTCTCGACCGTCGTGCGCGAGTCCGAGCGCCTCGGCCGGCTCGCCAACGACCTCATCGCGCTCCAACGCATCGAGGGCGCGACGGGCGAGCTCCCTATCTCGCGGGTCGACCTGCTGGCCACGGCCCGACTCGCGATCGCGGGCCTGGCGCCGCTCACCGACGGGCGCGGCGTGTCGGTCACCGTTGACGGAACGGCACCCGCGGTCCTCGGCGACGCCGACCGCCTGCACCAGGTCTTCGCCAACCTCATCGATAACGCATCGCGCATGACGCTTGAAGGCGGGACCGTCACGGTGAGCCTGTCGGCCGAGGACGGCTTCGCGGTGGCACGCGTGCTCGACGAGGGACCGGGTATCTCCGATGCCGATGCGGCGCGCGTCTTCGATCGCTTCTACCGCGCGCAGCCGAGCCGCGACCGCGGAACCGGCGGCGCCGGTCTCGGTCTCGCCATCGTCGCAGCCATCGTGCGCTCGCACGCCGGGACGATCACCGCGGCCGCCCGCGAGGGGGGCGGATCCGTGTTCACGCTCAAGCTCCCTGCACTGCCCGACGAGGACTGACGGGGGCACGCCGGACTACGGCTGCCGCGGGGCCAACTCAAGCCTTGTGTGTCCGGGGGCGACCTCGGCAAACAGCTCCGCGGTCTCCGGATGGCAGGTGAAGAACACGACCTGGCGTCCGCCGGCAAGCTCCGCAACCGCCTCGGCGGCACCGCGTCTGCGCTCAGGATCGAAGTTGACCAAGACGTCGTCCATCAGAACCGGCAGACTGCAGCCGACGTCACCGAGCTGGGCGATGAGGCCGAGCCTCAGCGCGAGGTAGAGCTGGTCCGCGGCGCCGCGCGACAGCTGATCGGAGGTCTTGGCCCCGGCACGCGTGTCGAACGCCTCTATGCGACCGTTGCCGAGCGGGATGCTCAGGCCCACGTAGCGGCCGCCGGTGATCGTGGCGAAGATGCGCTCGGCGTGCTTGACCACCTCGGGCTGCCGCTCGCGCTCGTAGCGTTCCTGGGCCTCGGCCAGCAGGCGCGAGGCTACCGCGAGCACGAGATACTCGTCGGTCGCGTCCGCGATACGCTCGGCGAGACCGGCCTCGGCAAGCCGAAGCTCCCCGCCCCTGCGCTCGCGCGCGCCCTCCTCCAGCCGGCCTTCGAGCTGACTCTTGGTCTCGGCGCACTCGTCGAAGGCGGCCTCGGCCTCGGCCACCTCGCGCTCGGCCTGGGCGCGAAGCACGTGCAGGTCTTCATGTGTGCCTCGATCGACGAGATCGTGCCGCTCGAGGATCTCGCGGAGTTCGTCCCTGGCCCGGTTTGCGCGCGCCTCCTCGGTCTCGACTTGCGACTCGGTGGCCCTGAACGCTGCGGTGAGCTCCTCGATGCGTGCCCGCCCGGCACGCGCCGCGGCCAGACGCTCACCGAGACGGTTGGCGATCACGGGCACGTCGAGGTGCGTGACGTCCCCCGGCACCGGCACGAACGGCCGGGCGGCATCGGCGAGGCGCTGCGCGAACTCATCGAGCCGAGCAGCCGTACGTCGCACATCACCGGCAGCCTCCACGGCAGCCGTGGCAGCCACACGCGCCTCGGCCACGAGCGCGAGCACGCTCGCCGCGCGTGCGGGCGTGAGGGAGACGTCGAGGGCGTGCGCGGCCAGCCAGGACTCCCACAGCGTCTCGCGCGTGCCGAGCGCGTCGCGCGAGAGAGTGGCGTCGGCCTCCGCCTGTGCGAGCGCGTCGGCAGCCTCTGCGCGCGCGGCCACCGCACTGCGGGCGGTCTCGAGCGCGCGGCGCGTCCGCGAGAGATCCAGCCCGCTCGCGCCGGTGTCCAGTCCGAGGACAGCGAGGTACGGACGCTCGTCGCTCACCGGCAGAGCGGGCACGCCGGCGCGCGAGCGCAGGAGGAACCAGACGCCCGCCGCGACGAGCACGGCGCCGATACCGGCGGTCACCCACTCGCCCAGCACGATGCCCGCCACCGCAGCGGCGACTCCGGCCACGAGCATGATCGCCGCAGGGACGTCCGCGCCTCGGCCACTCGCGGAGGCGGAGCCCGAACGCAGGGACTCGACCGTGTCGAGCGCGGCCAGCCGCTCGGCGATCACCTCCCCCGCACCGTCGGACGCTATGCCGAGCGGGTCGAGCGCGCGCGTGGCGGCCGCGCCGGCCTGCGCGTGCGCCGCGACGGCGCGCGCGACGCTCTCCTCCCGGCCCTCCAGCTGCAGACGCAGCCGCTGAAGATCGTCTCGTGCGTCCTCGGCCGCAGCAGCAAGCTCGTGCACGTCGCCGAGCGCCTCAAGCGCCTCGGCGTCCATGCCGGCCCGGGCGGCAGCGTCCGCGGCCCGGGTGGCGGCCCGGGCGGCGACCGCCTCGTCGTCGGCGAGCGCGGAGGCCGATTGGCCGAATCCGGCGGCCTCGGCAAGCACCGCATCGAGCTCTGGCGCGGCGGCCACAAGCGCATCGTCGGGGGCGATGGTCCCGATCTCATCGGCCAGACGCTTGGCCTCACGCCGCAACTCGATCAGCGCCTCCTCCTGGACCGCGATCGTCCGCATGCGCTCGTCGGCGCGCTCGGTCGCGACCGCGAGTGCGGTCGCCTTGGCGCGGGCCGTCTCTCGTACCTCGCGGGCCTCGGCGAGTGCACGGGCAAGCTCACGCACGCGCTCGCGGTCCGTCGAAAACGAGTCGGAGAGCGCGCACAGCTCACGCGACTGCGCGCGGACGCCCTTGAGCTCGAGGGCAAACGCGTTGATAGCGGGCTTGCGCCCGGTCGGCTTGAACAGCGCCTCCATCTCCGACTCGACGGCGGCTCTCACCTGGTGCGGGCTCACCGTCAGGCCTGCGCTTGCCGCGTAGAGACGCGCGATGATGTCGTCGCTCGAGCCGCGCCCTTCCTCGATGACCGGCATCTCGTCGAGCCCGAAGCCGAAGACCACACGGTACGCGTGCGCGCTCACGCCGCGAACGAGCGATGCGGCGAGATCGGGCCGCGCGGGGCCGGAGAGTGCGCGGACCTTCACGTCGCCGCCACGCACGCCCTCGGTGCGCTCGATGACCCAGCTCCCACTCTCGTCCTCGACGACGAGCCGCCCGACGCGCTTGCCGCCGGGCACGGCGTAGCCGGCCTCCTTCTCGCGGAGTGTCGGGAAACCGTAGAGCACGTGGCGCACGAGTGAGATGAACGTGGACTTGCCCGCCTCGTTTGGCCCGTGGACGACCGTCAGGCCGTCACCCAGCTCGCCGAGCGTGGCGTCGGCAAGCGCGCCGTACGAGACCGCCTCCGCGCGCCGGAGCCTCATGACTCCTCCCCGGCCAGCAGGCGATCGAGCGCAAGGTCACGCGCGCGCTCGAGAAGCGACGCAGCGTCTGTCTGCGGAGTCTCGCGACGGTCGAGCGTGGCGGCCAAAGGCGCCGTCACCTCGTCCATCAGCGCGGCGAGTGCCGCCTCGTCGGCCGCAAGGGCGTCTGACAGACGCATGAGGTCGCCGGCGAGGTCCTCGGCATCCCGCAGCGCATCGAGATCGATGGCGGGACGGGTGCGATCGGCGATGCGGTCCACCCACACCCACGGTTCGCGGTCGAGCGCATCGGCACGCACGTCGGCG
The DNA here is from genome assembly GCA_002347725.1 of Actinobacteria bacterium UBA2272. Classification (GTDB taxonomy): domain Bacteria; phylum Actinomycetota; class Coriobacteriia; order Anaerosomatales; family Anaerosomataceae; genus UBA2272. The sequence goes on from DDXA01000004.1 coordinate 273,204, forward strand.
AGCAGGTCACGCAGCGCTCCCGGACGCGCAAGCGCCCCGTGGGCCTCCGAGCGACCGGCGAGCTCGAGACGCGCGATGAGCGGGAGTTCTCCGGCATCGTGCCCGGCTCCGGCGATGGCCGCCACGATCGCGCCGCGGAGTTCGTCTATGGTGCCGAGCGTGGAGACGTCGAGCGACAGCGCGTCCCACACGACCCGTGCGGTGGGGACGAACTCGGACGAGACCCCCGCCGGCGAGGCCGTGACCAGGCGGCATCCGCGGATCCCCGACTCGTTGGGCTGGAGGCCCTGCGTGCACCCGGCATACACGATCGCCGGGTCCTCGGAGAGCACCTCGGGCTTGTGGATGTGCCCGAGCGCCCAGTAGTCCATCCGGGCCGCGCGTAGATCGTCCAGGCTGCACGGCGCGTACGGCTCGTGGCCGGGCCGCCCGCCGACGTTGGCGTGCAGCACGCCGATGGCGATCGTGTCGTCCCGCCCGCGCGAGAAACCGAGCGCGAGGTTCCCGGTCTCGGCAGCGGTGCGGAACGACTGGCCGTACAGTGCGCAGACCGGCGCTCCGTCGCGCTCGAAGACGACACGCTCGACCTCAGCCGACGAGAAGACGTGCACCTCGGGCGGCAGTTCGAGGTCGAAGGAGCGCGACGACGCAGGATCGTGGTTGCCATGCGCGAGGAAGACGCGGATCCCGGCCTCGGCAAGGCGCACGCACGCGTCGCGAAAGGCGAACTCAGCCTGGAGTGACTTGCTCGCGCTGTTGTAGATGTCGCCGGCCAGAACGAGGAAGTCCACGCGCTCCTCCACGCACAGCGACACAACTGCGTCGAGCGCCTCGTACGTGGAGGCCACGAGCGCGTCTCGCACGCGCGCGTCAGTCGCGTCCACACCCTTGAACGGGGCGTCGAGGTGCAGGTCGGCGGCGTGCACGAAGCGGACGGTGTCGGTCACGGCCCCTCCCGGAGCGTCGGCATCGTGCACAGTGTAGCGCGCGGGTCTGACACCGGGCGAAGCCCGCTAGCGCTCGTAGACGACCCCGGGCGTCAGGTGACACGGGCCGATGCACGTACCACCGGCGCCGACGCGCTCGAAGTCGATCGCGTCGCGCACGAGCGCCTCGTTGTCCGGGGAGCCGTGGCTCGCGTGGCACGATGCGCAGCCGAAACCGCCGTCACGCACGTGCAGCGCGTGGAGCGCGCCCGCGTCCGCGTCCCAGAAGAAGCTCCCCGTGGCCGAGGTCGTGTCCTGCGAGGCCTCGTAGTAGACCTCGTACTTGTGGCAGTCGTAACACAGCATCGCGTCCTGGAACGGCACGGTGCCGAGGTAGGGCGACTTCAGAATCGGCGCCTCACTCGACGCGTGCGGCCCGGCGACAGCCGGCGTCGAGCCCGCCACCGCGTGGCAGTCGATGCAGTAGAGCACCGAGTCGTTATCCCAGTCACCGACGAACGTGCCGGCGTTGATGGTGGTGGCAACCGACTGCTCGACCGCGTGCACGCTGGCGTTGGTCACAGCGAAGTCTGCCGAGATGTCGGCCGAGCCCTCGAGCCCGGCGGCATCCTGGTAGGCCGAGTGGCACGCGTAGCACAGCTCGTACTCGCGTGCGATCGGCTCGGCGGGCGCGTGCGCCGCCGTGGCGCCGAACGTGCCGAGGATGCGGCCGTACGCCGCAGGCGCCGCGGCAACGGTGGACGTGGCCTCGTGCGCGTTGTGGCAGTCGGCGCACTCGACGTGGCGCACGAACGGCGCGGTCTCGGTGGAGACATGTGTGTCCGCAACCGCACCGGCCGGGTGCCGCGAGGGGCCGACGCCGCCGAGGTCGGCGATCACGAGCGCGGGTGCGGCGCCCGCGCGCTCCACGCCGCCGGCGCGAAGCGTCTGCGTGCTGGCGGGGGCAAACGCGTCGAGCGTGCCGTTGTGCTGGAAGACCTGCACGCTCGGCGCCATGGCATCGATCGGATCGCGACTCCAGAAGCCGCCGTTGCCGACGACGAGTTCGTCGCGGCCGTCGCCATCGATATCGCCTCCGGCAAGCGAGCCGGTGCTGTAGCCGAGGCCGGTGTCGTAGCGCAGCGGAGTGTCGAGTCCGCTGCCGGGAAGCTGCGTGAAGACGTTGATCGAGCTCATGAGGTCGGCGCCGCCGTTCACGGCCACCGAGACCTGCGCCCGCCCGGGCGTCGCGTCCGGCAACACCTCGTGGACGAGCGTGGCCCACGCGCGCGCACCCGCAGCGGCATCCACCGCGTAGCTGTCCAGTTCAGCCCCGGCTGCGTTGTAGACCGTCAGGTGGTCGGTCGCCTCGTCGGCGTTGGCCACGACGATCTCCTGTCCGCCGGCTGCATCGGCATCGCCGATGCTCGGGCCGCGCACGCCGGCCTTGGCGGTGAACGTCGTCGTGACGACGAGCGAACCGCTGGACCCGTCGATCACGTGGATCTCCGGCGCATCGGCGTCGGTGACCACGATCTCGATGAGCGGATCGGCGTCGAGGTTGCCCACGGCAAGCCCCGTGATGTCCGCGCCGAGGCCGGTCACCGTGTCGACCAGCGTGAACTCGGCGGCGAGGATGTCCCAGCGCAGCGCATAGAGCGTGCTCGAGTCGGCGTCCACGAGGATGACCTCGGGCAGGTCGTCGAGGTCGGTCAGCACGTCGGCTACGGTCACGTATTCAGCGGTCACGCCCGCGAGCGAGCCATCGATACTGGCAAGCGCCACCGTGCCGGGGCCGAAGTACGAGGTCAGGCCCTTGAGCGGGTCCTGGATGAAGACGGTGATCTGCGCGGCGTCGGGGTCTGCCACCACAACGTCGGCGCCCTCCTGGCCGTCGATGTCTCCGACCGCCATCGCGCCGGTGAGGTCCGCGGGCTCGTAGAGGCGCGGGCCGACGATCGTGCGTGGCACGGTCGCGGTGGCCTCGGTGCCCCACACGGCCACGGTGCCAAACGCCGACGTGGTGGTCTCGGGCGAGAACGCCGCCACGAGCTCGAGATCGGCGGCCGCGGCGGCCGGGTACTGCAGCGAGGCAAGGTCGGTGGCCGCAGGGCCGTCGACCTCATGGCAGGTCAGGCAGAGCGCCGAACCCTCGACCTCGAGCAGCGTCGGGATCGGTGCGCCGCTGCCGTCGTCACGGCCCATCGGCGCGTGACAGACCTGGCATTCGCCCACCAGCCGCTCGGCGTCCTCGGCGGGCCACTCGCCCGGGATGGTCGTCAGCACGGAGGACGCGGCGTGAGCCGAGAGCGTGTAGCTCGTCTCGCCCGAGTACGTGCCGCGCACGTCCTCGTGACAGGTGAGGCACAGCGTCCGGTCGTTTGCGGTGATCGTTGCGGTCGCGGTGACCGAAGGGGGGGTTATCTGCGAGACGATGAGGGGGGCGATCGCCGAGCCGTGACCCACGTGGCAGATGGTGCAGCGGATCTTCGTGCCGTTGGCGGGATCGGGCAGCATCGAATAGTGCACGGTCTGCTCGTAGATCTCCACGCCATCGAAGCGGCTGTCCTCACGGACCGTGTGGCACGTGCCGCAGTACGCCGAGTCCTGGAACACGAGGTCGCCCGCCTCTGTGCGCGAGCGGAGCAGCGACGGGTACGGCGTGTCGGTGGTGACCTTGTCGGTCCCGTGCGCGTCGTGGCAGCTGCTGCAGTACTTGACCGAGGGGCCGAAGGGGCTCGCAACCGGCGCAAGCGTGTGCACCGACGTCTCCTCGAACGACGCACCCACCGGCGTTCCGCTTCCGAGCGCGTCCACGCCGTGGCATACGTAGCACAAGGCGGTGTCGCCGGCAGCCGAGGGGACCGCGAGACCGAGTGCCGAGCTGGTCATCTCCCAGCTCTCGGCATCCACACGGCCGAAGTCGCCGGGGGCGGTGTGCGCGCGGTGGCACATCGCGCAGGTGTCGGGGGTGGTTCCGGTGGCGACATGAGGGACCTCGGCATACGCGATCGCGGGGATAGCGAGCATGAGCGCGCACGCAAGTGCGACGCCCGAGAGTGCCTTCGTCGGGCTGACTCCCTTACCCCGGATCATGTCACCGTCCCGATGTCGAAATCGCAGCTCCGCCGGACACGCCGGTGGCGGGGCCGCAGTACCCCTCACGACAGTATACGACGCTCACCCCCCGGATTCATCTATTTGCACAAGAATGCGGTCACAAGAACCAGGCCGGGCACCGCACGCTCGCAGCACCCCGGCCTCGTGGTTACTTGAGTGCGTTGCCCACGGCTGTCGCCACCGCCGTGCTCACCGCGCCCGTGCCGCCCAGGATGCGCGCCTCGGAGATCAGGTCCTTGTTGGCCGTGAGGGCAAGGCGCACGCCTTCGTACAGACTCGCCGAAGGGGTCAGCACCATGACCGAACCGGCACGGCCCTGCAGCACGCCGCCGGCAAGGGCGTCGGGGAAGTTCGCGCCGGTTGCGACGGCCACCTTGTTCCAGGAAAGGCCCGCGCTCGAGACGCCGTAGGTGGCCACGTCGAGTGCCGTGGCATAGCGGTCAGCGCCCTGAAGGCGCGTGTAGGCGCCCGGTACGCGGGTCTTGAGCGCGCTCTCCACGCTTGCGGGGACCGCGCCCGTGCCGCCTAAGATGATCACCTTGTTCACGCCCGCTGCCTTCATCGCGGTAACGAGCGCGTCATCGACACCTGTGGGCCGCACGAGGTAGATCGGCCAGCCTTTTGCGGCGGCGAGCGGGGATGCGGCAAGCGCGTCGGGGAAGTTCGCACCGGTGGCGATAAACGCCGTGCCGGAGAAGGAGCCGAGTCTCTTGACGGTCTCGGCCGCCACCTTGCGCGCGGTCTCGTAGCGGTCGGCCCCGTCGATGCGGGTCACGTTGCCCGCGCCGCCGAGGGCGGTGCCGAGCGCCGTCTGCACGCCTGAGGAGACCGCGGCCGTCCCGCCCAAGATGATGGCCTTGCTCGCGCCGAGCTCGGAGATGGCCTGAGCCACCGTCGAGGGCAGCGCGGTCGGCTCGGTCAGCAGGATCGGGCCGTCAACGGCGCCTGCGAGCGCTGCGCCGCCGAGGGCGTCGGGCCAGTTGCGCGCCGTGGCGATCACGACCGTGCCGGCACCTGACGGGAAGGCGACCTTGGCAGCCGCGATGGCCGTCGCGATGCGGTCGGCGCCCTCGATGCGGTCGACATCGGCGGGCGTGGCAGGCGCGCTCGCGCCGGTCCACGTGATGCCGTCGGTGGTGAGGAGCACGGCGTTCGTGCCCACCGCGATGCCGGTGGTGCCGACGAGTTCCACGTCGTAGAGGTTCGCCGTGAACCCGTCGGGCGTGACGCACGCCGTCCACGTCTGGCCGCCGTTGGTGGTGCGAAGCAGCGTCCCGCCGTCACCGGCGAGCCAGCCGTTCGTGGCGCTCGTCATGTGGAGCGCACGCGGGATCCCGATGCCCGGGGGAAGATCACCCTGAGACCAGCCGGTCCCGCCGTTGGTGGTGTAGTAGGCACGCGGGGTGCCGTCGGCGACGAGCTGGCCCGCTACGACACCAGCTGTTGTGGAGCCGAACGCGACCGCGTTCAGGGTCGCCGGATGGCCGAGGGGAGAGGTGGTCCAGGAGCCGCCGGTGTTGGTGGTGCGATACAGCGCCGGCTTGTGGTCGCCAGGCTCGTACGTGTCGCGCCCAACGGCCCAGCCGTGCGTGCCGTTCACGAAGCTCACGTCGAGAAACTCGCCCTCGCCGATGTCCACCAGCGTGCCATCACCGAGGTCGTACTTGTACGGCTGGGCCTGGAAGAAGGCGTTCTGCCAGAAGGCGATCTGCCCCCACGTGCGCATGGCGACCGCGCCGATGTTCGTGTCGTCGAAGATGTCCGGATCCCCGCCCACGCTGATGGCGGCGTCCGTGGTGCCCGGGATGCACGCCAGCCCGTTATGGTTCTTGGCGGCGGTGAGGCCGTCCATGTCGGCATACGGAGTGAAGTCCACGTTCGTCCACGTCACGCCGCCGTTCTCGGTCTTCGCCACCTTGCCCTGGAGGTCGACGGCCACGCCCTTGGTCGTGTTCCAGAAGTCCACGGCGCGGAAGTCGTACGCGTCGGCCACGCGGACCTGCGTCCAGTCGGAACCGCTGCTCGTCGTGCGCCAGATCGTCCCGTTGGCGGCCACAGCCACGGCGGTCGACGCGTCGATCATCGACACGGAACGCAGCGTGGCCGGCGGCGGCGCGACGGCGATGGATACCGCGCCGGCCGCGGAGCCGATCGGCACGAGGGCCGCGACGAGGGCCACGGCGAGAACGGACGCGATGCGATGGATGCCCCTGATCACTGCACTCACTCCCGATCGCGGCACCACCCGCGTGCCGGTTCCGTCGGCTCTAAGACCCATTGAATGTAGCAACTACCGCGCCGCAGCGGGCTTCAGGCTACTTCACAGCGGCGATGGCGGCGTCGCGCACGCTCTGGCCGACCGCACTCAGTCCGCCCAGGAAGCGGATCTCCCAGATCGCCGCCTTGTTGGCCGTGAGGGCAAGGCGCACGCCTTCGTACAGACTCGCCGAAGGGGTCAGCACCATGACCGAACCGGCACGGCCCTGCAGCACGCCGCCGGCAAGGGCGTCGGGGAAGTTCTCGCCGGTCGCGATGGCCACCTTGTTCCAGGAAAGGCCCGCGCTCGAGACGCCGTAGGTGGCCACAGCGAGTGCCGTGGCGTAGCGGTCAGTGCCCTGAAGGCGCGTGTAGGCGCCCGGTACGCGGGTCTTAAGCGCGCTCTCCACGCTTGCGGGGACCGCGCCCGTGCCGCCTAAGATGATCACCTTGTTCACGCCCGCTGCCTTCATCGCGGTAACGAGCGCGTCGTCGACACCTGTCGGGCGCACGAGGTAGATCGGCCAGCCCTTGGCGGCGGCGAGCGGGGATGCGGCAAGCGCGTCGGGGAAGTTCGCACCAGTGGCGATAAACGCCGTGCCGGAGAAGGTGCCGAGTCGCTTGACGGTCTCGGCCGCCACCTTGCGCGCGGTCTCGTAGCGGTCGGCCCCGTCGATGCGGGTCACGTTGCCCGCGCCACCGAGGGCGGTGCCGAGCGCCGACTGCACGCCTGAGGAGACCGCGGCGGTCCCGCCCAAGATGATGGCCTTGCTCGCGCCGAGCTCGGAGATGGCCTGAGCCACCGTCGAGGGCAGCGCGGTCGGCTCGGTCAGCAGGATCGGGCCGTCAACGGCGCCTGCGAGCGCTGCGCCGCCGAGGGCGTCGGGCCAGTTGCGCGCCGTGGCGATCACCACGGTGCCGGCGCCTGACGGGAAGGCGACCTTGGCGGCCGCGATGGCCGTCGCGATGCGGTCGGCGCCCGCCACCGCCGTGGCGGTAAGCCCGCCCACGGTGACTTTGAAGTGCGACGCCGGTCCCCAGTTGCCGCGCGTGTCCACAGCGCGCACGTGCAGGTAGCGGGTCGTGCCTGACGGCACGGTCTGCGCGAACGTGGCGCCTGTCTGCGTGACCGCCTGAGCGGGCACGGTGCTTGCGCTCGCGTCAAAGGCGACCGCGTAGCCCGCGATGCCCGACGTGTCGCTTGCCGTCCAGCTCGCCGAGAAGCTCCCGTCGGGATACGTCGTCGTCTGGTTCGGGTGGGTGGCCGACGCGATCGCCGGTGCGCCGGGCGCGATCTCCACCGCGAACGTCGCCGTCTTCCCGGTCTCGACGTTGCCCGCCACGTCTGCCGAGTAGTAGCGGAGCGTCCAGTCGCCCTCGGCAGTCACGTTCACGGTGGTACCGGTGCCCGAGCCGCCACCGTCGAGCGACCAGTGCGTGCTCGCCACACCCGAGCCCGGCGCGGGATCGGAGGGGCTCAGCGTGATCGTCGCCGAGCCCGCGTACGGCCCGGCGGCATTCGAGGTCGTCACCGGCGGCGCCGTGTCGATGCGGAGCTCGCGGTGCGTGGCTGTGCTCCAGTTGCCGCGCGTGTCCACGGCGCGGGCGTGCAGGTACCACACGCCATCGGCGGCCGCGGTACCGGTGTACGCACTCCCGGTCTGTGTGACCGTGGCGTCAGGGACGGTCGCGGGGCTCTGGTCGAGCACGACGGCGTAGCCCGCAATGCCCGAGGAGTCGCTCGCCGCAATCGTAGCGGCGACAGCGCGCGTGGCGTACCACGTCGTCGGCACGGGATGTGAGGCCGACGCGATCGCCGGTACGCCGGGCGCGATCTCCACCGCAAAACTCGCCGTCTTCCCGGTCTCGACGTTGCCCGCCACGTCTGCCGAGTAGTAGCGGAGCGTCCAGTCGCCCTCGGCAGTCACGTTCACGGTGGTGCCGGTGCCCGAACCGCCACCGTCGAGCGACCAGTGCGTGCTCGCCACACCCGAGCCCGGCGCGGGATCGGTGGGTGTCAGCGTGATCGTCGCCGAGCCCGCGTACGGCCCGGCGGCATTCGAGGTCGTCACCGGCGGCGCCGTGTCGGCTCTCACGAGGCGGTGCTGCGTGCCGCTCCAGTCGCCCTGGCTGTCGACCGCGCGCACGTGCAGGTACCACTCGCCGTCGGAGGCGAGCGTGGTGGCGTACGTGCTCCCCGCCTGCGTCATGCTCTCGGCCGGGACCGTCAGCGCGCTCTGGTCGAGCACGACGGCGTAGCCGGCGATACCCGACGTGTCGCTCGCCGACCAGCTTGCCGAGAACGGACGGCTCGCGTACCAGGTGCTCGCGACCGGATGTGTGGCCGACGCGATCGCCGAGACCGTCGGCAGCGCCGAATCCACCCGCACGCGCCGGTGCGCGGTCTCGCCCCAGTTGCCGCGCGTGTCAACCGCCCGCACGTGCAGGTACCACTCACCATCGGCGGGAATCGTCGTCGCGTAGGTGGTGCCCGTCTGCGTCACGGCCGCTACTGGTACGGTCGACGCGCTCTGATCGAGCACCACGGCGTAGCCGGCGATGCCCGAGGTGTCACTTGCGGTCCAACTCGCCTCAAAGTCGGTGTCGCCGTACCACGCGTCCGCATCGGGGTGCGTGGCCGACGCGATCACCGGCGCCGCTGGCGCGATCTCAACCGCAAACGTCGCCGTCCGCGTCTCCTCGCGATTGCCCGCCACGTCCGCCGAGGAGAACCGGAGCGTCCAGTCGCCCTCGGCGCTCACGTTCACGGTGGTACCGGTGCCCGAGCCGCCTCCGTCGAGCGACCAGCGCGTGCTTGCCACGCCGGAGCCCGGCGAGGGATCGGTGGGTGTCAGCGTGATCGTCGCCGAGCCTGTGTACGGACCCGCCGCATCCGACGTGGTCACCGGAGCCGCCGTGTCGGCCCGGAAGAGGCGGTGTTGCGTGCCGCTCCAGTTGCCCCGGGTATCGACGGCTCGCACGTGCAGGTACCACTCGCCGTCGGAGGCGAGCGTGGCGGTGTAGGTGGCGCCCGCCTGCGTGGCGACCGCGTCCGGGATGGTCGTGGCGCTCTGGTCGAGCACGACGGCGTAGCCCGCGATGCCCGACGCGTCGGTGGCGGAGAACGTCGCGGCAACCGCACGCGTCGCGTACCACGTGGTCGCGACCGGATGAGAGCTCGAGGACACGGACGGTACCGACGGCGGCGTAAGATCGGGGCGATACCACGTGATGCCGTCGGTGGTGGTGAGCACGGCACTCGCGCCCACCGCGATGCCTACCGTGCCGACGAGCTCGATGTCGTACAGCGCCGAGGAGAAACCGGCCGGCTTTGTGCACGCCGTCCATGTCTGGCCGCCATCGGTGGTGCGCAGGAGCGTCCCGCCGTCACCGGAAAGCCAGCCGTTCGTGGCGCTCGTCATGTGGAGCGCACGCGGGATCCCCGTACCCGCCGGTAGCGTGCCCTGAGACCAGCTGGTCCCGCCGTTGGTGGTGTAGTAGGCGCGCGGGGTGCCGTCGGCAGCGAGCTGGCCGGCTACGACACCGGCTGTTGTGGAACCGAACGCGACCGCGTTCAGGGTCGCCGGATAGCCGAGTGTGAGGGCGGTCCAGGCGCCGCCGGTGTTGGTGGTGCGGTAGACAAGCGGGATCGGTGCCGTGGGGTAGAAGACATCCTTCCCGACCGCCCATCCGAGCGTTCCGTTGACGAAGTCCACGTCGAAGAACTCGCCTTCGCCGACCCACTGATAGTCGCCCAGGCCTGTCACATCGAACCAATGGGGCGCCGCCTGGAATTCGGCCTGGCGCCAATACGAGATCTGCCCCCACGTGCGCATGGCGACCCCGCCGACCCACGAGTCGTCGGAGGTATCCGGATCCCCGCCCACACTGATGGCGGCGTCCGTGGTGCCCGGGATGCACGCAAGCCCGTGATGGTTCTTAGGGGCAGTGATGTGATCCATATCGGCATACGGGCTGAAGTCCACATCCGTCCACGTCACGCCACCATCGGCGGTCTGCGCCACCTTGCCCTGGAGGTCGACCGCCACGCCCTTGGTCGTGTTCCAGAAGTCCACGGCGCGGAAGTCGTACGCGTCGGCTACGCGAACGCTCTCCCAGCTGTTGCCCGCGTTGGTGGAGCGCCAGATCGTGCCGTTGGTGGCCACAGCCACGGCGGTCGACGCGTCGATCATCGACACGGAACGCATGGTGGCAGAAGGCGTGGCCACCGTGACCGCCTCGGCTCTTGCCGGCGCGGCGAACGGGACGAGTCCCGCCACGAGGGCGACCACGAGCGCGGTAGCGATGCGATGCTTACCCCTGATGCTCAAGCGAACTCCGTCTCGGCGATGCCGGTCGCCGTCAGATGGCCGTGAACGACTCGATATCGCCCACCTCATCGGTCGTACCCCGCGCCTGCCGGCGCGGCCACAGTGCGATACCAGCAAGCGCGATGCCCACCGCAACCAGAAGCGCACCCGCCAGACGCATCGCCGACAGCACGGACTCAGGCAGTGGGATGAACGGACCGTCGCTCTCGCCCGGCCATGTCACGCCCCACACCTGGACACGGGCGTTGCCCGTGTCGGCGACGAACAGCTGCCCCGTGCGGGGATCGAACACCACGTCGTTGGGGTACGCCAGACGCCCCGCGGAGCCGCCTGGCCCGCCATAGCGGGTGACCTCTTCTCCTTCGGCGTCGAGCAGCACGATCTCGCTCGTGAGCGCATCGGCCACCGCCACGAAACGGTCGTCCTCGCTCTCACCTTCGAGAAACGCCAGGCCACGGGCGATGCCGTCCACGCGGATCAGGCGCTTCATCGCACCTTCGGCGTCGAACACGAGCACCCTGCGGTTGTTGGAGTCCGCCACCCACAGGTCCTCGCCCCAGAAGCCGACGCTGTTGGGATAGTCGAGCGACACGCCCACGCCACCGGCGCCACCGGCGCTCACGGGGCCGCCGTAGGTCTGCCGCACCTGTCCGGCCCTGTCCATCACGAGCACCCGGTGCGTCTCCGACGTGTCGGTCACCGCAACGGCGCCCTGCCCGTCGGCGGCGATCCCCAGCGGCTCCCACGTGGCGCTCGTCTCCACGGACGGCACGATCTCGCCGAGCGACTCACCGTCCTCGCCGAAGCGCAGCACCGCGCGAAGCTCGCGATCGGTCACGAGCAGCGTTCCCGCGGTCATGTCGCGCGCGAGGTACGTCGGCACCTTGAGTACGCCGCGGCCGATCTCGCCGGCGTCCGGCCCTGCGGTGGAGAAGACGCGCACCACCGCATCTCCCGAGTCGGTCACGTACAGGTACGATCCGCCAACCGCCAGACCGACGGGACGCGAGAGCACCGGGTCCCCTGCATCGGGGAGTGATCGGATGTAGCGGAGCTGCGGCGCGTCTTCGCGCGGCGTGCCGATGGTGGGGATGGCTGTGATCGGCGGAGGCGCCAGAACGACGAGGAGCACGCCGCCGAGCGCGAGCGCGAGCGCGACGATGAGCGCGGTCTTCCGCGGGCGGTCGAGACCACGCAGGTGATCACGCAGCCTGCGAGGCCACGGGCGTCTGCGACGCGCGCTCCTCGGGCCGTCCGGACGCCGGTCGCGCCGGGCCGAAGCCGTCATCAAGCGCCCCTACTTGGTGATGGACTGGACCACGGCAAAGACAGCGTCAAGTGCCGCCGTGCCTGACGAGCCGGTGGCGTGCAGCTCGACGGCCACCGTGAGCGGCCCGTCGAAGAAGATGCCCACGGCGTACTGCCCGTTGACGCCGGCCATGACGGTCTTCCCGTTGATCGTCTTGGAGGTAGCCGAGTCCGGATAGCCTTCAACGAAGCTCGCCTGATGTGCCACCGCCGCGTCGGCGTTCACGTGCTGCTCGACCTCGATCACGAGCTGGTCGGCCGTCTTGGCCGTCGGCAGGTACTGGCGGCTCAGGAACGCAAGGTCGGCGATGATGCCCTGGGCCACGTAGCCGTCGATCGTGTCGGGCACGTACCTGGTGAGGCTGACGACCGGGCCGACCGGCGTCTCGTCAGGCTGCGTCGGCTCTTCGCCGCCCGTGCCGTCGGTGCCATCGGTTCCGTCGGTGCCATCGGTTCCGTCGGTGCCGCCATCGGCCGAACCCGAGTCCACCGCTGGACGGCTGCCCGCGTCGATCTCGGCGAGCTGCGAGGCGGCCTTCCGGTACGACGGGTCGGTGGCCACGATCGTGCGGAGACGCTCACGCGCGGTCACCAGATCGCCGTCGGCGATCGCCTTCTGCGCCGCGGCGTACACCGATGCCAGGTCGCCGTGCTCGTCACACGTGATCACGCGTGTGGTGACGCCGTACTGCTCGACATCGCCGGCGGGGACCTGCACCTCCTCGGTGTTGTCCTCGATGACCTCACCGGCGGTACAGAGCACGATCTCACCCGTGAGAACCGTCACCTTGCGCTGACATCCCGCAAGCGGGACCGCCAGCGCAACCAGCAACACGAACGCGAGGAGCAGGGTCAGTGTCCTTCTCACGAGCGATCACCTCTCGATCCGGTCGTATCCTCGTCGGCGTGGCCGACAGATTCCGTCTCGGCTTGTTCGGCACGCGCTCCCGCGCGCCCCGCCAACGTTAGCCCTAGAGCGAGCATCGCGCCACCGGCCGCGGCGATAGCCCACACCGACGGGTCGCCGGCGAAGTCGATCCGCGCGAACTCCGAGCCGTAGTCCACCTGCACATCTGACGGTATGAAGGTCGTGAGCGTTCGCAGCGGCGTATCGGCGGCGATCCACCACGCACCTGCCGCAACCACCAGCGCGGCCGCGCGCGCGAACACGCCGCGTAGCCGGGTGCGTTCGAGTGCCATGCCGAGCGCGATCACCGCCATCCCGAGGGCGAGCCACGGACCGGCGACCTCGTAGCCCCACAGCTCGAAGGCAGCGCGGAACTGCGAGCCGTCGGTGCGCAGCCCGTTGACCGTCGCGGTCATGGTCGGCACCACGAGCGCCACGATCGCCGAACAGGCCGCGAGCACCGCCACGACCGCCGCGCCGACACCAAGCACCCGGCGCAGCGCACCGGTGCCGGACACCCGCTGCGGGTTCACCCTCCACAGGACCGCGACTCCGGCGATCGTGCTTGCAGCCGCGGCGAGCACCGCGGGAAGGATCATCGGCTGGGGCCCCAGCGGGCCCACCACCCACTCGGCTATGAGGATGAGGCTGATCGACGCCGGCACCAGCAGGTACGTGCCCGCGACCGCCTCGGCGCTGGCCGAGCGCAGCAGCATGAGCAGTCCCGCGGTGGCGAAGGACACCGCGATGCCGTAGCCCCAGAAGCCACCGCCACTGAAGTCCGCGCGCGATAGTGTGCCGGCGGCAAGCCCGACCGCGGCGAGCACGCCCGCACCGGCAAGCCCGCCGAGCGCCGCGGAAAGCGATGCAATGCCGAGCGAGCCGCGCCGCGCGGCCCTGAGCAGCACGAGGACGAGGACGACCCACACCACGCCCGCGGCGAGCATCTGGAGCTCCTCGGGCACGTAGCGGACGAACGGCGAGAACGAGCTCGGCCGTTCCCAGTTGGCCACGAGCGTGGCCGCGCCGGCGAGCGCGAGAAGTGCGCCACCGACCCGCGAGATGCGCTCACGGGACGTCGCCGCGAGAGCGATGGCCAGCAGCGCGCCCCACGACGCGGTCGTCAGGAAGAGTACCTCGCTGCCCGGAGGCGCGTCGGTGTAGCGGTTGACCATCACGAGCCACGGCGCGAACGCGAACCCGCCGGCGCCCGCTATGAGCGGCACGAGCCACGACGCGAGCCCTTCAGGGCGCGCGCGAGGCAGGCCGAAGACGATCAGCACGCCGACGAACGCGCCGCCCGCGGCCACGACCGCCATCGCGGACGCGGATACGGACTGGTGCGCCTGGGTGCCGAGCACGCTCGAGGCGGCAGTGCCGAGCAGAAGCACGATCATGCCGAGCGCCACACCGAGTGGCGTCGCCGAACGTGCCCCGCTGCGCTGCGGCCTCGAGCGTGCACGCGGCGAAGAGGAAGGGCCGGGGCGAGCCCGGCCCTTCCTTTCGCGCGTCACGTCTGTCTCGGACGTCACATACACCTACTTGTTGTGGCAGGCCTCGCACACACCGCGCTCGTCCATCCGCAGGAGTGCGTTGCCATCGTCCGGCGGAACCGAGCCGAGACCGTCGCCAGGCACCAGGCCGTAGCTCGAGTCAGGCATAGGATCCGTGGAATCTACAACAGCGGCATATCCGGTCATGGTGGCACCGGAGCCGTGACCCACGTGGCAGGTCAGGCAGTCGAGCCAGTCGGTGGCCTCGGCAGCCCAGGTGAGGGCCTCTGTCGGATCGTGCGCCAGCGGCAAACCGCTGTCGAGCACGAGGTCACGGGCGCCCAGATACGTGCTGAGCTCGACGTTGACCGGGTGGCGGTGACGGACGACATAGCCGAAGCCGTCGTTCGCGTCGTAGTGCTCCGCCAGGTAGTCGCCGTCGGTGATCGTGGTATCGGTGTCGGTGATGACACCCGAGTCACCCGCGGTGTTGTACTGCGTGTGACACGCCGCACACCATGCGCTGATACCCTTGGTCACGTCGCCATCCGGAGCCTTGGCGTACCTCGGGGTCGTGTAGTCCGGGAAGTAGCCTGCCACCTGGACAGCGCCGGGCTCGTGGAGCAGCCAGCCGCCGGTGGGATAGCCTACCTCGGACGAGATGACCCACGGGGTCGGCGTCGGGTTGATCGGATCGATCGAACCGTCGTAGCCACCAACCGTGATCGGGGCCTGGGCGCCGGTGACCGGATCGATACCGGCGACGACGTCCTTCAGCAGACGGTAGTTGGACGAACCGTGCACGTCATGGCACACGCCGCAGGAGATGTAGACCTGCTCGCCACCCGTGCTGATGATGCCGTCCTGGCCCGTCGGGCCCGCGCCGTAGGCAACCCAGTCCACGCCGCTCGCATAGTGCTGCGTCGGGAACATGACCGGGTCGAAGCCGCCACCGTTCAGCGCCTCACCGGCGGTGTTGTACACGCGGTCTTCACCGGTGTCGTCACCGTCGTTGGCCTCGAACACGCCGTCATACACGTTGGTGTCGGCACCGAGCATGCCCGCGCCGTGGCACGTGTAGCAGAACTCATCGATCGTCTCGGCGGTCGAGATCAGCAACGCGCTGCGCTCGGTGCCGAGCGTGTTCTCCCACGTGATCGGGCTTGAGGCGGTGTGTGCGCGGTGACAACCGGCGCACGCGTCGGTGCTCATGGTGTAGCTACCGTGGATCGAGTAGTTGGCCATCGCGACACCAGGTGCCATGACCAGTACCGCTGCGACCACCAGGGCCGCGAAGATCAGTGAACGCTTCCTCACCTGCATCACACCTCCCCCATCGACTCATCGGCCAGACGCTGGCGCCGCACGATGAGTGCAAGCAGACCGCCACCGAGAGCCGCCGGTACAAGCGCGGCCTTGGCGAACTGGCTCGATACTACACTAGAGATGAGCGGGGTGACGTGGTCTTCAACGAACGGATCAGCCTTGGGAGCGAGGAGCAGACTCTTCCTGCTTGCCCAGTAGACGCTGCCGTCGCCCTGCGCGGAGATGAAGCCCTGGCCACCTGTGTTGATGTAGGTGCGGATGTTCTCCCGCGTGTCCCACTTCATGGCGTTCGCCGGGCAGGTGAAAACACACGAAGGCTGGTGCGCCGTCTCCGGAACATCCTCGTGGTAGTCCTTTGACGGCAGAGGGGTACCAGCCGCGGGATCGAGGCTGCCGCCCTCAGATACGAGGCCGCTACCGGCACGACCGAAGCACAGCGTGCACTTCCACGACTTGGAACCAGCAACAAGATCGCTGCCTTCGCCGATCTTCGGATAGCCACCGCGTCCGCAGTCGATCTGGCACTGACGCACGCACTGCACACCTGCGGCATTCACGCCGCCGGGGTTGCAGAGGCTGTAATCGATCGCAACAGCGCCATTGGCCTTCTTGGTGATCGCCTTGAACGGGCAGCGCTTGATGCACGGCGGGTTGGAGCAGTGCCAGCAGCTGTACCGCATGAACGGACCCATGTCGACCCGCTTCTGGGACTTGATGACGACCCGGCGTCCGGGAGAGGTCTTACCACGACCGAACTCCTCTACCGGGACCTTCATCTTCCACGTCCGCTTGCAGCTGACGACACATCCGTTGCAACGCATGCACTTGTCGGAATCCTGGAGAATTGCCATCACGTAAGCCATTGTTTACCACCTCCCCTTCTACGGCGTAGCCGGCTCGATACGGCACAGACAGGCCTTGTACTCAGGGATCCTGGTGTTGGCATCCCCTGCGTCGATGCACAGGTCGTTGGCGCGGGAGCCCACACCGAGACCACGGTCACCCCAGTGCCACGGAATCGCGACGGTGCCGGGAGCGACACGCTGGTTGGCCAGCGTACCGACGCCCACACGCGCCTTGAAGCCCTTGGCCCAACCCGACACAGGCGCAAGCGCGCCACCTGCGGTCAGGGCCTCCTGGGTAGTGACACTCTCACCGCGTGCGGTGACCACGTTGACCCACATGCCGTCCGTGATGCCGTACTTGATGGCGTCCGCCGAGTTGATCTCGATCCACGGATCGGGCTCGCAGTCGACGTTGGCGGCGTTGTTGCGGGTGATCGGGCCACCCTGGAAGTGCTCGACGCAGCGGATGCTGGTGAGCACGAGCGGGTAGTCCTTCGCGGTGCCGAGAGGTGTGGTGCCCGGCATGAGGTTCAGGCTCGCACCAGCACCGCCCCACTCTGTCGCGGCAGCCCCGGTGTTCCGGCCCCACGTGGACACGAGATTCGGCAGCGTGCCGGTGCCATCGTACGGCGTCTCGTATGGCTCGGTGAAGCCGGGGAAGCGGCCCGCGTACTCGTGGATCTGACCAGCACTCGTGCTCTGATCCGGCTTGTCTGAGAGCTGGTTGTACGCGCGGTACAGCCATGACCAGTCGGCCAGAGTGTTGCTGCCTGCGATGGTCCACAGGCGGGCGAGGTAAGCGGGGGCCACGAACACGTCGGCCACGTCACCGGGAAGCTCGCCGTTGTTGTACAGAACACGGCGGTTGAGCAGCCATGCCCAACCGTAGCGCGGGAACTGCCGGTGCTGCGCCGCGTACTTCGCCTCGCCCTTGCGGGACTTGGCGCGGTTCGCAACATCCCAGGTGATGGCAGTGGTCGACACGGTCCCGTCGGGGTTGAGCTCGAAGGCTGGCGGCTGGACGTTGGTCTTCTCGTCCGGGTTGTAGGCCGCACCGTGACCCGCCGCCTTGTTGCCGGAGTAGATCCACATCGTGCCCTTGTGGCCGCCGACAAAGCCAGCGGCGCCCGTGCCGACATACCCGTCGAGCGGGGAGCACATCTCCTTGTAGATCTGCTCGGCAACGTACTCGCTGCCCTCAAGGGTATTGCCCTCGTAGTCCACGCCCGTGACGGCCTCCATGCTGCCAGTGCCGTCCCAGCCGTACTTGCCGTACAGGACGTCGTACGCGGAGGTTCCGGGGCTGTTGGTCATCGTGGCCCACTGACCGGTGATGTGGCTGAACGCGCCAGCGGTGTCGAGCGCCTTCGCGAACTTGAGCAGCAACTCAAGGTCCGACCTGCTGGTGCCCTTGGGGTCACGCGCGCGATCGCGCCACTGAATCCAGCGGCCCGAGCTTGCGACCGAACCGGCTTCCTCGACGTGCGAGCACGCGGGGAGCAGGTAGGTCACGCCGGTGTCCTTGCGGCTGCACTGCGCGGTCTCGGTCGCGAACATGTCCGTGACCACGAGCAGGTCGAGATTCTTGAGACCCGTGCGGACCGCGCCCTGGTTGGGCTCGGTGATGGCGGGGTTCTGGCCCCAGACCACGCACGCGCTGATCCGCGGCTTGTCGGCCGTGGGCGTGTAGTGGTACTCGGCCACGAACTCAGAGTCATCGGCCGGGCACATGCGGCGGAACGCCTCGATGTGCTGGACACCGTTGCCCTTGGGCCAGAGATCCCAGAGCTTGTCGATGTCGCCGGCAGTGGTGACGCTGCGGTTACCGAACCACTCGCGGGTCATGTTGTAGAACCCGCGCTGCTGCCAGGCGATGTCCGTCTCCACGTACGCGCTCTTGGCCGTCGATGTGGTGGCCTGCGGCAGCACGCGGTTGCCGAAGAGCTTATTCTGGTAGTCCGCGTAAGACTGACCCACACCGGGGTTACCGGAGTACGCCGGAATCAGGTCGAACAGCACACCCATGTCCGTGGAGCCCTGGACGTTGTGGATGCCGCGGAGGGCGTTGATGCCACCGCCGGCGCGGCCCATGTTGCCCATGAGCGTCTGGATGACGGCGTAGCTGCGCACGCCCTGCGAACCGCTCGTGAACTGCGTGGCGCCCATGGCGTACATGATGCACGCGGAACGGTAGCCCGCAGCAGTGATCGTTGCGGACGCGGAGTCGAAGTCCGAGCTCGCGAAACGGCTGTTGGCGATCCAGGCGTCGCGCACGGCGGCGATATCGGCCGTCGTGCAGCCGCAGATCGTCGCGACCGTGGCGGCCGGATACTTGGCAGCATGTGTCTTGAGCTTCTGGAACACGCAGCCAGCGGTATCGATGTCGGCCGCGAAGACCGGCATGTTAGTGAAGCGCCAGTCCGCACCGTCGGCCAGGTTGCTCGCGGTCTTGAGGATCGCGCGCTGGTAGTCGAACTTGATCTGGTTCTGGGTGAGGATCGGGCCCGGCGTACCAGTGACGTCCGCATCGTTGACCATGAGGCGGGAGTCCGAGTACTTCGGCCAACCGTTCTGGATCGGAGCGTCGACCCAGGTGGCACCGCCGTCGTGCGAGTACTTCGCACCGGCGAGCTCCGTTGCATTGAGCGTACGGTTGTGGAAGCCACCATCGTCGATGTAGGCGCGACCGAGCGAGCGGTGATTCGCCGACGTGCCGTTGTGCCACGCAAAGAAGTTCTGCGCCACAGTCGAGGTCGCCTTGTTCGCGTACATCCACTCGATGATCGAGTTCAGCACGCCGTTGACGAACGCGATGTTGGTGCCCGGACGGATGCGCACATAGCGATCGTGCTTGCGCATGTCGTTCGGGTTCGTGCTGTCGTACCCCGCGTTGATCATGCGGGCGGTACGGGTCTGGCGCGGATCCACGACCACGAGGGCGGCGTTGCGGCCACGGCCGTTGGTGTCGAACCGTGCCGAGTTCAGATGCGCGATAGAAGCAGGGTGGTTCTCAACGGGGTTCGCGCCGATCACGAAGAACGCGGTCGATAGCCCGAGGTCCACCCAGTTGTTCGTCATCGCGCCTCGTCCGAATGTGCGGCCAAGACCGGCCACTGTGGACGAGTGTCATATACGGGCCTGGTGCTCGACCAGGCTGGTGCCGAAGTTGGCGATGACCTTGCGGTACAGGTAGTTCTGCTCGTTGTTCATGTGCGACGAGCCGAAGAACTGCACTGTCTTCGCGTTGGAAGCAGCCGTGGTGCCCGGCGTGACAGCGCCGCGCGCTGCCTCGAGACCCTCGGCGATCTGAGTCATCGCGGTACCGAGCGCCATCGGCTCCCATGCGGTGTTGCCCGTGCGCTTCCACGCAACACCGGTGGCCTCGAAGCCGGCACCGGTGAAGTCGAAGCCGTCGACTGCCGCAGTATGCTCCGGCACGCCGATGCGACGCTCGTTGGTCACCAGCTGGTAGGCGCTCGCACCCTTGGCGCACAGGCCACCACGGCTCGTCGGGTTGTTAGCGTCACCGTAGATATCCAGCACCGTACCGTCAGCGGCAACGTCGACCTTCTGGCCGCACTGCGCGGAGCAGTACGGGCAGGTCGTCGTGTATGTGGCCGCGACTTCGGCCGCGTTCGCGCGTGAAGGCGCGACGGCCCAGTCAACACCCACGGCGCCCGCGGCAGCTGCAGCCGCGCCGACTTTCACAAAGTCGCGACGTGAGAGCTGGAACTTCCCTCCTGAATCTTGGTCTCTTGTAGCCATTCTCTTCCCTTCCGTTCAGCGGGTTCGCAGAGGAACCACGTATGATCCCCCCATGGGGACCATATAGTGCAGGTCGTACGTCGGCACCGCCTCCTTTCTGCTATCCAACAATGCGGCTACACCAGGACAAGACGAAAAAGACCGACCACGTGCGTCTATCCGACGCATCCGGATCGGTCCTCAGCCATATCGGCTCGCCTCCCTTACCCCTGATGAGTACACCGCACGCAGCCCCTTGCCGGGGGGCTTGCCCGCAGGTCTCCTTTCCAAGATGGGAGGCGTCATGGTTTCCTGTGACACCCTATCGGCTTGAAGTCCGTGGCGATCACACCGCTGTAGGCCCTCAAGCTCGGAGACACTATGCCATTGTATCCCACTCGAGCAAGTTCCTGTCCAAGTGGGCTTGTAACCCTTGTTACGAGGTCACGCGTCCAAGCCTATATGCGCGCGCAACACGTGTCAATCCGTTCATCTACTCGCTCCGTCGAGCGGTTCTGCTCGTACGGCGAGCGGCGTATTCCCTAATGAACCGCTCACGGCTGACGACCGGGATCTCAAGAGCGGCGGCGGCGGCGGCCAGCACCGGATCCTCGGTTGCAAGACGGCCCGCACGCTCGGCCATCGTGAGCACGATCGCGGTCGCTTCGTCGATGCCGGACTTCTCGATCATGTCCTCGACGTCCGTGCGCGAGTAGCTCTCGCCGTGGAGCAGGTCCTCGAAGCGCACGCCATCGGATGCCCGATCGGCGTATGCGTCCCAAACGGGCTCGGTGACGAGCCACTTGTACTTGCGGTCGTCCATCTTCGGCACCGCTTCGATCACGATCATCGCCTCGATGAAGTCGGGCGTCGTCATGAACGACGTACGGCGGCGCAGGAGCGGGATGAGCAGCAACAGCAGCGGCGAGAGGCAGAACACCCACTCGAGCGGCTGATCGGGCAGATCGATGGGCGGAATGATGCCGCTCGGCCAGCCCCAGACCTGGACCTGGTTGTTCTCGCGGTCGGAGACGAACATCCGGCCAGCCTCGTCGAGCGCGATGTCGCTCGGAAAGCGGAAGCGGCCGAGCGAGAGACCCGGGCCGCCGAAGCCGGTGATACGCGTGCCGTCGAGCTCGTAGATGTCCACCTGGTGCGCGAACGGGTCCACCACGTACATGCGCTGGTCGGGGTCGATGACGATACCGAGCGGCGAGCCCGAGGTGGCAACCAGGTACTTGTACTCACCTGTGGCGGTGAAGATCTGCACCCGGTGGTTGCTCATGTCGGTGACGAAGACATCCCCGTTGGTGGAGAAGGCGATCCCGTTGGGATAGTAGAAGCCTCCGGGCGCCTGGGTGATATGGGTCGTCTGCACGGTGCTGCCCCAACGCGCGATCTCGTTGCCGTCGCTATCGAAAGCCACGATGCGGTGGAGCTTGTTGAGTCCGAGGTCGGCGACGTACAGGTCGCCGTCCGCGTTGAACGCCAGAGCGATCGGGCGCCACGTGTCCACGACGTCGCTGTTGGGGATGAACTCGCGCACGAACGACCCATCATCGGGATCGAAGACGAAGATGCTGCCGAGGCGGCGGTCGGTGACCCAGACGTTCCCGTCGGGGCCGATCGTCACGCGCGCCGGCAGGCCGAGCGTGCTGCCCTTGTCGCTGACGATGGTGTTGAAGCTGAAACGGTACCGGCCGTCGGCATGATACGACCGCACCACGCGATCTTTGGCGTCCACGACGAACACCAACTCGTCGGCGGTGACCGCCACGCCGACCGGCTGGGCAAGAGCGTCTCCGCCCTCCGGGCCGGATATCGCGTAGAGGAATTCAGGCGCTCTGACCGTATCTCCCGCCACCGACTCGACCACCGGGAACGGCAGTCTCCTGTTGGCGGCGTAGTACATAGCCGACCACGCGAGCAGCATGAGTATGAGCACGAGAAGGACGAGCAGCGCGATCTTGACCACACGGCTTCGCTTGCGCCGCTCCGTCGCGTAGCGTCCGATATCGGCGGTGGAACGTTCCGTCACGAATTCACGCTCCCTCTGCGTCACGCGTCACTGCCGAGGGCTTCAAGCGCCTCGGTAGCCTCGGGGTCCTCCGGTGCCATGTCGAGCACGCGCTCCCAGGCTGCTTTCGCCTCGGCCGGCTCTGCAAGCTGCTGCAGCAGCCGCGCCACAAGGCGGGCCGCGTCGAGACTATCAGGTTCGAGGGCGAGAGCCACGCGCCCTTCGAGAAGCGCGGCCGCCGGATCGCTCGTCAGGAGCGCCTGCGCGGCGGTGATCCGGTCCTCGAACGGCCCCAGTTTCTCGAGCTCCGCTAGAGGCTCGGGCTTGCCGGGGAAGTTGTCGGCTGACCGGCGGAACAGCTCGGCGGCGCCCGCCTCGTCACCGTCGGCGACGAGCAGCAACCCGAGGTCATAGTTGGCCTCGGGCATCGAGGGCACGAACGCCAGGGCAGCCTCAAGCGAGCTGCGCTGGTTGGGGATCGAGCCGAGTTCGCGATAGGCGACCGAGAGCGCATAGTGCGTGTCCGCGTCACTGCGCTTGATGCGCAGAGCTTCCTTGAGATAAGCGACCGCGTCCTCGTACTCGGCCACCTGGATGAGCGTCAGACCGTAGTAGTAGTAGGCCTTCTCCAGACGCAGGTCCTGGGCGGCGAACTTGTTCTTGGACAGCACCTCGACGGCCTGCTGCCAGTACCCCTCCGCGGTGCGCCACTCCTGCCGGTTCATCGCCACCAGCGCCAGGCCGCTCATCGCGCTCGGGTTGTCGGGCTGGAGTTCGAGGGCAGCGTTGTACTGCTCGATCGCGGAGGCGTGACTACCGATATCACGGAAGGCGTCGCCGAGGAGGACGCGATAGTCCGGATTCTGCGGGTCCTTGCGCACCTGCTCCTCGAGCGTGGCTATGGCACGCGAGGCGAGCGAGCCCTGCTTCGCCTGCCGCTCACCCTGCCAGACCGTGTACGCGAGAAAGGCCAGTGCGCCGATGACAAGCACGCCGACGATCCTAAGGGCCCATTCGAGCCAGGGGTCACGAGAAGCAAGCGACACGTTCACACCTACAATCCGTCCAGGGATGCATCAGATATTGAGGTCCGTATGACACCGTAAGCAAAGTTCGGACCCACGGTACGGTGCGATGAGTATGTTCTGGTAGTCGAGCGCGCCGTGGCACTCGTAACAGATGCGCATGTCATGCGGTCCGGTGGCCGCGTTGACGACGTGTATGCCGCCCGAGCCGAACCCGATGTGGCAGTCATCGCAGTAGTAAGGCTCGCCCTTCTTCTCCTCGACTATGAAGTGCACAGCGTGCTCGGCGAGACCCGCGACCTTGATCGCCGTGGCGGGCTCGGTCTTCATCTCCTCGTGGCACTCTACGCAGTTCTCCGGGATCAGCGCAACCGAACGGACCGAGTCGTGATGGCAGTCCTGGCAGAACTCTCGATCCGAGTGGCAGACGCGGCAGTCGTTGGTGAGCGATCCGTTCATCTTCGCGTGCTCGGTCATCCATGTGCCCGGATGAGGCATCGTGGTGAGGTGACACGTCTGACAGCTTGCCGGCTCGTGACAGACGGCGCACAGCCCTTCCTGCGCCAGGAACAACCCACCGTGTTCCGAGGCCCACTGCGGCTTGCGGTGGTCTGCGGGGATGACCGGAAGGCTCTCGGTCCCGTCAGCCATCTCGACGCCGCCGTTGTGGCACGCCACACAGGACTCGGAGGTGTGGCACTGGCTGCAGTATGCGGCGTCTTCGAGCGCACGCTCACGGTGCTCGCCGGTCAGGAACTCCAGGGTGTGGTCCGGCGGGATGAGCTCGAAGTCCTCGGTGTGGCACTTCTCGCACTCACCGGTCGCGACCTCGCCCTGACCGTCGTGAACGAGGCTGTGACACCGGTAGCACGAGCGCATCTCGATGCGCTGGGTGCCCGCGGGTCCGTGCGGGAAGACGGGGTGGCATGACTCGCAGCGATACGCGCGCTCGAGATGCGCACTGTGACCGAAGATCAGGCCGTCCACGTCGAAGTCATCGATATCGGCGTGACAGTAGGTGCACTGGGCCATCGTGACGGGGCCGTCCGGGTCGATGGTGACCGTCGGATCGGCCGAGACCTGCGGCACCGTGCTCAGGTACATCGCCGGCATCGGCCCGACGTCCACGCCCTCGTCACTGTGGCAGCTGTCGCAGTCTGTAGGCGCATCGTGGCACATCATGCACCTGTTCACGCCCTCACCCGAAGCAAGCGCGTGGGGCTCGTCACGCCAGTCCTCGACGTGCGTGGCCGGCCGAAGCGGCGCCGGCTCGGGGTGGCAGGACCGGCACTCGCCCGAAGCGAGCAGACCCTGAGGGCCGTGACGCAGGTCATGGCAGGTGAAACACGAGTCCATCGGCGGCGTCGGCGACGCGCCCTCGGCATGCGCCGGACCGTAGTGGCACGCGGCGCACTGAGCGACGATGTGCGTCGCGTGATCGAAGACAAGATCGCCGCGGTCACTCCCGCCCAGTGTCGGGTGACAGTACATGCACGAGGCGGTGGACGCGGGCGCGCTGACCGTTATCGTGCGCGACTCGGCGCTCGCAGCGCCGCGCGGGTAGGCAAGCACCACCACGACGGCAGCCGCGAGGGCCACCGCCGTGATGATCGTCAAACGTCCGCGCGAGCGTCTCGTCATGAACCGCTACTTACCTCCCGGTAGCAGCGACAGGACCTTGTGGAGCAGGTTGTCGGCACGCAGTTCCTCCTGACGGTGGATCATCTCGGCCGAGAACCTGGCGAACTCCTCGCCCGCATCGCCGTGCTGCTCGTGACACGAAGCGCACGTCTCACCGATGTTGGCCGCGTTCGTCGTCGAGTCGGGGTCGTCCGAGGCGAGAACCTCGTGGGCGGGATGACAGTCCCAGCATGCGGGAGCGTCCAGCGCCTTACGCTTGTACGCCGCGCCGTGGTAGGCGTCGCCGTAGTTGTCCCACTGGTCCTCATGGCACGCGGCGCACATGGCCTCGCTGGACAGGTGCAGTGCGTCGAGCGCGGCCTGCGTGTCGAGCCGGGCGATGTCGTGACCGCCGTGGCATGACCCGCACGTGGCCGCCGTGTAGTCGCCCGCGGCGACCAACTCGGCGTGCACCGAGCCCGCATATGCGTCAGCCTGCTCGTCGTGGTCGTGGCAACCGCCATTGGCGCACGAGATCCCCGCGTTGACGTACCACACCCGCGTCGGCGGCTTCGGCTCCGTGTACAGGAAGTCGATGTGACAGTCCGGGCACGCAAGGTCGCGGTGCGCCGAGGACTCGAGGCCGGTGACCTGGAAGGACACGATGCCTTCCGAGGAGCTCTTGATGAGGTTCGGGCTGCCGTGACACGCCAGACAGCCGGTGCCCGCCTCGTAGACCATGGGTACCGGAGGCGACCATGCCACACGCTCCTGCACGTGGCACACGTCGCAGTCGTTCTTGACGTGGCACATCGAACACAGCGTCGTGAGTTCGTTGTTGGCGGGCTCCACATGCGGCGTCTTGGCCCAGTCGAAGGTATGGTTCGCCGGCCGCAAGTCGGGAAGCTTGTTGCCATGGCACGCTTCGCAGTCGCCCTTGGCGAGTACGCCCTGCGGGCCGTGGTAGAGCGCGTGACAGTTGAAGCAGTCCTTCATCGTCGGCGTATCGGTGCCGCTCGGCTTGTGCGGGAAGGTCGGATGGCACGAGCTGCACTGGAACGTGATGTGGTTGCCGTGTGTGAAGGTGTACTTGGGGTTGTCGGTCTGCGTGAAGTCGGCGTGACACGGCTTGCACTTGTCGGAGAACACGTCACCGCCGACTTCGATCGTCACCGTCTGGGCGAACGCCGGCACAACGAACGCCGCGATGGCAAATGCCATCACGATACCCAACCTCCGTACGCCCGTGCCGGCAGGCGTCCTGAATCGCTTCGTCATACCCCTCACTACCTGCTTTCTCAGAGTCCAGGCGCTTGCCGGGAGCCTACTCGGCCCCACCGCCGAACAGGCGGCCAACAGCGCCGATGACCGAACGGACCAGCGCGATCAGCGGATTGTCGTCCGTGATCGTCGAACGACCGTGGATGAACACGGCATACGACGTGTAGTTCTCGTCGACGCCGACATGGCAGCCCTCCTGACCGCACGTCTCAACCAGGTGCGACTCGTGAACGCGCGATCCGCGCTCGCTCGAGGGAAGGATATCGTGCCACCCGTGGCAGTCCCAGCACGCGGGAGCGTCTTTTGCTCCGCGCTTGTAGGCCGCGCCGTGATAGTAGTCGTCATAGCTGTCCCAGTAGTCCTCGTGGCAGCTCCCGCAGACCACCCAGCCATCGGCGTGCATCGCTTCCTGGCCGTCGGGGTTGTCCGTGAGCATCGGGATGTCGTGCGCACCGTGACAGTCGCCGCACAGCGGCTTCGGCGCAGTCGTCGTCTCGACCGATCCGTTGCCGTTGGGAACCGTCGCCCGGTGAACGCCGACGCCAAATGCCCGGGACTGATCCTCGTGGCAATTGCGACAGGCGGTCTTCGCGCTCGTCACCCAGTCGCCATTGCCATGGGGAGCCTTATACGTGAAGTCGAGGTGGCACCCCACACACTGCTGGTCGATATGGGCGGACGCCTCGATGGTGGCGTCATCGATGTAGTAGCTCATCACGACGCCGTCACGGACACGCACCAGCGCAGGGTCGCCGTGACACACCTGACAGCCTGACTTCGACTCCGTGGGGAGTGTGAAGTCGAGTTCGTACGGCGCGGTCGGGGACACCGACGGCGACACGCCCTGGCCGTATGCGGCTGCCGGAGCCACGAGCGCGACGGCAAGGAAGAACCCTGCCGCGATCCTCTGGCTGATTCGGGAGCGCATAGGTCTCCTATTCCGCCTCGAGGGCCGCCGCCCCGGCAGGAGCTGCGTGCTCCTCGCCGTGACCGTGGCCATGCGTCACGAGCTTATCCTTTGGATACTTCTTGAATCCGAAGAAGTCCATG
Organism: Actinobacteria bacterium UBA2272; assembly: GCA_002347725.1. Classification (GTDB taxonomy): domain Bacteria; phylum Actinomycetota; class Coriobacteriia; order Anaerosomatales; family Anaerosomataceae; genus UBA2272. Next base: position 300,453 of record DDXA01000004.1, read on the forward strand.
CCGATGAGGAAGTCCTCGTTGACCGCCAGGTAGAAGTGCACGACGGTCATGATGATGAACAGCCAGTTGATGGCGTAGTGCATCACGCGCATCCAGGCACCCGCGACGGCGACGCCACCCACGAGCGGGCCAAGCCACCAGCCGATGAGGACCTCGCGTGGCGACAGGCCGAACAGGATCGGCTGTGTGAGCAGCGACAGACCCGTGAAGCCCTGCGCCAGCATGAGCACCGCGAAGAGCAGATACGACATCTTCTGCATCACGTTGTACTCGGCCACGTGCGGCTTGTTGTCGGAGAAGTACCCGTAGTAGGCCAGCACGCCGAGTGCCGACTGGAGATCGCGCTTGGTGATGGCGAACTTCTTGTAGTCGCGGTCCTTGGCGAGAAACGCGTACCACAGACGCCAGAGGTAGTTCAGCCCGACGATCGTCATCGCGATGTAGTGTACCCATCGCATCGGCGTGCGGCCGCCGTCGAAGAACGGGAAGCGTATGTACAGGCCGCTGAACGCCAGGGCGAGCATGCACAGAAGGTGGATCCAGTGCATGAGCTTGGGCAGAAAGACCGGAAGATGATCGTGCTCCGGCCACTTGCCCTCGATCCACTTCTTGCGGAAACGACCCTTGGGGATACTGATGGAGAAGTGGAACAGGACGAACAACCACACACCGATGAACAGCAAGATGAAGACTGCGTCCATCCACACGTTCACTTGCGCGAGAAGAATCGCCGACACCCCCTACCCGTTACCGAGCCCGACATCATGTATCGGACTACTTCGACATGGGTCACGACGAACCTCGTTTTCAGGCTGGGTGTGCCGGCACCCATGCGCAATGACGCATCCCACCAGCGCCCGACACAAAGTTCGCGTGAGGGGTCGCGTGACCGCATTCACCTTATCGGCGCCCGTAGGGCATGTCAACGAACCGTTACTTGCCGACGGTGACGGGCATATCCTCCGGTTGCGGCGGAACGATCTCAACGAGCGTCACATCGAAGGTGAGTTCGTGTCCCGCGAGCGGGTGGTTGAAGTCGACCGTCACGTCGACAAGATCGTCACTGATGCTGACGACCCATCCGGCGTACGACTCGCCATCATCACCGATGACGTTGAACTCGCCGCCGATCGGCGGCGTGCCCTCACCGAAGACATCGACCGGGACAACCTGTACGGCCTCGGGGATGTGCGGCCCGTACGCTTCGGCGGCAGGGATCGTGACCGTCGCCGACTCGCCGGGCTCGAGTCCCAGGATGGCTCCTTCGAACGCCGGAAGGACGTCGCCACCACCAACGGTGAACAGCAGCGGGGCACGACCCTCGCTCGAGTCGAAGATCGTGCCGTCCTCGAGACGGCCTACGTAGTCAACGGCGACCGTGTCGCCCTGAGTTGCCGGCATGGAGCCCCTCCTGTCGTCAGGTCCGCGACGCGCTCGCGCCACCGTGCGATGCTAGCACACCGCGACGGGAGGGCCGGGGCCTCACGAACTCCGTACGACAGATGCGAGGCCGGCGCGTCTGAGCGCGGAGGCGATGCCGGTCGCGGCGGCGCCCTTGGCGATGTCGAAGACGATGAACGGGGCCGCGCCAACCGCCGCCGCCTCGGTCATCGTCCGCCCGGTGGACACCGCGAGCCACAGCGTCCCCGGAACGTAGATGCATGCCATCGCCACGAGCAGCCCGGCGACATCGGCGAGTGGTCGCTGCAGGCGCAGGCCGGCTCGGACAGCAGCACCGGCAACGGCACCCAGCCAGAATCCAGCCAGGTAGCCGCCGGTGGGCCCGACGAGCACCGCAAGGCCACCGCGCATGCCGGAGAAGACGGGCACGCCAATGGCGCCCAGAAGCAGGTACAGCCCCACGGCGAGCGCCGCCTGCGCAGGCGTGCAGACGAGCACGATGACCGCGGCGACGAACGTCTGGAGCGTGACGGGAACGACGCCGACGGGCACGGTGACGAGCGCGGAGGCCGCGAGCAAGGCGGCAAGCAGCGCCGAGACGACGAGCGTGTGCGTGCGTATCATGGGTTCCCCCGACTGTAAACCACCGTGCCTGAGCGGTTTACTTTACGGAGAGCGGGCGGCTGCGTCAACGGGCGCGCACGGTCAGGAGCGCAGCGTCACCTCGCCGGCAACGACGGCTCGCGTGCCGCCGGTTTCGCGCACGACAAGTGCGCCGGTGTCGTCGACCGTCTCGGCGATGCCGGACGCCACCACACGTCCGGCCCCGTCACGCACGACGACATCCCGGCCCCACAGCGCACCGCGCGCGCGATACTCCCCAACCAGGGACGCGAAGCCCTCGGCCAGAAACGTCCGGTACGCCGACGCACACTCATCGAGAACCACGACGGCGACCTCGGCCACCTTCGCCCCGGCCGAGTAGCGTCTGACCCACGCCGACCCCGGCCCCGCGGGACCCGCGACGTTCAGACCGCAGCCGAACACGAGCCATTCGACCGTGTCAGCCTCGGCTGCCATCTCCAGCAGGATACCGGCGAGTTTCTCCCCGTCGGCCAGCACATCGTTGGGCCACTTGAGCCCCGTCGGCACACCGAAACGCTCGAGTCCGCGTGCGACCCCGATCGCGATGACGAGCGCGAGCGGCCCGAGCGCCGCCGGGGGCAGCGCGGGCCTCAGAATGGCCGAGGCGTACACCCCGCCCGACGGGGAGACCCACACCCGCCCGAAACGGCCGCGGCCGCCGTGCTGCCGGGCAGCCACCACGAGCGTCCCCTCGGGGGAGCCCGCGCGAGCGGCCGCCTTGGCGTCGTCGTTGGTGGACCCGGTCTCCAGCCCGCCCGTGCACGAGACCCAGAGCTCGTCGCCGAGGCGCGGCGACACTTCCTCGGGAATGCACGCGTCCGGCGCCTCGAGCAGCCGGTAGCCCACGCGCGGCGACGACTCGATCCGGTAACCGAGATCCCTGAGCGCGGCTACGTGTTTGCCGATCGCCACCCGGGAGATGCCGAGCTCGCACGCGAGCGCCTCGCCGGAAAGCCCACCGGGCCCTGCGGAGTGAAGCGCCGAGGCGACGGCGGCCCTACGGGAGATCGCGATCATCGTGGTGCTCGTCTCCGGTCTCATGCGCGTCGCTATCCGGGCCGACGACCTCGGCGTCCGAACCGGCGGCCTCGTCCTCGAGTTCAGCCACCTCCACGAGCAGGTCGACCTTGCGCGAGACAAGCTTGTGGCGACCCCACAACAGGAACGCGATCATCGCGACGAGCACCGCAAAGCCGGCCCACGTGAGGTTGCGCGCGATCGCGAGTGCCTTGTCGAAGTTCTCGGCGAAGATCCGGCCCAGCATGATCATGAGCGTCGTGTACAGGAGTGCGCCGATGAAGGTGTAGAGCTCGAAGATCCACAGGCGCATCCGCGACGCGCCGGCGATCACCGGGACGAAGTTCTTGAAGCCGGCTGCAAAGCGGGAAACAAGTACGGTCTTGTTGCCGTGCAGCTCGAAGTACTCCTCGGCGGCGATGATGCGCTCCTCGTCGAAGAACTTGCCGCCCCAGCGCAGCAGCGCCTGGCGCCCGCCCCTGCGACCGAACCAGTACGAGAGGTTCGAGCCGGTGAGCGTACCGATGAGCGACGAGACGCCCACAAGCCAGGGGTTGAGTCCGCCCCCCTCGGAGACGAAACCGGCCGCCATCACGACGGTCTCGCCGGGCGTGAAAGAGCCGAGCACGAACAGGTTCTCCGAGATGGTGAAGCCGACGACGATGAGATGTCCCCAGCTGTCGAGCAGCGCGAGGAACCAGTCGAGCGGCGCGAAGCCGGTCTGCGGCGCCATCACGCATCACCCTCGTCCGGACACGTGCTCCACTCGGCCCACTGATCGAAGCGCGGGAAGAGCAGCGCGAGACCGACGAGCGTGACCAGCAGCAGCGAGTAGAAGTCGAGCAGCTCCCGGGTCATGAACGCGAGCGCCGCGCCGATGACGACCGGGGCGAGCGCGTAGGTGAGCATCTGCCACGACACCGAGCGCAGCGTGCTGGCGGCAAGCGGCCGGGCGGCGGTGTCCCGCGTGCGGACATTGCGGCCGACGACGAGCGCGGCGACCGCGACCGAGAGGAAGAGATAGCGCACTGAGCCGCTCGGCGGCGGACCTTCACGCCACCAGGGGGCACGCGAGGCCCACTGCACGGCGGCCGTGAGCGCCAGCGGCAGCAGGAGCAGCGCCGATGAGTGGCGGATCCAGGCGAGGTAGGACTCGCGAAGCGTGGCGGGGGTCACGAACGTCCTCTACGAGATGATCGACGGGACCGGCTCGGCGCCGGTCTGTCGAGCGTACCACGCACGGACCTGCGATGGACGCGGATACATGATCGCCCAGCCGATGATGGTGTACGCGGCAAACGGCAGGTAGTACAGCCAGTTCTCGGTCAGGAAGGCGGCCACGAAACCGAGGAGGACGCTGATCTCGGGCATCGCCATGCCGACGATCGCGCTGGTACTGATGCGCTGCACCACGGCATCGGAGCCCGTGAGGACCGCCTTGGTCTTCGGGTCGATGCCGTTACCCGTGGCATTGAGTCCCAGGCGGCGAGCGAACAGCGCCCACGGAAGCGATGCGAGTGCCATGATCGAGAAGAGAGCGAGCCTCAGTCCCGTGAACTCCTCCCCACCGGTGCTCTCGGCCGCACCAGGTCCTTCGAGCATGAACCACAGCACAAAGGTCAGGAGCAGCAGGATCGTCGGCAGCGCCGACACCACGAGATACATCTGACGGAACCGTTTCATGTCGAGCGGCTCGGTCTGGTACTGCTCCATGCTGCCCCCTCCGGCTGTGTGACGTGACCTAGTGGGAATCCAACCCGAAGTCGAGCGGCGCGGCAAACGTGAGCGCGCTCGTCGACACACGATCGACGCCGGTTGCGGCGAGCTCACGCAACCGCTCGAAACGGACACGGCCGGACGCCTCGGTGAGGACCGGCCGACCGGCTGCCGCCTCACGGACAGCGGCGATCGCGCGCGTGAGCGTCTCATCGTCCATGTTGTCGAGCAGCACGTAGTCGGCACCGGCGCGGGCCGCCTCGGCAGCCTGCTCGACCGAGTCCGCCTCACACTCTAAGGAAAGGTCAGGATTCGCCTCACGTGCTGCGCGCACCGCGGCCGTGATCCCGCCAGCGTGCACGATGTGGTTGTCTTTCACGAGCACCATGTCGTACAGGCCCGCACGATGGTTGTGCGCCCCGCCGACCGTGACCGCATACTTCGAGAGCCCGCGGAGTCCGGGCAGCGTCTTGCGCGTGTCGGTCACGGCAAGCGCCTCGCCCGCCTCGACCTGCCAGCGACGGGCCTCACTCGCGATGCCCGATAGCACCATCACGAGGTCGAGCGCGCTGCGCTCTCCGGCGAGCACGAGGCGCGCGGGCCCCTCGATCTCCATGACCGCATCGCCGCAACCGACGTCGGCTCCTTCGGCCACAAGCGGGAAGCACTCGACAGGACCCGCATCCGCAGCGCGGGCGAGGATCTCGTAGAGTCGCGCAACGAGCGGCAGCCCGCACACCACCCCCGCATCGCGCGCGACGATCCGGCCGGTGAAGACCGCACCCGCCGGCACCGTCGCCGCCGAGGTCACATCGGCATCGAGCAGACTCGGCGAGGCAAGCGACGGCTCGCCGATGCGCTCCGGGGCGACACCGAGATCCTCGGCGAGAGCGGCAGCGATCACATCGTCAGATGGAGGCAGGACGAAGGTCATCGGTCACCTTCCTGGGACGTGATGGTCTCCTCGGCGGTCACGGGCTCGAACCGCGGGCTGGCACCGCGTTGCCACACCAGGTGACCGCGCCAGCGTTCATCGTCGCGCTCGGGACGGTCCGTGCGGAAGTGCGTGCCACGACTCTCCTCCCGCGCAATCGCCCCAGCCACGGTGAGCGCCGCGTTCACGAGCAGGTTGCGCGTCTCGATGGCGCGCGGACCGGCCCCGCCGAGTCCGACCGCGAGTTCGGCCACAGCCTCGGCGGCCCCTACGAGCTCGACCTCGGAACGCGTGACCGCGGCATGGCGACTCATCACGACCTGAAGCGCGGCGCGTGCCGCGTCGGGATCGGAGCGCCCGCAGGTCGTGATCTCGGAGGACACCCGCGTCGGCGTCACGCGCACGCGCTCGCTTTCGAGCGCACGAACGATCCGGCGCGAAAACACGAGCCCCTCGAGCAGCGAGTTGCTCGCGAGACGGTTCGCGCCGTGCAGGCCGGACGCCGAGCACTCGCCCGCCGCATACAGGCCGGGAAGTGACGTGCGTCCGTCGATGTCGGTGCGCACCCCGCCGATGAGGTAGTGCGCGGCCGGCGCCACGGGCACGAGGTCGCACGCCAGGTCGTAGCCGGCCTCGCGGCACCCCTCGGAGATGGTCGGGAAGCGTCTGGCGAGGAACTCGGCGCCGAGGTGCCGCGCGTCGAGCCAGACATTGGGCCGCGCACACCGGTGCATGACGCGCTCAATCTCGCGACTGACGAGATCGCGCGGCGCGAGTTCGGCTAACGGATGGAGCGCGGGCATGAAGCGCTTCAGGTCGCAGTCGAGCAGGTATGCGCCCTCGCCGCGAAGCGCTTCGGTGATCAGGAACTTGGGTGTCGCGTCACTATCGAGCGCCGTGGGATGGAACTGCACGAACTCCATGTCCGCGATCTCGGCGCCCGCGCGCCAGGCGGCGGCCACCCCGTCGCCGGTCGCGACGAGCGGGTTGGTGGTGACGCGGTACATCTGGCCCGAACCGCCGGTGGCGAGCACGACCGCGTCGGCACGCAGGGCCATCATCGCGTGACTGCCGCGGTCCATCACGAGCGCGCCCACGCAGCGGTCTTCTGCGGTCAGCAGATCGACGACGAAGGCGTCCTCCACAAGCCTGATGCCCGGCGCGCGCCGCACGACGGCCGAGAGTGTGTTCTGCACCTCGGCGCCGGTGGCGTCTCCCGAGTGCAGCACGCGCGGCAGGCTGTGCCCGCCCTCGCGCGCGAGGGCCACCTCGCCTGAGGCCGCGCGGTCGAACCGCACGCCGAGCGTCTCGAGCTCGGCAAGCGCCTCGGCCGCTTCGCTCACCACGGCGCGCACGACCGCCTGGTCGCAGATGCCCTGGCCCACGACGAGCGTGTCGGCCAGATGCAGCTCCACCGAATCCGCCGCGCCCACCGCGCCGGCGATACCGCCCTGCGCGTACCACGTGTTGGCGTCGGTCACCTCGGACTTGGTGACGAGCGTGACCGTGCCGAACTCAGACGCATGAAGCGCGGCCGTGAGTCCGGCGATGCCCGAGCCGACGACGAGAACGTCGCACCTGTCCGAAGGCAGCGTGTCGGTGTCGAAGCCGACGACATAGCGCGCGTCGAGGGCCTCCGGGACGAAGGCTGCCTTCATGGTTCTCAGCCGATCGCCGTCATGCGCTCGAGCGAACCGCGCGCCGCGGCGGCTGTATCGTCGGGCACGCGGATGACGCCGCTCATGTCGCCGAGTGCGTCACGGACGTGGTCGAGACGCGTGAGCTTCATGTTGGGGCAGAGCATCGGCGGCGACACACCGACGAACCGCTTGCCGGGCGCAGCCCTCTCAAGACCGGTGATCAGTCCCGACTCGGTCACCACGATGAACGTCCCGGCGTCGCTTGCCGCCGCGTACCGGAGCATCTGGCTCGTGGAAAGCACGGCGTCGGCCTCGGTGCTCACCTCGGGGCGGCACTCGGGATGCGCGAGCATGACCGCGCCAGGGTTGGCGGCGCGCGCCTGAAGCGCCATCTCAAGCGTGACCTGGTCGTGGATCGGGCAGCAGCCGTCCCACACGGTCACCTCGACATCGGGTAGCTGCGTGGCGATCCAGCGGCCGAGGTTGCGATCGGGACCGAAGAGCACGCGCGGCGCAGCCAGCGAGCGCACGACCGCGACGGCGTTGGCCGACGTGCAGCACACGTCCGTGAGCGCTTTGACCTCAGCCGAGGAGTTCACGTACATGACGACCGGGATGCCCGGGTTCTCGTCCTTCCACGCGGCCAACTGTCCGGCGGTGATCATGTCGGCCATCGGGCAGCCGGCATCGGTGCGCGGTAGGAGCACCGTCTTGTCGGGCGCCAGGATGTTCGCCGTCTCGGCCATGAATCGGACGCCGGCGAGCACGATCACGGCCGCGTCGGCCGCCGCCGCACGGCGGGCGAGCTCGAGCGAATCGCCGACGACATCGGCGACGTCTTGCACCTCGGCCCGCTGGTAGTTGTGCGCGAAGATCACCGCGTCGCGCTCACGCGCGAGTTCGCGGACCTCCCCGGCGAGCGCGGACCTGTCGGAGTCTCCGGCCATCTAGCCCACCCCCAGCGCAAGATTGTCGATCAGGCGGGTCGTCCCCACGCGCGCAGCGATGAGCGCGCGCGCCTCCCGCGCACCACCAGACTCGAGCGGCACAAGCGTGGTCGGGTCGACCACGACCGCGTAGTCGAGTGCGGCAAGCGGCTCCTCGGCAACGGTAGCCGCCATCACCTCGGCGAGCATCGCATGATCGCGCTCACCGCCAAGTGCGAGCGTCTCGGCACTGCGGAGCGCGCGGTACAGCACCGTCGCGGCGGCGCGTTCGTCCGGCGAGAGGTACGCGTTGCGGCTCGACATCGCCAGGCCATCGCACTCGCGCACGATCGGGCAGCCGACGATCTTGGTGGGCATGTCCAGGTCGCGCACCATCCGGCTCACGATCTTGAGCTGCTGGTAGTCTTTCTCGCCGAAGAACGCGAGGTGCGGCCCGACGACCGCAAGGAGCTTGGCCACCACGGTGCACACGCCCCGGAAGTGCGTCGGCCGCGTCTCCCCCTCGAGGACGGCGCCGAGCGGTCCCGGATCCACACTGACCTGTGCGTCGGACGCGTACATCACCTCCGCAGTGGGGGTGAAGACGAGGTCGGCACCCTCGGCGCCGAGAAGGTCCATGTCGCGGTCAAGGTCGCGCGGGTAGGCGGCAAAGTCCTCGCCCGGACCGAACTGCATGGGGTTCACGAAGACGGAGACGACGACGTAGTCGGCCCGGTCGCACGCAGCGCGGACGAGCGAGAGGTGCCCGTCGTGCAGGGCGCCCATGGTCGGCACGAGCGCGATGCGCTTGTCCTCGCGCCGGGCCTCGGCAACCGCGCGGCGGATCTCGTCTTTCGAGCCGAGCCGCTCCATCACTGGTCCCCGTCGGTGGGCGGCAGCGTACGGTCGAGCTCGGCGATCACCTCGGCGTCGAGATGGGTCAGGTTCGCCTCGGCAGGGAACGCCCCCACCCTGACATCGGCAGCGTACTGTGACACGGCCTTGGTTATCGCGCCTCCGATGTCCGCGTACCGCTTCGCGTGCCGCGGCGTGAACTCGCCGAGGCCGAGGAGGTCGTGGAATACCTGCACCTGTCCGTCGCACCCGGCCCCCGCGCCGATGCCGATGGTCGGGATCGTGAGCTCCTCGGAGACGATCGCGGCGAGCTCGGCCGGAACGAGTTCGAGCACCACGGCGAACGCACCGGCGGCCTCGAGCTCCAGACAGTCCTCCACGAGCGCGATGGCCCCATCGAGATCCCGCGCCTGCACCGCATACCCGCCGAAGACGTTGACCGACTGCGGCGTGAGCCCGACGTGACCCATCACGGGCACGCCGGCGCCGACAAGGAACTCGACGAGCGGAGCGACGGCGGCGCCTCCCTCGATCTTGACCGCCGAGGCACCTGCCTCGGCAAGGAAGCGACCGGCATTGCGGAGCGCGTCTTCGGGACTCACCTGGTAGCTGAGGAACGGCATATCCGCCACGACGAGCGCGCGGCTCGCACTGCGCGCAACAGCCGCGGTCGCACGCAGCATGTCATCCACGGTGACCGGCAGCGTGCTCTCGTAGCCGAGAACCGTCATGCCGAGCGAGTCTCCCACGAGGATCACATCGACACCGGCCGCCTCGACCAGGCGCGCGCCCGGCGCATCGTAGGCGGTGACCATGACGACAGGCTCACCCGCAGCCTTCATGGCGGCCAGCGTGGTCGTGGTCACCCGCGCGCCTCCCCTTGTTGCCCGCGTGGCACTCATGATTGCTACTCCTCCCCGGCGGTCCCGGCCTTCACATCAGGTCCAGGCTGCCTTCACGAACGGGCAACGAGTATAGCATCGGCGCAACGTGCCACTCATCGGCGCAACGGTCGCGTAATCCCTCATCTGCATGGGCATATTCATTATCTGGACCCCAGTGAACGGTCCGCTTACTGTCCATGTCCGACGGAGGGAGGGTGCGTATGCGTTCCATCATGCGCCTCAACATGTCGACCCTGTCCATCACCACCGAGCCGGTCCCGGATGCGTGGGCCCGCTACGGTGGTCGGGCGCTCACCGACGCGATCGTCTTCGCCGAGGTCCCGCCCATGGCGGACCCGCTCGGCCCGGAGGCCAAGATCGTCTTCGCACCAGGACTGCTGGGCGGCACGTCGGCACCGAACGGCGGTCGGCTCTCAGTCGGCGCGAAGAGTCCGCTCACCCGTGGCATCAAAGAGTCGAACGCGGGCGGCCAGGCCGCACACGCGCTTGCCAAGATAGGCATCGCCGCCCTGGTCGTCGAAGGGGTCGCCGCCGACGCCGACGCGCGGTACGTGCTTAAGATCAACGCCGACGGCTCTACCGAGATCGTGCGTGACGACAGCCTCGCCGGACTCGGCAACTACGCAACCAAAGACGCCGTCGACGCGACCATGGGCGACGTCAAGCGGTATGCGACGATCACCATCGGTCCGGCCGGCGAGATGGGCCTCAAGTCGGCAGCAGTCGCCATCAGCGATCCGGACGGCTACCCGAACCGCTTTGCGGGACGCGGCGGCCTCGGCGCTGTCATGGGCAGCAAGGGACTCAAGGCCGTTGTGATCGTCGACGAGGGCCTACCCTACCTTGCACACGCGGACAAAGATGCGTTCAACGCGGCAGTCAAGAAGTTCGCCAATGCACTGCGCGAGCACGCCGTTACCGGTCAGGCGCTGCCGACGTACGGCACCAACGTCCTCGCCAACATCATCAACGAGGCCGGCGGGTATCCCACGCGCAACTTCTCCGAGGGACGCTTCGAAGGTGTGGATCACATCAGCGGTGAGACGATGCGTGAGGTCACCGTCGAACGCGGCGGCAACGTGAAGCACGGGTGCCACACGGGGTGCGTCATCCAGTGCTCGCGCTATTTCGTCGACAAGGACGGCCACTACAAGACCAAGGGCGTCGAGTACGAGAACGTCTGGTCGCTCGGTGCCGACTGCGGCATCGACGACCTGGACGTGATCGCCGAGCTCGACCGTACGTGCAGCGACCTCGGGATCGACACCATCGAGGCCGGCGTGACGATCGCCGTCTACATGGACTCCGGCAAGCTCGCCTTCGGTGACGGCGCCGGGGCTCTCGCCCTACTCGAGGAGGTTCGCAAGGGCACCGACACGGGCCGCATGATCGGCAACGGCGCCGAGGCGACCGGCCTTGCGCTCGGCGTGGAGCACATACCTGTGGTCAAGCACCAGGGTCTGCCGGCGTACGACCCGCGCCCGATCCAGGGTATCGGCGTCACGTACGCGACGAGCACCCAGGGCGCCGACCACACCGCCGGCTACTCGATCACCGCGAACGTGCTCGCCGTGGGCGGCTCCGTCGATCCGCTCAAGCCCGAGGGCCAGGCCGCGCTATCGCAGGGCCTCCAGATCGCGACCGGCATGCTCGACTCGCTCGGCTTCTGCATCTTCGTGGCGTTTGCTGTGCTCGACATCCCGGCGGCCTTCGAGGCCATCCACGAGATGGCCGAGGCGCACACGGGCCAGAAGTGGGACGCCGACGCGCTCATGCAGCTCGGCCGCGAGACGCTCACCATGGAGCGGCTGTACAACGAGTCGGCAGGCTTCACCGCCGCCGATGACCGGCTGCCCAAGTTCTTCTACGACGTCGCGCTCGCGCCGCACGACGCGGTCTTCACCGTGACCGATGCGGAACTCGACAGCGTGCACGACTTCGTGGCCGAGACCGCGACCGCGATGGGAATCAGCAAGCCATAAGGAAGGGGAGGAGACCGGGGCGTGCAGATAGAACTCGCGCTCTTCGCGCATCTGACATCGTACCTGCCCCCTGCGGGTGCGGACGACGGGCCCGGCTCCTCCCATGCACGGCCGATGGACCTGCCCGACGGGACCACCGTCGGGCAGGTCATCGCGCGTTTAGACCTCCCTGTGGGGCCCCGGATCGTCTTCGTCAACGGGAGACACGCGCCCGACAGCCACTCGCTTGCAAATGGTGACAGGCTGGCGATCTTCCCCCCCGTCGCGGGAGGCTAGGATGCCGTACCCCACGCATCCGGTGCCCGCGCCCGACGAGTACGCGGCGCTACGCGCCAGACTCGGCAGCTCGCGCGTCGGCGTGATCGGTCTCGGCGGACTCGGCAGCAACGTCGCCTGGATGCTCGCGCGCGCCGGCGTCGGCACGCTCGTGCTCGCCGACCACGATGTCGTCGACGCGAGCAATCTAGAGCGGCAGTTCTACTTTGCCGACCAGGTGGGCCGGGAGAAGACGGCGGCGCTCACGGACAATCTGCGCCGGATCACGGCGGAAATCAGACTCGAGTGCTTCCAGGCCCACATCGACCAGTCCAACATCAGCCGCATCTTCGAGGGTGTCGACGTGCTCGTGGAGGCGGTGGACTCGGCGGGCGACAAAGCGATGATCGTCGCTGCAGCCTCCGAGCAACTCCCCGGTGTCCCTATCGTGGCGGCGTCGGGAATCGCCGGTTACGGCTCACCGAACGACATCATCACCCGCCACCTCATGGGCGACGTCTGGATGGTGGGTGATCTGGTGAGCGAGGTCTCCGCCGAGCACCCGCTGTTCGCGAGCCGGGTGGCGATAGCGGCGGGTCACCAGGCGCACATGACCGTGCGCCTGCTTCTCGGCTACCCGCAGGCGTAGCTAGCCGTCCCACGGCTCCTTCGCGCCGACGCTGTACAGGCCGAGCGCGAACCGGTGCGGCCCCGGCGTCCCCTTGGGAACGAACGCGACACGGTCTCCCGGCATGAGCACGTGCGACGGACCGCAGACCTTGCCGTTGCAGAAGACGCCCTCGATCAGATCGAGCGGCAGCTCAAGCGAGCGGGCAAGGTCACGGGCGACGATGCCCTCCTCGGGCACCTCGACGACCTGTGAACCGGTCAAGCCGCAGCTCTCGCGATGAGCGTGCAGCAGCCCGAAGAACCGGACCTCCATGTCAGCCACGTCAGACCTCCCCGTCGTCGATGATCCGGCCCGCGCGAGCCTCGAGTAGCATCCTTCGCGCGCCTTCCGCGAACGCGACCGGCACGAGCAGCCGGTACGTACGCGGCAACGACCAGGGACTGTACTCCTCGGCCGGCGGCATCGGATCCCAGGCGATCGGTATACCTTCCTGCTCGAGCACGGCAGCATCGAACATCAGCCGCATCGCGAAAGACGTCCCCCACTGCGCACCGAACTGCGCCGAGGAGACCTCCTCCCAGCCGGCGGCCTCGCCCACGCCCGCCTCCGGGCGTCCCGCGGTCACCCAGCCGCCCGGCGGCGGCGAGATCATCTCGAAGCCGGGCACGGCCCCCAGCGAACCGGTGATGCGGCCCTGCGTCGCGCGGTCGCGGGTGACGCTCGTTCCGTCGGGCCAGTGCGCGTCGGGCGCGATCTCGAGCAGCGGCGTCACGGCGAAGTCGCGCTCGGCGAGGCGAGGGTGCGGGATGATGAGCTCCGGCGTCTCCCACTCATCGTCGTCGAGCAGCAGGATGTCCAGGTCGATGACGCGCGGTCCGTACCGCGGCCCGCCGGTCCGACCGAGTGCGACCTCGATGTCCTTGACCGCCTCAAGGAGGCGGTCCGCCTCCATGCCGGTGCTCACGCGAGCGACGGCGTTTGCGAAAGCCGGTTGCTCGGTCATGCCCCACGGCTCGGACTCCACGACGCGTGAGACCGTGACCACGTTCGTGCTCTCGAGGGCGTCGAGCGCCTCGAGCGCTGCGCGCAGGTTGCCGAGACGGTCTCCCACGTTGCTGCCGAGGCCGATGTAGGCGTCCTTGATCATCGATCGGCCCAACTGACCGCGTCGATGACGGCGAGTGCCGCGACGGTCTCGCGTACATCGTGCACGCGCAGCACGTGGGCTCCGCGACTGGCCGACCAGATCGCCGCCGCGACGCTGCCGGCAAGACGCCTGTCCGGCTCGGACTCCCCGGTGACATCGCCGATGAACCGCTTGCGGGATGCGCCCACGACGATCGGGTAACCGGTCTGGACGAAAGCGTCGAGACCACGAAGCAGGGCCAGGTTGTGCTGCGTCGTCTTGCCGAAGCCGATGCCCGGGTCGAGCGCGACCCGCTCGCGCGCGATACCGGCCTCCTCAAGTTCCCGAGCACGCGCGAGGAGGTAGTCACGCACCTCGACCACGACATCGTCGTAGTGAGGCTCGTCCTGCATCGTCTGCGGCTCGCCGAGCATGTGCATCACGACAAGCCCCGCGTCGCAGGCGGCCGCAACGCCGACCATCGCGGGGTCACGGAAGCCGGATACGTCGTTTACGATGCTCGCTCCCGCATCGACACACACGCGTGCGATGACCGCGTGTCGCGTGTCGATCGACACGGGTACGTCAAACTCACCCCCAAGCGCTTCGACGACCGGCAGCACCCGCGCGAGTTCTTCTTCGGAAGAGACGGGCGGCGCGCCGGGACGCGTGGACTCCCCCCCGACATCGACGATTCCGGCGCCGGCGGCGGTCATCTCACGGGCACGGGATACCGCAGCGTCGGGGTCGATGAACCGACCGCCGTCGGAGAATGAGTCCGGTGTGACGTTCAGGATGCCCATCACCACGGGCCGACCCACCGGAAGCGTGAACCGGCCGCAGCGCCAGCGTGTGGCGGGCGCGCTCATCGGCGGACTACCGTTCGCCCTTGATGAGGCTCATGGCCTCGGCACGCGTGGCCGCATTGCGCTCGAAGATGCCGCGCACGGCCGAGGTGGTCGTGACCGCGCCGGGCTTCTGGACGCCGCGCATGGACATGCACAGATGCTCGGCCTCGATGACGACGAGCACACCGGTGGGATCGAGGTGCTCCACGAGCGTGTCGGCTATCTGCGACGTCAGACGCTCCTGCACCTGCGGGCGCTTGGCGAAGAGGTCGACCACCCGCGCGATCTTGGACAGACCGCAGATACGACCGTGCTTGCCGGGGATGTAGGCCACGTGCGCGCGGCCGAGGAACGGCAGCAGGTGATGCTCGCACACCGAGTACAGCGGGATGTCGCGAATGAGCACCATCTCCTGATGGCCCTCGTTGAACGTGACGCAGAAGTGCTCGGCGGGGTCACGGCCAAGCCCGGCGAAGATCTCCGCGTACATGTCCGCTACGCGACGCGGCGTATCCAGCAGCCCCTCGCGTGACGGGTCCTCGCCAACACCCTCGAGGATGAGACGAACACCCTGCTCGATCTTCTCGCGATCCATGTGTGGCTCCCGGGGCGTGGTCGATGGCGATACCAGGGATTCTACCCCAGCGCCCTCCACCCTCCCCGCCGGGACGCGGTGACCGAGGCGTGTGCTCAGTCGATGATGCCGAAGGCGCGCCCGATGGTCACGAGCGCCGGGCCAAGGATGACGATGAGCGTCGCGGGAAGAATGCACAGCACCAACGGGAAGACGATCTTGACCGGCGCCTTCTGGGCGGCCTCCTCGGCGTACTGGCGACGCTTGGTGCGCATCTCCTTCGCCTGGGCCCTCAGCACCTTCGAGACGCTGATGCCGAACACGTCGGCCTGGACCATCGATGTCGTGAAAGTGGCGACCTCGGGCACGTCCGTCCTGTCCGAAAGATGCCGGAACGCTTTGGCGCGGGGGATACCCGCCTGGACCTCCTGGAGCATGTGCGCAAACTCCTCTGCGAGCGGACCGCTGCTGTTGGCGACGAGTTTGGCCACCGCACCATCGAATCCCAGGCCCGCCTCCACGCTGATGGTCAGCATGTCGAGCATATCCGGGAGCGCGCGACGGATGGCGAGCTTGCGCGCCGACTCCTTGCCGCGGAGCCAGACGTCCGGCACGAAGAAGCCGACCGCCGCCGCAAGCGTCGCCAACAAGCCGGCACCGGACAGTCCGCCGGAGAAGAGCAGGATCACTACGGTGCAGGTGAAGCCGGCGGCGAACGCGCACAGCACCTTGAGCGTCAGCAGTCCCTCGACCGCCAGTCCGCGCGGATGACCGGCGCGAACGAGCCGCGCGCGCAAACCGTCGACGTAGACCGATGGGCTCACATGGCGCACGACCCCGGCAAGCGCATCAGCGACCGGGCTCAGGACGCGATCCCGGAACGGCTGCAGCAGCGGTTCGACCACGGTCGCCTGCTCGGCCTCGTACGCGGTCAGTCCGGCCAGCCTCCGGCTCACACCCCGTTCCTCGCGCACCACGAATCCCAGGAGCGAGTACACGAGCAGCGCGGCGGCACACCCGGCTACGATGATCGAGAGGGCGCCCACATCACACCTCCACAGCCATCGCACGACGCAGCCAGACCGCACCGACCAGGAGCAACGCGACTCCCATGATGGCGAGGAACCAGCCGAACGGGTGGCTGAACATCGCTCCCATGTACGAGGGATTGACCAACATCAGCACACCGAGCTCGACGATCGGCAGCAGAATGAGGATCGTACCCGATAGCCGGCCCTCGGCGGTGAGAGAGCGGATGTGACGGCGAAGCTCGGCCCGGTCGCGCATCGTGGCCGAGACGATGTCGAGCACCTCGGCCAGATTGCCGCCCACCTCACGCTGGATGGCGATCGCCGCGACCGTCCATCGGAAGTCGTCGCTATCGAGCCGTTCGGCCATGCCCTCGAGCGCCTCCTCCACGGGCAGGCCGAGGCGCGCCTCCGTCTGCACCCGTGCGAATTCCGTCGACGCGGGAGCGGCCATCTGCTCGACCACGAGCCCAATCGACTGCAACATCCCCCAGCCCGCCCTGAGCGACCCCGCCACAAGGTTAAGAACCTCCGGCAACTGTTCTTCGAACCGCTGGCGACGGCGCTCGATCGCGTTCTCGAGCAGCAGGATCGGCACGATGACGGCGATGAGGACGACGACCATCGCGATGAGTACCGAACCCGAGCCCAGGCCGACGAGGAGCCCCATGATGATGACAAAGATAAGATGCAGGTAGATGTACTCGACGGGACGCAGCGGCAGCCCCGCACGCTCGAGCTTCTCGTGCACGAGCGCCGTGAAGCCCCGCTGCCCCGCTACGTAGCCGACCGCATCCAGCATGCGGCCCTTGATCGCGCCGGGAGAACCCGGCGCCTGCTCCTCTGCGGTACGTGCGACACGGGTCTGATCGTAGAACTCGAGCTGTTCGAGACGGGCACGCGGCCTCACGAGCATCATGCCGATCGAGCCGACCAGGCCTATGACGGCGAAGAACGTGAGACCGACCGCGAGCGGTGGCCGCCACCCACCCGTATGCGCCGGCTCGAGCGGCGGCGCGGCCCCGGCGTCGTACTCGGCATACTGCGGATTGGGCAGCGCCAGGCTGCCGACGGCGCTCAGTTGGCCGCGCGCCGCACGGACGCCGATCTCGAGGTCCTTCGTGTTCGGGACGTTGCTCGTGAACGTCACACGAAACCGGTTCCCGAGTTCGCGGGCGATCCCCGCGTAGAGCGCCGGCAGTTCTCCCGAGTCCGCCGTTGAGAGCGCGCGCCCGCCAGTCGCGGCGGCAAGCGTACCAAGCGCGGCCGGGTCCCATTCGCCTGACTCCAGGGCCACGGTGAACACGGGAGCGCCCGTGTCCTTGACCGACGAGACCGCGCTGTCGAACGAGTTGATGCTCACCGTGTCGCCACCATCGGACAGGAGCACCATCGCCACGCGCCGCTCACTCGAGCGTGCGATCCCCGCCGCGGTCACGACGGCATCGTGGACCGCCGTCTCTCCCGAGGCGGCAAGTCCGTCGATCGCCGAGAGCACCTCGGCGCGATCGGCGGTGAACGGCGCGAGAACCGCCGGCTTGAACGCGAAGCTGACGAGCGCCACACGGTCCTCAGGCCCTATCGCCTGGAGAAACCCACGGGCGGCGGTCTTGGCGTCGGCGAGCGGTTCTCCGGCCATGCTGCCGCTGGTATCGATCAGAAGGACGACATCGAGCGGCTCGCGTGTGAACGACTCGGCCTGTGCGGAGACCACCTCGACGTCGGCCCCGTTCTCGGTGACGCTGAAGTCGGGAGCGTCCCCGTCCTCGGAGAGCATCGCGACCGGGAGCGTCACCGCAAGCGTCACCGATGGGAACGCTCCCGTGTCCTCGACCTCGAGCGCGAGCCCGGGCGCGTCGGACTGCGCAAGAGCCGCATGGCCCAGACCCCCCGCGCCGAGCGCGAGGAGCAGCGCGACTGCCATCGCAACGGCGCGTCTCACGTTCTCACCGCCGGGCCGGAGGCTCGAAGGCGAACACCTCGGCCGGGACATGGATGCCGAGATCGCCGAGACGCTCCATGAACTTGGGCCGCAGACCCGTGCTCTTCAGACGGCCGAGTGAGACACCGCTCTCGTCCACGCCCATTGAGAAGTCGTAGTAGAAGACGTCCTGCATGACGACGGTGTCGCCCTCCATACCGTCCACCTCGGCAACCTGCACCACACGCCTCGAACCGTCCCGAAGACGCTCGAGCTGGATGATCATGTCGAGCGCGGACGCGATCTGCTCGCGGACCGCGCGGACCGGCAGGTCGAATCCGCTCATCAGCACCATCGTCTCGAGACGCGAGATCGAGTCCCGGGGGGAGTTCGCGTGGATCGTGGAGAGCGAACCTTCGTGACCGGTGTTCATCGCCTGCAACATGTCGAGCGCCTCTGAGCCGCGCACCTCGCCCACGACGATGCGGTCCGGACGCATACGCAGCGAGTTCCTGACGAGGTCGCGGATCGTGATCTGCCCGGTCCCCTCGATGTTGGGCGGACGCGACTCGAGGCGGAGCACGTGGCTCTGACCGAGACGCAGCTCGGCAGCGTCTTCGATCGTGATCACCCGTTCTCCATCGGGGATGAACGCCGAGACCACGTTGAGCAGCGTCGTCTTGCCCGTACCGGTACCTCCGGAGATGAGGATATTGAGCTTGCCGAGTACGCATGCCTCGACGAACGAGGCGAGGCGCTCATCGATGGTCCCAAAGGCGACGAGGTCGCGGATCGTGTACGGCTCACGAGCGAACTTGCGGATGGTGAGCATGGGTCCGTTGATGGCGAGGGGGTGGATGACCGCGTTGACGCGCGAGCCGTCGGGAAGGCGCGCATCGACCATCGGCGACGCCTCGTCGATGCGCCTGCCGACCTGTCCGACGATCTTGTCGATGACGTGCAGCAGATGCGTCTCGTCGATGAACCGCCGGTCGGTGAGGTGGATGAGGCCCCGACGCTCCACGTACACGGTGGCCGGATCGTTGACCATTATCTCGGTCACATCGGGATCCTCAAGCAACGACTGCAACGGACCGTATCCGAGGATGTTGTCGATCACATCGGCGGAGATCTCTCTGCGGTCGGCGAGCGAGAGCGGCGTGCTCTCCCTGCCGATGAGTTCGGCAAGCTTGGTCTCGATGGCACGCCGCGTGACCGCCTCATCGGTGCTCGTGCTCAACTCAGTGCCCATCTCCTCGATGAGCAGGTAGTGCAGATTGCGCTTGATCGCATCTCTGCCCGCATGCGACACAGACGACTCCGGCCGAACCTCGGCCACGGCCGCCGTGTCCGCGACCTCGCTCAGCCGTTCCCTAAGCGACATCGCCGGTCACCTCACCTTCCGTCATGATGCGCCTGGCCAGGCCGAGCAGGCTCCGCGCGACAGCGGACCGCGGAGCGTCGATGACGACCGGCACCCCACGATTGACCGACCGCGGGACCAGCCGATCGCTCGGGATCCGGGCGATCGTCTCCGCATCGATAGACTGTTCGACCTCGCCGAGATCGAGCCACACCTTGCTGTCGGCCCGGTTGAGGACGACCTTCGTCCTCCCCGCGTCGTAGCCGAGTTGCGCGAGCTTCTGCAGCGAGACGCGCGTGTTCTTGATGCTCGCCACATCCATCGTGGCCACCGCGTACACCTCGTCGCTCACGTCGATGGCAGCCAGCACGACGTCGTCGAAGGATGCCGAGGTGTCGACAACGACGATCTCGGCGAGCTCGCGCAGCATCCCGAGGATGGATGCCACGCGGCTTGCGGTCACCGCATCCGCGTCCTCGGGGTGTACCGGTGCGAGCAGCACCCTCAGCCCGGAGGCGTGCGGGATCAGGAAGCCGCGCAGCATCTCGGCGTCCAAACGCTCGTAGCACTGCACGGCGTCGAATATCGTCCGCTCCGGCTTGAGATCGAGCATGATGCCCGTGTCACCGAACTGGAGGTCCAGGTCTACGAGGATGACGTCGGCGCCCATGCCGGCGAGCGCAGCCGCCACATTGCACGCGACCACCGACTTGCCGACTCCCCCCTTCGTGCTGAAGACCGTGACCGTACGTCCTCGCCGGACCGTCTCCGAGGCGGCGCCCGTGGGCTGAGGACGCTCACCCGTGCTTGAGACGGCCGCTCCGATGGCGCTGGCGACCTCCTCCCACGGGCGGTCGGCCGGAATCACATCGTGGACGCCGGCGCGCATGGCCTGCCGGAGCAGATCGGTCGACTCCTCCGGGACGACCATCACGACCGCCATGTCCGGGTGCGCGCGCGAGATCGTCCCGGCTGCTGCGAGTGCATCGGCCGTACAGATACCCGGACCGACGACGAGCAGCTCGCTGTCAGCGGCGCCCTTGAGCGCAAGGGCGCCGTCGATGGTCGGGACGGACTCGACGCGCACATCGCCCGCGCGCTCGGCCGCGGCGCGCGCCCGCTCGCAGAATCCGGCGTCCGCATCGACTATGAGGATCGACCGCATGGCAGTCCCCTCACTCGAAGATCGAGTCGAGTGACCGACCTGGCGTGTCGGGAACATCGGTGGCCGTGGCGGGCAGCAGACCCAGCCGCGTGACTCCCTGTTCCTCGGCGAACACGAGCTTCTCGGCATCGGCAGGTGCGAGCGCGAGCGTCACGGTGAGCACCGCCGTGCGGGTGGTGTTGGCGGTGTCGCCGGCAAGCCCGCCGCGCCCGGTGTCAGTCGTGGTCGTCGGCTGCGACTCGGCATCCGTCATCGCGCCAACGGCAAGGACCTTGACCTTCTCAAGCAGGATCCTCGTCTCGGCCCCCTCGCCCGCCGGGCCTGGGTCGAATGTCGCGATGATAAGCACGAAGTCGCCGGGCTTGAGCATGCCGCCGACGCACTTCACGTCGTCGGCCGACACCGATACGGCCACGTGCCCTTCGGGGATGCCGTACGACAGACCCACATCGCGCGCATAGCGGAACCGCGACGCGGTCACCTGCTCCCCTGTGCCGAGTGAGGTGGCCAGCACCTGACCCGCGATGGCACTATCGGATGAGACCGCGCCGTCGGCGACATACCGCCGCGGCACCTCGCGCAGCTCGACAAAGCCCTCGGCCAGCAGGTCCTCGGCCGGCGTGCCACGGGGCACTTCCTGCACCGCGACCATGATCTGCACCGGCTCGGCCTCATCACTCAGCCGGGCGCTCGCATCGTTCAGGTAGTTGGCTACGAGCAGGGCGGCAACCACCCCGAGGACGATCGCCGCAGCCAGGATGAGCAGTCTCGACTTCATCACGCCGTCCCTTCAGGGTGTGGTTTCACTGCGGCGGCACCAGCCTGACGGTCTCGACGTACAGCCCGTCGGGCGGTGTGTCGGAGATCGCATCCGACGGGGTGACGTACTCGATGAACCGGCCGACGATGTCGTTCTTCTTGATGTTGGACTCCGGCTCCACGTAGAACGACGCCAGCCCCACCACCCGCATCGGCGACGTCCCCGTCACGTACTGCATCTTCTCGAGGACCGGAACGTAGACCACGCGTGCCGATCCCGCATCGCCGGAGGCGACCCACTCGGCGAACGTGCGATCATCCCCGCCGAACCGCACATCAAGCGCACTCGAACTCTGAGGACCGGACATCGCGCCCGGTTCGGTCCAGATCGTGTCGCCGATGTGGATGACGAACGGGAAGGGCTTCTCGAGGTAGCAGTAGTAGGTGGGCGGCTTGTACGCCGGGTCCGAGGTGACATCGTACTCGGCCGGATGCTGCGGGTTGCGCCAGTTGGGCGTATGCCTGGTCGTAGAGAGATCGATAGAGCAGAAGTTGCCGATCTCGCCGCCGCCACCGGCAACCCGAAGCTCGTACCGATTCCCGTAGACGTAGTCGTTCAGCTGCACCGACACGGAGAGCGTGCCGCCGGGACCGACGACATAGTCGGTCAGCGACACGTCGACCACCGGATACGTGGAGCGGCGCACCATGAGGACCGCAGCCGAGGTGAGCGAGCAGCCTGACGTGCTCACATCCACGGGGAACGTCGCGATGAGATCGTCCGAGTCGGGCACGGGAAGGGTCGCTCTCCACACGCCGGGCTGCCCGGCGATCTCGGTCATCTTGTGCTTCTTGCCATTGAAACGCGCCTCGGGCTCGGTCAGCGAAGCGACCCGAAGCTCCACCGAGGTGTCCTGCCCCGCGGTCACGACGTAGGCGCCGAGCGACACGTCCGTGATGGGGCAACCGGCCGGGAGGACGGCAAGGGCCGCCGCGGCCGGCACCGGCTCGGGAACACCGTCGGGATACTCCACCGTGCCGTCCGGATAGGCCGTCTGATCGTTGTAGACGGTGATGTCCACCGGGTAGCCGTTGGTCGATGTGGCGCCGGGAGCGGCAACCGTCGTTCGCCACAGTCCAGAACCCTGGTCGGTGAGCCAGACCTCCTGCCCGCCACCGATACGGACGCTCACCTTGTTCGCCCGAATGATCGGCACGCCCCACGGCACGATTCCCTTGAGACCGGTCAGGTAGGCGATCCTGGCGCGTGCGCTGGCCTGCACGTAGGCCGAATCCGAGCCGAGGATACGGCCGAAGAACAGGGGCGCGTCCTTCATCACGGTCACCTGGACGTAGTCGGCGCCTACTTCGGTGTCCGGCGGATCCTCGACCACACTCAGCCCGTCACCGGGCGCCACGGCGTTCCGATCGGCGTAGTCCTCCACGACGGCGAGCACCTCGGCGTTCGTGCCCTTGTCGGCGAGCACGCGACACCCCGCGAGGGCGGCCGCATCCGCAGCCGTCTGCAGCTGCCGTCGGACGCTGTACCCGTAGCCGACATCGACCGCCAGAGCGGCGAACAACACGAGTACGAACATCACGAGCGCGACGGTGACGGCCGTCGCACCTTCGTCGTCTTTCAACAAGCGCATCATCGTACTCACTCGATCCTCAGTGTCGCGGTACTCCGCAACACGAACGTGTCGTCTGAAGTGCCGAAGATGTTCTGCATCAGCGGTGTGAAGAGCGGAACCGCATGGCTCACGGTGACTGTCGCGGGTTCGCCCACGTCACCGATCCCGGGGTTCTCCGGACTCACGAGGATGTCCACATCGGTCAAGGCCATGCCCGGAGCAGCCTGCGCGACCTTGTAGCGCACCGTGTCGGGCGTGCCCACGGAGCCGCCCGGGTACTCCAGCGCCGCCCATCGTGCGCCCTCACGAGCAGCATGAGTGATCTCGTTCCACTGGTAGAACAGGTAGCCGAACTGCATGATGCCGAGCAGCAGGACAACGAGGATCATCGCCACGAGCGCGAACTCGACCGCGGCGGCGCCCTCCTCGGAGTGCACATATCTACGGACGCCCGCCATCTCGCCTCCCGCGTGCGATCACCCGTCGTGAGGCGAGGACCCGCGCGGTGCGGACCCTCGCCTCACGAGCACCTAGAGCGCTCCGAGCGCATCTACCACGGACTGGAATGCCGCTTCGATCTGCTCGCCGAGCAAGATGACAACACCGACGATGATCGCCGCGATCGCCGCAACCATGATCCCGTACTCGACGGCTGTGGCACCCTCTTCACTCTTCGCGCGCGCAAGCATCCGAATCACCAACGTCTGGAACATAGCGAGACACCTCCCCCCACCGTCCAAGGACATTGAGCCTACCGAAAAGGATTCCCTTGGTGACGGTCGTCACAGTCGCGCCGACGGGATGATAGGCGGATGAATCCTGGGGGGCCGAAAGTCGTTGTGCTCAGTCAGACCCGGCTGATGGCAGCACGACGATACCGAGCCGTACCGCCTCGACGGCAGCTCCCGTGCGGTCGGCGACTTTGAGTTTGCGCAAGATGTGACTCACGTGGGACTTCACCGTCGGCTCGGTGATCCACAGCTCCCGGGCGATGCGACGGTTGCTCCAGCCCCGGGCCATCAGCGTCAGCACGTCGGTCTCCCGCTCGGACAGACCGGGGTCGAACGGCGCGGGGCCCGGTCCGCCGGCGTCGATCACGCGCCTCGCCACATCCGAATCGAGCACGGTCTGACCGTCGGCGACCCCGCGAAGCGCCTGCAAGAGCGCGTCGGGACTCGTATCCTTCATGATGTAGCCGACCGCCCCGGCGGTGAGAACGCCGAACACCTCATCGTCATCACCGTAGCTGGTGAGCACGACCACGCGGAGGTCCGGCCAGCTCTCAAGCAGTCGTCGGCACGTCTCCACGCCGCCGATCCCGGGCATGCGCAGATCCAGCAGGACGATATCCGGAGTGGCCCGTTCGATGTCGCCGAGCGCCTCCTCGCCTGAAGACGCCTCACCGACCACGAGCATATCGCCGTCCGACTCCACCACCGCGCGGAGGGCGTACCGCACCAGTTCGTGATCATCGACGATGTAGACCCTTACCTGTGACAACGTTCCCCCTAGAGCGGAATCGTCCCCCGCACACTGCAGCCACTGCCCGGCCCGGATGTGATCGATAGAGCGCCACCCGCCGACCTCATCCGTTCGGCGAGGCTCTTCAGTCCGACGGTCGAACCGGTCTCGCTCGCCGCGGTGGCTGCACGGACGTCGAACCCGCAGCCGTCGTCCTCGACGAGCACCACCACCGAATCACCAGCGTACTCCAGAGTCACCACGATCGTGGACGCCTTGGCATGCTTGACCGCATTGGTCACCGCCTCGCGCGCCACCCGGTACAGACATGCCTCACTCTCGGCCGGAAGCGAGCACACCTCGCCGCGCACATCGAGCCGCGCGTGTAGACCATCCCCCGCGGTGATGTGCTGCAGCCAGTACTCGATCGCGCCGTTCAAGCCGAGCTTCTGCAGGTTCGCGGGACGCAGGTCGTAGATGTAGCGCCGAAGTTCCCCCATGCTGTTCTCGAGCAGACACTGGAGCTCATCAAGCCGATCGGCCACGGCCGCAGGATCGCGGTGCACCTGCTTCTTACACACCTCAAGGCCGAGGGAGATCGAGAAGAGAGACTGCGCTATCCCGTCGTGCATCTCGCGCGCTATGCGCTCGCGCTCGCTGGCAAGGAGCGACCAGCGGCTCTCCTCGGCCAACCGCGCGTTGGCTATGGACGCCGCTGCGAACGCGCCCAGTATGGACAGGAACGCGGTGTGCTCCTGCCTGAGAGCGTGATCGGTCGCATTGATCGCGACCAGGATGCCGAGGGCCTGGTCGTGGACGCGCACGGGCACGGCGAGCAGCCACGCTCCCTGCCCCTGATCCACATGGAAGCAGGGTCGTCCTTCGGTGAAGGTGTCGTCCACGATGTCGCCGAGCTGCCCGCCCCACCACTCCTCGGTGTACATGTCTCGGGCGCCCCGCACCACGAGCGTGGAGGGATCGAGGGTCAGTCCCTCGGCATACTCATCGATCAGGCAGATGACGACCTTCTCGGTTCCGGTGAAACGCTTGGCAGACTCCACGATGATGTCGAGGACCTCGTGGACGCTGCGCGCCGCGGAGATGGCCGCCGCCACGATATCGAGCGCCGTGATGAGCGCGGCCTGGCCCTGGGCGGGCGGGGGCACGAGTTCTGTCTCGCGGACACGGGGACGGAACAGTCCCCGCGTGCGGCCGCTCCTGCCATCTGAACTCGCCCCTCGCACGACTGCCCCTTGTCGCGGTGATATCACTTACTGATGGTTCCCTGTCGGGGCCACCGCCAACACGACCTCTCGCACTGCCTGCCACACCGCGCGTGCCGCATCGAATCCCGGGCCGGCAGCGGCAGTCGCGTCCGCACCCTCGGCCAGTCCGGCAAGAAGGTCGGCGAGCGCGGGGTCGAACGGGACCTCTCCGAGCAGCTCGAGCCCCTCGGCGGCGACGCGGTCACGGATCCGACTCGCGCCCGTGGCGGACAGATCGGCCTTGTTCAGGACCACCGCCGTCCGAACGCCGAGCCGACGGGCAAGCGCCACCAGCCGCACGAGGTCGTGCTCGCCGGAAACGGTCGGCTCGGTGACCGCCACGAGCAGATCGGCGTTGGTGATCGACGCGATGGCGGGGCAGCCCACGCCCGGCGGGCCGTCGATAAGCATCAGCTCCGACCGCCGGGACTCGGCGAGTTCCCGCGCCCGTGCCCTGACCTCGGTCACAAGCTTGCCCGAAAGGTCTTCGCCCGGGAGCAGCTGGCCGAAGGCCATAGATCCCACAACGGTCTCGGCCGAGAACACCTCGCCCGCCGGGGACGGCTCCATGCGGATCGCACCGTCGAGGCACTTCGGCACGCACGCGCCACAACCCTCGCACGCCCACGGATCGACAACGAACGCGTGAGCGCGAAAGAAGTCGTCGCCCGCAGCCAATGCCGAGAAGCGGCAAGCGGGCTGGCAGGCGCCGCAGCCGCGGCAGACCTCCGCGTCGATCACCGCCTTCGCCCCGCCCGCGAACGGATCGCGTCGCGTGATACGCGCCTTGAGCGCGATCGGCAGGTTCGCTGCCTCGACATCGCAGTCGGCGAGCGTGATCCCGCCTGTGACGGCGGCGAGGTGTGCGCCGAGGGCGGCGAGCGTGGTCTTCCCGGTGCCGCCCTTGCCCGAGGCGAAGACGATCTGCCTCATCGTGCACCATCTTCGGCGGCCAGAGCGAGCACGGATCTCCACAGCTCGCCGAACCACGCTGCGCCATCGGGATGCTCGTCGATGACGAGCCTTCCTTCGGCATAGACCTCGGCGATGCGCCGGTCGAAGGGGATGCGCGCGATCACGGGGATCGCTTCCCGGACGCAGTACGCGGCGATGTCCGCTCCGCCCGTACCGTCGCGGTTGAGCACCACCCCCATCGGCAGACCCATCTCACGCCCGAGGCCGACCGCGAGCTCGAGGTCGTGCAGGCCGAACGGCGTCGGCTCGGTCACGAGCACGAGCACATCGGCGTCGCGGATGGCGGCCACGGCCGCGCATGCGACCCCCGGCGGCGCGTCCAGAATGGTGACGGCTCTCGCGAGCACCGTACCGCGCGCCCGGGCCGCCCGGATGACCGCCGGCGTCTTGACCTCACCGATGTCGAGCCGGCCCGTGACGACGTCGAGCCCGGCCGGTCCGGTGAGTCCGGGACTGATGCGGCCCCACTCCACATCACCGACCCTGCGAGACTGCTCCGCTATCGAGTGCGGCGCGCACACGCCAACACACGCCCCGCACCCGTGACACAGCTCGGGAAAGACCATGACCTGTCCGCCGAGGATGCGCAGCGCGCCGTAGGCGCACACGTCGCGGCACGCGCCACACAGCACGCACGACGACGCGTCGATGACCGGCAGCATCACCTCGACCGGCGCGGTATCCGACGAGGCCGGCGCCAGGAACAGGGCGTCGTTGGGCGCATCCGCATCGCAGTCGATGAGAGCGGCCGGCGTTCCGCCCCGCGAGGCCGCAAGCGCCAGGCTTGTCGCAACGAGCGTCTTGCCAGTCCCACCCTTGCCCGATGCGACGGCCACCGTCAGACACGCGGGCCGTGGCAGTGCGAGCGGCGTCGACACGGACTAGTGACCGCCGCAGACGTACGCCGGATCGATGATCTCGACCTCGCCTGCCACGAGCGCCGCAACCGCATCACCGACGATCGGGATCGCATCGTCGAAGTACACGGTGATGCCGGCGGCGTCGAAACCCGCGAGTGGCCGCGCGCCGATCCCCGCGACGATGAGCGCGTTGACGCCGTGGGACGCCAACAGGTTCACCGGACGCAAGCAGCCGCCCTCTTCATGCGGCGGATTGTCGACCACACGCGTGCCGACGATCGCCCCATCGGCGATCTCCACTATCGTGAAACAGTCACACCGACCGAAGTGCCCGGAGCGCTCGGTGTCCATCCCGCCCTCGCCGATAGAGGGTACCGCCAGTACGATCCGTCCGTTCTCAGCCACGTTCTTGCCCTTCCCTCCGAGACTCACTCTCCTGGCCATACGAACATACGAGCGCCGACCGCGCGCGATCCGCGCCACCACGGCGTCGCATCAACCACTGTGCGCTTCTCCTGCCTCGTCCAACGCGCCGAGGTCTCCTGCGGCGAACGCGACGAGCGCGGCGCGCACCGTCATGCCGGCACCGTCGTACCCGGGAATCCCGGCCGCTCCGAGTGCGGAGAAGGCTTTCGGGCCGAGGTGTCCGGTGATGACCGCCGCCACGCCCTGCTCGGAGATGAGTTCGGCCGACGCGATACCCGCACCCTGGAGCGCGTTACGGTTTGCGGCGTTGTCGATCGCCTCGAGACCGTCTCTATCGGTGTCGGCGACAACGAACCACATCGCCCTGCCGAAGTGCTCGTCAACCCGGTCGTCGAGCGTCGGGCCGAGTGAGGATACGGCGACTCTCATCGGCGCCACCCCCGGCTCTTTCCAAGACCCAGCCCGCGAATGCTGCGCCCGAATCCAGGACCAGCTCCGCGAGTACCGCGACGGTGCAGCAGCCCACGGCCGAACTCACCGAGAGCAGTGACGTCCTCGGCGCACTCGCCACGTCCTCCACCCGTTAGTGGACCGCGTCCTTCCGGTCCCGTTCCATCATGTCCTGGCATCGATATGACCCCCTACTCGAGTACAGTCGTCTCACACATGCGGAACCTGCTCCATGCCCGCCCGGATCAGCCGGTCGAGCGCGTCGCGACGAACGGCGAGATGCTCCATCCAGTGCGCCAATAGCGCGCGCCCCTCGTCGGTGAGGCGATACTCCCGGCGCTGCGGCCCGGCCCCGCTCTCCTGCCAGCTGGAGGTGACGACACCCTCGACTTCCAGTCGACGGAGCAGCCGGTACAGGCCGCCCGTGTCGGGCACGACGTCTCCGCCCGTCATCTCCTCTATCGCCCGCACGAGATCGTATCCGTGTGCTTCCGAGCGAGCGAGCGCTATGAGGAGCGCAGGCTCGAGGAGAGCGCCGCGCCCTCTGCCGAGTTGCCGCTGCGTACCGTCCGCCGCCTGGCAGCAGCGTCGTCGCGGCCGCGAGGTGTTCCCGGGATCTGACTCGTACACGTGACCTCACCTTCCTCGGACACTATATGTATAAGACATATATGTGACGAGTGCAAGCGGCACCATCACAAGAGGCGCCACCCGGACCGGATGGCGCCTCGCTTCATGCTCGATGGGGGCTCTGCTACGCGGGCGCCGCCGAATCACTGACATCGGCGGGCTTGACGTCCACGATCGGACGATCGTCGAACGGCTCGGCCGGCGTCGCCTCGGCGGCAACCAGTTCCTCATCCGGTGGATTCTCGGCGGCCTCGGCCTCGCGCTGTTTCTCCGCCTCGAGGTGCTCGGCCCACCGGCCGTCGAGCAACGCCGCCAGCTCTTCCTTGTCTATCGTCTCACGCTCGACGAGGACCGACGCCATCAGATCGAGCAGCTCACGGCGCTCGGTCAGGATGCGATACGCGGTCTCGTATGCTTCGTCGATCAACCGGCGGATCTCCTTGTCGATCTCGAAGGCGATCTCCTGGCTGTAGTTGGGCGTGGCCGAGAAGTCGCGGCCTAGGAAGACCTCGTGTTGCCCGTCACCGAGCGTCATCGGGCCGAGCTTGTCGCTCATCCCGTACTGCGTGACCATCTGACGGGCAAGCTTGGTCGCCCGCTCGATATCGTTGCTCGCGCCCGTGGTGATGTCGCCGAGCGTGATCGCTTCGGCCACCCGACCGCCGAGCATCATCGCGATCTCGTCGAGCATCTCTCCACGCGCAGAGAGGAACTTGTCCTCTACGGGAAGGGCCAGCGTATAGCCGAGCGCCCTGCCGCGGCTGATGATGCTGATCTTGTGGATCGGGTCGGTGTTGGGAAGCACGTGCCCCACGAGCGCGTGACCGGATTCGTGGTACGCGATGATGCGCTTCTCCTTCTCGGAGATGATGCGGCTCCGCTTCTCGGGGCCGGCGATGACGCGCTCGATAGCCTCCTCGAGCTCGACCATCTCGACTTCCTTCTTGCCGTGCCGGGCCGAGAGCAGCGCGGCCTCGTTGACGAGGTTGGCAAGGTCGGCGCCGGTGAAGCCCGGCGTTCTCCGCGCGAGCACCTCGAGCTCGATGTTCTCGCCGAGCGGCTTGCCCCGCGTGTGGATCTTCAGTATCTCGGCGCGCCCCTTGAGATCCGGGCGATCGACGAGGATCTGACGGTCGAACCTGCCGGGGCGCAGCAACGCTGCGTCCAGCACGTCCGGCCGGTTGGTGGCGGCCATGATGATGACGTTGTCCTTGATGTCGAAGCCGTCCATCTCGACGAGGAGCTGGTTGAGCGTCTGCTCGCGCTCGTCGTGCCCCCCGCCGAGGCCCGCGCCACGCATCCGGCCGACAGCGTCGAGCTCGTCGATGAAGACGATGCACGGGCTCGCGGCCTTCGCCTGCTCGAACAGGTCGCGCACGCGGCTCGCGCCGACACCGACGAACATCTCGACGAAGTCCGAGCCGGAGATGGTGAAGAAGGGTACGCCGGCCTCACCGGCGACCGCGCGTGCGAGCAGCGTCTTTCCGGTACCCGGAGGGCCGACGAGGAGCACGCCCTTGGGGATCTTGGCACCGAGCGCCTGGAACTTGCCGGGGTTGGCGAGGAACTCCTTGATCTCCTCGAGCTCCTCGACCGCCTCGTCGGCGCCGGCAACGTCCTTGAACGTGATCCGCGGCTGGTCGCGCGTGATGCGCTTCGCCCGGCTCTTGCCGAACGACATCACCTTGGAGTTGCCGCCCTGCATCTGGTTGATGAGCCAGAACATCACAACCACGATGATCACGACCGGCACGAACGAGGCAAGCAGGCTGAGCCACGCACCGCTGTCCCGCATGTCGACCTTCACGCCGCCAGAGACCGGATACTCGGCAAGCAGGGCATCGAGCGCCGCGTTGTCGAGGTACGTCGTGGTGAACTCCTGTGGCTCGTCGGCTTCGGCCGCCGCGTCATCAGGGTAGTAGGTGCCCTTGACCTCCTGCGTGCGTGGATAGACCTCCACGGTCACGACGCGCTCGTCGGCCAGCGCCTGCGTGAACGCCGAGCTGTCAAGCTCGGTGATGGCGCCTTCAGGCTGCAGTGTGTTGGCCAGGAACAGCAGGCCCAGCACGATGAAGAGCAGGTAGAGGAGCGCGGTCCTCAGATTGCGGTTCACTCGTTTCGACTCCTTGTCCGCCATCAGTCGGCGTAGATCGCAGGTTTGAGGACGCCGATGTACGGGAGATTCCGGTAGCGCTCGGCGTAGTCAAGTCCGTACCCGACGACGAACTCGTCAGGGACGGAGAATCCAACGTACTTGCAGTCGATCGGCACCTGCTGCTTACCCTCTTTCTGCAGGAGCGTCACGACTTCGAGGCTTGCGGGCTTGCGGGAGGCAAGGTTGCGGAGCAGGTACTTGAGCGTGAGGCCCGTGTCGAGGATGTCCTCGATGACGAGAACGTCCCGGCCTTCTATGTCCTCATCGAGGTCCTTGATGATCCGAACCACGCCGGAGGACTTGGTCGACGAGCCGTAGCTCGAGACAGCCATGAAGTCGATCTCGACCTTGTCGTCGATCGCCCGGGCAAGGTCCGCGACGAACAGCGCGGCGCCGCGGAGCACGGCGATCAGCAGTACCGGTCTGGCGACAGCGGCATACTCGCGGGCGATCTCCTCACCCAGCTCGCGGATTCGCTCCGCGATCTCGGCCTCACTCAGGATCACCCGGTCGATGTCGGCGTGGATGCTCATCGCACCTTCCTCGGTCCGGCCCAGTCGGGGCCACCAGCCGCTCGCCCCGTCAGGGGCGTCGCCACGTCAGTTCCGCCACCCGCTCTGTCGCCGGGGTGACCCGGCACTCCTCGGCAAGCGTAACGCCCGCCAGCCACACGATGCGCTCACCGTCACGCACAACCGGCGTGACCTGGCGCATCCGCGCAGGGACCTTCGCGTCGATGAGGATGTCGGAGAGCTTCTTGCTGCCCCCGAGCCCCAGCGGACGCATCCGGTCACCGGCCCGAACAGCGTCGACGACGAGCGGCCAACGCACCGCACCTGCGTCGATCGAGACGGCGTCAGGACCGGGCAACACGCCCCCGGCGGGCAGTTCACGGGCGCCGATGGTACCCGATGCACCAAGATCCAGCACGCCCGGGAGTTCGAGCAAGCCGGGTGCCACCGACGAGTCCGAGCCTCCCCTCCGGGAAACTCTGATTGTATCGTACTCCGCGTGCGCCCGCAGACCGAGCGGAAGGTCGCGAGCGAAGCCGCCCCCGGTCGCGCTCGTCGCAATGGCCTCCACGTGCTCGAACGGCAGCCGCGATGCTTCACCGAACATTCCGACGATAGCGTCGCGGACCACCCGGCGAGCGAGCGAGCATGGTAGAGCTGCAAGCGCGCTTCGTTCGAAGACGAGCGCGTCGCCGTCAACTGCGACCACGCCACGCGCGGCATCGGCACCCAGCTGTGAGAGCAGCGCCTCATCTCCGGCCAGGATCCTCATCGTTCGCTCGGACGTCTCGGCAAACGACGGATTGCGACGCTCGATCATCGGCAGAAGCTCGTGCCGGAGCCATGCACGCTGCTGGGCGGTGTCCGCGTTCGTCGCGTCCTCGCGCCACGTCTGGCCGAGTTCGGTCAGGTATCCGGTCACCGCCGCGCGGCGGGCGTCTATGAGCGGACGCACGATCCGTCCGCGCACCGGCGCGATCGAGGCGAGCCCGCCGGTACCGGCGCCGGTGATCACGCGCGCCAGGAACGTCTCGAGGCGGTCGTCAGCCGTGTGCGCCACCGCGATGCGACCCGCCTCTCCGGGTACGCCGAGAGAGGCGCACCATACGTCGAGTTCGTCGTCGGCAAAGCGATACCGTACCCGCCGGCCGGCGTCTTCGAGGTTGAGCCCCTCGGCGCGCGCATAGGCGGCGACGTCGTAACGAACCGCGCGACACGGCACGCCGAGTGTGGCGCAAAGCGCCGAGACGAACGACTCGTCGCCGTCCGCGTCCTCGGCACGCAGCAGGTGGTTGACGTGCAGCACCCTCAGACGTCGGGAGCAGTCGCCGAGGTCACCGGCGGCGAGCAGCCGCAGGAGGGCCACCGAGTCGGCGCCGCCACTCACGAGCACGAGAACGACCGCACCGTCCGGCAGCATCCCATGCTCGGCGACGGTACTGCGCGCGATGTCGGCTAGCTGCTGCATACCGCAAGCGTACCCGATGCGGCGCTCTCCCACCGGCAGACCAGAGGACCCCTACAGCAGATAGACGATGTCGGAGCCGCTCGTGGGATACGCCCACGCGGTCGAACGAAGGTCCGTCGCGGTCAGGCCGCCTCGCATCGCAGCCGCGAACACGTTGATGACCTCCTCGGCATGGCTCCCCACGAGGTGGGCACCGACGATCCTGTCCGTAGCCCGCTCGACGATGATCTTCGCACCGGCCGCATCGCTTCGGGCCCACCTGGACGACGCCCACTCTGACATGTCGTTGAGCTTGACCTCGATCTCAAGTCCCGCCGCCCGGGCGGCTTCCTCGGTCAGGCCGACTGCAGCGAGTGGTGGCGCGGAGAAGACGACCGACGGAGTCACCGCAGGGTTGAAGATCGTCGAGCCGGGAGCGACGAGGTTGGCGACCACGACCCGGCCCTGGATGGTGGCCACCGGCGTGAGCGGCGCACCAGACGCAGCCGCGTCACCGACCGCGAACACACGCGGGTTGGTCGTGGACCGCATCGACGCGTCGACCTCCACGCCGTGCGGACCCGCCACGACGCCGGCGGCGTCAAGCGCGAGTCCGTCGAGAGCCGGGATCCGGCCGGCGCCGTGTACCACCATGTCGCACACGACCGGCAGCCCGTCGGAGCACTCCGCCACCAGCCCCCCGCCCGAGCGCAACACCTCGTCGACGTGCGCTTCCGTGCGCAGCACGATACCCCGCTCCCGATAGGCGCCAACCAGCCAGTCGGCGAGATCGGGATCGAAACCTTCCAGCGCACGCGCGCCCCTGTGCAGGATCGTGACCTCCGAGCCTGCCGCCGCCGCGATGTGTGCGAACTCGAACGAGACGTACCCGCCGCCTATGAAGACGATGCGCGCCGGGAGGGAGTCGAGATCCATGAACGCCTCGCTATCCACCACGAGGTCCTCGCCCGGTATGCCGAGCGGGCGCGGCACGGCACCGGACGCCAGAACGAAGTGATCGGCGGTGTACGTGCGGCCGTCAACCTCGATCTCCTCCGCAGAGACGAACCGTGCCGCTCCATGAAGCGTGGTAACTCCGAGGCCGGACAGCCACTGCTCGATCCGCTCCGGCACGGGTTCGGTGAACGTGCGCTTGAAGGCCACGAGCCCCGCCCAGTCGATGCGCACGTCGCCGGCCACGCCGGCGCCCACGTGGGCCCGGACGCGCTCGACCGACTCGGCCGCCGTGTAGAGCACCTTCTTCGGGATACACCCCCGGCGCGAGCATGTGCCCCCGTACTCACGGACGTCCGTGACGGCGACCCGCTTGCCCGCCTCGGCGGCCTCGCCGGCCACGGTCTGACCGGCGACTCCCGTTCCTACGACGAACACGTCGAAGTGCTCCATGCCTACCGCCTCGTCTCTCGTACGGCGCCAGGGTGTAGATACCCCTACGTCGCCGGCAGACCCGCCCGGGTGCGTGGCGCTTCGGCCGCCGAGGGCATACACTCTGGCGGTATCCGACCCCGTTCAGGAGACCGACCCATGACCTTCCATCTCACCGACCCCGCTCTCGAGCCGATCGCGGCCAAGGTGCTCGCCGGCACCCGGCTCTGCCGAGAGGACGGCATCGCGCTGTACGAAACCGCCGACCTGCTCGGTGTGGCGCAGCTCGCCGACCACGTACGCCGCCGCATCAACGGCGATCGCGTCTACTTCATGGTCAACCGGCACATCAACCCGACCAACATCTGCGAGAACCGCTGCAAGTTCTGCGCGTTCTCACGCTCGGCTGGACAAGAAGGCGCCTACGAGATGACGCTCGACGAGATCGTGGCAGCCGCAAAGGAGTGTGTGC
The DNA here is from genome assembly GCA_002347725.1 of Actinobacteria bacterium UBA2272. Taxonomy (GTDB): domain Bacteria; phylum Actinomycetota; class Coriobacteriia; order Anaerosomatales; family Anaerosomataceae; genus UBA2272. The sequence goes on from DDXA01000004.1 coordinate 335,817, forward strand.
CCGAGGGCGCTCACGAGGTCCACATCGTCGGCGGGCTGCACCCCGACTGGCCGTTCGAGTTCTACGTGGACATGGTCAGGCGTCTGCGCGAGGTGCTGCCCCCGCACGTGATCATCCAGGCGTTCACGGCCGTCGAGATCGAGTTCTACGCCAAGATCAGCGGGCTTTCCACACGCGAGGTGCTGCAGCAGCTCAAGAACGCAGGCCTGGACGCGCTTCCCGGCGGCGGCGCCGAGATATTCTCCGAGCGTACGCGCGCGGCGGCCTGGGACAAGAAGACATCGCCGGACGACTGGCTCCGCATCCACGGGGAGGCCCACGCGCTCGGCATCAAGACCAACTGCACCATGCTCTACGGCCACATCGAGACGCGCGAAGAGCGGGTCGACCACCTCATCCGGCTGCGCGAGCAGCAGGATGCAAGCGGCGGCTTCCTGGCGTTCATCCCACTTGCGTTCCATCCGCTCAACACCGAGCTCTCGGCGCTCCCCGGCACCACCGGCTACGACGATCTCAAGACGCTCGCCATCTCGCGCCTTATGCTCGACAACATCGAGCACATCAAGGCGTTCTGGATCATGGTGGGCCTCAAGGTGGCGCAACTGTCCACCGTCTTTGGCGTGGACGACATCGATGGCACGGTGGTCGAGGAGCGGATAACGCACATGGCCGGCGCGAGCACGCCCGAGGCGCTCTCCAAAGACGAACTCGTGCGCATGATCGTCGAGACCGGACACACGCCGGTGGAGCGCGACACGCTCTACCGCGTGATCCGCACGTACGACCAGGCGGGCGCGTAGCGCCATGGCCCGTCCGCGCCTCGGCCATATTCAGTTCCTGAACTGCCTGCCCCTGTACTACGGGCTCGTGAAGAGCGGCGACCACCTGCTCGACGTCGATCTCGTCAAGGCGGCGCCGCGCGAGCTGGCAGCCGACATTCTCGCCGGCACGCTCGACATCGCGCCCATTCCGGCGATCGAGTACGCACGCCATGCCGACGAACTCGTGCTGCTGCCCGACATCGCCATCTCCTCCGACGGCGAGGTGCAGTCCATCCTGCTCGTGACCAAGCGTCCTGCCGAGGCACTGTCGGGCGCCACCGTCGCGCTCACCGACACCTCGCGGACCTCGCAGGTGCTCTGCCGCGTCTTACTGGAGCGCCGTTGGGGCGCATCACCGACCTATGTCGAGATGCCGCCCGACCTGCCCGCGATGCTCCGCGAGGCCGACGCGGCGCTGCTCATCGGCGACGAAGCGCTGCGCGCGTACTGGGAGCCCCCCGCTGGCCTGCACGTCTACGACCTTGGTGCCGAATGGAGTTCGTGGACCGGTTTGCCGATGGTCTACGCCGTCTGGGCGGTGCGTCGCTCGTTTGCCGAAGAGCAGCCGGACGCGGTTGCCGCGGTCAACGAAGCGCTCAACGGCTCGCTCGCATACTGCCGCGCGCATCTCGACGATGTCAGCGAGTATGCGGCACGGTGGGAGGCGTTCCCCGCCGCGCACTTCCGAAGCTACTTCGATGCCCTGCAGTTCCGTTTCGGGCCCCGCTACCGGGAGGGCCTGTTGCGGTACCTGGCAGAAGCGACCGCCGTCGGCCAGCTCGGCCGCGTTCCGGATCTGACGGTCTGGGGCGAGTCGCGGTGAGCTCGGCTGACCTGACGACGCTCGCCTTCTCGGCAGCGCACGGAAAGCGGCGTCTCTCGGCCGATGAGGCGGTGGCGCTGCTCCGCGGCGCGCCGATGCTGGAGCTTGGCGCCGCGGCCACTGCCATGCGGATGCGGCTGCACCCCGAAGGCGAGATCACGTTCATCGTGGACCGCAACGTGAACTACACCAACGTGTGCGTGTCGCGCTGCCGCTTCTGCGCCTTCTACCGCGAGGCGGACGCACCGGACGCGTACGTGCTTCCCGCTGACGAGCTGTACGCCAAGGTCGAAGAGACCCTCGCGCTCGAAGGCACCGCGATCCTGCTCCAGGGCGGTATGCACCCCGAACTGCCACTGGAGTGGTACGAGGAGATGCTCCGGGAACTCAAGCGCCGCTACCCGATCCACGTGCACGGCTTCGGCCCGCCCGAGGTCTGGCACCTCGCACGGCTCTCGGGGCTACCCGTGCGCGACGTGCTCGTGCGGTTACGCGACGCAGGCCTCGATTCACTTCCCGGTGGCGGAGCCGAGATCCTTGTGGACCGGGTCCGCGACTACGTGTCGCCTCACAAGGCCACCGCCCGGCAGTGGCTCGACGTCATGCGAGAAGCGCACGCACTCGGCATATCGACCACCGCAACCATGATGTTCGGCGGTCTGGAGACCGACGAAGAGCGCGTGGAGCACCTGCTTCGCGTGCGCGAGGTGCAGGACGAAGCCGTTGCCGCCGGGCACGTCGGCTTCCGCGCTTTCATCCCCTGGAGCTTCCAGCCCGGCAACACCGAACTGGAGGGCGAACAGGGCGGCGTCGCGGCGAGCGGATGGGAGTACCTGCGCATGCTCGCGGTGTCGCGGCTGTTCCTCGACAGCGTACCCAACATCCAGGCGTCGTGGGTCACCCAAGGCCCGAAGATCGGTCAGGTCGCGCTCGCGTTCGGTGCTAACGACATGGGCTCGACGATGATCGAGGAGAACGTCGTGGCGGCCGCCGGCACGCGGTTCATGCTCGCCCGCGACGAACTCGTACGCATCGTGGGCGACGCCGGGTTCACGCCCGTGCAGCGCGACACCCTCTACCGTGAGGTGCGCAGGTTCTGACGCTGGCGTGTGCGTCGCCGAACGTGAACTGCTTCACGTTCGCGCGTTGGAGGACCTCGTGTTCGGGTACCCTGGATACGGAACCTTTGAAAGGGGATTCGTGCAGAACGCATCGGCAGGACCGAACATCACACCCGGCGTCGGCCGCCGCATCGTCATCGCGGGAGGCGGGTACGCCGGCACGACGCTCGCCGTGAAGCTCGCCCGCGGACTCAGGCGCGGCGATGACCTCGAGATACTGCTCGTCGAACCCAACCCCTGTCAGCAAGCGCTCTCCGAGCTCGACCTCGTCGCCGTCGGCCCTCCTCGACCGGACTTCTGCGAGCTGTGGCATCCCAACGTGTTCAAGGACCTGCCGATCACCATCTGCTACAACCGCATCGACAGGGTACGCGCTGACGAGAGCCTCGTGACCATCGGTCCACGGAGGGGCTCCACCGAGGAGGTCCCCTACTGGCGACTCGCGATCGCAACCGGCGCGGTGGCCTTCGTACCGCCGGTGCACGGGCTGGCCGAACACGCGGTCACCATGTGGTCGGTCGCGGACGCGCAGGAACTCCAGCGCCGCATCGAGGCACAGTTCCGGGCCGCCATAGTACTCGCCGACCGGACCGAGCGCCGCCGGGCGCTCTCGTTCGTCGTCGTGGGGGCCGGCGCCACCGGGATGGAGATCGTCGGCACTCTCGGCCAGATGCTCCCCAGGCGCGCGGTCGACTTCGGGCTGGACCCGGCGGACCTGTCGGTCCACCTCGTCGAGGGTCGGCCGGACATCCTCTACGACCTGCCCGAGACGCTCCGCGCGAAGGTCAGGAAGCGGCTGGATAAGCTGGGCATCGTGCTGCACCTCGGCTCGATGGTAGAGCGCGTGGAAGATGGCGTTATCCACCTTGCCGATGGACGCGAGCTGCCGGCGCCGGTGCTCTGCTTCTGCGGCGGCGCGAAAGCGGACCCCGACGCCGTGGCGTGGGGGCTCGCTGCCGATCCTTCGGGCCGCCTCGTCGTCGACGAGTTCAACAAGGCCCCCGCCCACAGCGATGTCTACATCATCGGCGACGTCTCGGCGTTCAGGGACCCGAAGGGCAACCGCACGTTGCCGATGCTCGCCCAGTTCGCCATCCACCAGGCCGAGCACTGTGCCGAGAACATCCTCGCCGAGGCGCGAGGCGGGCAGCCCAAGCCGTTCGTCCCGAACATGCACGGGGAGTTCGTGAGCGTGGGGCCAACCTGGGGCGCCGGATGGATGCTGGGCGGCCGCAACCTTACGGGCTTCCCCGCGATCGTCATGAAGCGGCTCACATACGTGCTGTACTGGTGGATCGTCGGTGGCATCCCGCTCGCGTTCAAGCGCACCCGCGAGATGCTGAAGATGTTCCGATAGCGGGGCCCACAGGCGCGTAGCGCTTCGGCACCGTCAGAGACAGAGTCCTTCGAGTCGGGCGAGCGCGGCACGCAGGCGCACCTTGACGCTCTCGTCGGTCTCGACCGCAAGCGCCTCGGCGAGGTACGGTCCGGCGTCGGCGAGGCCGGCGGCTCCCAGCAGGTCGGCAAGGGCCGCGCGCTCCCCGGCATCGGTGCTCGACTCGAGCTTCGCGCCGATCTCGTGTATGTAGCCACTCGGCTCCACGGACGACACCTCCTGGGACGGAGTATACGTCCCCCGACGACGCAATGCCTGTCTGCCCGGTCCCGTTTCGGGTAGCCTTACCGCGAGGAGGTGCGTTCATGCCCGAGACAACAGTCCCTTCCGCCGACTTCGGCATATGTGGCGGCAGCGGATCACTGAGTTTCGACTTCCCGACCGCTCTTGCCGACGAGCGCGTCGAGGTGCTCGCCGACGGCCTGGCCTTTGACACGCCGTTTGGCCGCTCGCCGACCTTCGTCCACTTTCGGGTCACCGGCCCACACGGCGTCCGCGACGCGCTTGCGGTCAAGATGCACGGCTGGCGCCGCGGCGTGAAGCGCGCCGACGCATCGCTGCAGACGTTCTGGGTCTTTCACGAGGCGGGCGTCCGCAAAGTGCTGGCCGACGGCGGCGTCGGGTCGCTCAACCACCTGCTCGATCCGCGCGACATCATCGTGCCGGACGACTTCATCGACCTCACCGTGAAGCAGGATATCTACGTGCGCGGCGACCACCTGCTCATCATGCGTCAGCCCATCTGCCCCGACCTGGCCTCACACCTGAACGCCGGCGCGAGCGAGCGCTTCGCGCGGGTCTTCAGCCGGGGAACCTACCTCGTGACCGATGGCCCACGCTTCGAGAGCGTCGCCGAGATCGACTACATGAAGCGGCTCGGCGGCGACGTGGTCGGCCAGTCGCTCGCTCCCGAGGTCTTCCTCGCACGCGACATCGGCGCATGTTACGCCGGCATCTACATCGTCGTGAACTACGGCGAAGGCGTGGTCCGTGAGTGGCAGCACGCCGAGCTCAAGTCGATCTTCTTCGACGAGTCCGAGACGATCGCACGGATCGTCCTCGACGCGATCGCCGACGCCGACCTCGAAGCTGCGTGCGGATGTATGGAGTTGCGCAAGCCAAGCCTACTCGGCATCCCCGACGATCGGCCCCGCCCGTGATCGTCACCGCCGACTGGGTGGCTCCGGTCTCACGGCCGCCCATCCGCAACGGCGCGGTCGCGGTCAGGGGCCGGACGATCCTCGAGGTCGGAACGCTGGCCAAGGTCAGCTCACGCTATCCGGAAGCCGTCGTGTGCGACCACCAGGGGTGCGTCATCACGCCCGGGCTCGTCAACGCGCACACGCATCTGTCGCTCAACGCGCTTGCGGGTCTCGTGCCGAGCATGCCCTTCCCCGCGTGGCTCGCCCGGATCGCCGAGGTATCACGGGCGCTGGACGAAGAGGATCACATCGCGTCGGCGACACTCGGCGCACTGCAGTGTCTGCAGTCCGGTGCGACCGTCGTAGGCGACGTCTGTTACGGGCCCGAGGCGCTGTCCGCGGCGGGCGACATGGGGCTCGGCGGCACATTCTTCTGGGAAATCCTGGGCGTCGATGGCGATGACCTCGCATCCGCGCTCGAGCATCGGGAGTTCCCGGACGACCCCGCGGCGTGCGCAGGCGGCCGCCTGCGCTGCGGGATATCGCCGCACACCCCGTACACGAGCGGTCCCGACCTCCTGCATGCCACCTACCAGCTCGCGCGCAAGCGCAACGCGGGATACATGCTCCACCTCGCCGAGTCTGCCGAGGAGTCGCGTCTGTTCGCCCGCGGTGACGGACCACTCGCGGCCCTGGCCGAACGTCTGGCGCACGGGTTCACCACCCCACGGAGCGGCGCTGTCGAGTACGCACACCGCCTCGGCGTTCTGAACGGTGCCGTAGCCGTCCACTGCGTACACCTCGGTACGGGCGAAGCACAGCTGCTCGCCGAGCACGCACGGGGCGTCGTGTTGTGTCCACGTTCCAACCGCTATCTGCACAACGGCACGGCCCCGGTCGCCGACCTGCACGCGCTCGGCGCCGACATGGCGATCGGCACCGACTCGGCGGCGAGCAACGAGGGAGTCGACCTGTTTGCCGAGGCCCGGGCCGTCAATGCGCTCGACCACGGGCTCTCGGCCAGTCGACTGCTCAGGATGCTCACGCTCGAGGGCGCGCGGGTACTCGGGCTCGACGACCTGTTCGGCTCGCTCGAGCCCGGGAAACAGGCGGACCTTGCGATCGTGCGCATAGGGCCGACGGACCACCCCGCCGAGCGACTCATCGAGGTCGGCGCGTCCGCGGTCGTGCGCGGGGTGATGAGCGCCGGAGCCTGGCGGATACTCGACGGAAGGCCGGTCGTCGCGCCCGACACGATCCTCGCCGCCGCCGAGCGTGTCCGCCAGAAGGCCGCGCACGTGCTCGGCGGCGTCACGGACGCGAACTAGAGCACCCGCCACCGGAGCCGGCCCGTGGAGGGCGTGTTAGCCCCCGCGCGGGTCGGGTACTCTTGGGTAGTACACCGTAGAGAGGAAGTCGCACATGGACGTCTGGTTCTGGGTGTGGGCCGGCCTGGCCGCGGTGCTCATCGTCGGGGAGATGTTCACCGCCGGCTTCTTCTTGCTGCCGTTCGGCATCGGAGCGGCGGCGGCGGCGGGCGTCAACTTCGCAGGCATGAGCATGGGCTGGCAGTGGGCGGCGTTCCTCGCCGTCTCGGCCGTCTTACTGCTGAGCCTGCGCCGGTTCGCCGACCGGGTCACGCATGAGCCGCCCCAGAAAGTCGGTGTCGACCGGCTCATCGGTAAGGTCGGCGTGGTCACCGAGGCTGTCGAGCCGAGTGACGGCGCAGGCCGCGTGCGCATCGAGCGCGAGGAGTGGCGTGCCGACACCTCGGCAGACGAGGTACTCGCGGTCGGCGCGCGCGTGGTCGTAGAGAGAGTCGAGGGCACACACCTTGTCGTGAAGCCCGCTCCATCCACCGCAGAAGCGAAGGAGTGACCATGGAAGGCGCTGTCGCATTTGCGATCCTGTTCGGCCTGATCGTCCTCACGGTCCTGTTCTTCTATGCGCTCGCAGGCATCCGGATCGTGCGTCCGTACGAGAAGGGGCTCATCGAGCGGCTGGGCAAGTACCAGCGCACGGCGGACTCGGGCCTCACCATCATCGTCCCGGTCATCGACAAGATGACCAAGGTCGATATGCGCGAGAACGTCGTGGACGTGCCGCCGCAGGAAGTCATCACCAAGGATAACGTCGTGGTCACCGTGGACGCGGTCGTCTACTACGAGGCCACCGACCCGGTGAAGCTCGTCTACAACGTGGCCAACTTCTACGTTGCCGCCACCAAGCTCGCGCAGACCAACCTGCGTAACGTCATCGGCGAGATGCAGCTCGACGAGTCACTCACGAGCCGCGAGCAGATCAACTCGGCACTGCGCCAGATCCTCGACGACGCCACCGACAAGTGGGGCGTTCGCGTGGTCCGCGTGGAGCTCCAGCGCATCGAGCCGCCGATGGACGTCACCGAGGCGATGCACCGCCAGATGAAGGCCGAGCGCACGCGTCGCGCGCTCATCCTCGAGGCCGACGGCGACAAGCAGGCCGCCATAACCCGCGCCGAGGGCTCGAAGGGCGCCGCGATCCTCGAGGCCGAAGGCAAGGCGCAGGCGATCAAGGACGTGGCCGAAGCCGAGAAGTTCCAGAAGATCGCGCTGGCCGAAGGCGAAGCGCTCGCGATCAAGAGCGTCTTCAGCGCCATCCACGAGGGCGAACCGACCAACGACCTCATCGCGATCCGCTACCTTGAGGCGCTCAAGGCCATCGCCGATGGACCCGCCAACAAGGTGTTCCTGCCGATGGAGGTCTCCGGGATCATGGGCTCGATCGGCGGCATCGGCGAGCTGTTCCGCGCAAAGGCCGAGTAGAGGGCTCCCCGGTGAGGGTCGCCGGGCTCAGACAGTCCTCGTACCGACAGAAGAGCCGCCCGGCCGGGCGGCTCTTCTGTCACTGCGGAACTCGCCGGACGACCCTCACCGGGGAGCCTGAACAGTAGTACATACCAAAGTCCTACCTGATGGTGACACTCACAAAGACCAGTCCGTCGCGGACGGCAACCGGATAGGTCCTCACGTCGGCGTCGGGGTGGTCGGTCGTGCCGTCGCGCACGTCGTACCGCCAGCCGTGCCACGGGCACATGACCTCGTAGCCTTCAAGTACGCCGTCCGCCAACGGCGCGAACGCGTGGCGGCAGACGTTCGAAAGCGCGAAGAACTCGTCGCCCACGCGCGCAAGCGCGACGTCGGCCCGTCCGAGCTTCACGTGCCGCACGCAGCCCGGCGGAAGGTCCGCGACTCGGCACACCGGGACCTCGATCACCGCACCGGGCTCCGGTTCCTCGATCACGCCGAGCAAGTCGGCGCCATCCTCGACGTCGGTGCGGATGAACAGCCCGCACCAGCACTTGCGGATGGCCGCGAACTGCTCGGCATGGAACGGGATGCACGGGCAGATGATCCGCACGTCCTCTTTCGGGTCGCCGGTGCGTACGCGGCACGGGCAGTAGACATCGCCGGTCGCCTCGAGGATCTCGAGTTCCGAGCGAAGCACCTCGTCCACGAAGTCGGTCTCGGTGTTGAACACGTAGCCGAGCGTGGCGGCAAACGGACCCATGTACGCCTTGAGGTCCTCGATCGTCGTGCCCTCGACAAAGCGCCGGCGGACCGGGCGGGCGCCACCGTCACTCACAGGTCCAGCAGCTCCTTCATCCGCTTCTTGTTGAAGCCGACGAGCACCTCTTCGTCGACGACGACCACCGGGAATGACGTGCCGCCGGAGATCTCCTTGACCTCGGCTACCGCGGCGTCCTTCTCCTCGCCTTCCATCAGATCGACCTCGACGACGACGTAGGAGACGTCGTTCTCATCCAGGTAAGCCCGGGCCATCCGGCAGTACGGGCACGTTGAGAGCGCGAAGACCTTGACCGACATGCGGCCCCTCCTTGTGAATCGGCGGAACGTGAGAGAAGTATACCGCGCGATCCGGGACGGCTAGACGCCCGTCGCCGGTGTGGACTGCGGCTTCTCGGCGTGCTCGACCTCGATCTTGCGCCAGTGATAGACATACAACGGACCAGCGATGAGCACGAGTGCCCCGTTGCCGACGAGCTGGAGGATCGCGTAGCGGCGGGAGGACTCGCGTGCGAGGTTCTGCTGGAGCTCCCACTCCTCCTCGCTGATGGCGGGCTCGCCCTTGGCGTCGACCGGACGCTCTCCAAAGCCGCCGGCATACGGATCGGGGTACGCAAGCTCAACGACGCCGCGGACGACGCCGACCGTGCCGACGATGACCATGATCAGCGTGATGAGGCACACCAGATAGAGGTAGATGTTCCTGAGCGACCAGCGGTCCTGTGCCATGAACGACTCCTTTGCTGACGGGGAGCGCATAGGGGCGCCTGAGAGTGTGTTCCCTCAACACCCGTATGATATCTCCACACCGTGTCGGTGCGACACGGTACAATGCGCCAATGCCAACCACACCACAGCGTAAGACGCGCGCATGCGCTTAGTCGTTCTCGCCTCCGGCTCCTCCGGCAATGCCGCCCTGATCGAATCGGGTGGCCGCGCCGTGCTGCTCGATGTCGGCCTCTCGGCGCGCGAGACGCTGCGCCGCGTGGCTGCATCCGGAGCGGGAGATGCGAGGATCGAGGCCATCCTGCTCACGCACGAGCACGTCGATCACGTGCGTGGCGCGCGCGTGCTGGCCCGCAGGCTCGGCATTCCTGTGATGGCCACGGCCGGCACGCTCCGGGCAGCCGCCGCCTGCCTGTCCGACGTGCCGGAGACGATCGCTGTCGGCAGGCGCGACCGGTTCTCGGTGGCCGGGATGAAGGTGACCTCGTTCGCGACCGCGCACGACGCCGCCGAGTCGGCCGGGTTCGCCTTCGAGAGCAGGCGCGGTCATCGCGTGGCAGTGGCGACAGACACGGGCGTTGTCACGCCCGAGGTTGCCGACGCGCTTGCGGGCGCACACGCGATCGGGCTCGAGTCCAACCACGACCTCCGGATGCTCGACGCCGGACCCTACCCGCCGTTCCTCAAGCGGCGGATCGCCGGCGAGCGCGGGCACCTGTCCAACGACGATGCCGCGGCGGCGCTGGCGGCGCTGGCGTGGGCCGGGCTCGCACACGTCTTCGCACTGCACCTCTCCGAGCAGAACAACACGCCGGATGCGGCGCGGGTGGCACTTGCCCGCTCGCTCAACGGAGGCGGAACGGCACTCGAGACGGTGGGCCGCAACGAGATCATGGGCTGCTCGCTCTAGCGCCTCGGCACGGCGTGCGTCAGAACTCGATCCCGCGGCGCGCGGGGACCCCATGCTCGTACGGGTGCTTACGCATCACCATCTCCGTCACGAGATCCGCGAAACCGATGAGGGCCTCGGATGCCCCCCTGCCCGTACACACGACCTCGACCGCGCTCGGCCGGGACGTGAGCGCAGCGAGCAGGTCTGCTTCGGACACAAGCCCGTAGGCGACCGCGACGTTGATCTCATCGAGCACAACAAGGTCATAGGCATTCGAACCGATGATCTCCCGCGCGGTCTTCCACGCCTCGGCAGCGGCCGAATAGTCCTCACCGGTGAGACCCCGGCCGAGAAGGCCGGTGGAGCGCTCGGCGGGCCGCTCGACCCGGACGTCCAGCCGCTCGAGAACGCCGAGTTCGCTCGATCGCGCACCGCCCTTCACGAACTGCACGAACGCGACGCGCATGCCGGCGCCTGCCGCGCGCACGGCGAGACCGACCGCCGCGGTGGTCTTGCCTTTGCCGTCACCGGTGTAGACCTGCACGAGACCACGTTTGGCGAACGCCATCACGCCTCCGTTCCGAGTCGGCGCGCGAGCGCCTCGAGCGCCTCTGACTCCGAGTCTACCCGCTCGGCTCCGCGGCTGAGCGCCTCGTCCCACAGCTGGCGCGCCTGGCCGCCGGTGAAGTCGCGGGCCTCGGCCATCTGACCGATGAGCACGAGCGGTCTGCCCGAGCCGAGCGCGGCGCGCAGATTGGGGAGGTTCGGCCGACCGAAGGGCGTCTCGCAGACGATCACACATGCCGAGCGCTCGTAGCCTTCGCGCGTGGTGCGCTCGTCGGCCTCGCCGATCTCGCCGAACGGCGGCAGGTCGACGCGGCCGGCGCCGATGGCCTCGGCCACCGCGTGGTCCACATCGCCGCGGTTGAGCGCACCGGCGAAGACCCCGTGCCCGGCCTTGGCGAGCTGCCGCATGAACGAGGCGCCGGTGCCCGAGCCGCACACGACGCCGACCGTCTCGCCCGTGCGCTCGCCGGCAAGATCGGCATCGCGGAGCACCGGCGTGATGCCGACCGTCCCGGTGACCGGGTCGGTGCGCACCACCGCGCGTACGCCGAAGATCTCGGCGATCGTGGAGGCGTCGAGCGCCTCGACGGGGGGCACCGGAGGCCGCAGACGACCGTCGGCCACGATCGCGATGCGGTCGGCGTAGCGGGCGGCGATCTCGAGATCGTGGAAGACGCCGAGGACGGCCATCCCATCGTCGGCCAGTGAGCGGACCAGGTCGAGTACCTGAAGCGCGTGGTTGAGATCGAGGTGGCTCGTCGGCTCGTCGAGCAGCAGCACGCGCGGCTGCTGCGCGAGCGCCTGGGCGAGCGTGAGACGCTGCAGGTCACCGCCGGAGAGCTCATCGACCGGCTCGGCAGCCAGATGCGCGGTGTCGGTGCGCGCCATCGCCTCGTCGACGATCCGGTGGTCGGCCGCGCCCAGCGAGCCGAGGCGGGAGAGATGCGGATTGCGGCCCATCTCGACGAACGCGCGCGCGGGAAACGCGAAGAGCGGCACCGGCGTTTGCGGCACCACGCCCACGACGCGCGCGCGGTCGCGGTCGGCCATGCGCAGTGCCGAGGCATCCCCGAGCGTGATGTCTCCGGAGATCACGTCGGCGCTCCCGGTCACGGCGCGCAGCAGCGTGGACTTGCCCGCACCGTTGGGCCCCACGAGGCCGACGAACTCGCCTGCGCCGACGGTGAAGATAGCGTCCCGGACGACCGGCTTCGGCCCGTAGCCGACCGTAGTGGCAGCGAAGGTGAGCGCGCTCATCGCCGGTGCTCCTTGCGCACGAGCAGCCAGATGAAGAACGGTCCACCGGCGAGCGCGGTGACGATGCCGACCGGTATCTCGACCGGCGCGAGCACGACGCGCGCGAGCAGGTCGGCGATCACGAGCACGATGGCGCCGGCAAGAACGGATGCCGGCAGGAGCAGCCGGTGGCGCGGGCCGATCACGAGGCGCACCATGTGCGGCGTCATCAGGCCGACGAAGCCGATGAGGCCGGAGACCGACACGGCGCCGGCGACCACGAGCGAGGCCGAGGCGAGCATGACGAGCTTGAAGCGCTCGACCGACACGCCGAGCTGGCCGGCGCGCTCGTCGCCCAAGAGCATGAGGTCGAGTTCGCGGTGGAACAGCGCCGGGACGACGGCGCCTGCCGAGAACATGAGCGCGAGCATGCCGACGTGCTGCCAGGAGCGGTTCTGCAGACCACCCATCATCCAGAAGACGACGCTCGTCATCGTCTCCCGGTCGTAGACAAGCACGAACGACGTGAGCGCGGATAACGTGTAGGAGACGGCGATGCCCGCGAGCAGCAACGACGTGGGGTCCAGCCGGCCACGCCGCGACGCGAGCTGCACCACGAGCAGCATCGTGAGCGCCGCGCCCACAAACGCGCCCACCGGCACGCCGACCGCCCGCGCGGCATAACTCGTGCCGAGCGCGGCGAGTGCGAGCGTGGCGCCGAGGCCCGCGCCCGAGGAGACCCCGAGGATGTAGGGGTCGGCGAGCGCGTTCTTGAACAGCGCCTGGTAGAGCACGCCGGCAAGTGCGAGCGACGCGCCGACGAGCGCCGCCAGGAGCACCCTCGGCAGGCGCAGGTCGACCACGACGGCGTCGGCCAGACCGCCCCCGTGCCCCGTGAGCGCCCGGGACACGGCGGCGATCACCTCCGCCGGCGGGATGCGCACGGCGCCGAACGCCACGCCCGCGACGATCGCAAGCGCAAGCGCGGCCGCAAGTCCCACGAGCGTGAGGGCTGCGCGCGATCTGCCGGGTGAGGGAGTCATGCTACTGGCCGAAGACGTCCGGATGCAGCGCCTCGGCGATCTGGCGGATGCCGTCGACCACGCGCGGGCCCGGACGGCTCACCAGGTTGTCGTCGAGCAGGTACACACGCCCGGCGGCCACAGCCGAAATGTTTCCGTAGCCGGGGCGGCCCGTGATGTCGCTCGGCGAGTTCATGGAGCCGAGGGTGGCAAGGTACACGTCGGGATCGGCCTGCACGAGCTGCTCCACCGAGTAGGGCACGTACCCCGGCTCAGTCACCACGTTCTCGCCGCCCGCGTACTCGATGAGCTCGTTCAAGAGCGTGCCCGAGCCGACGGTGAACAGCGGGTCCTGGGCGATCTCGAGGAAGCAGCGCACGGGCGCGCCTTCCACCTGCTCGGCGATATCGTGGATCTGGATCTCCATCGAATCCGTGATGCCGGCGGCCGCCTCGGGCTCGCCGATGGCGGCGCCGATGGTGTCGATGGAGACGAGCAGCGCGTCGAGCGTCTGCGGGTCGATGGCCACGACCGACGCACCGAGCGCCTCGAGCTGGCCGATGGCCTCGACCTGGATGCCTGTGGTCACGAGCACGAGGTCCGGCTCGGCGGCGGCGATGGCCTCCATGTTGGGGCCGACGAAGTCGCCCATCTTAGGCAGCTCGGCAACTTCCGGCGGATAGTCGCAGTACGTGGTGACGCCCACGAGGCGGTCGAGCGCGCCGAGCGCGGCGACGATCTCGGTGTTGGCGGGCGCGAGACTCACGATGCGCTCGGGCTTCGCGGCGATGGTGACGCTGCGGCCGGCGTCGTCGGTGACGGTCACCGGGAAGGCGCCCTCGGCGGGCGCCTCGGCCGCAGGATCGTCGGCGGCACCGCAGCCTGCGAGCACGCCGAGCGTGAGGGCGAGCGTCAGGGCGAGTGCCACCCCACGGGCCACGGGGCCTCTGAGGGTCGTGCGGGTCAAGCTGATCATGCTTCCTCCTTGCGTCTTCAAGCCTACACTCCGGCCGAAGAGATGACGCGCCTCGAGAACAGAAGAGACCCTCGCCGGTGGCGGGGGTCCCGTGGTTCTCGAGGTCATGTGTCGGAGCGCCGGTTGAAGCGCTGCGAGTGTGCCTCGTACCACGAAGGCCGCGTCGCTATGGTGCAGGCAGGTCTCCTGGCTCGAGGATGCGCTCGCTCCTCTTACAGTGGCGGGTCCGCGCCGGAATCTCACCGGCTTCCCTATTCTCCCGGGTTATGAGCCCGGGCACCTGCACCGTCTTCGGTTGTCCGCGCCATCATAGACCTGGCGGGAGCGTCTGCATAGCGGCCGCTACCCGCGATAGACGTCCCGCCTGTGCCCGACCCTGACGACCCAGACCACAAGCTCGGCGTCTTCGATCGCGTAGATGATGCGATAGTCGCCCACGCGGACCCGGTACCGCTCGAGCGCGGAGAGCTTCTCGCAGCCGCGCGGCCGGGGATCGTCCGCAAGTGCGCCGATGCGCTCCACGATGCGGGCTCGATCCTGCGCTGGGAGCGGCTCGAGATCCTTCAGAACCGAGCGCTTGAGCAGGATCCTATAGCTTGCCATCGCGCTTCAGATACTCGAGAGCCTCTTCGTATGCGATGAGCGGCTCGTCGGCGCGCTCAGCGAATGCCCGCAGGTCTTCTTCGTCTTCGGCAAGCGCGGCGCGCACGGCTTCGTTCACGAGATCGGAGACCGACCGATCGGTCACCGCGGCCTTGAGGCGCAGCGCCTGGTGAAGCTCCGGCTCAAGATAGATGGTGGAACGGCGTGGAGCGGACATCGTCATCACCTCGTGAGCATCATAACGTTATGACGCTATGACGCGCAAGCGTTGCGGCGTGGCAGCGTCTGAGCCCGGAAGCGTGAAGGAGGTGCATCAGACGACGCTTCCTGAACCACTCCCTTGCATGACGCCGCACCTGCCCTCGGCGCGCTTGTGAGCACGGCCTCACTGGCCCACCGAAGCGGTACAATGAGCCGACATGAACCGGAGGGGGCACTCCGAAACAGCCGCGAGAGAGGCTTGCATGGACATCTTCCAGAAGGCGTGGGACTTCACCGAGGCGCGCGTGGCGCGCGAGTCCGGCTACTACCCGTACTTCCAGCTCATAGAGTCGGAGTCGGACTCCAAGGTGACCCTCGACGGTCGGGAGCTCGTCATGCTCGGCTCCAACAACTACCTCGGCCTCACCACGCACCCGCACGTGCGCGACCGCGCTGCCGAGGCGCTGGCGAAGTACGGCACGTCGTGCACCGGGTCGCGTCTCCTGAACGGCAACCTCGACATCCACGAGGAGCTCGAGCGCCGGCTGGCTCGCTTCGTGGGCAAGGAGAGCGCGCTCGTCTTCTCCACCGGCTTCGGCGCCAACATCGGCACGATCTCGGCGATCGTCGGGCGCCACGACGTCGTCGCCATCGACAAGGACGACCACGCGAGCATCTACGACGGGTGCAAGCTCTCCTACGGCAAGGTCGTCCGCTTCGAGCACAACGACGTGGCGAGCCTCCGCGAGACGCTCTCGCGCGCCGAGGTCAACGACCACGGCGGCCTCCTCGTGGTGGTCGACGGCGTGTTCTCGATGGAGGGCGACATCGCCCCCCTGCCCGAGATGATCCCGGTGCTGAAGGAGTTCGGCGCCCGCCTCATGGTGGACGACGCGCACGCCTCGGGTGTGCTCGGCCCGCTCGGCAACGGCACCGCGGCGCACTTCGGCGTGACCGATGATGTCGACATCATCATGGGGACGTTCTCCAAGAGCTTCGCCTCGCTCGGCGGATTCATCGCTGCCGACGAGATCGTCATCGACTACGTGAAGCACAACTCCCGGCCGTTCATCTTCTCCGCGGCCATGGCGCCGCCGAGCGTGGGCGCGTGTCTCGGCGCGCTCGACGTGATGGAGTCCGAGCCGCAGCACCGCGAGCGCCTGTGGGAGGTCGTGCACCGGATGCAGGCCGGCTACCGCGAGCTCGGCTTCGACCTCGGCACGAGCGAGACCCCGGTGATCCCCATCATCTTAGGCGACGAGATGCTCGTGTTCGCGTTCTGGAAGCGGCTGCTCGAGGAGGGCGTCTTCGTGAACCCCGTGCGTCCGCCGGCGGTGCCGGCCGGCCGCGCGCTCTTGCGCACGAGCTACATGGCCACGCACACCGACGCGCAGATGGACTTCGTGCTCGAGACGTTCGCGAAGATCGGGCGGGAACTCGGCGTCATCGGCGGGTAGATGCCGCCCGCGTCACTGGATCGCGTTCAGGCCTTCCTCGGCACCCTGACGCAGCAGCTCGGCGAAGACCGTGGGGTCGATCACGTACGTGAGCGCAAGCGCCGAGACGATGATGTTGACCGCCAGCCACTTGGTGTAGACGCCGCGCGTGCGTGCGATGAGGATCAGTGCACAGACGGCGATAACCGCAGGACCGACGATGCGCAGGTCGCCGAGTGGCACAGAGTAACCGGCGACCTCGCGGCTGCTCTGGCCGAGGAACGCTCCGATGTCGAAGCTGATGTTGAACACGATAAGCACGAACTCGAGCACCAGGACACCCGCAAGTGCCCACGACGCCCAGCGCGTCGTCTCGCCCTCGGTGCGATAGACCTCGTAGGCGACGCTCGGGGCCATCGCGATCAGAACCACGAGCGGGCTTTTCGCGAGCAGACCGATGATGATGCCCACCACCGCCACTGCCGAGAGGATCCCGCAGATGAGCGCCGCGTGCTTGGTCGGGCGTGCCATGTGTGACCTGCTTTCCCCCGGACGGCTGGCCTTCTCAGGCGAGGATACTCCACAAGCCAGAGGTTGCGACGGCTCTATTCTGCGTCAGGCTTCACGCGGCGCGCACGGCGCGCGATGAGCGTCACCGTTGCGAACGCGACCACGGCGATGGATGCCACCATGCCGAGGAAGCCGACGATGTAGGCGGAGTTCTCCGAGGAGAAGACCGGACTGTCCGGATGGAAGAGGTTCGGCAGCGCGAGTACGAGGTACCACAGGCCACCTGCGAGCAGCGCATCGAGGACGGCCGGGACCTTGGGCGAGTCGGCGATCAACTGGATGGCGACGATGACGACCGAGCCGGCGAGCAGGCCGAAGGTCATGAGCAGTCGCGGCTCCTTCCACAGGATGCCACCCCAGATGAGCTGCATCGACAGGATGCCGAGGACCGTGTTGACGGTCCACAACGGCAGCGAGAACCAGCGGAGCGCCTGGCCCCACGGGAGCAGCCCGCGAACGCCGACGATGTAGCCGAGACCGGCGAGGCCTGCGAGGGTGAACGTGGCCATGTTCACCCAGGTCGATGCGCCGTGGAACATCACGAAGCGCACCATCGTGCCGAGACGGGCGTCCGGCGGGATGCTCAGGATTGCGACCGCGCACCCGACGACGGCGAGCGGGATGAGGGCGACAAGCGCGGTGCGGGCGGTCTTGGAGAGCGGCACGTGCGAGCTCCTTCGCGGTCGGCGGTCATGCGTGCCGCAGTGCGGCCGACTCGCATTCTAGCAGGCGCGTACGAGTCACCGCCGCGAGCGGCGCGCCTTGCGACGGATGTGGGCCACTGCCGAGACTGCGGCAGCCTCCCCCGCAGCGATCGCGTCGGCAGCCCGGCCGTACGAAAGGGCGCTGAAGTGGTGCACCTCGGGAGAGATGAGCACGTCGGCCTCGCGCAGCGCGGGCTCGGCCACCCGCGCCTCGAAAGCCTCGGATACCGCACCAAGGATGTCGATTCCCGAGTCACCACGGTCACGGGCCGCCCCGTCGACCATCACGGCATGCAGCTCCTTGAGCTTGAACGCGCCGGGGGCCGAGCCCTCGGGCAACGCCACGGTGCCGGCACCACTGACGTCCACAGCCACGATCGTCTGCCCGCCGAGGTGTCTGGCGAGACTCACCGGCACCGGCTCGCTCACGTAGCCATCGACGAGGATCATGTCGCCCATCCGCACCGGCAAGAACGCGACCGGTACCGAAGCGCTCGCGCGGACGGCGGCGATCAGGTCGCCCGAGGTGAAGCGCACGGGCCTGTTGCGCGTCATGTCCGTGGCAACGCACCCGAACGGGATGCGGAGATCGTCGAAGCTCTCCGGAAGGTGCTTGCGCAAGAACTCCTGCGCCTTCTGTCCCGAGAAGACCGCCCCCTTGCTGAACGCGAGGTCGCCGACCCTGGCGATGTCGGTCACGTCGAAGTCGAGCGCGACCGCCTCTATCTCGGCGAGCGGCACTCCTGCGGCGTAAAACGCGCCGACGACGGCGCCCATACTCGTGCCGGCGATGGCGTCGGGCGCAAGCCCCTCGGCCTCGAGCACCTTGAGCACGCCGATATGCGCCAGGCCGCGGGCACTGCCGCTGCCGAGCGCGAGTCCGATCTTCCTGGAGCCGAACAGGCGCATGCTACTTACCCTCGCGGGCGAGAACCGCCGCGTGCTTGAGCGACGTCACGAGGAAGACGACCGTAAGCGCGACGGCAAGCCCGATGCCGATGAGATCGAACGGCTTCAGGCCCCCGGCGAGCGGCGCCAGGAACCAGTCGGTGAAGACGAGGATCGCGATGTTCACCGCCACGATGATGATCCGCAGCTCGGTGGGGCCGAAGGTGCCGTAGCTGATCTTGAACACGCCGTCGACCGCCGTGCGCACGTACACGTGCACGCTCATGAGCAGGTAGCCGATGAGCGCGAACGCCGCGATATCGAGGCGCAGGAACGGCGACATGCCGATGCCGATGATGGTGAGGAACTCGGAGATGGCGTCGACGGTGTGATCGATGTAGAAGCCGAACTTGGGACGCTCGATCTTTCGGTAGCGCGCAAGCGTACCGTCGAGCGAGTCGCCGTACCAGTTCACGAGGAAGCCGAGGTTCACGAGCCACAGCCACGCCACATCCTGCCCGGAGAGCCAGTAGCCGCCGAAGCACATGATCGAGCCAACGACGCCGAGTCCGGTGAGCACGTCGGGCGTGATCCATGCGGGCGAGTGCGCGGCGAGCCACTGGAGCGCCGGGCGCTCGAGCGGCGCGGTGAGCGTCTGGTTCACACGCTGGTGCTTCTTGATGTCGGACATCTCGGACACGGGTCGCTCCTTGTCGGCGGTCGTTACGGGCTGAGGGTGGGGGTGGCTACCCGGGCACGGCGACGTCGGGCCACACCACGTGCGGCATCGCCCACTGCTCGGGCGCCTCGGCGATCCACCGCTCCGCCGGCGCCAGGCAGCGCTCGGCGTTGGCGGCGAGCAGTTCAGGGGTTGCGCGACCCCGCTCCATCGGGACGGGGTCCGAGGCCACCAACCGGTAGCGGCCGTCGGCAGCGCGCGGCGCGGCCACTACCACAACCGGCGCAGCGGCCTTCATCGCAAGACGGACGTGCAGAAGCGGAAGCGGAGCCGGGCGGCCGAAGAAGGCCGGCTGCACCTTGTCGGGCTCCGGCAACGGACGATCCAGGCCCGTCAGGACCGAGCGGCCTTCGGCAAGCGAGCGTGCGGCTCGCTTGAGCGCGTCAAGCGAGACCGGCGTGAGCTCGAACCCGGCCTGCTCGCGCACCTCGTTCTGCCAGCGGTATGCTCCCGTGGGCTCAGGCACCGACAGGATCTGCATGTTCCACCCGTGGAAACCGAGCACGCGACCGACGATGTCGAAGTTGCCGAAGTGCATGCCCGCGTACACGAACGGGCCGGCGGAGTGCTCGCGCTCGATGAGCGAGGTGAACGTTTCGTCGATAACGACGGCGGCGTCTTCGGCCGCACGATTGCCGAGCACATGGTAGAGGTCGTAGAGAAGACGCGCCATCTGCGTGATGTTCTCGCGCACGGCCTCATCAAGCGCCTCGCCCGCGAGCTTGCCGCCGGAGACGACCCACTGGTTCACGCGCGCGGCGCGCACAAGGTCGGAATCGGGGTCCGCCAGGAAGCGTGAAGCGGCCAGCTTGACGATGCCGTCGGCGGCGCGGCGTGGCAGAACTCGCCCGACTCCACGGGCCATGTTCATGCCGATGCGGCTTGATGCGAGCGTTTCGAGCATGCGTCAGGTCCTTCCAGCCGCAGTCCAGTGTACCAGCACCAAGTGCAGTGCTACGCTCGTCGCGACGCGGCCACAAAGGAGACACGATGAGCGACCCGGCGCTGCCCGTGCGTATCGACGAGATTCCGCTCGGCGATCCGCGCATCAAGGAGTTCGTGGCATTCCACTGGCAGCACTACCACGGCGACCCGCACTGGGTCCCCCAACTCGACGCCGACCTGCTCGGCAACCGTCTTCTCGGCCTGACCGGCCTGCTCACACCGCAGCATCCGTATCACAGCGCGGCGGCGGCAACGCACTTCATGGCGTTCCGGGGCGACACGCCGCTCGGACGTGTGTCCGTGGTGGTGAACAACCGCTTCAACGACTTCTACAGCGGCAGGTTCGCGTTCTTCGGCTTCTTCGAGTGCGTGGAAGAGTACGCGGTGGCCGAGGCGCTTCTCTCCGCGGCGCGGGAGTGGGCGAAGGGGCAGGGCGCCGAAGTGCTGCGCGGGCCTGGCGAGTACTCCAACGCCACCCACGAGCGGCAGGCGTGCCTGATCGACGGGTTCGACCGCGACGTGTACGTGGAGCACACGTACAACCCGCCGTACTACCGGGAGTTCATCGAGCGCTACGGCTTCGAGAAGGCGATGGACTACCACGCGTACATGATCGACCTCCGCAAGCCCATCGACGAGCGGATCGGCAACGTCGCCGAGGCCGTGCGCAAGCGCGACCATCTGACGATCCGCACGCTCGAGATGTCGCGGTTCGACGAGGATCTGCGCATCGTCATCGACATCTACAACAAGGCCTGGGCGCAGAACTGGGGCTTCCTGCCCATCACCGACTGGGAGGTGGACGCGCTCGTCGAGGCGCTCAAGCCGATAATCGACCCCGGGCTGATCCGCTTCGCCTACTACAAGGGCGAGCCGATCGCGGTACTCGGCGCGTTCCCGGACCCCAACTATGCGCTCCGCCCGCGCTGGAAGATGTACGGGGACAGCGACTACGCACGTATCGCGCGGCTGTTCGCCACGCGGCGCTCGATCCCGCGCATCCGCCTGATCTTCTTCGGCATCGTGCCGGGCTTCCGGCGGCTCGGCGCCGATGCGCTGCTCTACCAGGAGGTCCACGCATACACGCAGCAGAAGGGCTACGGGGACTGCGACGTCTCGCTGCTTCTCGAAGTGAACGACCTCATCATCCGCGCTGCCGAATCGATGGGCGGCACGCGCTACAAGACGTGGCGGATCTGGGACCTGCCGCTGTAGGATAGCGGGACCGGGCGGGCGGGGGCCCGCGGGGGGACCGACGATCGGGGGACGCATGGGGCGCATCGGGCCGAGGGCACCACTCGTCACAGTCGCGCTCGCAGCGGCTCTCGCACTCTCGGCCTCGGCCAGCGGCGCTACGTGGCCGTACGTCATCCATCGGGTCACCGACGACACGCTTACCCAGGAAGCGGTCTGCGCATCCGGCTGGCATCTCATGTGGAAGGACGCCCTGGAGACGTACCACGACGACGGGACGGTGACCCACTCGCCCTACGCAGGCCGGTACCTCGACCGGCTCACGGGCCGGCGCGCCACCTTCGAGTCCATGGCCGAGGGAAGCGGGATCGCGTTCCTGAGCGCCGGCGGTGACTGGGCCGTGTATGTACGCGAGGACGAGACGGGCATCGAGGCGACAGCGACGATCCGCGCGTGGAACGCAGCGACCGGCGCACGCACCTCCTTCGAGACCACGCCCGCGATCTGGGGCCCGCCCACGACAGATGGAACGCTCGTCACCTGGCTCGATGCCGACACGTCGGTCGTCGTCGCCCCGCTTGCGGGGGGCCCGGTTGTGCGACTCGCGGAGTACGTCGCGTGCACGCCGGCCATCGATGACGGCCGTGTCTGTTGGGCTGAGCGAGGTCTCGCCCCGCCCGACGAGATGCACGCCGAGGACATCGGCGAAGTCCATGCGCTGGCCGGTGACGAGTTGTTCATGCACGACACCGCCACCGGCACGACAGTCTCGACACACATCGAGGGGTTCTCGGCGCTCGATGTGGACATATCGGGGCCCATCGTGGTGGCCACGGGCGAGACATCCGACTACCGCAGTCACCTCTACGTGTGGGACACGCGTACCGGCGTGGTCACACGTGCATACTCCGCATACCCCGACTATCTGTCACGCGCACACGTCTCGGGGCTGCGAGCCGTCATGAGTGTCGTGCCGCCGGGGGGTGGCGGGCGGGTGTGCTCGATCGACCTGACGACCCGCGCCGTCTCCGTCGTGACGCCGCCGGACATGCGCGCGCATGCGTGGAGCTTCGACGGCAGCGTGATCGGGCTGCAGATCCAGCCTCGGGGCGGGATGCTTGAGGCAGCCTGGTGCGACCTCGACGAGCGGCCCACCCCGGACGAGGTGAACGGCGACGACCCGACGCCATCGGCGCCAGCCTCACGCGCCTCCAGAACGGTGACCGGGGAGTCCGCCGAGCCTACCGACACGCCGGTGACCGACGAGGACACGACGACTCCCGAGCCCGAGGCTCCCGCCGACATCCCGACAGACGAGCCGAACGCACCCGACGCGAGTGACCCGGAGCCCGGCGCTGACGCCACCCTCCCGCTCCCCTGGATGCTCGGAGGTCTCGCCGGGCTGGTCGTGCTCGGAGCTGCAGGGGTCGTGGTGCGCAATCGCGCGGCCCGCCGCACCTAGCGCGGCGGTCGCACGAGCATCGCAACCGCGCCGGCGACCACCACCGTCATCAGCTGCAACACCGGCGAGATGACCATCATCAGCACGAACCACCCGATCATGGACGCCTGCGAGGTGTACAGGATCAGCGGGATGCCGAATGAGACGGCGTCGACGGCTGGATCGAACGCCTTCGGCACATACGGACCCCAGACCACCAGCAGCACGACGAAGCTCACGGCGGCCAGACCCACCGCCGCCAGCACGAGCGCGCGCAGCGCGGCGTGTGTGGTCGGCTCCGTTGCCGCGTACCGGGTGCCCAGCCACCACCCGACGGGAAGCGCGAGCATGATGGCGAACACAGGAACGCCCATGCCGATACCGATGGCGAAGACGTTGCCGAGGCCGATCGCGAGCGACGGCGCGTGCTCCCGCCAGAGCACTCTTGTTCTCACGATGACTCTCCAGCCGCCGCCAGGCGCAGCATCTCCTCGAGCAGACAGACCATCGCGAAGGTGTCGAGCCCACAGTACGTGCGGAGGTCGTCACGCACGCGCTCGGCTTCCGGGCCGGTGATCTCGCCGCGGAGCACGCGCAGGTACCGCGCGCTCGCCACCTGCCCGTCGGCGATGCTCAGGTCCGCATAGCCGAGGTCGGGGCGCCACGCCGGTAGCACGTACTTGATGCTCGAGCGGCCCGCGGCACGCGGATGCCGGGTGTTGGCGCTGATCAGCGGCGCGAGATCGACGAGACGCCCTCTGACAGCGGCGAGCGGGTCTGCGAGGTCAGGCAGTGCGGCGGCCAGGGCGTCGAGCTGCGTGCGCTCGTAGACGGTGTAGTGGAGCACCGAACCGCTCGTGCCGAGATCCGTCAGCAACTGCTCGGTCAGCGGGCGGCGGGGATCGCCGGTACCAGGATGCAGGTACTCGCGATGCTCGACGCTGCCGTCCTGTCCGTGGACGTGCAGCGAGTACTGGAACGGGACCGCATGGTACGGGCGCGTCCCGGGCCACAGAGGAAGCGCCGGGGCGATCGTCTCGAAGTCGAGGTGGAACACGGGCCAGACGAGAGCATCGAGCGCACGCGCGAGCCCCGCTGCGTCCACGCTCGGCTCCCCCGCCTTCACCGTGGCGACCATCTCGCGCTGCGCGGCCGACAGGCCGGGGAAGTCATCGGGGATGTCGCGCGTGCAGGTGATCCCCGCATCGAGCAGTGCGTGCAACCGGGCCTCGGACAGGCGCGGTACCTCGGTGACCGGGTGCTCGGCAGGCAGGAACGCGTCGCAGTACGCCCGAAAGTCGCACGCGTAGGGGCTGGTGCACGCCGAGCCTATCCGCACCTCGGGCTCGGGACCTTCGAGCATCGCCAGGAGCCGGGCGAGATGACCGGGCACCTCGGACATGAACGCACGCGCCGCTTCAGTGACGTCGGCCACCACGAACAGCGTGCCGAGGTCGTAATCCCCGCCCTCGTACACGTACGAGGTGTCCAGATGCACGATGTTGATGGAGCGGAGCGCGAGGCCCGAGCCCTCGACCGCGTACGCCTGCACGGCCGCATCGGTGATGTGCTCGTCCTTGACCCGTGCGGTGGACTTGACCTCGTAGAGATCCCATCGCCCGTCATCGGCCGCAGCCAGGATATCCACCCGGGCGAACGCCCCGCCATACCCGAACGCCGGCTCGTAGAGAACCGTGGCGCCTTCGGCCAGCAGCCGCCGGGTGGTGGCGAGCGCGTCGGCAGACTGACGGTGGCCCTCGGCGACCTCGACGCCGCCGGGGAAGAGCCGCTGCGCGAGGCGGCCCACCTCCGTACCCTGGTCAAAGACCCACTGCAGCGCCTCGCCGGGCTCGGGCGAGAGGTCACCCCGGTGCACGGCGAGCCACAGAGCCTTCTCACACTGAAGGCCCTTCTGGAAGCGCGACTTTGACAGGCTTCTGCTCATAGACGGAGTGTAGCCCACCGGTCTGACATGGATGTGAGTCCCGACATAACCCCTTTGAGGGGCGACGCTGCTCGGCTACGATTGACGCGAGGCGCGCACGCTGCCGTTCAGTCGGCACAGGGGATGCACCGCGCCCGTGGGTCACGCGATTCGGGGAGGCATCGATGGCGGTCACGGACACGTCGAGCGGCTGGCACGTGCGGGGACACGACGGCACGGCCGAGTGGCAGCGGGGGCCCTACGTCTGGGCCGAGCTGGTGGCGTTCTCACGCGACGGACGGCTCATGCCGCACAACCTCGTCTGGCACGAGACGCGCCCCGACTGGCAGCAAGCGAGCGAGATCCCCGGGCTGTTCCCGGCGACCGCGCCGCAGCCCCAGCCGCAGCCCCAGCCGCAGCCCGCGCCCGCCCCGCAGCAGCCCGCGCCCGCGTACGTGCCCCCGGCAGGCGGTCCTCCCGCCGCCCCGCCGAAAAAGAAGCGCGGCCTGATCATCGGCATCGCGATCGCCCTCATCGTCGCGTTCATCGCCTGCGGGATCGGCGCGTGGGCGCTGTTCTTCCGCGACGGGGGCGGCGGCCTGCTCGGCGGCGGCGACGACGGCCCGACCATGGGCACCGCCGACACCACACTCCCGGACGCGGCGGCGCTCGTCAGCACCGAGTGGGGCGAGGTCCCCGCCAACGAGCTGCTCATGGTCATGGTCGAGGGTGCGTCACGCAAGGACGCCGAGAAGGCTGCGGGGTCCTTCGGCGGGACGATCGTCGGCGAGGTCGAGTTCATCGACCTGTACCAGGTGCGGTTCACATCAGGGACTGCGGAGCAACTGCTTGCCGCGATCGCGGCGGCCGAGACCGACGCCAACGTCGAGTACGCGTACCCGATCACGAAAGTGACGCTCGACGCCGAGATCTGGGGCGTGCGCATCGACCCGTACACCGACCCGGTCTACGGCGGCGGCGCCGGTGACGGCTACAACGCCGTCGGCGTGAGCAAGGCGTGGGCGTTCATCAAGGGCGCGGGCGTGGACCTGAGCGACGTCAAGGTGGGCGTGACGGACGACGGGATCTTCCGTCCGGGCGAGGGCGCCGAAAGCGAGTTCAAGGGCGACGTGAAGGTCGAATTCCCCGATGAGCAGACCGGGGAGCTCGCCCAGGCGTACGTGCAGGACGGCAAGCCGACGCCGTACGGTAGTCACGGAACGGCCGTGAGCACCATCATCGGCGCCAACCCGGACAACGGCGGCGCCGCCGGCATCGCGGGTCCGCTCGGCAACAAGCTCACGATCGCGATGACCAACATCTTCGACGGCAAGTACGGCGACACCACGACCACGCCAGATCCCGATGACGTCACCAAGCAGGACTGGAGTCCGGGCAACACCTACTCGATCGGCACGCTCGTAGCGATCACGAAGCAGATCGAGAAGGGCGCCAAGGTCATCAACTGCTCGTGGGGCAACTCCAACGCACACCCCAAGGATGTGGCCACGTACACCCGGTTCTTCACCAAGATGGCCGAGAAACACCCCGACGTGCTGTTCGTGATGTCAGGCGGCAACGGCGGCAAGGAGATGGACGGCGCCAAACGCTATCCGAGCGGACTCAAGCTCGACAACATGATCACCGTCGGCGCGCTGGATAACGACGGGAAGCAGTCGACCTACACCGACTGGGCGAGCGATGACTACGAGGTCACCCTTGCCGCGCCCGGCACGCAGGCCGTGGTTGGCGTGGACGCTGACGGCAAGCCGATCCGCGCCGACGGCACGAGCTTCGCCGCACCACACGTGACGGCCGCGGCGGCCATGCTCAAGTCGCTCAATCCCGAGCTCACAGCCGCCCAGATCAAGCAGATCCTCGTGGAGACCGCGCGACCGGGCGTGGCGAGCTCGTCCACGGACGCCAACGCGCAGTCGCAGCTCGTGCCGCCGGAGATGGGCGCGGGCATCCTCGCGATCGACCAGGCGGTGCTCCGCGTCATCAACGACCTGCGCTCGGCCAAGGGCCTTGCGCCGTTCGACGAGGAGACGCTCGCCAAGCTCGGCGTCGTCGACGCGGTGGCCATCACCGGCGCGGCGGGCGAATACCAGGTCAAGGGTATCGTGGAGGCGACCGGCGAGAAGGGCGCGAACCTTAAGATAGAGGTCGTGGCGGAGAACGCGGCCATCGGCGGCGCGACCGAGCAGTCGCTCGCCGGCGCGGGTGAAGTGGAGTGGGCCGTCACGCTCCCCGACGACAAGGGCACGATCAAGGTCACCCGCCTGGACTCGGGCGCGGCGAGCCTCATCACCATTGAAGAGTTCGACATCAGCGGCCACTGGGACGGCACGTTCACCTTCACGTCCATGGACGTCGATCCCGAGATGGCCGAGGAGCAGGGGTGCACGGCCGCCATCCTGCAGCAGATGATCGGCACGCCCATGCCGATGACGCTGGACCTCACCGTAGGCGAGGACGGCCAGGGTAGTGGCTCCATGTTCATCGACGTCGGCTCGGTCATGGAGGACGCCAGCAGCGAACCGAGCGACATCACCGTGAGTTACAGCGGCAGCACCGTCACCTTCGGCGTGTCCGACGGCGGCGCGATGTCCGCCCAGGTCGCGCGCTCGGGCGACACCCTCACGATGAACGGCACCTTCAACTACGGCGAGAGCGGTATCTCTATCGTCGGCGCGTTCAGCCTGTCCAAACCGCTGCCGACCCCGTGAGCCCGATCCTCGCCCGCTTCACGCTCGGCGGAGCCGAGTACGTGCTGCGCGCGTACGGCACGTTCTACACGCTCGCGTGGGTGGTCGCGCCGCTCGTGGGGGCGTGGGTGGCGTCGCGGCGCGGCTTGCCGTGGCGTCGCGTGCTCGCGCTGTATGCCGTCGCGCTGGCGAGCGGGATCGTCGGTGCGCGGGTCTTCGACCTGTTCATCGCCGGGCGCTACTATGCCGAGGATCCGTCGCGCGTCTGGGCGGCGGACTTCGCCGGGTTCTCACTCTACGGCGGACTCGTGGTGGCGACGGTCGCGGGCATCGCGCTCGCACGCGCCTGGCGACTGCCGGTGTGGCGCGTCGCCGACTCGGCCGTGCCCGCGCTCGCCGTGGGCGTGGTGCTCATGCGCACGGGCTGCTTCCTCAACGGCTGCTGCTACGGCCTGCCGACCGACCTGGCCTGGGGCGTGACGTACCCGGCGGGCAGCCCGGTGTGGCAGGCGCAGTTCATGCAGGGCACGGGCGGCCTCATGAGCAGCCTCACCGGCGTGGTGCACCCGGTACACCCCACGCAACTCTACGAGATGGCCGGCGCGGCACTCCTCGCTGCCGGGGCCTTGTGGCTCATGCGGCGCACAGCCGACGGGGTGCCGTTCCTCGCCTTTGCGATCGGCTTCACGCTCGTTCGGCTCGGCAACGGAATCCTGCGGGCGCGACAGAGCGTGCTGACGGTGCCCGAGTGGTTCTACCCGGCGTTCTACCTGGCGCTCATGGCCGTCATGATCGTGCTACTGGTGTGGCGCGCGCGAGAGGGCACGGGCGGACTTGCCCGGATGCATGCGGGTCCGCCGACGTCACCGCTGCCGGAGCCGGACGCAGATGCCGAGACCGGGGCGACCGGCTCCGCACACGAGACGGGAGACTGACATGGCCGTCGTCATCAGCGCAACAGGGGCTCACGCACTGGAGATAGTCCGGTTGATCGGCGTCTTGCGCGCACAGGAGGGGCTCGACGAGCCGGTGACCGCACAGAGCGTCCGGGCGTACCTCGAGGAAGCGGACACCGACGTGTTCGTGGCGACGGCGGAGGCTGGCAGCGTCGTCGGCGTCCTCAGCCTGCGGGTGATGCGCGACCTGTTCCACGGCAGGCCGACCGCGCTCATCCAGGAGCTCGTGGTGGCAGACGGGCATCGCGGTGAGGGGATCGGCGGCGCGCTGCTCGATACGGCGCTCGACCGTGCGCGCGAACTCGGCTGCGTGGAGATAGCCGTCACCACGGGCGAGCAGAACGAGGCCGGGCAGGCGGCGTATCGCTCCCGCGGATTCGAGCCAGACGGCGTCTACTTCGAGCGCCACTTCGAGGAGTAGCGCGGGGCGGCGTCTTAGGCCGGCGGCTCGCCCACCCACTCGATTGCAAGCCCGTGCTCGGCAAGCGGGAGGAAGTCGGCGTCACCGGTCAGCAGCGGCGAGTTCGTGGCGATCGCAAGCGCAGCGGCGAACGAATCGCCGAGGCCGAGGGTGTGGCGGGTCTTCAGTTCGGCGGCATGCGAAGCGAGACCTGCGCCCACGTCGACCACGGATATGGGGACCCGCCTGAGCATGGCATCCGCACGAGCGGATGCGAATGCCCCGGCGCGCCGGCGAGCGATGTAGAGAACCTCGGCCCAGTTGACCGCCGAGATGAGGATGTCCCCATCAGCAGCCCACTCCCGCAGCCTTGCACGCACGAGCGGCATGCTCGGTTCACCTGCAAGCAGCGCGACGAGCGGCTGAGCGTCAACTACTAGCGCGGCCATCGGTCGAGCTTCTTCTCGTCACGCTCCCGGTCGCGGCGGCGCTCGGCCAGGAACGTCTCGGACGAGAACCCCTCCACGCCGGCGAACATCCCGCTCAGCTCATCGAGCGGGTCGCCGTCGCCGAGCGGGACGAGGAACAGCGAGCCGGCCCAGTCGACGATCGCGAGCTCCGAGCCCGCCGCTATCCCGTACTTCTTGCGGATCTCCACAGGCAGCACGATCTGCCCCTTCGACGACACCTTGACCTTCATGGCCGGCCTCCGGTGAACGCAGCGTCTTACATTCTCACACGATTGTAAGACACACACCCACTGAGTGCCAGCGCAATCGTAGGCCGCAGCCCATAACCGGATGTGAGCCGCATGTGAGCGCGATCCTGGCGACCGCTCGTCGCCCGGCGCCCGCCTCGCACCCCGCGCGGGTATGAGCCTTGTACACGCCTGCCGACTGCGAGAGAGCACGCCATGCCTGCCGACGCACACGCGCCCTACGTCATCGCGCTCGACTCGGCCTGCCATCTGACCCCCGGCGAGGTCGGCGGCAAGGCGGCGGGACTGTGTGCGCTTGTCGGTGGCGGCTTTCCGGTACCCGACGGCGTGGTCGTGACCGCGCAGGCGTTTGCCGAGGTCGCGCATGCGGCCGGGCTGCTCGACGAGATCGCGCCGGACACTCCGCGCGCCGAACTCGAGTCCCGCTACGCCGCTGCGCTCGAAACGCTTGCCGCCGCACCGCTTCCCGCCGGACTCGAAGCCGCCGTGCGCGATGCCGCCATCCGACTGCTCGCTACCGGCGGCACGCTCGTGGTGCGCAGCTCGGCCACGCTCGAAGACTCGGCTGTCGCAAGCTTCTCGGGCATGCTCGAGTCGTACGGCGACATCACCTCGGCCGACGGCATGATCGGCGCGCTCCGGCGCTGCTGGGCCTCGGCGTTCCTCCCCCGCGCGGCGCGCTACTCGGCCGAGAAGGGTCACGCGCCGGCCGAGCTCCTGGTGGCTGTGGTCGTGCAGCGACAGGTGGAGGCCGAGCGGTCGGGGCTCATCTTCAGCCGCGACCCGGCCAACCGCTACTCCTCGGCGGTGGTGATCGAGGCGATCCGCGGCGCCGGTGAGGACCTCGTCTCCGGCGAGGCCACCCCCGAGCGGTACCGGTACTCGTTCGCGTCGCGCCGGGTGACGGTCACGCGCATGACCGGCGAGGGCATCGCCGAGGGGCTCGCATCCCCGCTTGCCGCCGAGATGGAGCCGGACGCCGAGCCGCGTCTGGCCGAGGAGGAGGTCGCGCAGCTCGCAGCGTGGGGGCGCGAGGCCGAGGGGCTCTTCGGCATGCCGCAGGACCTCGAGTGGGCGTTTGCCGACGGCCGGTTCTGGCTCTTGCAGTCACGCCCTCTCATCTTCGCGCAGGCCACCGAGCGCATCTTCCCGCGGATCGCCGAGTATACGGTCCTCGCGCGCGGCATCGGCGTGAGCCCGGCCGTCGGCGCGGGCCGCACGCTCGTGCTCTCCGGCGCGACCGCTGCGCCGCGCGTGGACGGCTCGACGGTGGTGGTGCTCCCCCGGCTCACCAACGACCTCGCGGTGCACCTGCGTAACGCCGCCGGAGTGGTGGCCGACGAGGGCGGCGCCACGAGCCACGGCGCCAACATCCTCCGCGAGTTTGGCGTGCCGTGCGTCATCGGTGCGGGCTCGGCCACCGCGGATCTGACCGACGGGCGCGCGGTCACCGTCGACGGCTTCCGCGGCGTCGTCTACGACGGCGACCTCTCGATCGCACCGCTCGAGCCCGGGTCGATGCCCGGCACGCGGATGAAGGTCTTCGTCTCGGTGCTCGTGCCCGAGCGCGCGGCGGTGGTGGCCGAGCACGCCGACGGCGTGAGCTCGCTGAGGGACGACTACTTCCTGCTCGAAGGAGGCGTGCATCCGGGACAGCTCGTGCGCGACGGCCAGGGCGCCGAGCTGACCGAGGCCATCTTCCGCGGCATCGTGCGCTGCTCGGAACTCTTCGACGGCCGACCGGTCTGGTACAAGACGATGGACGCACCCACCGACGAGTTCCGGCGGCTGGCAGGCGGCCACGACGAGCCCGCCGAGCGAAACCCGCTCCTCGGCTGGCGCGGCATCGGTCGCTCGCTTGCCGAGCCGGAGCTCTTCGCGATCGAACTCGATGCCGTGGCGCGCGCGGTCAAGGCCGGGTGCACCACCCTCGGCGTGAAGCTGCCGTTCGTGCGCTTCCCTTCCGAGTACATCGCGGCCGCGCACGCGCTTCGCGAACACGGGATCGAGCCCAACGTGGACGTGGCGCTCGGCGTGTCGGTGGAGACGCCGGCGACCGCGATGCGCATCGACGAGCTCCTGGGCCTCGGCGCGCGCTTCGTGAGCGTGGGACTTTCGGACCTCACGATGTGCACGCTCGCGCTCGACCGCGAGAGCAGGCACGTGGCCGATATGTTCGACCCGTCGCACCCCGCTGTGATCGAGCTGCTCGGCCGGGTAGCGGCTGCGTGCCGGGCCCACGGCGTGTTCTGCCTGGCGGCCGGCGAGAGCGCGCGCGACGAGCGGCTGCTGCCCGAACTCGTGCGTCTCGGCTACGACGCGGTGGGCGTGTCGACGTCGTACTTCGCCGAGGTCAAGCGCAAGGTGGCCGCACTGGAGGGTGATGCCAGGGTGTGAACACCTCGCATGCCAGACGAGGCGCAGGTCGCTACGGCAGCGCCCCGGGGTTGCAGATCACCGCGTCGCAGATCTTCTCGGCGGCCAGACGCCCGGCCTCGTCGTCAGCGGTCCAACCGAGGAGCGGTCGGCCACGCAGCTGCTGCAGCTGCGTGCCGGACGAGGGGAGTTCGGCTATATCGTAGGCGATGAAGTCGGGCCGGCTCGTCCAGTTCATCATGAGGTTGCGGAGCAGGAACCTCTCGTACCACTCGAGATCCTCGCCCTCAAACGCGCTCGCCAGCTGGCCGCGCGGGACGTCCGGCGCGACGGTGGCCATACGACCGAGCGAGTACGGATTGAACGACATCACGGCCACCTCGCCGTCGTAGGTGTTGAGGAGCCGCGCGACGGCGTCTTCAAGCCGGCCCACCTCGCCGGTGTTCTTGATCTCGACGAAGACCGGCACGCGGCCGCCGACGAGCCGAAGCACCTCGGGCAGCGTGGGGATGATCTGGCTGCCGTCGAACAGGCCGAGTGCCTGGAGGTCGGTGGCGGTCATCTCGGCCACCAGGCCCGGGGTGCCGGTCATGCGCGCAACGTCGGCGTCGTGGATCACCATGACCTCGCCATCAGCCGAGAGGCGCACGTCGAGCTCGATCGCGTAGCCGTTGGCGGCCGCCTCGGCAAACGCTGCAAGCGAGTTCTCGGGGGCCTCCGGGCTGTCGGACCACAGCCCACGGTGCGCGATCGGGCCGGCGGTGATGAACGCGGCCGGCTCGCGGGAGGGCATGCCGCCGGTGGCGAAGACGAAGCCGACGACGAGGAGCGCGGCGATGATGACGAGTGCGACTGTGAGCTTGCGCATGAAGGGCTCCTACGAGTCGGTCGGGCGCCGGCCCTACTTCACCACGAGCCGCCCGCGCATCGACGGGTGGAGCGTGCAGATGTAGTCTATCGTGCCTGCCGACTCGGCGGTCCACGTGACGCTCTCGCCCGGCGCCTGCCGGGTAAGCGTGACGCCGCCGATCAGCACCTGGTGGTCCACCGAGTCCTCGTTGACGAAGGTCACCGTGTCGCCCGCGCTCACCTCGAGTGTGGCGGGGCTGAAGGCCAGCCCGCTCTCGGTCACCGTGGTGCCGACGCTGCCGGGAGCGTTGTCGGCGCTCTCGCCTCCGGCCGAGCAGCCCGCTGCCACGACAAGCGCCAGCATCACCAGCGCCACGAGTCCGATCGACTTCAGTCTTCCTGACCGCATTGCGCTCACTCCTCAAAGACGCCCGGCAGTGCAGATGCTAGTAGGTACCCTTCTGAGGCCGCGACTGTGGCTTTGGCCGAGCGCGCGGGACGGCGATCAGTGGCCCGCGCTCGAGTTCATCGAGGTGCCGGACCGGATCGGCCGCGCTCCGGCACGAGGGGTGCGTGACCTTGCGCGGCTCTCCCTGGCCGCTCGTTCCGGTGTGTTCCGTACTCATTACACCACCGCCCTTCTATCGGGCGGGACGGTGCAAGTGCAAAGCGTGGCGCGCCGAAGACACGACGAGCCGACCGCAGATGGGGCCAGCTCGTCTGACCCACGCTTTAGCTGCACTTGTACCGCGCCCGCAAGCTGTAGCTCAAATCGGCGCGTCTTTCTGGTACGCGGTACCGGAAGAAGCGTATCACCGGGGTCTGACATAGTGCGCGGTGAGCGTGTGCGTGCCGGGCGGCACGGTCGGCCTCGCCGCGGGCGTCCTCGATCTGGTTGAGCGGCAGGAACATCGGGGCGGCAGTGGCTGGCCGCGTGATCGCCGACGGCGTCAGCTGCACGAAGCCGAAGCGTTCGTAGAAGCTCACAGCCTCAGGTTTGGCGGCTACGCGCACTCCGACGCAACCGAACTCCTCGGCCATCCGCAGCGCTTCGCGCAGCGAGAGCCGTAACAGCCCGGTTCCGACACCTTGACCCTGGAAGTGATGATCGACCGCGAGACGCGCGAGCGTCAGTGTCGGGAGCGGGTAACGAGGCTTGCCGGTCTGGCCGGTCTCATCGGCGGTGATCTGCGACGGAGCGAGCGTCACGTATCCGAGGATACGTCCGGCACGCCGGGCGACGTAGGTAACCGCGAAATGGGCTGCCTGGCTGCGCTGCGCGTGGCGGCGCAGGTATTCGTTGAGCGCCAGCTCTCCGCAATCGAAGTCGCTGAGGCCTGTCTCACGCTCCAGACGCCGAATCTCGTATCCCCCCATTGCGCGCGGGCTATGACTCGTCGCGCATGAGCTCGCGCAGAGCGGCCGTAGCGGGCCGCGAGCGCTCGATGAGGTCCACCACCGTGTCGTATGACTCCGGCGAAAGCACGAGCGTGTCGACCTCCGACTGCACCTGTCCCCAGGCAGCCTGCGCTTCTCGAGCGACCTCGATGCTCTCGATTGCCTGCGAAAACTGCGGATGTGCCTTCAGGACGGCCATCGCGGCATCGAGCACGCGGAGTTCCTCGATCGGCACGACAGCGGCCACGTCAGCTTCGTGGCGAGTCACGATCACGCGCTCCTTGCCGTACGACGCGCGGTTGAGGATATCGGAGAAGTCGCGCCGTGCCTGCGCGGCGGTGACCCGTGTCATGGCTGTCCTCGATTCACGTGCCGGATGTCGGGCCCAGTGTAGCATGATTTGTACGATTTGTACGTTATAGGTTCTTCGTACAATCATGGCAGGCAGCCCACCGCCCTCTCCCGGAGCCGCCCCGTGCTCGTCTACCAGGCAACCAAGGCCGAGTTCATGGACGACGTGGACCGCGATCTGATCGCCGACCACATCACGGTGGCCTTCGAGCGCAATATCCACCGCGCCAACCCGCTCGGGGTGGAGAGCTGGCGCAACTCGATGCAGGACATGTACCGGGTGCTCAACACGGTCGATTGACTACAGCCTCAATCGCCCGTACGCCTCCGCGAACCGGGGCACCTGTGCCCGAAGCCCTTCGATCAGGCGCTCCGGCGCGATCGGAGGGTTGCGCAGGCCGGCAGCCAAGTCGTCGACGACGGACCGCAGCGCCGCCTCATCCTCAGCCAGAAGCTGCACGAGCAGCTCATCAGGCGAGACGACCCGCGCCGAAGTCGCACGCGCCACGGTCTGCGCCGGGAAGTCGCGGAGGTTGTGCGTCACCAGCAGGTCGGCTGAACAGGCGACTGCAACGGCAATGACGTGCTCGTCCGCCGAATCGGGCAGGCCGAGTGGGGCCAAGAGCGCAGGGTCGACCATCGCCCGCGGGAACGCCTCGATCATGATCGCCTTCAGGCGGCCGAGGCGCTGGATTGGAATGTCCGGCCTCGTCCGAGTAAGCGCGAGAACCATCTCATCCAGGATTCGGTCGGACCACCGCAGCGAGAAGAATCCAGACCTGGCGAGCCGAAGGAACAGGTCACGCAGCGCAGCCGAGTAGAGAACGCATGCATCGATGACGACCACCCGCGGCATCAGTACAGCCCGAGCTCCTGGGAGAGCACTGTCAGTTCCGCGAGGGCCTGGTGCTGCGCATCGCGCTGCTTCTTGAAGGCGAGGACATCGCCCACTGAGAGCCGGCGATGGCTGCCGACCTTGTAG
Organism: Actinobacteria bacterium UBA2272; assembly: GCA_002347725.1. Taxonomy (GTDB): domain Bacteria; phylum Actinomycetota; class Coriobacteriia; order Anaerosomatales; family Anaerosomataceae; genus UBA2272. The sequence continues at coordinate 371,488 of DDXA01000004.1, forward strand.
TACGGGATCTCGCCTTGATCGAGCAGCTTGATGAGATGCGGACGCGAGACGCCGAGAATCTCGGCTGCGGCCTGCGTGGTGAGATCGTGCTCGACCTCGACCACCGCTGCAGTGCCACCCTCTGCGACGATTGACAGGACTTCGCGCGTGAGACGGTAGACCTGCTCTGGGGCGTCTACGGGCGCGCCGGACTCATCGGTGATGGTGATATGCAGCGTACCGGCCTTGCCTGAAGACTCTTCATCAGATGCGCGATGCTTCGAGCTCATAGTGGTGCTCCTTAGTTCGCTCAAGCGCATCATACGCAATAGTCGCAATATACGCAACAGCGTCGAAGGCCTGCCAGCCCCCTGTCACGCCCCTCTGCCACCCTGGTCCCAGCCCCGTCCGCTCTTCCCCGGAGCCGCCCCGTGCTCGTCTACCAGGTAACCAAGGCCGAGTTCATGGACGACGTGGACCGCGACCTCATCGCCGACCACATCACGGCGGCCTTCGAGCGCAAGATCCACCGCGCCAACCCGCGCGAGGTGGAGAGCCGGCGCAACTCGATGTAGTACATGTACCGGGTGCTCAATACCGAGGCGATTCCCGGCGGCTGCGGCGTGGCGATCGAGTTCGGGGTGGCGTACACGAGCAGCCGGATCGACTTCCTGCTCACCGGGCGCCAGGACGCGAGTACGCTGAAAGATCCGGCGAAGCCCGCTACTTGAACTCGATGACGACCTCTATCTCCACCGGGATCCGTCCCGGCAATGACCCCATGCCCACCGCGGATCGCGCGTGAACACCCCTCGGACCGAAGACCTCTACGAACAGGTCCGAGCAGCCGTTGATGACCGCCGGGTGTTCCCCGAAGTCGGGAACCGCGTTCACCATCCCGAGTATCTTGACCACCCTCGTCACCCTGTCGAGCGAGCCGAGGTGCTGCCTGATCGTGGCGAGAAGCCCCAGCGCCGTCACGCGCGCGGCCTCACGCGCCTCATCGACATCAAGATCCTCGCCGACGCGGCCGACGATCATGGTGCCATCGGCCCGCAGGGGGCCGTGGCCCGCCGTGTATGCAACGTTGCCGGTCTCCGCGATCGTCACGTACGAGGCCACCGGCGAAGGCGCGGGCGGCAGAACGATGCCCAGTTCGATCAGTCGTGCTTCAGCCGACATGAACACCCCTCCGTTCGGCACCTCGGGCGAGCGGACCGTCATCGTGTCCGACCGCCTAAGGCATCTGACCGTGCACGGCGTGGTAGCGTACGACCGCAGCCCGTGCCCTCCTGCTCACTTCCCGCCAGTCCCCCGCGAGCACCAACGCTTCGGGCGCGATCCAGCTGCCCCCGACCGCAAGCACGCCGTCGAGCGCCCAGTAGGTAACCGCCGAGTCCTCGTCCACCTGTCCGGTGGGGATGACCTCCACCCCGAGATGCAGGAACGGACCGAGCACCGCTTTCACAGTCCGTGCTCCCCCGAGTACTCCGGCGGGGAAGAACTTCAGCACCTTCAGGCCGAGAGAGAGCGCCTGATCGACCTCCGTGGGCGTACATACTCCCGGCCAGAACGGGAGTCCTGACTCATGAGCAGCGGCAACCACCGACGGATTGAGTCCCGGTGCCACCGCAAATGCAGCACCCGCGTCTCGAGCCATGCTGACCTGGGCCGGGTCGGTCACCGTTCCGGCGCCCACACACATCTCGGGGTACTTTGAGGCGATGAGTCCGATCGCCTCGGCTGCGGCCTCGGAGCGGAAGGTGACTTCGATGATCGGCAGTCCAGCGTCGAGAAGCGTTTCGCACAGCGGCTCGGCCGTTGCGGCATCCGGAAGCGTCACCACGGGCACAACGCCGACGGCCCGAACGGCCGCGATGGCATCACCGTTCGACACGAGCGCCACCTCCCCGCACCAGCTTCTCGACCTCGGCAAGCGTCACCATCGAGGTGTCACCCGGCGTCGTCATCGCCAGCGCGCCATGTGCGGCACCGTATTCGACCGCCTGCTTGGGGTCCATGCCCTGAAGAAGCGCGTAGATGAGACCGGCGGCGAAGCTGTCTCCTCCACCCACGCGGTCCATGATCTCCAGTCCGTCGCGGCGCGTCGCCTCATACAGCCGGCCGTCGGCGTACAGCAGCGCTCCCCAGTCGTTTGCGGTTGCCGAGACCACGCGCCGCAGGGTCGTGGCCACGCACTTGAGATCGGGGTAGGCTGCGGCTACTTCCGCGCTCATCCTGCCGTATGCCTCCAGATCGAACTCGGCGTACAGATCGGCCCCCGGGATCTCAAATCCGAGAGCTGCCGAGAAGTCCTCCTCGTTGCCGAGCATCACATCCACGAGCGGGGCGATACGACGGTTCACCTCACGTGCATGTTCGTGTCCGCCGAGGTCCTTCCACAGCGACGCGCGGTAGTTGAGATCGTAGGAGACAACCACGCCGGCGGCACGCGCCGCCGTCATCGCTTCCACAACCACATCCGGCGTCTGGGGCCCGAGTGCGGCAAAGATGCCGCCGGTGTGGAACCAGCGGGCGCCTTCGGTGGCGAAGATGTGCTCCCAATCCACCTGTCCGGGACCGAGTTGCGACGCGGCGCTGTGACCTCGATCGCTGCACGATCTCGCACCACGCACGCCAAAGCCTCGCTCGGTGAAGTTGAGTGCGTTGCGCGCCGAGCGGCCGACACCGTCGAAGTCGATCCACCGCACGTGCCTGAGATCCACCCCGCCCTGCAGCATGAGATCCTCGAGAAGCCGGCCGATCTCATTGTCCACAGCGGCGGTCACCACCGCCGTGCGCAGCGAGAAGCAGCGACGCAGCCCCCGGGCTACGTTGTACTCGCCGCCGCCCTCCCAAACTCGAAACGACCGGGCGGTGCAGACCTTACCCTCACCAGGGTCGAGGCGGATCATGACCTCGCCGAGACTCACGCAGTCCCACAGACAGTCGTCAGCCGGGCGGATCGTGAGGTCCATCTGTCTCATCCCTTTCGTTCGCCCACCGCGCGCGGGCAGGACTGCTTCCGCATGCAGCGTTAGTGGGGCCCCACGGCGCGGAGGAAGGAGCGCGTGCGCTCCTCGGCGGGATTGCCGAGAACGTCCTCGGGAGGCCCGCTCTCCACCACGCGACCGTGCTCCATGAACAGCACCTCATCGGATACGTCACGCGCAAAACCGATCTCGTGGGTCACGAGCAGCATCGTCATGCTCGAGTGCTCGGCCAGGTCACGGATGACCTCGAGCACCTCTCCGACGAGTTCAGGGTCGAGCGCCGACGTCACTTCGTCGAACAGCATGATCCGCGGCTCCATCGCGAGCGCGCGCGCGATCGCCACGCGCTGCTGCTGACCTCCGGACAACTTCCGCGGATGCGCGTCCTCCTTGCCCTGCAACCCCACCTGCGCGAGAATCTGCCGCCCGTGCTCGGCGGCCTCGTTCTTGTTCTTGCCGAGCACGCGCACCGGCGCCTCGATGACGTTCTCGAGAGCCGTCATGTGCGGGAACAGGTTGAACTGCTGGAACACCATGCCCACGTCGCGACGGACCTCGCGAATCTGACGCTCGGAGAGGCGTTCGGCAGCCGGCGCGTCGCGACCGACTGCGATCGGGCGGCCAAACACGTCAATGGCGCCCTCGTCGAGTTGCTCGATCGTCATCACGAGCCGCAGGAGCGTCGTCTTGCCCGAGCCTGACGGCCCGAGAATCGCCACGCGGCGCCCCACCGGCACGTCCCACGAGAAGTCGTCAAGCACGACCGTCTCGCCAAAGGCCTTGCTGCAGCCGGTGAACCTGATGGCCGGGACTTCTCGGTGATCGTTCATCGTGCTCCTTTACGCGTACCGCTTGTTGATCGCCTCGAACTTCCGGACGAGTGCGCCCGCAGGCAGACTCATCGCGAGGAAGATGAGGCCGATCAGGGTGAACACCTCAAAGTACCGGTAGCTCGAAGCCGCCGCACTCAATCCCGCGCCAAGCATCTCGATCACCGTGATCGTCGCCAGAAGCGGCGTCTCCTTGAACATCGCCACGAGGTAGTTGCCGAGCATGGGCAGCACGGTGATGACCGCCTGGGGCAGTACGATACGCCGCCACGTGTCGACCTTGCTGAAGCTCAGTGCCGTCGAAGCCTCCCACTGCCCGCGCGGAACAGACTCGATGCCGGCGCGGTACACCTCGGCGATGTAGGTGCTGTAGTGCAGACCGAGGGCGAAGATGCCCGTGCCGAGCGCCTCCAACCTGATTCCCCACTCGGGCAGGACGTAGAAGAGGAAGAACAGCTGGATGAGCAGCGGCGTGCCGCGTACGAACTCGAGGACGGCCCGTGTGGGGTACGAGATGAACACGTTCTTGGAGCGGAGCAGCACGACGAACACGAGCCCGAGTATGAGCGCGAGCGCCATCCCGCCGATGGTGGCCTGGAGCGTCGTCACCGCTCCACGCAACAGCACGGGCAGGACGCGAAGCGCGTATTCGTAATCGATCCTCACGTCGTCGCCTCGCTCCAGCCGCGGCCAACGAGCTGCTCGATGCGGTGGGTACCGCGTCCTAACAGAACGGCGAATGCGAAGTACAGCACCATGACCGGCAGGTACGCCATCACGGCGCTGCCTTCCGACTGCAAGACCTGCTTGCCGACGAACGCAAGGTCGCCCACCGAGATCATCGACAGGAGCGCCGTGGTCTTCATGAGGTCTACGAGGATGTTGCCAAACGGCGGAATCATCGTTCGCACCGCCTGGGGCAGGATGATCCGGCGCATCGCGAGCCAGCGCGGCATGCTGAGTGCAACGGACGCCTCGTGCTGGCCGCGGGGCACGGCCTCTATCGCGCCACGCACGATCTCAGAGCCGTACGCTCCGAAGTTGAGACCGAGGGCGCTGACGCCCGCAACGAGTGGCGACAACTGCACGCCGACGAGTGGTAGCACATAGAAGAAGTAGAAGATCTGAACGAGCGCGGAAGTGCCCCTGAAAACCTCAACGTAGATTCGGAAGATCGGCCTCAATACCCGCACGCGCGACCCGAGTCCCACCACGAAAGAGACCAGAACCGCGAGCGCAAAGCTCGCAATCGTGGCCTGTGCCGTCATGGCCAGACCGTCGAGCAGACGTGGTATCCACTGAGTCACGGGTGCGGTCCTTCGTCATCGGTGTGATGCCGCCGCCCCGCCGTCTTGTGCGCGAGACGGCGGCATCAGTTCACAGACGGGCCGGTGCTACTTGATCAGATCTTGCGAAGTCACACCCTCGGGCGGCAGCATCTCCTTGCCAAAGCCCTGGGCCTCAAGGATCTCCAGGATCTTGCCGGACTCGACCGCCTTCGCGAGTTCCGCGTTGTACAGTTCTGCAAGCTCCTCATCGCCCAGCGCGAAGTACACGGCGCCGTAGGCGTTCGCGCCCTCGGGAGCGGTGAACGGATCGGCGATCACGATCTTGGTGGTGCCCGACTTCGTCATCGCATCACGCAGCGAGATCACGCTCATGCCGATGGCGTCCACCCGGCCGGCCTCAAGACCCGCGAGGGCCGAAGGCACGTCCGGGAACAGCACGACGTCGCCCTCGGCCACACCGGCGTCCGTTGCGTACTGCAGGTTTATCGAACCGGAGACCGTACCGAACTTCACGCCGTCCTTGAGCAGATCCGCATAGCCGGTGATGCCTTTCGGATTACCGGCGAGAACCGCCATGCCCTCGGCCGCGGTGTACTGCGGATTGGCCGGGATGGCCTGCTCGGCGCGCTCGGCATTGATGTACAGACCGGCGCCGACACAGTCGAAGCGGCCTGCCTGCAGACCCGGGATCAGACCGCTGAACTCGGTGAGCACGCCTTCGAGTCTGATGTCACCGATCTGGCTGAAGATGTACTCCATCGTCGCAGGCATGAAACCCGCGAGCTTGCCGTCGGGGGTGGAGTACGCATACGGCGCCTCGTTGGCGAAGCCCACACGCACCACGCCTTCGCTCTTGATGCGATCGAGCGTGGTCTCCTCCTCCTCAACGACCGGAGGCGGGGTGCCCTCGTCCGGTTCTTCCACTGCAGTCTCAGCGCAGCCCACCGCAGTTGCGAGTGCCAGAACGATGGACAGCACCAGCAGCGTGCGCAGTCGTCCGCCTCCACCCTCTCCTAGGAACCTTCTCATGCGCCTCATCATCTCACTCCTATCTCGCTCGATTGCCCGATCCGCGCCGTCCCTCGTCATGCCCCGCCGTTGCCGGGACCTTCCGCCATGATCCGCTCGGCCAACTCGGCGACGTCGTCGATGGCCGGATGAAAGTCGAGCCGCGAGCCCGAGGGAACGTCCCGGCGGTCGAGATCCTTGAATCCCGAGCCGGTGACCAGCACCACTGCGGTGGCCTCAGGCGAGAGGATGCCGTGGGCCAGTGAGGCACGCAGTCCGGCAAGACCCGCAGCGCCGCTGAGCTCGGAGAACACGCCGACCTGGAGGGAGAGTTCGGCTGCGGCGCTGCGGATCTCATCGTCGGACACTGCGATGGCCCAGCCGCTGCTGCGGCGCACCATCGCGAGCGTGTACGTACCGTCCTGCGTGTAGCCCTCGAGAGGATCAGCGATGCCGGCGGCCGCGGTGTGCGGCTCGCCCCAGGGCTCGACCTCCTCGGCGCCCGCGTCAAAGGCTCGCACGATCGGCGCACAGCCCTCGGCCTGCACCGCCACTACTGCGGGCACGCGGTCGATGATGCCGAGTGCCAGCGCTTCCTCGTAACCCCACAGCACGCCGCGCACGAGCGGACCGGAGCCTGTGGGCACGAAGACCGCGTCGGGAACCTCGCCGCCCATCTCGTCGAGCAGCTCGTAGGCCACTGCCCGCAGGGCGGAGACTCCGTACGGGTTCTGATAGGTGGTGGTGACGTTGACGAAGGAGCCGACACGCTGCAGTGCGTCGGCCACCGCCCACGCATCGCTATAGGTGCCGTGCACCGCTACGAAGCGTGCGCCGTACGCCTGGATCTGCCGCAGCTTGGCGGCAGGAGCAGATGCCGGGACGCAGACCACGCAGGGAAGGCCGGCGCGCGCGGCGTAGGCGGCTGCCGACGCACCGGCGTTCCCCGTGGATGCACACACGATCGCGGTGTACCCGTCCTCGACCGCGCGGCTTATGCCTACCGAGACGAGCCGGTCCTTGAACGACCCCGTAGGGTTGCCGGTCTCGTCCTTGAGGAGGACCTCACCGGGGTGACCGGGTCTGGCCAGAGCAGATGTCGCGTTGATGAGCGGTGTGGCGCCCTCGCCGAGCGTGATCGGGTCAGCCAACCCCACGGGCATTCGCGCCCGGTACATCCACTGACTGGCAGCCACTGACGGATACTCCACCGCGTCCCATTGCTCGCGCGTGAGCGAGATGTCTACCTCGAGCACCCCGCCGCATCGACTGCAGCGGTACGCCATGTCGGAGAACGTCTGGCTGCACGAGACACAGCGCAACGGCCACGCGCGTCCCCTGTCAGGGGGTGGCGTGGCGGAATGGTGAAACTGTTGTCCCCTCGAATCTGTTTGCATAGCAAACCTCACGTTTGCTTGTTACCCACTATAGTGCCTATACTGACAGCGGGCGTCAAGTTGGCGCCCATATCGCGACCACGGGAGCACGCATGACCGCGAGCAGAAACCAATCGTCGTCACTCAGGCGCGCGCTCGACCTGCTGGGCGTAGTGGCCGCAGCATGCGAGCGCGGACACTCGCCCACACTCACGGAGATCGCCGCCGCAAGCGGCGTGAACCGCAGCACGGTCTCGCGGCTGTTGCAGCCCCTGGCCGAGGCGCGGCTCGTCGAGCAGGACGAGGACACCGGACGCTACCGGCTGGGCCCGCAGACCGCGCGGCTCGGCCAGATCTACCTCGAGCACTTCGACGTACATGACGTTGCCGAGCCGGTCCTGCGCACGCTCGTGGCGGAGACGCAGGAGACGGCGCACCTCGGCGTGCGCGATGGAGTGGACGTGGTCTACGTCGACAAGGTGGAGAGCCCGCTTTCGGTGCGCACGGTCTCCCGAATCGGCAGCCGTCAGCCGCTGTACAGCACCGCGATGGGCAAGATGCTTCTCGCCCACTCGGACACGTCCGTGCTCGACGCGGTCGTGCAACACGGTATGCAAGCGCGAACCGAGTACACGATCGTGGAACCCGAAGCTCTGCGCGCCGAGATGGAGCGAGCGCGTGCCGAGGGGTATGCGATCGACGACCAGGAGAACGAGTGTGAGATCCGGTGCGTGGGAGCACCGGTGTTCGACCACCGGGGTGACGTGGTAGCGGCGATCAGCATCTCCGGGCCGGCTACGCGAATGCCGCTCGATCGACTGGGGGGCCTCGCGTCGGTGGTCCGCAACGCGGCCGCCGAGATATCGCGACGGCTCGGGGCATCGGAGGAGGCGCTGCGGTAGGGCGGGACACGGCCCCCGTCCGCCCTGGCCTTCGAGCGCAAGATCCACCGCGCAAACCCGCGCGAGGTGGAGAGCCGGCGCAACTCGATGCAGTACATGTACCGGGTGCTCAACTGCGAGGACAGGTAGCCTCACTCGCCATCGGTCTGCTCCAAGTCCAGCAGCACCGGGTCCACGAGCGCTGCGGCCACAGCCGCCCCCTCATCGAGTGTCGCCGCGCTCAGGCCGAGGTCCCTTGCCATCACCCGGTACTGCGCTTCCCACGACCGAGGTGGCGCTGGCAGCCGCGGGGGCAGTTCGCACGTGGCATCCGCGCCGAACGTCGCCTCGAGCGCTACGCGCAGCTCGGTCGGGTCCACCTAGCTTGTCTCCGCGACGAGCACGAGGTCCACGAGGTCCTTCACCCTGCTGCTGTCTCGCCCACCCCGGGGCCGCACGAGGGCATGGACCTTCTCCGCCAGGTGATGGCCGAGCGGGAAGCACGGGAACTCAACGGCGGGGATGTCCGCGAACTCGAGGAGCGATGTCACGGGCATGCACGTCACCGCTCCCAGCCACTCCTCGCCGCAGCCGAGATCGACATGGAATGACCCAAACGTTCTCCCGCCAAGCTGCGCCTCAACGGGGCACCGCAGCGGCTGACCGAGCGTCGACGGCCGAGCGACGGTGAAGCCGAAGTAGTCGCCGAGATCGATCAGCGCACACGACACGAGCAGGTCCACCGCCGCGTCTGCTTCTTCCCGCGTGTGCAGGTCGACATCCTTTGTAGTGCGCGCCCGTTCGTGCAGACGTGCTTGCAGGGCCAGACCGCCTTTGAGGACCCACGCTTCGGGCGCACCCACCTGGAGACGCGCGAGAAGCCGATCGAAAGCGACGGTCTTCCGCAGACGCGACAGCGCGACCCCCGTGGCGAGAGACTCCGAGCGCAAACGCTCCTCGAGCGTCGTGCGGAATGCCGTGCCGTCCGCATACTTCATCGCAGCGCGCGCTCCACGAGACGTTTCGTGCGGCCACCGCGCGTCTCGCTGAGGTGCTGCAGGCGGGCACGGGTGGTAAGACCCCGCTCGAGCGCCTCGCCGATTGCCTGGAGTACCAGTTCGTCAGAGAGCCCGCCGCGGGCGACATCGGCAATGGTGCGCTCCACGGTCGTGACCCGAACACCCTCACGCTCGGTGACGTCGCTCTCGCCGAGTGCGCCGGTGTGGAGCCTCAGCCCGGGCCGACGACGGGATGCTGTTCTGGGCACGGTCACGTGGACCTCGGACGGCAGCACATCCGAGAGGTCCCAGAGTGCCAGCGCGCTCTCGTGCGATATCGCTGCTGCGTCGCCAGCTCGCAGGGACGCCACCACAAGGTCCGCGTGCGGTGACTCTGGGTAGCGCCGCAGCCGGTAGATGCCGTGATCGACCCGCTCGAGGTTGCCAGAGGCCGTGTGATGCGCGAGCAAGGCCCGCGAGTAGCCGGCATCTGCCGCCTGGGCGGTGGTGAAGTACCCGGCGCGCGTCTCAGCGGCGAGGTAGAGCTCGTCCGCGTTGGGTGAGCCACTCGCCGTTTTGTGTGCGTAATGTATTGGTTCCTTTGACATATCGCACACATTACATCATCTTGCGCGCAAGTGCCAGGGGCTGCCGAGGTCAGACTCCGCCCCCTCTGCTACCCTGGTTCCAGCAGCCTCCTACCCCGCCCGGAGCCGCCGCGTGCTCGTCTATCAAGCCTCCAAGGCCGAGTTCATGGACGACGTGGACCGCGATCTGATCGCCGACCACATCACGGCGGCCTTCGAGCCCAGGATCCACCGCGCCAATCCGCGCGAGGTGGAGAGCTGGCGCAACTCGATGCAGTACGTGTACCGGGTGCTCAACTGCGAGGCGATCCCGGGCGGCTGCGGCGTGGCGATCGAGTTCGGCGTGGCGGGCGTCTGCCGAGGGTGACTCAGGGCCTGAACCCCACCGGATTCCGCGGCCTCGCCGGTGGTGCCGTGAGCGCCTGAATCGCCTGGATGATGATCTTGAACTGCTCGTCGTAGCGCTGCTCCAGATCATCCAGCCGACGTGAGAGGTTCGCGTTCTCCGCCAGAATCTCGCGCAGCCGCACAAACGCACGCATGATCTGTACGTTCACGGCGATGGCGCGAGGGCTGCGCAGCACGCTCGAGAGCATCGCGATGCCCTGCTCGGTGAAAGCGAGCGGCGGCTTGCGGCGCCCGCCTCTCGTCAGGTCCTGACCTGAGCCCTGCCGAAGAGCGCTCCACTCCTCCCAGGTGAGCTCGAACATGAAATCGTCGGGAAACCGAGAGATGTTCCGGCGGACAGCCTGGGTGAGTACCTTGGTCTCGACGCCGTAGAGACCGGCAAGATCCTCGTCCAGAATCGCGTTCGTCCCCCGAACCACCCGGATGTTCAGTGTTGCGGCCTCATCCGGCACGATGGCAGTGTCGTTGCTCATGGTCCCCCCGCCTCGTTTGAAGTCACAAATTGTGACTTCAAACTCGTTTCACCTGCTCAGCGCCCTGACTTGAAATCACAGGACACATCCCCACTGCCCATGATAGAACATACGTTCGATTGGTCAAGATGCCGAAGGGGAGTGAACCGCCTCCCTCCTCTGCTACCCTTACCTCAGCCCCATCCGCTCTTCCCCGGAGCCGCCCCGTGCTCGTGTACCAGGCAACCAAGGCCGAGTTCATGGACGACGTGGACCGCGACCTCATCGCCGACCACATCACGACGGCCTTCGAGCGCAGGATCCATCGCGCCAACCCGCGCGAGGTGGAGAGCTGGCGCAACTCGATGCAGTACATGTACCGGGTGCTCAACTGCGAGGCGATCCCCGGCGGGTGCGGCGTGGCGATCGAGTTCGGGGTGCCGTACACGAGCAGCCGAATCGACTTCCTACTCACCGGCCGCCAGAACGGCGACCGCGACGCCGCGGTGATCGTGGAGCTCAAGCAGTGGCAGAGCCTGGAGGCCGTCCCCACAAAGGACGGTATCGTGAAGACACGCTTCAAAGGGGGCATGACGGAGACCTCCCACCCCTCCTACCAGGCCTGGTCCTACGCGCGGATGATCGAGGACTACAACGAGTCCGTCCGAGACGCGCAGATCCAGCTCGTACCCTGCGCGTACCTGCACAACTACCACACCGCGGGGGGGTACGACCCCCTGCTCGACCCCGCCTACCTCGAGTACCTGGAGCGCGCGCCCGCGTTCTGCAACGGCGACGCGCTCAAGCTCCGCGACTTCATCTGTCGCCACATCACGCACGCCGACGACGGCCAGGTTCTCTACCACATCGAGAGCGGCCGTCTGCGCCCGTCCAAGTCGCTCCAGGACGCGCTGTCCGGCATGCTCGACGGCAACGACGAGTTCGTGATGATCGACGACCAGAAGGTGGTCTTCGAGTCCGCCGTGGCCCTCGCGCGCGAGGCGCAGCACACCGGCGAGAAGCACGTGCTCATCGTCCGGGGCGGCCCGGGCACCGGCAAGTCGGTCGTGGCGGTGAACCTGCTCGTGCGTCTCACCGCCGGGGAGATGACGGTCCAGTACGTCTCCAAGAACAGCGCGCCGCGCAACGTGTACGCGCGCCTGCTGCGCGGGAGAGACCGCACCCTCTCCTACATCAACAACCTCTTCCGCGGCTCGGGCGCCTTCTGGGAGCTGGCTGAGGAGTCGTTCGACGCGCTCGTGATCGATGAGGCCCACCGCCTGAACGAGAAGTCGGGCCTGTACGGCAACCTGGGCGAGAACCAGATCGCCGAGATCATCGCCGCCACGCGCTTCGCAGTCTTCTTCATCGACGAGACGCAGCGCGTCACGCTCCGCGACGCCGGCACGGTGTCCGACATCCGCGCACATGCCGGGGAGGCGGGCGCGCGCATCCACGAGGCCGACCTCTTCTCGCAGTTCCGCTGCAACGGCAGCGACGGCTACCTCACCTGGCTCGACGATGTGCTGGGCATCCGCCCTGCCGAGGAGGACGTGGCCGACCTCGACTACGACTTCCGCGTCTTCGACGACCCGAACGAAATGCACGCGGCGATCGATGCCCGCAACGCCGCCGCCAACAAGTCGCGCGTGGTGGCCGGCTACTGCTGGGAGTGGGAAAGCGGCGCCAAGCGCGCGAACCCGAACCACCACGACATCGTCATCCGCCCGCACGCATACGCGCGATCGTGGAACCTCAACAACAGCGACACCTGGGCGATCGACGAGGGGTCGGTGGACCAGGTGGGCTGCATCCACACCTGCCAGGGCCTCGAGTTCGACTACGTGGGCGTGATCGTGGGCGACGACCTGCGCTTCGAGGGCGGCCACGTGATTACCGACCGCACGAAGCGCGCGAAGTCCGACAAGGCGCTCAGCGGCATCGTGAAGCTCGCCAAGCACGACCCCGAGCGCGCCACCCGCATCGCCGACGAGCTCATCCGCAACACCTACCGCGTGCTCATGACCCGCGGCATGAAGGGCTGCTACGTGTTCTGCACCGACCCCGCATTGGCCGGATACCTGCGCAGCCGCATGCCTAAGGCCGACTACGCGCTCATGCCGACCTCCCCGCAGATTGCCGCCGAAGAGCCGCTGGAGGGCTGACACCGATGCTCGAAGACCTCACCCGACAGATCGTGAAGTTCCGCGACGAGCGCGACTGGAAGCAGTTCCACTCGCCCAGGAACCTCGCCGCGAGCATCAGCATCGAGGCCGCCGAGCTGCTCGAGTGCTTCCAGTGGAGCAGCGACGAAACGATCGCCGAAGACGTGGAGAAGCGGCGGAGCGAGATCGAGGAGGAGATCGCCGACGTGCTGATCTACGCGCTGCTGCTGGCGCACGACACGGGGATCGACCCGGCCGAGGCGGTGCGGCAGAAGCTTGCGAAGAACGACGCGAAGTACCCGGCGGAGAGGGCGAAGGGCAATAGGGCGAAGTACACAGAGTTGTAAGTTCTTGGATATGAGCGGCGAGCAAGAGTGAGTCCGCTCGACCCCGGGGTTAGCAGGGAGCCGTGACATAGAGCATGCTCAACGGGCGAGCTACAAGTACCACCGGGTCCCCACAAGTTCGAGCTACTAATCCGCAAGCACCTCATCGCGAACTGTCTCGTCACCGAGATAGCACTGGCACACACGTCTGGCAAGATCGAAGACAAGCAGGAGCGTATCCCCGGGCTCCGCACCGCTCCTGCCCAGAAAGCGTCGGATCCCCCATGCCGCTTGCCCCCTGACCACCAAGGTCCCGCTCGCCCTGCCGGTCGGGTCCTCCAACTGGTGTTCACCGAGAATGAAGTCTCGAACCACCGCGGGAACCGCGAGGACTGCGGCCTGAACCGTGTTGGTGCTGAGCTGATAGGCCACCCAGAGCCTCCCATCATCAGTCCAGCCGCAGTCCTGTAGAACCCGACTTCGCTGCGTGGGAACGGTGAGCGCGTCCACTGCATCCGGCGACGCGTCGACCCCGGAAAGCCCGTACACGCATGGCGCGTACTTCCTGATGACGGGTGATTGTGACATCCGCTGCTTGAATGCAGCATCGCCGACCCCATAGTCGAGGGCCACGCGTCTGAGATTCTCGAACCGCATGACGCCCTCGTGCTCCAGAATCACCTCGACAATGACGTACTCGGTGTCGGACAGATACTGTTCGCGGGAGTATGAGTGTGTCGATTTGATCACGCCGTCTGCGCGCTCCAACTCCGGCACAGCCTCGGCGAAGGCAAGGAGTATGCGCGCCGGCGGTGCGTAGCCGCCCATTCGCCAGTCACGTCGAACCGCACGGCGCAAGTCCGTCGCATCAATCTCGCCAGAGACGCTCAAGACCTTGCGAACATTGTTGAGTAGGCGATTCCTGCCGTCAGGTATGTCCGTGAGCCACAACCATCGCCTGTCTCCATCCAGCCAGACAACCGTCGGATCGGCCTCCAACTCAAGTCTCATGGATTTCTCGCGACGTTCTTGTTCCACTTCATCAAGCTCGCCCCACAGCTCCGCTGTGATTTCGGCAACAGTCGCCACTCCGTGCGTGCCGACCAACTTGCGTGCCGTCTGACGTACCTTTCCAGCAAGGCCAACGGAGTCTCGATCCACGACGAGCCGTACCTCTCCGAGTTCGACCAACACCGCGTCGAGTTCGTGACCGAAGAAGTCCGCGAGACCCAACATGCCGGCGCCATCAATGCCACGTTCACTCAGGCCTGACTCTACGAGCTTCGCGCCGAAACTTGATGCCTCACAAGGGACGCTCTGCGCGAACAAGGTGAGTGCTTCATCGAGCAACGGCATCATCGGCCGGGTGCCCTTCGACAAACGCCGCGATGCGCGAACGCATACCTGCCGGACGCGCTCACGCGTGATGCCGAATTCGTCCCCCACAGCCTGAAGTGTCCTTGGCGGAGCGCCGTCCCAGCCGTAGCGCGCGATGATGATGTCCGCATTCCTGCCTGAGTCACGCGAACCGCCACCGACAAGCCCCGCCAGAGTGCCTCGGAGTTCGTTCTCTAGCGTCGACACAGTCGACCCTAGGCGTTCGCGGAATACAGCGGTGCGGTTCGGCGGGCCATCTTGTCGACACGCTCCCGAATGTCGTACAGCGCCTCCTGAACCTCGAGATAGAATCCGGAGTCGGCCAACTCCTGCGCAAGTGCCACCGAATACTCGCTGAAGGCAACCTCATAGGCTAGCCTCCGGAACTCCAACGCGTCCGTGTCCCCATCGCCGACAGCGGCAGCGATCTGCGGATGGTCCAGGTTCACGTATATTGTTCTCGTCTCAGACATGTACTTCGTGCGTCGGCCATCAGTGCCCTGATGTTCGAACTCCACACTGAATCCGCCAGACGTCTTCCGCGGCTTCGCTGTTCCGCCGCCTTCTTGCCCCGCCAGTTCGGTGGAGTCCTCCTGCTCTGCAACATTGGGCTGATTCGGTTCATTCTCGCCCGTCGAATCGCCGCCTTCAGAGTCCGACTCAATCGGCGTCCTTGTAGCGGGCAACTCATCACCGAACACCAAGTCGTCTGCGGAATCATCTGCGCCGCCAACGCCATAAGCGTCAGCCGCACCCTTGGTCTTCGCTCGGGCTCGCGCAAGTCGGCTCTTCAGATCCCTGAAATCCTCGTTAATAACCTCAGCGATGCGGTCTGCTTCGTTCTGAAGTCGCTTCATCGCCTCGGACTGCCGGCGCTCCTTGGCCTCCTGTGCAAGAATCTCCCTGACTTCGGCTATCCGTGGATCCATGAACGCAAAGAGCTTCTGGACGAGCTGGTTGCTCTTGTTCAGCTCTCCGCTACGGTCCATGGTGAATGGGGCCGGCGTCGACTTATCCTCGTCGAGAGTAGGGACATCGACGCTACCAAAGAGGTACTGCGACATTTCCTTTCCGTGGCTGGTTCCGAGCGTCACTTCGTGAACCACGCCACTAGCCAAGATCGCGATACCCCGCTGCGCGTCGTCAAGGGGTGCATACGCCTTCTTGATTCTCAGTTCGATGTCGCCTAGCGCCTCAGCCAAGGGCGCTTCGGGCCTGAACGACCACTCGCGCTCCACGTCTGGCTCGGTGTACTCACACTCTCGGTTGTTCACGAACACCTGAGCGTCGCGGCGCCAAAAGGCAAGATTCCGCTCGATATACTCGACAACGCCAGATGGGTCCAACTTGCCTAGTTTGATGCGCTCGATGTCGACCCTGGTGCCGTTCGGCTCATCCGTCTGAACGTCGCGCTCGACCGTGCGAATGGGAACCCCTTGATCGGCATCTTCAGACTCGATGCTCTCTCGGGTCAGTTCGACCGTGCTCCGCCTGCCGTTGCGTACGGACTGCACCCGCAGAGTGTCAGCGATGCCGAAAGCCGCCGACTTGCCAGTGCCGAAGAAGCCTCGACCGCCTTTGCCGGCCTTGCGGTCCACGTTCTCGCCGTGCATCACGAAGTAGTTCTGGAGCCCATCCCAGTCCATGCCGCGTCCATTGTCGATGATGGTTATGGACTTCTGGCGGCTACGCATGGTCACGCTCACCACTGGGGCAACATCACCATCCACGTACTGGAGACTGTTCACTACGTACTCCCACACGACCTTCCGATCGGTGTTGAAGAGCTGAGCGCTCTGCTGAAGGTCACGACCAACGTGGCTCCTGACCATGAGTCCCGGTTCACTGGTCATCCCGATTCCTCCCACTCAGAAGTGCTGCCATTGCGGCAACGAGCGCCCCCAGTTCATCGTCGTCCGAGAAGAAGACGAGCGCTCGCTCCACACGCGCCTTCCTCTGCTGAGCACTAACATGCTCATCAATCCTGAAGAATCGCTCGGCATCCTCAACCGTGAAGCTCGAGTTGTCTCCCTTCGTGAAAGCAGAGTATGCGTGAGATGAGAGCATCCGCTCCCTTTCGCGACTCCTCCATTGCTTCTCTCTCAGCGAAAGCGGCCTCCTCTGCTCGGCGACCTCCAGGCGCTCGGCGGCAGCCTCAGCAAACTCGCGCCCTTTGTCCGTCAAACGCCAGCCGTCCCTCTGTGACCCGATGACATAGCCATAATCGTCAGCAGCGGTGGTCAGCCGCCTGCGCACTGACTCGAAGTTGATCTGCTCCGGGTACTTGCGCCAACTGAAGCGCCCAGGGGCCACTTCCGCAGCCTTGACAGCAACGTCCTCTGTCTCGACCAACTGGATATCCCCGCGAAGCAGAAACACCGCGATAGTCACGACCTCATGGTTGGCGAGGCTAGCGTCATTCGTCATGACGCGCCCCCGTCCACGCATTGCCCGTACTCCGCCTTCAGAATGTCCCAGTACTGTGACGTCGGAACGCTCTTGTCCGCCCGCTCGTATGTGCCTCTCCTGACCAGGGTCAGCAATCCAACCGAGCGAAGAGCGGCCAATAGCAGGTAGGTCTGATAGCTGGGCACATCAGGCGCCAGTGCTTCGACCACCTCTTGCGCGTTCCATTCGTACGCACCTGAGGCGATTGCCCCATCGAGCCACGCAGTCAAGCTGCCGAGCGACTCCACCGGCGCTTCATGTCTGTATTCCTCTGCTCCCCGCTTCTTGCCCTTGCCGATCTTCATGATTCGGTCGTCGGAAACCTCGAACCGCGGATACTTCGCTCGGGAACTCCTCTGCATCGGCTGCCGGACAGGTGAGCTCTGCTGAGGCCGTGCCCGATCGCCCGACATCAGACCCTCTACCCGGCGTCCAACAGCACGCATGTCTCTCGCAACCGCCAAGAGGGACTCGGACAAATCGTAATCCCCCGCTTCGCGAACTACATCGAATGCGGCTTGCTGGAACTCTTGCTCAAGCTCATTGACCGACACGACTAGCAGAGCGACGACACCCTGTCTGGACTCCACGCGATTCACCCATTCTCCTACACTATCCTATCCTGTACCTCTATCCTACGCGATATCATGCTACAGTCAAGCGTCGTTTGAATCGCATGCTGGCACCTCTGCCCGAAAGCGGGCTGCTTCTGATACGCGGGCGCTGCACGCGACGAGCTGCACACTGACGCGGTGGCTCTCCGCTGACGCCTTCGTGGATAGCCTGCGAGCGAAGCGATCCCGGCTGATTCGTGGGTTCGGCAGGTTCTAGTGCGATGCCGTCTCGAATCCGGGCTCTATCGCGCGGAGGAGTTTCTCGCCCGCAGGTATGTCCAGCAAGGTGTAGTCCGCTCCTTCAAGCATGGTCAGCAATGCGTCTCTTGGTTCGCTGGTTGCAAAGATGACCTGAGATCCTCGCGCACCCTGTTCCGCTGCCTCATGCAGGAGTTCCCTGAAGCTGCTGCTGGCGGTTTCCTGCTGACGTGGTTCGTCAAAGATCAGTAGGCCCGGATGCTGCCCGGAGTGTTCCTCGCTCACTCTGAGCAATGCGAGCAGATAGGACCAAATCAAGCGAATCATGTCGCTTGCAGATAGGTCGAAACCAAGATCGAAGCCCTCATTAACCGGTCGGTAGGTCTCGTGACTGATATCGACCTGCTCAGGGGCGAGCGATGAGAAATGGTATCGACCGAGTTGGCTCCGCACATAGGTCTGCAACTGCGCAAGCTTCTCTGCGTCCCCCTCCGATAGCTTGAAGACATCCACGTCACCCAGCCGCTTCCTCTGCTCCACGTGGGCGAGAGCTAGGTCGGCAAGCGTAGATCTCAGAGATTCCAGTTCCTCCGCGGCTTCGCGCAGACGGTCCACTCGATCACGAAGAGCTACGCGCTCGCTCACGTCCGCAACAGAGGGAGCCTGTGTACGTTCGGCCAGGGCCTCTCTCGCTGTCCGCACTCTACGACGCTGGGTGGCGAGTTCCTCACGAAGACTCGACTCACGTAACTCCATGGCCCTAGATGCGCGCGTTACGTCCTCAAGGCTCGCCCTGAACGTTGCGAGTTGCCGTTGGATGAACCGGATGCTCTCGGCGGCCGTCATGGCGTGTGCGGTGACATCCATGCCGTCGCAGACATCTTGGTGGCATGTAGGGCACACGCGCTCCCCAACGACTGAGAGCGCCGCCTGGGAGCCCAAGTCCGCAAGGGTCAACGCGTCGTGCTGGCGCTGCAGGTCTTCGCCGAGCGCATCGATACGCTGTTCGAGTTCCTCCGCACGGCGATCAAGTTCACTTCTCTCATCCAGAACGACAGCCAACCTGGTCATCGTCGAGACGACCTCTCGTTCCGAGGCCCCCAAGTCCGTCTCCATCTGCTCCGCCATCTCGCCAACTGTGGCGACCGGGCGTGATTCGCGCGCCTGTAGTTCGACGCCCAGGGCCTCCACCGCCTCAGCGATTGGCAGCCAGTCCTCTCCCACGTAGACGATGATCCGTCCACTCTCTGGATCGCCAGAGTCAGCTATAGACCTGGGTGCAGCAGCCAGCGCTGCACCAGCGGTGCGCGCCTTCATCGAGAGCGCGACGAAAGTCTCTTTCCATTCAGCGTCCAGGAGGCCAATAGTCGATCGAATCCTCTGCGCCGTCAGGATTCTCTGGAACACCTCAAGGTCTAGCACGTACTCCGCGGACCGCCTTCCGACATCGCGAATCCCGAAGTACGTGGGAATGCGGGCTTGCACACCAGACCAACCATGCTTCTGCTCCACGTAGAAGTACGGAAACAGCGTTTCAAGATACAGTGGGCACTCGCTCCCATCCATGCGTGACACTTGAGGAAGCGTCCATCCGATGAACTCGGCCAGAAAGCGGTGAAAGCCAGCCTCGCGCTGAGCCGAACCGGGGCGTCGAACGAAGAAGTCACGTGTTGCCGCTGATTCGCCCTCACGTATTGCAGAGCCATCTGACACGGTAACGAGCTGGGTGCTGATTGTGGGATGCTTGACATATCTCTTGACCGTAACAACCTCGCTCGAGCCGTTCTCAATCTCGAGTTCAACCGACGATGAAATCACTTCGGCCTCTGTCCCGGCTACCGAGACCTCGTCAGTCATAGCGTGTGGCAGCGGTACTTCACGGCGAGCGCTGAGCATCCCCTCGACGCCCAGGGCGTAGACAATGGCCTGGAGGGTCGTGGACTTCCCGCTCGAGTTGTCCGCGCGAATGACATTGAGTCCGCCGCTGAACTGCAGCGTGTGGCCGACCGCTCCAACTGGAGTCTCGGCCGTGAGCCTAATCGCGAGCAAGCGAAGATGAGGCCTTCCTACCATTCCGTCAACTCCCCGAGGGACCTCTGACTCAGCGTGGGCAGAGTCAGCAGAAACGACTTCTCAGCCAAGAGGACCTCGTCCTCCAGCCACACCTTCTCAGCCAAGCGCTTACCAGCAGGTGTAAGCAGTATCGCCCCTGCATCTGACACGGCGGCCAGTTCTTGACCTACAGCCAAGTCCACCGTCAGCGTCAACGATGGATCGTAGCGTACGAGGATCTCGTCGGGACGCTTCCTCCCCTCGTGCCAGCGAAGGAAGAGCTCTCTCGTATCTGAGGTTCGAGTCGCCCACCACATGGTATGCAGGCATGGCAGGGACGTCTTGCTTCCCCAGAACTTGTGCAGCAGAATGCACAGCATCGACAGGCGCCAGGACAGACGAAGATCACCAGGGATTGGATCCCGGCGACGCGAGAACACGACGCCCGCCGAGAGATCCCCCATCAGATCCTGCAGGTGTTCGGCCTCGCTCAAGAGGCCTCCTCGAAGTCAAGGGGACACCTGAGAATCCAGTCGGCGACCGTAGCCCAGGCTAGATCATGAGCAACCTCAGCGGGCAATGGAGGTGCGGCTTGGCGAATGAGGTCGGCCAGCGAAGCAGCAATCCCTCTCACGTCTCCAGGTGCTTCGGCTGAACCAGATGGGTAGTCGAGAGCGAGCGTCCTCTCTCTGCCGCTGACAGTCCGGCGCACCGCCTCCCAACTGTCGGGGAACTTCGAACGCAAGCTGTCAAGCGCATTCTCCCCGGAGAGAAAGGCTCCGACGAGCGTATCTAAGTATGTCGTCAGACTGCTGCCCTTCAGTCCGATGCCAACGAGCTTGTCACGCGCATCGTCGAGCAAGTCGGGATGGTCATCTCCCCACGCGGTCGTTTCCTCAGGACTGGCGGGTTGAACGTTCAACAACGGATCAGGAATAGAGAACACCTGGTCGCGCTCCGCTGAATAGGAGTCGTCCGTCTCAACGGTAATCGTGAAGACCTCGTCAATGAACGGGAGGCCCCAGCTCCGCACTTCCGTAGCTTTGGTCTGTGCGTGAGCGATGAGATGTCGAGAATCGTAGCGCGGAACCATGAACACGTAGCGAGTGACGCGAACCTGGCCCAGTAGCCGTGCGAGCTCCAGCTCGTTCGACTTCAGTTTCCCAATATCTTCAGTGAGCTTGTCGCGCTGCTTCTCGTAGCGGTCCTGGACGGAGAGTGGTTCTTGCGCGGCGTAGCACTGATATAGCGTTCCCTCATGCGTAAACGCTTCGATTCCCAGATCGCCCTTGTGTCGATCGGGAACCTCCTGGAGCTGATGATTCGCATGGCGAACACGCAGCAGCCGCAGACAGTAGTCCTGCCACTGCCTCCCGTCCCACTCCATGAAGTGAGGTGCCCCGATGCCAATCCCGCCTTCGTCCTGTGATGCCGCCCAACTGATTCTCGCATGAATGGCTGACGTGCACGAATTCCAGTGCAGGCAAGCCGCGGCGCACAGCTACTGCACTACCGAGCCCGCACTTCTGCGATTCGGCTAACCGCATGCGCCCCAGTGGTCTTGGTCTTCACCCCCGCCACACGCTCTCGCCGTGCCACGCGAGCAGCTCCCTGCTCGGCTGCATCGCCTCGACCTTCGGCAGGATCACCCGCTTCCCGCGCTCGGCGTAGTACGTGCGGCCGTTGTGGAAGTCCTCGGCAAGCGCGTCCGAGATGTTGAAGCGGTACTCGGGCGTGACCGTCACGTAGCCCAGGTCGAACAGGCGGTGGATGTCGCTTCTGAGCAGCAGTCCGTTGGTGACCTGGTGCGTGCCGCCGGACGCGTACGGCATGATGTGCGCCGCCTCGAGCACCGGCAGCGAATGCTCGCCCGTGACCGCGCACGCGCGGTCATACGCGTCGAGCACCGACACGCGGAAGATGCCCTGCCCAAGCCGCGGCGCCACGAGCGTCGGCTCGCCGTAGCGGGGCGCTTCGGACTCGGCGGCGAGCATCGGCGCGCCCAGGTGCTGAGCGCGGTCAAGGCACTCGGCGAAGATGCGCAGCCCCTCGGCCTGCGTGAGGTCCTCGCCGCGGCCGCGCACGATGTTGGGCGCCCAGCCCTTCGGCTCGCGCACCCACAGCTCCTCGGGGAAGAACACCGGGCTCGCCACCATGATGCAGCCGATCGAGTAGTCGCCCGGACGCTGGGAGGCTGGCGCACCGTTGCGTCGACGGTAGCGCTCGATGCGCGCGCGCATCTCGTCGAAGTCGGCGGCGCCGTTCTTGGGTCCGAAGCTCTCCCACGCGAGCCACGCCGGCAGCACGCTGAAGCTCGCGAAGTACCCGAAGCCGGCGATCGCGTTGTGCGGCGACTTGAGACGGAAGAAGAAGGGGCGCGCAGCCGCGCATGGGCGGATCTCCCCGGCGATTGGAGCCTACGGGGAGTGTAGCGCAGGGGTGTGATGCGGTTTGGATCCGGGTGGCATCCCGTTAAGGTCGGCGTGCCATGATGCCCCTGCGAGCCTGTTGACAGGTCCTGCATCGCTCGGCAGAATCGGTTTACCACCCCTGGGTTGCGATCCAGGGCGCGAGGGCCGCCGCAAGGCGGCCTCCGCATTTCGGGGGACACTCGGCATGACACCGCGGCCAATCGCCATCGTCTACATTGACGGATTCAACCTGTACTACGGGCTGCTGCGCAACACGCCGCATCGCTGGCTCGACCTCTCTGCCTTCGCGAAAACGCTGCTGCCTGCGTACGACATTGTGCTGATCAGATACTTCACGGCACGCCTGAAGCCGCTTCCGTGGGACGCAACCGGACACTACCGGCAAGGCACGTATCTTGAGGCCCTTAAGTCCCTGCCTGATGTGTCGGTACACCTCGGTGAGTTCCGCTCCAACGTCGTCAGACGCCCTCTCGCGGACAGTGCACGCGTCCCGCCCGACACGGTCGCCATCATCGACACCAAGGAGAAGGGCTCCGACGTCAACCTGGCATCCCATCTCCTGTTGGACGGATTCCGCGATCGCTACGACGTCGCAGTGGTCGTCTCCAACGATTCCGACCTGCTCGAACCGGTGCGGATGACCCGGGAGGAGCTCGGCAAGAAGGTCCACATCGTGTTCACCGGGCGGCTGCGTCGCGGTTCCGTCTTCCAGGGTCGCGTGGACGGCATCATGCGACACGTCAACGCCTCGGTGCTCCAGAGGTCGCAACTGCCGGAGACCGTGCAGCTCGGGGATCGCGTGGTTCGCAAGCCGCGCGAGTGGTACCGGTGAGGGCCTGGACTTGCCCCCTACACCCCGTACCACACGGCGTACCCGCGCTTGCGCAGACTCAGCGCTCGCTGCTCCTCGGCCCGCTCGGCCTCGGCACGCGACTCATAGTGCTGCCACCCGCCGTAGAGCCTCGGCCGCAACCGCACCCCGTAGGCGTGCGCGTAGCGGTTCGCGTGCTCGCCGGCCAGGTGCTGGGCGAAGCGCTCCTCGGGCGTGTGCGCCGTCGAGCCCACGTACACGCACGGCTTGCCGTCCTGCCAGTCGGGGTTGGCGCGACGGAACTTCGGCTCGGCGATGAGGACCTCGGGGTCGAGTTCGATCACGTAGACACTGTAGACGCGCTTCTCCGTCACGGCTGCCTCCGTTGCAAGAGTAACGCAGGGGCGTGACCGGGGTCAGACGGCTTTGCGGCACGACCTTGACAACTACTCTCACGTAGTCATAATGACTACATTGATGTAGTCGCTTGGAGAATCTCATGCTCATTGGCTCCGGCAGAGAGATGCGCTTCGCGTTGGAGTGGGTAAGACAGCAGGACGATTCCGAGGGCTTCCGCATGCAGGTCAACGAACTGCTCGGCTATCTGGGGATGACACATGTCACTCACGACCGCTAGAGACGCCCTTCGCACGTCCCTCCTCGACCTGCTCTGGGCCCAGTGGACAGACCTGGGCGTGGCGGGCACGCGCGGCAGCGGCCGTGCGATCGTCGACCCGGAGGCCCTCGTCCTGGCCACGCTCGACATCGGCCGCTTCGATCCGCGGTTGTTCGATGAGGTGCTCGACTGGCTCGGCCACAACGGCGACCTGCTCGACGTCACGCGGCTCCGTCGGCTTACCAAGACAGCCACACCCGAGGGCCAACGGCTCGCGCGGGTGCTCATCGACTTCATGCGACGCTCCGACACGGGCGCGAGGTGGGCCCCCCTCTCCGACCGGTGGCAGGTGAACGAGGCACAGGCATCATACTCACCCCGGGCCCTGTTCCTGGACGCGAGCGGAACCGATCTCCCCGTCTTCGGCGAGATGGATCCCCTCTTTGCTTCCTACGGGTTCAGCCGTCCTCCTCTCGCTCTCCGCGGCATGTCCGACCGACCGCAGCTCAAGAGCCCGTGCCTCGCCAGACTGGCTGCTCGATCGCTCGTGGGCATCGGTGTCCGCGCCGAGGTGCTCCTGTACCTCTGGACGCACGACACGGCCCACGGTCGGCTCATCGCAGGGCGAACGGAGTACTCGCAACGCCAGGTATCGGAGTATCTGGCTGGCCTCGCCGAAGCGGGCTTCGCCGAGCGCTACGAAGTGGGCAGGAGCGTCCAGTACCGACTGTGTTCCGGCATTCGCTGGGCTGCCGCCGGGGAGTCCCGGTACGTTGACTGGGCTCGCGCCTTCCCCGCGCTTGCTGCCGCGTACTCGGGTCTCGCGCACGCCGCGGAGGCTGACAACGCCTACGAGACCTCGGTTCGTGTGCGCGCGACACTCGTCGGACTCCGTCCCGCACTACCTATCGAGGGTCTCGACCTGCCGCAGCCGAATCCTGATGACTATCCGGGTGAGGCAATCCTCGACCACGCAGAGGGGGTCGCCCGGACGATCTCAGAGGTGGTGCGGGAGCTTGCCAGAGCTGAGATAGTCTGAATGTCAGACATTCCGCTATACTGAACACGACCTCGAGAGGTGGTGCTCATGGCCGACTACATCCGCATCGGCAAGCGTGGCACGGTGGTGATCCCGGCCGGCGCGCGGCGGCGCTACGGCCTCGAAGAGGGCGAGATGCTCGTGATGGAGGAGTCGGCCGCCGGCCTGCTCCTCAAACCGGTCCGCGCCTACGAGGTGGAGGTCTACACGCCCGAGCGACAGGCCGAGTTCCTGCTCAACAACGCGGTCACGGGCGCCGAGTTCGACGAGGCTCTGGCCGAGGTCCGCGCCCTCGGTATCGACCCCGACACGATTCCCCACCAGAAGCGCCCGGAGTAGGCGGTGGAGCGGGTCTTCCTCGACGCCAACGTGCTCGTCTCGGCCGCGCTTGAGCCCGTCTCGCGGATCGCGTCGCTCTGGACGCTGCCGGGCGTGCGACTGCTCGCGTCCCCGCACGTGCTGGCCGAGGCACGCCGCAACGTGCCTGCACCTGATGCGGCCGAGCGCCTCGAGATGCTCATCGCCGCGCTCGTGGTCCTACCCGCCGAGCCCGCCGACTTCGCCATAGAAGACGACCCCAGCCTCCTGCCCAAGGACCGCCCGATCCTGCTAGCCGCGATCGTAAGCGGGGCCGACGTGCTCCTTACGGGCGACCTTACGCACTTCGGCCCGTGCCTCGGCACCACTGTGAGTGGCGTCCGTGTGCTGCTCCCCGCCGAGTACCTGCGGGGCCGCTAGCAGTACCCCGCCCCTCACACCACCATCGGCTCACCCGTCGCGCCAAACGGCTCGAGGCTCATCCCCGGACGGTACGTCGTGCCGTCGGGCATCGTGGCGCCACCCAGATCGGCGCGTGAGAGATCCGCTCCGGTGAGGTCCGCGCCGGTCAGATCAGCGCGATGAAGGCTGGCTGACACAAGGTCGGCCCCGGCGAAAATGGCGCCCGTGCAGACCGCATCCAGTAGCGATGCGCCCGAGAGGTCGGCTCCCGACAGATCGGCGTCGCGGAGATACGCCTTGCCCAGAGCCGCACCCGCCAGACTCGCCCGGCGCAGGTCACACTCCGTGAAGTTGGCCATGCTCAGACCGAGCCCGGCCAGGTCCGTGCCGCTCAGGTCGAAGTTGCTGAAGTTGCGGTTCCCCTGCTCGTAGCGCGCGATGACGTCCTCGCGCGAGAGCGTGCCCATCCATGCGTCGCTCACGATCGCCCCCTTGCCAGTTGGTCACCCCGGACTCGCGGTCCCGTGCACCGTCACCCCCGCCTCCCCGCGTTGAGGAGCCACACGATCGTGTCGAGCGCGCGGAACGAGAGCTTCCCGCCCGCTGCCATCACGAGTCCGCGCAGCGGCATCTCCTCGATGACACGCTCCACCATCGCCGCACGCGTGGGGTCGTCTCCGGCGATGCCGGCCAGCTGCCTGCGCACCGCCGCCATGAGCGCCCGCCGCAGCAGTCGGCCGCGCCGTGTCTGCGCAAGGTCGCCGATCGTGGACGTCCGCCGGTAGGGCAACAGCGCTTCGGGCTCCGGCGGGGCCGGCTGCGAGAATGGCGCCCCGGGCACGAAGTCGCTCATCACGGTGACGGTCGCACGCCCGACGATCTCCTCGGCAGAGGACCCCACGAGCACCTCGAACTCCCCGCCCTCGATCCGCCACTCCCCGCTGCCCACATCCCACAACGCGAACGCGCGCGGCCCCAGCGTGACGTGCGCCTCGCGCGTCTCGCCTGGCTCGAGGCCGAGCTTCGCGAAGCCGCGAAGCTCCCGGTCGGGCCGCGGCACGGTCGACGCCACGTCGCGCACGTACACCTGCACCACAGCCGCACCGGCGCGCGTGCCGGTGTTGGTGACCGGCACGGTGAGAACCGTGCTCCCGACCTCGGCGATGCGCGCGGCCGACAGACCTGGCGTGCCGAACGCGAACGTCGTGTACGCCAGCCCGTGCCCGAAGCAGAAGCGAGCCGGCACGCCCGCGGTCGTGAAGTGCCGGTACCCGACGTTGAGTCCCTCGCGGTACTGCACCTGCCGTGGGTGACCGGGGAAGTTCGCGCTGGCCGGCACGTCGGCAAGCGCCAGTGGCCACGTCTCGGCAAGCCTGCCCGCAGGCGCCACGTCGCCAAAGAGCACATCGGCGATCGCCGACCCGCTCGCCTGTCCGCCGAGGTAGCCGAGGACGACGGCGGCCGGCTTCCCGGCCCACGGCAGCCCGGCGGGCGACCCGCACGAGAGCACCACTACCGTGCGCGGGTTGGCGGCGCAGACCGCCTCCACGAGGCAGTCGTGCGATGAGGGAAGCCGCAGGTCGGTGCGGTCGAAACCCTCGGACTCGTAGACGGGCGGCAGGCCGACGAACACGAGCGCCACGTCGGCCGCAGCCGCAGCGGCGGCAGCCTCGGCCTCGCCGCCGGGCAGCGCCTCGCCGGTGACCGGGTCGTACGCGGCCACGTAGTGCACCTCGGCCGCGGCCACACGGGCGCGTATCGCGTCGAGCGCGGTATCCAGACGCGTGGGCACGATCTCCGAGCTGCCGGCGCCCTGGTAGCGCGGGCGGGCGGCAAACGCGCCGATGACCGCGATGTGGGCCGGTGCGCCAAGCGGGAGGATGCCGTCGTTGGCCAGCAGCACGGTCGACTCGGCGGCTGCACGCCGCGCGAGCGCGTGGTGAGCCTCGGCGTCGCAGGTGGCGTCCGGATCGAGCTCGGCGGCGCCCGCAAGCGCGAGAGCGACCACCCGCCCGGCGCACGCGTCGATGTCGGCCTCGGCCAGACGTCCCCCGGCCACCGCGGCGCGCAGCACCCCGGCGCTGGCGCCCGGACCGGGCATCTCGAGGTCGAGCCCGGCGGCCACACCGGCTGCGCGGTCGTTGACGGCGCCCCAGTCGCTCATCACCAGGCCGCCAAAGCCCCAGGCGTCGCGCAGCACGCCGGTCAGGAGCCACCGGCTGTCCGAGCAGTAGACGCCGTTGATGCGGTTGTACGCGCACATCACCGCCCACGGCCGCCCCTCGGTCACCGCGATCTCAAAGCCGGTGAGGTAGAGCTCGCGCAGCGTGCGCTCGTCGACGACCGCATCGACGACCATCCGATTCGCTTCCTGGTTGTTGACCGCGAAGTGCTTCACGCACGCGCCCACGCCGACGCTCTGCAGTCCGCGCACGAGCCCGGCCGCCATCGTGCCGCCAAGCAGCGGATCTTCCGAGAAGTACTCGAAGTTGCGCCCGCAGCACGGGTGCCGCTTGAGGTTGAGCCCCGGGCCGAGCACCACCGAGACGCCGCTTGCCTTCGCCTCCGCGCCGATCGCGCGGCCGACCTCCCCGGCGAGCGCCGGGTCCCACGAACACGCGAGTGTGGCGGCCGTGGGGAAGCACGTGGCCGGCTCGCTTGCGGCCATGCCGACCACCTCGGGCGAGCCGAGCTGCTTGCGCAGGCCGTGCGGCCCGTCGGCGACCCAGATGCGCGGCACGTCGGCCACCCCGGCGACGTTCCACATGTCGCGTCCGGCGAGAAGCGCGATCTTCTCGGCAAGCGTGAGGCCGGCGACGATCCCGGCGGCGAGGGTGTTGGTGTCGCCGTGCGTCATGGTCCTCGGTCCCTGGTAGCCGGCGTGACGGTGGCGGGCTGGCCGATGAGCCCTCGCGAAGAAGACTACTCCTCCGGGCCGATGACGGCAGCCCCGCGCCGCGCCGAGCGGCACGAAACTTGCGGAATATGGCATACTCTTATGCATTCTGTTCGCGATTTGCTCACGAACTGCACCCGCCGGAGGCACGTATACGTGAACGTGACCCAGGCCAGGCCCGGGATACCCGCGTGGGGCACGCTGCTTGTGCTCTGCGTCCTGGCCGTTCTCTGTGGCGCTCAGACCGCGGTTGCCTATCCCAACCCTGACGCCACATACCCCGATGGTCTGGCGCGCGCCGGCTGCATCGACTGCCACGGCAACGAGCAGGCCGACCTTCTCGATCCCGGGACCGACCCCGCCCTGCTCGCCGACATCCGCAAGGGACCTCACGGCAACTACCGGACGACCACCGGCAAGTGCCAGACCTGCCATGACATCCACGCGGCGCCCGATTCGAGGCTGCTCCCCGCCCAGACGATCGAGGGCGTCTGCGAGTCGTGCCACGACGGCACCGGCGGGACGGGTGTCTACGGCGTGGTCAAGGCCCGCACGGGAGTGGACGCGACCGCCGGTCATCGCGTGGGTCAGACCAACGTCGTGCCCGGCGGAGACCCGGCCGGCGGCTCCGCCGTCGTTGCCTTCTCCGGCGCGGACGACACGCTCACCTGCACCGACTGCCACTCACCTCACGACTCGCAGACGGTGGAACCGTTCACCGGAGATCGGCTCCGAAGCGCGCCCGCAAGCGAGACGGCCTACGCCACCAAGACCACCCGTCTGCTCAGGTCACAACCCACCGGCGCCGACGCGCCGGTAGCCGAGTATGGAGCGGGCTGGTGTGCCGGGTGCCACAAAGGCCGACTCGGCCAGCATGACGAGGACTCCGGGGCCATGCAGAACCACCCGGTCATGGACGACGACTCCTACACGTACGAGGAGTTGCCCGTCGTGACAGGCGTCGGCTCCATCACAACCGAGCTCGGGTCGCTCGGTCAGAGTAATCGCGGTTACGTGATGCCCGGACCGGCGCTTGGAGAACCCACCCTGAAGACGCCTCTTCAGGAGGGCGCGGCCCCACTGTGTCAGCAGTGTCATGAAGATGGACGCGATGTGGGTCCGTCGGCCCGGAAGACCAACCCGACGCTCACCGACGCCGATCAGGAGTTCCGCGTCACCGCGTACGGAGCGGACGCGGACCCCACCGATAACCCGCGGTTCCAGACCTTCCCGCACGAGAGCGACCGCGCGAACCTCCTCGTGCGCGCCCCCGAGCCTGCCGAGCCCAACAGCCTGTGCCTGAACTGCCACTCGCTCGTACATGACGCGGCACCGGGAAGCGGCTACGTCCGGGTGTTCGACGAGAAGCACGATGACGTGTCGAGCCCCGATGACGGCATCGACGCCCCGTGCACCACGTGTCACGTCACGGACCTCCTGCCAACGCACGGGGACCGGTGCGTCGCATGTCACGCGACGCCGTACGATACGCTCGAACCCGGCTGGGGCAGTGGCTGCCAGCAGGGTGAGTGTCACGTGACCTATCACGATGGGCCGTTCGACGCACACTGGGAGGCGTACGACGCGGGGTGCGACTCGTGCCACCCGTCCGGGTGGTGGCCGAGGCCGATGGATTGCCTCAACTGCCATGCCAGCCCGGCCAGCGCGTCCCTGCCCGTGACATCGTCGAACGCGCTGACGGCCTACGATGGCGCGGCGCTCATACGGTTCACGATCGCCAAAGGCGGCAAGGCGGCGATCGGCACGACGTACTATCGCGTCGCTGGCGGGCCGGTGCTCACCGGCAAGACCGCGCTCGTCGTTGCGCCGGGTGAGCACACGATCGAGTTCTGGTCGGTCGACCAGAACGGGCTTGCCGAGGCGACACACAAGACCGCCGACTTCACGATCGTCGAGGACGTGACCGCCCCGGTCACGACCTCCAATGCGCAGACCACCTACTACTGGTACAACGCCTCGATCACTCTGACGGCGACCGATGCGAGCACGCATGGCGTGAAGGCCACCTACTACTCACTTGATGACGGCCCGACACAGACCGGCACGTTCGTGAGCGTCCCGGCGGTCGACGGGGTGGTTCCGCACACGCTCACGTTCTGGTCCGAGGACTGGTCGGGCAACGTCGAGAGCCCCACCACCGTGAACTTCACGATCATCCGCCAGACGGGGACGATCAGGCTGGTCTGGGGCGACTCGGACATCGAGGGACAACCCGGTCCGGATGAAGATGAGTCGGCGAGCTGGACCGTTCGTCTCGGGGGCGCCACCGGCACCATCGTGGCCACGGGGAGCGACACAGGGGCCGACTGGAGCGGCGTGAACGATATCGTCGTCCCCGTGCGGGCGACAGCCTACTACGTGCGTGTCGATTACGAGTACTGGGAGAATCTTGGCTTCCCCCACGGCTGGGAGTTGATCCCGGCCAGCAGAACCTTCCCGAGCGTCTTCGTGACCGAGCAGGGTGCCGTGATCCGCCTGTCCCACTGAGCGCAGGACGGCAGTGGCGTCCCGGAGCTGTCTACCCCACCGCCGCAACGATCCGGTCGATCGCCTCGTCGAGCACCGCGCGCGTGGTGGCGAAGTTGAGCCGAGCGAAGCCCTTCCCGTGCACGCCGAAGTCCGGACCCGTCCCGAGCGCCACCTTGGCGTGCTCGAGGAGCCACGCGGCCGGGTCGTCGCCGAGATCGTGCGCACGGAAGTCGAGCCACGCCAGGTAGGTCGCCTGGGGTGTCTGCACGCGCACCTCGGGAAGCTCGGCGTTCACACGCTCGATCAGGTGGTCCCGCTGGTTCTCGAGGAACGCGACCGTCTCGGCCAGCCACGGCCCGCCCTCGGTCCACGCGACACGCGTTGCCACTGCACCCGGCGTGCTCACGGCGCCGAGCAGGTGGTCGGGCAGCTCGGCGATCTTCGCCCGGAGCCGCTCATCGCCGATGTGGGCGACCGCGCAGCGCAGACCGGCGAGGTTGAAGGCCTTGCTTGCCGCGGCGACCGTGACGATCCGGTCGGGCCTGAGGCCGGAAGACGCCGGGAACGGGACGTGCTGCTTCCCCGGGAAGACCACGTCGGCCCAGATCTCGTCGCTGATCACCAGCAGATCGCGGTGCGCCGCCACCTCGGCCACCGCGGCGATCTCGTGCGGGCCGAACACGCGCCCGGTGGGGTTATGCGGACTGCATAAGAGCACCGCGCGGGTGGTGATCCCGCTGGCGGCCGCGCGCTCGATCGCCTCGTCGAGCGCGTCGCGCTCGAGACGCCACCCGACCGGGTCGAGCGGGCAGTCGACGATGCGTCGGCTGATGCCGGTCACCATGCGGAAGAACGGCGGGTAGACCGGCGTGAAGAGCACCACACCGTCACCCGGTTCGGTGCCGAGCCATAGCGCGAGGTGCACCGCCTGCAGCACGTCGGTGAAGACGCGCACGCGCGGGGGGTCCGGCCGCCAGTGGTGACGCGCTTCTGTCCAGTCTGCAAAGCACTCGGGAAGCGCCGCCGCCGCGTGGAAGTTGTAGCCGAAGTCGCCGCGCTCGATCAGATCCCGCAGCGCGTCGGTCACCGGCGGAGCCGTGCGCAGGTCCATGTCGGCCACCCAGCACGGCAGGACGTCGGCCGGGTAGCGCGTCCACTTCACGCCGGAAAGCGCACGAAGGCGGGCGAGATCGGAAGAAAGGTCGTCGTGCTCGGACATGGACGGCTCCTGTCGTGGGGCTCTTCACGAGCGTGCGATACGGACTCTCACCTCACACCTTCGGCGGCATCGGTGTGCCACTGCCGCCCTTGCTGCTCGCCAGACGCGTCACGTCCACGGCGGCGATCTCGTCGGCCAGCCCCTCGAGCGCCGCGAGGCGTGCCCAGACCATCGCGGTAGCCAGCGCCGACGGCTCCTTCTTCTGCCCGAGGCTCAGCCACTCCCAGCCCTTGAACGCCGAGAGCGGCGTCACCCGACCGTCGGCGGCCACGTTATAGGCGAGCAGACAGGCGGCGATCTCGGCGAGCGACGCGCGGTCCTCGGCCGAGTGCCGCCACGCCTCCGGCAGGCGCGCGAGCGTGTCGACCACCTCGTACGCGCCGTACCACGCAGGGGGCCACTTCACCTGCTTGAACTGCCTGCCGTGTCCCATCATGTACGGCTTGCGCGTGCCGCGCTGCCGCCAGATCTCGAGCGAGGTGTGCGCCACGTCGACGAGCCACGCAGGGCGCTCGGCTGCGGGAAGCCAGCTGAACGCCCGCAGCGCTTCGAGCGTGGCCTGAGGGCACGGCTCGCTCGCACGCCCGGGGCCCCGGAAGCCGGTTGCCGGGTCGGGACGACACCCCCACGCCAGGCCGAGGTCGGTGCGCACCAGGTCGGCCTCGGCAGCGGCGAGCGCCCGGAGCACTCGCGGGTCGCGCGCACGGCCGAAGCGACCGGCCACGTCCGCGATCGCGTGCGTGTCGCAGTGCAGGCACCCCCACACGGGCGGGCCCGAGCGCTGGGCGGCGTACGCCATGAAGCGGCCGTCGGCGTCGGTGTGCGCGAGCATCTGCTCGAGCAGGAGCCCGATCCGTGGGTCATCGTCGGCACTCAGACCGAACTCGCCCAGCAGGTCGAGCACGTTGGTGGCAAGCTGCGGCTTGTCGTGGCCGCTCACATCGGCCGGCTCTTCGGCCGAGGCCGGCAGCAGACCGAGCAGCCGCGCGGTGCGCTCGTCGGCGAGCACCTCGGCGTGCGCGGCGGCAAGAGCGACGGCACCGCCGTCCGACAGCCACCTGAGCGCGATCCAGCGTGCCTGCGGCTCGTCGGATGCGAGCAGCCATGGCGTTGGATCGTCCCTGCCGAGCCGCGCGTGGAGCGACATGCGGAGCACCCCCTGTGTAGAGGATAGCGCGAAGGAGGCCCGCGTGATGAGGCCCCCGACTCGCAGGGGCCCCATCACGCACGATGCATACCACGCGCACCGCTAACGCGGCGCGGTTACAGCCCCGGCGCCGTCACACGCACGCCCATGTACGCGCCGCCGTCAGGCGCCCCTGCGGTGTCGAGCACCTCGATCTTCGTCCCGGCCGACGGCGTCTTCACGCTACCGGTCGGGTTGGCCGCGTCCCAGTACGAGAGCGCGTCGTCGAAGACGGGCACGGCCGGCAGACTCGGGATCGGCCAGAGCTTCGAGTTGATGTGCAGCCCGAGTGCGTCGGTAGGCTCGAGCCCGAACGTCGCGTCATAGGCCTGCACCCGGTTGCGCCACACGGTCTTGCCGTTGCGCATCAACGGCACGGGGTGCGCATCGACCGGCAGCGCGAAACCGCTACCCGGGTGCACGCTCGTGTTGTTGTCGGCCTGCGACTCGTCGCAGTACCACACGAGGAGTCCCTGCTGATACCCGAAGCGCTCCACCCAGTTGGCGGCGGCCAGCTTGCCCTTGAGGAAGCCGAAGTTGTAGCACTTCGCCAGTGCGGCATCGTAGCCCCAGTACTGCCGATACTCGGCCAGGTAGTAGTTCCAGAACTCGCCGCTCTCGTGCCCGGTGGTCACCTTGAAGCCGTCGAACACCCAACCGGCGTCGGACTCGGCGCCGTCGAGCGCCTGCCCGGTGATCGCGATGTCATCGACCATGAACCCGACCTCGGCCACGCCACCATCGGTGACATAGCGGAAGCCGAGCAGCACGTCACCGGTGTACGCCGAGAGGTCGGCTGTGAGCTTGACCCAGCCCTTGGAGAACCCATCGATGCCGTTGACCTCCACCGTCGACTTCGACAGGTTCGTGGGCACCGTCGCCCACGTCGTGCCGTTGTCGGACGAGACGATCAGGTTCGCGTAGTCGTAGCCCTTCTCGATGCCGTAGTTCACCTGCGCGGTGAGCGTTGCGCCCGCCGGAAGCGTGAACGCCCTGGTCATCTCGTTGCGGAGGTTGTCGCCCTTGCCGCTGTAATAGAAGTGCTCACCGGCGTACGGCGCGGCGATGTCCCACGCTACGAACTTGTCGGGCAGGTTCACCAGCAGCGCCTGCGGTTCGGTCGAGTTGTACTCCACCGGCCCGAGCGTGAGCTCGGTCTCGCCCTCCTCGGCCACGTGCACGTCGAGCCAGCCGAGCTGGTTCTTCTCCCACGACCCCAGATGCCCGGGCGCCGAGCCGATGTCGTAGTCCACATCGGACAGCCACGAGCCGCTGCTCATGAGCGTCCAGAACCCCGTGCCGTTCTCTCCCGCGTTGGTGTCGTAGAGGTCTGGCAGGCCGAGGTCGTGCGTGAACTCGTGGACGAACACGCCCACGCCGCCGTTCTCGGGCTGGATCGTGTAGTCGCCGATCCAGAAGTCACTCTCGCCGATGCGGATGCCGCCGAGCAGGAACTCATCCGATGGTCCGGTCGTGCCGATCTGGTCGTAGTACGCGTACCAGCTGTGGCTCCAGATGGCCTCGTCGCCAAGCTCACCGCCGCCGGCCTCCTCGCCCTCCCCCGAGTGGATCGACTGGAAGTGGTCGATGTAGCCGTCCGGCTCGTCGAAGTCGCCGTCACCGTCCCAGTCATAACGGTCGTGGGTGTCGAATTCGGCCAGGTACGCGTTGATATCCTCGGGCTCCGCGCCCGCCGCGATCTGCATCTCGTACCAGCCGTTGAGCGAGTCGGCCAGGAACAGCCACACGTTCTCCGACGTGTCCCGGGTCGCGGTCCCGTCGTCGTAGTACTTGTGGTCCTGGGGCAGCGGCACCCAGTCGGTGCAGTCTCCGCCGACCGTGAATCTGCCGCTCGACTGTTCGAGGAAGTACTCGGCCATCGAGTTCACGCCGTCGCCGCGCGTGTAGAGCAACTCGTCGAAGTACGCCTCGCCGAAGTCCTCGACCCAGATGGTGGAGTTGTCCACATTTCGGTCGGGCTCGGGGATCGAGTTGTGCGGATAGTCCGAGAACTCGCCGGGGACGGTCCAGACCTGGCCGGCACCCTCGAAGGCTAACTCCACGAACTGGCCGGGCGATACCTCGTACGTCTCGCCGGTGACACCGCCCTCGGCCCTGGCTCTGGCGGCGTTGGCCCTCAGGGCCGCGCGCTTGTCGCCGAGCGGGTGCGGGCGCTTGTCCGGCCGGGCCTGCCAGCCCGGCGCATCCACAGTCTCGCGCATCACCGCCGCCGAAGCCGCTGCCGGGATGAGCAGGGCGATGATGCCCACCACCGAGATGAACCGCACCCACTTCGCCTTCATGGCCCCTCCTTCTGACAGCGCGCGGATCCTGGCACCGCACATCGGGTCCCGCGGAATGCGCGACCGCACGACAGCGCCCCCCGGCGCGCGTGCGGTGTGATCCCCTAACAACCGATACTCCCACTTGGAACGCCGCTGACCACGGCAGGAGCGGTGGAGTTTGCTGAACGAAGAGGAAGGGCCGACCGTGCGAACGGCGGTGACGCGCGCTGCGTCCGATGAGTGCCGGCCGCGTTTCTGACCTTCCTGGACTCTGAGCTGCTTCCTTTGACAGACCGCAGTGTCGGGCTAAGCGTAACCCACCGTCCCCCATTCCCAGGACACCCTCCCTTGATGCAGAATCTAGAGGTGTACACCGACCGGCATTCTGGGGAGCGCATGGCATGCGTCGGCCCGGTCGCTGTCGACGCTCGGTCGCTCCGGGGAGTCTCCCGCAGAGGCACCGTCTACACCGATGCAAGGGGGAGCTATGTTCTCGGCACGAAGGCTTCGCACAGACGTCCATCCGTCTGGAGTTGCGCCTATGCGCCGGGCGCTAGCACTTGCGGTGGTCGCCGCGATTGCGCTCTCACTCACCACGCCGCTGGCTGCCGCCGACACCCCGCCTGAGACCGCCGCGACCGGTGTCGACGTTCATGCCCTTGCCAAGGCCGCCACCGGACTGGGCGCATCCGTCTCAGTCACATACGCGGACATTGAGCGCCCCGATGATGTCGCCTCGACGGTTCCGTCCCTTGGTCTTCTGGAGACGCAGCTGATCTCCGCTGGCTTCGAGACATGGCCCGGTCCGTGGCTACTGTGGTCTGAGACCGACACTGGCTGGGGGCGCACAACCTATCGCAAGACCCAGGGCTCGTACGCCGCCTACTGTGCCGGTTCGCGGATCAACGCGCCGGGGCCGTACGCCAACAACATGAACACCTGGATGACACTCGGCCCGTTCGACCTGCGCGCGTACGAGAACGCCCATCTGAGGCTCGACCTCCGATTCCTCACCGAGCTGAACCACGACGCCTTCGGTATCGGCGTGTCCACCGACAATAGCCTCTATCACTCGATCATAATGCACGGTGATTCAGGCGGTTGGTGGGTGGACACGGGACTCGATCTTGCCGACTTCCAGAACAACGGTCTTGTGAACGTCACCGGCCAGCCAAGAGTGTGGGTGGGGATACTCTTCCAAAGCGACGGCGCGGGCACAGCCGAGGGGGCGTATGTAGACAATGTCCGCATAACCGGCTTCACGCCGGCGATCGAACTGACGCGCCCAACGATCTATGTGTCCGGCCGGGACCGCATCGAGACCGCGCTACTCGCCGCGCAATGGTTGCCAATGCCCGGGATCGACACAGTGGTCATAGCGACCGGCCGCAACTGGCCGGATGCGCTCGGCGGATCGGCACTCGCGGGCGTTCTGAACGCACCGATCCTGCTTACGGAGCCCGGCAAGTTGCCTCCTGACGTCCTCAACTACATCAGGAGTCGCAGTGTAGGCAGGGCCGTCATCCTGGGTGGCGAGGCGGCGGTTGGTGCCGCAGTGAAAGACGCGCTCACAACCGAGCTCGGAGTGGACGCTGTCGAGCGTATCGCCGGCCTAGACCGCTACGAGACCGCCGACAAGGTAGCCGCCCGCGTGATCGCCGAGCAAGGCGACGAGTACGACGGCGTGGCATTTGTTGCGACGGGCGCCAACTTCCCCGACGCGCTCGCGGCCGCGCCGCTCGCCGCGGCGAACGGGTGGCCGATTTTCCTGTCGAGCCCGCTCGCAGGCATCGCTAGTGCAACGCGCTCTGCCATGACCGGCGTGACCCACGTGAACATCCTCGGCGGCGAGATGGCGATTCCCACCACGGTTGGTCAGAAGCTGTCCGATTCGGGCCTGATCATCAAGCGGATCGCGGGATCCGACCGATATCAGACTGCGGCGACCGTGGCGGAGTACGGCGTCACTGACGCTGGCCTCAGCTGGAGCCGATTGGGATTCGCTACCGGTGACGACTACCCCGACGCACTTGCGGGCGGAGTACTGCAGGGCGCATGGGGCAGCGTGATGCTGCTGACGCCACCGTACTCGCTCGACCCGGAGGTACGTGCCACGATCTGGCAACACCGGAACGAAGTGGACGACATCGTTCTCTACGGCGGACTGGGCGCCGTAAGCCAGCGGGCACGCAACGACATCTACCGCGCGCTGGAAGGGTACTAGCGCAGCAGCGCCTCAATCGCAGTCGAGCGCGACCAGCTGATAGCGTCCGCCAGGCTTCTGGCTATCCTTCACCCGACGTAACCAAGTCGCGTGCGGCATCCCACAGCGCTCGCGCGTGACTCGCGCGCGACTCGAGCTTGGCCGTTGCATCTTGTGCCATCACCCAGACAGCCGAGCGGGCAGCGCCCGGCAGGTCGGCAAGTGAGTCTACCGTGTCCTGCTGCCCGTCGAGTTTGGTGATCTGCGCGTTGTAGGAACTCACGCCGCCGCGCGCACCGAGCACGGCGAGTTCGTGCTGCATCTGCGCGAGCACGATGCTCGCGTCGATGTACTCGTAGGCCTGCTCGATACTTGAGTTCGACGCCAGCGCCCGTGCTGCCACGTATGCCTCGCGCATAGCCACGAACTCCGCCTCCGCTTTCTTGGCCGCTTCCTTGGCGGCAGTGTGTCGTCGCTCGTTGCACGCGATCACGGACGCGTTTATCTCACGCTGGCCACTGCTGTTGTTGTTACGCGCCTCAGTGAGAAGTGCGTGCGCCTCCTGAAGCGGCTGCGCACGCTCGGCATCCGCAAGCGCCGTGGCCAGCACCGCGTCGAGTTCATCACACACCTCCAGATACGCCGCTTGTACAGCGTCGGACGGTATCTCCCCCACAGTCTCGCGCACACCATCAACATCGGCGGCAAGGACGCTGACGTCGGAGCGAGTGAAGTCGAGCATCGAGGCGAGGCTCGAGGTGGGCTCATTTCGCGACAGATCCCAAGCCATGTCACGGCCTGCTAGCCGGCTCCACACATCGGTCAGCTGATCGTCCACGACCCGGGCACCGGCCATCACGGCTGCCTGACGCTCGTGCTCCTGTCCCTGCGCTGCTACGCGCCAGGCCCCGTACCCCACGCCCGCAACAGCAAACACCAGCGTCCCCACGACACCCACTACAAGCAACCGCTTCATCGACCCTCCTCGGTTTGGACGATCCACGTGGTGCCCCGAAGGCGAGTTCGCCTCCAGTGGCGCTGCTCCTGTGAAGCTCACCGCTTCCGCCCTGCGCCCTCGAGCAGCAGGCCGGTGACCGCCGCAGCCACCTCGCGCGGCACCGAGCGCGCGACGAGCGCGTAGACCTCGCTGCTCCGCTCGGGCAACTGATGGAAGAAGCGCGAGCCGACGCGTTTGAGCCCGGCGGCCAACTGCGGCATATCCCGCGGGGTCACCTTCTCGCGGCCGAGGACGTCGAGCGCGTCTTCAAGCGAGTCGGCCAGCGGCAGGCCCGCCTCGGCGCGGCTCACCGGCGACTCGTCGAGAGTGAACCCGCGTATGCCGCCTCTGCGGAGGCGCATGCGCCAGGCGCGCATACCGGTGAGCAGCCCTGATGCCACGAGCGCGAGCCAGAGCGCACGATAGAGCGCAGGATCGAGTCCGTCCGGCGCCGCACCCGCAAACAACGGCGGGGCGACAAGCGCGACGAGCACGCAGCCGGCGAGGATGATCCCGCCCGTCGCCGAGCGCAGGAACGACTCGCGCGGCGCCACGAACGCATGGCCGACCACGTACGCGCAGCCTCCCGCGAGAACCGCCACCACGATGAGCACTCCGGTCACGGGCACCCCCTCGGCGCCCATCGTCGCACGTGGCAGCGAGAGCGTCGAGAACCGCCGCGTCGCTTAGGTCCCGTCGCTCGTACCCCACTCGAACGCCATCGCGTCGATGCGGTCCACGAGTTCGTCGGCGCCCAGCTCACCTGCCGGCGCGATCTCGTCGCGGACCACGCCGAGCGCGTGCACGAAGGGCGCGGCGCCTTCTGTCGAACACGTGTGGAATACGAGGCGGTCCACCTCGGCCATCCCGGCCGCGAGCACCTGGAGCATCGACATGAGGACCCTGTCGCCGCCAAACGCGCCACAACCCCAGAACCCCGAGTGCACCACCACGGGCGCACCGGGTGCGAGCCGTGCCGACTCGGCCACGGCGGCAACGAAGCCGGTGTACGCCGTGACGAGCACGCGCTCGATGGTATCGCGCGTGTAGCGGCCCGAGCGATAACTCGGCGCGGCCATCGCGATTATGTTGGTGATCGTCGGCGGGTCGAGCGCGACCGTCGCCCGGCGCACGACCTCCTCATCGGCCGCCGAGAACTCGTTGCCGTACAGCCCGCGCGGTCGGCCCTCGGCAGGATCGGGATCGGTGACGATGTGGCAGCGCCGCTGCGCACCGGTCACGAGCACGGGCGTGGGACCGGTGCCGTCCTCGGTCACCGGCGCGTGGCCGGATTCGCGGAGCGCCTCGACGAGCGACCCAAGCACCGGATGCTCGGCGCACATCATCTCGTCCTGGGCGAACAGCCCCGTACCGTACGCGAAGAACAGGAAGGGGTCGGCGAAGTTCACGTGCCACTCGACGGCATCCGGCAGACCGCCCGCGGGCTCGTAGTCGTAGACCGTCGGCACGTCTACCACGCGGTCGAGATGGGCGCCCGCGTCCACCCGCGCGGGCAGCGGCAGCGCGGGCCAGCGGGAGTAGCCGAGTTCGCCCGCGTAGGCGCACCGGTCGGGACACGCTTCCTCCCACACCGCACGTTTGTTGGGGTCGTGGATCACCGGCGGGTGCTCGGCCACCAGCGTCGGGACATCGTAGGTCTGTCTCTCGAGAGGCTCGTGAGTAGCCATGTGCCAGCTTCCTTTCGGTGTGCGGAGCTAAGGCCCGCACAGTCAGCGCGTCGAGCACGACCGATGCAAGAAGCACCGGTATCGATACAACCAGGATACCCGCGAACGCAACGGCACCAAGCGCCCGGGATGCGTGAGATCGGCCCACGGCCGCCTCACTGTCGCGTGTCTCGCGTTGCGCCGGGATCGGGACCGCCCGGTCGATCGTGTTCCGAGCAGTATACGCGCTGGCACGGATCGCGGCACGTGACGAGATCGCCCGCGTCGATGCCGGGCGCCATGCACCATCAGGCTGATCGCCTGAGGGACGCGCCACGGTCGGCGGGGTATACCACAGACATCGGCTGTGAACGGCTCGGTCACGCCGCGGAAGCACGTCGAAATCAGGGAGGCACCACATGCGCGCGTCTCGACTCGTCACCACGCTCGTACTTGTCACGGCGCTTCTCGGAGCCCTCGCAGTGCACGGCTGTGCTGCCGAGCCCACCGAACCGGTGGTCGTCGACCCGGTCACGCCGCCTGCCGGGGAGGAGGAGCCGGTCTCCCTGGTGCCGAGCTTCGAACTCGTGCTTGACGGCTTCGATCAGCCTCTGTTCGTCACCGGTGCCGGCGACGACTCGGGCCGCCTGTTCGTGGTCGAGAAGACCGGCCACGTGTGGACGGTAGAGGGCGGCGAGCGCACGGAGGTCTTCCTCGACCTCTCGGAGGTCGTGAGCACGGAAAGCGAGCAGGGCCTGCTCGGCATCGCGTTCTCTCCGTCGTTTGCCGAAGACGGCGTGTTCTTCGCCAGCTACACGCGTGCCGACGGGACGTCGGTGCTCTCGCGCTATCTGGCCAGCGGCGATACGGCCGATCCGACGAGCGAGCAGGTGCTGCTCACGCAGGCGCAACCGTTCAAGAACCACAACGGCGGCATGATCGCGTTCGGTCCCGACGGCTACCTGTACTACGGACTCGGCGACGGAGGAAGCGGCGGCGATCCGCAAGGAAACGGCCAGAACCTCTCCACGCTCCTCGGCACGATCATGCGCCTCGACGTACTGCGCGACGGGAATATGTCGGCCACGAAGCCGTACGGCATCCCCGACGACAACCCGTTCGTGGGCCGTGCCGACGCGCGGCCCGAGATCTGGGCGTGGGGCCTGCGCAACCCGTGGCGATTCTCGTTCGACAGCCAGACCGGCGATCTGTGGATCGGCGACGTGGGCCAGAGTGCGTGGGAAGAGATCGACTTCCAGCCGGCCGACTCGGTAGGCGGCGAGAACTACGGCTGGAACCTGCTCGAG
This sequence comes from Actinobacteria bacterium UBA2272, assembly GCA_002347725.1. Classification (GTDB taxonomy): domain Bacteria; phylum Actinomycetota; class Coriobacteriia; order Anaerosomatales; family Anaerosomataceae; genus UBA2272. The sequence goes on from DDXA01000004.1 coordinate 413,337, forward strand.
GGCACGCATCCCTATCCGCCGGACGGCGCGATGCCCGCCGGCGACTTCACGGCACCGATCGTCGAGTACGACCGGGATGCGGGCAAGTCGGTGACCGGCGGCTACGTGTACCGAGGCACGGCGATCCCCGGGCTTGCCGGCACCTATCTGTACGGCGACTTCGTGGACGGCAGGATCTGGGCACTCGTGCGTGCCGAAGACGGCAAGGTGGAGAATCGCCTGCTCGCGCAGACGCACTTCCAGATCGCGAGCTTCGGCGAGGACGACCTGGGCGAGCTGTACGTGGTGGACTTCGCGGGCGCCGTCTATCGCCTCGTGGCCGAGTAGAGGTCCCACGCCTCGGCGACGATCGCGCCAGCGAACCACGATCCCGCGTCGGTGAGGGTCCAAGCGCCGTCGGCGGGCCTGAGCAAGCCGGCCTCCGCGAGGGCCGCGGCGTACGCGCACGAGCGCTCGTCGAGCGTTTCGGGCCGAACCTCGGCGGCCATCAGCTGTGTGACAAGCGGCCTCGCAAGCGACTCGGCGGCAGTGAATCGGCCTCCTCCGGCAAGCAGCGGGTGGGCGACACCGGTCGATGCGTACCGGTCAACCTCGACATGCCGGTAGAAGTAGTCGCCGAACACGCCGTCGGCCGAGGAGCCGAGCGCGAGCAGGTCCTCGCCGCGCAGGGCGTGGCGGGCGTAGAGGTTGCCATCCTGCGGCAGCGCGAAGTGCGTGAGGTGGTTGCGCCGGTAGCCGAGTGATCCCAGCAGTGACGCGCCAGCGGCGAGCAGCGCGAAGTCGGCTGCGAGGCGCGCCTCATCGCGGATGCCGAGGCCCTGGCGTTCCATGAACCGGCGGTTATGCGGCCCGGCGTTGAGGTGGTAGAGCGACACGCCGTGCACACCCGCGGCGGTGAGGCGGGCGATGTCGGACCGGAGCGCCTCGGCGGTCTGACCCGGCAGGCCGTAGAGCAGGTCGGCGGAGACGACCCAGCCGCGCTCCAGGCACGCTTCGATGCGCTCGATCACCGTGCGTGGCGGCTCCCGTCTGCCAAGTGTCCGCCGCACTGCCGGGTCGAGGGTCTGCACACCAACGTGTATCCGCGTGAAGTCCAGGTGCGCGAGCACGTCGAGGTGCTCCTCGTCGAGCAGGCGCGACGTGCTTTCGAGTGCCCACTCGGTCCCCGCATGCGTTCGGAATGCATCGCGGATGGCGCTCGCGACGCCCTCGAACGCGTCGGCACCGATGGCGAGCGGCGTACCGCCGCCGAAGTGCACGGTGGTGACCCGCCGGGTTCCGATCCCAGGAAGCGCCGCCCACCGTACCAACTCGCGCGCGAGTGTCTCGAGGTAGCGGTCCACAGTGTCACGTGAGGTGCGGGGTGCGACCGTGGCGTGACAGTCGCAAAACGGGCAACGCGTCTCGCAGAACGGCAGGTGGACGTAGATCGAGATCGGGCCGCTCTCGGCCCGCGCGGTGATGACGTCCGCAAGCGCGTCCCAGGCCTGGGCCGGACCGTCGGGCAGGCCGCGGGTCACCCATCGCGGCTGCGGCATCCCCTCACCCACCGGCCAGCGAGTGGCCGCGGAGTCCCACGCGGCGCGAACGGCCGACGGCATCGCGGCGCTGAGGTCGGCGCCGCTCACCCGTGCGCCCCCTCACCGTGTTCCCCCGCTTCGGCTCCGCTCGCGTGGAACGAGCGGCACCACTCACAGCGGTCGCACGCCTTGTCGCAGGTGAGCGTGTGCGCGAAGAACGCACGGGTGACGGCCGGAGCCCGCACGGCGGTCACCGGTCCCCCGCCGATCTCGTCGAGCGCGCGTGGCGTCCGCTCGGCATACGCACGGAGCACGCGCAGGTAGTGCACGGGGTCGGCGAGCGTCACCCGGCCGTCGAGCTTGAGCTCGTCATAGAGGCCGTCGAACAGGTCGAGGTGTTGCGGCAGTATCCACGCGCCGGTGAGCGCGAGCCACGGCTCGCGCTCGAGCAGCCCGGCGCAGAGCGAAGCCGGCGTCGGCATGCCCGAGTTCATCTCGGCGAAGTGCTGGGTACGGTAGACGCACCCCGGAAGGCAGCCCTCGTTGACCATGAGGCGGATGCGGCCACCGAAGGCGGCTTTGAGCGCGGCGAGCGCACGCGTGTCGCGCACGATCCGTCCCGACGGTGTGAGCGAGTCGAAGATGCCCTCGAGGTAGACCGCCTGTGCAGGAGTGGAGACCTCAAGCAGCGTGGAGGCCGAAAGCCGCAGGTCCGGGAGCGCCTCGCGGATGAGCCGCGCCAGGCCGACGCTCGCCACAACCGCCTCGGCGACGCCGTACTCGGACACGAGTTCCTGAAGCGGCGGGCGCACGGCCTCGAACACCGCCTCGGCTGAGCCCTCGTGCACGACCGGGTTGAGCAGCACCGACGTGCGCACGCCCCCGCGCCCGAGGAAGTCGGCTCTGTGGCTGACGGGCTGCGGCGGACGGCCCGAACCGAGCGGCGCCTCGGGCATCGGCACGTAGACCGTCACCTCGTCGCCGGGAACCACCTCGCGCACGCGCTCCCAGAACGCGGGCGGCTGGTCGATGTACGGCAGCACCCAGCGCATGCGTCCCTACCCTTCGCCCATCGGCGCCGCTGACGCTCGGAAGCGGCGTCCCTGACGCGCACGACATCCGCCGTTGCATCTGCCGGCCGCACGGTGCGCGCACGTCTCGCACAGCTCGTACGTTCGCGCAGCGGGTGCGAGCCGGTCCAGGTGCTCCTCGAAAGTCGCGGTGAGCCCCTGCCGTGTGGCGGTGACGCCGAGCGGGATGCGCACCACATCCGCAAGCGCGTAGCAGGCGATCGCGACTCCCTCGGGCAAGATGTCGACGATCGGCGCGCAGCGCGTCCCGACCGCCTCGACGACCTCCGGGTGGGCGGCAGCGAAGCTCTCGGAGAACATGCACGGTGTCAGGCCGCAGTCGAACCCGACCGTCACGCCGGCGGCCCCGGCGACTGCGACGAAGCGCTCGATCGTCGCGCCGATCGCCGCGAGATCCCCGGTGTCCGCGCTCCGGTTGTGCCCGCCGAGCACGGGATGCGCCACGCCGATCCGGACGCGCGGCGTGAGCCCGTACTGCGCCACCCACTCGAGGAGGAACGACGGGTCGTCATCGGGCGCAAGAAGCGTCATGCCGAGCTCTACGCGCTCGCCGAGGGTCTCGCACAGGAGCCGCTGGGTGACGCCGAGGGCGGTGCCGGCGGGAGCCTCCGGCGTCGCGTTCAGGAACACCCTCACCCGCCCGGCGGGAAGCGCCGCCAGATGGGCGACCGCCGCCTCGGGCACGAGGCCGCCGGTCATCACCGTCAGCGCGAAGCCGCGCTCGAGGGCGCGGTCGGCGAGCGAGGCGAACGCCGGGTGGAGCATCGGCTCGCCGCCGAGAAGGCGCGCGTCGGGGACGCCCGACCGCTCGAGGAAGTCGAGTGCGGCCTCGAAGACATCGGCGCTCATGTCGAGCGGACCCGTCGCACGCTCGTCGGCGGCGAAGCAGAACGGGCAGGCGCGCTCGCAGCGTCGCGTTATGGACAGGTTCGCCACGGCGGCTTCACCACGTCTTCGCCCAGCTGCGCAGGCGGTCATCGGCGTTGAGCGCGAGCGCCTCGGCTGCGGCCGGCCGCGCAAGCATCCGCACCGCATCGGCGGCATCTCCGATGCTGGCGAGCAGCCGGCTCGCCGTGATGAGGCGGATGGCCCGGCAACGGTCGTCGTACTCAGGCGAGCAGCCGGGCGGCGTCTGCTCCACGTGGCAACCACCTGCGCACGTGTACCGGCAGAAGCACCTCTCGCACCGCGGCTTGACGGTGATCGCCCGCGCGATCGCGCCCAGGCGTCGCGTGTTGAGCCGCACGGCACCGGTGGCGTCCACCCGCCCGAGCGACAGCTCGAGGCCATTGGCGCGCCACCGCTCCGGGTCGAGATAGCAGGCGGTGACCGAACCGTCGGGCCAGAGCATCAGCGTGCCGCGGCCGAGCGGACACGACGTGGTTCGCGGTCCCACCAGTTCCGAGGCGCTGTGCACCACGCGTACCCCGTACTCGGCAGCGACCGCTTCGGCGGCCATCACTCCGCTGGCGAAGGCGTACGGGTCGGGTGCGCGCAGACCCGCCTCGACGCCACGCGGGGTCTCCACGAGCATCTCGAAGGCGAGCACGTCGAACGTGAACTCGCGGCAGAAGTGCCCGGCGATCTCGGGCATAGCGTCCACCGAGCGGTTCGTCACGCACGTGCGCAGACAGACCTCGGCGGGGTACCTGCCGAGTCGCCGGATCGTGGCTGCCACCTCGGCATACGTCCCGCGCCCGTCGCGGTGGCGCCGGATGCCGTCGTGCAGCGCCTCGTCCCCCTCGATCGAGATGACCACCGAGTCGATCTCGTCGCCGAGGAACGTCGCGGTCTCGGCATCGCAGACGCCGTTGGTGGTGAGTTCGAATGCGGGCACGAGCCCGGCCTTCGCGCATGCCGAGCGCGTGTACGCGACGATGTTCTCCACCGCCCGACGCGCCACAAGCGGCTCGCCGCCGAAGAAGTGCACCCGCATGGTGTGCTCGCGCTTGCGGCGGAGTTCGGCGGCCACCCGGTCGATGAGCGGGTAGGCGAGGCGCGGGTCGAGCACGGTGATCGGCGCATCATCCGACCCGAAGTCGCAGTGAAGGCACGAGATGTTGCACGCCCGCGTGGGCATGATGACGAGCTTGTCCTCATCGCGCTCGCGGTGGTCCACGGCGCCCGGCACCGCCACGGTCAGCCTCTGCCAGAGGTCGAGCGCGTCGAGGGAGGGCGCCTGGCGCGCCGGCCCCACGCACTCGGCAAGTCCGCCGAGTGCGGCGCGGTTCACGACCGCCACGCTCCAGGTGGCCGGCGCGAAGAGCATCCAGCGGTCCGCGAGCGGGAGTGCGTAGACCTCGTCCGGGTCGATGGTCGGTGGCATCGTCGTCATGCGAGCACCGCCTCTGCCGCCAGACGCAGCTGCGCCCTGCAGCGGAACGTGCCCCGGTGCGGCGCGCCGGAGCCGGTGCCGAGCATGCAGATGTCGGGACACCCCCTCGAGCACGCGTGCTCAAGCGGGCAGTCGCGGCACTCCTCGGGCACGTGTCCGCACGCGGCCGCAAGCTCCGCGATCCGTGCAGAGTCGAGTTCGAAGCGGCCGGTGACAGGGTGGGCGCCACCCATACGGACGCGCCGGGCATCGATGCCCTCGGCACGCGACTCGAGAAAGCACCCGGTGGCGATCCCGTCGGGCGTGAGATCCACCACGCCCCGCAGCACGTTGCAGTGCGGGCCGTGCGGCTCGTTCGGGCGCATGAGCGAGGTGGTCACGGGCACGCCGAGCTCGGCGCCCGCGCGCCGCGCCACGAGGAAGCCGTCGCAGAACGCGTCGGCATCGTCGGCCGTGAGCGCCACAGTGGCGCCGGGGTTCGCGTAGACCGGCTCGAGGCGCACCTCGGCGGCCCCCAGTGTGCCGGCGGTGTACGCGACGACATCCGACTGCATCCCGAGCGATTCGGCGGTCACCGTCGCCCGCACGTGGAAGGGCCTCCCGGACTCTCGTAGCGCAGCAGCCGACCGTTCGACATGTGGCGAGCTCGGCCCCCCTCCGCGGGCCGGCCGCTGCGCGTCCTGGACGGCGGGCGGGCCGTCGCAGGAGAGGCCGATGAGGTCGAACTCGGCCGCCGCCCACCGGGCGGTCTCCTCGGGCACGACGCCGTTGGTGGCGACGTAGGTGCGAAGCGGTACACCCGCCGCCGCCGCGCGCTCGCGCAGGATGCCGAGTATGCGCGCGGCGTCATCGCGGTCGAGCAGCGGCTCACCACCGCCAAGGAGCGCGAACGTCATCGCGACGCCGCGACGCGCGCACGAAGCGGCCACGATGTCCGCGGCATCGGCGAGCACGCGATCCGAGATCGGCGGGCCCGCAGCGGTGACGGGCGATGCGTGGCAGTAGCGGCATGCGAGGTTGCACTTATTGGAGCAGAAGACCGTGAGGCACTCCGGCAAGAACCCGGCCGACATGACGGCCATCAGGACCGCTCCACGCAAAGGTGCGGGCCAACGGCGACGGCTGACACGGGGGGTGCCTCGCCGGTCGGCTTCGTGGGATCCTGGCCCGCAAGCGCGCACTCGAGCATGTCGTACACGAGTGCGCGGGTGATCTCGCACCGGCCGGTGGACTCCCCGTCTCCGCGGCCGCTGTCGATCGTCTTGGCTGCACAGTCGCCAGCGCACGCGTAGACACAGAAGCAGTGCGCACAGCCCTGCCGACGCGTCTTCGCTCCCGCCCGGATGGCGGCGACCTGCTCCTCGTCCACGACGATCGCCGAACCGTCAGGCTCGATGTGTCCGTAGAAGAACTCGGCGGCGAGCGGGTCGTCCGGATGCAGGATCTCGTAACAGCACGTAAGGTCCCCGTGGGGTGTGACGCCGAACGTAGGCCGGGCGAACGAGCAGAACGCGGGTGCCGACCCTGAGATGCGCGCACCCGAGTACGTTAGCCGCCGGCCGTACCCTTCGGCCACCGTCCTCGCCTGGCGGTACGCTGCCACAAAGGCCTCCGGCTCTGGCGCCTGGAGGTGTGAGGCCGTGGCGCGCCCGCGCGCGTAGAGGGGCTCGGCTCTGATCGTACGCGCGTGCGTGTTCTCGCACAGGTACGCGACGCTCCCGGCGAGCGCCGGCAGCGACTCGGCCGTGACCGTCATCCTGATGGAGTAGGAAAGCCCGCCGCTCTCGAAGATGGCGAGCGAACGCAGCACGGTGGCCAGCGACGGGCCTCCACCGGGTGTGATCCGCGACCGGTCGTGCACCGCCGGCGTGCCGTCGATCGAGACCGTCGCGCTGGCGATGTGCGCGGCGATGTAGGCCGCCTGTTCCTCGGTGTAAAACCCGTTCGTGCCGATGGACAGCGACGTCTTCACGCCCGCCGCCGCACTCTCGGCCTCCACGAACTCCACCGCGCGCCGGAACAGCGGCCAGCAAGCGCCCACGTCACCTCCGTGGAACGCGACGCGCGCGTCCCTGCCGAGCCGCTGAGCGTTGCCAAGGACGAAGCGGACCGCACGCTCGAGCACGGGCCAGTCGATGTCGCGCCCTGCTCCGCCCTCGCAGTAGCAGTACACGCACCTGAGCGTGCACTTGTGGGTGAGGAAGAGCGTCACCGACGTTGGCTCGAACACCTCCGGCCACACCGGGTCGAACGTGCGTCGGACCTCATCGGGCACGCGCGCGAGGTCGGCCACTGTTTCGGGCTCAAGACCGATCGCCCGGGCTGCGTCCTCGTCGGCGCCCAGCGCGGCGCGGAACCGCTCGACGTATGCATCGTTGGCCTCGAGCACGAGGCCCTGGAGCGGGGCGTAGAGCAGCGGCCGGTCCCCGTCGCGGGAGACCAGGAACACGGTATCGCCGAGGGCCTGCCAGGAGATCCCCATGCCTTCCTTTGCCCGCACGCGTCGCAGTCGCTTAGGTGGGATACCAGTAGTGGCCGCCGCCGCCCACGGAGTCGCACGTGCAGTCGCCCTCGCAGGTGCAGACGCTGTCGCACGAGCAGTCACCCTCGCATGTGCACACGGCTTCGCAGGTGCACACCGCATCGCAACTGCACTCGTTGTCGCAGGTGCAGACCGTTTCGCAGGTGCAGACCGCATCGCATTCGCAGTCGCTGATGTCGTCGGTGTCGGTCTCCTCGTCGGACTGGGTGGTGCATCCGTCCTCGTCCTCGGCATCGCACGTGCAGGCGGCCGAGAACGGCAGGCATCCACCGAGAACCGTGACGAGCGCACCCGCGCCCGCACCCGCGGCGGTCGCCTTCACGAACGTGCGGCGGTTCATCCCCGTGCGATCCGGGGCGGGCAGCTGCGCGATCCGAAAGACCTTCGGCTCTTCCGGCTCCCCCGCGCTACCCCTGGGGTCCTCGCTCATCGCAGCGCCCCCTCCGCATCTGCAATATCCCGCAGCCTCATCATACTCCGCCAGCCGACACGCACAACGGTCGGCGCCGCGGGCCCTACGCTCCCACGAAACGCTTCTCCACATACGGCGACGTGAAGAGCCTGAGCGTTGCGCTGTAGCCGGGCAGGAACGTGATCTCGTCACCCACGCGCGGCGGAGCCGCCATGTCCTCCACATCGAGCACCAGGTGATCGCTCGATGCGCCGAGTACCCCGATGCGCGAATCGAGTGGCCTGATGCCGGTGGGCACCACATCCTGATGGCCGATAGCGCAGATCGCCCGCAGCCGCTCGCCGCGGTCACGAAACGTCGGCGTACCGCCAAAGGCGTCCTGCGCAGCGGTGCCTCGCGGCGCGCTGGGCTTGCGCATGACCTCGATGACCGGCGCGGAGGCCAGGATCGCATCTGTGTGCAGGCCGAGGATGGGCTCGCGCGTGACGGTGGAGACGCCGAGCAGGATGCTCTCGCCGATGCGCAGGCTGTCGACACGCTCGGGCAGAGTGCCCGCCACGAGCGCGTCCAGTGAGGACGACATGCCGCCCGAGACGAGCAGGCGGCGCCCGATGCGGGCTTCTGCAGACTGTGTAAGCGCGACGAGTTCGCCGAGGTTCTCGGCGTCCGGGACGATCGCGCCGTAGCACGTCAGACTCGTACCGATGCCGAGCAGATCGATGTTCGGCATCGCCTCGGCACGCTCGACGAACGCCGGCAGCGCGTCGGGCAGCATCCCTTCGCGCAGATCGCCCAGGTCCACCATCGCCACGATACTGTGGCGCCTGCCCACCCGATGCGCGGCCGCGTCGAGCGCTTCGATCGTCTCGATCTCGCTTTCCAGCGAGACATCGGCGACACGCACCGTCTCGTCGGCAAGCGCGGGAACCGGCGCGCGCAGCAGCCACAGCGGCACGTCTATCCCGGCGGCTCGCAGACCCACGAGGTTCTCGAGCCGGGAGTCGGCGATGCCGGCTGCGCCACCGGCGAGCATCGCGCGCGCTACCGCCGCGGAGCCGCACGTCACCTTCGTCACGCCGATGACCGAACGCCCGCCGAGCGCGTCGACGACACGACGCGTGTTCTCGGCGACCTTGCGCAGATCAACAGTGACTACGGCTCGACCGGACATGGGTATCCTCTCATGTGAAGGCGCTCACAATTCCCGCACGCCCCTTTCTACCGGCCTCGGAGGCCTTCCGACGACCGAACGGGTGCGGCATGTCGAGCGTAGCGGGAAGCAGTCGGCTGCGCCACCGTCGGCGCACACGAGAGACCGGCCTGTGGGGAGAGGAGTCCGAATGAACGGCAACTGGGGCACTGCACTCATGGTGGATCTGGCCACCGGCACTGCCGAGAAACGCACGCTTCCCGAGGCGTGGTTCCGCGACTACATCGGCGGCGAGGGCGCAGCCGTGCGCCTCTTCGCCGACCTGGTCGACTATGACGCACCTCCGCTCGATCCCTCTCAGCCGTTGATCGCAGCGGTCGGACCGCTCACCGGCACGGCGGCGCCGTCATCGGGACGCACGTGCTTCGTGTTCCGATCGCCGGCCTCGGGCGCGCTGGGGCTGAGCAACGTGGGCGGCCAGCTCTCGCCCGCCATCAAGAAGGCCGGCTACGACATGATCGTCTTCACCGGCGCCGCGGACAACCCGGTCTACGTCGTGATCGACGGCGATTCGGTGGGGATCCATGATGCGATGGGCCTGTGGGGCTCGGGTATCCACGACACCGAAGCCACCATTCGAGAGTCGCTCGACGGCCGAGGCTGGCAGATCGCGGCGATCGGACCCGCAGGCGAGAACGGCGTCATGTACGCCGCGATCATGACCGACAAGGAGCGCGCGGCCGGGCGCGGCGGCGGCGGAGCGGCGATGGGCGCCAAGAACCTCAAGGCGTTCGCGGTGCGTGGCACGCACCCACTCCCGATCGCGGATCCCGAGGGGCTCAAGACGCACGCGAAGCAGGCACGCGAGGAGTTCCTCACCGAGGAGTTCGTGGCCGCCGAGCTCAAGCCGTTCGGAACGCCGAGCTTCTACGACTCGATCAGCGCGCTCGGCATCCTGCCGACGCAGAACTGGCGCCGGACGACATTTCCCGAGTCGATCGACACCCTCGGCCATGCGGCGTACCACGCGACGCTCGATGTGAAGCCGTACGCGTGCTGGGGCTGCCCCGTGGCCTGCGGTCGCACGACGACCATCACGACCGGGCCGCATGCCGGCGAGACGGGCGGCGGGCCGGAGTACGAGACACTCGGGGCATTCGGCGCGAAGTGCCTGGTCACCGACTTGAACGCTATCGTGGTAGCCGGACACCTGTGCAACGACCTCGGCCTGGACACGATCGCGGCCGGTCAGGTGATCGCGATCGCGATGGAGTGGTACGAGAAGGGCATCCTCACGCCCGAGATGACCGGCGGCATCGAGTTCACCTGGGGCAACGGCGCGATCTTCCCCGAGGTGCTGCACAAGATCGCCAGCCGCACCGGCATCGGCGACATGCTCGCCGATGGCTCGAAGCGCGCGGCGGCGGCCCTCGGCGGAGATGCGGCCGACTACACGTTCGAGGTCAAGGGTGTGGAACTCGCAAGCTGTGGCGTGCGGGCAAGCAAGGGTGAGGGCATCAGCCATGCCGTCTCACCGCGAGGCGCGGACCACCTGCGGCCATATGCGTCGGTCGTCGACGCGTTCGGCTACCGCAACGAGGAGCTCGGACTCACCTACGACGTCGACTTCCTGGACGACGATAACCAGCAGTGGGTCAAGCCGTTCATGGAGTTCTCCATGGCGACGAACCTCCTCGGCGTGTGTCTGTTCTCCGTGATCACGCTGGCGGTCCAGCCCTCCACGTGGGCGGCTGTGCTCTCGGCGGCCACCGGCGAGACCTGGACCAAGGAGGACATGCTCAAAGCAGCCGAGCGGGTCATCAACCTGGAGCGGCTCGTCAATGCACGGTTCGGTCTCACACGAGCCGACGATACGCTGCCCCGGCGCATCACGAGTGAGGCAGCGGTCGATGGCCGCGGCGAGGGCCAGATCGCGCGCCTCGACGTGTCACTCGACAGCTTCTACGCCGCGATGGGCTGGGACCGCGAGAGCGGACTTCCCACCGAGGAGACGCTGCAGGAGCTCGGACTGGCGGGGGTGGTGTAGCCGACCCGTTGGGGGGGGCCGAACCGGCCCCTAGATCACGAATCCCCCATACCGGCGGCCTCCTCCGAGAGGATGCGCCCAAACACCACCTGGTCCATATCGAACGCGAGCATGTGCCACTGTGTCGCCTGCTGGAACACCGATGCGTCCGTGGCGAGCGACGCCGTTCCCGCGCGAGCGGCCATGGCTTGGAGCCGCGCGCGGATGTGCCCGGGGAACACCAGCCATCGGTTGTAGAGGACTCGATCGCCATCGGCAAGGATGACGAAGCAGCCATCCGCATGAGCCAGCTGCTGCAGAAGCCAGTAGCCGTGCATCCGCGACGCCTTCTCCGAGCGGGTGAGCGGCAGGAACCCCTCCGCACGGTACGGGCTAGCCGGATCGTCCTCGACCAGCAGGTAGTGCGCGACCAGGGCCCCGACGGGCGTCTGCGACCAGACCGGCTCCCACATCGCGCGCGAGGCGTGACTCAGACCGGAGCCCATCTCCTCCGACCCCACCGGCCGGACGATCGCCATCGCTGACCCGACACCGGCGCGGACGACCTGTATCGAGCGACCCTGCCTGATGTGGTCGTGCATGAGCGGCGCCAGGGTACTCGTGGCCTCGGACAGGCCAGGCAGGTGGAATACACCCTGCCACTCACCCCAATGGTCCTTGCGCATGCGCGCCTCGAAGTCGTCGGGGTGGCGTCCGAGGACGTCATCGAGGACCTCCTCGGCGGTCTTGAACTGCATGGCGGCGGCAAGCGCGTCGACCCTGGCAAGCATGAGCGTAACGTCATCGGGGACGAGCGCGAGTGCCCGGTCCAGCAGTCCGACGAGTTGTTCGCCGGTGGCGCTGTCCGACTGTACGACCGACCCTGCTATCACGATGCGCTCGTCAGCCAACCGTGCGGCCGAGGCCACGATCTGCGCGACTTCGGCCGGGTAGGCGGTTCCGATTTCTGCCATGCCAAACGCCCCCTCAGACGTCATGGTGCCCTAGATGCAGATACCCGGAGCGGGGACGCAGTCACGATAACGCGGCTAGGCGCCGATACTCGCGCGCATGAGCGCGACGACCGCACCGGGCGCGAAACGCGACGCGAGCGCACCGCAGCACGCGAAGACGTAGTCGCGGTCGAGCGCCACCCGTGCGTCCGCGGGAGGCAGCAGGTACTCGCCGGGTCCGCCGAGAGTCGCGGCGAGCGCCGCCTCCCCTCCCGGCAGCCGCACGAGCGCGCCACCCGTACCGATGACGAGCCTGCAGGCCGTCAGGTCCCGCCCGTGCGCGACCGTCTGGCGGCCCTTCGGCATGTAGAGATGCGCGAAGCGGCCCGCGTGGCGTGTCATCGCGGTGACCGTCGCGGCACGCGCCAGCAGCGCGGCGGCCTCGATGTCGGCAGGAGTGAACGGGATCGCCGGCGGGAGGTGTCCGGGCCGCTCACCCTCGCCGATGAGCGCGGCCGTGTGCGCGGCGCTCACGTACGTGCCGAGGTCGCCTTCCACGGTGCGCTTTGCGTGCGGTTGCGGGTCGGTGGAGATCGCCGCGATCTCGGGGGAGCCATCGGTGACCGAGTGGACGTCGCTGGTAGCACCACCGACGTCGACCACCACGAGATCGCCGAGTTCATCGGCCAGAAGCTCCGCGGCGATGAGCACGGCGCCCGGCGTGGGCAGGATGCGCCCGCTCACGTACTCGCCGATGCGTTCCATACCCGGTGCGTGGGTGATGTGTTCCTCGAAGGCGTCATGGATCACGTGCCGCGCCGGCACGATGTCGAGCTCGTCGACGGCGGGATACACGTTGTCCGTGACACGCACGACGAAGCCGGCCGCTTCGAGCGTGATGCGCGCCTCGGCGGCCACCGCGGAGTTGCCGGCGTACACGACGATGGGCCTCGCGGCGAGCTCGGTCAGCCGACGCGCGTTGTGGAGCACCACCTCGGTGTCGCCGCCCTCCACACCGCCGGCGAGCAGGATGAGCCCGGGGCGCGCCTCCTCGATCTCCTTCAGGTCATGCTCGCGCAGCCGCCCCGCCGTCTGGTACTCGAGCACGCCCCCGGCTCCGAGCGCCGCCTCGCGTGCGGCCATCGCGGTCATCTTGTGCGTGAGGCCATGCACGGTCATGCGCAGACCGCCTGCCGCCGATGAGGTGGCAAGCGTGACGCCCGGCTCAAGCGGACCGGTCGTGGCCTCGAGCGCCTCGCGCGCCGCGGCAAGGCCGATGCCGACATCGCCTTCGGCGACACTCGTAGGCGCGACACCCTGGCCGAGAAGCGCCGGGGTCGTGTCCGGCCAGCCGGACAGTCCGTCGAAGGCACTCACGACGGTGGTGGTCGATCCGATCTCGGCGACAAGGGCGTCTATGGACCGAGCACCCATCATCAGACCCAACTCGCTTCCTGCTACAGCCGGCGCTCCCGCATCGTCCGCACGATGAAGCTCGCCACGTCGATACCCTTCGTGCGCCGCCCGAAGCCGGCGTCCATACCACTGGCGCGTGCGATCTCATCGGTCACCTGCGTGCCGCCGGAGATGAGGAGCAGCCGGTCGCGCACGCCCTTCTCTGCGGCGAGGTCGGCAAGCTTGGCCATCATCTCGCGGTGCACGTCGGCGTGGGTGATGATCGTGGAGATGAGCACGACGCTTGCGGCATGCTCGATGGCCGCGTCGATCACCTTCTCGATCGGCACGCTGGTGCCGAGGTAGGTCACCGAGAAGCTCCACTTCTCGAGACCGCCGTGCTTGATGTCGATGATCTCACGCATGCCCACGGAGTGCTCGTCGTTGCCGACGGTGGCTGCGATGACGCGCAGGTTCCGCTCGTGTACGAACTCGCGGATCTCTTCGTCGGTAAGCACCTCGGGCGGCTCGGGAATCACGAGCAGAGCCGGATCGATCGCCACCTCGAGACGACCCTTGAGCTCGATCAGCGTACCTTCGGCAGGATGCATGACGCGCTTGTGGATGACCTCGCAGTCCTCGAGATTCATCGCACGCCCGAGTTCGAGCGCGGCAGCCTCGGCCACCCGCTCGGAGGCGGGCAGGAACATCGTGACGGCCACGACGCCGTCGCCCGCCCACTCGACCTCGGGCTTGATGAGTCCCCGCTCGCGGAGTTCTGCAGTCTGTGTAAGCCGCGCGGCGGCGTTGTCGGTCGGGTCGAGCTCATCGGTGAAGGGGACCTTGGCGTCGTCGCACAGCGTACAGCCGCCGACGAGGTCGCAGGGCCGGGCATCCGGGGTCGTGCCGCCTGGCACGTCCGCCCCGAACCCGGCAAGCAACTCGAGGTGGTTATCGCCGAAGTGGTGACACACCGGCGCGAGGTAGTCATCGGCGCGCGGCACGATGGTGCCCTCGGCCACGCCACCGTCGGAGAACCGGGCGATACCGTCGTCATGGGTCTCCGGATACTCTCCCGAGTCCACGAAGTACGCCTTCTCGACGCCCGCGAAGTAACCGCCGTCTTCGAGCATTGCCTCGAGGAACAGCACCGCGCGCTCTTTGATCTCGCGCACGCGAGCCTTGAGCTCGGGCGCCTCGCGGTCGATGTGCACCATCTCGCGCACGCCGTCCATGCCGACAAGCGACTGCTTGGCGGTGTCCACCGCCGCCACGTTGTTGTAGTGCCACGGCACGTTCCGGCCCTCGTCGGGTGTGATCGTCGACTGGATATCTGCCGAGGTCAGCCGCGAGATGAGCAGGTTCATGACGTGTGCCACGGTCGCCTCGCGGCTGTCGGACTCCATGTAGCGCGTGTTCTGCTGCGCGCGCATCTTGTACCGGCCGAACAGGTCGCGCAGGGCGATGGCGTACGGCAGATCCATCCGCATGCAGGGCGCGGGAGCGGCATCGGGCGGTACGGTGGAGAGTGCGATGCCCTCGGCGGGCATGCCGACGGCCTCGGAGTATGCGCAGTTGATCGCGTGCTGGACCAGCAGCTCGGGCATCACCTTCCACGCCTTGACCGCCGTGGCGTTCGCGTTGTGTGCACCATCGATCTGCAGGATACCGGCGGCCGCCATCACGTGCTTGGCCACGGCAGCATCGACAAACGAGCGGTACATGTTGATGTTGCGGTACAGAACGTTGTACTGCGGATCCTGATGGGCGCCGTTGACGCCCTCCTCGGCGAACATGACCGCCATCTCCGGACCCGCTACACCGCTCACGTAGCTGTGGAAGTTGATCGGCCGACCCACCTCGTCCTCGATCAGGTCGAGGGCCCGGCGCGTGAGACGCACCTGCTTGCGCGTGATGGCGATGCCGCCGACGCCTTCGGGCGTGCCCTCGAGCAGCCCGTCCATGTGACTCTGGCCGGCGGTGCGGATGACCATGATGTGGTCGGCGCCGTGCCATGCGGCCATACGCATACGCCTGATGTCATCCTCGGGCCTGCCCGAGGCGATCTCGGTCGTGATGACGCAGTCAGGCTGCGGGTCGATGTCCTCGAAGTAGTGCGCGGCGGGCAGCGGTACGCTGCGCTCGAGCGGCTCGGCGGTCTCGTGGTACGTGAACTCGTAGTGCCGCTGGTCCGGTACCTGCCGGCGCCAGGTCCAGCTGCGCCGACGCGGACGATAG
Organism: Actinobacteria bacterium UBA2272; assembly: GCA_002347725.1. Classification (GTDB taxonomy): domain Bacteria; phylum Actinomycetota; class Coriobacteriia; order Anaerosomatales; family Anaerosomataceae; genus UBA2272. The sequence goes on from DDXA01000004.1 coordinate 428,999, forward strand.
TGCTCGAGACCCTCGAGGAGCGCTTCAACGTCGAGCTTCTCGCACGGGTCGAGTGGCGTGTCGGCAAGCGGCTTGCCGAAGCGGCTGTCGCGCCCGCTCATCGCGCATCACCCCAGTGCGTCTCGACTGTGTCCCAGCCCTCGCCGGAAGCCAGGCGCGCGGCGGCGACCGGTGCATCGACGCCCCACCCGCGCATCGCCACGAGCACGACGTGCCCGGCACCGTGGCCGAGCAGCCCGCGAGTCTCGCACTCGGCTACCACCGCCTTGCAGGTGATCGAGTCGATACCCATGCGCATGAGCACGCTCCGCTCGATCGAGGGCGAGGTGTGGGTGCGCGCCAGTTCCACGAGCGGGCCGACGCACGCTCCGGAGAGTTCCCAGAACCGCAACTGGAGCTCATCGTCACTCAGGCTCTGCAGGTGCTCGCGTGCCTGGCTGAAGGTATCGGGTCGGGCCATCTGGGCTCCTCGGATCGGTATGCGCCCCGCGCCTGCGCTGATACAGAACGCCTGCTGTTCGATGCAAGCATAGCGCACCACCCGCCGGGGGCGTGCCACCGAGACGACTCGGCGGACCTCCCGTTCATCGCCGTCGCCGTCGCGGGGGTAGAATGGGTAGTGACGAAGGGGGTCTCGCACATGATCGACAATCTTGGCGACTCGGGTCAGCTGGTCGTGCACAACGCCCGGGGCATCGCCACCGAGATGGGTCACCGGCACCTGGGCGTGGAGCATCTCCACCTCGGCGTTCTTTCGCTCGAGGACCCGCACCTCAAGAGCGTGTTCAGCGACGTCGGGCTCGACGTGGACGCGTTTTCTCGCACGCTGCGCGGGCGCGCTGGCGGGCGCGCGGGCGATGGCAGTGGCGGCCGGCTCACCGCCCGCGCCGAGCAGATCCTCGACGCCGCGCGGACACAGGCGGGCGGGCGCGGCAACTCCTCGGTGGAGGCGCCCGACATACTCCTTGCGATCCTGCTCGACACCAAGGCGCTTCCCACCAGAGTGATGGCCGAGGGCGGCACCGACGTCGTGGCGCTCGCGACCGCCGTGGGTGAGATGCTGCGCGGCGGCTGGACCCCGTCCGGGTACAGCTCCCGCCGCGTCGTCGAGCAGCCCGGCACCGGCACCCCCACGTCAGAGCTGGACGCCCTCGGACGGGATCTCACGGCACTGGCGCGCTCCGGGGAACTCCACCCGGTGATCGGCCGGGAGGAGGAACTCCTCGAGCTCATCGGCATCCTCACGGGGAAGAAGACTCCCAACGCGCTGGTACTCGGAGACGCGGGCGTAGGCAAGACGGCGCTCGTCGAAGGCCTGGCTGTCGAGATAGCCGAGGGGGATGTGCCGCCCGAACTCGCGTGCGTTCAGATCAGGAGCGTCGAGATCGGCTCACTCGTGGCCGGAACCGTCTACCGCGGCCAGTTCGAGGAACGCCTGAAGACACTCATCACAGCCGCCGAGAGCGATCCGAACCTCATCCTGTTCATCGACGAGATCCACACCATAATGGGCGCCGGCACCGGAGGTCAGGGTGCACTGGACGCCGCCAACATGCTGAAGCAGCCGCTCGCCGACGGGCGGATACGCGTCATCGGTGCGACCACCGAGGGCGAGTTCCGGCTTCACCTCGACAAGGACCCAGCGTTCAGCCGGAGGTTCGGGATCGTGCGGCTCGCCCAGCCGTCGCATGAGGACACGCTCGAGATCCTCGCCGGTCTGCGCGAGCGGTATCAGGAGTTCCACAAGCTCACCGTGCTCGATGACGCACTCGTCGCGGCGGTCGAACTCTCGGTTCGCTACATACCCGACCGCAATCTGCCCGACAAGGCACTCGTCGTGCTCGACAAAGCGTGCGCCCAGAAGCGGCTACGCGCGTTCTACGGCTTTGACGACCTCGGCGAGATGTCGCGTGAGGAGCGACGCGCACTGTTCGCCGGCGGGGGTCGACCGACCGACACGACGGAGACCCTCGTGGTCGACGCCGACGACATCGCCTTGATGGTCGCGACGATGACGGACATCCCTGTCGGCAAGCTGCGCGGCGACGAGGCCGAGCGCCTCCTCGGACTCGAGGACCGGCTGCGCGCGCGCGTGATCGGACAGGACGAGGCGGTCAACAAGATCGCCCGCACCGTGCGCAAAGCCCGCGCCGGACTGAGCGCGTCGAACCGCCCGATCGGCTGCTTCATGTTCCTCGGCCCCACCGGTACGGGGAAGACCGAACTCGCCAAAGCGCTCGCCGAGGCGATGTTCGACGACGAGCGCATGATGGTGCGCGTGGACATGTCCGAGTGCAGCGCCGAGCACTCCACCGCGCGCCTCATCGGCTCACCGCCAGGGTACGTGGACTCGGAACGCGGGGGCATGCTCACCGAGGGGATCCGCACGAACCCGTATACGGTCGTGCTTCTCGACGAGGTCGAGAAGGCACATCCCAACGTGCATCAGCTCCTGCTCGGCCTCATGGACGAGGGCCGGCTGACCGATGCGCTCGGCCGAGCCATCGACTGCCGCAACACGGTCGTGATCATGACCTCGAACGTCGGCTCGGCCGCGATACGCGGCAAGCGCGAGATCGGGTTCGGTCGCCAGACCGACGAGCTCACCTCCGAGCAGGTGCGCGACGCGGTGGGCGGAGAACTCGGCAGCTACTTCGCGCCCGAGTTCCTCAACCGCTTCGACGCGATACTCATCTTCAACCCGCTGCCGCACGAGGTCTTGCTCAAGATCGCCGCGAAGATGCTCTCGCAACTCAAGACGCACGTAGAGGCCACGCCGACCGCACTCAAGTACCTGGCCGAGTGGCACTACGACCCGGCGATGGGCGCGCGGCCGATCAGGCGGGCGGTACAGCAGCTCGTGGAAGAGCCGCTGTCCGACGCCATCATCCGTGGCGAGGTGAACCGCGAGCAGGGCGTGCGCATCAAGGTGAAGGGCAAGAACCTCGTCTTCGAGCCGATCGAGCCGGCGACGCCCGAATCCGATGAGGAGGACGCGTCATGAGCCCCAAGACGGTCACCGTAGAGGTCTGCTCCGGCCCCAACGACGGAGAGTCCGCGCGCTCCGAGTCGGGAACGCTGACGATCGGATCGCGGGGGGCGGCCAACCTTCCACTGGCCGGCGAGCCGGACGTGCCCGAGCTCGCGAGTATCACGGTCACGGCCGAGGGAGGGTCAGGGACGATCGCGTCCGACGTCGACTTCGACTACGCCGGTCGCGTCGGCCGAAGCGCCGAAGGGGTCACGTTGCCCGCGTTCATCCGGCTCGGCGGCGTCGATCTGTGGCTGTGCGTCGGTGAACTGCCCGAACCGAGCGTGGTGGCCGCGGCAGCAGCTGGCACGACGAGCTCCGCAACCCCGACCGAAGTCGGGCCGATGTGCTCCGACTGCGGGCTGGTCAACCCGCCAGGCGCCACCCGCTGCGAAAGGTGCCGCCGCTGGCTCGACTGAGAGCCGGGCGGGGTCCTGCGCATCCGATGTGGCGACGTTTCGCCCATCACACGCACCCGGACTTGCTATGCTAGGAACTCTTACGGTCGCGAGAAGCGAGACGGGACAGGGCGAGATGGCCGTCCAGCCATACAGTAAGGCCCCTCGATGGCTCATACTCAACGTGCTCGTCGCGGTTCTCGCTATCGCCGCGGCCGGCGCCTGGATCTACCACGACCAGGAGAGCTCCCTTCGCGAGCGCGCCGAGTCAGAACTCCGCACCATCGCATCTCTGAAAGCCGATGAGATCGCCGGCTGGCGCGCCGACCGCCTCGCCGATGGCGTGCGCGTCACCACCGCTCCGGGGCTCCAGACCCTGCTCGGCCGGTGGTTGGCCAACCCGACCCCCGAGACAGCCGAGCCACTCGCCCTAACGCTGAACTCGCTGCGCTACGGGGACCGCTACCGCGACGTGATCCTGGTCGACACGAGCGGCACGATCCTCCTGAGCACGAGTGAGGACCCGCCGCCACTCGGCGCCAGCGAGCGGCTCGACCTGCGGACCGCCATGAACCGCAAGGCTCCGGTGCTGGCTGAGCTCACCCCCTATGCGGACGCGTCCGGCGCGCATCTCGATGTGATCGCTCCCGTCTTCATCACTTCGCCCGACGGCGTCGACACACCCCGACCTGTGGGCGCGATCATCCTGAGGGCCGACACGCGTGACTTCCTCTACCCGCTCATCCAGACGTGGCCGACCGCGAGCCGCACCGCCGAGACGCTCCTCGTCCGGCGCGACGGCCCGGAGGTGGTCTTTCTCAATGAAGTACGCCACCTGACCGGCGCCGCGATGTCCCTCCGACTACCGATCACCGCGGTGGACATCCCCGCAGTCAAGGCGGTCCTGGGCGAGCGCGGCATCGTGGAGGGCCTCGACTACCGGGGTGAGCCGGTGATCGCATACCTGGCCGAGATCCCCGACTCATCGTGGCTCATGGTCGCCAAGGTCGATACCGAGGAGGCCCTTGCCGCGTGGCGCGGGCGCGCAGCGCTTCTCATCCTCGTGCTGGCAACGTTCATCGCCAGCGCCATCGGAGCACCCGCCTTCCTCTGGCAGCGGGCGAAGAGTTCTCATCTTCTCGACACCCTGGAGAGCGAACGCTCGCTCCGGGTAGCCGAAGCCCGTCTCGGCGTGACACTGGCAAGCATCGGCGACGGCGTCATCGCCACCGACGCCGCCGGACTGATCCAGTTCATCAACCCGGTGGCGACGCGCCTGACGGGATGGCCGGAGTCCGAAGCGGTCGGACGGCCGATCGGGGTCGTACTCGACCTCCGCGGTGAGGAGTCCGGCGCGTCGGCTCCATGCCCTGTCGCCAGGGTGATCGAGGTCGGCGACGTCTGCACGATCGACGGCCAGGTCATGCTGGTCTCCCGCGGCGGCACGATCCGGCCCGTCGGCGAGAGCGCCGCGCCGATCCGCAACGAAGCAGGCACGATCACCGGCGTGGTCATCGTGTTCCGCGATCAGACCGACGAACGCACGGCGCGCGAGATCCTGAGGGAGAGCGCGCAACGATACCGTGAGCTCTTCGACAATATGCTCGACGGTTTCGCGGTCCACGAGGTGATACTGGACGAAGACGGTACACCGTGTGATTACCGCTTCATCTCCATCAACCCCGCATTCGAACACCTGACAGGCCTCAAGACCAGCGACGTGATCGGCAGGCGAGTGCTCGAAGTACTGCCCGGGACAGAGCCGGAGTGGATCGAGCGCTACGGTGCGGTCGCGCTCACCGGCACGCCGATCGAGTTCGAGTTGCACTCGGCGGAGCTGGGCAAGGACTTCGAGGCGCATGCGTTCAGCCCGCGCGAAGGCCAGTTCGCCGTCGTCTTCAAGGACGTCACCGAGCGTACGGCGCTCCGGCGCGAGCTCGAACAGCATGCCGAGCAGCTCGAGCGGCTCGTAGACGAGCGCACACAAGAACTTCAGGCCGCAAACGAGGAGCTGACGGCGACCAACGAAGAGCTCCGCGAAACCGGCGAGGAGCTTCAAGCCACGAACGAGAAGCTGATGGCGACCAACGAAGAGCTCCGTGAGATCACCGAGGAACTCAACGCCGCAAACGAGGAGCTGACGGCGACCAACGAAGAGCTTCAGGCCACGTCCGAGGAGCTCATGACCGCCAACGACGTGCTTCAGGCCACGTCAGACGAACTCGCCGACGCCAACCGCCAGTTGACATCGGCCAACGAGGCCAAGTCGCGCTTCCTGCGCGCAATGAGCCACGAACTCCGGACACCGCTCAACTCGATCATCGGCTTCTCGGGCCTCATGCTTTCTGGCCTGACAGGGGAACTGAACGAGGAGCAGCGGCGTCAACTCGAGATGATCGACCAGTCGGGACGCCATCTGCTGGCCCTCATCAACGACATCCTCGACCTGTCGCGTATCGAGGCCGGCAGGGTACAGGTCGAGATCGATCCGTTCGATCTCGAGAAGCTCGTGGGCGAGCTCGTCGAGTCGGTGAGACCCGAGTCCGAGCGCAAGGGACTCTCACTCGATCTTGAGATCGCCGATGGACTCAACCTATCAGCCTTCCACTCGGACAGCATGCGCGTCGGTCAGATCCTGCTGAACCTGCTCGGAAACGCCGTGAAGTTCACCGATCGCGGCGGCATCAGCGTCCGCGTGCGAATGCTCGGTACGGATACCCTCGGGGTCAGCGTCATAGACACCGGCCCGGGCATCAGGTCACAGGACCACGACCGCATCTTTGGTGAGTTCGTGCAGGCGATCGGCCCTTCAGCGCCCGACAAGGAGGGCACCGGTCTCGGGCTGGCCATCTCGCGTCGGCTCGCCGAGCTGCTCGGCGGGTCGATCCTGCTGCGAAGCCGCGTCGGTCATGGGTCGACGTTCACCGTCGTGCTTCCCGTCGACCCGCGCACCGACGCATAAGCGACGCACGTCCAGGATCGGCGCCCGTCTAGGACTCCCGAAGCCCCGCGATGATCTCCTCGACGATCGCCGGCGACGTGTTGCTGTCCTCGGCGAGAAAGACGATGTCGGCGGGCGTGGGCTCGTACCCCTCGGGGGCGTGGGCAAGCGCGTTGCGAACGTACGAGCGGTGCATCTTGGACAGATCGAAGTCCTTGGCGCGGATCTGCTCGGGGCGCTCGGGGATGACGATCACGGTGCCGGGAACGTTCTCGGCCGGGTCACCCGCGCGGACCTCGACACCCTGCTCGCGCGCGAACGCCAGTTGCGACCAGTGGTGTTTGCCGGCGCCGGTGTACTCGGTCTCCTGCACGACCACGGTGGCGTCACGAGGCAGGTCGCGCGCGAGCGACATCGCAGCGGCGATCGCTGTGTTGCCGCTCGGTCCGCGCTCGAGGCCTTCGAGCTTGGCCAGCGCCTCGGTCACGTAGAAGACCTCGCCCTGCGTGACGGTGAGATAGCGGTCCATGTACCGCAGCGAGCGCGCAGCGTTGCGCGGCACGTCGGCGCGGTCGGGCCATGTGGCGAACGGCACGCCGAAGCCGGTGTGACCCGTGGTGAAGCTCTTGCGGTTGAAGTCCGTGTCGCTCGCCATATGCAGCCCCGACAGGTCCACACTCGCGCTCACGATCTCGGTCGCGGTGGCGCCGGCGCGCTTCAGGCCCCGCGCGGTGCCCGTGGTGTTGCCGCCGCCCGCGTGCGTCACCACCACGTGCGTCGGCGGTGCCCCGGTTGCCGCCGTCATCTCCTCGGCAAGCTCCGCACCGAGCGTCTCGATGCCCGAGACGCCGAACGGCGAGTAGAGCGAGGCCGAGAGGTACCCGGTCTCCTCCAGCAGTTCGAGCATGTGGAAGAAGAGCTCAGGGCCGACGGACATCTGGATGACCTCGGCGCCGAACGCCTCGCACAGGCGCGATTTCTCGACGATCTCGGGCTGGCCGATGTGGCGTGAGTCGAACGTCTCCTGGCAGATTATGCACTTCAGGCCCGCGCGCGCGGCCTGACTCGCAACCGCCGCACCGTAGTTGCCCGAGGTGGCGGCGATCACGCCTGCGTAGCCTTTCTCGGCGGCCACATGGATGCTCATGGACGCCCGACGATCCTTGAACGAGCCGGCCATGTTGGCGGCCTCGTCTTTCACGAACAGACGCGCGCCGAATCCCGGCTCGGCGTAGGAGCGCACGAGATCGGTCAGGTTGCGGAGCTCCAGCAGCGGCGTCGTCCCGACTCCGGCAGCGGCCTGGATGCTGCGGATGTCATCGAGCGAGTAGCCGTGTGCGCCCATCATGCCCTCGTAGTCGAACGCGATGGGGCTGCGCTCGAACTCGGCGTAGTCCATGCCGAGCGCGCGGACCATGATCTCGCCCTTGCGGGCCATGACCTGTTCGTAACGGGTGGTCACGTCACTCACCCGCCCTGGCGCGGTAGGCGGCAACGCGTGCGCGAAGGTCACGCCCGATCGAGACGATCTCGGCCGGCGGCGCTCCGAAGGTGTGTGTGTAGCCCGGCGCGACGGCCGAGAGATGCCCGCGCACGATCCGGCCGGTCATCGTCTCGACGCCGATCTCGTCGCCGATGAGCCCGCCCTCGAGCGCGAAACCCTTCACCCACGCGCGCAGCGGCTGGGCCGCCGTGTCCTCGGGCAGTCCCGAGGCCCTCTCGGATGGCTCGAGTAGCACCCGCTCGATCTCCACCCAGTCACCCGCGTTGCAGCGGAACGCATCAGTCATGGCGCACCCCTCGCACTCCGTCGGTCACGGACCCTATGCCGTCGGCGACCAGAACCGCGGGATCGGCAGGTCGGTCACGGTAAGGATACCCGCTGGCGCATCCACGATGAGCGGGATGTAGTTGCCGGTGCTCGCGTACGTGCCCTTGCCGCCCGGGATCTCCGGAGTATTGGCCATATGGACTTCCGGGTCGCCGACGATACGGATGTAGTCGCCGGTATCCACGCCCTCGAGCCCCGGATGTATCTGCTGCGGGTGAACGAGCTCGATCTTGAGCTCGCCGCCGCTGTAGCCGCGGCCGATGTGCCTGCAGCCGCACACGTCGCCGGGGGCGACTTTGATGTGCGCCGTCTCGCGCGGCACGGTCGTGACGATGGGCTCGCGTGTCTCGACGACCTCGTCGATCTCCCATCCGAGCGCATCGGCGATAAGGCCGATGGACTCGGGGAACCCGATGTGGCCAACGATCGTGCCGTCGGCCACGCCACGCTCGAACTCCTCGACGGTGGTGCCCACGCCCTGGCTCGCCATGACGGTGGGGCCGAACGGCGAGAGGTCGTTGACGCGCTGGGCCTCGATGCGGTCGATCCTCAGGCAGATGGAGCTCCATGCGACGATGAGCGCGTCTAAGATGAAGCCCGGGTTGATGCCGGTACCGAGGATGGAGACGTCGTACTCCATCGCAAGTTCCTCGAAGCGCTCGGCCCACCCGGCGTCGCTCGCCCACGGGTAGGCAAGCTTCTCGGCGATGCACAGCACGTTAGAGCCCGCGCGGACTGCCGCCTCCACCTGGTCGGTGACCTCGTCCAGATTGCTCTGGGTACAGATGCACACGACGTCGGGCTTCCCGGCGAGCACCGCCGCGGCATCGGTGGTCATACGCACGTCGCACGGCCGACCGAGCAGCTCGCCGACGGTCTTACCCTCCTTGGCGGGGTTGGTGACGATGGCGCCGAGGATCTCGACGTCGTTAGGCCGGTCAAGGAGGAACCCGAGCAGACCCTGGCCCATCATGCCCGTGCCCCACACCGCGACCTTGATCATGCCGGCTCCTTCCGAGGATGTATACATTCGTGCTGTCGTTCGATACGACTTTACGCGACCGTCGCCGCGAACGCACGCCGCACGACAGACGGCCCCGGCACCCCAACGGGTGCCGGGGCCGCAGAACGCGGCCGAAGGCCGCTAGAAGACCGGGTTGAGGTCGGCCGCCGGATCGCTGCAGCGCTTCCACGTGATCTCGTCTATCGAAGCGCCGTCGGCGAACAGGAACGCGAAGTTGCCGTTGGCGTCGCTCAGCACCGTGCTGGGAACGCCGTCAACCGTGATGACGATCTCGGCGCCGGCGGCGCCGGTATCGTCACCGTTCCGGACGTTGCCCACGATGTAGTCGGCGCCGGGAAACGCCGAGCCCGAGTCAACGAACGCGAACGCGCCGTTGACCGACCTGGCCATCTTCGTGGCGGTCTCGAGACCCGCCACGATGTATTCGGGATTGTGTGCGCCGAGCGAGCCCTCGCCCAGGTACGAACGCTGGTTGTAGTAGGCACGACCCATGAGCGTGACAAAACCGTCTGAGCCGGGGTCCTCAAGCGCGCCGGGAGCGTCGGCCGCGGTCCATGCGGCAGCGTACGCGCCTGCGGCCACGGTCGCTGCCTGGGCCGCCTCATCCTGCCACTGCTCGATAGCCTCCTGCAGCTGGTGCTGCGTCTGACTGACGTGACACGGTGAGCAGGAGTCGCCCCACGGAGCGAGACCCCACTCCTCGGCGTCACCCGGCTCCATGATGAACATCCGGTGGCTGTAGCGCTTGAACGAGCGGTCCGCGTGGCGCTCGACACCGGTCTTGTCGGGGTAGTCCGACTTCGTCGCCGGCATGTGACAGTCCTCGCAGTTCACGCCCGGCATGAACTTGCCGGCGTCGTCGACCTCGAACAGGCCGACACCGTTGTAGATCTCGCGTGTCGGGTGGCTGTATCCGCCGCGGCTACTCAGGTCCCTCGCCGGAGCGCCGTACGCGGTCACGGGCTCAGGCGCAGTCACGAGCGGCCGCCCCTCGACCTCGAGCTGCCAGTTGTGGCAGTCCTCGCAGATGCTCGTCATCGTCACGCCGGCAAGCGTGGGTTCGGCATCCGGCTCACGCACGGCCATGCCGCTCTCGGCATCCGCACCATGCGGGATGTGGCAGGTGACACACTCCTGGCCCATGTAGCCGACGTTCCCACCCGTCGGTTCGAACTGCGTCATGAGCGCCAGTCCCTTGCGCTTGGCGTAGCCCTCACCGGTGTGGCAGCGTGCGCACTCTTCCGTGGCTCCCGCCATCATCGGACTGTAGAACCCGCCGATCGTCCGCTGGTACGGCGTCACCCGGGGGTCATCGCTCGTCTGGTAGGTGACGGGATTCAGGTACGCACCGCGGTACGAGTGTGCCGAGAGGATCCACTCCGAGTAGTAGGAGTGCTTCATGGTGCGGTTCTGGCCGCTCGGATAGAAGTCCCACGCCTTGCCGGTCGACGCGTTGATACCACCGTTCCAGTTCGCCTCGGTGGGAATGTCGCCAAAGCCGAGTGGTGTGACGAACGTCAGGAGGTTCTGGTCGGGCGTATAGCCCCTCGTGTTGCCGCTCTTGTACCGCCCGTGACACTGACCACAGATCTGGGAGTCGAGCAGCTCGGTGCCTTTGAGGATCTTCACCTCGGCGGTGAACAGCGAGTAGTGGTTGCTGACCGCCGCGCCCGCCTCGCCGGTGCCGTGGCAGACCTCGCACTGGATGGATGCTCCCGCGGCATACTTCTCGGGAGACGTCGTAGGACCGGCGGGGTCGGTGACCCAACCGTTGACCGCAGGCACCTGTGCCCCGGCGGCGAACTTGCCGGTCGAGGGCGTGAGGCCCTTGTCCGCCCAGCCGAGGTGATGGCAGCCGCCGCACGTGTAGTCCGAGAGCGCGATGCCTCCCACGCCCATCTCCCACGTGTCGGGAGCCGCGGGATCCCATTCGAGTGACGCCCGAAGAAACGGGCTGATGCCTGCATCGGGTCTACCGGTCAGAATCGTCCGGACCTGATTGCGCGTCGTCGGCCAGACCGCACCGTCACCGCCGATGAACGTGGCGGCGGCGATCGAATCCCGTACGGCGGTGAGCTCATCGGCTGCTGCCGGTGCGAGCGACGCTGTGGTGGTGAGCAGCATGACCGCGTTCTCCGAGCCGAGCAGCGGCCCTGCCGAGAGCGCATCGGGGAACGCCTCGCCGGTGATGATGCCGACGCCATCCCACCTCATGCCGAGTGAGACGCCATGGCGCGCTACCGCTACGGCAGTCTCGTAGCGGTCGCCACCCTGCAGGCGGCCGGAGAGCTTCGCGCCAAGAGCGCCGTCAACCGACCCGGGAACCGCCCCGATACCGCCGAGCACCGTGACCGCGGTGGCGTCTGCGGGCAACGTGAAGGCGCCGGCGCCGTCAACGAGCACGAGCGGCATGCCTTTGGCGAACATGATCGGCGATGCGCCGAGCGCATCGGGGAAGTTCGTGCCCGTGGCCATGAAGGCCCCGCCGGTGTAGCCGGCGCCGAGGACGCTGATGGTCTCCTCGGCCACGATCGCCGCGGTCGCATAGCGGTCATCGCCCGCGAGCCGCACCGCCTCGCCGAGGGCGTCAAGCTGCGAGAATGCGGCGTCGGAGACCGCGGCCTTCCCGCCGAGTACGTAGATCTTCGTCGCGCCGAGACGCTCGATCTCGTCGATCACGACGGCGGGGACGGAGCCGGTGCGCGTCAGGAGCAGCGGGCCGTCGACAGCGCCCGCAAGCGCCGCCCCGCCGAGCGCGTCCGGAAACGCCTCGCCGGTCGCCACCACCACGGTATCCGCCGAGGCGAAGCCTTCCACAGACGCCCGGACCGATGTCATGTAGCGGTCCTCGCCAGCCACCTCGGTGTAGGCGACAGGCGCCCGCGATAGTGCGTTCTTCACCAGGTAGGAGCGCGGACCGGTGCCCGCGCCGAGCGTGAAGCCGATGTCCGAGCGCTCGAGCTGAAGACCGACCCCGATGCGCCCCGCCGGCCACATGTGATCCGCAGCAGGCTCGGCTCCCGGCGTCGCGAACTCATCGTGGCTCGTAGCCCCGTAGACCGAGGCGGCGTGGCAGTTCACGCACACCGCGCGGCCCGCGTAACGCATCCCGTACTCGTTCTCCAGGACCGCAACCGCTGTGTCCGGCACCGCGAACATCCCTGCGACCAGTGCTGCGGCAAGTACGGCTACAACGTGACGCCTGCGCATCTGAGCACCCCCGAGCCCCGACAGGCCGCGCGGTCCCGCGCGGCGCACGAACAAGAGCATAACGCACCAGGTGCGTCACTCATGAGTATCGGTCAGGGAACGGCCAGCCTGAAGAGTCGCTGGCAGCGCTCGTGCGCTACCCGCCCAGATAGGCACGCTTCAGCTCGGGATTGTCGAGCAACTCGGCGGCTGTGCCCTCGATGACGACGCGCCCACCCTGCAGCACGTAGCCGCGGTCGGCGATCGAGAGAGCAGCGGTGGCGTTCTGTTCCACCACGAACACGGCCACGCCCTGCTCGTTCACTTGCTGGATGAGGTCGAAGTTCTGGTCCACGAGCGCCGGCGAGAGCCCCATCGACGGCTCGTCCATGCAGATGAGCTTCGGCCTGCTCATGAGCGCACGGCCAAACGCCACCATCTGCTGCTCGCCACCGGAGAGCGTACCCGCACGCTGCTTCCGGCGCTCGGCCAGCTTCGGGAAGAACTCGTAGACGCGCTCGAGGTCGGCGGCGATCTCGGCCGCATCGGTACGCGTGTATGCGCCCATCTCGAGGTTCTCGAGCACGGTGAGGTTCGGGAACAGCCGACGGTTCTCCGGGACGGTGGCAACGCCGCGCTTGATTCGCTCGGCGGTACGCAGGTTGTTGATGACCTCGCCCTCCCAAAGCACCGTGCCCTTGGCGGGCTTCACGATGCCGAGGATGGTCTTCATCGTCGTCGACTTGCCGGACGCGTTGCCGCCCAGCAGGCAGACGATCTCGCCAGGGTGGACCTGGTAGTTGACTCCCTTGAGGATCTGGATGCGCCCGTAGTACGTTTCGACGCTCCGGAACTCAAGCAGTGGCTTCTGCTGCTCGCTTGCCAAGGTAGGCCTCCACAACCTGCGGATCGTTGGCGACTTCGGTATACGTGCCTTCGGCTATCTTCACACCGTGGTCCATCGCGATGACGCGGTCGGACACCCCTTCGACCACATGCATGTCATGCTCGATCATGAGGATCGTGTACCCCTTGTCCCGGAGCACCTTGATCTGCTCCATCACCTCGCGGGACTCCATCGGGTTCATGCCAGCCACCGGTTCGTCGAGCAGGAGCAGCGCGGGTTCGGACGCGAGCGCCCGCGCGATCTCGAGCCGACGTCGGTTGGCATACGAAAGGGAGAACGCCGGCTGCTGCTGGCGCGGGCCGGAGAAACGGCCGGGAAACATCTCAAGTATCTCTCGTGCCTTCGCGCGCATCGCGGCTTCCTCGCGACGCACCTTCGGCAGGCGCAGCATCGAGGCGATGAGTCCGGCGTCGGTGACCGAGTGCATGCCGACGAGCACGTTGTCGAGCACGCTCATGTTCGAGAACAGGCGAAGGCTCTGGAACGTGCGGGAGATGCCCTTGTCGTGGACCTGGTCGGGGCGCAGGCCGGCCACACTCTCACCCTTGAGGAGGATGTCGCCCGAGTCCGGCTCGTACAGACCGCTGATCACATTGAACGTGGTGGTCTTGCCCGAGCCGTTGGGCCCGATGATCGAGACGATCTCGTTCTCCCGCACGTCAAAGGTAAGGCTGTCCACGGCCTTCAGGCCGCCGAAGCTCATGGACACGCCCTGCAACTCGAGAATCGCGCCCACGGCTACACCTCCAGGTCCTTCTCGCCCTCTTCAAGATCGAAGAGGCTCTGACGTGTCTTCTCCTGCTCGCGCGGGTCGACCTCGTGCGCCTCACGGCGCCACAACGTGTCGGGCAGCAGGCCCTCCGGCCGGAAGATCACCATCACGACGATGATGATGCCGAAGATGAGCATCCTGTACACCTCGAACTCACTGCGCGCAGCGCCCGCCGCCTGTCTGATGACCTGCGGCAGCGCCTGCAACACGATGGCGCCGAGGATGACGCCCGGAATCGAGCCCATGCCGCCGAGCACGACCATACACACGACGATGACCGACTGCATGAACAGGAACGACTCGGGGCTGATGACGTTGGAGTAGTAGGCGAACAGCGAGCCCGCAAAACCCGCGATGCCCGCCGAGAGCACCACCGAGAGCAGCTTCGCGCGTGAGGCGGTGATGCCTGCCGAGACGGCCGCGAGTTCGTCTTCGCGAAGCGCGTTCCATGCCCGTCCGATGCGCGAGTTCTTCAGGTTGGAGATCAAGACCGCCGTCACGGCCACGCAGACGAGCACCAGATAGTAGTACTCCACCGGCTTGTCGATGACGAGCCACGCCGCAGGACCTGTCGAGCCGAGTGACTCGAGCGCGCCCTCGCCCACCAGCCGCGGCGAGTAGATGCCGGTGATGCCGTTGGGGCCGTTCGTGAAGTCCTGCAGGTTGGTGATCGTGAGACGCACGATCTCGCCGAACGCGAGCGTGACGATCGCGAGGTAGTCGCCGCGGAGCCGAAGCGTGGGCAGGCCGATGACGAAGCCCGCCACCATCGCGATGAGCGCACTGAGCACCACCACCACCAGGAACGGCCACCGCAGCTCGAACTTGGGTGACGACAGCAGCGCCGTGGTGTACGCACCGAAGGCGAAGAAGGCGATGTAACCCAGATTGAGCAGACCGGTCTCGCCCATGACGATGTTGAGACCGAGCGAAAGCATGACGAACAGCAGCGAGATCACGCCGACGCGAAGCCACGCGGTCTCGACCCAGCCCGCCATGTTCAGCAGCGGGAAGATTATCGCGATGACAAGTCCGCCCACCGCGTACACGCTGCGCGGCACCCGGGCGGTGGCGGCGCTCACGCGCTCTGTGACCTCGGAAAGTCTCATCGGCTACACCTTCTCCGTGATGGCTTCGCCGAGGATACCCGACGGCCGGAACATCAGTATCACCATCAGCACGACGAACGCGATGACGGGCTGCCAGCGCGTGTCGATGCGCACGTTGGCATTGACGAACATGACCGCAGCGACCACGGCCAGGAAGATGTTGCCTGCCATCAGTCGGACGGCGTGCTCCGCCGAGACCGACAGGAGCGCATCGGTGCGCTCCGCGAGCAGTGTCTTCACGCCGTGATACGGGGTGAGGCGGTAGACGTTCAGCAGGTTGCGCTCATACTCGGGCGTGCGCCGGTCCTCGGCGATGTGCTGCAGCCGACGCCGCGGGATCCGCACCATCTGCACGTACAGGCCGAGAACGAGACCGGCGACCACGAACCACGCCAGGAAGCCGAGGTCCACACTCACGCCGTACGTCTCGGTCATGCCGAGGACAAGGGCGCCGACGACAGCGCCGGGGATGTTGCCGATGCCACCGAGCACGGCGGCGGTGAACGCCTTGAGGCCGTAGAGGAAGCCCGCGTCGAACTTCAGCGAACCGTAGTACATGATGACGAGGAACCCGCCGATGCCGGCAAGCGCCGAGCCGACGATGAAGGTGAAGGCGATCGTCTTGTTCGTGTCGATGCCCATCATCTCGGCGGCTTCCATGTCCTGCGACGTGGCGCGCATGGCCTTGCCGATGCGGGTCGACTTGACCAGATACGTCAGGCCGGCCATCAACACGGCCGAGACGACGATGATGATGAGCGCGAGGACGCGGATGCGAATGCCACCCACGACGATCGACGCAGAGCTCAAAGCGAGCGTCGGGATCGTGACGGGCTTGGAGCCGAAGACGAGGATGATCGACTGCTGCATCACGATGGACACACCGATGGCCGAGAGCAGCGGGATGATGCGCGCACGGCCCCGCAGCGGTCGATAGGCGATGCGTTCCACCAGGAATCCGATGGCCATCGGCACGAGTACTGACGCCACAACTGCGGCCAGGAGGCATCCCGCCACCGCGAGCGCCGACATCCCATCGTTCACGCCGAGCGTGAGCAGCGTGAAGGCCGCCACATACCCGCCGATCGTGAAGACCTCGCCATGCGCGAAGTTGATGAACTTGAGCACGCCGTAGACCATGGTGTAACCCAGCGCGATAAGCGCATAGATCATGCCCACGGTCAGGCCGCCGATCGTGACGCTGACTATGTGATCAAGACTCACCTGTGGCTCCTCGCCGATATTCGGACCTACGGGCGGCGCGCAGATGCTCCCGAGCATTCTGCACTATCTTCCGCCGTGACGCACGCGGGGGGCGCAGGATACATCTCCTGCGCCCCCCGATACAACTCAGTACACGCAAACCAGGTACGGCCTACTTGACGGAGACGAACTCCCCGCCCTCGACAACGTACCGCGGCACGTTGGCGGGCGTGAGACCGGCAACCACGACGTCGCCGCGGGCAACGGGCCCGTCAGCGGCGGTGGCAAAGCTGAACGTGCCGGTAACACCCTCGTACTCGACCGTCTGCAGCGCTTCGATGATCGCCTCGGTATCAAGCGAGCCAGCCTGCTTGATGGCTGCGATCAGGGCGCCGAACGCGTCATAGTTGTTCTGGGCGTACGGGCCGACGGCCTCGCCGTACGTCTCCTCGTACTTGGCCGAGAAGGCCGCGTAGCCGGGCTGCTGCTCCTCGGGGAAGCCACCGAAGGTCGCGTAGATGCCCTCGGCGTTGGCTTCGCCACCGGTCTGAGCGACGAGCTCGGCGGACTTGATGCCGTCGCCACCCATGAAGATGACATCGCCAAGACCGGCTTCGACCATCTGCTTGCGCATGAGGCCGGCCTCGGGGTGATAACCCGTGAAGATGATGGCGTCAGGACCGAACTCCTTGACGTTGGCCACCTGGGCCGAGAAGTCCTTGTCGCCGGACTGGCAGTTCTGGCGCAGCGTCTCGACGCCCTCAGCCTGCAGGGTATCTTCCGCAACGTCGGCAAGACCGACAGCGTAGGCGCCGTTGTCGTCCATGAGCACGACCTTCTCAGCGCCAAGCTCCATGGCCCAAACGGCGAGAGCCTCGCCCTGCACCGCATCGTTCCAGCAGGTGCGGTAGAACGTGTCCACGCCATCGGCGTTGGCCGCCGGTCCGGTCACCGAGCCGCTGATCTGCGGAATGCGGTTCTCGGCATAGATCGGGATCGCGGAGAGCGTGGCGCCCGTGGTGAGACTGCCGATGACGCCGACGACACCCTCGTCGACCATCGTCTGGGCGACGACGGCGGACTCGGCCGGCTCGGCCTTGTCGTCAAGAACGACGAGCTCGACCTGGTAGGTCGTGCCGTCCATCTCGAACGTGCCGAAGTCCTCAACGGCGAGCTCGATACCGTTCTTGGCCGCGGCACCGTAGTCCGGCAGCGGGCCCGTGAGCGCCGTCTGAACGCCGACCTTGATGATCTCGACTTCGCCGGTGGTCTCCCCGTCTGTCTCGCCATCAGTCTCGGCGGCACAGCCGGTGACACCGAACATGCCGAGCGCAAGAACGATGACGAGGCTCAGTGCGAGGAACGTGCGTGTCCTCTCGTGCACCATGCCCAACCCCCTTACATACGCGATAGCGGTCGCTATCTGATTGGTAGGGCATTCTATCGCAGATGATGCGTTCCTATCCATAGTTTGCACCGAGTGAATCAAATCACTTGATAACTGAATCAATCCCAGGCGGAGAACAACTCGCCGTATGTGGCGACCGCATCTTCGATAGCCGAGATCGCACAGGCTTCGTCGGTCGTATGCGCGGCGTCCGGGTCGCCCGGTCCGAGCAGCACGACCTCGCTGCTCGAAAGTGCGCCTGCCAGCACCGCGGCATCGGTGAAGTACGTCAGCGGCGGGCGGCGGGCGGCCAGTCCCGTCGCGGACTCGAGCGCGGCTGCCACCGAGCGGGCGAAGGGTCCGTCCGGGGTCGAGTACGTGGGCGGCAGGTCCTCGAGCACCTCGATGGAGAGGTCCCGGCCGCCCAGGCCACCGATGTGCGCGAGTATCCGCTCGCGCTCGATGCCCGGAACCGTTCGGATATCGATGGTGAGTGAGGCCGAGTCGGGAACCAGGTTGATCGCCGTCCCACCGACGATGGTGCCCACGTTGAAGGTCGGCGGCCCCATGACCTCGTGCCCGCCGGGCAGGCCTGCCGCTTCGAGTGCGGTGATGAACCGCGCGAGTGATGCTATGGCGTTCGTGCCGAGGTCCGGCCGGGAGCCGTGTGCCGATCGCCCCCGCGCGTTGACTCTCAGCCAGAGTACGCCCTTGTGCCCCGGTGCGATGCGGTTATCGGTGGGCTCGGCGACGAGCAACGGTCCTCCGCGCGGGATCGCGCGAACGTCAACGAGGTGGCGCGCTCCCTCACAGCCGGTCTCCTCGGCGGCAGTGAGCACGAGCACGATGCCGCGCCCGCCAGGTCCACGCACGATGTGCTGCGCAAGCGCGACGACGAGCGCGGCCACTCCCGACTTCATGTCGACGGCGCCCCGGCCATGCAGCACGCCGCCGCTCACGTCTCCCGAGAGCGGATCGCGCTCCCATGCCGCGTCCCCCACGGGCACCGTGTCAAGATGCCCGGAGCAGACGAGGGGCGCGGTGCTCACCTCGCCCGTCCATGCGACGAGATGGGCCCGTCCGTCAGCGTACGGGACGAGTTCGACGTCGGCACCCGCCCGGGCAAGGATGCCCGCCAGCAGTTCCGCTGCGGCTCGCTCGCCGTGGCCGGCGGTGTCGATCCGCACGAGGTCCCCGGCGAGCCTCACCGCGTCGTTCACGACGAACCGCCCGTGGACTCGCGCACGACGAGGGAGGGCGCGATCGCCACCCGCTGGACCGGCAAGTCGCGATCGATCATCCGCGCGTCGAGCAGGCGGATGCACTCGGCCGCCAGTTGCTCACCGGGCTGGCGAACGGTCGTGAGTGGCGGATCTGCAAGCTGCGCGAAGCGGATATCGTCGAAACCGGTGACCAGAACGTCCTCGGGAACCCGTATGCGGCTGCGCCGGAACTCGCCGAGCAGTCCGATCGCGATCTCGTCGTTGCCGCACACGACCGCATCCGGGAACGGTTCTTCGGCCAGCATCTGAAGAGCCGCCGAGCGTCCCCACTCCGCGCGGAACGTGCCGAGAAGGCGGGGCGTGTCGCTCGGAAGCCCGTGGCGTTTCACCACGCGTTCGAATCCTGCGTAGCGCTGCTGGGCGGAGGAGCTGTCCAGCGATGCGCTCACGAAGGCGATGCGCCTCGCGCCGAGCGCGACCACATGCTCGACCGCGAGGCCCACGCCGAGTTCGTCGTTCACGCCCACCCAATCGGCCGGGTACTCCTCCACGTACCGGTCGACCTGGACCACGGGCGTGCGCTGGACCGCCTCGACCAGCGTCGCGCGGCTCTCGGTGGCCGATACCGGGACGATGATGAGCCCGTCGACCTGGCGATCCGC
Source organism: Actinobacteria bacterium UBA2272 (assembly GCA_002347725.1). Taxonomy (GTDB): domain Bacteria; phylum Actinomycetota; class Coriobacteriia; order Anaerosomatales; family Anaerosomataceae; genus UBA2272. Next base: position 448,676 of record DDXA01000004.1, read on the forward strand.
GAGCGCCCGGGCCCGGTGGCGCTCGATCGTGACGTCTTGCTGCGCGTCGCACAGGAACAGGTCGCGACCCGATTCCTGGAGTCGGCGCTCCACAGCCTCAACGATCGAAGGGAAGAACGGGTTGCCGATCTCGGGGACTATCATGCCCACAGTGTTGGTACGCCCCCTGCGCAGGGCGCTCGCGACGGCGTTGTGACGGTAGCCGAGCGCGCGGGCAGCGGTGTTCACCCGCTCCGCGAGCACGGGCGAGACATTGCGGCTCCCGGTGAGTACCCGCGACGCGGTCGCGACGGATACCCCGGCGCGCTCGGCGACATCGCGTATGGTGACCGCCACCGTCCCCTCCACTTCCCGTCGGCAGGCTTGGGAACAGTCTACGACGGGAACGAAAAACATACGAGACACGTCGAGAACGATTACCCATTATGGCCCCTGAATGGAGGTGCGCCGGGTCACGTATTGACGTTCTTCCTGCTGTGAACAATCATTATCGGGAAGGGGTAAACGTTTACCCATAGGTGTGCGTTGGGAGGGAGTTCGCCATGTCCAAACGTAAGGTGCTGCGGCTTGTGGCGTTACTGAGCATCGTCGCGATGCTCGCGTTGACCGCCGTCGGCTGCGCCGGGACCGATGAGGACGGCACGGACGACGGTGCGACCGGTGGGGAGAAGATCAAGGTCGGCCTGGTGCAGATCAACCAGCAGGCCATCTTCTTCAACCAGATGAACGAGGGTGCCCAGGAAGCTGCCGATGAGGTTGGCGTCGATCTTACGATCTTCAACGCCAACGACGATCCGGCCAAGCAGAACGAGGGCATCGCCAACTTCGTGACCCAGGGCTTCGACGCGATCATCGTGGTCGCCATCGATGTCGAGGGCGTCAAGCCGGCGATCAAGGAAGCCAAGGATGCGGGTGTGATGATCGTCTGTGTCGACGCCGTGGTCGAAGATGACGCGGTCGACTGCCAGGTGGGCGTGGATAACGCTGCGGCAGGTGCGGAGATCGGCGAGTTCGTCGTCGACTACATCGAGAAGAACAACCTCACCAACAAGAACATCGGTGTTCTCGGTGCGCTGAACTCGTTCATCCAGAACCTGCGCAAGGACGCGTTCGTCGAGGTCGTCGAGGCAGCCGGTGCGACCATCACGCAGACGGTCGACGGGCAGAACCGCCAGGAGGCCGCCATGGCTGCAGCGGAGAACCTGTTCACCGCGCAGACCGACACCGAGATCATGTACGCCACCGGTGAACCGCAGATGGTCGGTGCCGTAGCCGCCGTTCGCTCGCAGGACAAGGGCACCACCGTGAAGCTCTTCGGCTGGGACCTCACCGCTGAGGTCATCCAGGGCATCGACGACGGTTTCGTGATGGGCGTCGTGCAGCAGGACCCGAAGACAGAGGGCTACGAGGCCGTGAAGGCGTGCAAGACCCTCGTCGAGGGCGGGACGGTTGCGGAGTTCATCGATGTCCCGATCGTCATCGTGACCGCGGACAACGTTGAGCCCTATCGCGCGATCTTCAAGTAGCGGCACTGCCCGGTAGACGATCTACCCCGCAGACGACAGTGGAGGGTGGCATGGCCGCAGAGGACAGGCACGCCGACCGCGTCCTGATGAGGGACATACGCAAGCGATTCGGCATGGTCCATGCCCTGCAGGGTGTCACCCTCCGTGTCGCCCCCGGTGAGGTCGTCGGCCTCGTTGGTGACAATGCAGCGGGCAAGTCGACGCTCATGAAAGTACTCGCCGGCACGTACATCGCCGACGGCGGCGAGATCTGGATCGATGGTGAGCCGACGCGCTACACCACGCCCCGCGAGGCGCAGCAACTCGGCATCGAGATGGTCTATCAGGATCTTGCCCTCTGCGACGACATCGACGTGGCGGGCAACATCTTCCTGGGACGTGAACCGCGTCTCGCCGCGGGCCTCCTGCTCGACAAGAAGCGGATGCACGCCGAAGCGCGGCGCCTGCTCGACTCGCTCAGGATCAGGATCCCCTACACGGACCTGCCGGTGCGCAATCTATCCGGTGGCCAGCGCCAGGCGGTCGCCATCGCGCGCGCGGTCCACTTCCAACCGCGGCTGCTCATCCTCGACGAACCTACCGCGGCGCTTGCCGTCTCCGAGGTGGAGACCGTGCTCGAGTTGATCCGCACTGTCGCCGAGCGCGAGGTGGGCGTCATCCTCATCACGCATCGCCTGCAGGACCTGTTCCGTGTATGCGACCGGCTGTGCGTCATGTACGAAGGCACGTTGCGCGCCGATCTCGTGGCGAAGGAGACGTCACTCGAAACGCTTGTCGAGGAGATCGTCGGAAGGGGGCATCTGGCATGAGCGGCCCCGCCACTTCTTCGGAGCGTCCGGCCCCCGAGCGTTGGGATCACGTACGGGCGTGGGTCACCCAGAACGTACTCACGATCGCCGTGGGGGCCGTGCTTCTTGTGCTTTTCGTCTTCTTCTCCATCATGGCGGACGCCTTCGTGTCCGTTCCCAACATCTTGAACATGCTGCGCCAGATCGCCCCGACGATGGTCGTTGCCGTGACCATGACGTACGTGATCACAACGTCCGGTATCGACCTGTCAGTCGGATCGATCGTGGCGCTTTCGGGTTCACTTCTGGCCATCATGGTCTCTAACGGTTGGGACCCGACCCTGGCGCTTGGTCTCACGCTGCTGCTGGGCATCACGGTCGGCGCGGTGAACGGCTGGTTCTCTGCCTATCAGAACCTCCCGCCGTTCATCGTGACCCTGGCGACGCTGTCAGTCGTCCGCGGCACAGCACTCCTCGTCACCGGCGGCTACTCCACGCCGATCCCCGGACAGGCCTGGATCACCGTGCTGGGTCAGGGCAGGGTCGCCGGCGTGCCCGTTCCGGCGATCATCGCCGTCGTCGTACTGGCTGTGGGCTGGTTCGCGTTCAACCAGACACCGTTCGGGCGCTATGTCGTCGGCCTTGGCTCCAATCGGGAGTCGCTGCGACGGACCGGCGTGAACACGCGGCTCGTAGGCCTTGTCGTGTTCATCCTGTCAGGGCTGGCGGCCTCCATCGCGGGCGTGCTGGTCGCGACCCGCCTGGCCTCAGGCTCGTCAAACGCGGGTGTCGGGTTCGAACTCGAGGTCATCACTGCCGTGGTCCTCGGCGGTACGAGCCTCATGGGCGGCAGAGGAAGCATCGTGGGGACCATGCTCGGTGCCCTCGTGCTGGGCGTGATCGCCAACGGCCTGGTTCTCATGCACATCTCGCCGTTCTACGTTCAGATAGTGCAGGGCAGCATCCTGCTCCTCGCCATCTTCCTCAACACCCGGGTCTTCTCGCGGTTCGGTCTTGTGAGGCAGTGATGACGCAGGTACGCACCGTACTCGGCCCCGTGGACAGCGCCGACCTCGGTGTGACGCTCTTCCATGAGCACCTCATCCTGAACGGCGAGACCGCCTTCCACGAGCCGCAGCCTTCAGATGCCGAGGGTGGTGAGATAGCCCGCGAACCTGTGGCGATGCGCTTCCTCGGCAGACTCCGCAACGACCCCTACCTCTCGCTCGACAACACGAGGCTGGATAGCATCGCCGTCGCCGAGACCGAGCTTGGCCTCTTCGCGCATGCGGGAGGACGTACCGTCGTCGACGTGACGCCCCCCGGATCTGGCCGAAGCCCCGATGCGCTGGCCGAGATCGCCCGCGCCACCGGCCTCAACATCATCATGGGGTGCGGTTTCTACCTCGAGCGCTCGCACCCTCCCGAGCTGGCCGGCATGAGACTCGACGATATCGCCGCGCTGATCGTGCACGATATCGAGGAGGGCATGGACGGCATCTTGGCAGGCGTCATCGGCGAGGTCGGTATCGGCCTGCACTTCACCGAAGGCGAGGAGCGCTCGCTCCGGGCGGCGGCCAGGGCGCAGCGCGAGACGCGCGTCCCGCTCTCGGTGCATCTGCCCGGCTGGCTGCGGCACGGTCACCGGGTCCTCGATGTGATCGAGGAGGAGGGCGGCGACCTCGGCGCCACAGTGCTGTGTCACATGAACCCGAGCCACACCGACGCCGAGTATCAGCGGACGCTTGCCGACCGGGGTGCGTGGATCGAGTACGACATGCTCGGCATGGAGTTCCACTACCCCGGCGAGGGGCAGAGCCCGAGTGACGAGGAGAACGCCGTCGCGATAGCGCGGCTGATGGCCGACGGCTACGGCGACCGGCTGCTGCTCTCGCACGACGTCTTCATCAAGACACTGCTGAGGACGTACGGCGGCTTCGGGTACGCGCACGTGCTCACCGGGTTCGCGGACCGGCTCGAGCGTCACGGCGTGAGCCGGACGGCGCTCCTCGGACTTCTGACAGACAACCCGCGTGCGGTCTTCGAGGCCGCCGCTGAAAGGAGAGCGTCATGACGCGCGTACTGGTCGCCGGCGAGTCGTGGGTGAGCGAGTCCACGCACTACAAGGGGTTCGACTCGTTTCAGTCGGTCGTCTTCGAGACCGGAGTGGGTCCGCTCAGAGACGCGCTGACCGGACAGGGCGTCGACGTCACGCACATGCCCGCCCACGAGGTGCCCGAGCAGTTCCCCGCCTCGGTCGACGCCTTCGGCGCCTACGACGTGGTCATTCTGTCGGACATCGGCGCCGACAGCATCCTGCTCCATCCGGACACGTGGCTTCGGGGGAAGCGCACCGTCAACCGGCTCAAGGTGCTTGCCGAGTGGGTGCACGCGGGCGGCGGGCTCCTGATGGCCGGAGGCTACATGAGCTTCCAGGGCTTCGAGGGCAAGGCGATGTACCGACGGACGCCGATAGACGAGATCCTGCCGTCGATCATCGACCCGTGGGACGACCGCGTGGAGACCCCCGAGGGTGCCGAGCCATCGGTGGTGGACGCCGGACATCCCGTGCTCGATGGCATCGGTGGCCCGTGGCCGACACTCCTCGGCTACAACCGCTTCGGCCTGAAAGACGACGCGCAGCTTCTCGCCCGGGTGGGTGAGGACCCGCTGCTCGCGGTGCGCATGGTCGGCGCCGGTCGCACCGCCGTCTGGGCGTCTGACATCGGTCCGCACTGGTGTCCCGACGAGTTCGTCGCATGGCCCGGCTACGGCCGACTGTTCGGGCAGCTCACGCGCTGGCTCGCAGGGTCGTGAGGGCGATGCCGACACCGATCATCCTCGACTGCGACCCGGGGCACGACGACGCGCTTGCCATACTGCTCGCTGCCGCCCATCCGGCTGTGGACCTTCTCGCGATCACCACGTGCGGCGGCAACCAGACGGTCGAGAAGTGCACGCTCAACGCTCGCCGAATGTGCTCGGTGGCCGGGATCACCGGCGTGCCGATCGCGACGGGCGCGGCCGGTCCGCTGCTCGGCTCGCTTCACATAGGCGAGTACGTGCACGGGGTCTCCGGGCTTGACGGCCCGGCGTTTGCCGATCCCACGGTGCCCGAGGCCGACGAGTGCGCCCACGACCTCATCGTGCGTCTGCTGACCGAACACCCCGAGCCGATCACGCTCGTGCCGACCGGACCGCTCACCAACATCGCGCTCGTACTCAAGACGCACCCGGAACTCGGGCCGCAGATCCGCGAGATCGTGCTGATGGGTGGCTCGACCGAGCGCGGGAACGACACGCCCTATGCCGAGTTCAACATCAAGGTCGATCCCGAGGCCGCCGACATCGTGTTCCGCTCCGGGATACCCGTGACGATGTGCGGTCTGAACATCACGCACCAGGCGCTCGCGACGCCGGCGGTGCTCGATCGGATCCGCAAGCTTGGCACGCCCATGGGGGACCTCTGCGTCGAACTGCTGACCTTCTTCTCGGCAAGCTACCTTAAGACGTGGGGCTTCACCTCACCTCCGCTGCACGATCCGGTTGCGGTGGCGCGCGTGATCGATCCCACGCTGGTGGCGTGCATTCCGGCACCCGCAGCGATCGAGACGACAGGGCGCTACACGAGCGGGGCCACCTGTGTGGACCTGCACCACCTCACCGGCGAGCCCGACAACGCGCTCGTTGCGATGACGCTGGATACCGACCGGTTCTGGGACCTGATGATCGGAGCGATTGCCAGCTATGAGTGAGGTCGTGGTCGTCGGCAGTATCAACGTGGACCGAGCCGTCGAGGTTCCGAGCGCCCTTGAGCGCGGTGCCACGCTGCTTGGAGCGGATGTGCACCGGGGGCCCGGAGGCAAGGGTGCCAACCAGGCGGTGGCGCTCGCGAGACTCGGCCGCGACGTCGGCATGCTCGGGGCCGTCGGCGCCGATGCCGACGGGGACTGGATGCTCGGGATCCTGGCCGACGAGGGCGTGGACACCGGCGGCATCACGCGATCGGAGGCGCCGACCGGTCAGGCCTTCGTGTTCGTCGAACCCGGGGGCGAGAGCACCATCGTGGTGGCCCCCGGAGCCAACGGAACGCTCTCGGCTGCCGGACTCGACGGGCTGGCAGACCGTATCGCCGCGGCCCGATGCGTGCTCGCGCAGCAAGAGGTCCCGGCGGACGTGGTGGCGCGTGCGAGCGAGCTGTGCCGCGGCATGTTCGTGCTCAACCCCGCACCCGCCCGGCCGATCTCTCCGGAGGTACTCCAACGCGTGGACGTGCTCGTGCCGAACCGCCACGAACTCGCAGCCCTGGCAGGAGTCCCGGGAACCGACGACATCGCCGCCCTGACCGAGATGGCACGATCGCTCGAGGGTCCCCGCATCGTGGTGGTGACCCTCGGCGCTCACGGTGCGCTGGTCGTGGATGAAGGCCGCACCACGCATGTCCCGGCGATCCCCGTCGATGCGATCGACGCTACTGCCGCGGGTGACACGTTCTGCGCCGCGTTGACCGACGGACTCCTGAACGGTGCATCGGCTGTCGACGCGACGCGCTGGGCGGTGCGTGTGGCCGCCCTGACGGTGCAGCGACGCGGTGCCATGGACTCGATACCGCGCCGCGCTGAGGTGGATCGGACTACGGACCGGGCCTGAGAGCGCCCGGCGACAAGGGAACGCCCATGAGACGCTTCACCGCGCTCGTCGCAATCATCGCGCTCGTCCTAGTCGCCCTTGCGACCGGCGGGTGCAGCGAACGGCTCGAGACTGGCACGATCTACGAGTACGTAGACGCCGACACGAACAGCGGGGAGACCCCGAGCATCGGCGTGCAGCTCGACGACGGAAGGAACATCACCGCATCCATCACGGTCGCCGAGGCAGAGGCGAACGGTATCGATGCGGAGTCGGCAGGGAGCGAGACCCAGCGCGCCGAGGTCAGGATGAGCCTGCACCTGGTCTGGCTGGATGTGACCAGTTCGTTCGAGTTCGTTCGGCTGCTCGAACCGGCCGGGGAATGAGGCCGTGCCGGGTTCCGACCTGGACGGTGAGCCTCACCCGTGCAATCGTCGTGACGACGTGTGAAAGGAGAGCGTCATGATCAAGGCGCACATGGACCTGACCAAGGGCGACAAACTGCTCGCGACGCTTACCTGGCACAAGATCGAAGACGGGAAGATGCTCGACATCGGCTACGACTTCTCGGCCGAGATCGATGAAGAGATGAAGAAGCGCATCATCGATGTGTGTGAGATGCCTCTCAACATCACCCAGAACGGTGTCAGCACGGGACGCGCGTACCCCGGCAGCAGCAAGCACTTCGAGGCGCTGCCCAAGCACCTCGAGCGACTCGGCGTGCGGGTCCGCTGCTACTACTGATCACCGCGTGATCCGGCCTGCGGGAAGGTTCCGACAGAGCCCCTCCTACTTGGTCGTGCGCAGGATCTTGCCGGGGAAGATGCCCACGTTGGGGACCTCCACCTGGACATCCTCGAAAGTCGTCACCTTGATGTAAAAGCGCATCGGCTCGGAGCCCGAGACCGGACCCGAGTGGTACTCACCGCTGACGTCCGGAGCCGACGCGTAGATGTTGAGGCTGCCGAAGCCTTCGCCGTCGAGCAGGCCGCTGCCGCAGACCGTCCCCTCACCGTCGCCCTCGCCGGTTAGAAGGTTGGCGAGTTGGGTGTCGACGATGACGAACTGAACGTCCTGGTCACGTATGCCACCGGACACGTCCCCGAGGCTCTGCACGATGCCGAGGTCCTCCGTGTACTTCCCGGTCATCGAGAGCAGGCACGTGCCCTTGTACATACCGCCGATCCCGACACCGCCGCCCGACGCGAACAGGTCGAGGTCGTAGGTGAATTTCCAGCCTTGCACGTCCTGGGTCTCGGTGCCGATCGCCTTGATCGTCCAGTCGACCTGCTGACCTTTCGCCTTCGCGCGGTCCTGGAACGCCTGGTCGCGCGCCGCCTGATCCTCTTCGGCGGTGGTGTATGCCGAGAAGCCGTCCACGTATGCGGTCAGGAAGGTGCGCTCGCCGTAGTCCAGGCGCTCGGTCGGGACGACCTCAGCCACGGTGCCATCGTCCGCAAGCCTCACGATGGTCGCATCCGGCGACGCGGTGCCCGGAAGCGAGAAGCCGACCGCGCACCAGCCGGTGGGGTCGGCGCCTTCCGTCTCGACGTACACACCGGGACAGAGTGGCTTCTCGACGCCTGACGGCGCCTCTGCAAGCGGCGTCACCTTCCACGTCGAGCCGGCGGCCGCCGCGCCCGCAGGCACGGAGACTGCCGCGTACGCGTCACCCGTACTCAGGCCGACACCCCCGCCCTCGGCGGTTATGGCGAGGTCCTTGGAGCCTGCGGCCCCGGCAAACGCCCCGGGGAGCGTACTCGCCACGGTGCCGCCGGACTCAGGAGCGCCGCCATCGGCACTGCCCCCTGGATCGCCGCCGCAACCGGCCGAGAACGCCGTCAGCGCACACACGAGAAGTACCGCCGCACCACGATGAACGCGCATGCCGCCCCCTCGATCGCCGGTGTTCCCACATGATGGTACGCCTTCGGGCGGGCAACGAGACAGGCCCGAGCGCTGCGCACTCTCGGACCTGTCGTTTTGGTTTCTCCTGTAGAGCCCGCGCGCTAGTTCTTGTAGGTGTAAACCTTGCCGTCGTACTTGACCGCGCTGATCTCTTCACCGTTGTCGAGCTTGACGGTCGCGTGCACCAACGAGCCCTCCGAGACGTTCGTGATGCCGTGACTCTGCAGAATCATCTTGTCCATCATGATCTGCGCCTCGTGTGGGTTCATGGTGACCGCGATCTCACTGGTCTTGAGCCCCTGCTCCTCGAGACCGGACTTGAAGGTCTCTTCCACACTCATCCCGCTGCAACCGGCACCCATGATCACGATGGCGCTGATGACGATGAGCGTGATGAGTCTCCGTGCGATGCGATCCACCCTGCACCTCCCCCTGCTCGCGGCCACCCGGCCGATCGGCCCGTACGGGCCCCTTCCCGTGAACCAACCGTACCATGACTCCCCGACACCGGGGCAACTACGAGAGCTCACGCGAGAGTCTCGGCCATCGAGTGCTCGGAGCGGTAGAATCAGGCAGGCCCATCCGCAGATGCCATCCGCGTCCCGTTCGCGTGTGATTGGAGACCCCGTGTCCGCGTACGTCGTTGGCGCGAGCAAGACCCGCTTCGGACCCTCGTCCTACAGTCTGCCGCAACTCGCGCAGCAGGCGATGGTGGACGCGCTCATCGACGCAGCGCTCAGGCCGACGGAACTCAAGGCCTTCATCGTCGCGAACTTCCTCGGCGGACCCAACGAGAGCCAGTTGCACCTGAACGCGGTCATCGCCGGCCTGATGCCAGGCGTACGGCTTCCGGGCTGGCGCGTCGAAGCCGCGTGCGCATCCGGAGGAGTGGCCGTTCACCAGGCGGTGAGACTCCTCGGCACATACGACCCCATCCTCGTAATCGGCATAGAGCGGCTCTCGGGCCTGCCGGGGACCGAACTCACGAGGAACATCGGCATGGCGGGCGATGTCATCCTCGACCAGTCCCAGGGACTGAACTTCCCCGCAACGTACGCACTCGTCGCCCAGCGGCACATGCAGCGGTACGGTACCCGGATACGGGACTTCGAGCTGATCAGCTTGAAGAGCCACGACAACTCGACGAAGAACCCCAAGGCACACTTCCACCACAAGAAGGTGACCCAGGCGGACATCGATGCCGGGGCCACGGTCGCCTCACCTCTGCGCCTGTTCGACTGCTGTCCTGTCTCGGACGGCGCCGCGGCCGTCATCATCTCATCGCGCCCCGTCGACTCCCGCAGTGTTCCGATCGTCGGCAGCGCCGTGTGCTCGGACGTCATCTCACTGGCACAGAGAGATGACTGCACGACATTCCCCGCAGCGCGTGAAGCGGCGTCGAGCGCGTACGCCGAAGCCGGCATCGGTGCCTCGGATATCGACCTGGCGGAGGTGCACGACTGCTTCACCATCGCCGAGATCGTCGCGATGGAGGATCTCGGGCTTGCGCGGCCCGGGGCGGCGGTTGAGCTGGTCCGCGCGGGCGAGACTGGTATCGGCGGCTCGATTCCGGTCAATCCCAGCGGAGGACTCAAGGCGGGCGGACACGCGATCGGGGCAACGGGTGTGGCGCAGATCTACGAGGCTGTGACCCAGCTTCGGCACGAGGCGGGAGAGCGGCAGGTGGCCCGGGCCGAGCACGCCGTCACGCATAACGTGGGCGGTGTCGGCGGGACCTGCGCCGTTCACGTGTTGAGGAGGCCCTCATGAGCGGCCGACAGTGTCCTGCCTGCAACATCACGTATGCGTACGAACTCGAAACCTGCACCTTCTGTTCTGCCAGGCTCGAAGATCTGCCTCCGAACGACAGCTGCATCCTGGCGGTGACGGAGATCTCGGCACCCTCGATCGGACACGAGGATGTCCCTTACTGGTGCGCGCTCACGCAAACCTCCGATGGCCGCCACGAGATAGTGAAGCTGTCCCGCTCGGCGAGCGTTGGTGACGTTCTTCCGTCGGGCATCGGTGTCGCGGTGGAGACGGTCCACACAGTCGGCGTGCTCGGCTCCGGCGTGATGGCACGCGGCCTCGCCGAACTCATGCTCTCCCAGGGCCATCACGTCATCTGGACAGGTCGCTCCCTCGAGCGCCTGAATTCGTCACGCGACAAAGTCGCCGACAGGCTCGCCCGGTCCATGGACGAGGATCAGACGCGCGAAGCGCTCGGCAGACTCACTCTCTCGGACAGCTTCAGTGCGCTTGAGGACTGCGACATCGTCATCGAGGCGATAGTTGAAGAACTCAAGCCCAAGCAAGACGTGATCCACGCGGTGGAAGCAGTGGTGAGCGAGGACTGCATCATCGCCACGAACACCTCGTCGCTGCCTTTGGACAAGATCTCGATCGGGATGCAGCATCCTGAGCGATTCGGCGGGCTGCACTTCTTCAACCCCCCCACACGCATGCGTCTGGTGGAGATCGTCAGGGGACCAGACACCGACGCCGAGGTAGCGCTGTTCATGACGCGGTTCGCGCAGTCGCTTGGCAAGGTCCCCGTGCCGGTTGCCGCAGGGCCCGGGTTCGTCGTCAACCGCGTTCTCATGCCGCTGCTCAACGAGGCCGTACGCACTCTCGAAGACGGCATCGCCCCCGCCGAAGCGATCGACGAGGCTGTCAGACTCGGCTTGAACCACCCGATGGGACCGCTCGCTCTCGCGGACCTGATAGGTCTCGATGTGGTCGTCAGCATCATGGACGACCTCTATGAGAGGCTCGGCGATGAGGCATATGCGCCGAGGCCGATGCTCAGGAGGCTTGTCAGCGAGGGCAAGCTGGGACGGAAGACCGGCGAGGGCTTCTTCGTGCACACCCCTCCGCCCGTATCCGGATAGTACTCAGAGCTTCCAGTAGAGCTTCCGGCGGTGCAGCCAGCCCGCCACCAGGAACCACAGGGCGAGCTCGCCACCCTGGAGGATCAGTGTCGCCAGCAGCTCACTCCCGATGACGCTCGCAAGCCGAGAACCTATCCCGGGGAAGTAGCCGAGCCTGCGCGCGATCGCGACGGCCAGGTTGGATGCCACAAACACCAGGAGCGCATTGCGTCCCAACGGCACGAGCCACGTGAAGAGTCGCTCGTGCCCCTTCGTGTCGGCCACCCAGTACATCAGCACGAAGACGAACGTGAAGATGCCGCTCGAGACCAAAGCGTACGTGGGCGTCCAAAGCGGCTTGTTGAGCGGCATGCCGAGCACGCCGGCGAGAAACCAGCCCAGGAGCGCCATGCCAACACCCACGATCGCGGCGAAAAGAAGCGCACGCGTATTGCGCGGGTTGCGGATGAGCCACTTGCCCAGCGCCAGTCCGAGCAGCGCCTGCGCGGCCGCCGACAACGTCCCGAGGATTCCCTCGGGATCGAAGCCCGACTGCATGTATGTGTGCTGCACGCCGAGCACCAGCGTGTCTACGTAACCGGAGATGGTGGCCTCGCGCACGGCAAAGTCCCCCGGAACCACGCCCGGAGCGCCAACGAACAGCAGCACGACCGCGTGGATCAGCAGATAGCCTGCGGCTCCCAGTAACACCCATCGGGTCCGCAGCCGCGTGAACGGCCACGCCAGCAGGAGGGCGAGCCCGATGCGCTGAAGCACACCCAGGTAGCGCAGCGGCAGTCCGTACTTGACGAAGCTGATGACGAGCCCGATGAGCATCAGCACGGCGATCCGACGAAGGAACACGAGCGTTGCCGCCTTGAAGTCCACGTCTTTCTTGCGGCTCATCGAGTAGGCAAGCGAGATACCCGCCACAAAGATGAAGGCCGGGAACACCGCGTCGGGCAATCGGAATCCGTGCCACTCGGGGTGACGCAGGAACGTGGGAAGCGCTCGCGCGATCGTGGGGTGATCCATGAAGACCATGAGGGCCACCGCGATCGCACGTGCGGCATCGAGCGACACGATCCGCTTGGGCGACGCCGCAGCGGCTCCTGATGAGCTCATGCCTCCCCCTCCGTTGTACCGCGATGGATAGTTCGCCGATAATCGGACGATCCTCATTGTAGCCCTACAACCGACATCCAGAAGGGGCGCGCATGAAGGCAGCCAGACGGACCACGGTCGCCGGAGCGATCCTGGTCATCGCTCTCATTGCTATCGCGGGCGTCGTCTTCCAGCGCTGGCCGAGGGCCATCCCCATCGCCGCAGCTGACACGATCTTCGTGTACAGCCCTCACGCCGACGATGAGACCTACGGCATGGGGCAGGCGATAGCCGAACACGCGCTTGCGGGCCGCCGAGTGATCGGGGTGCTCATGACCGACGGAGACGCCAGCGGCAAGATCCCGGAGTGGATCGCGTCGGCCGGGGAAGACCTGGACGGCGACGGGGACATCGACAAGTGGGACTTCGGGCTTGCGCGGCGCGAGGAGTACCGGGCCGCGATGGGCGCGCTCGGGGCCGAGACGCTCATCTTCCTCGGCAGCGCGGGCAGCCACGGGGCCGAAGGATTCAGGGACGGTGCGCTGGATCGTTCGTCGAAGGACCTCTCGGATGCTATCGAGAGCATCGTGACCTCCGTAGCCCCGAGCTCGCCCGTAGCGCACATGACGGTTGCCAAGGTGGACCAGGGCCGACCTCTCGCGAGCGAACCGCGGGAACACCCGGATCACACGGCGCTGTCGGACGTTGTGCTGCAACTCGCCGAAAACCGAGCTGAAGAGCTGTATCTATACAAGGTCTACGTGCTCTACGAGGCCCCATGGTGGAAGCGTTGGACAAACACGATCGTCCGGGGCAGCGACACCGCGATCGCACGCAAGCACGAGGCGATCGAAGCGTACGCGGGGATCGGCAGAGCCAGCACCCCGGAACTCTGGGAGGCATCACGCGAAGGCGACCTGGAGTACCTTGCCGTGGCCCTTCCCGGCGGTCTCGCCGGGAGGTAGGGGGGCTGCGGGGCAGCTCCAGCTCCATCTCACATGGGTGCCGCCTTCGCACCAAGGGCCTCCGGATAGATAACCCCTGCAGGCGTCTGTCCGAAAGAAGCGTCAACGTCCTAGAAGGGCATCCCTGATGAGCGAGTCTGTGCAAACCGCGCGTGGGCAAGTCGAGGTGGACGAAGCGTTCCATGGCACGGGGCGAGAGCCAGACCTAGAAGACCTCGATCTTGGAGCCGGCCGTGTCGAACACAGTGGACGCGGCGTCACGTCGATGCGCAGCTGAGAAGCGTGAGCAACCCGCGGGTTTGGTCGGCGGGCGACGCAGCTGCGACAGGCGCACCGTTGACCCCCGTGGCGGGAGCTCAAGGACAGGTCGTCGCGGCCAACATCCTCGGCCGCCCCATGGAGTTCGATGACGGCGCCACTCCGAGCACGGTCTTCAGCGACCCGCCCATAGCCCGCCGCAGCATGTCCGTTGAGGAGGCGGGCAGCAGCGACGCGCTTGAGGTCAGGTCATTCGACATGAGCGGATGGTTCACGCAGACCAGGGTCGGCAACACGGCCGCGGGTGCCCACCTCATCGTCGAACGCGACTCAGGACTGATCAGAGGGGCCCCTTCTAGGTGCGGGAGCCGACGAGATCATGAACGTCTTCGCACTCGCAATGCGTCTCGGAATCAGCGTTGCCGACCTGAGAACCGTCACGTGGTCGTACCCCAAGCTCGCCTACGACATCAACTATCTCACCGGCAGGTACTGAGCGAGTACGTCCTCTATGTGGTCGATAGCCGCGATGGCGACGTGACTCTCGGTGACTCCTTCGGGAAAGACGCCGAGAACGAAACAGGCCCGAGAGCGTGTGAGCCTCGGACCTGCGGATATGTTGGTCGCGGGGACAGGATTCGAACCTGTGACCTTCGGGTTATGAGCCCGACGAGCTACCAGACTGCTCCACCCCGCAGTATTCAGTTTCCGCCTCACGGCGAGTAGTCAGACTACCACGCGACCGACGTCCTCGCAAGCCGTGTGCCGGATCGGGCGCGACGCTCGTCGGCGGGTCCCCACGCGACCGTTCGTCAGAAAACAGCGGGAAGAGGCTGCTGAACGGCGCGAACGCAAAGACGAGCGGCGCCTCGGCGCTGTTCGGCGTCGGAGACCCTACTTGGCCCGATACGGTGCGCCGATAACCTGGTCGGAGGTATCGATTCAGGCAGGGGGCCGCTCTTGGACACGCGGAAGCGCTGGGCGATCGGAATCGCCCTGACAGCGCTGGCAGTGCTCGGGGTTGCGATAGGGTGGAACGGCGTCCACGGCGCAGACCCGTCGGACTCTCCGCCACCCTCTGACGGTACGCCGCCGGAGACCGTTGCGGATGCACCCGTCCAAGCGCCTGACGTGGTCGACGTTCCCACTCCGCCCGCCACTCCTCGCAACCTCACCCCGGCTGCGTCAACGGCCGGCACGACTTCCGCACGCCGTACCTCGGCCGCATCCACCGACGATCCGCCGCAGACGGCCACCAACGAGGCCGCGCCCGATCCCTGGGCTGCCTACGAGCGTGAGACCGCACAGGTCGTCACGCGCAGCGCGATCGAGATCGAGGCCGCTGCCGCCAAGATCCTGGCGGCTCTCATGGATGGCGACGCCACAGCCCTCGGCTTGCAGATAGCGCCCGACGAAGGCAGCCAGCAGCCCTACGCCGACAGCCTTGTTGCGCGCTATCCGTCGATCCTGAGCTCGATGCCGGGCGCCAACGTCGATGTCTACGCGCAGGACCAAGCCACGGTCTATGTAGCGTACGCGATCGTCCGATGGGAGGACGCGGAGATCGTCTCCGAGCACACGATCGCTCTCCCCCTGCGCTACGTGGACGGCGTGTGGTACCTCACCAGTCTCACCGACACCGCCGGCGAGCTCGTCTTCGTGCAGGCGGTGAGACTGTGATGAGCGGCCGTGCGTACCGCGTCTCCCATTGGTCGATCGTCGTCGCGACGGTTCTCAGCCTGCTTCTGCTCCCGGCGCTCGCGCATGCCGCCACGCCCACGGTTCCCCAGGAGCCGGACGCGTACGTGAGCGGCATCGGCAAGGTCACCGTCACGTGGAAGCCATCGACTGACGCCGGTGGTCATCTCGTGACCTACGACGTCTACCGCTATCGTGCCCCGGTGACAACGGCCACTCTGGCATCGGCCACGCTCGTAGCCAGTGGCGTCACCGGTACGAGCGTCCAGGTCGATGCGCACGCCAACGAGATCGCGCAGTCCTTCGTCTGGTTCTACGCACTGCGGGCCAAAGACCCCGGCGGCCTCACCTCGGCGGTCTCCTCGACGGTCGCCCCGAACCTCCACGGCTACCGGCTCTCGTCCACCGTCATAAGCTGCACCCGCTGCCACAGCGTGCACGGCGCATCGCCGATCGACTACCGAACCGTGGCCCTGTGCTACTACTGCCACGGATCGACAGCCGCCGAGGATCCCGAGTCAGCGCTCGGCGACCGCAGCACGTTCAATATCAAGACCGAGTTCGCCGACTATGACGGCCAGTCGGCTGGTTCGACGCACCGGACCGACACGATGGTGGCGAAGACCACCGAGTGCGACGCATGCCACACCCCGCACCGGGCGTCTTACTACTACAGCGCGGACGGCGTCTACGATGCCTCCCAGACCTACGCACGGCTCCTCCGCGTGCAGACCGGCGTGGACGCTGGCGGCAAGCCCACGTACACCTACTACTCACAAGCCTCGGCGCCACTCGGCAACGCGTTCTGCACCGCCTGTCACGGAGCGAGCGCCACGCCGATCGGCTACGTGGGCGACGCGGGTGCGTACGCGGATACCGGCGGGAACCACAGCTATGCTGCCGACGCGGCACACGGGCCGGACATCGTGCTCGGTAACGCCACTGCACGTGCGACCGACTCGGGCGTGCAGTGCCTCGCCTGCCATGCGCGGCATGGCTCGGCCGCCGACAAGCTGATCGCGTACCGCGGAGAGGACACCTCGGTCGATACCCCCGACGGCACGTACGCGGAGGCATCACTGTGCTTCGCGTGCCACAGCGCCGCGTCTGAAGAGACCCGCACCGCCGTCGGCTACTCCGCACCGCTGTCATGGAACGACCGTGACGTTGAGGGCGAGTTCGCCCTTGCCTCGAGCCACCCCGCGTACACCTCACCCGACGGCAGGTCGCTCACCTGCAGCAGCTGTCACAACGCGCATGAGGTGGGAACCGGCGGCGCCTCGGCATGGGATCTCGACCGGGTGAGTTCGCCTTCCAACACCAGGCAGTCGCCCGCGTCGTTCGTGACGATGTGCCTGGAGTGCCACACGGACGCGCCACCGTCGGCCACCATCGACCAGGACACGCTCGTACCCGCCCGCATCGGGTTCACGGCCCTTGCGAGCGGCGAGTCTCCCTACTTCACCGGTTGGGACAAGAGCGGGTTCACCGGCTCCGGGCACTACGCGGCGGCAACGACGCCGGCGCTGTGCGAGAACTGCCACGATCCGCACGGTTCGGTGTTCGCGCGACTGACCGCGTGGACGAGGCCGTCCGGCGCAAGCGGCCTTAACGCCGGGGAGCGCGAGAACGCGAGCGTCGGGATGTCGCGGGAGGAGAACCTGTGCTACCAGTGTCATGGTGACGGGACCACGGTGATCGCAGGCGTCACCACCCGGCGCGCGAGCGACGCCAAGAACGTGATCACGAAGGCGACCGCCACCTTCGGGCACAACCCGGCGGCGACCACCGGGAAGCATGCCGACACCGAGACTGCGGCCGACCTCGGCACCGCGAACCGGCATGCCGAGTGCGAGGACTGCCACAACCCGCACGTCGCCAGACGGGTGGGCGGCACCGCGACGCAAGATCAGCTCGACACGAGCGTGGCGGGCGGAGCGGTCTACGGCGCACTCGGGGTGTGGCCCGACTACACGCTAAGCACCTGGGGGGCCGTGAACTCCTTCACGGCCAGCGGGCTCGCCGGCGGCACGACGGACTTCGAAGCGTACCTGTGCTTCAAGTGCCACAGTTCCAACACGAGTCAGCCGGCGTCGGTGACCCGCGGATCGAAGACCTACTCGCCGACAGACGTCGCGCGCGAGTTCAACCCGACCAACCCCTCGTATCACAACGTTCTCGGGCAGACGGTGGGGATGCAGCAGAGTTTCAGCGTGGTCCCGATCGGCGGATCGCTCACCTCGGTCACCTGGCAGCTGCCGACCACGGCCACGTTCGCGGGGAGCTACGGTCCCCACACGAAGCTCACGTGCACGTCGTGCCATACCAACGATGCTTCGAGCGACACGCAGGCAAAGGGTCCGCACGGCAGCGGCGTCGCATGGACGATCGATGCGGCGTATGGCGCCGACTGGAAGCTCGCCGGCCTGAGCGCCGGAAGCGCCAACGGCATGGAGTTCGTCGGCGGCGCGGATGCGACCGACATCATCTGCGCCAAGTGCCATGACCTACTGGTGGGATCGCAGTGGTCGAACACGGCGCATGCGACCTCACAGCACATGACCACGCACGTCCGCCCGAAGTACTGCGTCAACTGCCACGTGAGCGTGCCACACGGCTGGCAGCGACCGCGACTGCTCGGGTACACGACCGATGACGCGCGGTATGCCCCGACCGGCCTCATGCAGATCAAGGTGACGAGTCACACCCGGGACGCCAACGGACTTGCTCAGTGGGCGTGCAAGGACTGCAAGACAGCACGGGGCGGATCGCACACGCAGGCCGACTCTGGCCAGCCGGCATGGCCGTGATTCGCGTTCCGGCAAGGTATTCGCATGATGCGGTTAAGGCGCACGTGCGAGAGTGCGCACATGGCAGACCCGGGTAGCGGGCGCTGGCACGATCGACACGCACGAGCGGCCCGGCCGCTCGATGACCACGCGGAGCAGAATACACGATGCGGAACAGATCGATACTCCGACACCTTCGGCGTCTGATGGCGCTTGTGACCGTTTTCTCATTGGCGATCTCGGCATCGGCCGTCGCTGCCCCTTCCACGGACGCGACCGCGACGCCATCGGTCCCCGCTGCGGGCCGTAGCGTCGCCGCCTCCCCCGACGACGCGGCCGAACGCGCGTTTCGCGCGGAGCTGGCACGCCGTCAGGCCGCACTGGACGAACTCGAGGCCCAGCTCGATGAGCTCGATCGCGAGCTGGCGATCGCCTCCGAGGCATACAACCGCGCAGTCTACGAACTCGACACCACGCGCACGCGCCTCGGCATCACCAAGTTGGATCTCGCCAACGCCGAAGTTGCGTACTCGATCCAGCAGGACACCCTCTCGGACCGCGCCCGGGACATCTACCGCGACGGGGAACTCGACATGCTCGGCATCCTGCTCGGCTCGAAGTCGGTCGCCGACTTCGCCTCCCGTGTGACGTTCCTGCGGACCATCGGGCGAAGCGACGCCGAGATCGCCGCGGTGCTGGCGGCACAGCGCGACCAGATCGCGGCAGTCGCCGCCGAACTCGAGAATGCGGAGCTCAAGGCGCGCTCGCTCGAGTTCGAGGCCGAGGCGCGCAAGATCGAGGTCATGATCCGCATCCAGGAGCGTGAAGCGCTCCTCGCCTCGGCGCAAGCAGACCTGCTGGCGCTCTTCGATGAGCGCGCCGAGGAACGCCAGGCCCAGGAGGCCTCCTTGCTGCGGGCGGTCCTCGCAGGCGCACGCGGCGCTCGCATCGAGGTCGAGGAAGGGTCCCCCGTTGAGACGGCGCTCGCCTACCACGGCGTTCCGTATCTATGGGGTGGCGAATCGGTGGCGGGCTTCGACTGCTCGGGGCTTGTCCTGTACGTCTTCCGCCAGCACGGCGTGAACCTCCCCCACTACTCGGGCGCTCAGTTCCAGCTCGGCGAGAAGATCGCCCCCGCGGACCTGCAGCCCGGCGACGCAGTGTTCTTCGGTTCGCCCGTCTACCACGTCGGCATGTACGTCGGCGCCGGGTACTTCATACACGCACCGCGTACGGGCGACTTTGTGAAGCTCTCACCTCTCGCAGCTCGCCGGGACTACGCGGGCGCACGGCGATATACCTGGTCCGTCCGCGAGGGTCGGATCGTGAACGCGGTGACAGACCCGGGGGCGATCGTGCCGTAGGGAAGCGGGGATGCCGGGAGCGTCCCTATGTCATGGTGCTCTGCTATCTTCTGAGAAGAACGTAGACATCAGCCGCGTCCCGATCGGGCGCAGTCCACACGGGGGCCACGCATGAGGGACGCCATAGCCCGGGCACTCGAAGCCGCCACATCGGCGGGAGCATCTTACGCGGATGCACGCGTTGTCGAGTCCATGCACGAACGCCTCTCGGTGCGCACCGGACGCGTGGAGGGCATCGAGTCCGGCGAATCCCTCGGCATCGGTATCCGGGTGATCGCCGCAGGCGCCTGGGGATTCGCAGCCACGGCCGACCTGAGCGCCCACGGGGTGCACGCTGCTGCGGCCGAGGCCGTCGCGCTCGCACGCGCCGCGGCTACCACCGCGCGCGCGCCGGTCGCCCTCTCGCCTGTGGCCGCGTATCGCGACACGTGGACGGGACCGTGCGAGATCAACCCCTTCACGATCGCCACTGAAGACAAGCTCGCCATCCTGCTCGCCGCCGACGAGGCGATGCGAGCCGAAGCCGCAGTGCGAGTGTCGTCGGCCTCGCTCGACTTCCTCCACGTGCGCAAGGTCTTCGGCTCGTCAGAGGGCTCCCTCATCGAGCAGGCGTACACCGAGTCGCAGGCCGGTATCGTCGCCTACGCGATCGGCGATGGCGAGATGCTCCCCCGCTCGTATCCCAACTCACATGGCGGCCAGGCGGTGCAGGGCGGCTGGGAGGCCATCCTCGCCCTCGATCTGACCGGCAACGCTCCGCGTGTCGGCGAACAGGCCGCGGCGCTGCTCTCGGCCGCACCGTGCCCGGCCGAGACGACCACCGTGATCATAGACGGCTCGCAGATCGCGCTGCAGGTCCACGAGTCGATCGGGCACCCCACCGAACTCGACCGCGTGCTGGGCGATGAGGCCGCCTTCGCGGGTACGTCCTTCCTCAGCCTGGACGATATCGACACGTTCCGCTACGGGTCGGAACACGTCACGGTCACGGCCGACGCCACCGTCCCGGGGTCACTCGGCAGTTTCGGCTACGACGACGAGGGCGTCCCCGCACAGCGAGACTTCCTCGTGGTCGGCGGTGTACTCAGCAGCTTCCAGAGTTCGCGCGAGTCAGCACCGGTTATCGGCAGAACGTCCAATGGGTGCATGCGCGCAGATGGCTGGAACCGGCAGCCTCTCGTCCGCATGACCACCGTGAGTCTCGAGCCGGGGACCTGGGACTTCGACGACCTCATCGCCAACACGGAGAGTGGAATCTACCTTGAGACCAACAACTCCTGGTCGATCGATGACAAGCGGCTGAACTTCCAGTTCGCATGCGAGATCGGGTGGGAGATCAGAAACGGCGCACTCGGTCGCATGATCAAGAACCCTAACTACACCGGCATCACACCGACGTTCTGGGGCAGCTGTGACGCGGTGTGCTCGACAGACCACTGGCAGGTATGGGGCATCCCCAACTGCGGCAAGGGCGAGCCGATGCAGGTGGCGCACGTAGCGCATGGAGCCGCTCCCGCACGCTTCCGCGACGTCCGGGTGGGGGTGGGCCGATGAGGTACTCCGTGGAGAACGCGCGCATCCTCGCGGAGCGAGCCGCACACGCCACTCACGCCGATGCAGCCGAGGTGGTCGTCACGTCCGCATCCTCGGCACTCACGCGCTTCGCCAACAACCGCATCCATCAGAACGTGGCCGAGAGTGACACCCGTCTGTCGATCCGGGCCGTACTGGGCACGCGCACCGGCGTGGCGAGTACGAACCGCCACGACAACGATGCGATCACCAGATGCGCCGCAGCCGCGGTCGAAGCCGCCCGGCACGCGCCCGAGGACCCGGACTTCGGTGGGCTGCCCGAAGCCGCGCCGATCGCGGCCGCCTCACGCGTGAGCGCCACCACCGCCGGCTACGATGCCGATCGGCGCGCGGAAGCGGCAGCCGCGATCATCGGGCAGTCCTCGGCACGAGGGTTCGTTGCGGCGGGCACGATCGCAACGAGCGACTACGCGGTAGCGGTGGCCAACACCGGCGGCGTATCGGCGGCGATGGAGGCCGATGACCTGCGCGCGACCGTCCTCTCGACGGGCCTGCACGGCGGCAGCGGCTGGGCATCGTACCTCGGGAGCGACGCGGCGTCGTTCTCGCCGTCGGCACTCGGCGGCCGGGCCGCAACCACAGCCGAACGCTCCGAGCATCCGGCCTCGCTCGATCCGGGCGTCTACACGGTCGTGCTCGCTCCCGAGGCTGTCTCGGACCTCCTCGACTTCCTCGGCTATCTCGGCTTCGGCGCCAAGTCCTTCGCCGAAGGCGGATCGTTCCTCACCGAGGCCATCGGAACCTCACTCGTCGACGAGCGCATCAGCATCTACGACGATGCACTCTCACCTGGCACGATCGGCCTGTTGTTCGACTTCGAGGGGCAACCCAAGAGGCGCACCCCGCTGATCGCGGGCGGCGTGGCTGTCGGACCGGTGACCGACTCGTACTACGCACGCAAACTCGGCCTGCCCAACACGGGACACGCGTTGCCCGCACCCAACCCCTACGGCCCGATGCCGCTCAACCTCGAGCTTGCCGCGGGGGACAGCACCGAGGCCGAGATGATCGCGTCGGTGGACCGGGGCATCTACGTGACCCGGTTCCACTACGTCAATGTCGAGGACCCCATGAAAGTCGTCCTCACCGGCATGACGCGTGACGGCACCTTCCTGATCGAGAACGGTGCGTTGACCACCCCGGTACGCAATCTCCGGTTCACGCAAGATGTCCTCGCTGCGCTCTCCCACGTTGGCGCGATCGGATCACAGCGCGCGCTCGTGGGCCCCGGTGAGGGTGGTGCGACGCTCGCGCCTGCGCTCCTGCTCGAGCGCTGGGAGTTCACCGGGCAGACAGGCTAACGCGCCTCCGGGGACCGGAGCGCCCGGTGGGCGCACCCGGCTCCGGGATGCAGGAGGCCCCGCGGCTCTTCGCCACCGCGGGGCCTTTTGCTAGTCGCTGTCCGGCCCTCCGGATGGAGGGGCGCCACCATCGGGCCGGACGAGTCGTCAGGTTGTCTTAGCTTTCCTGACACTTGATTCATCGGTGCTAGAAGGGGGCGACTTTAGCAGATTCTGGCCGACAGCCGATGGCCGACCGCCCGATGCCGACGAACGGTCATCGTACTCCCCGCAGCCGCCGCTCGTCGCAAAAAGGAACGTGGTCCGGACGCCCCTACCGCTCCTCGTCGGCCTCCTGCTGCTGCGCGATCATGTCCTTGACCTTCATGAGCCGTGTCAGGTTGCCGCGCTCGGCCTCGTCGAGCTTCATCTGGATGTCGCGCACCGTCTCGTCGATCGACGGGATGAGCACGTACTCCAGCGCATTCACGCGCCTGCGGGTGCGTTCTATCTCGGCCGCGAGGAGTTCGATGGCCTTCTCACGACCGGCGAGCTCGAGCATCTTGGGAGCCACCGCACCGAGCGCGGCGAGCGCCTCATCGAGTACGACCGGCATCGTCGCCAGCGAGTAGCCGCCCGGCTCGGGCAGCTCGGTCAGCGTCAGCTCGGGAACCCTCACGCTCATGACGTTCCGTTCGGCGGTCTCGACGATCTCGCCGGGGGCCCCGGACAGGAGCGCCTCCTCGATGGTCGTCCGGCCGGCTTCGCCACGCGCAACGGCGAAGAGCCCGTAGGCCGCGGCGAGCTCGCGTTCCACCTCGGCGCGAAGCTTCCGGTTCGCGTTGATGCGCGAGATGAACTCCTTCAGGAGCTCATCGAACTTGTCCTTGAGCAGTTTGTGCCCCCGCTTGGCCACATCGCGACGGCGCCGGAGCTTGAGCAGTTCCATCCGGTTGGGGTTCACGCGCATCTTTGTCATGCTCTCACCTCCCCAACCAGGAGAAGACGAGCCAGCCGAGCAGCACGATGACCGCCGCAGCGTTGATGGCGCGAAGCACCACGACCGCGCTCGCGGAGCGTCCGCCGAGCTCGCGCGCGGCACGCGCCGACACGATCTGCACCACGACCAGCACGCCGAGCGCCAGTGCCACGAGCCCTATGAGGACCCCGTCGCTCACCCAGTGACCTCCACAGCAGCGTCAGCGACGGGAAGGTACTTCGCGACGTACTCGTCCTTGATGCGCTTGAGCTCCGCGCGCGGCAGGAGCGCCATGAGCTCCCAGCCGATGGCGAGCGTCTCGGCCACGGAACGCTCCTCGTGCGGACCCTGACGGATGAAACGGTCCTCGAACGCATCGGCGAATGCCACGAACGCCTTGTCCGTGTCCGAGAGCGCCGCCTCGCCGAGGATGACGGCGAGCTCCTTGGCCTGCAGGCCGCGTGCGTACGCACCGAAGAGCTGGTTTGACAGGTCGGCGTGGTCCTCGCGCGTCTTGCCTGGTCCGATGCCCTTCTGCTTCAGGCGCGAAAGACTCGGCAGGACGGCCACCGGGGGGTAGATGCCACGGCGGTGCAGGTTGCGGTCGAGCACGATCTGACCCTCCGTGATGTAGCCGGTGAGGTCGGGGATCGGGTGGGTCTTGTCGTCGTCCGGCATGGTGAGGATCGGCACCTGCGTGATCGACCCCTTCCGCCCCTTCACGCGCCCGGCGCGCTCGTAGATCGTCGCGAGGTCGGTGTAGAGATAGCCGGGGTAGCCGCGCCTGCCCGGCACCTCTTTGCGCGCTGCCGAGACCTCACGCAGCGCCTCGCAGTAGTACGTCATGTCGGTGAGGATGACGAGCACGTGCATGTCGCAGTCGTAGGCCAGGTACTCGGCAGCCGTGAGAGCCATCCGCGGTGTCGCGATGCGCTCCACGGCCGGGTCGTCGGCGAGATTCAGGAACAACACCGCACGCTCGATGGCCGAGGTGTTGCGGAACTCGTCTATGAAGAAGTCGGCATCGGCGAAGGTGATGCCCATCGCGGCGAAGACCACCGCGAACTCGCCCTCGGCCTTGCAGCCGATCTCATCATCGCCCGAGCAGTCGAGCACCGCACTCTGCCGCGCGATCTGCGCCGCAAGTTGGTTATGCGGCAGTCCCGAACCCGAGAAGATCGGCAGCTTCTGCCCGCGCACGAGCGGGTTCAGGCCATCGATCGCCGAGACGCCCGTCTGGATGAAGTCGTCGGGGAAGTCCCGAGCCGTCGGGTTGATCGGCGAGCCGTAGATCGACCGGCGCACATCGGGGATGATCTCGGGGCCATCGTCGGCGGGTCGGCCGAGTCCGTCGAAGACACGTCCGAGCATGTCGCGGGACACACCAAGCTCGAGCGAGCGGCCGAGGAACCGAACCTTCGTCTGGGATGGGTTGGAGCCGCGCGTCCCCTCGAACGCCTGCACGAGAGCGACATCGCGGTCGACTTCGAGGACGTTGCCGAGCGAACGGGTGCCGTCGGGGAACTCGAGCTCGACGAGCTCGCCGTAGGTCACATCCGACACACTCTCGATGAGCAGGAGCGGTCCGACAATGTCGCGGGTGGTCATGTACTCGCGCACTACCGCTCACCTCCCGCATACACGGCGGTCTCAAGCCCGTGCGGTCCCTCGCCGACCAGCTGCGTCTCGATCTCCGAGGCGATCTCGTCAAACTCACCGGCGCCGGCGTCGGAAAGGTACTTGGCGTGCGCGATGTGATCGCGCACGGGCGCGGCGAAGATCTCCTTGAGCGGCGCTCCGTGTTCGTGCGCCTTGATCGCGGTGTGGTGGAACAGCAGGATCATCTGAAGGAGCCGATCCTGCTCGCCGAGAGACGAGAACTGGTCGTCGTCGCGGAACGCGTTCTGCTGCAAGAAGTCCTCCCGGATCGACTTGGCGGTCTCCATGAGGATCTGCTCCTCGGCAGAGAGCGCCTCCACACCCACGAGCCGCACGATCTCGGCGAGTTCGTTCTCTCGCTGGAGGATCGCCATGCACTCGTCGCGCCGCCCACGGAACTCGGGCGAGACCTCCTCGGCCCAGTGACCGGTGATCTTGTCGAGGTACAGCGAGTAGCTCGTGAGCCAGTCGATCGCCGGGAAATGCCGCTGGAAGGCCAGTTGGTCCTGAAGCGCCCAGAAGACCTTCACGACGCGAAGCGTGTTCTGCACGACCGGCTCGGACAAGTCGCCGCCCGGAGGCGAGACGCTGCCGACGACGGACACGCTGCCCGTGCGGGACTCCGAGTCCGTCGACCCGAGGCACACCACCTTGCCGGCGCGCTCGTAAAACGATGCGAGGCGGGTGCCGAGGTAGGCCGGGAACCCCTCATCGCCCGGCATCTCCTCGAGACGGCCGGAGATCTCGCGCATCGCCTCGGCCCAACGACTCGTCGAGTCAGCCTGAAGCACGACGTCGTAGCCCATGTCGCGGAAGTACTCGGCCATCGTGATGCCCGTGTAGACGCTCGCCTCACGCGCCGCCACCGGCATGTTGGAGGTATTGGCCACGAGCACCGTGCGCTTGAGCAGCGGCTCACCCGAGTACGGGTCGATGAGCTCGGGAAACTCCATGAGCACGTCGGTCATCTCGTTGCCGCGCTCGCCGCAGCCGATGAAGATGACGACCTCGGCGTTGGACCACTTGGCGATCTGATGCTGCGTGACGGTCTTGCCGGCGCCGAACGGGCCGGGAATGCAGGCCACGCCGCCTTTGACGATCGGGAAGAACGTGTCGATCACGCGCGTGCCCGTGGTGAGCGGCTCGTCGGCTGCGATCTTCTTCGTGAACGGCCGCGGCAGGCGGACCGGCCATGTCTGCATCATGATCAGGTCGTGGGTCGTTCCGTCCGCCGCCTTCAGGCGACCGACCGTGTCGGTGACTGTATAGCTGCCAGCCTCGATCGACTCGATGGTCCCCGAAAGCGCGGGCGGCACTAAGACGCGGTGCTCGATGACGGTGTTCTCCTGCACCGTGCCGATGATGTCTCCGCCCGCCACCTCCTCGCCGGGCTTCACCGTGGGGACGAACTCCCACACCTTCGCGCGGTCGAGACCCGGCGCGGTCATCCCGCGCGCGAGAAAGGCGCCCGCCTGCGCCTCAAGAGCGTCGAGCGGACGCTGGACGCCGTCGTAGACCGCCTCGAGCATCCCCGGGCCGAGTTCGACGGACAGCGGCGCACCGGTCGCCTCGACCGGGTCTCCGGGGCCGAGTCCTTCGGTCTCCTCGTACACCTGTATGGACGCCCGCTCCCCGCGCATCTCGATGATCTCGCCCATGAGGCCCTCTTCGCCCACGCGCACGAGGTCGTACATCTTCGAGTTCGTGAGGCCCACGGCCACGACGAGCGGTCCGGCGACCTTCTGTATCTTGCCCTGGTCCACGTCAGCCTTCCTCTTCTGTGATCGGCATGCTCGTACCGAGCGCCCGTACTATGGCCCGCTCGAGCTTTGCCTCTCCCACTCCGCCGGCGCTGCCTGCGCCGGGTATTACCGTGACTGCCGGAAGCGGCCGATCGACGACCTCGGCGATGAGGTCCTCGAGCGCCGCGTACACGGGCTCGGTCACGAACACCGTCCCGTAGCCGCCCGTGAGAAGCCCGTCCCACAGCGCACGGGCAGCTTCGGGCTCGCGAACCGGGAACACCGCGAAGCCGAGTGGACGGAACCCCGCCACACTCGTCGAATCGCCGATGATCGCCACTCGTGCCATGCGCCCGACCCCTTACCCGTACCGCTGCCGCAAACGGCGGCGGAGAACCTCTACCGGCACGCCGGACATCTTGCCGATGAGCAGCGTGCGCACCATCATCACCTCGGCCTGACGAGCCATGATGTAGCCGATGACCGGCTCCGGGCCTGCTGCCACCATGCGCGCCTGCTTCAGATAACGAACCTCGATGTCGTCGGCGAGCACGTCGTAGCGGGCCAGGTCGGCCACGTCCTCGGCATGCAGACCTCTGAACGGACCCGGCATGGCCGTGAGCGCTCCCGCCATCTCCGACACCGGCAGGGAGTACCGGCTCATCAGCCGGTCGGGGTCCAGATTCCCTCCCTCGATAAGCAGCCTCCGCGTCTCGGCGGCCTTGCGCTCCCGCACCCGGGCACGCAGAAGAGTCCGCACGTTCGCCAGATCGACCTCAAGTGCGACGAGCCCGGTCAGGAACCGGCTTCTCGAGGCGCTGGCGTGCATGGCGAGCTCGGCGAACAGCGCGCGGTCGATCTCCGTCGAGACCTGCTCGTCGGCCACGTCGGTGCCTTCACCCGCAAGACGCTCGTAGAGCTCCCGGAATCGCTTCGGGAGCGCGCCCACCTGGCCGGCGAACCGCTCCGGGAGCACCGTGCCGAGAGAGACAAGCAGCCCCTCGGTAGACTGGCCGAGAGAATCGGCTTTGAGTCGCGCCTTGAGATTGGCGTAATCGTACGATGTGCGGAAGAAGCTGTTGACCGAGTCGGGCAGGTTGGCGGTCACGAGGAACCCGTAGAGCTCGTCGAGCGCCCGCTCGAACGCGCGCTCGACATCCTCTGCCACCTCGGCGCCCTCGAGGAACTTCCCGTACGGCGTGTCCGAGAGCACGCGCATCTGCTCGCGGAACGTCGCCGCGTCGAGCAGACGCTCGTAGGTGGCCGACGGCAGCATCCGGCCCTCGAGCACGCGAACGCGCCCGACGGCGTAGCCGTACCGGATGGAGTCTTTCACCGCCGTCCTGTACGCCACGATCCTTATGCCCCCCCGTCGTCGCCGAACAGGATCCCGGCGACCGTCGCGATCAGCCGGTCCCGCTTCGCGTCGAGAAGTGAACTCGGCGAGACCTCGGAACTCACCCGGTCGGCAGCGAGCGTCACACCGTGCTCCAGCCTCGCCGGTTCGTCCGCGAAGACGAGACCCAGATCACGGCCGGCCACCCGGGTGACGGCGTCGGCAAGTCCCTCGAGCCTGCCGCGGTCGGCGGCCGCGATGCGCACGGTGTCGCCACCGCGGGCCTGGTGAGCGACGGCGCGCGCGATGAGGGCAACGTACGCGGCGTCAGGCAGCGCGATCAGTCGCACCTCGGCCTCCGCGAGCACGCGGTCGACCAGCTCGCGCTTGGCGGTCAGCGCCGCGTCACGCGCCGACAGCCGCGCGTTGGCCTCGAGCGTCTCGCCTTCTGCGCGCGCATCGCGCTCGGCAGCCGAGATGCGCGCGGCGGCCGAGGCGGCGGCCTCGGACTCCGCCTGGGCGATCATGCCCTCGGCGTGCTCGCGCGCGCGCTCGAGGATCAACCCGGCCTCCGCCCCCGCATCGCTCTCGATGCGTCCGATGATGTCCACCAGCGCCATGGCGTCAGCTCGCGGGGTAGAGCGCCGCGATCCGCGACAGGATGATGATGGTCGTGATAAGCGAGAACACCGCGTAGGTCTCCACCAGCGCCGGGAAGATGAGCGCCTTGCCCGCTTCCTCACTCCGGCGCGCGACCATGCCGGCCGCGCCCACGGCCGTCATGCCCTGGTAGATCGCCGAGACAAGACAGATGGCCGCGACCGGCAGACAGGCGAGGAACACCTTGAATCCGGTGCTCGCGTCAATCGCGGGCACCGCGTCGCCGAAGAAACCGAAGAACGAGAGCACCAGGATCGCCGTGATGAGACCGTAGATCCCCTGCGTGCCCGGCATGGCGGCCAGCGGCAGCATCCTGCCGAACTTCTCGCTGTCCTCGGTCACGATGCCGGTTGCGGCGTTACTGATGCTCGTGATGCCGATCGCGGACCCGATGCCACCCCCGATGGCGGCGAACGCGGCGCCCATGACGGCCCAGGTAGTGCCGTCCAGACCCCAGACCACTTCGTTCACGATAGCGTGCCTCCTTCCTGCCCCCGCACGACGGGGTGCAGAACGACAGACTTGGTATACGGCCTGAAGGGACGGTACGCCGTACCGCCACCTTCGTAGAACTTGCTGAAGAACTCCACGAACTGCAGGCGCGTGGGGTGCACGAATGCGCCAAGCAGGTTGATGGCCACGTTCACGCCGTGGCCCACGACGAGGATGAGAACGGCGAACAGCCATCCGATGGGCACCGGTCCCAGCTGCATCGGCGCCACCATGGCGCCGAGCATGTTCATGACCTGACCGACGAGCACGCTCGCAAGTCCGAGCGCCGCGAGGCGCGTATAGGAGAGGAAGTCCGAGATAAGGCCCGTCATGCCGTAGGTCTCGTATGCGCCGACGAGCACGGCGAGCAGTGTCGAACGCGCGGGGCCGCCGACGACCACCGCGCCCACGCTGAGCGCGAGCAGCGCGATACCCACGGGGCCGGACGGCCCGCCCGTGCCGGTCGCGACGCCCCATGCCATGAGCAGCGCGAGCCATACCCACCCGAGCGCCTTCTGCCACACGGGGGCATCCGCATCACTCCCCGGAGCCCGATATGCCAGGCCCTTCATGATCAGTGTGGCCAGCAGGCCGACGATGAGCGCGGGCATCACCACGGCGCCCGGCAGGACACCCGCAGCGCCCATACCGACGACCGCAACTGTAGCGATGAGCCACAGGGTGGAGAACTGTCCCTTCACGGCCTCATCCCACTTGCCGGCCTTGACGTTGGCGGCCGCAGCCAGGCTGATGCCGAACACGATGTGAACCACGCCAAGCGCGATGCTGATGACGAGAGCGATCATGATGTCCTGCATCGGATCGAGCACGATCAGCGCCCGCAAGGCGGCCGGAAGCGTGGTCGCGTCGATCGCGAAGTACGAGCCGGTGAGCGCGCCGAACACCATCGCCGACACGCCGCCATACATGAGCAGATCCATGAAGCGCCGAACGCCCGGCGCGACGTCCAGGCGCGTCTTGATAAGCCACGCGACCACACCGAGCACCAGTCCGTAACCGACATCACCAAGAGCCATGCCGAAGAACACCCAGAAGAAACCCGCGAACAGCGGCGTCGGGTCGACCTCGCGATACCTCGGCAAGCCGTAGAGCTCGGTGAGCGTTTCGAACGGATGCAGGATGCCGGGGTTGTCGAGCCGCACGGGTGGCTCATCATCGGGACCGGGCTCTGCGAAGGTGAGGTCCGTCACGGCGCAAAGTGGGGCCAGTGAGGCTTCGAGTTCACCGCGTCGCTTGGCCTCGACCCACCCGCTGATCACGACCACCCGCTCCGTGACGCCGAAGCGCTCCCGTACCGTCAGCGCTTCGCGCTCGGTTTCCAGACGCTCCGCGAGCGTGACTGCTCGTGTGTGATGTGCCGCCTCAAGTTCGTGCGCACGGGCCGTGAACCGCACTTCCTCGGCCTTCAGCCGCTCGATCATGTCGAGCGCCACGTCTATCTCCTCGGCGGGATAGTCGGAAAGCTCCGGAAAGGACACCTCGGTGAAGTCCGTGAGGTTGAGCAGGGCCTGCACGGCCTCGACGCTGTCGCGGTGTGCCATCACCACCCACGCCTGCCTGCTGCCGACAGGCCCGAGTTCCTCGACCGAGACCTCGGATACGGTCTCGCGAAGACGCTCCCGGATCGAGGCGCATTCAGTCGCCGGCACGGTACCGGTCAGTAAGGCGACGTGCTCCGTACCCTGCCAGCCGCTGATCTGGAGCCTGAGCGACTCCCAGGGTCGAAGATCCTCGACCAGGCCGTGCAGGCGAGAGCGCTGACGCTCGATGGTGGCGAGGCGGTCGGCGATCGTCTCACACTCGTTATAGAGCTCGCGAGACGCGTCGTCGGCCACCAGCGCGTAGTAGTCAGCTTCGTCGACGTGCAGCTTCTCGCTGATGAACGACGAGAACGGCGCATCGACCTCATGAAAGCGGCCAAGGAACGACGCTGTGAACTGAGCTTTGGCGATCAGCTCCTCAAGATCGAGCAGGTCCGCCTCGACCGCGGCATCCATGGGTGCCGGCAGCTCGTGCTCGTCGGGCGAGATATCGAGCACACCGGCCCTCCGGAGCACGTCGACGATCTCGCCGGTCGCGGACCCGTGCAAGAACGCGGTGACCTTGAGCATCCGGGCAACGGCCACGGCTCACTCCGCCAGGTCTTCGAGAACCGCCACCAGCGCCCGCTCGACGCGCGCATCGGCCCGCTCGAGCGTCCGAGCCAGCGCGGCGTGATGCTCCATGCGGGTCTTCTCGGCACCGTCACGCACCGGTCCGAGGATCGCCGCTGCGCGCGCCTGCGCCTCGCCGACCGCAGCCTCGTCAGCCCTGGCGTGGATCTCGGCGGCCTGTGCTGCCGCGTCGCGGACGATGCGCACGGCTTCCTCCCGGGCCTCCGCCACTCTGAGGCGTGCCGCCTCCTCGGCGTGCAGTATCTTCTCGAGCTTCTCCACGCCTGACACCCCCGATGCCCACGGGCACGATTGAAGTGATTCTACCATCGCGCCTCGAGAGCGCCCCCGGCACTTCCGCGGCCCCATGCTTGCTACAGTATAGTACGCACTACGCACGATTCCCCGAACGTGAACGCACCTGAGCGGAACGACGCTATGCCTCCCACGCGCACCTCCCGCCGCCCCGCGCGGCAGAGCAGGTACCGGTACCGCCGTCCGCACAGGACGCGCTCCCCCTATCCTGTGGCGACCGTCATCGTCGCCGCCCTTGGCCTGGCGGTGATCGCCTGGATGCTCTCGTGGGGGGCGGCAGGAACGGGCGATGATGCAGGTGCGGCGGTTGGATCTGCCGCTGAAGTCGCGGCGGCGGCCCCCGAGCGTGAGCCGACCCCGTTCTTCGCCTCGTACCGGAGCCTGCAGCTGAGACTGCCGGTCGACCCGGACGATCTCACCGCTCTTGCCTTCCATCAGGCCGCAGGCTCCTCGGCGCTGCCGATGACCTCACTCGTACCCGATGCGGACATGGCGCTGGCCAAACAGCTCAAGGCGGTTCCTCCGCTCGCGTCTGCGGCCGACTCCCCCTCCAGCGTCTGGGCGGGCAGCTGCCTGAGGCTCTGGCGCTCCAATCGCTCGGGACAGCCGGACACGGCGGTCGACCTCGGCGCCGATCCCGGCACGGCGGTGTGGTCTCCGGTGACCGGGACGATCGTCGAGGTCAAGGCGTACCAGCTCTACGGCGCGCACGACGACTTCGAGATCCACATCAGGCCGGATGGCTGGGACCACGTCGACGTCGTCCTCATCCATGTCGATGATGTCGTCGTGGGGGCGGGCGATCGGGTCTTCGCAGGCGCAACGCGGATCGCGAGCGTGCGCAAGATGTCCGATAAGATCGACATCCAACTCGGCGGCTATACGGCCAACGGCGGAGACCACGTGCACGTGCAACTCAACGAGATCGAAGTCACGGGCGTGCTGCCCGGACCCGAGGAGTCGTGACGCTATTCGGACGTGCCAGGCTCTCCACCGGGCCGCGAGATGTAGCCCCGAAACCGCCGGTCGAACTCGTAACGCTCGAGACGTACCTTGCGATCGCAGCCACAGCAGCGAAGCCCGATGTCCATGCCGAGCTTGATGACCTCCCACTCGTTGGTGCCGCATGGGTGTGGCTTCTTGAGCCGTACGACGTCGCCGAGTCGTATGGGTGTTATCGGTACGGCCACGGGGTCTCCGTCGCACTCGCGGACCAGGGCGGGTAGAGTATAGCGCGTGACGTACGCGCCACTTGAAGGAGCCGCATGCAGACCAGAGCGATCCTATCCGTCCTCGGCGCCGACCGCGTCGGTATCGTCGCCGCGATCGCAACAGCGCTTGCCGAGAACTCGGTCAACATCGAGGACATCCAGCAGAGCATCCTGTCCGGCGTCTTCTCGATGACGATGCTTGTCTCCATCGACGAAGAGGCGCACCCCTTCGAGCAGGTCCAGGCGCGTTTGGCCGAAGTAGCCGAGCAGCTCGGGATGCAGGTCACGCTGCAGCGCGAGGACGTCTTCCGCTTCATGCACCGGGTCTAGGCCACCACCCCGAACCGACCCGCCCCCTCGCACTCCCCGCCGGAGGTACCAGACATGCTCAACATCAGTCCCGAGGAGATCGCCGAGACGCTGCTCATGGTCCACCAGCAGCATCTCGACATCCGCACCGTCACGCTCGGCATCTCCATCGGCGACTGCGGTGCCGACTCGTCCGGGGAGATGGCGCGCCGCCTGTACGACAAGGTCACACGCGCCGCCGAGCGACTCGTGCCGGTCTGCGAGGCCATCGAGCGCGAGTACGGCATCCCGATCCGCAACAAACGCATCGCGGTGAGCCCGGTGGCAGTGGTCGCCGGACGCTGCGCATGCGACGACCTCACACCGGTCGCCGAGGCGATGGACCGCGCCGCCGAGGCCGCCGGGGTCGACTTCATCGGCGGCTTCTCGGCGCTCGTACACAAAGGTGTCGGCGCCGGAGACGACGCACTCATCCGCTCCATCCCGGCCGCGCTCGCATCCACCTCGCGCGTGTGTTCGTCGGTCAACGTCGCCTCCACACGCGCAGGCATCAACATGGACGCGGTGGTGCGCATGGCGCACACGATCAAGGAGACCGCCGAACTCACCGCGGAGGCCGACTCCATCGGCTGCGCCAAACTCGTCGTCTTCGCCAACATGGTCGAGGACAACCCGTTCATGGCCGGTGCGATGCACGGCGCTGGCGAAGCCGACATCGTGGTCAACGTGGGGATCTCCGGACCTGGCGTGGTGCGTGCGGTGATCGCTGCGATGCCGCTGGAAGCGGACCTCACCGCCGTGGCCGAGGCCATCAAGGCGACGTCGTTCAAGATCACGCGCGCCGGGGAGCTCGTCGCGCGCGAGGCCGCACGGCGACTCGGCGTCGCCATGGGTATCGTCGATCTCTCGCTCGCCCCGACCCCTGCCGAAGGCGACAGCGTCGCCGAGATCCTCGAAGCGATGGGCGTGGAGCGCTGCGGTGCGCCCGGCACCACCACGGCACTCGCGCTCCTGAACGACGCCGTCAAGAAGGGTGGCGCGATGGGCACGTCGTCGATCGGCGGGCTCTCCGGCGCGTTCATCCCCGTATCGGAGGACGCCGGCATGGTGCGCGCCGTGGAGTGCGGCGCGCTCAACTTGGAGAAGCTCGAGGCGATGACCGCCGTGTGCTCGGTGGGTCTCGACATGATCGCGATTCCGGGCGACACCCCCGCCGAGACGATCGCCGGCATCATCTCGGACGCGTGTGCGATCGGCGTCATCAACAACAAGACCACCGCGGCGCGTCTGATTCCGGCGTTCGGCAAGCACGCCGGCGACCACGTGAGCTGGGGCGGGTTGCTCGGCGCCGCGCCCGTGATGAGCGTGTCCGAGTGGAGCAGCGCAACGCTCGTCCGCAGGGGAGGACGGGTCCCCGCCCCGCTCGGGAGTCTCCGAAACTAGCCGCGGCGCGGGGCTTAGTACGACGCACCTTCCTGCCGATGTATCATTGGGGACGCAACGACCCCGTAGCCGATCGGTGCCCGACATGCGCAGCACCCACAGCACACATAGCCGACGGATCGCGCTGGCGAGTGCGGGTCTTGTCATGGCTCTCATCGCGGGCTCGGCTCTTCTCGCACACGCCGTCACGTATACCGGACCGACGACGACGTTGAGCGACGCCTACACATCCACCACCGGCGTCACGTACACGTTCGGAACGCTCACCAATGGCAACGGCGAGATGGCCACTGGCGCGGCGATCACGTTCCCGGCAGGCACCGATGTCTCCGGCGCAACCGCGGTCAGCCCCGTCGGCACGGTCAGCGTCACCGGTCAGACGGTGACGATCACGTTCACGACCCCGGTCGCCCGCGGCGAGACGTACGCCGTGAGCATCGGCGGCATCACCAACCCGCCCACCGGCGGCACGTACAATGCCGGCAATCTGCGGATCTTCCTCGCGAATCCGGCCAACAACAACCCGCGCACCCCTGAGGATCTGCCGACCGGCGACTACACCATCGGCCCACGCGTGCTCACGCTGAGCGTGAGTCCGACATCGGTCGACTTCGATCTGCAGCCCGGAGTGGCCTCCCCGGTCCACGACGTCACGGTGAGCGTGACGTCGTCACATCCGTACATGGTAACCCGCGATATCGCCGGCGACGCCACTGCATTCGGACTCGACGTCACCGGAGATGCGTCAGGCCCGAAGTCGGGCGGAACCGCTACGCTCGTCGACCAGTACCAGGCCACTGCGCCGTGGACGACCCCTGGTGATGCGACCTACGCGGCGACGGTCACGTACACCGTCGTGCAGGACTGACACCCAAAATCGGGGCCGCTGGTCGCTGTGGGTCAACCGCTCGTCACAATTTTCCGCCGTACGGCAATGGGTGCTTCATTTCCTGCCCGCCGTGCCGAGAAGTACTGTAGAAAGCTAATCGTGTGGCCTGTGGGCCGCCAACCGACTGTGGCCACAGGCCGCGACGGACAAACAAGGAGGAACACCGCATGAAGAGAACCGTACTGGCAGCCGTCATGGTGGTTGCGCTGATGTTCGGCATCGTGGCCTATGCAGTTGCCGCCGATGAGGACGTCGTCGTCACCGCCCGCGTCAACCCCGCCTTCTCGATGACGATCGACACCAACGCGATCGACTTCACCGGTCTGAACGTCGGCGACACCGACAGCGGCACCGCCGTCATCACCGTCAAGTCGAACAAGCTCTGGGACTTCACCAAGAGCGATGTCGTCGATCCGCTGCTCGTCCCGGTCCTGAGCGAGGCCACCGATGTCGCTGAAGGCGTTGGCCAGGCCCGCGGCGTGACGGA
The DNA here is from genome assembly GCA_002347725.1 of Actinobacteria bacterium UBA2272. GTDB lineage: Bacteria > Actinomycetota > Coriobacteriia > Anaerosomatales > Anaerosomataceae > UBA2272. The sequence continues at coordinate 485,144 of DDXA01000004.1, forward strand.
CATCACCGCCACCTACGATATCGACCTGACTGTGGATGAGGCCTACGACCTCCTGGCCGACACCGACTACACCGCTACCTACAACTACGACGCCGTGCAGCAGCCGTAGGCAGCCCCGGTACGTACTTCTACTACATGCGTAGCGTGCGGCCGGGGTGGGTTTCCGCCCCGGCCGCTGCTCAGTCTGGGAGTTCTCACACAGCATCAATCGGACGGGAGAGCATCATCGTGTATGCGAGCACCACAACGATGGGCACCGGTAGGCGAGCGATTGCCGCGATCGCATGCGCCACGCTCCTCGTCGCGTTGCTGCTTCCCGGCTACGCCGGCGCCGAGTCCGTGAGCGTCCAGGTCACCGCCCGCATCGCTCCCGTCTTCTCGCTCACGATCCTCACGGGCGGCACGGTCGCCTTCGGAGACGTCACGGTCGGGGAGGTTTACGAGTCGCCCGACAGCCAGACACTTCTCGTCCGCTCCGGACTCCCATGGGACTTCACCGACTCGTCGGACTCCGTCATCTCGGTAGGCGAGCTCACGATTCCACGTGAGCGGATTGTCCGGCACACAGTGACACCCGGCTTCGGCGACGGGCTGCCTGCCGGCATCCACGAGATCGAGTGCGACTACGTGCTCGACCTCACCACACCTGAGGCGCTGTCGCTGCCTGCCGGCACGCAGATCATCACGACGATGGGCTACACAGCCGTTCAACAGTAGAGGCACCGGCCTCTTCGTCAGGGCCCTCATCAAGCCGCCTTCCATCGCCGCCTCAGTCCCTGTCGGTCTGAGCTGATATGGGCCATTCACTCCCGCATGTGTACCGTTCGTCGGTTTGTCCTTCACGATGTGCCTGTTATCACTAAGTTCTTGCCGCTCGTCGCCCGATAGACGGTATATGCAGGCGACGAAGGGCGGCACCGATGGGCGACGGACGGTATACAAGCCGACAGAGGGTCTCAGCACTTGTCGTCGCTGCAGGGTTGGCAGCGGCCGTCGCACTCCCCGTCACCGCTCTGGCCTCAGACGCGAGCGTCGAGGTGTCGTTCCGCGTGCTTCCGAGCGTCAGCGCGCAGGTGGATGACAACGGGCTAACCGTCTACGCGAACACTCCGTGGGTCCTGACGATCTCCACGGCAGCCGAAGGCGCCGAGGTTCAGACCCGGGTGATCAGTGGCGGACCCACCGGAAGCGAGGGCGTGGCGGTACCGGTGGCAGGCCTGCAGGCGTACAGCCTGGTCCCGGGCCGCTAGACCCGCGCGGCTACTCGGCCGATACGGCAGCAGCCTTCTTCTTTGCGGCTCCCCGCACGCTCGTGCGCCAGATGAGCCACAGGATCGGCAGCGCCACGACAAGCACGACCAGGATCGCGAACCACAGCGGGACGACGATGAAGCTCCGGTCCTTCACGATCGTCTCCGGGATCGTGGCGCCCGGCGCGCTGCCGGTCTCCTTGTCGTACGCGATCTCGACCCGCATGGTGTAGCGACCGAAGTTCGCGTTCGTCAGTTTGAGGCCGCCCTCATACCCCCGTGTGTTGCCGGCGTAGACGATAGGCGCGGTCTCGATCTGCGAGCGCATCCGCTCGGCCTCCGAGCCATCGAGCACCACAAGCGAGGGCACGTACCGCTTGTCGATGTTGCCGTCGTTGCTGAGTGTGAAGGAGTACGGAACGACATCGCCGATCACGAAGCCCCGAACCGCGTAGGGCGCGACATCGAGTCGGTCGATGATGTCGCCGGCGACACGCAGGACGATGCGCGCACCGATCCGCCCGGATATCTGCGACGTGGTGCCGGACTGGGGCTCAGAGTCGAACAGTTCGAAGAAGATGATGGCATTGTAGTCGCCCGGCGTCGCACCATCGGGAACGCGCATCTCGAAGTCGATGAGCATCTCCTCGCCGGGAGCGAGTTCGATATACGGGGTGTTCGCGATCACCTGAGTCTCGGCAGGCATGCGAAGCGAGAGCCACGAAGCCGGGCTGCGATTGAACTCGCCTGCGGCACCAGTGGGCTTCACGTACTCGGGCAGACCCTCATCGTCGTATACGACGTCACTCGTGTAGACCAGGGCAGTGAGCGGTTCGTCACCGTTATTCGCAACCGCTATCGTCTCCGTCGCTATGCCACCGGGAGCGAGCGCGAGCTCGACCGTCCCGGTGCTGAGCGCGATCGTGCGTTCGGCCATTGCCGTATGCACGGTCCCCAGTACGACAACGGCCGCGAGCAAGAGCACGGCCGTGAACCGCCGGGTGGTTGGACGCAACGTCATCAGATACCTACCGCCTCTCGGAAAGCCCTTACTTGTCGCCTGGCGACCGGCACCTGCGTCTCGTCGCGATCGGCCATGGCCACGACGTACGCACCGTCGACGCGCAGGATCTCCTTGACCTTGTTCAGGTTGATCATGTAGCTGCGGTGGAGTCTGCGGAACGCGTCTCTCGACAGCCGCTCCTCGAGCTCGGACAGCGTAAGGTCGACGAGGTACTGGTTCTCGTATGTGTGGACGTACGTCGACTTGTTCTTCGCCGAGACGTAGATGACATCGTCGAGGTCGAGCAGCACGGTGCGGCCACCCTTGCGCACGGCGAGCTTGCGGAAATCGCCCTCGGCGCCGACAGAAGCACCTGCACGTGTCCGACCGCGCATCAGGCTCTGGATACGGGCCACGAGCTCCATCAGGTTGAACGGCTTGGTGACGTACTGCTGCACACCCTGCTTGAACGCGAGGATGCGGGCGAGGTCCTGTGTCTTGGCGGTAAGCATGATCACCGGGATGTCTGCGGTGGCGGGGTCGTTGCGAATCTCCATGAGCGCCATCCAGCCGTCCACGCGCGGCATCATGATGTCCAGAACCACCAGATCTATGGCGGTCGCGTGGAGAACCTCGAGAGCCTCGGCCCCGTCCCCAGCCGTGTGGACGCGCATTCCCTCTGCCTCGAGGCCCATGCGCAGCATGTCCACGATCGACGGGTCGTCATCGACAACGAGCACTCTGATGGAGTCTGACACCGCCACCTCCCGACCGCCACGAAACCGCTGGTCGTGCCACTCATCGCCGCCATATGCCGATTGTCACGCGGTTACAGTCGGATTGTACCGCACAGCACAGACATCGGCCTATTCGGCGCCAGGCTTGAGCCATCTGTCGATCGCGCGGGCGGCAACCTTGCCGGCGCCCATGGCCAGGATCACGGTCGCCGAGCCGGTGACGATGTCGCCGCCTGCGAACACGCCGCGCTTCGAGGTCGCACCGTGCTCGTCAGCCATGATGTAGCCCCGGCTCGAGAGTTCGAGATCGGGAGTCGTCTGTGCGAGGAGCGGGTTGGCCCGCGTACCGATCGCCATGATGAGCGTGTCACAGTCGATCGTGAAGTCCTGACCAAGCACGCACACCGGCGACCGGCGACCGCTCGCATCGGGCTCGCCGAGTTCCATGCGATTGGCCACGAGCCCGGTCACGAAACCGTCCTTGCCGAGGATCTCCGCCGGGGAGCACAGCATCTTGAACTCGACACCCTCCTCACGCGCATGGTGCACCTCTTCTTTGCGCGCCGGCATCTCGTCCTCGGTACGGCGGTAGACCAAGAAGACCTCCTCGGCGCCGAGTCGCTTCGCTGTGCGAGCGGCGTCCATCGCGACGTTGCCGCCGCCGACGACCGCGACCTTTCGCCCGCGCCACACGGGGGTGTCCGCCTTCGGGAACTCGTAGGCACGCATGAGGTTCACGCGCGTGAGGAACTCGTTTGCCGAGTAGACACCGTTCAGGTTCTCGCCGGGGATGCCCATGAACATGGGCAGACCGGCTCCGTTGCCGATGAACACCGCGTCGTAGCCCTCGGCCGTCATGAGCTCGTCTATCGTGTACGTGGCGCCGACCACGACGTCGCAGCGAATCTCCACACCCATCTCCTCGAGGAGTCCCACCTCGGCCTGCACGATGTGCTTGGGCAGCCGGAACTCGGGGATGCCGTAGGTGAGCACGCCGCCCGTGGCGTGAAGGCTCTCGAAGACGCTCACCGCGTGGCCGAAGCGGCGCAGCTCGCCCGCACACGCCAGACCCGCGGGGCCCGAGCCGATGACCGCGACGCGCATGCCGCTGTCCGGCCCGACCTCGGGCACGCACCGATGCTCGAGCTCGCACGCGAGGTCGAAATCGCCAAGCCACCGCTCGAGCCTGCCAATGGCTACCGGCTCACCCTTCCTGGCGAGCACGCACGCCGCCTCGCACTGCTCCTCCTGTGGGCACACACGCCCGCAGATGGACGGCAGCGCATTGCGCTCCTTGAGGATCGCGACCGCCTCGTGGTAGTCGCCGTCGATGATGCCGCCGATGAACGACTTGATGTCGATGTTCACCGGACAGCCGTCGATGCAGGTGGCGTTGCGGCACTGGAGGCAGCGGCTCGCCTCGGCACGAGCCATCTCCTCGGTATAGCCGAGGGTGACCTCGTCGAAGTCGCGCGCACGCTCCTCAGGGCCGCGCTCGGGCATCGCCGTGCGCGGGATGCGCGTCGGCTTGTGGCGGGGCTTCTCAGGCGGCACGGGGCTACCGGTATCGTCTACGTCGTGCATGAGCACTCCCGGTGGTACTCGGCGTCGGCAAGCCGCTCGTCGTCGGTGTAGACACGCTGGCGGCTCATCAACTCCTCGAAGTCCACGAGGTGGCCATCGAAGTCAGGCCCATCCACGCAGCCGAACTTCGTCTCGCCGCCCACGGTCACACGGCACGCGCCACACATGCCCGTGCCGTCCACCATGATCGGGTTGAGCGAGACGACGCATGGCACATCGTATGACTTGGTGGTGGCCGCGCAGAACTTCATCATGATGGCCGGTCCGATAGCCATGCTCGCATCGATGGCGCCGGACTCGCACAGTTCCTTGAGCGGCGCCGTCACGAGGTCCTTCCGGCCCGCCGAGCCATCGTCGGTGGCGATGATGAGCTCCTTCAGGGGAAGCGCCCGGAATTCGTCTTCCAGGATGAGTAGATCGGCGTTGCGCGCGCCCAGGATGACCGTGACCTCGGCGCCGACGTCGCACATCGCACGTGACACGGGGTAGGCGACGGCAGCCCCGACGCCACCGCCGACGACAGCCACCCGGCCGAGCCCCTCGGTGTGGGTCGGCACGCCGAGCGGTCCCACCACATCGGTGAGCGCGTCGCCGACCTGCAGATGCGAGAGCTGATGTGTGGTCTTGCCCACGCGCATGAAGATGAAGCGGATCCACCCCTCCTCGGCGCTCCAGTCGGAGAAGGTGAGCGGGATGCGCTCGCCGCCCTCGGCCACGCGCAGAATGAGGAACTGGCCCGCCCGCGCCTTGGCGGCGATGGCGGGAGCCTCGACGCCCATCTCGAACACGGCGTCCGAGAGTTGACGGGTATGTACGATGCGGAACATCCGTCCTCCGGAGGTTGGTACACTGACGGCCGGGCTGTGGGGACAGTATACCTGGGACTGGAAGGCACACGATGCGACGTGTAGCGGGTCTGCCACTGCTGATGCTGGCGCTGTTCATGCTTGCCGGCTGTGCCACCGACGAGCCGGTGGTGGTGAGCCGAGAGGCGCTCGGCACGGTCGTCACCATCACCGCATACGGCGACGACGGGCAGGCGGTCGGCGCAGCCGTGGAGGACGCGTACGCGGCCATGGCCGCTGTCGAGGGTCAGCTGGACTCACACGACCCTGCCTCGGCGCTCAGCCGATTCAACGATGCGCCGTACACAGAGCAGGTGCTGCCGCCTGATGCCGTCGAGGTCCTCGGCGCGATCGACGCCCTTGGCGCGAGTTCGCACTTCTCGCCTGTGCTCTCGGCCGTCACGCGACAGTACGACTTCGAGGGTGGCGGAACGGTGCCCGACGAAGAGGACCTCTACCTTGCGCTCGTCGCCGGTAACGGCTTCAGGCGCACCACGACAGAGACGGCGATATTCGCCCGTGTCAAAGACCCCGACCCGCGACTTGCACCTGGCGGCGCCCTGGCACCAGCGCTCGATCTCGGGGGCGCGTCCAAGGGGCTCGCACTCGACCGTGCGCGCGAGGCGCTGCGATCGAGCGGTGCTGTCACGGCCGCGCTCATCTCGTCGACGAGCAGTACGGTCACGCTCGGGACCAAACCGGACGGACGCGTCTGGCGGGTCGGTGTCGAGGACCCGCGCGACACCGAACGGGTGCTCGCGGTCTTCGCGTTCGAGGGCGATGGGGCGCTATCGACCTCCGGCGACTACCAGCGCTACTTCGAAGCCGACGGCGTTCGGTATCACCATATCCTCGACCCAGCGACCGGACTGCCTGCACGCGGCTTCAGGTCTGTGACGGTCGGGGGGGCCGGGATGTCGGGTCTCGATGCCGACATCCTGTCGACCGCCCTGTTCGTGGCGGGACGCGACGCGGCGATCAGGTATGCCGAAGACAGGGGCGTTGCGCTGTACGCCGTAGACGCCGGAGGGCGGGCACACCTGGTGCCCGCCCCCGAACGCTCCGGAGCGAGTGTGGCCGAACAGGCCACCCCGCTGCGGTGAAGACTTAGATGAACTGCTTGACGAGACCGTAGACGACCGGCATCTCCCACATCTCGCCCTGGAACGCCTTGATTGCGCCCATGATCGAGAACACCAGCAGGACGACCCAGCCGACAGCCGCGACGATCCATCCGATGATCGGGATCGCACTCACGATGCTGATGGCGATCCAGCCCACCCAGATCCCGAGCGCCTGCACTGCGTGGTGGCGAACATACCGCTCGTTCTTGTACGGCTCGATGAGGATCGCGATCAGCGCGACGATGCCCACGAGATAGCCGATGGCCGCCAGGATCTTGCCCGTATCGCTCGGAACGTCACTGCCGGGCATGGGAGACGGGGGTGCGGGCGGTACGGGGGGTGCAGTGTTGAAGTCATCGCTCATGCGGATCAACCCCTCCTCGATGTGCTACGACGCCCGGCTCGGTCCGGGCCCTGTTTGCCTTATACCCTACCAGGTTGGTACCATACGTGCAGTAGCGCCTTCCGGTGTTAGCAATGCGGCGCCTTTGGCCGCCCGGAGGAAACACAGCATGCGACGCAGACGCGCACTCCCCTTCTTCATCTCGCTCTCGATCATCTTCGCCTTCATGACGACCCCGATCGCGGGGGCGGTCACGGAGTCGGATCTTCGCGCGCATGAGGAAGCCGCCCGCAAGGCCCGCGAGGCCGCAGCGGCGGCCCAGTCCGAGGCCGATCGCCTGTCTCGCGAAGTGGCGGACCTCGATCAGGCCATCGACTCGATCCAGGTGGAGATCAATGCACTGGCCGACGACGTCACAGCCGCCACGGAACGCACGGCGCGTCTCAAGAGCGAGGTCGACGGGCTACGCTCGCAGGTCAATACCAAACAGGGCGAGATCGACGTCACCCAGGCCGAGTTCGAGCGCCAGAAGGCACTCCTGGCCGAGCGCATGCAGGCAACCTATAAGAACGGCGACTTCCTCTACCTGGAGCTGCTGCTCGACAGCCGGAGCATAGAAGACCTCATAGCGCGCACGACTCTCGTCCAGCGCGTGCTGAAGTCGAACGAGGAACTCGCGGCGGGCCTCAAGGCCACACGCATATCGCTCGAGAAAGCCAAAGCTGAGATCGAGCGAGACCTGGCAGCCGTCGACGCCAAGCGCGCGGAGGCACAGGCCGAGGAGGACCGCCTCCGCGACCTGCGAGCTCAGCACCAGAGCAAGCTCAACGCCCAGAAGGCCGCGCAGGACCAGAAGGCCGACCTCGTTGCCGAGAACTCGGCCAACGCGAAACGGCTGCGCGCTCTGGCCGAAGCCGAGGAGGCCGAATCGGCCAAGATCGCCTCGGAACTCTACGGCACCGGCTCGGGGTACTTCGCCGGAGTCATGGCGTTCCCGGTCCCCGGCTTCGAGCAGACCCCCACGGGCGGCTCGGCGTTCGGCTACCGCATCCACCCGATCCTCGGCTACCGGAAGATGCACACCGGCATCGATATCGGCGGGCGGGCGGTTGGTAGGGACATCAACGGCGCCACGATCGTCGCCGCATCGGACGGAACGGTCATCTACACCGGCTATCGGGGCGGTTACGGCAACACGGTCATCATCGATCACGGCAACGGAGTGACCTCGCTGTACGCGCACATGCAAAGCGGCAGCTACAAGGTGAGCACCGGCCAGTCGGTCACCAAGCGCCAGGCGATCGGCGCGGTCGGCTCCACGGGACTCTCGACCGGCCCTCACCTGCACTTCGAGGTCAGGATCAACGGCAACCCGGTCGATCCGATGGGCTACCTCAAGTAGTAGCACTGGTCGCCCCGCCGTCAGGCGGGCGCCTCCCTAACCCGCGTTGTACTCCTGCATCGCGCTGTCGACACCGTACTCGAGGATGTGCAGCACCGCCTGCGCGGCGTGTGGCACCATCTCCGCCAGCCGCTCGGCCACGTCGCGTCTCATCGGCTCGAGGACGAAGTCGGCCGGCGCCTGACGGCCCGGCGGTCGTCCTATGCCGAGTCTGACGCGCAGGAAGTCTCCGCTGCCAAGCGCGTCGGCCAGAGATCGCAGCCCGTTATGGCCTCCATGCCCTCCGCCGCGCTTGACGCGTACGGTCTCCTCCGGAAGATCGAGATCGTCGTGGACGATGATGATGTCACCAACGTCCACGTCATAGGCGTGCGCCAGCTTGGCCACGGCCTTGCCGGACAGATTCATGAACGTCTGCGGCTTGGCGATCACAAGATCGTCCTCACCGAAGCGGACGAGGCCGACTCTTGCGCCGGCCTCGTCCTTCCAGTAGCTCACGCGCAGGTTCTCGGCCAGCAGGTCGATGACCATGAAGCCGACGTTGTGTCGCGTGGTGTCGTACTCTGCGCCCGGATTCCCGAGCCCGATGACCATCCGTGCCATGAGGGGTTCGGACTACTCCTCGGTCTCTTCGTCGGACTCCTTGCCCACCTCGGGCACCTCGCCCATCTCGATGCCCTCCTCGACGACCACTTCTTCCTCGACGGCCGGTGCACTCACGGATGCGACCGTAGCGTCCGGATCGTCGAGAAGCGCGACGCCCGTGGGGGCGGTGATGTCGGCCACGGTGATCGAGTCACCGATCTCGAGCGCCGAGACATCGACCTCGATGTGCTCGGGGAGGTCCTTCGGCCGTGCCTCGACCTTCAGCTCGCGCAGCGCGTGCATCATGACGCCGCCCTCGCGCTCACCTGCAGCGGAACCGACGTACGTGATCGAGATGACGGTCTGTATCGTCTCGCTCATGTCGACGGCCCAGAAGTCGATATGCTGGACCGTGCCCTTGAGCGGGTCCCGCTTGACCTCCTTGATGATGACGTCCACGGGCTTGTCGCGACCCTCGATGGTGAGGTCGACGAGCGTGGATCCCACCGCGGCGTCGTGCATCATGCGGTCGAAGTCCCGGCGGTCGACCGAGATCGAGATGGTCTCGAACTTGGGACCGTAGACGGTGGCCGGGACGAGGCCGTCGCCCGCAAGCTTCTTGCTCGACTTACCGGTGATCTCTCTGAGGCCGGCCTTCAGTTCGGTGACGTTGGACATGCGCTTCCTCCTTGTGATCTCGGGTGCATCGAACGCACCCGCGTGTGACTCAGAGCTGGAAATCGGGGTCGAACAGCTCGGAGACGGACTCGTCGTTGTATACGTTCTGGATGGCTCGGGCAAACAGCGGTGCAACCGAGAGCACCCGTATCTTCCCATGCTGGCGCTCCTCGGGCACCGGGAGCGTGTTGGTGATAACGACCTCCTCGATCGGGGCGGCGTCGATCCGGTCGAACGCAGGGGGCGAGAAGACGCCGTGCGTCGCCGCGACCCAGACCTTGGCAGCGCCCTTCGTCATCAGCGCCCGGGCACCCTCGGTGACCGAACCGGCGGTGTCGATCATGTCGTCGGCCACGATGCAGTTCTTGCCCTCCACCTCGCCGATGACGTGGGTTATCTCGGCCACGTTGTGCTCGGGGCGACCCTTGTGCATGATCGCCAGGCCCGCACCGAGCATATCGGCCATCTTCTTGGCGGCCTTCACCCGGCCGACGTCCGGCGAGACCACGACGAGGTTGCCGATCCCGAGACCCTCGAAGTAATCGGACAGGATCGGAAGCGCGGTCAGGTGGTTCACCGGCTGGTTGAAGAATCCCTGGATCTGGCCCTGGTGAAGGTCCATCGTGATGACCCGCTCGGCGCCGGCCACGGTGAGCAGGTCCGCCACGAGCTTGGCCGTTATCGGCTCGCGCGCCGCCGACTTCTTGTCCTGACGCGCGTACCCGTAGTGCGGGATGACCGCAGTGATGCAGCGGGCACTGGCCCGCTTGGCCGCGTCGATCATGATGAGGAGCTCCATGATGCTGGCGTTCACCGGCTCGCACATCGACTGAACGAGGAAGATGTCGGCGCCACGCACGCTCTCGAGGTAGCGGACGTAGATCTCGCCATTGGCGAACTTCGAGATCTTTATGTTGCCGAGTTCGACCCCAAGATGCCGTGCGATGTCCTCGGACAGATCACGGTTGTGACTGCCCGCGAACACCATCATGCGCTTGCCGGGTGTGGAGATCATCGTCTGCGCTCGCTCCCTTACGCCTCGTCCTCGGCCTCCGCGCGTCTGCGCGCGGCCCACCCCTCGATCGTCCGCTGCTCGGTGCGCTCGACTGCGAGCGCACCGGCGGGTACGTCACGCGAGATCGCACTTCCCGCCCCAACGACCGCACCCTCACCGATCTCGACCGGCGCGATAAGCATCGTGTCCGAGCCCACGAACGCCCCGTCACCGATGCGGGTGACGTGCTTGTGCCACCCGTCGTAGTTACAGGTTATCGTACCCGCGCCGATGTTGGCGCCCGCGCCGATCTCCGCATCGCCTATGTAGGACAAGTGCGGCACTTTCGTACCGGCACCGATGCGCGCGTTCTTGATCTCGACGCTCGTGCCCGCCTTGGAGCGATCACCCATGCTCGTTCCGGGGCGAAGATACGCCCGCGGTCCGACGCTCACGCGACTCCCGAGCACCGAACCGACAACGATCGACGAGTCCACGACACAGCCGTCATCGATGGTGGAGTCCGCGATCCTCGTGTCCGGCCCGAGCACACAGTCCGCACCGATACACGTCTCGCCGAGCAGGAAGGTCATCGGCTCGATGACCGTGTCGCGGCCGATCGTCACGTGAGAGCCGATCCAGACGAGCTCCGGGTCCGTCATGGTCACACCAGCGAGCATGTGGCGCTCGTTGATCCGCCGCCGCAGGACGCACGCGGCCTCGGCAAGCTGCACACGGCTGTTCACGCCGAGCGCCTCCGCCGGATCGGATGACTCGACGCCGATGACGGCAAGTCCTTCTTCCCGGAAGAGCGCCACGATGTCGGTCAGATAGTACTCACCCTGCGTGTTCCCGGCTTCCAGGCGGTGCAGGTGCGCGAACAGCGCCCGGGCGTCGAAGCAGTAGGTACTCGTGTTGACCTCGGCGATACCCCGTTGGTCGGGCGCAAGATCCTTGTCCTCGACGATTCCGGCGATCGAGCCGTCGTCGGCCCGTACGATCCTGCCGTAGCCCGACGGGTCGTCCAGGCATGCGGTAAGCATCGAGCACGCCGCTGCTGCATCCGTGCGAGCAGCGACGAGAGTAGCGAGCGTCTCGGCGGTCAGGAGCGGACAGTCGCCCGCCACCACGAGCAGCGAGCCTTCTGCGTCGCCGAGTGCCTCTGCGGCCGACATCACGGCATGGCCCGTACCGAGCCGCTCGTGCTGACGGACGAACGCGACATCGGCATCGGCAAGCAGCGCTTCGACCGTCTCGGCCCCGGAGCCGGTGACGACCACGACGCGACTGACGCCGGCACCGCGCACGGCTTCGATCACGTGGGTCACGATCGGAGCGCCGAGGATCTCGTGCGCGACCTTGGGCAGCGCCGACTTCATGCGCGTGCCCTCGCCCGCTGCGAGTATGAGTGCTGTCACGCCCATCGGGACCCCTTCTGATCGGGACACGATCCCGTCTGCTGACCGTGGCTGGGGCGGTAGGATTCGAACCTACGGATGGCGGATCCAAAGTCCGCTGCCTTACCGCTTGGCTACGCCCCACCGTGCATGCGGCGACAGCGCTCAAACGCTGTCTCGCGAGCGCAGGGAGTATACCATAGGCCGGGTCTCGAAACGGTCGCGCGGGCGCGCCTGAAGCGCGGTCGTACCGGTGGGCCGAGGCGTCGGGCCGGCGAGCTGCGGGTGCTAGGTTGCCAGACCCTCGGCGGCGCGAGAGAAGGCCTCCAACCCACCCTCGGCTTCGAACTCAGCGAGCACGGCCTCCTGGATGGCCTGCCGTGCGTCGGAGTTGATCGGGTGGCAGATGTCGCGGAACTCTCCGCTCGGAAGCTTGCGCGACGGCATAGCGACGAAGACGCCCTTGTCGCCGTTGACGATGCGAAGGTCGTGGATCACGAACGCGTCGTCGATCACGATACTTGCGATCGCGCAGACCTTGTTCATAGCTACGGGGCGCAGCGAGACTCGTGTGATATCCATGTTCCCCCCATGGCTGCTCGTTCTCGCCATGTACTTCGACGCGCCGGGGGGCTTCCCTGCCACGACCGCCAGGTCAGGCGGGCTCAACCACACAACCGTGGTCGACGCTGCGTGTCGCGACCGACCAGAAGCCCGCCGCGCGGGCGATTCCGGCAGCCGCCTCTGCGGCCGCCTCATCGACGCACAGGCCGAACACCGTCGAGCCGCTGCCCGCCATGGCTGCCCCCACGACCCCCGGAGCCCCGCCGACGAGCGCCAGTACGGTCCCGACCTCGGGAACCAGGCCGATCGACGCCTCCGTCATGTTGTTGTAGAGCAAGCTCGCCACGGCTTCCGTGTCCCCCGCCTGAAGCGCGGCGGCAAGCCGATCGACAGGAGGCGCTGCAGCTGCGGGTGCAGCATCGAAGGCGATGTACGCCGCACCTGTACCGATCGGTTCGGCAGGCTTGACCAGGACGATCGGCGCGTCCAGTGAGCGCAACGGACGCTCGAGCACGTCACCGCGGCCGGTGAACAGGGCCGCACCGCCCTCAAAGAAGAACGGGACATCGGCGCCCAGCGCCCGCGCAAGGTCGAGTACCTCAGGACCTGCGACGTCCAGGCCCCAGAGCGTGGCGAGACCCTCCACAACCGCCGCGGCATCGGTACTCGCTCCGCCCAGCCCACCACCGGCCGGAATGCGCTTCTCGATCGCTATCGAGTAGCCGAGCGGCCAACCGAAGCGAGCCGACATCTCACACGCGGCCTGGTACGCCAGATTGGCGCTCCCGGCGAGCCCAAGATCCGGAACGCACGAGAACGAGAAGGCGGGCGCGGGCGTGATGGTCACGGTGTCCCCGAACGAGAGCGCCTGGAACACCGTCGCAAGCTCGTGGTAGCCGTCGGGTCGGGCGGAGCCCACGGCCAGGTGCAGATTCACTTTTGCGGGCGCGTGGATCCGCAGTCCTCGGCTGGCCATCGTCTGCCCCCTGAACGCGACACGCGGGGCATGAAGCCCCGCGCGGGTCGCATACGCCTAAGAGTAGGTGCCGCTCAGTTGAGCCACGGGAATACGCACTCGCCGGTGTCGCAGTCCGTAAGCTCCACGGTGCCGGTGAGGATATCGACGTAGCTGTACGAGACACGCGCGGTGCGTCCGCGCTTCTCGTCGATCTTGATGACGAACAGGCTCGGGTGCGTCTGCTCCAGAACACCGACACGCTCGAGTACCTTGGACCTGCCCATGTTCGCCTTGAGCCGCATCCGGGAGCCCATCATGGTCTCGAGATCACTTCTGATGCGACCGACGACCTGCACTTGGTTCATGGTATCCATGCATCACTCTCCTCGAAGAGTGTGATTATACAGGACGAAGCAGCATACCTCAATGCGCCCGCCGTGCGAACAGGCAAGTCCGTGGCGCCTGCCGAGGCGAGCGAGTACCATTGGGCACCGAACTGTCAGGCGGACGCGCGCGCTTCGTGCGGAGGGCACAATGTCAGGCCCCGGACACCCACCCACCTCGGACGGCTCGACCATCGGCGGCGGGGACGCGGATGGTCCCTCCGGGCTGCATCGCGCACTCTCGGCGCTCGGCGTGCTGCTCGTCGTGATCGCCGTCGCCTGGCGGGCGCGGTTCGGCATCAGCTTCTTCGATGATGGTTACAACGCATCGCTGCCGCTGCGGCTCGCCCTTGGGGCACGGCCGTTCGTAGATGAGATGACCCCCCAGCTGCTCGGCTTCCTCATTCCCGCGCTGTTCGCACGCGCGTGGCACGCTCTGTTCGGTCTGGCGGGCCTCGTTCTCGCACTGCGGCTGCTGTACGTCGCCGCGGCGACAGCCGTCGGGGCCGTGGTCTACAGGACGCTCAGGCCCACCGTGCCCTTCGCAGGCGCACACCTGGCTGCGGCCGCACCCCTGCTCGCTCCCCCCTACAACATCCTCGGCCTCACATACAACACGACCGTGCTGCTCGCGTACCTGCTCGCATGGGCACTCGCGTTGCGGGCCGGCCAGACCGGTTCTCGCCGGATCGCTGCGGCGGCCGGAGTCGCGGCGGCGATCGGCGCCATCGCATACCCGCCAGTCGCACTGGGAGCCGTAGTGCTCCTCGCAACCTTCGTCGCGATGAGGGAGACGCGACGGCTCACGCCCGCCGCGCTCCTCGGCGCAGGCGCGGTCCTCGTTGTGTTCGGCGCATGGCTTCTGGCGAACGCACGACCTGCAGACGTGCTGGCGGCGTTCGCGTACTCATCAAGCGTTCTCGAAGGCGTCCTCGAGCCGGCCGACCGGTTCTGGGCGATCGCCGAGAACCTGCGTGACACGCTTCTGACGCCGTGGTTGATCCCGATGTGGTTGCTGGCGGTCGTCGCGTCTGTGCGGAACCGCGCCGGGTCCGGCATCCGCCTCGCGACACTGCTGCTGCCCGCGGCGGCGTTTCTCCCGAACATCATCGCCCTGAGACTGCCCCCCGGCGTCGACTTCCCACACTTCGGCGTACAGGCCGGCAGCTACATCATCGCGCTTACGGCCGGCCTCGCGCTCCCGGTACTGGCCTGGCACCGGCGGGCGGAAGATGAGCGGGCCCGGCGGATGCTCGTCCTGGCCTTCCCTGTGTCGATCACCAACATGCTCGCGGTCGCGTACTTCACGAGCGCCGGATGGCATTGGGCTGTACCCGCGATCGGCCTCGCTCCCCTGGCGGCGGCGCTGGTCGCGGGCTGGGCTCTCGCATGCCGGGATGACGCCGACCTGAACGGCACTCTCGTTCTGCCGGTGGTGGCGGCCGGGGTGATCCTCGGCCTGCTCGTGCTGCTGTACGGCAGCACGTTCAAAGACGATCCCCCGCTGACGCTCAGCCATACGCTGAGAGAACCGGCGGTCCTGGGCATCGTCACGCACGCGGAGCAGGCCGAGCGTATCGAAGTAGTGGCCGAGATCGGACGCCGACAGGTGGCGCCGAACGAAGGGGTGCTGTTCGTCCACGGCCAACTCGGCTATGTCCTCGTGGACGCTCCCATGGTGACCAATGCGGTGTGGCTCGCGACCGGGCCGACAGACGCCGAGTCGGTCGCCTATTTCGAGCGCACGGGACGGTGGCCGGACGTTGTCTTCGTCTCTCTGTCGCTCGTCGAGTCACTCGGGCCGTCAGGCGTGGCCGACGACCCGCTTCTCGGCCGCCTGAACACCGACTACGACTCCGTGGAAGTGGGCGGCGGGTTCGTCGTCTACCGTCTCCGCTAGAGCCTGTCGGCCCCTCGGCCGCGGGTCCAGTTGCTATACTGTCTCAGCCCGAGTGAGCGTGGGCGTCCGTGCCCGCACCACACCGTGAAGACCTGGAGTCCCGTGACCGTGAGTGAGCTTCAGCGCATCAGACGCTCCTACAGCAACGCCCTGCTCTCGGAAGACCTGCCCGTGGCCGAGGTGATCGTCCTCGCGCTCTTCTCGCTCACCACGGTCCTGTACGAACCCGCTATCGCCGGTCTCGCGTTCGGCGTCTTCGGACTGCTGTTCACACTTGCCATCGCCGAGGGCAAGACGCTGCACATCGCCATGCTCGCCGGGATCTACTACCTCTTCCGGTTCAACCTGATCGAGGTCGCCTCGCCGTTCCGTTCGCTGTCGGACCTCATCTTCGTGCTCTCGGGTGTGGCGGTGCTCGTCCTGCTCGTGCGCAAGCGGGCCCGCCTGCGCTTCTACGACTGGATCTTCTTCGCCTGGGCGCTCTATGCCCTCGCGCTCGGCCAGCTGCGCTCGATCCCGCTTCTGCCCACGATCATCCAGATGCGTGCGATGCTCGCGATCTACCCCTTGTTCATACTGATCCGAGAACTCGGCTTCGGCGTAAGCGCCAGGCGCACGGCACTCGGGCTTCGCTTCTACGAACTCCTCGCATGGTGGCTGTTCGCGCAGGCGTTCATGGAGAAGGCGTCGTCGAAGATACTCTTCACGACGGCGTTCACGCGCTTCACCGCTATAAGCGAGACCAACTGGCCGAGAGT
Source organism: Actinobacteria bacterium UBA2272 (assembly GCA_002347725.1). GTDB lineage: Bacteria > Actinomycetota > Coriobacteriia > Anaerosomatales > Anaerosomataceae > UBA2272. The sequence goes on from DDXA01000004.1 coordinate 501,649, forward strand.
CTACGGTTGGGCGGCAAACCCCAACTCCCTCGGCGCGGTGTGCGTCCTGCTCATCGCGCTCGGCATCCTGCTCGCCGCGTACGGATGGAGAACACAGTCGCTCGATCGATCGCTCGCCCTCTACTTCTCGACGCTCGTCCTGAGCGTGTCGAGGAGCGCGCTGTGGGGACTCGCCGTGTTCGTAGCGGTCGTCGCCATCTTCAAGGGGATCGAGTTGCTTCGCGGACGGGACATCTGGCAGCTCGTGCGACGCCCGTTCACCGTCGGTCTCGCAACAGCGCTCATCGCCGTCACGCTGGGAATGGTCACGCCGCTCATCATGGAAGCGCTCGCAACCGACTCGGCTGGCTTCGGCATCTTCGGACGGTTCCTCACCGACGAGGACGAACTCGACAAGAGCGCGAACACGGGCAGACTCTTCTCACTGCGGACTGCTGTCGAGCTGGCGACGACAGATGCGTCGACACTCGCCCTCGGCAACGGACCGGCGACCTACGGGTCAGCAGGGTCAGCGTTCTGGTTGCCGCCGCACTATGAGACGTACGGTGTGCCCGAGGGATTCTATGCCGACTTCTTCTACGGCATGATGCTCGTGGAGATGGGCCTGCTCGGAAGCCTGCTGTACCTGGGTGGCCTGCTCGCGGTGTTCTGGAGCAACCGGACCATGCCCCGGAGCTGGAGGTTCGGAATCGCCGCGCTCTTCGCGCTGTGGTGCCTGTTCTACAACGTCACCGAGATCCACATGGTCTTCCTGCTGATCATGCTGCTCGGCGGCGTGCCCATTCCCCGGCCCGACCTCGGTCAGCTCGGCCCTCAGGAGCGCCCGCTCGCCGCGTGAAGCACGGCCCCGAGCGCAAGGTATGCCGCGCGGTCGAGCGTCTCTGCCCGCACCGAGCCGTCGATCCCTGCCGAGGCCAGCAGCGCTTCGGCCTCGGCCACCGGCACGCCCAGCCCCGCCGCGAGCGAGTTGCGGAGCGTCTTGCGCCGCTGCGTGAAGGCCGCGTCGGCCGCCCGCGCGGCGGCATCAAGGACGGCCGGATCCGCGGGGCTCTCGGCACGATCGAGCCTGATGACCGCCGAGTCGACCCGCGGCGGCGGCAGGAAGCACGAGCGTGGCACGGGGAACCGCGCCGAGAAGCGCGCGCGCAAGGCGAGCTTGACCGTGTAGGAACCGTACTCCTTCGTTCCCGGGACCGCCGAGATGCGGTCCGCGACCTCGGCCTGTACCATCACGATCGCCCGATCGAGCGACGGCATCTCCTCGAACATGCGTAAGACCACGGTGGCCGCCACGGCATACGGGAGATTGGCGACGAGCGCGCGCGGCACCCCGGCGGGAGTGGTGAGCGCCGATGTGGGCACGGAGACCGCATCGGCGGTGATGACCGTGAGCGCCGGACCAGCGTCCAGCTCCTCGAGTACCGGCAGCAGCCGACGGTCGTACTCCACGGCGACGACTGTCGCGCCCGCGCCGAGCAGCGCATCGGTGAGAGTCCCGATCCCCGGCCCTATCTCAAGGACCGGCTCACCGGGTCCGATTTCGGCGACCTCAACGATCCGGCCGACGATGTTGTCGTCGACGAGGAAGTGCTGCCCGAGCGACTTGCGCGTGTAGAGTCCGTGTCGCTTCAGGACCGCGATGGTGGCCGACGGGCTGGCCAGCCGCGAGTGTGGCACCGCGAGAGCCCGGTGCTACTCGACGATGGTGATGGTGACGGTGCGGCGACCCCAGCTGCGTGCGGCGGCCTTTGCCGCGCTCGCGCCGCCGGCCCAGAAGCAGACGTCGATCTTGTCCCCTCGGATGGCGCCGCCGATGTCGGCCGCTATCGCGTAGCCGTAGCCGGGCACGTACAGCTTCGTGCCGAGGGGGATCACGCTGCGATCCACCGCCACGATGCCCCAACCGTCAGGTATCTTGTAGCTCGCGATCTTGCGATTGATGACGCTGATACCGCCGCAGCCCGGATCCCAGGGCGTGTAGGCGGTCGAGGTGACTTTGAGGGTAGTGCCACCCTCGGGTGCGGCGGCCACCACGGCGCCGCCCTGGACGGGTGCCGGGGTCTTGGCGCGAGCGCTTGCGACGGGCTTCTTCGCAGCCGGCACGCGGGTCCCCACCTTCACGACTGCGGAGACCGCCGGCACGAGGATCTCCTCGGCTATGACCGTGCGCCGCGTCTCGGTCTCGCCGACCATCAGCACCTCGTAGATCCTGATGGCCGAGCCGACGACACCCTCGCGCACCGTGCGCTTCTGCCCGGCGAGCAGGTCGGGGTCTTCCTCTTCGACCGTCTCGAAGGCGACCTCGGCCTCCTCCTTGACGATGCGCACGAACACGTCGGTGGCGGTGATCGTCATGTCGGGAGTGAGCACAGCGTCTACCGGCGGCGACACGTGCAGCCCGATGGACGGGTCGAGCCCTGCGGCCACGAGCGCATCGGCGACAGTGGAGCCGACGACGCGGAGATCGACCGGTGTCCCGTTGCAGTCGATCGTGACGGGGACGGCTTGCCTGACGACGATCTCGGTGCCGTCGGCGATCGGAGTCTCGGGAAGCGGGCTGACCACGTCGCCCTCGGCCAGCACGACATCAACCTCGTCGAGGACCTGGGAGACGGTCTTCGCTTCAGTCGTGTAGTAGACGCTCTCGCCGTCGACGACGACGGTGACGCCCTTCTTGGCCCAGACGAATCCGGATACTGTCAGTGGTACGACGAGAGCTGCGATGAGAACGATGACGATATGCAGAGTCTTCAGGAGGCGGGCCGGGTCGACCGGCTTGCGCATAGGGCTCCTTCGACCGGGTACAGTTCCTGTCAGAGTACGACCTTCGCAGTATAGCCGAAGCCCCGGAAGCCAACCACGGGATCGGCCGTTCGGTCTGACGAACGGTCAGCGGTCTGCCGCCAGACGGCGCGCCGCTTCCTCGGCCACGGCTCGCCCGAGCGAGGCGGCTTCCTCGAGCGGCTGCGAGGCCGCACCGAGATCCGTCGGTCCGTCGGCCCCCTCCACCCGCGTCTCGCCGAGGACGTCGATACCGAGCACGTTGAACGCGCTGCGGATAGTGGCCTCGGCCGATGAGAAGCCGAACGCGTCACCACCGCTGCGAACGAGCAGGATCACGCCCGGACGCCGCCTCGGCATCTCCTTGCCAAGAACGTACCGCCTGGCCCAGTACGGCTGCAGACGGTCGATAAGGACCTTGAGGACCGACGGCACGGTGGCGAAGAACACCGGGCTCGCGACGACGATCCCGTCGGCCGCATCGAGCGCCGCGTACCAGGCCGCACCACCGTCACGCAGGACGCACTCGCCGGTCAGCGAGCATGCGTTGCACCCCTGGCAGGGCCCCAGACCCATGTCAGCTGCCACCACGAGGCGCGTCTCGGCCCCCGCCTCCCTGGCGCCCGACAGCGCCGCCTCGAGCAGACGCTCGCTGTTACCGTACCTGCGCGGGCTCCCGGCTACGCCCAGGACGAGCGGCGCTCTCGTCACACGAACCGCCTCCCGAACAGCCGACGGGCATTGTCGAGTGCCGCAGTGGCCACGTCGGCCGATGCCAACCCCTTCGCCTCGGCCACAGCCGCCGCATTGAGCACCGCAAACGCGGGTTCGTTGCGTCGCCCCCTGAACGGATGGGGAGCGAGGAACGGACAGTCGGTCTCGATGAGCAGCCGGTCGAGCGGCACGAGACGCGCGGCCTCGCGGAGCTCCTCGGCCTTCTTGAAGGTCACCGGCCCCGCGAACGAGATGTGGCAGCCGAGCTCGAGGAAGCGTTCGGCAAGCTCCGGGCCTTCGGTGAAGCAGTGGATGACGCAGCCTGCCGGCGGGACGCCGAACTCGGCAAGCAGCTGAAGGCCCTCGGCATGCGCCTCGCGCAGATGGATCTCCACCGGCAACCCGACCTCATGTGCGAGTGCGAGCTGGGTGCGGAACCATGCGCGCTGATCGTCTCTGGGGGAGTGGTCGTAGTGGAAATCGAGGCCGAGTTCGCCGAGCGCGCCGACGCGAGGGTCATCCGCAAGTTCGCGCAGTCGCACGAGAAGGGTCTCCGTACCCTCCTTCGCGTTATGCGGGTGCCAGCCGACCACCAGGCGGACGTCCGGCACAGCTGGCCCGCCATCGTGCTCGAGCGTCGCGGATGCGGCCGCCAGCCAGCCCTCGAGGCCGTCAAGCGTGGTCTCCGGCGACTCGGTGAGGTCAACGACGGTTGCCACGAGCGCGATACCCGCCTGCGCCGCGCGAACGAGAGCTGCGACCGGGTCGTCGAGCATGTCGAGGTGCGCGTGCGCGTCGACCGACGGCGCCCCGAGATCCGGCAGTATCGGCAGCGAATCGACCACGGTGTCCGGCCTTACTCCTCGTAGATCCGGGGGAACAGCGACTCGCCCTTGGTGACGCGCGTGCCCGCGGGAAGACCGCCCCACTCGGCGGCGCCGAGGATGTCGGTGACCTGAGCGATCTCACCGAGCCCGAGTCTGCGCCACACCTCGGCCGAGGTCTCGGGCATGACCGGGGCCGTGAACAGCGCCGCGATGCGCACTGCCTCAAGCGCGTTGTACAGGACCGCGCCGAGCCGGACCGTGTCACCTTCCTTGGCGAGCGTCCACGGAGCGGCGTTCTCCAGGTAGCGATTCCCGTACTTGATGAGCTCCCAGGCCGCGTCGAGCGCCGCGGCGTAGTCGAGCCGCGACATGTGATCCTCGTACGTCTCGGGGAGCTTGCCCGCGATCGCGCGCATGGTGGCGTCCTCGGCTGTCTCGGCCGCGAGGTCAGGCGGGGCGGGCGCGACGCCGTCGAAGTACTTCTCGGTCATGTTGAACAGGCGGGAGCACAGGTTGCCCCAGTCGTTTGCCAGGTCGCCGTTGTAGCGCTGGATCATCGCCTCCATCGAGATGGAACCGTCCTGGCCGAAGGCGACATCGCGCAGGAAGTAGTAGCGGTATGCGTCCACGCCGAAGCGCTCGACGAGCGCGGCGGGTGTCTGGGCGTTTCCTTTGGACTTGGACATCTTCTCACCCTTGGTGAGCAGGAAGCCGTGCGCGAAGACGCTCGTCGGCGGCTCGATGCCGGCGGCCATGAGCATCGCCGGCCAGATGACGCAGTGGAAGCGGATGATGTCCTTGCCGACGAAGTGGTAGTCGGCCGGCCAGTAGTGCGCGAACCGTTCGACATCGGCCGGATCGTCGCTACCGTAGCCGAGTGCCGTGATGTAGTTCAGCAGCGCGTCGATCCACACGTAGGTGACGTGGCCCTCGGCGAACGGGATGGGCACGCCCCAGGTGAACGTCGTACGCGAGATGGAGAGATCCTTGAGTCCGCCGCGCACGAAGGAGACGACCTCGTTCTTGCGCGTCTCGGGCTGAACGAATTCGGGATGCGTCTCGTAGAACTCAAGCAGACGCTCACCAAACTCGGAGAGCTTGAAGAACCAGTTGTCCTCGGTGATGAACTGGACCTCGCGTCCGCACTGCGGGCACACCCCGTCCGCAAGCTGCTCGGCGGTCCAGTACGTCTCGTCGGGCACGCAGTACCAGCCCTCGTAGTGGCCCTGGTACAGCCAGCCGTCGTCGTGGAGCTTCTGCCAGAACGCGGCCACGCCGCGCTTGTGGCGCTCCTCGGTCGTCCGGATGAAATCATCGTAGGCGATGTCGAGCATCGCCCACGCATCGGTGAACTTGGGCGCGATCGCGTCCACCCACTCCTGCGGCGACATGCCGTTCTCCTCGGCGGCCTGCGCTATCTTCTGGCCATGCTCGTCGAGCCCCGTCAGGAACAGGACGTCATGACCGGTCATACGACGGTAGCGGGCGATGGCGTCCGCCGCGACCGTCGTGTACGCCGTGCCGAGGTGTGGTTCGGCATTCACATAGTAGATGGGGGTGGTGACGTAGAAGGACGACTTGCTCACCGGCGGTTACCTCGTCTCCGATGTGGGCATTTATGGAAGAGAGCGCTCGGCCCGAGCGACCTCTCATGATACCGTACCCGGCGACCATGACCCGCCGTGCAAAGGAGTCGGAACGATGAGCGATACCGGCATCGTAAGGCGCGTGGACGACCTCGGTCGGATCGTCATCCCGATGGAGCTCAGGCGCACACTCGGCATCCGCGTGAAGGACCCGATCTCCATCTCCGTGGAGGGCGAGCGCATCATCTTGGAGAAGTATGCCGCGTCGTGCGTGATCTGCGGCAGCACGGAGGACATCGGCATGGTCAAGGACCGGCCGATCTGTTCCTCGTGCGTCGCCGAGATCAAGCGGCGGTAGCGCTCACTTCCCGAGCGATATGCGGTACACCTCGTTGCGCGGCAGCCCGAGGCCGGCCGCAACCTCACGCACCGCATCCCTGCGAGTGAGCCCCTGTGCCGCGGCCGCGGCTAACCGCTCCCGTACGACGTCTTCGTCGAGCGTCAGCTGCTCGGGACCCTCGGGCGGGCCGACGAGCAGGACGACCTCACCCTTGAGCTCGCGCTCGGCGAAGCGATCGGCAAGCTCGCCGATCTCGGCACGCGCCACCTCCTCGTGAAGCTTGGTGAGTTCGCGCGCCAACGCCGCGCGGCGGCCGCCGAAAGCAGCCGCGAGCGAGGCGAGGGTCGCCGCGGTGCGGCCGGGTGACTCATAGAACACGAGCGTCGCATCGAGCCCGGCGAGGCTCTCGAGCGCGCGGGTACGCTCCCCTTGCTTGCGCGGGAGGAACCCGCCGAAGTAGAACGCCTGCGTCGGCAGCCCGCTCGCGACAAGCGCGGTGGTGATGGCAGACGCTCCGGGCAGCACGTCCACGCGCAGGCCCGCGTCGAGGCACGCATCCACGAGATGCTCGCCCGGATCCGAGATCCCGGGCGTGCCCGCATCGGACACCAGCGCAACGCGCTCGCCCCGCTCGATGCGAGCGACGAGTTCGGGCGTCCTGGTGGCACGATTGTGTTCGTGATAGGCCTCGAGCGGCGTATGGATGTCGTAGCGCGCAAGCAGCTTGCGCGACACCCGCGTGTCCTCGGCAGCGATCGAATCGGCGGTACGAAGGGCATCGAGCACCCGCAGCGTCACGTCACCCAGATTACCGATGGGCGTCGCACAGACGAGCAGGATGCCTGAGCTCTCAGTCACCGGACACCGGCGGGGCCGGTGGCACCTCGCCGGGTACCGCCGGTGCGACGGGCGGTACCGGAGGAGCCGGGTATGCCGGGGTCGGTGCGCCCTGCGCCGGAGCGACCTCCATGCCTGTCATCCGTCGGAAGAACACCGTCCACGCCGACGAGACGAACGTCCCGTAGATAGCCCCGGGAACGAGCGCCACGATGATCATCACCACGAACACGAGCGCCGCGACGGCGAACTGCTCCGCGATCACAAGCGCCACGCTGCCGACGATGAACGGCAGCATGATCAGCAGTGCGATGATCGAGTACGCCACACCAGGAAGAAGCATGACGAGCCAGAAGACGAACGCGCCGCGCTTGCCCCACAGGTCGCCCCAGCCACGCTTGATGGCCTGGCCGAAGGAGACATCCCCGAGCACGCCGTAGCGGAGCGCGAGGTTGTACACGATGCCGATGATCAGCCCGACGGCTATGAGCAGCACGAAGAAGAGCGGCAACACGAGGCACGCGCCGCCGATCGCGACACCGGCTCCGGCGTCTCCTCCCATCGCACCGCCGGCCACTATCGCAACGAACATGGCGGCCATGACGCCTACGACGAGCAGCATCGGTAGGGCAAGCACCAGACCGATCATGAACGTGCGGCCCCAGTGACGAAAACCGACCCGCCAGGCCGCGCCAAGCGCGGGCGTGCGCCCCTCGGCAGCCTCGTTGGCGCCGTGGACCAGACCGCCCTGCGCCGCGATCGAGAGCACCCAGAACACGATGCCGATGATCGCGAGAACGCCGACCATGATGGCTATCAGCACGAGGTTGTCCTCGAAGACCCGTACGAAGTCCCCGGCCATGCGGTTGAACTCCTGTCCGCTGGCCGAGTAGTCCGAGCTGCCCGTTCGGTAGCCGCTGCCACCGCCACCGCCGCCACCGCCGCTCGCGGCTCCGACGAACAGGCCGAGCACCCACAGCGCCTTGTAGCGCCATGTGATGGTCCACGCTTTCTTCAGTACGTCAAAGTAGTCCACGCTCACTCCTGTTCGTCTGACTGGCGCTCCCCGCGCCAGCCTAGTCGACCGTCACGAGCTCGTACTCGCGTGTTCCCAGGCCCATCTCCTCCGCATGTATGATGGCGCGCGTACCGTCCACACCGGTGATCGCCCTGAACTTGTCGTCACCGGCGGCCATCCCTTCGCCTCGCGAACCCGTCAACCCGACAGCGCCGGTGACGAGATCGTACGCCGCCTGCTCGATGGCCACGATATCGGTCGAGGCCAAGACGCCAAGGTCCGGAACGATCGGCGCGTCGGAGAAGGACCAGCAGTCGCAGTCGGGCGAGACAGCCGTGACGAACGAGAGGTACACGACCTTGCCCTCCTTGCCCGCCAGCGCGCCGGCGACATGCTCCACGATCTTCTCCTGGATCATGGTGGCGTCCGTCTTCCACTGGGTGGCGATCGCACCGTACGGGCACGCCGCCACACACTCCCCGCACCCGTAACACGGCTCATAGTCGACCGACGCCACGCGATCGGGGCCGAGGACGATGGCGTTCACCGGGCACCACGTCACGCACCGACCACATCCGGTGCATGTCTCGGCGGTCACTTCGGGCCGGAAGTCGGCATGCATGCGCTGCTTGGCCGAGCGGGATCCGAGCCCCATGCCGACGTTCTTGAGAGCCCCGCCGAAACCGGTGGCCTCGTGGCCTTTCACGTGCGTGACGACGACCATCGCATCGGCATGCACGGCCGCCGAGCCGATGCGGACGGAGTCGAAGTGCGTGCCGGCGATCGGCACGTCTACCGCCTCCCGTCCGTCGAGCCCGTCGGCGATGATCAACGGAGCATCGACGGTGGCATACGCGAACCCGTTGTGGAGCGCACAGGCAAGGTGGTCTACGGCGTTGGCGCGCTCGCCGCGGTAGAGGGTGTTCGCATCGGTCAGGAACGGCTTGCCGCCGGCCGCGCGGACACGTCGAACGACTTCGCGCAGATAGACGGGGCTCACAAACCCCGTGTTGCCCTGCTCGCCGAAGTGCAGCTTGACGGCGACAAGGTCACCATCGGCCACCGCGTCGGACAGGCCCGCGCGCGAAAGGAGAGCACCGGCACGCGTGACCATACTCCGCTTCATCGCGGAGCGCATCGGTGCGAAGTAGACGGTCGCACTCATCGGTGGAGCCCCTCTCGCGAATCGTGCTCGTCGAAAGCGAGGGCCGCGGCGCCGAGCGCGCCCGCGTCGTTGCCGAGTTCGGCCTGTGCGACCCGAACGTCGCGGCGTCCGGCCAGCGCGTTGCGGTCGATGACCCCGGCCGCTCTCTCGACCAGGAAGGGGCACGATTCGCCGACGCCACCGCCAACAACGATCAGCCTCGGGTTGAGCAGGTTCACGATCCCCACAAGCGCCTCGCCGAGCACCTCGCCGGCGTCCAGAAGGATCTGGCGCGCGATCTCGTCACCCTTGAGCGCCGCGTTGATGACGTCCTCGGCGGTCACACGCTCATCGTTGCCGCCAGCTTGCTCGCGGATCGCACGGCCACGGTATTCGGCGGCGGCGGCACGTCCCGCCGCAGCGATCGCCGGGCGGCCCATGTACGACTCGATGTGGCCCTTGCCGCCGCACGGACACGGCGGGCCGTCGAGCCGAACGACCATGTGGCCGATCTCGGCGGCGAGCCCGCGCGAGCCCCGATACGGCTCGCCGTTGAAGAACAACGCGCCGCCGACACCGGTGCCCAGCGTGATCATCACGAAGTCGCGCACGCCCTTGGCTGCGCCGAAGCGGCTCTCGCCGATGCCTGCGCAGTTGCCGTCGTTGTCTATCGCAACAGGGTGGCGCACCCGCGACATGATGAGTGACCGCATGTCGACCCCGGCGAGCGGCAGGTTGGTGCAGAACTCCACCGTCTGCTTGAGGAAGTCGATCTGTGCCGGCAGCCCGACCCCGATGCCGGCGATCTCGCCCGGATGGACCCCGGCCGTGACCTCCGTGATCAGATCGATGATCGCATCGACGATAGCGAACGGTCCCGCCTCGGCCGGCGTGAGCGCCCGAACCTCTTTGAGCATCCGGCCTTTTCGCTCCACCAGGCCGGCGGCGATCCGCGTGCCACCGACATCAACACCGACCGCGTAGGTCGTGCGCATGAGTCCTCCCGAACGGTCCACGCCACAGGATCTGAGTCACACCTGATGATAGCAGGCTCCCCCGACCCCGCCGTCAGTAGTCCCAGATGACCCCCCGGCTCTTGATGAGCCCGAGTTCCTGCATCGCCGCGAACATTCTCTCCTCGGTCACGCCGAACAGTCCGGCAAGATAGCGGTAGTCGTTGAACCACTTCTGCGCCTGGTCGCGCACGAGATACCCGGGAGTCTCGAACTCCTCGGCCATGATGTCGGCCTCGCGGTGCACGTCCCCCGCAGCGCGCGGATACGTCGCCGTCGGATCATCGAGGACGAGGAGCAGATGGCCGAGAAGGTGGCCGAGTGCGCGCCGCCGCACATCCTCCGGTCGCGTCGGATTGAGAAGTATCGCGGGCATGCCGTCCTCGTAGACCAGGGCGGCGGTGAACCACGGCGGCAGCGGCAGCGTGCGCACCGGCACGCCGAGATGCGTGGCCACCGCCGTCGGTGAGACGGGCGGCTCGGTGTGTCCGGCCGCACGCAGCTCGGCCTCCACGAGGCCCCGGTAGTATGCGTCACTCCGAAGCGCCACTGATTCCTCCGGGTTGCGTCATTACTCGCTAGGATATAGGTATCAGAGGAGTATCGGGCAAATCTCCCCAGTATCGGGCATGTGCCCGAAGCGCGGTGCTGCCGATAGACAAGAGAGAGCACAACGAGAAGGAGGCGCGAGTGGAGCGCCCGGGCGGCGGTCTGGCCACAGAAGCCGAGGGACTCCTGCGGACGATCGCAGGGGCCGCCGCAGCCGCTCGCCTCTACCCGCCGACGAGTCCGCTTCGGCTTGAGGCCGTCGACCGCGTCGTCGCCCGCTCGGCGGCCGTCACCGCGTCGCACGGCACGGTTCAGTACCACGTGGACCGCGCTCGGTTCGTGGTGGCCGAGACGACCGTCGGAGAGGGCCTGCCGCAGGTCGCAGCGCTTGCCGAAACGCTGCATGCACTTCAGGTCGGACAGCTGATCGTAGCCCCGGGCGTCACGGATCACGAGGTCGCGAGCCTGCTCGAGATCATCGGCGGCGACGCACGAGCGATGCGTGCGTCCGGCGGAGTCCGCTCGGCGCTGCTCGGAGCCGATGTCCGCGCGATCGCCGTGGTCGAAGTGACCCTCAGGGCATCCACCGAGGCGGGGCTGCTCGGAATCGACCTGACCGGCGCGCCGCTTGAAGAGATAGCGCGCGAACTCACACTCGCAGCCGCGACCTGGCAGCAGGATGCACTTGCGGGATCGCAGTCCACCGACATCGCCGCCGAGGCGATCGGTCGCCTCGAAAGTGCAGCGCAAGATCTCGCGATGCGCCGATGCGCCGAAGCGCTACTCCACCTCGATGAGGCGACCCGCGTCGACCTGCTCAGCAACGCGCTGACCGTGGACGCCGACGGGCGACTCATGGAATCGGTGCTGGACATCATCGGCCACATGCAGCCCGCGGCCCTGGCGCGCCTCCTGCGCCTCACCGCGCAGATGATGGCCCGCCAACCCGAGACGCTACTTCGAGAGATCGAGTTGCCGCCCGAGATATTCGCCGAACTCGCCACACTGCTCAAGCCGACGTTTCGTGAGGACCTTGCCCGGGGCGTCCCTCCGGAGGCCGACGCCGAAGAGATCTCGCGCGAGATAGCGCGAGCCGATGAAGAGGATCTCGCCCACATCAGCACCCTCGTCACGGCCTCGACTCCACGTAACGCCGCCGCGCGGGGACTCGCCACGATCGTGAGCGTCGCGCGCGAGCGCCCCACGGAAGACTCGATCAGAGCGGTCACCGATGCGCTGGGCACCGCGGTGGACGTCGGCGCCTTCGATGAGGTCTCGGAGGCCGCCGAACTGCTCTCGGAACTCTCGTCCGATCCCGCGCTCGCGCCGGCGATCCAGGCCGCCCGGAAGGTGCTGGGCTCGCCCGACATCTTGCGCGAATGCGTTCGCCGGCTCTCCGAGGATCCGACACTCGTCAGCGCGCGCACGCTGCTCGAGGCGGCGGGCGCCGCCGGCGCCGAGGCACTCGTGAGCGGCTACCTTGATGCTCCGGCCGACCGACGCGAACACCTCATGCCGATCATCGTGTCGATGGCCGAACCGGTCGCCGCGGTCGTCGGCAGGACGCTCCGAACGGGAGATCCGGCGCAGGCCGCCTCGGCGATCGACATGCTTGGGGCGACCGGCGCGAGAAGGCTTCTGCCGACGATCGCCGTGGCGCTCGAGCACCTCGACAGTCGCGTCCGACAGGCGGCGATCGTCGCCCTCGGCGCGAATCCCGGACCCGATAGCGCTGCCATTCTGCAGAAGGCCCTCGGACACTGGGACCCCGAGACGCGGAGACTCGCAGCCCGCGAGATCGGTCGGGCAGGACTTGCCGACGCCGTGCCTGCGCTGCTCAGAATCATCGCTGTCGTCAACCTGTTCGAGAGGAACTACGAGCTGAAGAAAGAAGTCTTAAAGAGCCTGGAAGCGCTAGACTCACCACAGGCGATACCGGTGCTCGAGAGACTCGCGCACCGACCGGTGGCGATCGGCAAGAAGAACAGAGAGCTGCGCTACCTGGCCCGACGGATCCTCGAGACGCTGCGACACGGGGATCGCGCTGACTGAAGGGGGAACCAGCAGTGACGGACACCTCACACGACGACCGCCTCGAGACTGCCGAGGAGATGGCCACCCTGGCCGCGCCAGCGACACGCGCACCGTTCGCGACGCCGAAGCGTCTCGAGAAGGCCCGCGACCTCGCCAGAGCGCTCGCCGTCGCCCAGAACAACGCTGCGCTCTACCCGGCGAGCCACCCGCTCGCCGTCCAGTCCGTCCAGGACCTCACCGCCGCAGTCACGGCGATCTTCGAGATCGGCTTCGAGGACGTCACCATCAACGTCTACAAGGCGACGCTGTTCATCGAGAACCAGGTGCTTCCCGAGGAGAGCGTCACGTACCGCAAGCTCGTGGTCGACCTCCTGGCCCGCGGCATCTCGGCCCTAACGTTCGGGCCCGGCTTCGGCGAATCGGACGCAGCCGCGGTGACCGAGCTCCTCAACACCCCCGACATCGCCAGCATCGAGCAGTCCGCGGCATTCCTCCGTCATCGCGGGGCTGCAAGCGTCGCCGTGGCGGAGACGACCGACCTCGACGACTCGGTACGCGAGGAAGAGGAGCGGGAGAACAAAGCCCAGGGCCGCGAGACGTACGACCGGGGCATCGAGCTCATGCGCGACGTCGAGACGCAGGCGAAACTCGGCAAGGTCTTCGAGGTCGAGCCGCTCCAGCACATGGTGAGCTCTTTGCTCGATACGCTGTTCAAGGATCCGGCAGCCATCCTCGGCCTGACCGCGATCAAGGGCCATGACGACTACACGCTCAATCATTCGATCAACGTGTGCATCCTGTCGATCTCACTCGGCGCGTCTCTCGGCCTGGATGCCGAGTCGCTCAAGTCGCTTGGCCTCTCGGCGCTGCTGTACGACCTTGGGAAGGTACGCATCCCCGGGGATATCCTCGGCAAGGAGGGGCCCCTCACAGCCGACGAGTGGCAGATCGTGAAGAGCCACACGACCGAGGGCGCCGACCTGCTCAAGCGCATCCAGCTCGTCGATCAGATGCCCATGGTGGTCGCCTACGAACACCATCAGCGTCACGACCTGCAGGGATACCCCAAGGCTGCGGGGCCACAGGAGCAGCACCTGTTCTCCAAGATCGTGGCGCTGTGCGATGCGTACGACGCCATGACGACGCGACGGCCGTTCCGGCGCGAGATCCGACCGGACAAGGCGCTTGCGGTGCTCATGCAGGGCCGCAACAAGGCGTACGACCCCAGCGTGACCAAGGCGCTCGTGGCGATGCTCGGCATCTACCCGATGGGCGCGGTCGTCACCCTCGACGACGGCTCGAAAGCGATCGTCTTCCGCGTCAACAAGGACGACTTGCTCCGGCCGCGCGTCAAGCGCGTGATCGGCGCCGACGGGTCGTGGCTCAAGGAGCCCGAGACGGTGGATCTGCGACTGGTCAATCCCGAGACGGGGACGTTCGACCACGGCATCGTCGAGTGCATCCCGGCGACCGACGCGGGGATCGACGACGTCTGGCAGTACCTGTAGACCTACCGCAGCGCCGCCTCGATGTCGCTGAAGTCCGTGTCGTCGGGAAGCGAGATCGCGTCGAGCTCACGACGAACCGCCTCAAGTTCACGCAGGACCGCCGACGTGTCGGCGGCGCTTGCTCCCGAGCCGACCGCGGATGAGTCCGAGGTACCTCCCGCGGAGCCGGAGCCATCGGCGGAGTCAGGGTCTGACCACGTCGCATCGCCCGGCGCGGCATCCGCGTCGGACGTGAAGGTGCCGACCACAGACGATGCGACCCCGTCACCCGAAGTCGCATCGTCTGTGTCGTCGGGTCTACTGCATCCGATCGCACCCACCGTCAGCATCACGACGATGAGCGCGATCGCGGGCAGTCGCTTCACCCGGTCTCGCCCCCTTCGCCGATGTCCTCGGCGATGTCCTCAAGCAGGTCGGCCGCGGCATGAAGCCGGGTCCGAGCCTGGCTCATAGTCTGAACTGCTGCACGAGCCTGAGTGCGTGCCCGCACGAACGCCCCGGAGCGATCCTGTTCATCGGCGATCCGTCGCATGAGCCGGGTGGCGGTCTGCTCCTGTTCGCGCGCCTGGACCAGCAGCTGCTCGCACTCACGCAAGCGGGTGCGAACCTGGGCCACGTCTCCGCCGAGCTGCTCGAGCTTGTCCGCGAGCGTCATGAGTCTCGCCCGCTGGCGCTCGAGCGCCGCGGTGGCAGTGTCGAAACGGCGCGCGCGCTTCTGGAGCGCAAGGCCGATCCTCGCCCGCAACTGGGCGACGGCGGCGTCGGCGGCCTGTGCCGAGTCTCCGGTCGAACCAGACTGCTGTGCCGTGCCCGTACCCGTGCCGGCACTGGTGCCGGCCGAGCCGCTGTCGACGCTCCCTGCCTGCCCCGATCCCTGTGCACCGAACGCGAGTGCGGGAACGAGCAGGGCTGCCACGAGCACCGTGATGAGCAGCGAACTGCGGATGTGCCTGGCCGTCCTGTGCATCCTGATCACCCTACCGATCGTCGTCCTGCCGATGCGCGCATGTCATCTACGCACACCTACACTATCGACGCCTCACATTGTCCCATTATGGAGCACCCGTTGAGATGCGGTTGACCCCTCCGGGCGGGTCTTCTGGCGCGCGATCGAGACACACCACGAAACGGGCCCCGCCGAGACCGGAGCTCTCTGCCGCTATCGTCCCGCCCATCAACTCGACAAGACGCCGGCAGATCGCAAGGCCGAGGCCCGAACCGCCGCTGGCGGCCGACCTGCTGACATCGAGCCGGACGAACCGTTCGAACACCCGATCGCGCTCGTGTTCCGGGACCCCCGGACCGGCGTCGTCGACTTCAAGGCACCACCGTCCACCACGCGCGCAGCTGCCCACCCGCACCGTGCTACCCGGCGGCGCATGCGTGAGGGCATTGGCCACGAGCGCGGATGCGACCTGCAGCAGCCGGAGGTCGTCCGCCACGGGGCGTCCGCCCGCAGCGAGGTCACTGATGTCGAGCGTGACCTGTCGGCGGTGCGCGACCATCTCGTGACGAGAGGCAAGCGCCTCGGCGAGCGCCACGGTGTCCACCGGCACGGAAGCGAGCCGGACTCGTCCCGAATCGAGGTCCGCAAGCGCGAGCAGGGTGCCCGTAAGCTCCATCAGCCGCCCCGACTCCTCGCGGATGATCCGCGCGAAGCGCTCGCGCTGTTCATCGTCCGACGCCAGATCCTCGAGCAGCGCGCCCGCGAACCCCTGAATGGACGTGATCGGTGTTCGCAGCTCATGCGACACATCGCCGACGAACTCACGCTGCGCAGTGTACGCGGCATCCACACGCGCGGACATGGTGTTGAACGCCGTGGCGAGAGCCGCCACCTCCTCGTCGCCCTCCACCGCCACCTGGAGACCCCACGAGCCTCCCGCGATCGCCTCGGCGCCCTCCCGCAACCGGACGAGCGGCGCGGTGATCCGATGGGCGACGACACCGCCTGCCAACCAGGCCACCGCAACGACGACGAGCGTGACGACGACGAGGATGAGCCCCCCACCGCGCCGGGCTGCGGCCAGCTCCCGTATCGGCTGGACGGCGACGAGATAGCCGTCGGAGGCGACACCCGGGACGGGCGCGGCCACGATGATCACCCGGCCGGCACCGGCCACAGGCGCCGTGCCCGTGCGCACGCCGCGCGCATCCGCAGGACCGGTCAGTCGCTCGATGTCGTAACGCTCGAGCGTCCCGTCGAACGTCGAGGAGTGGCGCACCACGCCTTCGGCGTCAGTCAGCACGAGGTGGGTACCGATGAGGCGTGCCTCGACCTCGAATATCTCGGCGCGTAGGCCCTCCAGCGGAGAGCCATCGGAGAGATCGAGCGAGTCACCTGCCGCAAGGCCCGCGGCGATCGCCGAGACCTGGCGCGCGAGTTCTGTTGTGCGAACGGCCTCAGTGTGCTGCGACCAGGCCGCATAGACCACGCCGGCGAGCAGCAGAACGGACGCTATGGCGACGCCCGCGACCGCAAGTCGCGTGCGGCGCATAACCGTCATGCGCGCCCGCCCGACCCCGGGACCCATCGTCATGAGCCCTCGCGTATCGCGCGATAGCCCACGCCGCGCACGGTCTCGATGAAGCGAGGATCGGCCGCATCGTCACCGAGCTTCTCGCGTATGTGCCTGATGTGGACGTCGACGCCGCGGGCGTCCACGAACTCGGTGAAGCCCCATGCAGCGTCGAGGAGCGTCTCCCGGGTCATGACGATGCCGGGATTGCGCAGCAGCGCGTGCAGCAAGTCGAACTCCTTGGCGGTGAGCGCGGTATGACGACCGTCCACGGTCACCTCGCGGGTCCCGGGGTCCAGACTCAGCCCACCGACCGTGAGCGGCCCGATGGGCCGGCCGGCCCCGGCCCTGCGCAGAAGCGCACGGACACGCGCGACGAGTTCCGGAGCGCTGAACGGTTTGGTCACGTAGTCGTCGGCGCCGATCTCCAGGGCGGCGACCTTCTCCAGGTCGCCCTCACGCGCGGTGAGCATGATGATGGGGACTGACGAGTGCTCCCTGATGCGCCGGCAGACCTCCACGCCGTCGATCCCGGGGAGCATGATGTCGAGTATCACCACATCGTAGGATCCGTGCCGGGCCTTCGTGAGAGCCTCGGCGCCGTCCGTCGCCTGCTCGACGGAGAACCCGGCGGTCTGCAGGTACACCGCCACGAGTTCGCGGATGTTGGCTTCGTCGTCGACCACCAGTGCGCGCTGCATGTGGGCCCCCTTGGTCACGCCTACCGGCCAAATGTACCCGCTCCGGACGTGCCGTGTCTCGCAAGACCGTGTGGCGACTACGTTGAGAGATCCTTGCGAACCTCGCGCAAGACCCTGCGAAGCCTCACGTACTGTGTCCCCAGACCGGCGCCGAGTCGAGCGGCGATCGCCTCCATGCGGGAGGGCCCTCCATCCTCCGTACTCTGACCGAGTGAGTTGTCGTACGCGCGCCGGGCCGCCGGATCGGAGAGGGTCTCATAGGCGACATTGAGGTTGCGGGCCCGCTCGGCGTCACCGCCCCGGTCCGGGTGCGCGTCGCGCATGAGCCGCCGGTAAGCTGCCGAGATCACCTCGGCTGAGGCATCGCGACGAACCTGTAGGAGTCTGTAGTGGTCGGTCACACGCACCCTCTCGATGCACGGCATGGTCCGACCCAAGAGTACCATCGGGACGCTCCGGCGCGTGGCGGGTCAGCCGATCTGCCGCTCGCGCCGGCCGGCGTATGCTCTCCAGAACACGACGGCCATGACCGCTCCGACGGCTCCGGCGGCTCCCAGCCGCGCATCCACCTCGTGTTCTATCGGACTGCCAGACCGCGCGATGACGACGCCGTCAGTTCGGACAGCAGTCCCCGGACCCAGTGTCTGAACGGAACGTGTACCAAGCGATCGGGCATCGGGAGGACCTCGCTGGACGTCGTGCCATAGACAGGGACCGTCGCTCGCGGTGCACGGCCTTCAGGCCGGACGGTCACGCGGCTGGCGTCCCGCGATCGTATGGCACCTCCCGAGCATGTCCCAGTGTGCCCGAGAGGTCTCGGCGGACGCGAACCGGCACTCCCGACGGCCCGAACCATGCATGACCAGGCGAGCATGCGCCGCAACGGACTGGGTATCCATATGGAGCTGGTGCGAACACGCTCGACCGCGATCGGGCTGGAGGGATGGACGTGCGGCTGCTGGTGGTAGGCGCAAGTGGCAGAACCGGCCGTCTCTTCACGCAGCGGGCCCTGGACCATGGCCACACGGTCAGCGCGTTCGTCCGTCACACATCTCGATTCGATGCGTCGCATGAACGTCTGCACGTCATTCGGGGTGACGTCCTTGCGCCCGACACCCTGTCGCCGGCGGTTGTCGGGCAGGACGCCGTCGTCTCGATACTCGCCCCGCGTCCGCGTCGGAGTGGTCGCGTGTACGTGGAAGGCACGCGGAACCTCACCGATGCTGTCTGCGCCGCCGACGTGCGGCGGCTCCTGGTCGTCTCCGCTGAGGGCGCTGGCGTGAGCGCCGACGCGCTCCCGTTCGCCTATCGCATCGTGCTGCGAATCCCAGTCGTCGCACGCCTGTATCCCCGGCTGGTGCAGATGGAAGACGAGCTCATGGCACACGCCGACCTCGACTGGACCATCGTTCGAGCGGCGGTCTTGACCAACGGCCGACCAACCGGAGAGTACCGAGCCGTTGTTGGAGACGTCGTGCCCGGGGGGCTGCGCATCTCGAGAGCCGATCTTGCCGAGTTCCTGCTCGCAGTCGTCGAGACCGGCGCGTATATTCGACAGCGCGTCGCTCTTGCGTACTAGTTCAGCGGTCGAACCGGTCTCCGCACGTCACGGATCCAAGCTCATCGCCTTCGTTCATGATCTCGATGCCCGCCTGCTTCCCGATCCCCCGGAACGTGAAAGGCGCTCTCCCGCCGCGCAGCTCACGCAGCCGGACCTCGATCGTTCCGCCGAGTGACTCGGCGTCCCGACCCTCCATCGCCCCGAGCACGGGGGCTTTGAGGATCGACGTGGTGCACCCTTCAAGGAAGAGTTCGAGTTCCTCCCGGCGGCCGCGTAGGATCAGGTGCGCGGTGTTGTCGCCAGTGGTTATGCACGACAGTCGGGCGCCGGTGTACGTGGCGAAGCGGTGCAGCTTCCCGTCGAGCAGCAGTCCTGCGATGTTGCCGACGAACGCGCCTGTCATCCAGGGCACCTTCGCCACCGACACGGTGACCGACACCTCCGGCCGGCCGAAATGGTTCGACTGGGCCCAGATCCACGAGCTGGGGAAGCTACGGCCCCAGTCCTTCTCGACGTAGCCGCGACCGCCGTCGAAATCGAGCCTCTCTCCGTTCGCCACGATCGACCCCGAGACTCCGTGATCCATGGACAGCACCCCATGGTACGTCTCCATGCGGGGCACGAAGCGGTACCATCCCATGATCCCCGGCGAGAAGGCGGTCACTGGCCAGGGGGACCACGTGCCGAACCGCAGTTCACCGCTCACCTCGGCAGCGCCATCGCGCAGCATGAGCCTCATGCCGCTGCGGGTGAAGGCATTGTCTCCGATGCGGATGCTGAAAGGCTCTCGCGCATCGGAGGCGAACGACTCGATCGGGTATGCGAAGTAGTGCGCCAGGCCACCGCCGGAGAGTATCTGCACGAAGGCGTGACTCGACCGACCATCTTCCGAGTAGGACACGCCCGGAATCACGGCGAGAGCCTGCTGCTCGTGGGCATCGACCTGCTTGAAGTACCAGCCTTCGAAGTAGCGCCGCGTGGTCCGGCCACCCTGATACATGGCGGGAGTCCACACGCGGCGTCTGATGGAGGCCATGCGGGCTCCTATCGTGCTGTGACGAGGCGAACCTGCTACTCGGCCAGTTCCTCGTGATACTTGAACGACACGTTCATCTTCACGCGGTACTCGACGATCTTGTTGTCCTCCAACCGAACATCCGATCTCACGACCTCGGCCACTCGGAGATCCTGGAGGTTCTTCGCGGCGGCCTCAAGCGCCTCCCGCGCAGCAGCCTCCCACGACTCCGCGCTCGTTCCCACAAGTTCGATGACTTTGTAGACGCTACCCGGCATGAGATGTCTCCCTCGCGCTGGCCAGTACTGTACAAGTGCTTACCCGGTGCCCACCGGTTCAACCTCTCGCGTCGCGGGATAGCGGAAACGCCCGGCGACCGCACACCTCACGCTGCTCAGTTGAGCAGGTCCTCAAGATCCTGAGGTGCGGTGACAGGTCGCTTGCACGCGAAATCCTGGCATACGTAGGCGGTCGCCCGTCCATCGACAGCTTCCCTGCCGACAAGTAGAGCGGGTCCCGCGTCGCATCCCGGATCGCCTGCGGCCACCGTGAGGTTCGGACGGTAGCGCGACCGCACGACACCCAGTAGCGGAGTCCTGTCCTGACCGACGATCGCCACCTCTCGCGGTGGAGCGAGTATGAAATCGAGCACGGCGAGCCACTCAGCGAAGCCGAGCGGCGCCTCGGCAGCCGCTCGCTGCGTCTGAGCAACGGCAGCCTCCGAGAGGTCGGCGTACTCCCCCTCGCCGCTCAGGTGGGCCATACGGGCAAGCAGCCCGGCCGCCATCGCGCCGCCAGAGGGGATCGCCCCGTCCTGCAGCGACTTGGGACGTACGATGAGCGATTCGTGACCGCTGCTCGTATCGAAAAAGCCGCCGGCCGAATCGATGAAATGATCGCCGATCGCGTCTGTGAGCTCCTTCGCGGCGGCGAACCAGCGCGCGTCGAACGTGGTCTGGTAGAGCTCGAGCAGTCCGACGCCGACGAAGGCGTGATCTTCAAGATAGCCGTTGAGCTTGGCGCATCCGTTCTGCCACGTACGGCGCATGCGACCCTCGGGTCCTCTCATCTGTGCCATCAGGAACTCGGCGTTCCGCTCGGCCACGATGCGATAGTCGTCTCGCCCGAGTACGCGGGCGGCCTCCGAAAACGCCGCGAGCGTCAGCCCGTTCCAACTCGCGAGCACCTTGTCATCGAGACGTGGCTTCTCCCGCGACCCGCGGACGCCGAGAAGCGCTGCTCGCATCTTGATCAGGCGATCTTCCACGTACTCGACCGGCTGACCGATGTCTCGCGCAAGGTCCTGCATGCTCCGATCCAGGTGAAGGACGCTTCTACCCTCGAAGTCGCCTGCTGCGCTCACTCCGAACGCCGCCATGAAGAGCTGCGCATCGGCGCTGCGGTCAGAAACACCTCTGGCGAGCGCGTCGCGCACTTCCTGCGGCGTCCAGACGAAGTAGCGACCCTCCTCGCCCTCCGAGTCCGCGTCTTGCGCTGAGTAGAACCCTCCTGCCGGATCGAGCATCTCGCGGACGAGGTAGTCGAGGGTCTCGGTGACGACCCGCCGGTAGGGCGCGTCGCCGGTCACCTGCCATGCGTGCAGGTACAGACGTGCGAGCTGTGCGTTGTCGTAGAGCATCTTCTCGAAATGAGGAACGAGCCAACGTTCATCAGTCGAGTACCGGTGAAACCCACCGCCAAGTTGATCGTAGATGCCCCCGCGCAGCATCGCATCGAGCGTCGTGGTCACCATCGCAAGCAGGTTTGCGTCATCGGTCGCCAGATAGCGGCGCAAGACGAAGTCAACGACGGCCGGCTGGGGGAACTTCGGTGCGCCACCGAAGCCGCCGTGGGTCCTATCGAAGACCCGGGTCAGACCACGAGTAGCCGTCTCGATCGTCTCGATCTCGAGCGTCCCGCTCGAGACGACGCCCCCGCCCGGGCTCCTCTCCAGCACCTGCGTGAGGGCCGCGCCGGCTTCAAGGACCTCGTCACGTCGGTACTGCCACAGCGAGGTGATCTGCGTGAGGACCTCTGAGAACGACGGCATGCCGTACCTGCTGTGCTTGGGGAAGTAGGTACCGCCGTAGAATGGCATGGCCTCCGGCGTCAGGAAGACGCTCATCGGCCAGCCACCTCGGCCGGTCATCGCCTGAACCGCGTCCATGTAGATCGCATCGATGTCGGGCCGCTCTTCACGATCGACTTTGATCGAGACGAAGTGCTCGTTCAACAGCGCGGCCGTTGCCTCGTCCTCGAAGCTCTCATGCTCCATGACGTGGCACCAATGGCACGCCGAGTAGCCGACACTGAGAAAGACGGGCTTATCCTCGGCGCGAGCCTTCTCGAACCCCTCATCTCCCCAGGGGTACCAGTCCACGGGGTTGTCCGCATGTTGCCGGAGGTAAGGACTGCTCTCCGATGCAAGGTGGTTGGGCATAGCGCATCAGTCTCCCAGAGCTACCTTCGTCGTGGCGTCGAGAGGTAGATGCCCCGGCGGTTGCGAACTGAAGCCTCAGGCGTGGGCCGGGGAGGAGACTCACGGCGTACGAACACAAAGGGCCGGACCTTTCGGCCCGACCCTTCGGAAGCATCTATGGTGGCCAGAGACGGACTTGAACCGCCGACACGGGGATTTTCAGTCCCCTGCTCTACCATCTGAGCTACCTGGCCGTGGGTGCTGAAAGAGAGTAACCAACGCCCCGCTCGAAATCAAGCGAGCACCCGGTGCATGCAGGCGAGAAGTGACGCACGAAGGGCGACCCGTGGGGGTCGCCCTTCGCTGCTAACCTTGAAGCGCTCTGTGAATTAAAGAGCGCGAACGTTGGTCGCCTGCTGCTTGCCGTTGTTGCCGGTGGCCTCGTCGAACGAGACGCGCTGGCCCTCGTCGAGGGTCTTGAAGCCCTCGGTCTGGATCTCAGAGAAGTGGACGAACAGATCGTCGCCGCCCTCACGTGAGATGAAGCCATAGCCCTTGTCCGCGTTGAACCACTTGACGGTACCTTCAGCCATTTTCGAACCCTTCTTCCTCGCCCCATCGGGGCAAAACAAACGACGTGACTGCCGCTTGGAAATGCGGTGTGTCACGTCGCAATCCTTCGGACCCCATCGGCCCGCCCGCGCAGTATAGCAGGTTGTCGGCCAGAATGCACCAGCCGGGTCGCCCTCTACGCCCGCCAGAGCTCGCACACCCACTCGCGACAGATGTCGGCACGATAGGTGCGAGGCAGCAGGCACCCCGTGTCCGGATGGCAGAACTGGCACTTGCGGACGTCCACCCACTCCGGGAGCGTGGCGCGGTACGCCTCGCCTTTCGGCGTGGGTGGATGGCTCAGCCGCGGGTCGTGAAGAGGTTCGATACCGGCCTGACCCGCACGATTCTCGGAGTCCGTGAGCACCAAAGCTCCGCTCGCCTGGAGGCGCTCAAGCCACAGATCGATGTACTCGGGCAGCCAGCCGTCACCGATGTACGCGCCGTTCTCGTCGTGAGCCAGGTAGAGGCAGCAGCACAGGCCGCCGCACTCGTTGCACAGGTCGAAGTCCTCAGCGTCGGACATCTTCACGGCGATGCGGTTCTCGTGCGTCATGAAGTGCCCTTCCCGTGGAGGCGGATGCATCGGGCAGCCCCGCGTGGCGGGTCTCTGCTAGCGGAAGAAGCGACGAGGCCTCAGTACACCTCGGGCACGTAAGTCTGCGAGTCGATCGGCGGGCGCATGTAGCCTTCGGCCGACTGCTTGCGCGGCGGTAGCTTGAACGGCTCGGGCAGAGCGTCCTCGTACGGGACCATCGTGAGCAGATGGCTGATGCAGTTGAGCCGCGCCCGTTTCTTCACATCCCCTTCCACCACCCACCAGGGCGACTCCTTGGTGTCCGTGTACTTGAACATCTCGTCCTTGGCCCTGGAGAACTCCTCCCAGCGGTCGCGCCCCTTGAGGTCGGTCTCGGAGAATTTCCAGCGCTTCAGCGGGTCGTCGATGCGGTCTTGGAACCTCCGATCCTGCTCCTCGTCCGAGATCGAGAACCAGTACTTGATAAGCACGATGCCCGATCGGACAAGCATCCGCTCGAACTCCGGACAGTCGCGGAAGAACTCCTTGACCTGCTCTTCGGTCGCCCACCCCATGACTCGCTCGACGACCGCGCGGTTGTACCAGGAGCGGTCGAACAGCACGATCTCACCAGCGGCGGGAAGCTGCGCCGAGTAGCGCTGGAAGTACCACTGACTCTCCTCACGCTCGGTGGGCGCGGGCAGAGCGACCACGCGGCAGATGCGGGGGTTGAGCGCCTCGGTGATGCGCTTTATCGCGCCGCCCTTGCCGGCGGCGTCACGGCCCTCGAAGACCACCACCACGCGAAGGCCTTCGTTCTTCACCCACCCTTGGAGTTTCACGAGTTCGATCTGCAGCTTCTCGAGTTCGCGATAGTAGACCTTCGAGTCCATCTTCCGGGGCCCAGGTCCGCCATCGTCCGCCGACTCTGCGTGATACGCCTTCTTCGACGAACCGTTCTTGCCCATGCCTACCCCTTGCTCCGGGAGCCCTTCTTGCGCACGACCGTCCCCGTCTTGGCCTTCTTGCGGCGCCTCGGCTCCACCGCCCGCCGGATGGACAGGAGCGCCGCCTGCGAGTCGATTGCCTCCTCGCCCTCAGCGGGCGACAGGCGCTCGTACGTGCCGTCCGGCAGCATGCGCCGGGTCCGCACGTTGTCGGCCAGGTATGTGCCGAGGATCTCGTCTCTGAGTCGCGCCACCAGCGCAGCGTCCTCCACCGGCGCCAGTACCTCCACGCGCCGATCGAGGTTGCGCGGCATCAGGTCGGCACTCCCGATGTAGACGCACGGCTCGCCCGCGTTGCCGAAGTAGTAGATGCGGCTGTGCTCGAGGAACCGGCCGACGACGCTTCTGACCGTGATGTTCTCGCTCACGCCCGGCACTCCGGGCCGCAGGCAACAGATGCCACGCACGACCAGGTCGATCTTCACGCCCGCATTCGACGCCTCGTACAAGAGCGTGATGAGCTGCCGGTCCACAAGCGAGTTCATCTTGAAGATGACGTGCCCCGCGACCCCGTCGGCGGCGTGCTGCATCTCCCGTCGGATGAGCTCGGCCAGGCGGTGGCGCATCTCCACCGGCGCCACAAGGAACTTGCGGTAGCTGCTCTTGGCCGCGTAGCCGGTGATCAGGTTGAACAGTTCCGAGGCGTCGGCGCCGACCTTGGCGTTTCCCGTGAGCAGCCCAAGATCGGTGTAAAGCGTCGCTGTGACCGGATTGTAGTTGCCCGTGCCGATATGCACGTAGCGCCGGATCTTCGAGCCCTCGCGCCGCACGACAAGCGCGACCTTGCTGTGCGTCTTCAGGCCCACGAGCCCGTAGACCACGTGCACGCCCGCACGCTCGAGAGCCCGCGCCCACTCGATGTTGCTCTCCTCGTCAAAACGCGCCTTGAGCTCCAGCAGGCAGGCGACCTCCTTGCCCGCCAGAGCGGCGTCCATAAGCGCTTCGACGATCGGAGAGTCCCTGCCCACGCGATAGAGGGTCATCTTGATCGCAAGCACGTCGGGGTCGTGCGCGGCCTGGCGTATGAACGAGATCACCGGCTGGAACGACTCGAACGGATGATGCAACAAGATGTCCCGCTCGCGGATCGCTGTGAAGATGTCGATGTCGTCGCCGTCGCCGAGGTCCACGGTGAGCTCCGGCACGAACGTGGGGTACTTCAGGTCGGGACGATCGAGGCCCGCCAACCCGAACAGCTCGCTCATGCCGAGCGGCGGGTCGATCGTGACGACATCTGCGGCATCCATCTTCAGGTTCTCCACGAGGATGTCGCAGATGAGCGAAGGCATGGTGGGGTCCACCGTCATGCGGACCACCGAGCCGAACCGCCGCTGACGTACACCCGCCTCGATCGTCTCGAGCAGGTCGTCGGCCTCGAGTTCCTGGATCACCATCTCGGCGTCGCGCGTGATACGGAACGGGTGAGCCTCGGTCACCTCGAAACCCGGGAAGAGCGTGTCGATATGCGCGACCACGAGTTGCTCGAGCCACACGAACGCGCGCGTGCGCGTGCCGCGGGTCGCCTGGGTCACGATGGGCACGAACCTCGGAAGGGCCTTCGGGATCTTGACGCGCGCAAACCGCTCCTGCCCGTCCGGGCCCTTGACCACAACCGCAAGGTTCATGCTCAGGTTCGAGATATGCGGAAACGGTCGTCCGGGGTCGAACGCAAGCGGCGTGAGAACCGGGAACACATCGATCGCGAAGTACTCGTAGGCGGCGGCGCGCTGGTCCTCGTCGAGATCGGCATAGTCGAGCAGATGGACGCCGGCGTCGGCGAGATCGGCGCGGAGGGCACCGAACGCCTCCCGTGCACGGTGCAGCATGTCCGGCACGCGCTCACGCACCGCCGCAAGCTGCTCGGCGGCAGTCAGCCCGTCGTCGGAGACCCCGGTCACGCCCGCGGCTATCTGCTGACGCAGACCGGCGACGCGGACCATATAGAACTCGGAGATGTTCGAACTGAAGATTGCGAGATACTTGGCGCGCTCGAGCAGCGGGTTTCGGGTGTCCAGCGCTTCCTCGAGGACGCGCTCCTGGAACGCAAGCAGCGCGAGCTCGCGATTGACGAACAGCGTCGGTTCGTCGAGATCCAGCTCGCGCTTCGTCGTCATCGCTCCCCCATGCTTGTGGTCGAGTGGCCAGCACACGTTGTCATGGACAGTGTAGCGCGCTACGGCCACCCGGCGCCTGCCGGGGGCGGCATCACCGGTTGCGGCCGACGCGCCGCGGGGTCACTATTGTGCTGCCCGGCCGACATGGAGAAGGAGCGCCATGACACGATTCGTCTGGGAGCCGACGCTGGCCACCGGTCAGCCGGAGATCGACGAACAACATCGCGGGATCTTCGCGCTGGCCGATGAGCTCGCCGAAGCCATCGATTCAGGGCACGCTACCGAGGAGATCGTGGCCGACTGCGTCTGGCGCCTCACCGACTACGTCATTCAGCACTTCGCGGACGAAGAGCAGCTGATGGAAGACGCCCGCTTTCCCGAGCGGGCCGTCCACAGGAGCCTCCACGAACATCTCACCGCCGAGACGCTACGCATAGCCGCCCGATTCTTCAATGGCGAAGACCTGCAACCCGCCACGCTCGCGCCGTTTCTCGCAGGCTGGCTGAGAGACCACATCCTGACCGAGGACCTGCGCCTGGCCGAGCACCTTGCCTCCCGCAGCCGCAGTGAGTGATCTCACGCGGCGACCCGACGGCATCCGCGCGCGACAATGCGCCAGCCTCGGCTACGGTATCTCGACGTACTCGGCCGTCTCCCAGATGGTCCCGACGACGTGGACACCCTCGTCGGTGACCTCCAGGGCTTCGATGCCGAAACCCGGGATACGGGCGAGACGCGGGTTGACCACGTCTTCCAGGAAGTCCGCGCCGAGCGGCAGATAGTCAGCGGGCACGTCGACCCCTGCCACCGTCGCCGAAGCGACGTCCACATCGAGCGCAGAGCCGCTGATGCCCGCCCGGCCGGACGCCGACACCGCCCAATCCCGACCGGCGTAGGTGACCACAGCCGACGCACGTGCGGTGTCGCCCCCGGTCAGGTCGATCTGCATCGTCTTGATCGGCCAGTACGCCGAACTGTGCCGGTAGGACATCAAAGCCGAAAGTTCGGCCTCGGTGAGCGTCGCGTCAAAGGGCTTGGTCCCGCTGTACATGCGCTCGTAATCGTCCGGATCGGCTCCCTCCGGCAGCTCTGGCCAGACCACGCCCAGCTTGACGACCGCACTATCGAAATCCGCTTCGGTGAACGCGACGCCGTTATCCTCCGGCTTGCTGAACTGCCCGAGAACCACCGCGACGCCGATGATCGCCAGGATCACGATCGCAACCGCCACGACCAGAGCGACAAGACACCCTTTCCGCTTGCGCCGGGGGCCGGGGGCGCCAGCCACATGTCCGGACAGCGGCGGGGCCTGCGGGGGGGCGCCTGAGGGCGGCGCGTCGACTACGGCAGTCCCGCCGGCGGTGCCGGATCCGTTCTCGTCACTCATCACGCGCCCCTTCCGCTCCGATGCCGTGCATGTTGACTGTAGAACCCGGCGCGGCGTGACCGCAAGGCACGCACCCCGATATCGCGATGCGCAGAGTCAGGCGCCCCGTACCGGGTACACACTGACCAAACGCCACCGCCGCCGGAGACCCACATGCCTGTCAAGAATCCCGGACTCATCCCACTGTTCGACGACCTCAAGGCGATCCTCTCGCCATATGCCGCGCACTTCACCGTTCGTCGCGACGAGCCCGGCTACTACGACCTGTGGTCCGAGCGCGACGTCGTGGTCGAAGGCCGCAACCGTACAGAGGTCTTCTTCGCCGGGCTCATCATCCAGAAGGCGTACGTCGGCTTCTACTTCATGCCGATCTACGCCGAAGCCGAACTCGCGACGTTCTTCGGACCCGAACTACTGGCCACACTCAAGGGAAAGTCGTGCTTTCACATCAAACACATGACACCGGAGACGCGCGCTCAGATCGCCGACGCGCTCTCCCGGGGGTACGAACTGTACGTGAAGCGCGGTTGGGTATGACGGAGGGTCGACCATGACGTGCTACATGCGCAACATGAGCTGGCTGTTCAGAGTCCTTGAGATCGAGAACGATGCCGGAACCCGCCATCAGGTGGACCGCGCCATCAAGAGCGCGCTCGGCCTGTCCGCCGATGCGCCATGCCCGGACGTGCAGGCGTACCTCAAGGCACTCTCCGGCGAAGAACGCTTCGCACTCATCGACGCCGTCGAACGTGAGATCGCCGAGTAGCCGAGTCCACGCAGCCTGACGATCGAAGGGCCGCCTAAGGGCGGCCCTTCGACGATACGTACCAGGCCCGGTTACGCCGCACTCCAACCGGCATCGGCCGGGATGATCGCCCCGTTGATCATCTTGGATTCATCGGAGGCCAGGAACAAAGCGAGGTCGGCGATGTCGCCCGCCTTGAGCATGGCCGGAATGATCGATGCGCCAAACTGGCAGCGCTCGGCACCGGCCGGCTCGATCTTGGACGGGTCCACGCTCGACATGATGTTCGTCTCAACGCCGCCGGCCGCAATCGCGTTGCAGCGAACACCCTTCTGCCCGTACTGCCAGGCGGTGCTCTTGGTTGCGCCCACGATCGCATGCTTGCTGGCGGTGTAGACAACGCCTGCGGCGCCGCCCTTGATCCCGGCCACCGACGCGGTGACTACGATCGAGCCGCCTCCCTGGGCCACCATCACCGGAACGGCAAGACGCATGAGGTACATCGGCCCGTAGACATTGATGCCGAAAACGCGCTCGAGCAGCTCGTCGCTGAAGTCGGCCACGCCCGCGAAGTTGTCCATCACGCCAGCGTTGTTGCACAGCACGTCGAGACGGCCGTAGGTCGCCGTGGCAGTCTCGACGATCCGCCGACAGTCCTCGAGCTTCGACACATCGCCCTGAACACCGACGATCTCGCCGCCTGCGGCCTTGACCTCGTCGACCACCTCGGCGAGCGTCGTCTCGTTCCACTCGGCCGCCACGACCTTGGCGCCCTCGGCCGCGAAGAGATTCGCCATTGCCCGGCCCATTCCCGAGCCAGCCCCCGTGATCACCGCTACCTTACCCTCGAGACGCATGGACAACACCCCTCTCGTAGAGCGCGGGTCACCGGAACCTCGCGCTACTTGTAACAAGCGTTACGATACCCGTTCCGAAGGGGTGCCAACCGCGCGCCGGACTGAGCCCGCTCGGGGTACGTAGGCCGTATACAGCCGTCGCGCAACAAGGAGGACAGGTGGACTGGACGCTCGCTCCCGCACTCGCAGCCGCCGCGGTGATGACGCTTCTGGGCATCGGCGCACTCATGCGCCCGACATCGCTTCGCGCGGTTGGACTCAGCGCGAACACGCCGCTCGGCACCTCGGAGATCAGGGCTGTCTTTGGAGGCATGTTCGTGGCGCTCGGAGTCGCCTGCATCGTCACGAGGGAGCCCGTGGTCTTCGCTGTGGTGGGTGCGGCGTGGCTCGCCGACTTCGCGGTGCGGCTCGTGTCCGTCTTCGTCGACCGCGTGCCTGTGGGACAGGCCCTCACCGTGCTCGGCATCGCGCTGGTGATGGGGGTGTTGCTCGTGAGCGGTTACGTCTTGTCCTAGACGCTACCTGACGCTCCCGCCGAGGAGCCGCTCGAGTTGTTCGACGAAGTGCTCACGGTCCTCATCGGTGAACTTGGGCGGACCTCCGTGGCGACCGCCGGCGCGCCGCAAGCGCGCCTCGGCATGACGCACAGCGAGTTCGGCGTCGATCGTGGCCATGTGGAAGATCCGCCCGCGCGGGCTGATGGCGCCGGCCCCCTTGCCAAGCGCCATCGCGGCAAGGCCGATGTCCTGGGTCACCACCACATCCCCTGCGGCCAACCGCTCTATGACGGCGAAGTCCGCGGCGTCGCGACCGCCACTCACCTGAACGGCCTCAACACCGCTGCGCCCAAGGTGGCGGTCGAGGTTCTGGGTGCCGTTGGCGACCAGCACGACGGACCAGCCCCGCGTCCTACTGGCCGAGATGGCCTCTCGCGTCACGGGACACGCATCAGCGTCTATGAAGAGCGTGCTCATGGACGGAGCGTACCCGCGCGAGGTGCGACCGCTCTACCGCTCATCGAGCGGCAGGTACTCGCGACGTGACGCGACGCTCTTGTACGCCGGCCGGATGATCTTGCCACCGTTGGACAGCTCCTCGATGCGGTGTGCGCACCAGCCGACAACGCGGGAGACCGCGAACAGCGGCGTGTACAGCTCCTCGGGGATGTCGAGCATCCGGTAGATGTAGCCCGAGTAGAAGTCCACGTTGGCGGACACACCCTTGTACACCTTGCGCGCCTTGCCGATGGCCCCCGGTGCGAGTTCCTCGACCTTGGTGAGCAGCCGGTACTCATCGGTGAGCCCCTTCATCTCGGCCAGGTCTCGTGCGTACTCGCGCAAGATGATCGTGCGCGGATCGGAGACCGAGTAGACGGGGTGGCCCATACCGTAGATGAGGCCGGAGCCGTCGAACGCCTCTCGTGCGAGCACCCGCAACAGGTACGCCTCTATCGCCTCGTCATCGTCCCAATCGGAGACGGTGGTGCGCAGATCGTCGAACATGCGGACCATCTTGATGTTGGCGCCGCCGTGCTTGGGACCCTTGAGCGAGCCGAGCGAGGCCGCGATCGTCGCGTACGTGTCGGTGCCGCTCGAGGAGACCACGTGAGCGGTGAACGACGAGTTGTTGCCGCCGCCGTGCTCGGCGTGCAGGACGAGCGACAGATCGAGCACCCTCGCCTCGAGGTCGGTGAAATGGCTGTCGGGGCGCAGCATGTGCAGGATGTTCTCGGCAGTTGAGAGGTCCGGCCGCGGGTCGTGGATCACAAGGCTCCGGCCGAGGAACTGGTTCGCGTGCGCCTGGAATGCGTAGACCGCAAGCACCGGGAACGTGGCGATGAGCTTCAGGCTCTGGCGCAGGACCTCGGGGATCGTGGTGTTGTCGGGATCGGGATCACGTGTGTAAAGCGCGAGCACCGCCCGGGACATCGCGTTCATGACGTCGCGGCTCGGCATCCGCAGGACCGAGTCGTTGATGAAGTGTCGCGGGAGGATCCGGTCGGTCGCGAGGTAACGTTCGAACACCGCGAGTTCCTCGGCATTGGGGAGCTCGCCGAACAAGATCAGGTAGCAGGTCTCCTCGAAGCCGAAACGGCCGGCGGTCTGGAACCCCTCGACGAGCGTGTTGATCTCGATGCCGCGGTAGACCAGTTCGCCGGGAATCGGAACGTAGGTGTCGCCTTCGGCTGCCGAGCCGACGACATCGCCGATCTGCGTGAGGCCCGCGAGGACGCCCTTGCCCGAGACATCGCGCAGGCCGCGCTTGACCTCGAAGCGGGAGTAGAGCTCGCCGTCGACGATGCTGCTCGAATGGGCCAGCTCTGCCCAGCGCTCGAGCGGAGCCGCTTCGGTCACGTCGCGTGCAGGTGCACAGTCGCTGTCGGCTGGTTTCATCTCGCGTCCTTTCGCCGGTCTGTCTGGCGTTCAGGCGGCCAAGCCGCTCAGGTTTCTCATGTGGGTCTTCCGGCTGCGCCGCTTGCATGACGCCACGCCTGCAGCCGAGACACGCGACACAGGGCGTGTCGCAGGTTCGCACGCCCATTCTACCCGAAGGGGACGCCACACCGCAGCAGCCCCGGCGTCCGTGAGGTCCAACGGACAGAATCGAGCCCACCCACCTCCCGTTCGTCCGTCAGTCGTGCCGTCTGTCCGATTCTTAGGCCATGGCCTGAGAATCGGACTCGCGCAAGCCGATACAAGGAGCGTCCTGTCAGTTCCGTCAGCAATGAACGAACACCAGAGGCCACCACGCGCCGTGGAGCACGGGAGGGAGGCATTCATGGGCAGGTTGCGAGACATGGTCTGGGACATCGAGGCGCTGATCGCGCGCAAGGGTCTGGACGAGTTTGCCACCAAGGGCCGGATATCAGCCAATGCGGGCTTCGTCTTGAGTCTTGTGAACGACAGGACCCCCGATGACCCGGCCAAGATCGAACGGCTACGCCAGGCTGTATACGATGTCACAGGTGAACGCCTCTAGACGGCCCTCCCGGAAGGAGAACTCGGGTGAAATCGATCAAGGCACGCATCGTGCTCATTGTCGTCATCATCAACCTGATCGGCGGCGGCGTCATCATGGCCGGTATGAACACGGCCTACACGCGCAATGTAGAACTCGTGAAGCAGGCATCGAGCGAAACGACCGACCAGGAGGCGATCCAGCAGCGGCTGTTCGACGACATGGCCGGTAATCGCAACCGCGCGATCATGGTGGCAGCGGTGCTGGCGATCGTCATGTCTGTGGCTCTGCTGGCCGCCCTGAACGGGCTACTGTTCAGGCGCATCAAGAAGGTCATCCACGATGCCATGGGCGTCATCGGTGGTCGTTATGACACACCGATCACGATCATGCGAGACGATGAGATGGGCGAGATCGAGACGGCGCTCGAACAGTTCAGGGTGCTGTTCATCGACGCTGTGAGCCAGGCCAAGGAGACCGGCGACTGAGCAGCGGGCCGTTGCGGTCCGCTCTTCACGCGCATGAAGACAGGTCGCGGCATCGTGCCGCGACCTGTTGTGCGTACTATGGCGGGAGTGACGGGGCTCGAACCCGCGACCTCTGGCTTGACAGGCCAGCGCTCTAACCAAACTGAGCTACACCCCCGGATGGGGCATCCGCCTCGGCGGACAGCATACGGATTCTAACGAGCGCGGGGCGCGTTGTCTACTGACGGTGTCGTAGCCAGCCGCAGCCGCGTACCGGAACCGCTATGCTGGTGCAGTCCGAAGGGAGTCACGCATGCCGTCCGCCGCCGAAGAACTGCACAGCACCCTCGTTGACAGGATCGCCGCGCACGATCGCGCGGGCGCCGTGGCCGTCGCACTCGACACGGTGCGAAGCGGCGCACTCGACATCCCGCAGGTTCACGACATGCTCGCCGGACTCCTGGCCGACGTAGGCGCGTCATGGAAGGCCGGCGAGACCGAGGTCTGGCAAGAGCACTACGCCACCGCCGTCATCCGCACGATCGTCGAGGCATGCCACCCGCTTGTGGCCGAGCATGCCGCTGCGCCGGTCGACCGCACGGTCGTGCTGGCCACACCGCCGGAGGAGTACCACGACCTCGGACTCCGCATGATCGCGGACCGGTTCGCCCTCGCCGGGTGGACCACCCACCTCCTCGGCGCCAGTCTGCCACTCGCCGAGCTGCTCGCCGCGGTCGACGAACTGCGAGCCGATGCTGTCGTCCTCTCGGCGTACACGCACTTCCACCGCCTGGCGCTCAGGCTCTACGTGGACGAACTCGTGGCAGCGCGCCCGGCCCTGCGAGTCTGGGTGGGCGGTGCGGCCTTTGCGCACGAGCACGAAGGCTGGACCGACGAGATGGTGCTCGACATCGCCACCATCCCCGCCCTCGCCGGGCAGGTGAGCTGAGGTGCTCAGCCTCAAGATCGCCGCGCGCTTCCTTAAGAGTTCGCCCGGCCAGTCGGCGTTGATCATCGCCGGCATCGCCGTGGGCATCGCCACGCAGATCTTCGTCGGCTCGCTCATCACGAGCCTGCAGGCCGACCTCATCGATGCAGCCGTTGGCTCGAGTCCGCACATCACGTTGCTTCCGGGCGACAGCGCGTCCACGGTGCCGGGCACACTTGCAACGACAGCGTCGAAGTCTGAGCCTCTGGTAGCGACTGCCATCCCCGTGCGCACGCTCTCGGCGATCTACACCAGCGGAGAGGACAGCGTGCCGCTCTCGATCACGGGCGGCGACGCCACCGATCTTGGCCTCATCTACAAGCTCGAAGACCGCATGGTCTCGGGCACGTATCGCCTGAGTGCCGGGGAGGCGCTCGTGGGCACGGTGTTCGCCGAGAAGTACGACGTTGGAGCTGGCGATCCGCTCGAGTTGCTCCTGCCTGACGGCACGATGGCCGAGTTCACCGTGAGCGGCGTCTTCGACCTCGGCCAGGCGACCGCGAACGAACGCGTGGCGTTCGTGGATGCCGCGTCCGCCGCGGATGCACTGGGTATTGCCGACGAGGAGTACACGGCGATCCAGATCCAACTCACGGATGTCTTCGCCTCAACCGAGGTGGCAGACCGGCTCGGGAACGACAACGACGTCACAGCGGTCGACTGGCAGGCGGAGAACGCCGAGTTGCTCTCCGGTCTGGCGGCGCAGTCGGGGTCCTCGATCATGATCCAGGTCTTCGTACTCATCGCCGTGGCGCTCGGCATCGCATCCACACTCGCCATCAGCGCGGTACAGAAGACGCGGCAGATCGGCATCCTGAAGGCCATCGGCATGGGCGACGGCGCCGCGGGCCGCATCTTCGCGTGGCAGGCAGCGCTCCTGGGCGCCGGAGGCACGCTCGGCGGTATCGCGCTCGGCTACGGACTCATCTGGGGCTTCAGCTTCGCGCCGGTGCCGTTCTCGATCCGCCCCGAGCCGACGTTCATCGCGATCTCGGCAGGCATCGGCATCACGGTGGCGCTGCTCTCCTCGATCATCCCCGCGCGATCGACCTCGCGCCTCGACCCCATCGAGGTGATCCAGAATGGCTGACCTGCTGGTGGTAGACGCCATCGGGAAGGTCTACGGCGAAGGATCCGCCGCGACCCGCGCGCTCGCCGACGTGAGCTTCACGGTGGCCGAGGGCGAGTTCGCCTCGATCGTGGGGCAGTCGGGCTCGGGAAAGTCGACGCTTCTGAACCTCATCGGCCTGCTCGACACCCCCACCTCGGGTCAGGTGCTCTTCGCCGGCGAGAACACGACCGCACTCGGCCGCAGAGGACGCGCGCGCGTACGCAACGAGGGACTCGGCTTCGTCTTCCAGTTCCACTACCTGCTGCCCGAGTTCAGCGTAT
Organism: Actinobacteria bacterium UBA2272; assembly: GCA_002347725.1. GTDB lineage: Bacteria > Actinomycetota > Coriobacteriia > Anaerosomatales > Anaerosomataceae > UBA2272. The sequence goes on from DDXA01000004.1 coordinate 537,259, forward strand.
GGGAGAACCTCACCATGCCAGCGCAGATCGCAGGGCGCACGGTGTCGGGCGAGGAGCGGGACCGCGCGCTTCAGACGCTCGCGCTCCTCGGGCTGGAAGGTCTCGAGCGCAAGAACGCCAACCAGCTCTCCGGAGGACAGAAGCAGCGTGTGGCGATCGGCCGGGCGCTCATGAACCGACCGCGGCTTATCCTGGCCGACGAGCCCACCGGCAACCTCGACACCGCCAACACGGAGGCCGTCTACGGGCTCTTCCGCACGATCAACGCCGAGCTCGGCACGACGTTCCTCATCGTCACGCACGACCGCGCTGTGGCGCAGCAGACCGACCGCATCCTTGAGGTGCGCGACGGCGAACTCGTGCAGGACGTGCGCAACGATTACGCGGGGTGAGCCGGGGAGCCTGCGGCCACGGCCTGACCTTCGACCACGCCGTCACGCATGCGGATCGTGCGGTCACATGCCGTCGCTACCTCCGGGTTGTGAGTGACGATCACGAACGTCGTACCCCGCTCACGATTGACTGCACGCATCACGTCGACGATCTCGGCCGACGTTGCCGTGTCCAGATCGCCGGTGGGCTCGTCGCCCATCACGATCGCCGGCGCGTTGACGAGCGCGCGCGCGATCGCGACACGCTGCTGCTGGCCGCCCGAAAGCTCGGTCGGCACGTGCCTGACCCGGTCGGCCAGTCCGACGAGTTCGAGCAGCGCCGCGGCCTTGCGGGCGGCCTCGGTCCGGGACGAGCCCGCGTACTCGGCGGCCAGTGCAACGTTCTCGAGCGCGCTCATCGTCGGGATCAGATTGAACCCCTGGAAGATGAAGCCGATCTCGTGGGCGCGCAGCTGCGTGAGTGCGCGACCGCGCAGGCCGTCGACACGCTCGCCCGCGAGCCACACCTCGCCCGAATCCGGGACGTCCAGGCATCCCGCTATATGCATGAGCGTTGACTTCCCCGACCCCGAGGGACCCATGATCGCGGCCATCTCGCCCTCCTCGATCTCGAGGGTGGCGCCCCGCAGCGCGTCAACGAAGTTGTTCTTGCCGAGGCGGTAGCGTTTGGTGAGCTCTGCCACTCGTACGATCGATGCCATGGTGTGTCCTTTCGAGTGCGTGAGCCGGCTACTCGTAGCGGAGCGCCGTGACGGGGTCGAGACGCGCCGCGTGCCAGGCCGGATAGAGTCCGGAGAGCACGCCGAGAACGAGTGCGAAGGCAACCGAGCCGATGGCGAGCCGCGGCGTGACAAGGAACAGTTCCGTGGCCGATGCCGCACCTGCCTGATTGCCGCCGGCCGCGATCATCACGCCGAGACCGAGTCCCAGCAGTCCGCCGATGAGTCCCATGACCGCCGACTCCGCGATGAACTGGCGCATGATGGCCCCGTCCGACGCCCCGATGGCTTTGCGCACGCCGATCTCACGGGTGCGCTCGGCAACCGACATCGTCATGGTGTTGATGACCGACAGACCCCCGACGAGCAGCGAGACGACCGCGATCGCGTAGATGATCTGGTTGAAGATCTTGAGCGGCTCCTTGACCGACGTCTCGAAGCCCAGGGGTCCCATCGCCTTGATGTTGTCGACCTCATGCCCGATGACTTCGGCCATCTCGTCCGGGTCCTCGCCCGGCTCAAGGTAGACCGCTATCGACGTGATGAGCGTCCGGGGCTCGATGCTGTCGCGGATAGCGGCCGGCAGATCCGCCACGAGCAGGTCCTGTGCGTCTTCGAGCGACATCTGCACGGCCTTGTCCGGCGCGGTGAGCGTCTTGCCGAGAATGCCGACGACCTCGAACTCCTCCCCGCGGACGTCGATGGTGCCACCGACCTCGGCCTCCAGGCTCGAGACGAGATCCGAGCCGATGACGACCACGCCCCGATCGTCAGGCTCAAGCGCACGGCCCGACACGACGTCGGACTGGAACGTCTCGTAACCCTGCTCCCGGAAGTCACTGGCCTGGATGTTGGCGGGCACGCCGATATTCACAGACGACTGCTCGGTATCGAGCAGCATCATGATGGACCCCGCAGCGCGCGTTACGCCGTCGACGGCCTCGATCTCCGCAATCAGATCGGTGGAGATCGGCTCGGTGGAGAACCCCGCCATCCCGCTTGAGCCGCTCACAATCACCTTGTCGGCGTAGTAGTCGCTGCCGCCATCGACCAGCAGGCTCAGCTTCTCGGCGATCGATCCCATCACGACGAGCGCGAGCACGCCGATAGTGATGCCGAAGATGGTGAGAAATGCCCGGAGCTTCCTCCGGAAGATGGTACGCAACACTCTCATGGTGAAACCCCCGTGAATGGCGCTCGGACTTGACGATGTTCACTGACACACGTTAACTCAAGTGGCGCCGCCGCACTGAGTCAACCTCGGCTCCTACACGCCGAGTCCCAGCTGCAGGTCGCCGGGCGGTCGTGTCACCGGCTCCACAAGTTCGGGGCCGAGGATCTTCGCGAGTTCGAGCGCGTTTCTCGGCGCGTAGTCGTACTTGCAGTTGTTGAACATCACGTAGGTGACGTCCGTCTCCCCGGCAAGCTCGCGCACCTTCGGCTCCCACTCTTCGAGCTCGTCGCGACGGTAGAGGTAGTCGAACCTGTCGGCCGCCGAGACGTTGCGCGCGAAGTACGTGTCGCGATTGCGCCCGTGCAGGCGCACGTAACCGACCCCACTCGTGGCTGCCACAAGCGGAGGCATCGTCGTACGCGTGGGAAACTGCGGGGCGTCAACGCTCACGTAGGTCATGTCGCGGTCGCCCAGGAACTTGAGCGTCTCGCGCACGTGGCTCTCGTCCACCCACGAAGGATGCCGGAACTCCACGAGCATCCGGTGCGAGCCGAGCTTGTCGCGCGCGTACTCGAGGTACGCAAGGTTGTCGTCGAGCAGTGCGGCATCGAGCGCGGTGAAAAACGGCGGGAACTGCATCAGGATCCCGCCGAGCTTGCCGGCCTCCGCGAGCGGCTCCATCGCTTCCAGGAACAAAGCGAAAGCCAGATCGACCATCTCCGGCGAGGGCCGCTTCACCCGGCCGCGTTCCACCGCGTGAGGATACTCGCGCAGTTCGGGATGGAGCGCGCGTTCATCGACCGCATGTTGCGTCATCATGCCGAAGGCCTTCACGTGGAAGACGAACCCGGGCGGCGTCCGCTTCGCCCAGTTCTCCACGACGCGTCGGTCAGGGATGGCGTAAAACGGCGCGTCGGCCTCGACGGTATCGAAGCGTCCCGCGTAGTAGCGCAGCCGCGCAGCGGGCGTGGCGATATCCGACGGATACCAGGCCTCGATCATGGTCCGGTCCGCCCACGAGCAGGTGCCGACGTGCACCCGTCCCACGTACCCGCCCTCCCCGACCTACTGGAGGGACAGGTACTCGGCGATGGCCGCAGCCTCGTCGTCGGAGACCTGCGCCCCCTTGGCGATCATCTCATCGATGATCGCGGCCCAACCGACGGCGTCCGCGTCTTCCTCGAGCACGCGCTCAAGGTCGTGACAGACCGTGCACTTGGTCTGCAGCAGCGCCTCGCCGTCCAGCCCGGTCGCCTCACCGGGCGTAGGCTCCGGAGCGGGAGCGGGCTCATCGGCCGCGCAGGCCACGCCAGCGGCCAGTACCACAACCAGAAGCAACGTCATCACGAGTCGGTTCAGCATCAGTGTTCCCTTCACTCTCGAGCGACCGCCAGAACGGACGGCCGACACCCGTTAGATACCCCTGCCGAAATCGGCCGACACACGCACGGCGTCGGCATCGAGTAGGCTACCGTAGTCACGCACGTAGTCGTCGAAGGTAAGCGGCACAGGCGGCGCGTGGTATGGCCAGTCGAACCGCTCGGCGATCAGATCGGCGAAGTTCTCGCGCACGAATCGCTCGGTGCGCACGTAGTCGAGCAGCGGGTCATGCTCGGACATGCCGAAGAAGCACGGTTGCGGATATGGCCCGACGAGATCCTCCTCGGTCACGGTGAGGATCTCACGCACCTGCGCCACGAGGACCGCAAGCGTGGATGCCGAGTAGGACATGAGGCGGCCGCGAAGGTCGGTGGGCGTCTCGAAGCCGCCGATGTCGCACATGAACCAGACCACGAGCCGTACCGCATGCTCGTTGCCGAGCAGCCACGCGAGTGCGCGCCGCGGCAGACGGTGTTCGAGCGCCGATACCGCGGCCGAGATGAGCGCGCGGTCGATCGGTGGCCGCATAAGCGCACGGCTGCTCACGCACGGAGAAAGCAGCCCGACCTTGTCCACTCGCTCACCGAGCTGCTGCAGCACGCGAAGCGCCAGAATGCCGCCGAACGAGAACCCCATGAGCGCGAAGCGCTCCGCGCCGATGTGGTCGGCAAGGTCGGCGATCACCTGCGCGAGACGTGTGCTCGTGAAACCGTCGGCAAGCGGCGTACTTCCGCCGTGACCGGGCATCTCGAAGAAGTGGGTGTGATAGCGCTGGCCCATGAACTGGATCATGGGCGCCCAATCCTCGGCAAGCGAGACCGTTGCGGGCACGATTATGAGCGGCGGACCGTCGCCACACTCGGCATAGCGCAGTCGCGTTCCGGGAAGCTCGACTTCGCGCAAGATGACGTCGCAGGGGTGAGGCACGAGACTCCTCGTTCGGACAGCGGACGGACGTATCATCGCGCCTTCGGCTGCGCGCGGCAACAGCCGGTCCGTGACTGAGCGGCCGTGCGTGCGCTATAGTGAGACTGATGGGGCACACGTCTACGCGACATCCCCGCCCGGCACGCCGGCAGAGCCCACGAGCCACCGGCCAGGTGCCCTTCTCACCCCTCTGGCAGCCTACGTGCGCATCGCGCGCGCACGTATCCGCGCTCGTCCACGTCCGCGGACATGGAGACCCGACCGGAGAACAGGCAGGTGAGCGTATGCGCAGGCTGGCATCGACGCATCCGAGGAAGCGCCGCCGGAGATACGCGATGGCGGTGGTCCTCCAGCGTCAGATGTGCGCCATGGGGACCGTCGTGCACATCAGGCCGGTCAAGCGGATATTCAGCTCGGCCACCCCGTTCCACTTCTAGAGAGCGGCACCATCGCACCATCGCACCGTGCCCGACGGTCTGCGAGAATCACGGCATGACCGAAGGCATAACCATCACCCGTGCCACCGTGAGCGACGCTCACGAGATACTCGGCCTCATCAGGCGTGCGTTCGCCTCCGCGGCCAGACTCTACGACGAGCCCGACCTGCCGCCGCTTGCCGAGTCGATCGACGAGCACAAGGCGCGGTACGCCACGCACGTCGTTCTCAAGGCGGTCGATGAGGACGGCACCATCGTAGGCAGCGTCCAGGGTGAGCGTCGCGCCGATGGCACGTGCTACGTCGCCCGGCTGGCAGTCGAGCCCTCACGACAGAGGCAAGGCATCGGGCTGGCGCTCACGGCGGCCATCGAGGCCGAGTTCCCCGAGGCGCGGCGCTTCGAGCTGTTCACGGGACACCTGAACGAGTCGTCGCTGCGCCTGTATGCGTCACTCGGCTACCGCGAGATACGACGCCAGCGCGAGAACGACCGTCTCACCCTGGTGTGGCTCGAGAAGGTTCGGTAGCCGCGCTCCGACCGCGCGTCTACTGCGGCGACACGAACTCGCTGCCCACGCCGATCCCGTGCTCGGCAGCCCAACCTTGCGGGAGTTCCACGACATACGCACTCGGACCGGGGCTGGTCACCAGGCGGGACTCGCCGGGGGACAGCGACTCTATCGCGCTTACCGTGAGGTCCTGGCCGATGAAGACGACGTCAATGGGAAACGAGACCTCCTTCATCGCAAAAGTCCGCACCCCGGCGTCCTCGAAGATGAAGAGCATGCCCTCACCCGGCGCGAGCGGCTCGTGGTCCTGCAGGCCGCGCGAACGATCCCCGGGCTTCTCGGCTATCTCAACGCGGATCTCGACACCGTCCAGCACGACGACCTCTCGTTTCGCAGGCACGGCGCACCCGGTCATGGCCAGCGCGAGTGCGAGCACTGCGGCCATCCGCGCGGGCCTGCGAAGCGCTACCATCGTCCGTATGAGAATCGTATGCGTCACGGATACCTATCTGCCCGAGACGAACGGCATCCTCACAGCCCTTCTTCGCTGCGCACGCAGGCTGGCCGAGGGCCGGGACCACTGACGGAGGAGCACGATGGCGACGCACGGAGGTTCGAAGATAGCGGTAGTGGCGGCGGTGGTGGCCAACCTCGCCATCGCCATCATCAAGTTCATCGCAGCGGCGATCACCGGCTCTTCGGCGATGATCTCCGAGGGCATCCACTCACTCGTGGACACGGGCAACGGCGGGCTGCTGCTCCTCGGCATGGACAGGTCCCGGCGGCCTGCCGATGCAGGACACCCGTTCGGGCACGGGAAGGCGATCTACTTCTGGAGCCTTGTGGTGGCCGTTTCGATCTTCGGCATCGGCGGTGGCATGTCGCTGTATGAAGGCATCGCGCACATCCGGCACGTCGCGCCGAACGCCGAGCTCACGGATCCCACCGTGAACTACATCGTGCTTGGAATCGCGTTCGTCGTCGAAGGCTTCTCGTTCTCGGTGGCGATGAAGGAGTTCCGCAAGGCGAAGGGTTCGCGCGGCGCCTGGCAGTTCATCCGCGAGTCGAAGGACCCGAGTCTGTACACCGTGGTGCTCGAGGACTCGGCGGCCATGACCGGTCTCGTCTTCGCGTTCCTCGGCGTGTTCTTCGGCCACCTGCTCCACAACCCGTACCTGGACGGTGTGGCATCGATCGCGATCGGCCTGCTGCTGATGTCCGTCGCGTTCGTGCTCGCCGCCGAGACGAAGGGGCTGTTGCTGGGCGAAGGCATGAGCGACACGGATCTCGCCGAGCTCAGAGCGCTGGTCGAGGCTGATGCGGACGTGACGCACGCAGGCGACATCCTCACGATGTACATGGGCCCGCACGACCTGCTCGTGAACCTGAGCGTGACCTTCACGCCGGGCCTGCGCGCCGAGGCCATGCTCGAATCGATCCGGCGCATCGAGACGGCGATCACCGCGCGACACCCGGAGTGCACGCGCGTCTATATCGAAGCCGAGTCGCTGCCGGCCACGCTATGAGATGACTCGGCCCGCCTCCGGGGAATCCCGTGACGGGCCGAGTGCGGGGGCATCCCGGTCGAGCGGAGCTCAGTACGCGAAAGAGGCCCCGTCGAGAGCCTGACCCGTGCCGGCGGCCGGCTCCCGGACACCCATCACTATCGCGCGCACCGCATCGATGGTGGCCATGCGCTGCGTGCCGTGCCGGCGTAGACGGTCTCCCAGACTCACGATCTGGCGGGTGTGCTCGAAGTCGAGCTTGCTGAAGTGCAACTCGTCCCACTCCGCACGCGTGCTCACGGCCCACAGTTCGCCGAGAAGCCAGCGCAGGCTCACCAGGTCCTCCTGCGTGAGGTAGTACCAGTCGGCGCGAAGGCCATGCCGGAGACGCTCGAGCGCCCGCTCGATGGCGCGCTGCCGGTTGACCTCGTACAGACGCATACCGAGGTCCTCGTCGGTCAGATCCGGGCGGATGACGGTACCCATGCGATTCATCCCTTCACGCGGGGTGTGCGTGACCTATTCGATGCGAAGAGTAATCATCCTTCCACGATGAAGAAACCCGCATCGACATAAGCCTCGGTTAACGGGCAGGGACGGCTTCGCTCAGCCACCGTTACCCATCAGCCGCGCCGCCATCGAGTCGGCCTCGTGCCGCAGCATCGCGACCTCGGGATCGAGGTCGAGCGCGTGCTCGAGCCGCTCAAGCAGCCGGTCGCCGCCGCGAAGCGCCGTCCATCGCAGACGACGGGCGAGGGGCTCCCACGGACTCAGCCGGTTCCGGAACCACAGCCAGGACATCACGAGTGCCAGCGCGCCGAGCGGGATGCCAACCACCCACTCGTGCTCCGGGAACAGTGCCGTGGCAGTCACACCAAGCGCCATCGCGGTGATGGGCCACACGAGCGGCGTCGGCTGGTTCATCACGAGGAACATGAGCTTGGGCACCTCGATGACGCCGCCCTTGGGCTCGAAGTTGATCTCCGCCCGCCTGAGTCGGATGTAGACCGCAAGCGCGCCTCTCCGGCGGCGCATGTCCCACATCGTCGCGAGAAGGAAGGTCGCGAATGACACGCCCACGGCCCACCGTACGACCGCCCGTGCCTCGGGAACACCGAGCACGACCCCCGCGCCGGCAAGCAGTGTCGCGAGGATGTAGAGCATCGGCATACCGAACGCGGGCTCTTCCAGGCGCGCATCGGCCACATCGGCGACATCGGTGGAGAGCAGGTAACCCCAGCCGATAGGATCGCGCGCGGACGCCACCGCGACGACAAGCGCGAATCCCATGAGCCCGAGCGCGATCGGCAGCATACGGCGTGTTCCTTCACTGGCGTGTCGTGGGACGGACGTGACGTATGTGCGGAGTACGCCACGGCAGCCCCTATCCCTGCCGGACTCGGCCTGCTGAAGGCCGAAACGGCAGTGCCCCGCTTCGATGTGAAGGCGGGGCACGGGTGTCTGATGGTGGGCGATGAGGGATTTGAACCCCCGACTTCCTCCTTGTAAGGGAGGCACTCTCCCGCTGAGTTAATCGCCCGAACGAGGTGCGAGGCACATTCTAGCAGCATCGCAGCGGGGAAGGCCCCCGCGCGGCTAGAGCACAACCGTCGAGTCCCCCTCCGCGACGAATACATCAGCCTCCGGCGGCTCAGGCGGGAGAACAAGCGTGAAGACGGAGCCGACGCCGACCTCGCTGGTCACGGAGATCGTCCCACCGATAGCCTGGGCCAGCCGTCGCGAGATCGCCAACCCCAGACCGGTCCCGGCGTAGATCTTCGAGGTGTCGGGCCTTGCCTGGTGGAAGTGGTCGAAGACCGCCTCGACCTCGGATGCCGGTATACCGATCCCGGTGTCGCGGACCTCGAATGCGACGGATCCGTCGGGGCGAGCGCTAACAATGACCTCGACAGCGCCTTCATGTGTGAACTTCACCGCGTTGGACAACAGATTGAGCATGATCTGCTCCAGCTTGCCGCGATCGGTGCTGATGATTTCCGGCGCATCCTCTGCGACGATCCAGTTGAGTGCGACCCGCTGACCGGCCGCGATCGGCGACATCATGTCGATGAGCATGCCGATCGCCTCGGCGATGTGAAACGACGTCACGTCGATCCGCGCCCGCCCGGCCTCCAGCCGCGCAAGGTCGAGAACGTCGTCGATGAGCGACAGCAACTGCTGTCCGGAATGGAGCACCATCGTCAGCTGCCGCTCCTGCTCGTCGGTCAGGTCACCCGCCATCCGTTTGAGCATGATGTCCGTGAAGCCGATGATCGAGTTGAGCGGCGTTCGCAGCTCGTGGCTCATCGACGCCATGAAGTCGTCCTTGGCGCGCGTCGCCTGCCGCAGATCGTCGTTGAGCGCAAGCAACTCGGCCGTGCGCGCCTCCACCAGCTGCTCGAGGTGATCGCGATACTCGCTCAGTTCGCGCTCGGCACGACGCCGGTCGGTTACCTCGTGCTCGAGCATCGTGTGTGACTGCTGCAACTCGGCTACCATGCCGTCGAAAGCGGTCGCCAGTTCGCCGACCTCGTCCGAGCTCCTGATCCCGCTGCGTGTGGAGAGTCTGCCGCGCCCGACCTCCCGGGCGCTATCGCGCAGCACCAGGATGGGCGACACGATCGTGCGGTTCGTCGACACCCCGATGACGACCATCACCGACACGCCCGAAAGCGCGATCGCAAGTACGAGGGCGAACGTGCGCTGCTGCGCCGTGATCGCCTCCAGACTCGAACGCTCACCGAGTGTCACCGAGTCCGACACCATGGACTGCATGACGACAAGCAGGCGCGCGGCGAGCCGGGCCTGGTACTCCCGGGAGATCACAGGGTCGACTTCACCGAGCGTGCCCCGCTCGTGGGCGACCGTGATCTCGTCGAAGAGCAGGTACGCCTCGGCACTGTTCTCTCGCACATGAGCAAGGAGGGGCTCATCGGCACCCGAGACGAGCGCAAGCCCGCTGAGCACATGCTCGAGTTCGGCGTGCATCGCACGCCACTGCCGCTCGGCCCGGGGCTCGTAGTGAACGAGATAGTCGGTGGTGAGCATCGAGAGCTCGAAGATCTGGTTGAGCGACTCGGCCACCTTGTCGTTGCGGTCTATCGCACGCTCCACGGCACGCATGCCAAGAATCAGCACGAACGCCACGCTGACCGCGATCAAGACAGCCAGGAGAGCGCTCAGCTGTATGCGGGTCCTGATCCTCATCGGATGACCGTCACGCGCTCGGGAGCCACCGCGTCAAGCGGCCGGGAGTCGAGTAGGCGCAGGAAGTCGAAGCGCACGGCGGGATCTACGATACCCGCCCCGGCCGCCCAGCGCGCCTGATCCTCAAGGTTCATGACGAGTGACTGCCGGAGCCCCACGGCGCCTTCGGAGATGATGCAGTCGCACAGCTGATCCGGGCTGATGCCGAGGGCGTCCGCAAGCTCCTCCCGCGTCCGGCCGGTGGTGTCGGCTACGCCCACACGCTCGGCTTCCAGCAAGGACTCGATGAGCCGCTGGAGCGTCTCGGCACCGGGGGACGACATATCACCGGGACGCACACACAGGTTCATGGTCTTCTCGTACAGGCCGTGCTCCTCGAACAGGACGAAATCGTCGCCGAGGGCATCCTCGAGTTCGGCGACGAACGGCTGGCGGAGCGAGACGGCATCGAGCTGGCCGTCGATCAGCGCAGCTGTCACAGCTTCAAAGGAGTCGAAACTGACCTCGACGTCGTCCTCGGACATCCCGTGCTTGATGAGGAACCCGTGCAGGAAGAAGTGAGCGGCCGTACCCTCCCGCGTGCCGACGCGCTTGCCGCGCAGGTCCGCCGGCTCGCTGATGCCCGCATCCGAGCGTGCAACGACCCTGATGTCGCTCGGATCGGACGCAACGGTCGCTACGATACGCACTGGCTGGCCGCCGAGCGACGCGAGAGCGATCGGTGTGTCCGCGCACAAAGCCGCGTCGACCTCGCCGGCAAGCAGCGCCTCGAGCGCGAGCTGGCTGCTGGAGTACTCCTTGAAGTCCACCTCGAGACCCGCGCCGGCGAAGAGACCTTCGGCGCGCGCGATGTAGGCCAGCGCGGAGAGCTCCTCGCGGCTCACACCCAGCGACACGGGAACCGGCGCGACCTCCGGCTCGGGAGACAGACGATCGCACCCGCCGAGCGCGGGCATGACGGCGCACGCCAGCGACACGACGATCAGTGCCACTGTCGCACGATTGCGCTTCCATCGCCGCAGTCGGCTCACATGAGCTCCTCTGGCCGCTCGGCCTCGAGCAGGGTCTTCAGCCGATCCAGGTCCTCATCGACGATGTGCTCGAGCGCCTGGCGCAGATAGCGCTCGAGCATCCGCTGGTCACCCTTGAGTTCGAGCGTGATGGAGACCTCAAGCAAGGCGCCTGGCCCGTCCGGCCTCACATCGTAGCTACCGTGCGCCCGCACACCGCCGTGCGCGCGGTAGCAGATTCGCTCCCCCGGCGTGATGTCGGTGACCTCCAGGTTGAGCTCGGTGCTCCTGCCCTGATACGAAACCGCTTGATGCATGCGCAGACCCACGCCCTCCCGTACATCGCCCACGAACTCGTGCGTATCCAGCTCACGCCTCCACCGGCGATCGTTGGCATGATCGCCGACGAACGCCAGGACGACGTCGGGGGGCTGGCCGATATAGACCGTCCGCCGCACGCGCATCGGATGCATCCTCCTCTGCCCTACAGAGGATTATCCCACGGATTCCATAACTCGTCTGAGCTGTCCGAGATCGGTCCGCGCGAGCTTGAGCACCTCGGACTCGACACGACCCGACACGAGAGCGGCCACACCGCCCACATCTGCCGACAGAGCCATGCTCACGCGCGCGCCGCCGTCCTCGGGCCGGCATTGGAACGACAGCCGCGCCCGGATGGGACCCTGCATGCGGTAGGAGAGCCGCTCGGGTGGCTGGTACTCGGTGACCTCGAGCTCCACGGTCTTGGTCTTCCCTTGCGCCGAGTAGACCTGCGTGACGCGGTCCCCGACACCGGTGACGTGTCCGCGCGATGAGGTGAGATGACTGCGCCAGAGGCGGTCGTTGGCCGGATCCGCGACGAACGAGAACACCTCGGCCGGCTCCCGCTTGATGAGGATGCTTGCGCGCGCGTTCATGAGGCGTCACCACGGGGACCCCGCAAGCCGAGACCCACGGCGATCATGCCGAGTCCGGCGGCGATCGATGCGACTCCCGGCCCCGGGCACACGAGCATGGGGATTCCGACGATCACGAGTACGACGCCGATCCCGACGTTCACACAGCCGCGTCGCGAGCCGCCCGTGGCTCGGGTATCAGGCACGCTGCTCATGGTCACCCCTTTCGCAGACTGCGGACGCCTGCGGAACGACGGTAGCCCGCAGGCCACCCGCAGTCAACGCAGCCAGCGTGCCGCCGAACCCCGCCGCATGCGGAGGCGGCGGTCCGCTTGCGCGAACCGCCGCCTCGTCTGCTCAGCAGAGCGAAAGCTACGGTGCCGGTGGCACGAAGCCGTCGCTGAGCGTTTGCATGAACGCCACGATCGCGTCCTCCTCGGCATCGGTGAGCCCGAGGTCACCCATGTTCACGGTATCGATGTTCGCCGCCACTTCCGGCTCGGCCCAGCCCGCACCCGGCACATCCCTCGTGTTGTAGAAGTGGACGATCTCCTTCAGTGTGGCGAACGCCCCGTTATGCCCGTACGGTGCCGTGAGTGCGACGTTGCGCAGACTCGGCGTCTTGAACAGTCCGTCGAGCTCCGGATTGGCCGCTACTCCTCCCGGCATCACCGCTGCGAGTCCATGATCGACCCAGTCCGCACCGTCGGGATTGAGATCCGGCGGCAGCGTGTAGAACGGGTTGGCGGGGTTCTTCGGGATGCCAAGGTTCGAGTAGCGGTAGTCGCTGAACAGGATGGTCTGGTCCGGCAGGTATGCCATCCCGTCACCCATCCCCATCATGCCGCCCATTGGTGTCGTGTGGCAGACCCAACACTTGGCCACACCGTTGAAGAGCATCATGCCCTGCAGCTCCTGCATGGTGAACACACCCATGCGCTCAGGTCCGACGAACTTCATGGCGTAGTCGTGCTTCGAGCTGAACGGACTGACCTCGGCGGTGCGCTCGAACGCGGCAATGACCGAAGCGATCCGGTCGAACGCGGCCGCGGCATCGGCCGTGTCCAGGCTGTCCGGGCCGAACGCAGCCAGGAAGTCGGGCGCGTATACCGAGGCGGCGACCGCTTCGACCACCGCGACATCGTCGGCCATGTGCATCTCCAGCGGATTGAGGAATGGCCCCTTCGCCTGCTCCTCGAGCGTGTCGACTCGGCCGTCAAGGAACTGACCGCCGATGAACTCACCGATCTCATCGCTGAAGCCGAACGGCGGGATGAACGATGCGTACGATGCCATCGGCGCGTTACGGTTGCCGAACACACCGGCGACCGCCCCGGGTGAGATGGCGTCATGGTCGGGATCCGTGAACCCGGTTGCCGGGTCGTGGCACGACGCACACGACTGCCCGACGGGATCCGACAGGTTGGTGTCGAAGAAGATCTCCCTGCCGAGCGCGCGGAATGCAGCAGCAGCCACGCCGTCGTTGAGCATCGAGACGACGTTGGACGGCGCCGAATCGAACGTCTTGGTCGGGAACCCTATCGCTGCAGGGGTCGCCGGGTACTCGGTCGGATCGCCGATGACGTTCGTCGCGTGGACGCGATAGTAGTACGTCACGCCCGGCACGGCCGTGTCGTCTCCGTATGAGGTCTCGTTCTCACCCACCGAGAAGGTCACCGTCGCGCTCGTGAACTCGGAGTTCTCGGCCCGCTCGATCACAAACCCGGTCTCGTTGGCCGAGTTGTCCGTCCACGTGAGGTTCATCACGCCCAAGTCGAGCGTTGCGGCCAGATCGCTGGGTGGGCGCGGTGACACACCGAACGCGATCGGGCGCATCATGTCCATCTCTTCGTGACTGAGGATGTGACAGTGCCACACGTACTCCCAGCCGAAGTTGATGGTGTTGTTGATGACCGGGAAGACCGGCTCACCCAGCGGGTCGAATACCTCGCCCGCCTCCCACAGGATCGCACCTTCCGGCATCGTCGGGTCGAGCGGCCGGACGCTGTTGGGCAGATCGAACGGCACCTGCGGCACAACCGGACGCAACGCCACGATCGTGTCCTCAAGCGGGTTGACCTTCACCGTGTCCTTCCAGCCCAACTCGTTGGGCAAGGGCAACATCACCCTGTTGTCCCACGCCACACGATTGAGCAGCTGGACCTCGAACAGGTGGAAGTGCATCGGGTGGGTGTCGACACCGTTTTGGGTGATCTTCCAGATCTGCGTCCCATCTCCAAGCTCACCGATCTTCGTGCCCTCCACCGATTCGCCGACGATCTCCGTCGGTGGAGCCGGGTAGTCGTAGAGATTGAAGTTCTGCAAGCCCGCAACAGTATTCGGGACCTCAAGGCCGAGCTTGCCGGCCATTCGACCGTACGTCTTGTCGAACGTCTCTCCCATCTCGTCCTGGATAGCCTTGGGCTCCAGCGGCAGCGTCACCACCGAACCGTCGATGGTCTTGAAGGTCAGCTCGTTGTCGAAGATCCGCACGATGCCCCAGTACGGCCATACGTCCGAGAACTCCTGGTTATACGCCGCGCTGTACGGAGCCTGCGTGACGATGATGTCTTCCTGCGACGAGGCGAACACGCCTTCCTGCGTGTCGGTTGAAACGAACGCAGCTTCGAGGGCGGCGAGATCGAAAGCCGGGGCTGCAGGCGCATCGGCCACCTTGATCTGCATGACGGTGCGCACGTTGGGCCCGTAACCCGGCCTCGTGCTCTCGTGACCGCCCTCTTCGGTGTAGTCGGCATTGTCGGTGTAGTAGTCGTAGCGCGGATCGGGAGCCGGCCACGGCGCGGGTGCGTCGTTGTAGACGATCAACGTCCTGCCCGCCCACTTCGAGAAGTCGACGATGACGTCGGCACGCTCGGCAGGACCGAGCATCAGCGTTCCGGCATTGACGTTGCCCGCGTTGAACGTGGTCACGTCGACGTTCCAGTCGATCGGCTGGTTGGGCAGCACGACCGGCGCGGGAAGGAATCCTCCTTCGGTGGCGATCTGGATCATCTCGGGACCCGCGGTCGCGGGATCCGGGACGCCACCGTCGCGGCCGTCTACCGGCCAGCCCTCGGGTGCGCCGACGCACGTCGACGCCGGCACCATCCTGACCTCGGTGTCGTTGGGGGTGGCATCGAGCACCAGCGCGAACACGGCGTCGCTGACCGCAGCGCTACCACCGAACACGTAGACGCGGCGGATGTCGAGCTTGTGCACGGCCAGGAAGTCGCTCGTCTCGGCCGCCAGTGTTGCAGGCGCCGTCAGCAGCATCGGACCACCGAGGTGCCCGAGCGAGACACCGCCGGAGAGCGCGTCGATGGTGCTCGCGGCGATGCCGACGTCATCGAAGCGCAGCCAACCCTCGGCTAGCGCACGCTCGGCCAGCGCAACCGCGGTCGCGTAGCGGTTGGCACCCCAGATACGATCCGCGTCGAGAACACCGAGTTGGGTGGCTACCGCATCGCTCACCGCCGCCGGTCCACCGACGATGTAGCGCTTGGTCAGGCCGAGCGACGTGAGTGCCGTCGCTGTGGGCGCAGGCACTGACGTGTTCGTCACGAGCAGTATCGGATAATGGGTCTGGACCGAGACCGGGCCCGTGATGAGGCTGTCGTAGAAGTTCGCCGTAGTCGAGCCGTTCACCACAAACGCGCTCGTCGGGAACTCGGCACCCATGACAGACTTCATCCGCGTCGCCACGGCGGCTGCGGTCGCATAGCGATCGGCGCCGGAGACCCTGTCCACGCTCGCCACGTTCGGGATCGCCTGGATTGCCGACATGACCGCGGGTGTGACCGCCGCGTTTCCGCCGATGATGTGGACGATCACGCCGCTCGGCATCGCTTCGAGCGCAGCCTTCGTCACGGGGGGCAGCGAGGCTCGCCGCGTAAGCAGCAGCGGCGCCTGATAGGCACCCGCGAGGCCCGCGCCGGAGAGCGCGTCGACCTGGGAGTCATCCTCACCCGAGGTGATCACCACGTGGCTGACGGACTCCCAACCCGGGAACGCCACCGCTGCGGACTCGGCTGCTGTGACGTAGCGATCCGGACCAAAGACCCGTACGGCTCCGGGAGTGGGATCGCTCTCGTACAGCTGCAGGTTCCAGAAGCGGTCGTTCGCGGCGTTCAGCACGCGGAAGCGGTACGACTTGGGATCGACCTCGAGTGTCGGGTACGCCGTGCCGTTCACGAGTGGCGTGTCGAAGAACGCCTCCATGCCCATCGACGGGTGCGGCACGCCCGGGATCATCGGGGGCTGACCCGGCGTCTCGGTGTCGCTGATGTAGTACGGGTTGGCGACCGGCCCCACCTCTACCGCTGTCGGCGGCCAGAACCACGGCCCGTAGTGCCAGCGGCCCATCGCGTTGTAGCCACTGATGTCGTACGGGTTCTGTGCCGGCATGTAGACATGCGGCAACCAAAGGTCGCCGGTGTTGGCCGTGCCGGGCGTCGTACCCCAGTTCCAGGTGGGGTCGGTCTGACCGATGGTAGCGGCGTCCACGAACGTCTTGTCCTGGATGATGAGCGGGATCTGCTCTTCAGGGATGAGCCCCGCATCGACGAGCTCAAGCTCGGTCTCGTCCTGGAGGATGTAGCCGGCGGCCTCGCCCGCGTAGACATTCAGGCGGGTGATGCCGTACGCGTGGTCGTGGTAGAACATCAACCGCGCGCTCTGCTGGTTGGTGTAGTAGAAGGTCATCGCGCCGTCGCCCGGATCCGGCATGTCCGGCACGTTCCGGACGCTGACGCCCTTCGGGTACGGGGTGTTCTCGCCTGCCGGCGTGATCCACTGGTGCGGCGTTCCATCACTGATCCACGGGCTCCGCCCGCCATGCAGGTGAAGCGTGGCCCGGTTCTCCGTGTAGTTCACGGGCATACCCTCGGGGACCATCTCCATCAGCGGACCCATACCGGCGCCCATGACCGACGTGTCGACCGGGATGAACAGATCGCCGTCCTCGCCCGTCGGCAGCATGTTCGTGAACTTGACGCGCACCGGACGGTCCTTGGATGCGATGATCGTTGGGCCCAGGTAGTGGATCGGGTCGGGCGCGAGGGTGTTGTTGCCCTGCGCGTCCGTACCGTTGTTGACCTGGACGTAGCCCCTGAGTGTGGTCGGCGGCAGGTCCGAGTGCATCTGCTCGGTGTACTCCCGCAGCTCGATCTCGTAGTAGTCCGAGCCGGGATAGGTGGTCGTGTCCGGCTTGCCTACCGACAAGTACTGCCCGAGGTTGTTCGCGTTCTCGGGGCCAAGGCCAGGCAGCCCGTCGACGAACTTCCGCAGCGGTGGCGTGTAGGCCCAGTTGGGCGTCATCCCCGAGTAGTCGGGAACGTCACCGGGGCCGGGTGCTTCGAGCGCCATCGCCTCGAAGTACTCCCCGGGGCCGGCATCGGACGGCAGTCCGAGGGTCTCGAGCTTCTTGGCTAGGTTGGACGCCGCGATGTCCCGGTCCTCTTGGGTCACCACGCGATCCTGGCGCTCCCGCGCCTTCTCCATCTTCTGCGCGTATCGGTCCTGCGCGCTGATCACGCTGTCCTTCTCGCCGGGAACGGCGGTTGCGATACCACCGCTCGATGCGGCAAGGAGAGCAAGCGCGATCGTCAGCAGCACCAGACGATTCGGCCTTCTTCTCACTGCCCCTCACTCCTCCAGTTGTGTGCTTGCACGTTGCATGTCCTTGAGCGAATCGCTGTGTTCCCGTGCTCAACCAGCGCCGGGCGGACTCAGTCCGAACAACGAACGGCCCCCCGGCATCCAGTCTGGGGGACTGGCCCGGGGGGTCATGGGCTCATGGGCAAGCGGCGTCAGGTCGAAGCGGCCCGCGCAGCACGAATGGTAGAGGTGGAGCCAGGGCGGTGGGTGCACATCGCCGCGAGCGAACCAGTGGCCACAGACCGGCTGCGGCGACTCGCATGAAGCCTCTCGCATGTTCGTACGCATCTGCATCGCGGGTCGCCTATGCCGGTGTGAGCGAATGTTCGACCTGTACCCACATTCTGACGAAACGTAAACACCGGGCCGTCGCGTCGAACGCCGCGGGGCGCATGGGAGAACACGCCGCGCTCATGCGCTCTCATGAGTCCACCGCGTGCGCCGTCGGCTGGATACGCTTGGTGGTCGACGCCCACGCCTGCGTGGTGATGCCACCCTCCGGCTGCCCCACTGCGGCCGCTGTGGCCTTTGTCATCGTGAGAACGGCGCCGAGCCAGACGAGCCACGCGATCAGCATCAGGCCGAACACGATGGCCGCACCGTGCAGCGGCGGGACTGCGGACGAGAGGCCGGCCACTCCGATGAAGACGCCGAACCACCCGAGGAGCTTCGGCAGCGCGCCGCTTCGCAGCGCCACCACGCTCACCAGAAGGACCCACAGCCCGCCGAGGATCTCGCCGCCGGCTCCGCCGAGCGCCTGCGCGACGGGCTCGACCGCCTGCCACACCACCCGGGCCTGCGTCGGGTCCGTCTTGGTCAGGGTAACGATGGTGGTCATTCCGTAGTTGAAGATCATCCCGCTGGTGACCAGCGCGACCGCCCACAACAGGGCGACAGCGGTGGCGAGTCGCATCATGGCCGGCGCGTGAGCCTGCAGTCTGTCGTAGAGCGCGAACGCCAGCACGCCGAGTGCGATCCCGTAGAACACGTAGGTGACGAGGTACATCGCGTACAGACTCGCGAAGTTGGCGACCACGAGCGCGACCTTCTCCGCGGTGGTCTCCGCACCCAGGTAGTCGACCACGAGCAGGAAGTATGGCATCGCAGCGATCAACGCGAGCGCGATGTAGAACGCCGCCACACCGCCCGCCTTCTGTCGTCTTACGTCGTTCTGAGTCAGAGTGTCCATTTCTGCCTCCCTTTTCTGGCCGCGGACTCTTGCGTCCCCGGTCGCCAACGGTATACTTACTAAGTAAGCATCGTCACTCTAGTACTTACTTAGTAAGTGTGTCAAGACACGGGAGCCAAGATGTCCGGAAATGCTCGCCGCGGTCGCAAGAAGCCCACGTCGCGCGCCCCACTGAATCGCGATCGAGTCCTCGCAACGGCAGTGGAGATCGCCGACGAGCGGGGCATCGGTGCGGTCACCATGCGCGAGCTGGCATCAAGGCTCGGCGTGGAAGCGATGTCGCTGTACAACCACGTCGCAAACAAAGACGACATCCTCGACGGCATGGTCGACGTCGTGATCGAGCAGTTCGATCTGCCGTCAGAGACCGGCAACTGGCGCGAGGCCATGCGCCGCCGGGCGGTCTCCGCTCGCGAGGCGTTCGGCCGCCACCGATGGGCACCGCCGCTGCTCGACTCGCGGGAGTCAAGCGGCCCGGCGAGGCTGCGCTACCTGGATTGGGTTCTCGGCACGCTGATGGAAGCCGGCTTTTCAGTGGACGGCGCGGCGCGCGCGTTCTCGCTCCTTGACAGCTACATCTACGGCTTCGGCATTCAGCAGTTCAACTTCACCGCCGATGGCGATGCCTCCCCCGAGGAGATGGCCGAGGCCTTCCTGGCCGCAATGCCCCCCGAGGACTACCCGCACCTGCATCGGATGGCCTCGCACGCGATGCAGACAGGCTACGACGCCGAGGCCGACTTCGACTTCGGGCTCGAGATCATACTCGACGGACTGGAGCGCACCCTCGACGCGGCTCGATGAGTGTGATGTCACAGTTCGGTGCGCGCGAACTTGGAACCACGAGCGCTCACGGCACGGACGATCAGCGAAGTCACCGACGGTAGAAGGCTTCGATCAGAGCCGCCACGAGCAAGCAGGTGAGGCTGATGACGGTCACCGCAATCTCGGCACGCGAGAAGCGCAGATCACGAAGCCGACGGACCTCGGACCACTGTTTGGCGGGAAACGAGTCGGCTATGTTGAGGGACTTGTCCAGCGTCACCGCGCATATGAGCACGTAGGCAGTCGTTTCCCACAGGCCGATACGCAGGAAGGCGGCGTTGGCCTGTGCAACACTGGAGAATGGCTCCGCGAAGGAGTTGGTCCCTGCCGTCCACCCGATCGCGATGGCCTGCCAGCCCACGACAAGAAGACCCGGGGTGACCGACCCGAATCTCACGAAGACGTTGCCGATCACGATCAACAGCAGGACCGTGGCGTTCATCGCAACGATGTAGGCCAGCACACTCCATCCGGTCTCGACTTCGACCTCGGCGATGTTGCTCCAGGCGTCAGGGTGAGTCCAAACGCCCACGGCGAAGATGGCCCAGAGCGCACACATGAACGCCAGCCACAGAATCGCGCTGCGGGCGAGCACGTCGAGGTGGAACAGCCTGGACAAGGTCATCTCCTTCGTATGTTGGCGCGGCGGCGACTGACCGAGTCTAGCCTACACGACGTGTCGGTTGACGCACGGGTTGGCCATCATCCCATGGGCTGACGGATGACCGTCTTCCACTTCGCGGGGTCCGCCTTGCGGATGTCCGTGAGGTAGATCTCGTGGTGCTTCCCCGCGCACTCACGCCCCGATCGCTCGATGAAATCATGGACGCGCTCGATGACTGGGCCCTCCTCCGAGAACGGCCCGATGTGCATGATCTGCGCCGCTGCGCCCTCGGCGAAGGTCTCCAGACGAACCCCGGGAAGCGCCACCGGCTCCTTCTTCTTGCCAACCGCGGAGACAGCCTCATCGAACATCTCGCGGGTGACGAAGTGCGGTTGCATGATCATCATGGTCCACTGCCACCCCGAGCGGTCGCCCGTGGTGAAGTCCGACATGTCGTCCGCCCACCAGAGGCCTTCCAGCGGCATGACGCCGTAGTCGATGGCAAGCGGGCCCTTCTTGATGCTGAACTTGATGGCGTACGAGAGCGCGAAGAGCACTTCCACAGCATCAGCGTAGGACTGCGATGTGTTTGGATCGCCCTGCCCGTCGACCATCAGGAAGCTCATGGCTGGGACGTCGATGGCCACAACCTGCTTCGAAGAGGGCAGGTAGAGGTGCTTCAGCTCCCGCTTGAGATCGATCTTCTCCACGGCCGCCCCGGTGAATGGCTATCCCAAGACCGTGCAGTCCGAGTATGCCACACACGTCGGCGAGCGCCGGACTACAGCTTCTTCTTGAACCCCGTCCAGCGTGCCTCGAAACCGTTTGCGCGGTACAGGGCGACAGCATCGGACCGGAGTGATTCGGTCAGCAAGATCACCTGGTTGGAGCCCCGCTCCCGGGCGACCGACTCGAGCTCGGCGAGCAGCGCACTCGCGATGCCTTTGCGCCGATGCGCCGCGTCGACCACCATGTCCTCGACGACCATGTACGTGTCGAACCCGCCGTACAGCCCGTGGCAGATCACGCCCGTCGCGGTGCCGACGCACTCACCGTCGACGCGCGCAGCAAGGATCACATGGTGGGGGTCGTCAGCAAGCGCGGCAAGCGTCTTGGCCATCGCGTCCACATCCGAGCGCTCACCCCAGAAATGCTCGTGCAGTCTGCTGATGGCCGGCAAGTCGGACTGCTCGGCCCTGGCGATCTCCATTGCGCCCCCCGTGCGTCTCACGTCACACCGGCTCATCCGGAATCTGGGCGTCGTGCCAGACGCCCACCACCCAGATCACGTCGCCTTGGAGCCGATAGAAGAACCGATACCGACCTACGAGAACCTCGCGGAAGCCGAGCTGCGAGAACTCAGGAATCGTGCGGCCCGCATCCGGAAGGCGGATGAGGTGCTTGAGGACTTCGTTCGAGCCTTCCCTGAACGCACGGGCAGCCGAGGGGCGCTCAGAGTGGATGTAGTCCACCGCGGCGAGGAACTGGGCTCGCGCTCGCGGCGTGAAGTCGATTCTGCGGGTCACCGCTGCTCCAGCAGCGCATCCGCTTCGGCCATCACGACATCGATGTCGAAACCGACCCCCGCCTGGATGTCCGCCTCGCCCTGGGCGAGGATGCGCAAGATCTCGAGTTCGCGCTGTGTTCGCTCATAGGCGCCGGCACTCAGCAGGACCGCCGACGCTCGACCGTGCTGGGTTATGAAGACCGGGTCGCCTGTGGCTGCCGCCTCCCGCACGATTGAAGACGCGTCCTGCCGAAGCTCGCTGATGGGAACGATGTTGGGCATTGCACTCATGTGTAGTACCTCCTTTGGTATCAAAGATACTACCACAGGCGGTCTAGCCCTTCGTGGGTCACGGCGAAGCACTTGTGACGTCGCGTCATATGTCAACTACAATCGTCGTGGGTTGCGTAGAGTCGTCATGCGAGCACGAGGGAGGACACCGTGAAGAAGATTCTGATTGCACTGTCAGCAGTCGCGATCCTCACGCTACTCATGGCTTGCGGCGATGCGGAGGTCTCATCGAGTGGCTCGACCGACGAGTCAGACGCTGCGCCGGCAGCCGAGTCCGTCGAGTCGCCCGCGGAGTCCGAGCCGGCGGCGGAGCCCGTCGTCGAGGAGCCCGCGGAACCCGCCATGACGATGGGCCAGCAGCAGGCCGTCTCCAAGGGCCAGGACTACCTCGACTATGCCTCGTTCTCGCGTAAGGGGCTCATCGACCAGTTGGTGTTCGAGGGCTTCAGCGCAGATGACGCCACCTTCGCCGTCGACCACCTCGATCCCGATTGGAACGCGCAGGCCGCGCAGAAGGCGCAGGAATACCTAGACTACACGTCCTTCTCGCGCCAGGGGCTTATCGACCAGTTGGTCTTCGAGGGATTCACCCAGGAACAGGCTGAGAGCGGTGTGACGGCCGTCGGCTACTGAGGAGCAGAGCTCGAGGCCGCAGAGTCGCGTAGCTCACTGCCGAGGATCGTCTGTGCCGACGCCGATGAGTTGGTGCTCGCCGGGCGGCCCAGCATGCGCTCGAGCAGCGGCACCGCCATCCGAAGTCGACGAGCGCGGATGAGTGCATCCCACACAGGCTCGGCCTTCTTCCATCCCACCTGATAGGCGAGGTGACGCATTCGCTCGAAGGGAGTTGTGCGCGCCAGCGTGCCACGAGCGATCGAGTTCCACGAGTAGAAGTCGCGGTACGCCCGCCAGTACCCGCTCTCCAACTCGCTCGTACTCATCCCGCGTGGCTCGAACACCACGTGACGCGTGTCGTACTTCTCCCAGTCCTTGGTGAGGATCCTCCCCTCGGAAGTGAAGCGCCGGTGAAGTGCAGTGCCCGGATATGGCGTGAGGATGTGGAAGGTCGCCGTCTCGACCCCCTGCGCGACCGCCCATTCTGTTGTCCGGTCGAAGACGTCCGGATCGTCCCCATCGATCCCGAAGACGAAGCTCGCGTTGACCATGACGCCCAGTTCGTGCAGATGCGCCACTGCCCGGGCGTACTCAGATTGCCGATTCTGCCGTTTGCCACACGTGTCGAGACCGGTTTGCGACAGCGTCTCGAACCCGACGAAGAGCGAGCGCAACCCCGACTCCGCGGCGGCCCGCATCAGCCCCGGTCGAAGCACGGACTCGACCGTGCCCGCTGCTTGCCATACGCGACCCATTCCACGCATCCCCTCAAGCAGGCCACGGGCGAAGACGTCGTCCCCGAAGAGGTGGTCATCAAGGAAGAAGAGATGCCTTCCGGGCAGGGAGTCGATCTCGTCGAGGGCTTCATCAACTCGGCGTGTGTAGAACGAACGGCCGCCATCAAAGAACGATTCCTTGTAACAGAAGTGGCACGAGTGCGGGCAGCCACGGGAAACGACGATCGAGTTCGGCACGAGATAGCGATGCCGGTCGATCAGATCACGCCGAGGCGTGGGCGAACCGTACAGGCAGCGGTGCGTGGACTTGTACGTTGCTCGCGGGCGACCTGCTCTGAAGTCGCTCAAGAATCGCGGCCATGTGTCGTCGCCCGGACCCAGGAAGACCGTGTCCGCATGTAAGGCTGCCTCTTCCGGACACGCGGTCGCGTGTAGGCCGCCGAGACACACGTGCGCGCCGTTGGCTCGGTAGAACGCAGCCAGCTCGTACGCGCGGCGCGCATTGGTCACATACACCTCGATGGCGACGATGTCCGGGGCATCTCCGACTGTGACTGGCGCGACGTGCTCGTCACAGATCTCGACTTCGTCGCACGCGTCGAGATACGCAGCCAGCGTGGCTAGTCCGAGGGGCGGGAACAGAGAGTACTTGATGGGCCGATAGTGCGGGCTGGTGGCTTCGGCCAACGCGGGCAGGATCAGCTTCACTCGCATGCAGTGTCTCCTTGACGGGGAGACACCAGCCTAGCGCGCAGATGCAGGCTGCCGCTCTGTCTCGTTGAGGTATCGCACACGAACGGTTGCCGGCTCGTGCTGAACGGCTGCACAACGACTGGGAGCGCGGGACGAACGGGAACGCCAGCGGCCTGATCCGCCAGTGCCCGCCGAGGAGGACCAGTCGTAGGACGTCGCTCAGACGGCCGATGTGTTCCGACTCACAGTGCCGACAGCAGGTCACCAAATGCGTCGAGGTGAGCGCGCTCATCGCGCAGGATGCTCTCGAACAGCGCCCCGCTGACATCGTCCCCTTCGCGGCGACACAGATCGAGGCTCTCCTCGTATAGCGAGACCGCTTCGTCTTCAGCGGCGACGTCGAGTTCGAGCATCTCACGCACGGTGGAGGCCTTGCACCGCTCGCTGGGAGTCACAGTCGGCGTTCCCCCGAGAGCCGTCACGCGGTTGCCAAAGCTTTGCGCGTGCAACATCTCGACCTTGGCGATCGACTTGAGCATGACGACGGGGCCGGGCGCGCCGGCCAGCCTCGCGCTGAGGCCCGAGCCTCGACTGCCGACCCAGATATCACCCCGGGACTGTCTCAGGAAGGAGGGCATGCCCTCAAGACCCGCCGCCACGTAGTGATGCTCCATGTACTGGATGATTACCGCGAGTTCACGCGCCCGGGCCGCATTCAGCGAGTCGATGACGTGCTCTACATTCACGGGTCGCCTCCGATTCGCGAAGGGGCTGCTGATGTCGTATGTTCCCCAGTCGACGGACCTACCGGGAGAGGACCTTCGCCCCGCTCCCGCTCTCAGCCACATCACACGTGCGATTACCGTTCCCAACGACGTGTCGCCGTTCGGTGGACGGACTTAGTAGACGCGTTTGCAAGCGCGGCAAACCGGCGAGCCGGCCTGACGTTCGCGCCACCCCAATCGCACACGCGGACACTCGGCGTTTGTGTCCTATGATTGCACCATGTCGACTCCGATCCTCGCCGCCAAGCACTACGCACCGCTCTTTCGGCCTGACACGGTCCTTCGTCCCCGCCTGATGGAGCGGCTCGACGAGGGTATGCGGAGCAGGCTGATCCTTGTGTCCGCTCCCGCTGGCTTCGGCAAGACCACGGCAGTCAGCGAGTGGACGACCGGATGCAGCCGTCTTGAATCGGGCGTTCGTGCTGCCTGGCTTTCGCTGGACGAAGCGGACAGCGATCCAGCGCGCTTCCTCGCCTACCTCGTGGCTGCCCTGCAGACCGTTGCTGCGGATGTTGGGCAAGCGGTGTTGGGCATGCTCGAGTCTCCAGAGCCGCCACGGGTCGAATCGATGCTGACGGCCCTGCTGAACGAGATCGCGACTCTCCCGCACCATGTCGTCCTCGTCCTCGACGATTACCATCTCGTCGACTCCGGTCCGGTGGACGAAGCCCTCGCGTTCCTGCTGGAGCATCTGCCGCCGCAGTTGCACCTGGTCGTCGCCACCCGGGAGGACCCGCGTCTGCCACTGGCCCGGTGGCGTGCCCGCGGCCAGCTGACCGAGCTGCGCGCGGCCGACCTGCGCTTCACCCCCTCCGAGGCGGCCGAGTTCCTGAACCGGGTGATGGGGCTCGACCTCTCGGCGGAGGACATCGCCGCCCTGGAGACCCGCACGGAAGGCTGGATCGCCGGCCTGCAGTTGGCGGCGCTGTCCATTCAGGGGCGGCCGGATGCCGCCGGCTTCATCCAGGCCTTCACCGGCAGCAACCGTTTCGTGCTGGACTACCTGGTCGAGGAGGTCCTTCAGCGACAGCCGGACGACGCGCGCAGTTTCTTGCTGCAGACCTCCATCCTCGACACGTTGTGCGGCGCTCTGTGCGATGCGGTCACCGGGCATATGCATGGCGCCGCCGCGCTCGAGCGCCTGGAGCGCGACAACCTGTTCGTCGTCCCGCTCGACGACGAACGTCGGTGGTATCGCTACCACCACCTCTTCGCCGATGTCCTGCAGGCACACCTGCTTGAACAGCAGCTCGATCAGGTGCCGGCTCTGCACCGGAGGGCGAGCGAATGGTACGAGGCGAATGGCGCGCGATCCGACGCGATCCGTCACGCGCTGGCAGCCAGGGACTTCGACTGGGCAGCGGACCTGATCGAGCGGGCGGGACCTTCGGTGGTGACGGCCTCACAGACCGCTCTGTGGCTCGACTGGGCGAAGTCGCTGCCGGACGAGCTGATCCGCGCCCGGCCCGTGCTCAGCGTCTGGCATGCGTACGCACTGTTGGGCAGCGGCGATTTGGAGGCTGCCGAGGCTCGACTGACGGACGCCGAGCGCTGGCTGGAGCCTGGGCGGAGCGAGGCGACAATCCCCGCGGACGAAGCGGAGCTCCGGTCTCTGCTGGCGACGATAGCCGTCGCCCGTGCCTACCGTGCCCATTCTCTGGGTGATGTGCCCGGCACTGTGAAGCATGCACAGCGGGTGCTCGAGCTCCTGCCCGAAGGGGACAATCCCCGGCGACTACAGGGGATCGCGCTCATCGCGATGACCCATTGGGCCAGCGGCGACCTGGAAGCCGCCGACCGCCAGTTCGTCGACTACAGCCAAAGACTGCTCGCCGCCGGCAACACCGCCGACGCGATCAGCGCCATGACAGTCCTGCCTGACATCAGGCCGGCGATGGGCCGTCTGCGCGGAGCTATCGACGCACTCACTCGGCTACTGCTCGTCGTGGACCAGGGCGAGCCTCTGCTTCCAGAAGCGGCCGACCTGTATCGGGGACTGGGAGAGTTGGTCCTCGAACAGGGCGACCTTGCCACTGCCGCGGCACACCTGCTGAGAAGCAAGGAGCTGGGCGAGCAGGGGGAGATGCCGATTTGGCGCTGGCGCTGGCGCGTCGCGCAGGCTCGGCTTCTCGAAGCGGCGGGCGACATGGAAGGCGCTCTCGGCCTGCTGGACGAGGCTGAGCGCCTGTTCGTCAGGACACCCTTGCCGGACGCACGCCCCTTGGCAGCGATGAAGGCCCGGATCTGGGCTGCGCAGGGCAGGGTGCCCGAGGCCTTGGA
Source organism: Actinobacteria bacterium UBA2272 (assembly GCA_002347725.1). Lineage (GTDB taxonomy): Bacteria > Actinomycetota > Coriobacteriia > Anaerosomatales > Anaerosomataceae > UBA2272. The sequence goes on from DDXA01000004.1 coordinate 564,595, forward strand.
GTGGGCGCGAGAACGAGGCCTCTCGGTCGACGACGATCTCAGCTATCTGCACGAGTTCGAACACGTGACATTGGCGAGGGTGTTCATCGCCCAGGGCGAGCAGGAGGGTGCGGCGAGCGCTGTCCACGACGCCCTGGCACTGCTGGGGCGCCTTCTGACTGCGGCGGAACAAGGCGGACGGACGGGGAGCGCGATCGAGATCCTGGCGTTGCAGGCGCTTGCTCACCAGGCGCACGGCGACACACCCTTGGCCCTCAAGTCACTGGAGCGCGCCCTGGCCCTGGCCGAACCGGAAGGCTACGTCCAGGCCTTCGTGAATCAGGGCCCGCCGATGGCCCACCTGCTCGAAGAAGCCGCTTCCCGCGGGTTGGCACCGGACAGCGCGAGGCGGCTGTTGGCGGCCTTCCTGTCGACCGGGTCCGACAGGGCCCAGACGCTCCTGAGCGATCGTGAGACCGAAGTCCTCCAGCTGATTGCCGCTGGATTGACGAACCGGGAGATCGCCGAGCGGCTGTATCTCTCGCTCTACACGGTCAAGGCCCATGCGCGCAGCATCTACGACAAGCTGGATGCCCACAGCCGCACGCAGGCGGTCGCGCGCGCACGCGAACTGGGCATCCTGCCTCTCCTCTGATTAGTCCCCCCGGTTAGTCCCTTCGACCGATGTCAGCGCCCCCGCGCGCGCACATGCTCTTCGAGCAGGCGCTTTGGACGCCTGAACCCGTGGCAAAGGGCGAAGAGGACAGTGGCGCAGCAGCGAAGCCAGAGGACGGATCAGGTGTGGCCCGCGGTCTACCAGATCAGGGTCGAGGGCCATCTCGGGCACGCGATGACGGGCTGGTTCGAGGACCTGTCGATCGCGCTGGAAGACAGCGGCGACACAGTACTGACAGGACCCGTGGTCGACCAGGCCGCGCTGCACGGGCTCCTGAAGCGGGTACGCGACCTCGGCGTGCCGCTCGTCTCGGTCAACCGCCTCGAATCCGACCCGGCACCACCACGACCGACAGAAGAAGGAGATTGAGATGCGCACAGGTAGAAGGCAAGCAGAAGAGAGTGGCATGCCCTCATATCGAGGGACCGCGATCGCCGTGGGAGTACTGTTCATCCTGTGCTCGGCGGCGTCGATCCTGAGCATCGTCCCGTTGGGCGGTGCGCTGGTCGCCCCGGTCGATCTCGCCCGGCTGGCGGTAAACGACAACCGCGTGGTGCTGACCGCGCTCATCGAGTTCGTGTGGGCTGTGACCGGAGCCGGCATCGCCATCGGGCTGTATCCGGTCGTCAAGAGGTTCAACCCGGCTCTGGCCCTCGGATCCGTCGCCGGCAGGCTGGCCGAAGGCGTGTTCGTCGTGGTCGGGGCTCTCGGACTGCTTGCGCTGCTGACCGTGAGCCAGGAGGCTGTGGTTGCAGGCTCCGCCAGCCTGGCCTCGGCGGTCACGGTGTCGAACCTGGTGCTCGCGGTACGCGAGTGGGCGCACGGGTTCGTCGCGCTAATCCCGTTCGGCGTTGGAGCATTCATGTACTACGTTGCGCTCTACAGTTCGCGGCTCGTTCCCCGTTGGCTGTCGGGTTGGGGGCTCGTGGCGATCGTGATGTTCATGGTTTCGACCATCTACGCCGGCTTCACGCAGGAGTTCGGCTTCACGACGGTCAACACGGCGCTCAACATCCCGATCGGCCTCCAGGAGATGGCGCTGGCCATCTGGTTGATCGCCAAGGGGTTCGATCAGAGGGCACTGGCCTCTGTTGCCGAGAGCCAGGTGTAGTCACATGTCGGCGCCGACTCGAGCCAGCGCGGGGATGCAGAGGGCGGGCGGCACCGCGGCACTGTACATCGCGGTAGCCTACCTCGCGGCGATCCCCTGCTCCGTCTTGCTGGTGAACTACCCCGGCGCGGTCGACCCGATCCAGAAGGTCATCCTTCTCAGGGACAACTACGCCAGCATGTACGGCCTGAACGAACGCGCCACGCATGCGCTCTACGATGCCTTCTTCGCGCGCGAGGTCACCAACCGCTACTACCGGGGAATGGCAGACGTCTCTGAGGTGACCGCCTCACACGACTTGGGCAAGCTCGTCGCATCCGGTGCTCTCGAAGCCAGGGGGGCCGGACGCAGCGCGCACTACGTCGCTTCGCCAGCGCTCTACGAACTCGTGGTGCAGCACGCCGAACTCGATCCGCGATGGCTCGGCACGCCGGGGAAAGATGTCGCCCAGAGGGACGCCGTTCTCATGGGACTTGCGAAGCGCTTGCATGCGACCTCGCCGCCAGATAGCGAGTGAACGGCGAGTATTCGGGCCCTCACCGCGTTCGCAGAATCGCGCCAGCCCGCTTCTTCACGCAGTTCAGCCCGCCTGTTTTCACAACGGGCGGGCTGCTGATCTGTTGGTGCCCCCAAGGGAATTCGAATCCCTGTTGCCGCCTTGAAAGGGCGGAGTCCTTGGCCGCTAGACGATGGGGGCCGGTGTGCGCTGTGGTGGGCCGTATAGGGATCGAACCTATGACCTTGGGATTAAAAGTCCCCTGCTCTACCAACTGAGCTAACGGCCCTGACAAGCACATCCCGGGCCAGGGTCAAACGGCCCGGAAGCGCAACGCGTAGTGTACCCACGCCTGGGCTGAGGGTCAAACGAGACACACGACAGAGCCCGATTGCTATGATGGGCCCTGACCACGAAGCGGACGGAGACACGATGACCGTGCTGGGTGTGGAGATACCCGAGCTGTACGTGACCCGCGGTTTCACCATCGCAATCATCCTTGTGGTGACCCTCGTGCTCATGCGCGTCGCGGGGCAGCTCGTCCGTCGCTCGGTAGCCGCTTCCGAAGCACTGCCCTCGGCCAGCATCCTCGTGAACATCACCCGCATCGCGATCCTCGTCATCGGCGGGCTCACGGTGCTCTCGGCACTCGAGATCTCCATCACGCCGATCATCACCGCACTCGGCGTAGGAGGCCTGGCGGTCGCACTGGCGCTCCAGGACACGCTCGGCAACATGTTCGCGGGGCTGCAGATCGTCGCCTCGAAGCAGATCCGTCCGGGCGACTACCTCCTGCTGGAGACGACACAGGAAGGGACCGTCGTCGACATCGCGTGGCGCACCACCACGCTGCGCACGCAGGCCGACAACCTCGTGATCGTGCCGAACGCCAAGCTCGCGCAGGCGGTCGTGACCAACTACCGGCTTCCTGCCGACCCCCTGGCCGTCTACACCGAGTTCGGCGTGGTGTACGGCTCCGATCTGGAGCGCGTTGAACGTGTCGCGGCCGAGGTGGCCGCCGAGGTCATGGCCGAGCTGCAGCCGCAGTTGCCCGGATACGAGCCGATCGTCCGGTTCCGTGGGTTTGGTGACTCACAGATCACCGTTCTCGTGGTGCTCAGGACGACCGAATACGGCGACCAGTATCTGTTGCGGAGCGAGTTCGTCAGGCGCCTGCACGCGCGATTCGCGGCCGAGGACATCCACTTCCCGTTCCCGACCCGCACCGTGCACCTGGTACAGGAATAGCGGGTCAGGCATCCCCCGCCGCGGCGCCCAGCACGGGCACCGCCTTGAGACGCGACTCGCGCCACTCGGCTTCCGGATCCGAGTCGATGGTGATCCCGCCACCGGTCCCCCAGTGCACGGCGTCCGGTCCGTACTCGAGCGTCCGGATGAGCACCGACGAGTCGAAGCGCCCGGGGAGCGCCACGGCCAGGGCCCCCGTGTACGCGCCTCGCGGCGAGCGCTCCAACTCGCCGATGATGCGCATCGCGGCGCGCTTCGGCGCCCCGGTGACCGACCCGCACGGGAACGTGGCCTCCACCAGATCGCCGAGTGTGGCGTCGGCCACCATGAGCGCGCGTACGCGCGAGACGAGCTGGTGGCAGTACGGCGTGGCGAAGACCTCGAGCATGGGGTCCACGTGCACGCTTCCCGGGACCGCCACCCGGCCGAGATCGTTGCGCTCGAGATCCACGATCATCACGTGCTCGGCGCGCTCCTTGGCATCCCCGGCCAGCTCGCGCGCCAGCGCGGCGTCCGTGCCCGGATCCGCACCGCGCGGACGCGTGCCCTTGATGGGCTCGATCCACACGTGCCGGTGCCCGTGCGCGTCGGTCTCGATCGCGCAGAACCGCTCGGGAGAGACCGATGCCAGCGAGCCGCTCGACGCCTCGCCCCACCACGCCGACATCGGACCAGCAGCCCGCTCCGTGAGCACGCCGAAGGCAGCGGCAGCGGCGAGCGCCGGCCTGCCTGCGATGCGGTAGGTGAGGTTCAGCACGTACACGTCGCCGGCGGCGATGCGCTCACGCACACGCTCGACCCGTGCGCGGTAGCCCGCCTCATCGAGATCCGCAGCCGGGTCGAGGATCAGCGGCCCGGCCACGCGCGGCGCGGGGCCGATGTCGAGTGCCGATGGCAGCGCGGTGACGGTGCCCCACGCGCGCCATCCCTCGGCAGTTCGCACGAGACCGCCGGTGTACGTACGGACCTCGGCGGGACCGTCGTAGGGCAGGACCGCCGCCGCAAGCAGCGGGTCCGGGCTCGCCATCGCCCGCTCCAGCAGCCCCGCGGCAGCCGACCGCGAGAGGCCGCGGGCCGTCTCGAGCGGATCCCAGCAGACGATGTGCGCCCCGCCGAACCAACCCCGCGCGTCGGACGGCACTAACGCGAGCGGCCGCCGCGTGGCGGGAACCGCGCGGACGAACGTCGCCGCTTCGGCCGATGCCGAAGCGAGCACGGGCCCCTCGGCATCAAGCGGTCCGCCGCTCACGCGCCGCCCGCGAACAGTCGCGCGAACTCGGCGGTAAGCGCGTCGGCTGCGGGTCCGCCCCTGCCCCGCACCGCGCGCGCACCCGCCACGGCGGTGGTGAGGATCACCTCGTCGGCCGAGTCGAGATGCGCGGGGAGGAGTGGCGTCTCGGCAGCCTCGTACCCGAGCGCGGCGGCGCGGTCGAGCACGACGCCGCGCGAGACACCGGCGAGCGCCGGCGGAGAGGGCGGCGTCAGCAGCCGCGCTCCCGTACGAATCCACAGTGTTGCGTGCGTGGTGTCCATCAGGAGGCCGGTCTCCGAGACGAGGATCGCCACGTCGGCAGCACCGGTCACACGCTCGAACACGCGGTCCCACTGCGAGCGGTCGGCAGGCTTGGCCGCGCCCGGCGGGAGCTGCGGCTCGGGCGCGAGGACGAGTGCGACCCGGGGTCCGCCGGGGACGTCGATGACCGACGGGCGCGCGGAGACCTCGGCGCTCGCCTCACCGCCGGTCGAAACGACCAGCGCCATGCGACCGTACGACTCGGCCCACGCGCGCGCGGCGCGCTCGGCCGACCGACGGGCGGCTTCGAGCGTTTCCCGGTCGCACCCGCCGGCGGCCAGGCGCGCAAGGTGCCGATCGAGCAGCGGGATGCGCCCGTCCTGCACGCGGATGGTCTCGCGCAGCGCTTCGGCGAGGTGCACACCCATCGCGACGGCTAGTGCCGGAAGTGGCGGTATCCGGTGAAGACCATCGACACGCCGAGGCGATTGGCCTTGGCGATCACCTCGTCATCGCGGATCGAGCCACCCGGCTGGATGAACGCGGTCACACCGGCCTCGGCACACACCTCGAGCGTATCGGGGAACGGCATGAAGGCGTCCGAGGCGCACACGGCGTTGCGCACCTTCTCGCCCGCCGCCTCGACGGCGATGCGTGCCGAGTTCACGCGGTTCATCTGGCCGGCGCCCACACCGACGGTTGCGAAGCCTTTGACGAGCAGGATCGCGTTGCTCTTCACGCTTTTCACCACGCGCCAGGCGAAGAGCAGCTGCTCCATCTCCTCAGGCGATGGCTGCGCGATCGTGGCCACACGGAAGCGCGATGCGTCCTCATCCACGCTGTCCGACGTCTGGATGAGCATGCCACCTTCCACCGCACGCGACTCGTAGTGCCCGCCGACAGCGCGGATGCCGCCGGTGGAGAGCACCCGCACGTTGCGCTTCTCGTCGAGGAGCTCGAGTGCGGCGGGCTCGTAGTCCGGCGCGATCATCACCTCGACGAACTGCTTGTTCTCGTAGATGGCGCGGATGACGTCGGCGGTCACCGTGCCGTTGAACGCCATGACGCCGCCGTAGGCCGAGACCGGATCGCTTTCGTGCGCCCGCGCGTATGCGGTCACGAGGTCTTCGGCGATCGCCACACCGCACGGATTCGTGTGCTTCACGATCACGCAGCACGGCTCGGCGAACTCACGGACGGCTGTCCAGCAGGCGTCGGTGTCGAGGATGTTGTTGTAGGAGAGCTCCTTGCCCTGAATCTGCGTTGCGCGCGCAAGCGTGTGCTCCTTGCCGTCGCTGAAACGGTAGAACGCGGCGTCCTGGTGCGGGTTCTCGCCGTAGCGCAGGTCCTGCACCTTCAGCAGACGGAAGCGGACCTCCTCGGGAAAGCGCTCCTTGCCGTACTCGGACAGGTACATCCATATCGCGCTGTCGTACGCGCTCGTGGTGCGGAACACCCCGGTTGCGAGGCGCTTGCGCGTCTTGAGCGTGGTGCCGCCGCCGTGTGCGCGCATCTCCTCGAGTACCGCGTCGTAGTCGGCCGGGTCGGTCACCACGGTCACCGACTCGAAGTTCTTCGCCGCCGAGCGCAGCATGCTCGGCCCGCCGATGTCGATGTTCTCCACGGCATCCTCGAGCGTGACGCCCTCGCGCGCGACGGTCTGCTCGAACGCGTAGAGGTTGACCACCACGAGATCGATCATGCCGATGCCGTGCTCGGCGGCGGCCGCCATGTGCCCGGGAACGTCGCGGCGCGCAAGAAGCCCGCCATGCACGCGCGGATGGAGCGTCTTGACGCGCCCGTCCATCATCTCGGGAAAGCCAGTGAGGTCGTCGATCGGGCGCACCGGCACGCCGGCAGCCTCGAGTGCGGCGGCGGTCCCGCCGGTTGAGACGATCTCCACGCCGAACTCATCGACAAGCGCCTTGCAGAACTCGGCCACGCCCGTCTTGTCGGTGACCGAGACGAGCGCACGCTTGATGGTGACCTGGTCCACGGTGATGCCCCTGTTCTACTCGGTGTCTTCGATGTGCACGACGCGCCCGTCCAGACGCACGCGGCCATCGGCGATCAGGCCGATGGCCTCGGGAAGCAGCCGGTGCTCGATCTGGTGGATCTTCGCCTCAAGCGTCTCCACGGTATCGGTCTCCTCGATGCGGACCGTCTCCTGGCAGATGATCGGCCCGCGGTCGAACTCCTCGTCGGCGAAGTGCACCGTGACGCCGGTGACCTTCACGCCGTACGCGAACGCATCGCCGATTGCCGAGGCGCCGGGGAAGGCCGGCAGGAGCGCCGGGTGCAGGTTGATGACCGCGCCCGGATACGCGCGCAGGACCTCGTTGCCGAGCAGGCGCATGTAGCCGGCCATCACCACGAGCTCGACACCGTGGGCGTCAAGCGCCTCGCGGATGGCGTGGTTGTACGCGCGGTAGTCGGCCATCGCACCGGGGTCGATGTGCACGGCCGGGATGCCGGCCCTGCGGGCCCGCTCGAGGCCGAGCGCCGCCTGCTTGTTGGAGATCACCACGGCCACACGCGCGTCGATCTTGCCGCTTGCGCACGCGTCGATGACGGCCTGGAGGTTGGTGCCGCTGCCCGAGATGAGCACGCCGAGGGCAAGCCGATCGTCCTCGCGCTCCTCGGTCTCCGGCGACGCGGCCAGCACCTCGTCAGACATAGGTCACCGCACCCGATCCCTCCACGATCTCACCGATCTCGCTTGCGGCCTCGCCGTACTCGCGAAGGCGCAGAGCCGCCGTGGGCGCGTTGCGCGCGTCCAGCACGATCGCGAAGCCGACGCCCATGTTGAAGGTGCGGTACATCGCTTCGTCATCGAGGCCGGCGGCATGCGCAACGAGGCCGAAGACCTGCGGCACTTTCCACGCGCCCCGGTGCACGCGCGCGTCACACGCCTCGGGCAGGATGCGGTCGAGGTTCTCGGTGATGCCACCGCCCGTGATGTGCGCCATGCCCTTCACGGGCACCTCGGCGATCGTGGCGAGCACGCTCTTCACGTAGATGCGCGTGGGTGTCAGCAACAGCTCGCCGAGCGTCGTGCCGCCGAGGTCCACACGCGGGAGCGCAAGCTCATCCTCGCGGCCTTCCACGAGTACCTTGCGCACGAGCGAGAAGCCGTTCGAGTGCAGACCGCTCGAGCCGATGCCGAGGATCACATCGCCCGGCGCGATCGTCTCGCCGGTTACCATCTTCGGCCGGTCCACCGCGCCTACACAGAAGCCGGAGAGGTCGTAGTCGTCAGGATCCATCGTGCCCGGGTGCTCGGCCATCTCGCCGCCGACGAGCGCGCACCCGGCCTGCTGGCACCCCTCGGCGATGCCGGCGATGATGCGCTCCATGCGCACCGAGTCGAGCTTGCCGACGGCCACGTAGTCGAGGAAGAAGAGCGGCTCGGCACCGGAGACGAGGATATCGTTGGCACACATCGCCACGAGGTCGATACCGACCGTGTCGTGCGCGTCGAGCAGCTGCGCGAGCTTGAGCTTGGTACCCACGCCGTCGGTGCCGCTGACGAGCACCGGGTCGTCCATCTCCTTGAGTCTCGCAGCCGAGAAAAGCCCCCCGAAGCCGCCGATGTCACCGATGACCTCCGGCCGGTACGTCGCACGCACGTGGCTGCGGATGCGCTCGACGGCGCGCGCGCCCTCGGCGGTGTCCACACCGGCGGCGCGGTAGTCTACGGGACCTTCGCGGTGGTCGCTTCCCATGATCTCCCCTCGGGAATGGTGCGCACGGACGGCTGCACGCACGTGCATTGTAGCAGCAGGAGAATGGCGGCGGGCCCGCGTTACGACAGCGCGCCGACCGCCGCGGAGATCGCGGCCGACAGACCCGCCGCGACGGCGGCCGCGGCAAGCCAGCCGGTGCCGTGCGTGACGCGTCGGCCCACGGCGGTCCCTGCGAGCACGGGCAGCACGTAGCCGAGAAAGAGCGAGCCCGTCGCCCAGAGTGCGAGGACGAACCATGCGGACCAGTCGGGCACGCCTGCCACATCGTAGGTGTCACGTGCCCGGCCCAGCACGCGCAGGCCATCGCCGAGCAGCCAGCCGAGAGCGACGATCAGCTCGGTCCAATGCTGGCGCTCCCGCGGCGCGCGGGGGTAACCCGAGACCGCGGAGGCTACCGCGGCAGTCACGATGGCTACGAGCGGGTTGAACTGCACGGCGAGCCGAAGGCCTTCGAGCAGGGCCGCAAACGCCGCGCCGGCCTCGGTCACGCGCCGGGCTCCAGGCTGAGCTTGCCGCGCCGCACCGACTCGGGCACCTCGATGGGGTAGTCACCGTCGAAACACGCCGTGCAGAACTCGCACGCGGGCCGGCCGGTGGAGGCCACGAGCTCGTCGAGCGGCAGGTAGGCGAGCGAATCCGCGCCGATGAAGTCCCGGATCTCGTCGAGTTCGTGCGTGGCGGCGATCAGCTGCTCCTGCGTGTCGGTGTCGATACCGTAGAAGCAGGGCCACACGACCATCGGCGACGTCAGCCGCATATGTATCTCCGTGGCACCGGCCTCGCGCAGCAGTTGCACGAGTTTCTTCGACGTGTTGCCCCGGACGATCGAGTCGTCCACGACGACGAGCCGTTTGCCAGCGATGATGTGGCGCAACGGGTTGAGTTTGAGGCGGATGCCCTGCTGCCTGAGCGACTGCGTGGGCGAGATGAAGGTCCGGCCGACGTACCGGTTCTTCACGAGCCCCTCCCCGAACGGGACGCCGCTCGCCTGTGCGTAGCCCACCGCGCCCGGTACGCCCGAGTCGGGCACGCCGATGACGAGATCCGCCTCGACAGGCGCGGTGGCCGCAAGAGCCGCGCCCTGCCGCCTGCGCGCCTCGTACAGCGAGCAGTCGTAGAGCACGCTATCCGGCCTGGCGAAGTACACGAACTCGAAGATGCACAGGCTCGGCTTGCCCGGCGGAACCGCCTGCTCGCTTGTGAGAACGCCGTCCTTCACGCGGATGAGCTCGCCCGGAGCGACGTCGCGTACGAACTCGGCTCCTACGATATCGAGCGCGCACGTCTCGGAGGCCACGACCCAGCCCCGCTCGTCGGGCAGCCGCCCGATGACCAGCGGGCGCACGCCATTGGGGTCGCGAAACGCGTAGAGCGCCTCCTCGGACATCATGGCCACCGCGTAGGCGCCGCGCATCATGCGCATCGCGTCGCGAATGCCGCCGCGGATCGACGCGTGCGCCTGGGTGAAGTGATCGACGAGGCGCACGATCACCTCGGAGTCGGTCGTGGAGCGGAAGCGCGCACCGAGCGACTGCAGTTCCTCACGCAGCGACGCCGTGTTGACGAGGTTCCCGTTGTGCGCGAGCGCGATGGTATTGGGGCCGATAGACGAGATCATCGGCTGGGCATTCTCCCACTTCTTGGAAGCGCCCGTCGTCGAGTACCGCGTGTGCCCGAGGGCGATGTGGCCCTGAAGCGACGTCAGATCGCTTTCCGTGAAGACCTGCGGCACGAGGCCGAGGTTCTTGACCACCATGAGCGAGTGGCCGTCGGCCACCGCGATGCCGGCCGACTCCTGCCCCCGGTGCTGGAGCGCGTGCAGTCCGAAGTACGCGAGATGCGCTACATCCTCACCCTCGGCGAACACACCGAATACGCCGCAGGCTTCTTCGGGACGTTCGGGGCGATCGCTCAAGATCCAGTCTTCCGGAACGTGCTGCTCGCTCATAGAGACCCGCGCTTCTCGCGTCGGAGGGGCCGAACGCCGAGTAGGATAGCACGGCACACCGGCAGTGCTGCTATCCGTGGGATCCGGACTACCGGTCTCATCCGAAGAGAGCCTGCGTGATGAGCCGCGAAGCCAGACGTTCGGCGGCTTCCCGCACCTCGGGGTTGTCCGAAGCGAGCGCCTCGGCGAGGATGTCACGCGCGCTCTGTCCGACAACGTCGCCGAGCCCCGCCACGGCCCGTGCATGAACCGCGGGGTCCGCCGAGCGGAGACCGACACGGATCTCCTCGAGCGCGTCTCGATCAGGCAGCATACCGGTCGCCCGCCCGCCGGCTCCAGAGTCTCCAGAGTCCGTATCCGACCACTATGACCACGGCCGCAACCAGGATGGGCGCGAGTATCGCAACCGCCGAAAGCACGACGGCGCCCGCGTCTTCGACGACGCTCGCGACCGGGGCGCCGGCACCGGCGGTCGTCGCGTTGACGACCGGGCGCGCCGTCGCCTTCGCGGCGTGCACGCCCCCGGCGAGCAGCACGCCGGCGAGCACGAGCAACCACGGACTCACCTCGGTGGCGCTGCCCGCCGCCGCGACCGCCACGATCCCGCCCGCAGCGGGCCTGACGAAGGTCTGGATGATGTCGTTGACGTGGTCGACGGCGGGCACCTTATCGGCCACGAACTCGATGGCGAGCAGCACCGCGATGACCGCGATCAGCCACCACTCGCCCATCACGTCGAACGGCGCGGCGAGCTCGAGCAGCTCGAATCGCTGCGCGAGGGCGACGGCCAGCAGCGGTACGTACGCGTTCAGGCCCGCGGGGATGGATAGGCCGAGTGCGGTCAGCAGCTCCACGCGTCCCCCTTACGCCTCGCCGTGCACCAGCCGCTCGAGCGTCGGTGCGTACGCGGCCCGCACGTCGTCGAGCGAGACATCGGCCTCGTCACCGATAACGAGCCCGTCACCGCCGACCGTCCCGATGCGCGTGCATGCCGTCCCGTGCGCGGCGGCAAGCGTCTTGAAGGCGCCCACATGGTCCTCATCAACCGTGACGATCGCGCGTCCCTGCGACTCGCTGAACAGCGCGACGACACCGGGCAGCCCGTCGCCGAGATCGATCCGGGCACCCACGTCACCGGCCACACAGCACTCGGCAAGCGCGACAGCCAGGCCACCTTCGGCACAGTCGTGCGCGGAACGGACGATTCCGGTACGGATCGACGTCACGAGCAACTCGCCGAGCAGTCGCTCGTCGACCAGGTCGACTTTGGGAGGCCTGCCGGAAACCATGCCGTGAACGACCTTGAGGTACTCGCTGCCGCCGAGTTCGGGCCTCGTGCGGCCGAGCATCAGGATGACGTCGCCGGCAGCCTTGAAGGCGAGCGTACAGTGATCCTCGATGTCATCGAGCAGACCGACAAGGCCGACGGTGGGCGTCGGGTAGATCGGTGAGCCGAAGCTCTCGTTATAGAAGCTGACGTTACCGGAGATGACCGGGACCCCGAACGCGGTGCACGCGTCGGCCAGACCGCGAACCGATTCGTGGAAGGTCCAGAACACGTCGGGCTTCTCGGGATTGCCGAAGTTCAGGCAGTCGGTGATGGCCGCAGGACGCCCACCCGAGCACGCCACGTTGCGGGCGGCCTCGGCGAAGGCGATCTGCGCGCCGGCGTAGGGATCGAGATAGCAGTAGCGACCGTTGCAGTCGGTGGAGACCGCGATGCCGCGCGTGGTCATCTCACCCCGGCCGGTGTCGCCGATGCGAAGCACGGCTGCGTCGCTGCCCGGCAGCGCGACGGTGTTGAGCATCACCTGGTGGTCGTACTGCTCCCAGATCCAGCGCCGCGAGCAGATGTTGGGACTCGCCAGCAGCCTGAGCAGCGTGGCCGAGAGCGCCTCGCGCCCCTCGGGATGCTCGAGGGATGCGACCGGATCGAACGCCTGGACCTCGGCGAGGTAGGCCGGACGCTCGGAAGCCGGATCGTAGATGGGCGCATCGTGCGCGAGCGTTGCGGCGGGCATATCGGCCACCACGGTCTCGCCCTCGCGCACCACGAACCGGCCGGTGTCCGTGACCTCGCCGATGACGGTCGAACGCAGGCCCCACTTGTCACAGACCGCCTGCGCGGCCTCGAGGTTCTCGGGCGTGACGATGGCGAGCATGCGCTCCTGACTCTCGGAGACCATGATCTCGAACGGCTTCATCGCGTCTTCGCGCTGCGGCACCGTGGTCACGTCGATGTCGAGGCCCACGCCGCCGCGGCTCGCCATCTCGCTTGCCGACGAGGTGAGTCCCGCCGCGCCGAGATCGCCGAGGGCGACGAGGAGCTTCCCGTCGAGCAGCTCGAGGCACGCCTCGATGAGCAGCTTCTCCTCGAAGGGATCGCCCACCTGCACGCTCGGGCGCTTGTCCTCGGCCTTCTCGTCGAACTCCTGGCTGGCGAGCGTGGATGCTCCACCGATGCCGTCGCGCCCGGTGGTGGAGCCGATGAGCAGCACGTGGTTGCCCACGCCCGCGGCCACCGCACGCGTGAGGTTCTCGGCGCGCATGAGGCCGATGGCCATCGCGTTGATCAGGCAGTTGCCCTCGTAGGCCTCCTCGAAGTAGACCTCGCCGCCGACGGTCGGTACGCCGAGACAGTTGCCGTATCCGCCGATGCCGGCCACCGCGCCCTCGAACAGGTAGCGCTGCCGCGGCTTGTCGAGCGTGCCGAAGCGCAGCGAGTCAAGGCTCGCGATCGGTCGCGCGCCCATCGTGAAGATGTCCCGGATGATGCCGCCGACGCCGGTGGCGGCACCCTGATAGGGCTCGATCGCCGACGGATGGTTGTGGCTCTCCATCTTGAAGGCCACCGCCCAGCCGTCACCCACGCTGATGACGCCGGCGTTCTCGCCCGGCCCCTGCAAGACGTGGTCGCCCTGGGTGGGGAACATGCGGAGCGCCTTGCGGGAGTGCTTGTACGAGCAGTGCTCGCTCCACATGAGCGAGTACATGTAGAGCTCGGTCACGCTCGGCACGCGGCCGAGGATCTCGACGACCTTCTCGTACTCGTCGAGCTTGAGTCCGAGTTCGACGGCGAGCTTGGGGGCGATCTCGGGGGAGAGCGTCTCGGGGGTGCTCATGTCTAGCTCACCTCCGCAAGGCGCCGCGCGATAGCGGTGAAGAAGTGCTGCCCATCGGTCCCGCCCGACAACGGGTCCACCACCCGCTCGGGGTGCGGCATCAGCCCGAACACGTTGCCGCGCTCGTTGCAGATGCCGGCGATGTCATCGAGCGCGCCGTTGGGGGCGCTGCCGCCGGCGGCACGCGAACCGTCCGGTTCGCAGTAGCGCAGCACGATCTGGCCATTGCCCTGGAGGCGCTCGAGCGTCTGCTCATCGCAGATGTAGTTGCCCTCGTTGTGGTTGATCGGCACGCGCAGGACCGTACCGGGTGCACGGTCGAGCCACTGGCACGCGCTCTCCTCGGCCCGCAGGTCGACCGTCGTGCAGATGAACTTGAGACCGCGGTTGCGGAGCAGCGCGCCGGGCAGCAGGTGCGCCTCGGCAAGGATCTGGAAGCCGTTGCAGATGCCGACGACGGGCCCGCCGCGTTCGGCGAACCGCACGACCTCGGCCATCACGGGGCTGAAGCGCGCCACGGCGCCGCAGCGGATGTAGTCGCCGTAGGAGAAGCCGCCGGGCAGCACGAGCGCGTCGTAGCCGGCGAGGTCCGTGTCGCCGTGCCACACGTAGTCGGCCTGCATCCCGAGATGCCGGATCGCGTGGACGGCGTCTTGCTCACAGTTGGAGCCGGGGAAGATCACCACACCGAAGCGCATGCGCTTAAGCCTCCCCGACCCGCTCGATGCGGTAGTCCTCGATGACCGGGTTGGCGAGCAGCTTGTCGCACATCTCGCGGACCCGGGTCTCGGACGTACCGTCGGCCACCTCGAGCTGGATGTACTTGCCGATCTTGACCGAGGCGACCTCCTCGTAGCCGAGGTTGACGAGTGCACGCTCGGCCGTTGCGCCGGGCGGGTCGAAGATGCCCTTCTTGTAGGTCACGTGGATCTCGAACCGTGCCATGATCTCCCCCTTACGCGTCGCGCCTGTCGGGCGCTTCGGCGGCTGTATCGGCGTCGGTGTGCGCGAGCGATTCCCGCGTCTGCCGGTTGCGCTCTGCCACGGCGGCGTTGAGCGTCCGCCGGCTATACCACATGATGACCAGCCCGATGAGCCACGCGCCTATCGACGCGTAGGCGACCACCGGGATATCGGTATGCACGTCGATGGCTGCCTGGGTGGCCGAGGCGACACGCCAGAAGCTCAAGAAGAAACCGACCACCCCGGCGCCCGCAAGCGCCATCCCGACCCAGAACAGGTAGAGATGGGCTCTCACACGTGCGGGCAGGATCTTGAGGCTCACGAACGGTCCTTGCCGGGCCTGGCTCCTTCGGCCTTGTCCTTCTCGGCGGCCTTGACGCCAGCATCCTTGGACGGCCGCTTCTTGGCGCCCTGCGCCTCGATGAGCTTCTTGCGGAGCTTGCGGATGACGAAGATGTCGATACTCACCGCCACCAGTGAGAAGCCGAGCACCGCAGTGGCGATCACCCGCTGCACGGCCATGTTCTCGCGAAGCGCAGGGACGGCCCACCCGATGCCGATCAGCGCCAGACCGCCGAGCAGGAGCACCCACCAGACCCGGCGCCACTTCTTGATCTCCGGCGACGTGGGAAGACCGCTCCAGTCCTTGTCCTGACCGGGCTTCTTCTTGGGCTTGGACACGGTACCCGCGTCCACGGTCCCCTGCTTGCGGACCGGCTTTGCCCCGGCCGCGCTCTTTCTGGTGGAGCCTATCTTCGCGCCCTTGCGGTAGCGATCGTTGCCATAGCTGCGCTGTGACACGGGACCTCAGTCCCCTTCCGGAGAGAACGGCATGCCGGTGATCGTCTCGAACGCCTCAACGTACTTCTCGGCGGTCATCACGATCACGTCTTCAGGAAGCGCCGGCGCCGGCGGCGTCTTGTCCCACCCGCTCGCCTCGAGCCAGTCGCGCACGAACTGTTTGTCGTAGCTCTGCTGACCGCTGCCCGGCACGTACTCTTCAGCAGGCCAGAAGCGCGAGCTGTCGGGCGTGAGCACCTCGTCAATGAGCGTGATCTCGCCGTCGACCAGGCCGAACTCGAACTTCGTGTCCGCGATGATGATGCCGCGCGAGGCGGCGTGGTCGCGAGCTGCCGAGTACAGCGCGATCGAGATGTCGCGCAGCCGCCCGGCCTGCTCGCCCCCGACGATCTCCACCATCTGCTCGAAGCTGATGTTCTCGTCATGGTCACCGATGGCGGCCTTGGTCGATGGCGTGAAGATCGGCTCGGGCAGGCGGCTCGATTCGACGAGGCCGTCCGGGAGCTTCTGACCGCACACGGTGCCGCTCGCCTGGTACTCCTTCCAGCCGCTCCCGGCAAGATAGCCACGAACGATGCACTCGACCGGGAAGACCTGAGCCTTCTTCACGAGCATGAACCGGCCGCGGAGCGACGAGGCGTGATCGGCGAGCGCATCGGGAAGATCGCACTCGTCGGCCGAGATGAGGTGGTTCGGCACCACGTCGCCGAGCAGGTCGAACCAGAAGAGCGAGATCTTCGTGAGGACCTCGCCCTTGTACGGGATCGGATCGGGGAGAACCACGTCAAACGCACTGATGCGGTCGGTCGCGACGATGAGGAGCTCCGAACCCATGTCGAAGATGTCGCGGACCTTACCCTGGGCACTCGGCTTGAGATCGATCGGCTGCACGCGGACGTCCTTTCTGATCGGGCGTCGCGGGGCGGACGGCGGGGAGACGACGCGGGCGCCCCTGCCCGCGCGTCATGGGTGCATTGTAGGCGATACGGACAGGCGCGGTAAGGGCACTCGCAGCCCGTCAGACCGCCACGTCCGGCATGGATGCGAGCCTGTCGAGCCCGTAGGCGGTCCGCGTGTACCCGGCCCACAGACGGTATGACACGAGTGCTGCAAGGATGCTCGCGAACCCGGTGAGCACCGAGGAGATCATCTGCGCGGGCATGACGAGCATCCACGCGAGTCCGGCCATCTCGTCGGGCAGCAGCAGTGCGACCCCGAAGACCATGCCGCCGACAACGACCGCCATGCCCGCCAGCACGATGAACGACGAGACCAGTCCCACCGCGAGAGCACGCCAGAACACCGAGCGATACGCGGCCGCGTACTCGCGCACCCGGCCGAAGATGCGCCGCAGATCGAAGCCGGACTCGATCGAGTCGTACAGTGCGACCTGCGCGAAGACCGGCCAGATAGCGACCCCGTAGACAACCGACACGAGGGTCATGCCCACCGTGAACGCGATGAGCGGGACCACGAAGTCCCAAACGCTCGCCATCTCGGCAAGCCCGAAGGCACCGCGCGCGATGAGCAGGAAGACCCCACCGATCATGAGTGCGGACAGCGGTAGAGAGTAGATGAGGCTCACCACGAACGCGATGAGACCCGTGCGCAGACGCGGACCCACCGGCTGCCACTCGGGCAGTTGTGCCTCGGGGTCCCAGGCCGCTGCACGAACCCAGGCGAGTCCGTAACCCGTGAACCAGAACGTGCCGACGTACGGGATCATCATGATGCCGACGCCGATGGCGGTCTTCTTGAACCACGACCGGTCAGCCACCACCGCACGGAAGGCCTCGCGCACCGTCATCGCGTGGTCGTCGCGGCCTGCGCTCACCGGGGCAGCCCGATCCGCCGCAGCGCGTCTGCATCGAGTGACATGGAGCGCGCCGTCAGCCCGAAGGTGTCCCAGATCAGATTCTCGAGCGAGTACTCGTGGTCGTACGTCACGATGTACGGCTCGCCCTCGATGCCGCCGAGTTCGGCGGCCGCATCGACCGCATCGTCGTAGTTGCCGAGCGTGTCCACGAGCCCGAGCTCGATAGCCTCGCTACCGAGCCAGACCCAGCCCGTGGCGAGTTCGCGCACCTCGGCCTCCGACATGCCGCGACCGGTGGCCACATCCGAGATGAACTGCTCGTAGGCGATCTCCATCTGACCCTGGAGCATCGCGCTCTCGGTGGCCGTCACGCTCCTGTAGGGGGTGCCGACGTCCTTGTGCTCGCCTTCGGTCAGGACGGTGAACTCGACGCCGAGCTTGTCGAGCAGGCCCGCGACGTTGGGGATCTCCATGATCACGCCGATGCTGCCCACGGAAGACCCGGGCGAGGCGACGATCTCGCTGCACTGCGAGGCCACCATATATGCCCCCGATGCGCCGATATCTCCGATGCTCGCGACGACCGGCTTCTCCTCGGCGGCACGACGTACCGCGAGCGATATCTCCTGTGAGGCCGCGACGGTCCCGCCGGGAGAGTCGATACGCAACAGGATGGCACGCACGCTGTCATCGGCGAGTGCCTGGTCGAGCTGGTCGAGGACGTACTCCGGGGACGCCACGCCCTGGTAGGTCGTGCCGCTCCCGGCGATCACGCCGCCGATGTGGATGAGCGCGATACTATCGCCGGACGATCCGATCGCAGGACCGCCCGTGGCGGCGACCACCACGAGTCCCACGCACGAGAGCAGCGTCAGGATGACGAAACCGATGGTCAGGCCAATAGCCCACTTGGCGCCGGCCGACATCGGCGCCCTCGGGGGGGCGGGAGAGAACGCGACCTGTGCGACGGGCGGCGAGAACGCGGGCTGCTCCGGCGCGTCTGAGGGGGTGTCCATTGTTCCTCCGGTGGTCGGCGTGTCTAGAGCCGGACGACGTTGACGTAGACGAGTCCCGCAAGCGCGTGAAGGACCGCGAGAACGATGATCGCGTACGCGCTCCAGCGGTGAACCTTCATGTGCAGCGGACCCTTGAACTTGATCTTCCGCTTGCCCTGCATGACCTGGAACAGTATGAGCGCCAGGAGCACAACACCGCCGCTGATGAGGATAGTGCGGGTGATGACGATGCCGAAGAGCATGGACCCTCCCTGCGTGTCAGCCGCGCGTACGCGCTCATCGTACCGATAGGCGCGCGCTTCATGCTACACCACGCAGCAGCCTAGACCACGCAAGCGCCGCCCCACCGGCAGAGGTTGTCGGCAAGGATCCCGGGGAGAGCGGCGACCACGTCGCTCGCGTGCATCGCAGGCGTCGCCCCCATCGCCCGTCCCGCCTCACGGTTGGCCAGGCACGCGCAGCGCGCCGCATCCACCGTGGGAAAGCCCGCCGCGAGGAACGCCGAGGCGAGACCCGTGACCGTGTCACCGGTTCCGCCGATGGCCTCGAGTTCAGGGACGCAGGGCTCGTCGACGACCTCGGCGATCGCACCGTCGAGCGCGATGTGATCGCGCACGCCCTTGATGAGCAGCACGCGGGCGGAGCCGCCGGTCGCACGGGCCCGTGCAGCCAGCGCGATCGGATCGAAGCCCTCGTTGCCGAACAGGTAGTGAGAGACGTAGGCGGGATGCGTGACGTCGGGATCGGCCAGGAAGCCGAGCTCTCCCACGTCAGGAGTCATGAGTTCGAAGCGGTTCGCCAACCCCGCCGCCTTGGCCGCGTACATCCCGCCGGCATCGGCGACAAGCAGCGCCCCGGGCGCCACCTCGGCCAGCTGGTCGATCGCTCTGCGCATCAGTGCCATCACCGGCTGCATGTAGTGAAACGCGATGACCGAGGGACGGACGCGCGTCGCTACCTCGGCGAGACGCTCGTAGACATGGCGCGTGCCGTCCCCGCGACCGATATCCCCCGCGACGAGCGCGTACGGGACGGGCGTGCCCAGGTGAGTCGCAACCTGAACGGCCGCGCCGAGCATCGCCGAGGTGCCCTGTGAGCTCGGTACCCGCGTCCCGCCGATGACGATGCCGCCGTCGTCCTCGAGCGAGACCTGACCATCGAGGACCGGCCCGTCGACGACCGGATAGGTGGCGACTACGAGCAGCGTCATGCCACCTCACCGCCAGGGAGAAGCGCGCGAACCTCGACATAGGCGCGATCGAGCATCAGCCCGCACAGGGTGTAGCCAAGATCCTTGGGGCGCGGCACCTCGTCGAGGCGCTTGCCCACAAGCGCGAGGTTCAGATACGGGATGTCCGGGCACCCGCCGCCCGATGTGTTCACGATCACGCCGGTCGCTTTCTCCACGACGATCTTCATGTTCCCGGCACGCACCATCAGCCAGTCGCCGAAGTCCACCGACGTCACGAGATCGCACACGCTCGCGGTGCCCTCGGCGTCATTCACCCACTCGCGAACGTGCACACCCGCCTCGGCGAGCACGCGTTCCGCACCGACGTGCTCGACGCGCTCGAGCGCGACCGAGAGATCGCAGCCGGCGCGCAGGTGCGGTGGCGGCGCCACAAGATGCACACCGTAGCCGGCCGTCTTGAGCGCACGCTCGGCGGCGATCGCGTCGTTGACGGCCTCGAAGAGGAACAGCCCGAGCGCCTCCTCGGCGCCCGGGCTCGGGTCCGCGTCCTTGCGGCCGAACAGCCTCACGCGCGAAGTCCCTTGATGCGGTACTCCTCGCCCGACTCCTCGATCGTGACCGTGTAGCCTTCGTCGGCCAGCAGGGCCGCGACGTTGGCCTTGGCGGTCCCGCTGTCGGCATGGACGACGATCTCGGCCGGATCGCTCTCGAGCGCCTTCTTCGTATGCATCAGCGGCATCGGGCATGAGAGCCCGCGTACATCGAGTTCCTTCATAGTGCGTCCCTTTCTTCCACTATGCGGTTGTGCGGGAGCCGAAGACAGCCACCGCGACGAGGACGACTGCCATCACGCCGAGTGCCGGCCACGCGATATCGGTAAGACCGGCCGGGGATGACGCGAGCTTGAAGAAGTGCGTGGCCCCCGCGCCCACGAGCATGCCCGCGACCGCCATGAACGAGTCGGCATCGCCCTCGGAGCCCATGATCACCTGGCGGAACGGGCATCCGCCGAGCAGGATTGCCGCGAAGGTGGCCACCGTCATCGCCGCGAAGCTGCCGAGCGCGTCGTTGTGCGCCACGGGCTGACCGGTGAAGCCGAGGTTGTACTGACCGAAGATGAGGTTGACGACCGTCGCGCCGATCAGCAGGCCGACCACACCAAAGAGCAGGTCGAAGCGGCGCACGAGGATTGCATCGCGGATGCCTCCAATCGAGCAGAAGCGGCTGCGCTGCGCGACGACGCCGATGGCAAGACCGGCGACAAGCGAGATCCACAGCGGCGCCCGCTTACCGCCAGGCATGGGCTTGGTCTCGGCCACCTTGCCGGAGTCGGCCAGCACAGTCCCGTCGGCGGCCACCACGGCGCCGTCCACGAGCGTGGCGTCCGCGGGCTTGATCACGGTGCCGTCGGTCGTGACGACGACCTCACCCGGCACGACCGCCTTGCCGTTGGCCGGCGTGACGGTGGCCCAGTCGGGCTTGGCGCCGTACGTCGAGAGGAGCAGGAAGGCGAGCATCGCCACGCCGACGGCAGGAAGCAGCCAGCCGAGCGGCTTGGCCAGGTTCTTCGCCCGCCCCATGTTGAAGCCTCGCTTCAGGAACACGATGCCGACGATCACGCCGGCGACGATACCCGCCACGCCCCACAGAGCGGACAGATCGCCGCCGCCAAGGCGCAGCCACGCGCGCACGGTACACCCGAGGAAGATGAGTGCGCCGGCCATGAAGATGAAACCGAGCACGAACCTGATGATCGGCTGGCTCCCGCCGCGCGGGCGGAATTCGCGCGTGACGAGTGCGGCACCCATCGCGCCTAAGATGATGCCGATGATCTCGGGCCGGATGTAGGCGACAGCGGCCTGGTTGGTCGATCCGCCAACGAAGAAGCCCGTGATGTCGCGCAGGAAGCACGCGATACACAGGCCCATGTTGCCCGGATTCCCCTGACTCACCAGCCACGCGGCGACCGCCCCGATGAACAGACCCGCTCCGCCGAGTATCCAGGCGGTAGGGCCGATCACACGACGCTTGGTCATAGAACTCCCCTTTCTCGGACACGGTATAACCCCATCAGATGATTGCTATAAGCATCGTACGGTGTCAAGCGTGAGTTCCCCGCGGGACGCACAGGCACCCGGTTAGCCGACTTCTTACCGATCCAAGCGGATAGACGACGAAATCCGCGCTCGGCTTCTTGTATGAGGACGCCTCCCTGTGTATCGTTTATCTACGATTGACGATTAAGGAGGCTCGGTGAACGAGGAGCAGCTGGCCACGACAGCCAAGGCGCTCGCCCACCCCGCGCGTGTGCGTATCGTTCGGCTTCTGGCAGCGCAGAACGAATGCCGCGGCCACGACGTGTTCGCCGGACTACCGCTGGCGCAGTCGACAATCTCTCAGCACTTGCGAGTCCTCAAGGATGCCGGTGTCATCCTCTCGCACGCGATCGGCACCTCGATGGTGTACTGCCTGAACAAGCCCGTGCTCGAGGAGTTCGTGAACGCCCTGGGCGAGATCGCCTCCGACGCGGCAACATGCGACCCGGGACAAGGAGAGAGTCGATGAGCGGAACCGCACCCGCAGCACCCGCCGAGAAGAAGCGCATGAGCTTCTTCGAGCGCTACCTCACGCTGTGGGTGGCGCTCTGCATCGCCGCCGGCACGTTCATCGGGAACGCCTGGCCTGGCGTGGCCGATGGACTCTCGCGCTTCACGTACGCGGAGATATCGCTGCCCGTGGCCGTCCTCATCTGGCTCATGATCTTCCCGATGATGCTGCAGATCGACTTCGCATCGATCAGGCGCGTCGGCGAACGCAAGAACGGACTGATCGTCACGACCGTGGTCAACTGGCTCATCAAGCCGTTCACGATGTTCGGTATCGCGTGGCTGTTCTTCAACGTGATCTTCACGAACCAGATCACACCCGAACTGGCGCAGCAGTACCTCGCCGGTGCGGTGCTACTTGGCGCTGCTCCGTGCACCGCGATGGTGTTCGTATGGTCGTATCTGGCCGACGGCGATCCCGCCTACACGCTCGTGCAGGTCGCGATAAACGACCTCATCATGCTGGTGGCGTTCGTGCCCATCGTGTCGTTCCTTCTGGGCGTCGGCGGCATCCCGGTGCCATGGGACACGATGGCGCTTTCCGTCGTGCTCTTCGTGGTCGTGCCGCTCGCTGCCGGATGGCTCGTGCGCACGCGCCTGATCGCGACCAAAGGCCTCGCGTGGTTCGAGCGCGACTTCCTGCCGCGATTCGGCCCCGTCACGATCATCGCCCTGCTCGTCACCCTCGTGATCATCTTCATCTTCCAGGGTGAGATCATCGTGGACAACCCGCTTCACATCCTCCTCATCGCGATCCCGCTCACGATCCAGACGTTCCTCATCTTCGTGATCGCCTACGGATGGTCCTGGCGTTGGAGGATCCCGCACCGCATCGGAGCGCCCGCCGGTTTCATCGGCGCCTCGAACTTCTTCGAGCTTGCGGTGGCTGTGGCGATCGCGCTGTTCGGCCTCAAGTCAGCCGCGGCGCTCGCGACCGTCGTCGGCGTGCTCGTCGAGGTGCCGGTGATGCTCTCGCTCGTATGGATCGCCAACCGCACCCGCAAGCGGTACATGGATCGCTCGGGCGAAGGGTCCGTGTGTGTGGAGCCGGTCGCCTTGGTCTCGTCTCTCGTGGAAGGCGAGGCGTGCGACTCATGAGGCGCATCGCGCTCTTCTCGGACATCCACGCGAATTCCCTTGCCCTCGATGCGGTGCTCGCTGACATCGCCTCGGCTGACCTCGAGGAGCTCTACTGTCTCGGCGATCTGGTGGGCTACGGGCCGGATCCGTCCGGCGTGGTCGCGCGCATCCGCTCGCTCGGCATCCCGACGATCCGCGGCAACTACGACGAGGGTGTCGGCTTGCGGCGCGGCGAGTGCGGCTGCTACTACGCGACCGAACAGGCGAAGTCAGACGGCGCGGCGTCGTACGCCTTTACCGATGAGGCGCTCGACGACGCCGACCACGAGTGGCTGGCGACGCTGCCGACGGAGTTTCGCCTCGAGCACGAGGGAGCCCGCATCCTGCTCGCGCACGGCAGCCCGCGCAAGATCAACGAGTACCTACTTCTCGACCGGAAGGACGCGCAGCTGGCAAGGCTCGCCGACCAGGCGGTAGCCGACGTCGTGTGCGTCGGGCACATCCACATCCCGTATCACCGGGTACTCACAGCCGATGACGGTCGCGCGATCCACTACGTGAGCAGCGGCTCGGTCGGCAAGCCGAAGGACGGCGACCCGCGCGCGGGATGGGTCGAGCTCGTCTTCGGCAGCAAGGCCGAGGTGAACGCAGCGTGCCCTGACGACCACGCTGCAGGACCCATAGGCGCGCCGGGCGGTGAGCGTGTGTGGCTCGGCGTGGTCGTGCATCGAGTCGCCTACGACATCGAGCGAGTTGCGCAGGCGATTGTGGCGGTCGGGCTGCCGCAAACGCTCGCCGAGGCGCTCAGGACCGGCTGAGCCGCTACCCCAGTTCGCGAATCGCCGCGCTGACGGCATCTGGGTCCAACGAACCCGTGCACGCGACTCGATCGCCCACGAGGACCAATGGCAACTCGGCTCCACTCACGAGAACGTCGACAGCAGCGTTGCGCTCAGCACCCGCAAGATGGTACAGACTCCTCTCAACGACGCATACCGGTCTGTCGATCCGCTCTCTCAACTGTACCTCCAGCACGTGGAGGCGCCACTGCAGCGGCATCTCTCAAGTCGCTCCCTCGGCGATCTCACCGGGCAGGGACTCAGGCGTGTCGCAGCAGTCGGTTCCGCTGCCTCAACCGCAGGCCGGTTCGGACACGACCTGGATGACGATCTCTTCCATACATCCTCCTTTGGACATCATGCAAGATAGATCAGGTACGCAGCCGCGCCCAGCAGGCCGACGCCACCGATCCTGGTGAGCACAGGCGTCAGGCGCGACACCTTTCGCATCAGACCGAGTGAGCCTGAGGCGAGACCGAGCATCAACAGGGGCACGCCCTTGCCGAGTCCGTACACGAACAGCAGTGCACCGCCCTTGGCGGCGCTGCCGGTTGTCGCGGCGATCGCCGCGATAGCCGCCAGGATCGGCGTCGAGCATGGGGACGCGACGAGACCGAACAACATCCCGAATGTGAAGGCACCGATGATGCCGCGCCTCTCGGGTCGCTTCATCGGCAACAGGGCGTTGAGTCTGTCCACCGGAAGATCGATCAGGTCCAGCATCTGCAGCGCGATGATCACGCAGATCGCCGCGATCACGTAGTACGCCCACGCGCCGAACATGAGTGCGCGCCCGAGGAATCCTGCGACTGCGCCGATGGCCGCGAACACGACGCTCATCCCGAGCACGAAGACCATCGAGAGCCCCAGCGCTCGAACGAGAAGCGCACGAGGCTCCTCGGCCGGGGCGTCGCGCGTGACCATCCCGGTGACATAGCCGAAGACCGCGGGCAACATCGGCAGGATGCACGGGCCGAACCCCGCCACGAGACCGCCCAGGAAAGCGACGCCGAACGCCGCGATACCGCCGACGTTCCCGGAAGTCAGGCCGGATGCCAGGCTCTCGATGTTCACCGGGCCTGCACCAGTGCGTCCAGGTAGGCGCGCATCTGCGCGTCGCCCATCGCCCCGGTGAACGAGTCAACCACTTCGGCACCGCCTGCCGAGAGGAAGAACGATGTCGGAATGTACTGGAACGCGAAGTTCGCGGCCAGCTGCTGACCTGACGGGTCGTCCGTGATGGCGTTGACGAAGACGACATCGCCCTCGTAGTCGGGCAGCACCTCGTCGGCAACCGACGATATCTCGACACACGGTTCACATGTGAGCGAGTGGAAGAGCACGTAGATCGGCTTGCCCGATGCCACCGCCGCATCGTAGTCGACAGCAGCGTCATTGCGGACCGAGGTGATGGTCGTGCCGGCCGGGGCGCCCTCGGAAGCGGGCGATGGTGCGGTCCCCACGCCATCGCTCACCAGCTTGATCGCGACGAAGCCAATGAACACGGCGACCACCAGAAGTGCGATCGGGCCTTTCGAGCGGCCGGTCGCCGTGGGCGCATCGTCCGGGGATTTCTCCTCCATCGGGGTCGTTCGTGCAGGTTGTGAGTTCTTACTCATCGATCACGATCCCTTCGCTAGATTCGATAGCGGCAGCAGAGCGATGGATGCCCATCACCCATTCCAGCAGATAGCCGATCGGGATTGCAGCAAGTGCGACCAGCGCGATGCGCGCGGCGGAGAAGCGCAGGCCCAGCATGCCTATCTCCATCGGCACCATGGGTACCTTGACCGCCCATGCGGCAAGTACCGCACCAATGACGGCCCATCTGGCGCCGTGCTCGCGTACCGCTTTCAGGAGCGGGAAGATCACGTACACAGGGCCGACGAGGATGGTTCCGGCGAGACTCGCGATCGCGACCGCCTTTATCCCGCCACCCCTGCCGAGCACGGCTGCGATCTTCTTCTTGTCCACCCACACGTTGAAGAGGCCCAGCGCCGTGAACACCGCCGCGATGATCGGCAGGATGCCGAGGAATGCCCGCCACCCAACAGCAAGAGCCTGAAGCGCCTTGTCCGGGGCGACGGCGAACGCCCACACGTAGAGCACGACAGACAGCACGAATAGCAGCTCGTCCCTCATCCACTCAAGCAGCCGCTTCACAGAACCCACCCCATCAGCAGCCCGATGATCATCGCGAATACGAATGAGAGCGCGTTGCGCGCGAGAGCGAACCTCGGACCGAACGTCCGCGCCTCGAACGGAAGCGAGACGAAGCCCACCAGTGTCCACGACACGATGAATGCCGCCACCGCAGGCGCCCATGCTCCACTCTTGAGGAGTGAGGCCGCAATCGGATAGGCGGCCACCGGAGGCCCGGCGGCGACCGAGCCCAGCGCGCTTCCTGCGAGCAATGACATAAACCCGCCCTGAGATCCCAGCACGCGTTCGATGAACGCCGGGGGCACGAAGACGTCGAGAAGTCCGACAAGTCCGAACACCCCGGCGAACGTAAGCGCGACACCGCGGAGCGCCTTCAGGCCTCCTTGCGCTGCCGTGCGGGCCTTGTCATGGCTCTTCGCGTACGTGTACGCGAACCCGATCGCTGCCAGAACCAGGTAGGCGTAGCCGATGTAGCGCTCGAGCATCCTAGTCCCCGGCTTTCAGCGGCACGAGAGCGATGGACACTGCGGAGGCAGCGGGGCTCTCCGGGATGCTCGGACTATCCATACAGCGCCTTCCTTCGTCTGAGGTGAAGCGTACCTACAGAAGCTGGCCGCTGAACGCGTTGAACGCGTAGCCGATGATGAGTATGCCGGTCACAACGATTCCAAAGAACGTCGCGAGCAGCGGCGTCTTGACGACCTTCTTGAGCAAGATCAGCGAAGGCAGCGAGAGTGCGGTCACCGCCATCATGAACGCCAGCACCGTTCCGATTCCCACGCCCTTAGTCACGAGCGCTTCGGCGATCGGCAGAGTGCCGAAGATGTCCGCGTACATCGGCACACCGACGATCGTAGCGAGCACCACCGAGAAGGGGTTGCGGTCGCCGAGGACCGCGGATATGAACGACTCGGGAATCCACCCGTGGATGACGGCCCCGATGCCGACGCCGGCAAGAACGTAGAGCCACACCCTCTTCACGATGTCGACGACCGCGCGCCAGGCGAAAGAGAGTCGATCGCGCGCCGTGAGTTCAGGCATATCGGCTTCGGCCAGGTGCGTCCCGTACACGAACGGCTCGACAAAGCGCTCGAGCTTGAGCGCACTGATCAGCGTTCCACCGATGACCGCGAGGACGAGTCCGACGACCACGTACGCGATTGCGATCTTCCAGTTGAAGATGCTCGCAAGCAGGATGACCGAGGCAAGGTCCACCAGCGGCGACGAGATCAGGAACGAGAACGTCACGCCCACCGGAAGGCCCGCCGACGTGAATCCGATGAAGAGCGGTATGGAGGAGCACGAACAAAACGGCGTGATCGTGCCCAGAAGCGCGCCAAGAGTGTTGGCCCACACGCCCGAGAACCGGCCGAGGATCTTCCGGGTGCGCTCCGGAGGGAAGAAGCTCTGCACGTACGAGATCACGAAGATGAGTGTGGAGAGCAGCACGAAGATCTTGATGGTGTCGTAGATGAAGAACTGCACGCCTGCGCCGGCGCGGCCGTCGAGCGGCAGCCCGAAGACCTTCTCGACCAGCTGGCCTACGAGGTCGTTCAGCCACACCATCTTGAGCAGCGCGTCGTTGAGCCAGCCGAAGAATGCACCTATGCTGCTCACGTGACTATCCCTTCCGGCTACGCCTGGAGCGCAGCTTTGACCTGATCGAGCGACGGCACGAAGCCGGCGATCTTCACCTGCTCGTCCACCACGAGAGCGGGCGTCGACATGATGCCGTAGGCCATGATGTCGGCGTAGTCGTCTACCTTGACGATCTCGGCGTCCAGACCGAGCTCATCGACGGCCTTTCGTGCGAGCGCCTCCAGCTTCTGGCAGTTCATGCACCCCGGCCCCAGGATCTTTACGACCATGTCGTCCACCCTTCCGTCATGTACTTCATTTCGATATTCGTCGAATCAACTCAACCGCACATCGCCCGTGCATGACTCGCCGGGATGTCTAGAGCACCTGCACCGCTTCCGCTACTGAGGAGAGTACGTCCGTGCGGGCTGTGTAATACACCCAGGTTCCGTCCTTACGCGACGTGATCAGTCCGGCGGCGCGCAAGACCGACATGTGGTGAGAGATGGTCGATGCCGCAAGCCCGAGTCGCTCGGCGAGCGTGCATCCGCACATCTCATCCTCGGCGCAGCAGGTCTTTCCCGGGATGTCGGTGCTCGCAACGAGGATGCGCAGGATCTCACGCCGCTGCGCGGAAGCCAGCGCCTTGAGCGCTGCGTCCAGCTGCGCCTCGCTGAGTGCGGGTCGTGTAGCAGTGGTCATGTGTCCTCACAGGTAACTTCGATGATTGTCGAAGTATATGCCATCAGGCACACAGACGCAAGATACGGCTCTACCCCGGCCTGACCATCACCCCGGAAACTCGAGCGCCGCGATGAAGCGGTCCTGGAACTCAGGGTGCGCGGCCAGATCGATCGCGCGGACGCGCCCAGCCAGCGTCGTCGCTCGCCGGCGCCAGGCCACGTCGCCGAGCGTGAGGCGTGCGCCAGCCAGTGCGGTGTTGCCGGCGAAGGTGATGCGGTCCCGCCACTCGGCAGGCAGGAGCCCGATCCGCGTGACCGATGCGGCATCGACGTGGAGGCCAAAGCCGCCGGCGACGATGACCTCGCCGATATCGGTCGCACGCACCCCGGCATCGGCGAGCAGCAACTCGATCCCCGTGCGCACCGCCGCGACGGCGAGCTGGACCTGACGCACGTCTTTCTGCGTGAGGACGACGTCGCACCCGGGGTCCAACGCGAACACGCGCTGACCATCGCGCTCGGCGACGCGCGCGCCGAGCGGGCCCGGCACGTCGAGCAGCCGTCCGCTCGCGTCGAGTACCCCCGCGTCAAGCAGCGCCGCAACGAGGTCGAGCACGCCGCTCCCGCAGATCCCTGCCGGAGCCACGTCTCCGATGACGCCGAGCGAGAGCCCGTCGCCTTCGAGCGTGACGCGCTCGAGCGCACCTGTCTCGGCCAGCATGCCGCACTCGATGGCCGCTCCCTCGAGCGCAGGACCGGCCGCGGTGGACGTGGCGCGCATGCGTCCGGCTCCGGCGAGCACGATCTCGCCGTTGGTGCCCAGGTCGACGAAGAGCGTCGGGGCAGTTCGCTCGTCCAGGCGCGTGGCGAGCAGCCCGGCGGTGATATCGGCGCCGACGAACGCCGAGATGCCCGGAAGCACGTACGCCTCCGCGCGGTCGAAGGCGGGCAGGCCGAACGCGCTGGCAGTTCCGGTTGCCCCGGAGATGTCAGCGCCCTCGTACGGCGCGGCGGCAAGCGGCGAGAGATCGCGACCGAGGAGGATGCCGGTCATCGCCGTGTTGCCACAGATGGCCAACTCGATGAGATCATCGGCCGGCGACCCGATCTCGTCGAGCGCGTCGGCCACGAGATCGGCGACCTGCTCGAGGACCGTCGCCCGCAGTTCCGCGGCGGCTCCGTCGAGCGCCGCGGTCACCCGGCTCATGACGTCGGCGCCAAATGCGTCCTGCGCGTTCAAAGCGCCCCGGCTGGCGAGAACGTCCCCGGTTGCCATGTCGACGATCGCCACGGCGATGGTGGTCGTGCCGATGTCGACCGCTGCGCCGACGTCGCCCGATGTCTCCGGCCGGGTGCCCTCGGAGGGTGCGCGCACCGGGCCGACGACGACCTTCGCCGAACCCCGCACGCGACCGAGTGTGACGACCGCGTCGCCGGTCGCGCGGGCGCGGCACGCGAGCCGCCTGCCGGCGGCCACGCTCGCGCCGCCTAAGATGTCGGCCTCCTCGGGGGTGAGCGCCGAGACCTCGCCGGTCACGCGCAACCGGCACGCCCCGCATCGGCCCGCACCACCGCACGGCGCGTCGATACTCGCACCGGCGGCGTGAGCCGCATCGAGCAGCGTGGTGCCGGGTGCGACATCGGCATCAAGTCCTCCGGGCTCGAACCGCACGCGAATCGTCCTGTCGCCCACCGGCGCCACCTCCTCTCGGATGCGATGGTACCGCGACGGCACTGTGGGCACACGCCCGGCGTCAGTCGTCCGCCGAGTAGTAGACGACGTCATCTCTGGCCTGATCCTGGCGATAGCGAGGCCGGACGCGCTCGAAGACGATGACTGCGACCACGAGCACTACCAGCAGCGACAGTCCCGCGACCCCCTCGGCGACCAATCCGAGCTGAAAGAGCATCGCGCCCGAGTTGAGCAGCGCGTGCGTGCCCACGGCGGCCAGATAACCGATGACCGGACGCCCGCGCGCGGCGAACCACATGAGCAGCGCGGTCATGAACCCGTGGAGCAGCACCACGACCAGACGCTCGCCGAAAAAGCCCGTGAACATGTACCAGGCGTACTGCTCGTAGGCGCCCGAAAGCGCGATCTGCCAGCCGAGATACGCCGCCTCGCCGATACCGAACCCGAGGCCGAGCGCCATGCCCGCCCACAGCGCGTCGTCCGGCGTGGTCGCGTGCCGGCGCACCGACGGCACGAGCGCGGGCGCGACCTTGATGAGCTCCTCAAAGAGAGGTGCGAGCAGAAACAGGAAGACAAGAAACCAGACCGGGGTATCCAGCCCCAAACCGGGATCGATGCCGGCGAGCGCGCCCACGCCCTGCCCCACCGGCGACTTCACGAACAGGTTCACCACCGCCGACAGCGGCAGGCCCCACACCATGAGCCGGACGAATCGCCAGGTGCGACCGGAGTAGGCGTAGAGGAACGCACCCCACAGGAGCGCGGAGGCGGCGATCGTGATGATCGCCATGGGCAGGATCGTCGGCACCTCAGCGGCCGTGCTTCGGCAGCATCATCATGAGCGCGGTCACGAACGCCTGCTCGTCGGCGGGCGTGATGCCGTACCGCCTGCCGCCCGCCTCGATGAGCAGGATCCCCTTGGCCATGCGCGTGGCGCACATGCGGACACGGCCGATGTCGGCGTACGGCACGGTCCACAGTGCGAGACCCGGCATGCGCATGCTCGACCACAGCGACGGCGTGAGGTCGGCGCGGCGGACGTCGGTTATCTCCGAGAACGGGACCCGGTACCGCAGCATCCGCCCGCAGGAGATCACGAGCGCGTCTCGCTCGAGGTCGTAGCGCATCTGCGGTAGCGAGACGAGTGCGAGGAGCATGAGCGCGACGATCGGCGCGATGACGGCGATCGCGATCCACGCGCCAACCGCCTCATCACCCGAGAACACGCCCGGCTGGGCAAGTATCGGCGCCATCGGCGCCAGTACCAGCGCCATGATCGCCATCAGCCACGCCCACCCGAACGAGCGGGCGGGGCTAAAGGAGCTCAGGGCCGCGTCACTCATGCGTTCACCACCTGTTCGACATCACCGAGAAGACCGCCGCTCCCGCCGCAAGCGCCATTCCGAGGTAGCCGTACCCGGCCACGAACGTGCCGATCAGGACGGCCGTGCCCGCGACAGCGGCCACCGACCCATCGCGATGACCGCCCGAGGCTCGCCGGGCGGCCTCGGCCGTGAGCACACCGAGCAGGAGCGAGACCAGCCAGAAGCGGAAGCCGAGCATCGCAGCGAGCAGCGGTCCACCGATACCGGCAGCCCCCGCCGCCAACGCCGCAAACGCAAGTTGACGCGGCTTGACTCCGCGGAGCGCCGAGCGGGGCAGACGCCCGCACTCGGGGCACTTGTAGCCGACCGGTGTCGGCACGAAGTCCTTCGGGCAGATCGGGCGCTCGCACTCGACGCAGCGAACGCTCGTCTCAACGCCGGGGTGGAAGGCACACTCGGCCACGTGAATCCGCCGCCTCTAGCGACCCGCGGACGCCGTACGCGCCCGCTCGATGCCCGTGCCGCAGCGCGCGCCCCAGCCGTCCAGGAACTCGCCGTCGCGGAGTACGTAGACGACCTCGCAGTTGTTGGCGCAGCCGCCGCACTCGTCACCCATCGTCTGGAACTCGAACTCGCGCACGGCGAAGTCGAAGTCACCTTCGAGGCCCGAGGACTTCGCGAGCAGCGCGATACCGACGGCGCCCATCAGGTGCCCGACCTCGTCGACGATCACGTCATGGCCGGTCAGGCGCTTGAACGCCTCGACGACGCCGACGTTCTTGCTCACGCCGCCCTGGAAGACGATCGGCGGCTCGATCTCCTTGCCCTTGCCGACGTTGTTCAGGTAGTTGTTCACGATGGCGTTGCACAGGCCCGCGACGATGTCCTCGATCGCGTAGCCGATCTGCGCCTTGTGCACGAGGTCCGACTCGGCGAAGACGGTGCAGCGGCCCGCGATCTTGGTGGGACGCGTCGAGCGCAGGGCGTAGTCGCCGAACTCCTCGACGGGTATGCCAAGGCGACGGGCCTGCGACGAGAGGAAGGAGCCGGTCCCGGCGGCGCACAGCGTGTTCATGGCGTAGTCCACCGGCACGCCGTCGCGGAGCACGATTATCTTCGAGTCCTGCCCGCCGATCTCGAAGATCGTGCGCACGTCCGGATGCATCGAAAGCGTCCCCATCGCGTGCGCGGTGATCTCGTTCTTCACGACCTGCGCGCCGAGCACCGAACCGATGAGCTCCCGTGCCGAGCCGGTGGTGCCGACGGCGACCACCCTCACGTCGGTACCCGCGACCTGACCCTCGATCTCGCTCAGGACACGCTTGACCGCCCCGATCGGGTTGCCCTCGGTCCACAGATACGCCGAGGCGACGATGTCGCCATCCTCGGCCACCACGACAGCCTTGGTCGAGATCGAACCGATGTCGACGCCGAGATACCCCTTACGCACTGTTCCTCCCTCGGGCACGCATGACGAGCATATCGGCGAACGCCTCGATCCGCGTGCGGATACCGGTCTCGGCGGTCTGCGCGTCGTAGCTCACGAACAGGACCGGGAACGTGTGCTCCCGCGAGATGCGTTGCAGAACCGACATCGCGCTGACCTCGGGCATGCAGCCGAACGGCTTCAGGTGCGCCATGCCGTCGAAGCCCTCCTGCATGAGCTTCCAGGTCATCGCCACGCTCTCGGTGCCGTCCGCGCCGAGATGATACTTCACCCACGGATCGGCCTCGCCGAGGAGCGCGCGCACGTGCGGCCGATGGCGGATGCCATGCTCGATGAGCTTGGTGAGCGTCACGAAGCGATGCACCTCGACCCCGTGTTCGGCCAGGCGCCGCTCGATGCTGTGGTTGGCAAACGGCTCCATGAGGATGTAGAGCTCGCCCACTACCCCCACACGAAGCGGACGCTCGGGCTTGGCGAGCGGGAGCGCCGCAAGCTCGGCGAGGGTGCGCTCCTCGAGCCGCGCCACGTCGCGAAACGCCCCCGCAGCACGCAGTTCGCGGTGGAAGCGCCCGACGACCCGGTCGTGCGCGCCACGCTCGCTCTCGAAGCCGACATTCTTGCGCACGCGATCGTCTACGGCCTCGAGCGCCTTGGCCTTGCGATACGCGATCGCGAACGCCCGCGCGATACGCAACGTGGATACGCCCGGCGCGATGCGCTTGAAGTCGGCGATGAACTCGCCCACACTCCACGAACTCGTGAGGTTCACCATCTCGAACTCGTAGCCCAGGTCCCGCAGGATCGCCTCCTGCACCTCGGCATAGTAGCCGAACCGGCAACCGCCGCCTGCCTGGCCGATCACGCTCGCCCCGGCATCGAGCGCCTCGATGAAGTTGCCGAGGTTGTACTTGAACGGCACGCACACGAACTCGGGGCTGTGCCGGGCGCCCACCTCGAGTGTGTGCTTGGTCATGCGCGGCGGCACGAGCGGCGTGGCGCCGAGCTCGAGCACGAGCGTCTCGAACGCGATCCAGTACTCGCCCATGTGCGGGAAGGTGACGAGCCGCTCGCTCACGCGCCCACCGCCCTCACGTGCCCACGGCGACGGCGCTCCCGCAAGATGTCGACGAAGCTCTCGAGGCGCGTGCGCGTGCCAGCCTCGCCGGCAAGCTCATCGAGCACCAGCGTCGTCATCGGAATGCCGGTGACGCGCCGGGCGCAGAGCTCGGCCATGAGTGAGTCGGGCCCGCACGGAAACGTCACGACGAACACGATGCCGTCCACCATGTCGCGATAGAGTTCCACCGAGCCGAGCAGTTCCTTGTTGTAGCGCCACTTCATCGTGGGCGACATACCGGCACCGGTGCGCCGCGCGAGCGCCTTGTCCACCTCGTCGGAGGTGACGACCTCGGCACCCAACGTCCGCAGGTAACCGAGGATCGGAGCGCCGATGAGCTCGTCGGCCAGGTTGTAGGAGTGGCCGACCACGAGGATGCGCACGTCGTCGGAGCGCGGCGAATCGGCGACCGACTGCTGCAGGCGCGCGAGTTCGACCTCGTGTGCGTGCTGAGCCGCCTCCGCGAGCACGTAGGCGCGACGTGCGACGCGCGCCGGCACGCCAAGCGAACGAGCCATCGCGATCATCGAGCGGCGCTCGTCGACGCCGTGATCGGCGTTGACATCGTAGGTGATCAGGCGCAGCTCGGGGATCGTGTTGCGCACGATGTCGTACGCGCCCATGAACTTGACGCAGAGATGCTCGCCGCGCTCGAACGCCTCCTGCCGGGGCACGAACACCGCGTCACAGCGGCCGGCGAGCGCCTCGATATGGCCGAGCAGCACCTTCATCGGCAGGCAGGACTCGTCAACAGCCAGTGAGACCCCCCGCTCCAGGATGCCACGGTTCGTCGGGGGACTCACGACGGTCGTGAAGCCGCACTCCTCGAGGAAGGTCGTCCACAGCATATGGTACTTGTGGTAGAGCAGCGCTCTTGGCAGACCGATTCGCACAACAACCCCTTCGGACTCACGCGTCGTGCAGAGCGTGCCCGTGACTATACCACCGACTGCTCCGAGTCTAGGACGATCGGCGCAGCAGGCGCATGGACACGCGAGCGGAGGGCCGCGCGCGATGCGCGGCCCTCCGCGTCGTGCGGCAGACCAAGCTCGCGCCCTAGGGTGCCAGCAGGCCCATCAGGTACGTGTAGACCGAATCGGACAGAGCATTGGGACCACCGTAGGTCACAAGCGCCTCGATCTCGTCGGCGTGATCCCCGATCGACGCCTCGCACGCGGAGTGCACCGTGGTGGCCGGATTGAGCAACAGCACGCCGTTCCTGCTGCCGATGCCGGCGCCTCCGGAAAGCGCGTCGGCGAAGTCACCGCCGGTGACGACACCTGTCGTGCGGAAATCGGCGAGGTAGTTCTCCCACGCCCACTCGGCGATGTTGGCGGCGGTCTCGTAGCGATCGGCGCCGTCGATCCGCGTCACCGTGACATCCTCGAGTGCGGCGACCTCGGCGGCCACCGCACCGCTCACGGCGATGTCACCACCGAGCACGACCGCGCTGGTGATCCCGTACTCACCGAGTACGTCCACCGTGTGCGCCGGCAGTGCGTCCGGCTGCACAAGGAGCACGGGCATGCGGTTCGCGTACGCGACAGGCGCGACCGCTAGAGCATCGGCGAACAGATCGCCTCGCGCTATGAACGCTTCGCTCAGCGGTGCCGTGAAGAACATCAGTCCGTCCCTGCTCTCCATCACGTGGTCGGCGATGAGCGCGGCCGTCTCGTAACGGTCGATGCCGCCGATGCGCTCGACCGCGAGGCCGAGGCCGACGAGCGCCGACTCGACCGCCGGGCCGACGGCCACCGGACCGCCCAGGATGAACGCACGAGTCGCGCCCAGACGGGTTATCTCGGCTGCCACATCCGCGGGCAGCGCGCCCGGCTCGGTGAGCAGGATCGGCGCGTAATACACACCGGCCAGACCGGAGCCGGAGAGCCCGTCGGCGAACTCGCGGCCGGTCGCGATCACGACCGTGTCCGCTGTGCCGAAGTGCTGCTTGGACACCTCGACCGAGGTGGCAAAGCGGTCGAGGCCGCTGACACGACCGCTGGGCAGGAACTCGAACGCGCCGACGTCGTAGAGAGCCTCGCCGTCGCTATCGCCATCGAGCGGACGACCTACGTTCAGGAGGTCCCACGGCCGCAGATCCCACGAGAGCGCCGCCTCTGCGGCGAACGCTTCTTCGTACTCGGGGCTGCTCGTGCCGGCATCGACGCACGGTGAACCCGGGGCGAGCTCGTAGTCCTCGGTCAGCATCGGATCGTCCGTGGAGCAGTCGACCTCGACACCGGAATCGAGTCCGTTCTCGTAGAAGACGCTGAACGCATCGACGTTGGAAGCGTCGGCGAATGGAGCCCACTCGTCGTTGTCCCACAGGATGGTGTTCACGACAGTCGTGTAGTCCTGGATCGGACCGACGATGGCCGCATAGTCGACAAGGTTGTCCACGAACGTGCAGCCCTCAACCGAGCTGTCGATCGAGATCTCGGGCTGGAGCGCGACATCATTGGTGTCCACGCCCGATTCGATCGCCACCACTGCGACCGCGGAGTTATCCGCGAACAGCGAGTTCGTCACACGTGTGGGGTGGCTTTCCGAGTACACCGTGAAGAACCCGTCGTTCATGAGGACCTGGCACCTGTCGATGTCGGTACCGCTTGGGTACTCGACCGGCTCCTCAGGCAGAACGATCGCGCTCCTGTAGTCGAGGGATCTGGCCTCGACAGACCCCAGTAGGGTGGCACCTACGGTCACGATCGACGCACCGTAGTTCAGACCGAGACCGCACTGGTCGAGTGTCGTGCTGCCGGCCTGCGTCATGACAACGGCGCCGGGATCGGCCGCGTTGAAGACATAGAAAGAGCGCTTGGCGCTGTACACTCCGCCCAGGTTGTTGATGACACCGCCACCGATCGGCTCCAGGAAGACGTCTTGCAGGATCTCGCTGTATTCATCCGTCTCGGCACCCCTGAGCTCGGCGGCGCCGAGGAAACCGTCACCGGCGGAGTTGCCCAGGAAGATGGAGTCGTCTGTGGCGACGGTGCCACCGTCGTTCAGGATGGCGCCGCCCGCCACGGTCGCCGCGTTCCCTACGAACACCGTGCCCGCGATATCGAGCGCGGTGTCGACGTTCAGGATCGCTCCACCGTAGCTCGCCGATGCGCTGAACTGCGCCGACATCTCGCTCACCCCTTCGGGCAGCTTGTCGAGACGCAGCGAGTCCATATCGATGTCGAACGGGATCTCCTCTTGCGCAGCGAGCGTGAGGCCTCCGCCGCCGCCGTTGCTCTCGAAGACGGAGCGCGAGATCGAGACTTCGCTCTCGAAGGCGGCGATAGCCGAGCCCGCCCACGCGGTGAGACCGCTGAACACACAGTTGTCGATCGCAACCTGCGAGTCATAGACCCCGAGACCCGCCCCCGTGTCGACCCACACGTTTGACGCGAAGACCAGGTTCTGAAGCGCGACGCCCTCGACGCCCCCGCCGGCGGCCGAGCGAACATCAGGCTCGGCCTCCACCATCATGTCGTCACCGAGAACCATGATCGGCGCGCTCGGCACGCCCTGGGCACCCAGATCTGCCATCAGTGCCCAACCGAGCAGGACGGTCTCCCATCCATTCTCGGCGCTGTACTCCCCGATGACGGCGACCTGTGACGGCACCGTGAACGGGAGTGTCTCGCCGGAGTCCGGACCGTACTCACCGGCAGCCACCATGACGGTGTCACCGGCACTGGCAGCGGCCAGGCCGTCGCCAAGAAGGGCGAAGGGGTCGGCAGCGGTGCCGGTACCCGGTCCGTCGACGCTGTTGTCGACGTAGATGGTGATGCCTTCCGGGACCTCCTGCACACCCGCCGGCGCAGCGGCCACGGGTACGATCGGGACCAGCGCTGCAACAAGCGCCAGGATCGCGATCAACACCACCGGCCGTACGCGTGCGTGAGAAGCCGATAAGCCGTACATGTGTGTCTCCCCTCGTCGCCCGTACTCCAAGAGCCGGTCCACGCTCGCACGCGGACACCTCGCCCCTAACACGTCACTCTAGACCGAACGCCCCGTACTGTCGCCCGTTTCTCGACGGACCGCCCAAGTGCATGCCGACCGGCACTCAGCTGCCGTTCGCGCCTCCCGCATCTCCGTTCGTCGGCGATTCGGAAGCCGGCGGCTGCTCCGTCTCGCGCCCGACACGCTCTTCCATCCGCTCGGCAGCCCTGCCGAGCCGCTCGGCTGCGGACTTCAGCGCGCCCGTCAGGCGTGGCCCCACTTCCTCGGACAGACGCTCGCCGGCCTTCCCGAACGCCTCGCCGGTCTTGTCGGCCGCTTCGCGGAACGACTGGCCCACGTCCGAGCCCGCAGCCTCTTTGACGGCACCCGACACGTCCGACATGAAGCCGTCCAGCCGGGACGAGAGCTCATCGGCTCTCCGTTTGGTGTCGGGGTCGTTCACCGCGGCCTTGGCCCACCGCCCGATCGCTTCACCGAGTGACTCGAGTTCGACGACCACCTCGCGCCACGCGGTCGAAGCGTCGCTTGCCGCTGCCTCGGGCACCGGCGCGGGCTCACCTGTGAAGACCTCTTCTGAGTTCTCGCTCATGTCGTCTGCCTCCCAGCCTCTAGGACTTGCTTCCTCCGAGAATCGTGCCGAGCACACCGCGGGCCATCGATGGATACAGATGCACCTCCGACGGGCTCGCGCCGATCAGCGGTCCCGGCAGCGGCTCGGACATTGAGACTCCTCTGGGTCGCGCCTGGTGTTCGTAGACAAGTATGCCCGTCCGCGGGTGCATCGTGCGACCGAGATTCTGGCACTATAGGCAGAGCCGTCCGCGCTTGCCGAAGGGGCACCGATGTTGCGACTGATCGTGTTCGGATGCGGAGCCGCTCTCATGGGCCTCGAGATGGTGGCCGCGCGCGTGCTGGCGCCGTACCTTGGCAACTCCATCTACGTATGGGGCGCTGTGATCTCGGTCGTGATGGTCGCCCTCTCGCTCGGCTACGCCCTCGGCGGACAGATCGCCGACCGGCTCGGCGCCGCGCGGGCGCTGCCGCTCGTGATCGCCGCAGCCGGACTGGCGACGGTCGCCGCACCGTTGGTGGCCGAGGCGGTCCTACCGTCCACGGCTGCCCTCGGTCCGCGGCTGGGTTCGCTTGCGGCCGCCACCGCCATCTACTTCGTCCCGGCGATCCTGCTCGCGATGGTCTCGCCGATGGGCGTGAAGCTCGCCGCACGTGCCGATCTCACGCACCTGGGCCGCTCGGCGGGCAATCTGTACGCGGTCTCGACCGCCGGGAGCATCGTCGGCACGGTCGCGACATCGTTCTGGCTCATCCCGCTGCTCTCCATCGAGCCGCTCGTGGTCTGGACCGGCTTTGTGCTGCTTGCGATGTCGCTGGTGGCACTCCGTCTCGCTCCCGACCAGTTGCCGGCACAGGCAACGCACCGCTCGGCGCTCGCGACCTTTGCGCGCGTGGCGGTGCCCGGTACGCTCGCGCTCGCGGTGGCGGCAGTCGGCGTTGGCGGGTGGGTGCTCTGGAAGATCGCCCCCGCACCCGCCACGAACGAGCTCGGCGAGACCGTGCTCTTTCGCGCCGACACCCAGTACCACCGCGTCACCGTGACCGAGGACGAAGAGGTGCGTCACCTCCGCTTCGACCGCAGCCACCAGTCGGCGATCGCGCTCGACGACCCGTACGAGAGCCGCATCCGCTACCCCGACTACATGCACCTTGCGCTGGCGCTCAAGCCCGACCCCGAGCGGGTGCTCGTTCTCGGCCTCGGCGGCGGGGCGATCACCAAACGCTTCTGGCGCGACTATCCCGGCGTACGCGTGGACTCGGTCGAGATCGACCCGGTCGTCATCGATGTGGCACGGCGCTACTTCTGGCTGCCTGAAGACGAGCGGATGCGCGTGTTCAACGAGGACGCGCGCCGGTACGTGCAGCGCACGGGAGAGACCTACGACATCATCGTGGTGGATGCCTACACGTCCGACTCGCTGCCGTTCCACCTCACCACCGCCGAGTTCTTCGCCGAACTCGAGGCGATCATGTCGCCCGGGGGTGTGGTCGCCTACAACGTGATATCGGCTGCCGAGGGAGACAGGAGCGAGTTGTTCCGCAGCATGTACCGCACCGCCGAGACCGTCTTCGACGACGTCTGGGTCTTCCCTATCGGCCTGGCCGGGGACGACTCGCCCGCACGCGTACGCAACATCGCCGTGATCGCTACCGACACCCGGCTGCCCGAAAGCGAACTGCGGGCGCGGATCGGCGACCGGGTGGGCAACACCGTGACGATTCCCGGGTTCGACTCGATGGCCGACGACCTCTACACGGCGCCGGTCCCGGTAGCTGACGTACCGCTGCTGACCGACGCGCACGCCCCGGTCGACTCGCTCATCAAGGTGCAGTAGCGCTACGGCCTGCGCGCCGTCAGCGTGAACATGAGGGGCAGCTCGGGCTGCCCGTCGGGCAGGCCGAAGAGCCCCGGCTCGCGCTCGACCATCGCGGGCGTGTACTTCCACGCGAGGAGCGGGAACTCCCTGAGTTCCTCGATCACCAGACCCGCGCCGACGAGTGCGCCGACGATCTCCTCGAACGTGTGCTGCCAGGAGTGTGACGTGCCGACGTGTTCGTCACCCGGTGCGGCGTAGCTGCCGAACTCCTCCCACTCGAGCGCGTCGCGCCCGAAGTACGAGTACCTCACACGCAGCTCGGGATCGTCGGCCTCGTCATCGAAGACCCACAGCGTCGGGTGCGAGTCGGCGAGCTTGAATACGCCACCGGGCGCGAGTCGACTTGCGATCGTCTCCGCCCACGGCCTGAGGTCCGGCAACCACGAGATCACGCCGTATGAGGTGAACACGAGGTCGAAAGCCGCCTCGGGCACCTCGGCAGGCGGCGTCGTGACGTCACCCTCGATGAACGTCGCCGGGAGGCCGGCGCGCCCCGACAGCTCGCGCGCCGCCACGATCGCCGCCGGGGAGAAATCCAGACCGGTCGCCACCGCCCCGAGCTGGGCAAGTCTGAGCGTGTCCATGCCGAAGTGGCACTGGAGGTGCAGCGCGCGCTGGCCGGCGACGTCGCCGACGAGCTCAGCGATGATGCGGTCGAACGGGCGCGAGGCCGGGTCGGCGATGAACCCCTCGACATCGTAGAAGTCAGACGGGACGTGCAGCGCCGTCCAGCGTTGCCAGAGTTCTCGGTTGGCCTCCATACGTGCTCGAGCGTCCATCACACCTGCTCCTTTCGTCCCGCAGCATGATAACGCGACGACGGGAAGGATGGATGCGGGAAACGCGTGCGTCGGCTACTCCCAGGGTCCCACCGACAGGCCGAAGCAGACCGCGGTGACACGCGGATCCCCCGCCAGGCGCATCAGGACGTCCGGGCTGCCGGTCAGGACCGCGCCGTAGTAGCTCACACCGTCGCGCTCGAGTTGCTCGATGACCGAACGCGCGCGGCCGGCAGCGGGAAGCCGGGAGTTGTCGGCGATCAGCCGGAGCGCGTCGATGAGGCTGTCTTCCGCGTCATCGGTCGACGTGAAACCGAAGGCTCCATAGCTGATGCCCGGCTGTGCAAAGGGGATGCCGAGCTGGCTGCCCGCGTTGATGAGCGGGAGCATCGGCATGTCCTCGGGCTCCCAGGAAGAGACCGCGCCCCACGCGAGCGTGGTTCCCGAAGCCGCGAACGACTCGATCTCGGCCCGCGTGAGCGTACGGTCGAAGGAGAAGGCCACCTCGGCGGTGTACGAGGGAGGTGTGGCGGCAAGGCGCTCGAGCGACTCGGCAGTGATCGCCTCGAACTCGTCGAGGATACCGCGCTCGATACCCATCTCGTTCACGTACGTGTCGTCGAGCGCGCCGGGGTGCAGCATCCTGAGTTCGGGCACGACCTCCGAGCCGCTGAACACCCGCGGCCCGACCGTCGTCAGCCGCTCGTCGAACCCGCGAAGGAACTCGTCGTCCCACAGGCTGAAGTCGACGCTGCGCACCCCGGCGGGCACGGGACGGCCTCCGACGAGCCGGTACGTGGTGTAGTCGTTGCTCGCGCCCGGGAAGTGGAACCGGGTGACACTCTGCCCGAGCACCCAGGTGTTCGGATTGCTGAGCACGACGAAGTCATTGTAGTAGCTGTCGATGCGGTTGGCCTCACGCCACGTGAGCCCCTCCCAGCGGATCATGCCGAGGACGACAGCGGCCCACGAGACGGCCACCACCACCGCGGCGATGGCGACCGCACGCACGATGCTCTTGAGGCGGACGCGGCGCAGGAACGCGCGCTCGTCGAAGGACGGATCGGGCTCCTCGGCGGGCAAGCCATCACCTACGTCGGTCCTCAGGTCGTTCTCACTCATCACTGCCTCCTGTGGTCTCCAGTTCGCGCCGCAGTCGTGCTCTCGCGCGATGCAGTGCAACCTTCGTCGCGTTCGCGGTCATGCCGAGCCTGTCGGCCGCATCGGCGACCGGCCGCTCCTCGAGGTGACACATCTCGATCAGGCGCCGGTCCCGCTCGGGCAGCCGGACGAGCGCGCTGGCCAATGCGCGCCGCTCCGCCGAGCGCAGTGCCGACTCATCGGGGCCGGGCGCCGGATCGATCGCGTCCGGAAGCTCGGCCACGGGCGTCGGCGCCTGGCGGTATCGAGCACGGTCGGCCAGCTTGTTCCGCGTGACCGCGCGCAGCCACGCATGCAGCTTGCCGGGTTCGACCGCGTCGAGGCCCGCCCATGCCGCCTCGAGCACCTCCTGGGCGAGGTCTTCGGAGTCGGCATGCGGGATGCCGCGGCGGCGCAGATCGCGGTAGACGAAGCCGAAGAGCTCAC
This sequence comes from Actinobacteria bacterium UBA2272, assembly GCA_002347725.1. Lineage (GTDB taxonomy): Bacteria > Actinomycetota > Coriobacteriia > Anaerosomatales > Anaerosomataceae > UBA2272. The sequence goes on from DDXA01000004.1 coordinate 607,526, forward strand.
GCCACACGCCGCCTCCCTGTGCCCGATTCCGCCCGTCACCCATGAAGTCGTGTGGCCCCCCGGTTCGGTTACAAGCAAGTCCCCGCGCTCACGATAGCCGAGGCGCCGGGACGATGTGGGAGATCGGGGGCCGCGCGTCGAGTCGGGAGTGGACGCACACCCCCGCACCGCCAAGTGAGGCCCGGCCTCTGGCAGCACACCACACACTCCGCTACGCTGTTCGTCGGCGCCGCGGGGGCGGCGCGATCCGGACGGGGCGACGACGTGGCTGACTTCCGAGCACGCGAGAGGCTCGCCCACTCGGCGGCGGGGGCGGCATACCGGCGCCTCAAGCGCGAACTGCAGTGGCGGACTCCCGGCACCGACTTCCGCGTCCACCGCGCCCGCGATGGTGCCTTCGCACACACGGTCGCCGAACACGCGACACCGCTCATCCGCGACCTCGCCGGACTCGACCCCGCCCTCCAGCTCAACAAGGTGACCAACCTGCGCCTCGCGGCCGGGCGCCTCGACGGCGTCGTGCTCGAGCCGGGCATGCGGCTGTCGTTCTGGCGCGAGGTGGGAAAACCCACCCACCGGCGGGGCTTCCTCGACGGGCTCGTCCTCGATCACGGCCGCCTCACGGCCGGCGTCGGCGGCGGCCTGTGCCAGATGACGAACCTGCTGTACTGGATGACGCTCCACACGCCGCTTCAGGTGACCGAGCGCTGGCGGCATAGCTACGACGTCTTCCCCGACGCCGGGCGCACGCAGCCCTTCGGCAGTGGCGCGACCTGTGCGTGGCCCTCCCTCGACCTTCAGATCGAGAACGTCACCAGCGTCCCGTACCGACTGCGAGTCGCGCTGACCGACACGCACCTAGCCGGAGCCTGGGAGACGCCCGGGCCGCCCTCACGCCGGTACGCGATCGAGGAGCGAGCACACCGCATAACGCACGAAGGCCCCGGCGCCTACGTCCGATGCAACGAACTGTGGCGCCTGGAGTACGATCTCGACGGGCTCCTGGTGACCCAGAGAAGGGTCGCTGCCAACAATGCACTCATGATGTACGAGCCGTTCCTGCCTCCTGCCGTACCATAGGGGCGTGAACACGACCCGTACCGACATCCGCACGCTGTTGCCGCCCAACTCGGTCGTCCTCGGCCCGATGGCCGGTGTGACCGAGGCGCCGTTCCGCGGCATCTGCAAACGCATGGGCGCTGCGCTCACGTACACCGAGATGATCAGCGCGAAGGGCCTGCACTACAACCCGGACAGCGCCGTCACGCGCGCGCTGCTGACCTTCGACCCTGCCGAGGTGCCGTGCGGCGTGCAGCTTTTCGGCTCGGAACCGGTGGTCATGGCCGAGCAGGCCGCCCGCATCGTGGCCGAGTACGGCCATGATGTCGCACTGATCGACATCAACATGGGCTGTCCGGTCAGCAAGGTCGTCGCCAGGGGCGAGGGCAGCGCGCTCATGCGTACTCCCGTACTTGCAGCCGAGATCGTCGCGCGCGTTGCAGCGGCCGTCAGCGTCCCCGTGACCGCGAAGTTCCGCAGCGGCTGGGACAGCTCCGGGGTCAACGCCGCCGAGTTCGCCCGCGCGATGGAAGCCGCGGGAGCGGCGGCCGTGTGCGTCCACGGCCGGACCCGCGCGCAGTTCTACCGGGGAGAGGCCGACTGGGGTGTCATCGCCGCAGTCGCAGATGCGGTGTCGGTCCCCGTGATCGGCTCGGGAGACGTGTTCTCGGCCGCTGACGCGAAAGCGATGCTCGAGCAGACCGGCGTCGATGCGATCATGGTCGCCCGCGGCGCGCAGGGCAACCCGTGGATCTTCCGCGAGACGCGCGCGCTGCTCGACAGTGGGGATGAGCTCGCGTCGCCCACCGCGCTGGAGCGCGTGGCGATGGCACGCGAGCACGCACGGGCACTCGTCGCCTTCAGCGGCGAGCGCGCCGTGACACGCATGCGCAAGCACGTCGGCTGGTACATCGTCGGCATGCCAGGTGCCGCGCGCGTGCGCGAACGGGTAAACTCGGTCACGTCGTCTGCGGGGCTCGACACGTTGCTTGCCGAGTACCAGGCTTATCTCGAGGGGAGCGGATCATGAGACGGACCGTACTCGTGATGATCGTCCTGTGCGCGCTCGTCATCTCGGCGCCTGTCGCGCTCGCCAACGACTCGGCGGTGGGGACGCAGGGCGCCGCCGTGCGACCGCTGACCGACACCGACATCCGCATGGACTCGGAGGCCGTCCAGATCATCTGCATGCGCGGCTACGCACTGTACCGCATCGACTTCAAGTTCGTGAACGGCTCGGGTGCCGACAAGGCCCTCAAGATCGGCTTCCCCTTCCCGGACTTCGAGAACGAAGAGGGTAACCGGGGCGTCCCGCCCGCGGCGTTCCGGGCGTGGCTGAACGGCCAGGAACTCGCGGTCACGCAGGAGCCGGGCTTCGACTCGGACGGCGATGCCGAGTGGCCGGTCATCTGGTTCACGCGCGAGGCGGTCTTCCCGCCCGGTGAGTCCATGATGACCGTCACCTACCTCGGCACACCCGACGTCTCCGTGATGAGCGCCGAGCTGGCCGAAGCGCTCAGCCAGGCGGGATCCGAGGCGAGCGGAGCGGGCTTCTACCCGTACCTCGTGCACACCGGAGCCGGCTGGGCCGGTACCATCGGTAAGACCGTGGTCCGCTACACCATGGCCGAGGACTTCGACGGCGAGCAGGTCGACCTCGTCATGGAGACCGAGGCCGGATACGAGTGGACCGAGCCCGGGCGCGCGCGGCTGCTTCGCGCGTTCACCAAACCGGCACCGAACGTCTACGAGTGGGTCTACGAGGACTACGAGCCCACCCGCGACCACGACCCGCTCCTCGCCTTCGCATGGTTCTCCGAATGGACGCAGGAGTTCGATCCCTTCGAGGCGACGAAGGCCTCCAGCCACCTCGAGCTCGGAGAGTACACCTACCAACCGTACGCGATCCGCGACGGCCAGCCGTCGACGGCGTGGGCCGAGGATGCCGACGGTCCCGGCATCGGCGAGTGGGTCGATATCGGCTTCGGGGAGAGTCGGGACGTACGCGAGATCCGTGTGCTCCCCGGCTACCAGAAGCGCGCGGATCTCTTTGCCAAGTACAACCGCCCCAAGACGCTCAAGGTCGACTTCTCCGACGGCACTGGAGTCGAACTCCCGCTGGCCGACGAGATGGGGCTCCAGGTCTTCACGGTTCGGGCCAAGGCCGACTCCGCCAGGGTGACCATCGTCGATGTCTATCCGGGCACCAACGAACGCGACGAGACGTACATCTCGGAAGTCACGTTCTCCGAGGCGCCCCTGCCGAAGCTCGCCACGTTCGAAGCGGTGACGGGGATCGCACCGCCAGCCGCCTTCGAGGAGCCTGCGGCGCTCGCGCAACTGACGGACCTATCCGGGAGTCTGCCCGATCCCGGAAAGCCCGCACAGTCCGAGGAAGAGACCGCCGAGGCGCAGCCGACGGGGGCGGGCACCAAGCCGTACCTCGGCGCTCTCATCGCGGTCGGGCTGCTGGCGACAGCGGCCGTCATCGTCGTCGGCGTCAGAAGAGGCGCGAAATGACCGCGATCGTGGTGTACGAGTCGTTCTGGGGGAACACCGCGCACGTCGCCCGCGCCGTAGCCGAGGGCATGGGACCGGGGACCCCGGTACTCACCACCGATGAGGCGACCGCAGAGGCGCTCGGCTCCGCCGACCTCGTCGTGGTGGGCGCTCCGATCCTCGGCTTCAGCCTCACCACCGCCAACATGCGCAAGAGCATCGCCCAGGACCGCAAGGCACCGCAGGCGGCGGACCTGTCGCACACGCCGATGCGCGAGTGGTTAGACGATCTGCCCAGGGGCGATGGCCGCTATGCCACGTTCGAGACGGGGTTCACCTGGTCGCCCGGAAGCTCGGGACGTGTCATCGGCCGGGGTCTCGCGCGAGCCGGCTACCGGGTCATCGCCAAGCCGGAGCGCTTCATCGTGGCGGGCTCGTACGGACCGATGCGCGACGGCGAGATCGAACGGGCACGTGCGTGGGGAGCTGCGCTTGCTCGCCCTGCGCTCGCCGGTTGAGACGCACCCTCCTCGGCCATAATCCCCGGAGACCCTCTCGGCATCCGGAGGTCGGGGCATGGACGACGAACACGCAGGTCACACGCAGGGCGGTCACGCGGCACACGGCACGGCCGACGGCGCTCACACCGGGCACCCCGCCGGTCACGACCGGCATGCGGGACACAGCGTCGCGATGTTCCGCGACCGGTTCTGGCTCTCGCTCGCGCTGACCATCCCTACGGTGGTGTGGTCCGACATGGTCCAGCACCTCCTCGGCTACTCGGCCCCCGAATTCCCGGGCTCGGCGTATATCCCGCCGGTTTTCGGCACCATCGTCTTCCTCTACGGCGGCCTGCCATTCCTGCGCGGCGCAGTGGCCGAGCTGCGAGACCGCCTGCCGGGGATGATGACGCTCATCTCACTCGCGATCTCCGTGGCGTTCGTCTTCAGCATGGCGGTCACCTTCGGCGTTCCCGGCGACGATCTGTGGTGGGAGCTCGCCACACTCGTGACGATCATGCTCCTCGGACACTGGATAGAGATGCGCTCCGTCACGCAGGCTCGCGGCGCGCTCGCCGAACTCGCGAAGCTCATGCCCGACGTGGCGCTTCGCCTCGACGCGACCGGCGAGACCACCGAGGTGCCGATCCACGAACTCGTGACCGACGACCTCGTGCTCGTGCGCCCCGGCGCGCGCCTTCCCGCCGACGGCATCGTGACCGAGGGCGAGAGCAGCGTCGACGAGTCGATGATCACCGGCGAATCCCGGCCGGTGGACAAGGCCGCCGACGCCCGCGTGATCGCGGGGACCGTCAACGGCGCCGGATCGCTGCGCGTGCGGGTGACCCACACCGGCGAGGCGACCGCGCTTGCGGGCATCATGCGGCTCGTGGCCGGCGCACAGGCCTCGCGCTCGCGCGCGCAGGACCTGGCCGACCGCGCCGCCCGCCTCCTGACCTTCGTCGCCATCGGCTCCGCGGCGCTGACAGCCGCGGTCTGGTCGGCCATGGGCGCCGAGTGGGCATACGTCATCGAGCGAGTCGTGACCGTGCTCGTCATCGCATGCCCGCATGCGCTCGGTCTGGCCGTTCCCCTCGTGGTGGCGATCTCCACCACGCTCGGTGCGCGCAACGGCCTGCTCGTCCGCGACCGCCGCGGGCTCGAGGAGGCGCGACTGCTCGACATCGTCGTGTTCGACAAGACCGGCACGCTCACGCTCGCCGAGCACCGCGTGGTAGACGCGGCCACGGACGGGATACCGCTTTCCGAGGCCCTGCGGCTCGCCGCCGCTGTGGAAGGCGACTCCGAGCACCCTGTGGCGCGTGCGATCGCCACACGCGCTGCCGAGGAGGGCGTCGACGTGCCGCACGCGCACGGCTTCACCGCGCTTCCCGGCACCGGCGTCCGCGCCACCGTGGACGGTCGCGAGGTGGCGGTGGGAGGACCGGCGCTTCTCGCGTCGGAAGGTCTCGACGTTCCGCACGCCCTCGCCGATGCGGCCTCACGTGCCGCGCGGGCAGGCCGCTCCGTGGTGTATCTGGTCGACGGTGGCGCGGTTCGCGCGCTCTTCGCGATCGCGGATGCGGTACGCCCTGAATCACGCGAGGCCATCGAGCACCTCCACACGGTCGGCATCGAAGTGGCCATGCTCACCGGCGACGCGGAAGCCGTGGCGCGCGCGGTGGCCGACGAACTCGGCATCGACCGCGTGCTTGCCGAGGTACTGCCCGCCGACAAGGCGGCCGAGATCGAGAAGCTGCAGGCTGGCGGCAAACGCGTGGCGATGGTGGGCGACGGCGTCAACGACGCGCCCGCGCTCGTGACCGCCGATGTGGGCATCGCCATCGGCGCGGGGACCGAGGTGGCCGTCGAGGCCGGCGACGTGGTGCTCGTGCGCTCGGACCCGCGCGATGTGCCGGCGATCATCTCGCTCTCGCGCGCTACGTACCGCAAGATGCTTCAGAACCTGTGGTGGGCGGCGGGCTACAACATCGTGGCCATCCCGCTTGCGGCCGGCGTGCTGGCAGGGTGGGGGATCGTGCTCTCACCGGCGGTGGGGGCGGTGCTCATGTCGGCAAGCACCGTGATCGTGGCGGCAAACGCGCAGCTGCTCAGGCGGTGGAACTCCGCACGCTGAGATACCGGCTCAGATGAGCCAGGCAAGCCCGCCGTCGTTACTCACACCCCGGAACCTGACCTGTGTCCCGTGGGGATTCGCTTCATCGGTGCGCTTCTCGCGAACCGGCTCGGCCTTCTCCGCGCTGCCGAAGCCGTTCACGACCTCCTCGAAGACCGCCTGGGCGTACTCCTGCCGCCAGTCTTCGAGCGACAGATAGAAGGTGGGGTAGAACGGCAGCCCCATGGCCTTGAGGAGCTCCACGACGTTGCCAAGTATGGCCGGCCGCTCCATGACAAGATCGATGATGTCGGGGTTGAGGAAGTCGTCCTCGCTGCACTTCGGCATCCACATGAGCGTGCGGTGCTCGGTACGCACGACGATGTCGTAGCAGTGGTTGCCGTCGCCGAGGAGCGCGATGCTGAACCCGCCGTCGGTGTCTTCGAAGTCGCGAACCCACGCCATGTCCTCGCGGGTGAGTTCCCACACCTCGGCCAGTCGTTCGAAGTCGAGCGCCATCGAAAGCGGGCAGCGCGGCAGCTCCTTGATGGCCTCGCGGATGTTCGCGAGCGTTACGAGCGCCTTTTCCGGGACGACCTCGGCGAGCAGCTCCAGCGCGAGATTGGCCTCGACCCACGAGGTCGCGTTGAGCGCCACCCGGCCGAGGTCAGGGTCGGACGCGTAGTGCGACCGGGCGTCTGCAAGCATGGGTTCGACGGAACGCACGGTCACCTCGCTCCTGATCCGCGGGAAGTACCAGGTGTTCGAGATATCGGCGCGATCGTGAGATCAGGTGAGCGCCGTCCGACGGGCGGTCACGTTGCCGGGTGACAGCGCGCCGGCGAAGAGGCGGGGCTAGGCGCTTCGAAATCGCCGATTCGACCGCTCCACCTCAATCAACAAGTCGGCGCGGTAACTGGCGTCCTCCGCCTGGCAAATGAGGTTGTGGAGATCCTTCGGAAGGCACTTGCCCGCGAACCCTCCCTCTTCGGTGACAATCGTGTGGGAGCGCCCCATTCGACCGTCCAAGAGCCAGAGTTCACGAACCGCCTCGTAATCCAGTTCGAATGCCGAAGCGGTTCCTGCCATTTCGTTTGCGAAAGTGACCTTGAGTGCAAGGAAGCTGTTCTCCATGAGCTTCGCCAGCTCCGCATATTCGGGCTCGACGATGCGGTACACGGGCTCCGGGCCAAGCATCGACTGCAGCAGACGCAGGACTTCGCGCGCAGCAACGAAATCTGGTGAGCCCAGGACAACGAAATCCGCTTCGGGCCTTTGCGGTGCCCAGGGGGTCTCTCCGATGTACTCAGGTACATAGACCAAGGGCCTGTTGAACTCGATGGACAACGCACGTGTGGCTCCGATGGGCAGGGTTGAACGAATGACAACAATCGGGGTCTTCAGCCACTCAAGCACATCGCGAACGTCGTCAAGAACAAGTCGCCCGTCGGACCCTTGATTCGTCGGAACACAGATGAAGGAGGCGCCGCATGCGTTCACCGCGGACCTCGACCTGGGCCCCAGTGCCTTGTCATACACCACCGGGCACATTCCCGTCGCTACCGACAGACGCTCGAGATGCTTGCCGACAGTCCCAAAGCCCACAATTGCGATATCCAAGTCGACCTCCCGCTCCGCTCGGTCACGCTCCTGAGCACTGCCCGACGGGCGGACGCTGTGTAGCGCTCTGAACCACCCAGGTCTTCACCGCTGACCGAAGTCTGCCGTTGCCTGCCGGGGCCCCGGCTGGACCTAGCGCAACGGAGACAGACCGCCCTGCCCTACTACCACTCCAGCCCCGCCACTCGCTCGAATACCACGCCGGCCCGCTCGAGGAACGCGTGCGGGTCGAAGATCGCGTCAAGCTGCTCGGCCGTGAGCACGCACTCGGCATCGGCTTCCAGACGCTCGCGGTAACTCGCGCCCTCGCGCGCGTGCTGGATGTCGTCCCATACCGCCATCGCGTTTCGCTGCACCACGAGGTACGCTTCCTCGCGCTTCATCCCGGCGTCCACGAGCTCGAGCAGCACGCGGCTTGAGTAGATGAGCCCACGGGTCTTCTCCAAGTTGGCCCGCATGACCTCGGGATACACCACGAGCCCGTCGAGGATCCACTCGAGCTTCGCGAGCAGGTAGTCGGTGGCGATGAAGCTGTCGGCGAGCACCACGCGCTCGGCCGATGAGTGGGAGATGTCGCGCTCGTGCCACAGCGCCACGTTGTCGAAGCCCACCTGCGCGTTGGCCTTCACCACCCGCGCAAGCCCGCACACGCGCTCGGCGGTGATCGGGTTGCGCTTGTGCGGCATCGCGCTCGAGCCCTTCTGGCCTTTCGTGAACGGCTCCTCGGCCTCGATGGTGTCGGACTTCTGCAGCGCGCGGATCTCGGTGGCGATCCACTCGGCTGTAGCGGCTATCGTGGCGAGCACGGCGAGCACGTGTGCGTGACGGTCGCGCGCGATGACCTGCGTGGACGCCGGGTCGGGCGTGAGGCCGAGCTTGTCGCAGACGTAGCTCTCCACGAACGGGTCGATGTTGGAGTAGCTGCCCACCGCGCCGGAGATCGCGCCCCACGCGCATGAATACTGCCGCGTGGCGATCAACCGGCTCTCGGCACGCTTGAGCGCGTGCGCCCACGCCGCCCACTTCATGCCGAAGTACATCGGCTCGGCGTGGATGCCGTGCGTGCGGCCGACGCAAAGCGTGCCGGCGAACTCGGCGGCCCGACGCACACAGATGCGGCCGAGGCGGCGCACATCCTCGATGATGATGTCCTGCGCCTGCGTCATCTGGTAGCAGAGCGCGGTGTCGCCCAGGTCGCTCGACGTCATGCCGTAGTGCACCCAGCGGCTCGGCTTGGGGTCGTCCGGGCCGTAGCCGGCATCGATGTGCTCGGCCATGTTGGTGAGGAACGCGATCACGTCGTGGTTGGTCTCGCGCTCGATCTCGGCGATGCGCTCCACCTCGAAGGCGGCGCGCTCGCGGATGATCGCCACGTCGGCGGTCGGCACCACGCCGAGTGAGGCCTGCGCCTCGCAGGCGAGGACCTCGATCTCCTTCCAGATCTCGAACTTGTTCTCGAGGTCCCAGATGGCGCCCATCTCGGGGCGGGTGTAGCGATCGATCATCGTCGGCTCCTTATAGGTGAGTCGGCGCGGGTCGGAGGCGGGCCGGGCGGACCGGCCCTGGATACGGCACCCCTCCGTGATCCCCATTATCGCCGAGCGCGGCCGCAGGCGCGAGGCGTCATGCGACGAGCGGCCGCCGATCACGATCGGTGAGGGCCGATTCGTCGGGCTGCGCTATGCTCCGGGACATGGCCGAGTACTCACACGTCTCCTCGTTCCACCATCTCCACGTCGCGGACAACAACGGCGTGCGCACGCTGCGCTTCGAGCGCAACCAGCAGTCGTCGATGTTGCTCGACGCCCCCTACGAGACCGACATCGAGTACGTCGGCTACCTTCATCTTCCGCTCGCCATCGCACCGCACGCGTCACGCGTCCTTGTGGTCGGTCTCGGCGGCGGCATGCTGGTGAAGCAGCTGTGGCGCGACCACCCGGCGATGCTGATCGATGCGGTGGAGATCGATCCCGAGGTCGTGGCCATCGCGAGAGAGCTCTTCGCACTACCCGCCGACGAGCGCATCCGGGTTCATGTGGCCGACGGCCGCACGTTCCTCGACGGGTGCACGGAGACGTACGACATCATCGTCATCGACGCGTTCGATGACGATCGCCTTCCGCGGCCGCTCACGACCGAGGAGTTCATGCGGACCGCATACGCGCGGCTCACACCGGGTGGCGTGCTCGCGTACAACGTCATCGGCACGATCAGCGGCGCCCACAGCAAGCCACTGCGGAGCCTACACCGCACGGCACGCAATGTGTGGCAGCAGGTGTGGTTGTTTCCTGTCGGCACCCTCGACCCCGGCGGCATCGTCCCGGAGAACGTCGTGATGCTCGCAAGCGACACGGACATCTCCGATGAAGCACTGCACGAACGCATCGCCGGCCGCGTGGGCGACCGGGTGACCGTCCCGGGGTTCGAGTCTTTCGGCGAGCGCCTCTATCGCGGCTCCATCCGAACCGGCGATGTACCCATCATCACCGATCCTCCGGGTAGCCGCCGTCGGCCATAGGCCGGTCGCACGCATCGCGGACATCTCCGATACCCCTCGCGCACTCGATTCGCGTGGCGTATCATCGCCACCGAAGGGGAGTAGCAGCCCGGGCGAGCGCCGGGCGGCAGGCCGTCATCACGGGCGCGAGCCCCGGTCCTGCCAACGAGACACCTCGCGTGCGAGACCTTCAGGAACGGCGTCGTCCTGTCCTGAGAAGCTGCACCGGAGGTCCACATGCCCAAGCCCGCTCCCGCGCCCGTCGAACTGCCTGCCGAGTTCGCCGCCCCGACGCCCCACACCACATCCGTCGACGAGGTGCTCGGTCACATCGGCAGCACCCCCGACGGTCTTACCGACGCCGAGGCCGCGCGTCGCATCGCGATCATCGGCGGCAACACCCTGCCCGAGGGCGAGGTACGCACCATAGCCGCGATGGTCCTCGACCAGTTCAAGGACTTCTTGATCCTGCTGCTCCTGGGTGCCGCGCTGGTATCCGGTTTCCTGGGCGAGTTGGCCGACACGATCGCCATTCTCGTGATCGTCGCGCTGAACGCCGTCATCGGCGTGGTGCAGGAGTACCGCGCCGAGCGCGCGATGGAAGCACTCAGACAGATGGCCGCGGAGACAGCCACGGTCCGCCGGGACGGCCGCGTCGTCGAGATCACCGCCGCCGAGCTCACGATCGGTGACATCGTGCTCCTCGAGGCCGGCCGCATCGTTCCTGCCGACCTGCGTCTGGTCGAGTCAGCCGGGTTGCGAGCCGCCGAGGCTGCGCTCACCGGCGAATCCCTGCCGGTGGACAAGTACACCGAGCCGATCGAGGAGCCCGACGCACCTATCGGCGATCGGACGAGCATGGCGTACCGGGGCACGCAGATCGTGCACGGTCGCGGCGCAGGCGTTGTCACCGGCGTGGGACTGTCCACCGAGCTGGGCCGCATCGCACATCTGCTCGGCGGCGCCGGCGATGTGAAGACCCCGCTGCAGAAGCGTCTCGCGCAGTTCGGCAAGCAGCTCGGGCTGGCGGCCCTCGGCCTGTGCACCATCGTCTTCGCGGTAGGCGCGATCCGTGGCGAGGACTTGCTCGTCATGTTCCTCACCTCGGTGAGCCTCGCAGTGGCCGCCGTGCCCGAGGCGCTTCCGGCGGTCGCGACCATCGCGCTCGCGTTCGGCGCGAGCCGCCTGGTCAGGACGAACACGCTCGTACGCAAGCTGCCCGCGGTCGAGACGCTTGGCTCGGTCACGTACATCTGCACGGACAAGACCGGCACACTCACCGTGAACCGGATGACCGTGGAACACCTGGCATCCGGCGATGCCGGGACCGGCCTGGAGATCTCGCCCGACGCACCCGTCGAGAGCGCGCTGTGGTTCGCCCGGGCACTCGCGATCTCCAACGATGTTGAGGGTCCGACGGACGCTCTCGTAGGCGACCCTACCGAGATCGCCTTCTACCGGGCCGCCGAGTCCGCCGGGTTCGACCCGACCGCACTCCGTCTCGAACTTCCCCGTTCGGCGGAACTGCCGTTCGACTCGGACCGCAAACTCATGACCACCGTTCACGACTCACCCGGCGACGGGTACACGAGCTTCACCAAAGGCGCCGCCGAGGCCGTGCTCGATCGGGCCACCGGCGTGCTGGCCGCCGACGGGACCGTCCAGCCGGTCGACCGCGCCGCCGCCGAACGCCTCGTCGACGAGTGGTCGGCCAAGGGCCTGCGCGTCCTCGCCTTCGGCATGCGCCGCCTCGACACGCTGCCCGGCGCAGACGGCTTCGACGAACTCGAGCACGGCCTCACGATCATCGGGTACGCCGGTCTTGTCGACCCGCCACGCGAGGAGGCGCGGTCCGCGGTAGCCGAGTGTGTGGACGCCGGCATCGTGCCGGTCATGATCACCGGCGACCATCCCGCCACCGCGCTCGCCATCGCTCGCCGGCTCGGCATCGCCGAAAGCGCGAACCAGATGGTCACCGGCGCGGAGCTCGACGCGCTCAGCCTCGAGGAGTTCGAGGGGCGCGTCGAGGGCATCCGCGTCTACGCGCGCGTCGCGCCCGAGCAGAAGCTCAAGATCGTCCAGGCGCTGCAGGACCGCGGCGAATACGTGGCGATGACCGGCGACGGCGTGAATGACGCGCCCGCACTCGCGCGCGCCGACATCGGCGTGGCGATGGGCATCACGGGCACCGACGTTGCCAAAGAGGCCGCGGACATGGTGCTGCTCGACGACAACTTCGCGTCGATCGTCTCGTCGGTGCGCGAGGGGCGCCGCATCTTCGACAACATCCGCAAGTTCATCAAGTACACGATGACGTCGAACTCGGGCGAGATCTGGACCATCCTGCTCGCGCCGCTGCTCGGCATGCCGATCCCACTCCTTCCGATCCACATCCTGTGGATCAACCTGGTGACCGACGGCCTTCCGGGACTGGCGCTGGCGAGCGAGCCCCACGAGAAGAACATCATGAAGCGGCCGCCCCGCGCACCCAAGGAGTCGATCTTCGCCGACGGGCTCGGCACGCATCTACTCTGGGTCGGCCTGCTCATGGGTGGCGCATCGCTCTTCACCCAGGCATGGTCGATGGGTCAGGTGACGAGCGAGCACGACCTCTACTGGCGCACGATGGTCTTCACCGTGCTCTGCCTTTCGCAGATGGGCCACGCGATGGCCATCCGATCGGACCGCCAGTCGCTCTTCAGCATCGGGCTGCTCTCCAACAAGCCGCTTCTCGGTGCCGTGGCGCTCACGTTCGCACTGCAGATGGCTACGATCTACGTACCGTTCCTGCAGCCGGTGTTCAAGACCGAGGCGCTCTCGCTGCCCGACCTGCTGCTGGCGCTCGCAATCTCGACCGTGGTCTTCTGGGCCGTCGAGATAGAGAAGGTCTTCAAGCGCCGGCGTGATGCGCTTGCCGAGGCATCGGTGGCCTAGCGGGCTAGTCCGTCAGCCACCCGACCAGCTCGGTCATGCGCGCAGCGTCATCTCCATCGGCGAGCGGCAACGCCGCGCGCAACAGCGTCAGTGCGCGGGCACGCTCGGCAGCCGCTTCGGCCACCCGCCCGAGTTCGTCGTGCGCCTCGGCGCGTGCGACGAGCAGTTCGCCGAGCATATGCGCGCGGAACACGTCGAGTTCGCCACCTGCGGACAGCAGCGTCACCAGCCCGTCGCCAGTGAGTGCGTCGATGATCGCGGAATCGCTGTCGAGGAGTTCCCCTGCCGCCTCGCGCGAGATCTCCACGGCGTCGTCGGGCCGATGCTCGCGAAGCGCGTCGAGCAGTCGCCGGAATGCATGGCCCATCATCTCGATCTGCCGCAGCAGCCAGTCGCTCTGATACACGCTACTCGCCCGTACCTGTGAAGCTGGAGTGCACGTGCTTGCCGTCGCACAACGGCTTGTTTCGCGATGCGCCACAACGGCACAACGTACAGTGCTCGTCATGCGCGCCCTCGGGCAGGTTCGGATCCACAACCTCGACGCCACCCTCGAGGAAGTAGGGTCCTTCGGCCGACACGACCACCGTCGGCGGGCGAACCGGTGGGACGCCGCGCACGCCGTCGATCGAGTAGCCGAGTGCCCCGGACGGACACTTGTTGCACAGGGCGATGATCTCCTCGACGCTGGCCCCGTCGGGGTTCACCCACGGACGCTTGCTCCGATCGAAGACTCCCGGGAGTTCCAGCACGCAGTACTCCACGTGAGCGCAAAGCGCCCGGTTGTCGTGAATGGTGATATCCGTACCGTGGTGGTCGATCTCCGACCCCGCGCCCGGCTTCCACATCCGCTTGCTCGAGAACCCGACGTCGACGTGCGAACCGTCACAGAACGGCTTGCGCTCCGAGGCCCCGCACCGGCACAGGAGCGCCGAGTCCCTACTTGGGATCTCGTCACGATCGGCGCTGCACAGCCGTGCGCGCGTCCCGGTCTCGCCTCCGCGTCGATAACGAAACGGCCCGTCTTCGATAGCCTCGATGTGTGGGCCCTGGGTGGGATCCGCGCTCATCTCGTCAACTCCCGCCGTTCTCGGACTGATGTGCCAAGCATACCGCCGAGCAAGGATGCGCGCTCGTCTCACGGCACGCTCCGTGCTACCGTCACGTCATCACGCACGACGAACCGTCCGGAGATACACATGCGAAAGCCATCCCGCGCAACAGAGGCGACACGGCCAGCCGACGACGGCATTTCAGGCGGACTCGACGTGGAACTGCACCGGCGGGGCCTGCGCGCCACGCCCGCCCGACGATACGTCCTGTCCCACCTGCGCCTCTCTGCGGACCACCCTACGGTCGAAGAGCTCATGACGCTGCTCGCGGCACACGGGCACCCGCTCAGTGCTGCCACCGTGTACCAGAATCTCGAGCGTCTGGTCGAGGCCGGTCTCGTGTCGAGATTCCTCGACGACCGGGGCCGCTACCGGTTCGATGCCGACCAGTCCCACCACCACCATCTCGCCTGCACGCGGTGCGCGCGCATCACGAACCTCGAGACCGACGCAACGGTGACGGAGTGTGTAGGCCAGGTGGCCTACGAGGTGACGGCGCTCGCCATCCGGGAGTGGCGCGTCGAGGACGTGCGGCTCGTGGTCCTCGGCGTCTGCCCCGTCTGTCAGCAAGCCGAACGGCCCTCGACAGACCACTGACCGACCGCCCGAACCGCCCTGGGCACCGCTCGTCGCGCGGTCGACCCCCAGGCGTTGACCTGACCGCGCCGGGCGGTAGAATCGATACTACTATTCATAACGATTATGACTATGTGCGCGCCTGCAGACGGCGCACCCACCGATGGGAAGGGGCAACCATGTCCGACAGCAAGCGGCTCACCACCGCCTTCGGCAAGCCGGTCGCCGAGGACCAGCATTCGATGACGGCCGGACCGCAGGGGCCGGTACTCATGCAAGACGTGCACCTGCTCGAGAAGATCGGCCATTTCGACCGCGAGCGAATCCCCGAGCGTGTCGTGCACGCCAAGGGCGCCGGGGCGTACGGATACTTCGAAGTCACGGCCGACGTCACGAAGTACACCCGCGCAGCGTTCCTGTCCGAGGTGGGTAAGAAGACCGACGTCTTCGTGCGCTTCTCGACCGTGGGCGGCGAGAAGGGCTCCGCCGACGCCGAGCGCGACCCGCGCGGTTTCGCGATCAAGTTCTACACCGAAGAGGGCAACTACGACATGACGGGCAACAACACGCCTGTCTTCTTCATCCGCGACCCTCTCAAGTTCCCCGACTTCATCCACACCCAGAAGCGCAACCCGCGGACGAATCTCAAAGACCCGGACATGTTCTGGGACTTCCTGTCACTCACCCCCGAGTCCGTACACCAGGTCACGGTGCTCTTCTCGGACCGCGGCACGCCCGCCACATACCGGAACATGAACGGCTATTCGAGCCATTCCTACATCTGGACCAACGCCGATGGCGACCAGTTCTACGTGCAGTACCACTTCAAGACCGACCAGGGCATCAAGAACCTCACCGCGGCGGAGGCCGACGCCATGAAGGCCAGCGACCCCGACCATGCGACACGCGACCTGTTCGAGGCGATCGAGCGCGGCGAGTATCCGAGTTGGACGCTCGAGATGCAGATCATGCCAGTGGCCGAGGCGGACTCCTACCGCTTCGACGTGCTCGACATCACCAAGGTCTGGCCGCACGCGGACTACCCGCCGATCGTCATCGGCAAGCTCGTTCTCGACCGCAACCCGGACAATTACTTCGCCGAGACGGAGCAGGCCGCGTTCAACCCGAGTAACTTCGTGCCCGGCGTCGGCCCCTCGGCCGACAAGATGCTGCAGGGCCGCCTGTTCAGCTACCACGACACGCACCTGCACCGCCTCGGCCCCAACTACCATCTGCTACCGGTGAACTCACCCAAACACGCCCCCGAGGCGAGCTATCAGCGCGACGGCGCGATGCGCTCCGACGGTAACGGCGGTTCGGGTCCCAACTACTGGCCCAACAGCTTCGGCGCGCCGGAACCCGACGCGAGTGTCGGCGAGCCCGGGATGCCGCTTGCCGGCCAGACCGGCCGCACGCCGTACCCGCATGAGAACGACGACTTCGTCCAGGTGCGCGCGCTCTTCCTCGACGTGATGACCGAACAGGATCGCGACCATCTCGTGAGCAACATCGTCGGCCACCTGTCCGGCGCGCAGCCGCGCATTCAGTTGCGTCAGTGCGCGGTCTTCTACAAGGTCGATCCCGAGTACGGCACGCGCGTGGCCGAAGGCGTCGGCGTGGACGTCGCCGAAGTCGCACGGCTTGCAGCGATGACCGATGATGAGCGCGCGGCGACGACGTCGCGTTAGACTGTCACTACGTGACCCGATCGAAAGGAGCCACCAGGGCATGGGCATCAAGGGAACCCGCACCGAACAGAACCTCCTGAAGGCGTTCGCCGGCGAGAGCCAGGCACGCACGCGCTACACGTACTTCTCGAGCGTTGCCAAGAAGGAGGGCTACGAGCAGATCGCGGCGCTCTTCCTCGAGACTGCGGACAACGAGAAGGAGCACGCCAAGGTCTTCTTCAAGTACCTGGAAGGCGGCATGGTAGAGATCACGGCGATGTACCCGGCCGGCGTCATCGGCACCACCGCCGAGAACCTGCTCGCCGCAGCCGAAGGCGAGCTCGAGGAGTGGGGCACGCTCTACCCCGACTTCGCAGCCGTGGCCGACGAGGAAGGCTTCCCCAAGGTGGCCGAGTCGTTCCGCGAGATCGCCGAAGTCGAGCAGCACCACGAGGCCCGGTATCGCAAGCTGCTTGCGCTCGTGGAGAGCGGCGGCTTCTTCCGGCGCGAGGGCGTCGTCCGCTGGAAGTGCCGCAACTGCGGCTACATCCACGAGGGGCCCGAGGCCCCGGACCTGTGCCCCGCATGCGTGCATCCGCAAGCGCACTACGAGCTGTTCTGCGAACCGTACTAAGCCACGACCCGACATCGCATGCGACAGCGGCCCGTCCGGTACCTCCGGGCGGGCCGCCTTGCGTCAGCCGAGGAACCGGCGCACCAACGCGGCTTGCAGCACGAGGTCGGGCACGAAGGTGTCCTGGCCCGAGGCGAGCGCTTCACGGATCCGCCGAACGAGTCCGAGGTGGCCGTCGTCGGGCTGCCAGTCGTAACCTGCCCGCAGGACCGCGTCCCGGACGGCCGCAGGCACGAGTGGCCCGTCGAGATCGGCGTACGTCAGTGCTTCGGCGATCTTGGCGTCGAACGACGGGTAGGTCTCACGCACGAACGCCAGGTCGTCGGCGGATAGCGCCTCGAGCGCGAGCAGCTCCGGCGGCAAGCCGCCGGTGTACAGGGCACACGTGAACGAGATGGCGCGCGGCAGGGTCACGCCGCCGAGCTGTCGTGCATAGCCGAACAGCCCCACATGCAGCTTGCGCGCCCGGCGGCGCGGCACGAACACCGCGAGCCTGTTGATCGCATCCGAGAGCTCGACGACGCGCGCACGGTACGCCGCGCTGTAGCGGGTGATGAGCTCGCCGGCCCGTTCCTCGTCGATCGGCCGCGCGGATCCGATGGATCGCGCCTCGAGGTGCCCAACGGCGGCCCGCACTTCATCAGGCGGGAAGTCGAACTTGAACGCCGACTGGATGGTGAACGTCACCACACTCGGATACTCGAGGCCCACGCGCTCGGCGGTGTCAGGTCTGAGACCGCCCCTGAACGGTGCCGAGCCCATGCCGAGGATCGGATGCAACCGCACGCCGATGCGGGCCGAAAGCGCGTCGAGGCGCGCAAGGGCGATCTTGTTGGACAGCGCCGCGCTCACCAGGCCGTAGTTCATCGCGGTGTCCGAGCGCGCCAGGAACACGCGCTGATCGGCGACGTCCTTGTCTGCGAGATAGCCCTCCACCACATCCGCGGCGTTGTACATACCGTCGAGGTCCTCGAACAGCGGGATCACCGAGATGCGCTCGGGACACGTGCGGCCGACCCACTCGGCTACCGACACGTCACCGCTCCGGAGCGGCAGGTGCTGCCTGCCGACGATGAAGTCGGCGTAGTAGTGATAGATGCGGTCGATGTCGGCGACCGAGGTGGTCATCGGCAGGATGACCTCGAAGATCGGGTTCACGTCCCGGCCGTAGAACAGACGCGCCGCGTCGAACGAGCGCGGGATAGACTCGAGCGTCTCGAGCAGGACCTTCGCCTCGGCAGTCTCCACCGTCGGGTTGGGCACGCGGAGCGTCAGGTAGACGTCCTCACCCAGCGTGTTGGTGCGGAAGTACGGCTCGTAGTAGCTCAGGAGCTTCTTGACGACGAAGGAGTCGATCTCCTTGCCTTCCACGTCCCACATCTGCTCGTCGCAGCCGAGGTGCGAATACGCGTAGAAGGCCTCCTTGATCTCGTCCTCGCCCGCGAGCACCTGCGTGGACGCAAAGAACGGGACCGACGCGTTGTCCGGGTGCTGGGTGCTCATGCAGCGGGGGATGCGACGCATACGGCCTCCTCGGGGTCGCACGTGTACCTGTGACGTTACGCGACGCGACGATTCCCCACAACATCACCACACGCTCCCGACAGCCGCTCCGCGACCGCTGGCTAACGTTGACTACCAGCAGGACTCATCTTCGGGGGAGGCGGTAATGGCACCCAGGAACTGGCTCCGGCGTCACCGTGGGCAGGTGGCGCTCGGCGCGCTCGTTGTGGTCGGCGCGGCGACGTATCTCGCGCTGCGCGGCGGGGGCACGGCCGCACCGGCCATCTCGTACGAGACAGAGGCGGTCACGCTCGGCACGATCTCGGTCACCGTGGCCGGGACCGGTAACGTACAGGTCGACGGGACAACGGAGGTCTGGCCCGACGCAGCCGGGACGATCGCGTCGATCGCAGTGGCCGAGGGCTCCACCGTAGCGACCGGCGACGTGCTGTTCACGCTCGACGCGGCCTCGGCGGAGGCGAGCACAGCCAAGGCGCTCGCCAGCCTTCGGCAGGCGCAACAGGGGGTTGCGCAGGCGAAGCTCCAGGTAACCAAGGCCGAGTCCGCACTCTCGACGCTCGAGCAACGCAGCGCGGACCCAAGTCGCACCGTGAGCGCGGTCGAGGTTGACGTGGCCGAGGCAGATGTGACGGTCGCCAAGGCGCAACTCGCCTCGGCGCAGGCACAGCTTGTCAACGCTCGGACGGAGTACGCGGCCGCACAGTCCGCCGAGGAGGACCTCTCGGTCACCGCGCCTTGCAGCGGAATCGTGTACGCGCTCGAGATCGAGGAGGGCGACAGCGTCACGACAAGCGGCGGCTCAGGCACCGATGGCAGCTCGTCGAACACCCCCGCAAACGACAGTTCAGCCGGGACTTCGAGCGCCCCTGTCACGATCGCACCCGAACAGCCGCTCGCGGTGCGTCTCACGGTGAACGAGGTCGACCTCCCCTCCCTCGAGCTGGGACAGCGCGCTGACATCGAGTTCGACGCGCTGCCTGATCTCACCGCCACCGGCAAGGTGTACGAGATCGCGGCCGAGGGCGCGAACTCCTCGGGCGTGGTCACCTTCGACGTCTGGCTGTCGGTCGATGTGGCCGACGACACCCTTCGCGCGGGCATGTCGGCGGCAGCCACGATCGTGACCGACATCGCCAAGAACACGCTCATCGTCTCTAACGGTGCAGTGAGTTCCGATGGTGACGGCGGCTACTACGTACTCGTGATGGATGAGGGTGCCACCGAGCCGCGGCAGGTTGTCATCGAGACAGGACTTGCGAGCGCCACACAGACGCAGATCCTCTCCGGTTTGGCCGAAGGCGACGTCGTCGTCACGCAGACCGTCGACTCGTCCGACGCCCCCACGCAGCAGTTCGGACCCGGCGGCGGCAGCGGCGTGATGATGCTCGAGAGCAGACCGTGATGGGCACCGCCGTCATCGACGCCCGCGACCTTACGAAGGTCTACGACGGCGCTGGCGCCGAGACCGTGGCGCTGCGCGGCGTCACACTCCGCATCGACGAAGGCGAGTACGCGGCGATCATGGGGCCGTCCGGCTCGGGCAAGTCGACTTTGATGCACATCCTGGGCTGCCTCGACACGCCCACCGAAGGCGCCTACCTGCTCTCCGGCCGCGATGTCGCCGAACTCGACGACTACGAGCTGGCCGAGCTCCGGCGCACGACCGTCGGTTTCGTCTTCCAGGCGTTCAACTTGCTGCCGCGCTCCACGGTCATGCGCAACGTCATCATGCCGATGCTCTACACCCGCGTGTCGCACGACGAGCGCGACGACAGGGCTGCGGCAGCGCTTCGGGCGGTGAGTCTCGAGGAGAAGTTGTGGACGCACCGCTCCAACGAGCTCTCAGGCGGGCAGATGCAGCGCGTCGCGATCGCCCGCTCACTCGTCAACGACCCGTCGCTGGTGCTCGCCGACGAGCCGACCGGCAACCTCGACACCGCCACCGGCGACTCGGTGATGGACCTGTTCGCGCGCCTGAACGCCGAAGGACGAACCATCGTGCTCATCACGCACGAACCCGACATCGCCACGAGGACCCGCCGCGTCGTGCGCATCACCGACGGTCGCATCGTAGAAGACGCGGCCACCGCCGACGCGGACATCCGGCAGTACGGGAACGGCGATGGAGCGGACTCCGCCGTGTCGCCAAGGGTGGGTGATGCGTGATGCGCTTCTCCGACCTCATCTCCGAGACGCTCCACTCGCTGACCGCGAACAAGGTGCGTAGCGGCCTCACCATCCTCGGCATCGTCGTGGGCATCGCCTCGGTCATCGCCATGGTGGCGATCGGTCAGGGCAGTCAGGCGTCGATCGAACAGAGCATTCAGGCGGCCGGTTCGAACGTCCTCACCGTCATGCCATCCGCAGGCGGACAGAGCGGCCCCGGCGTCCGCATGGGCGCCGGTTCGGTCGAGTCGCTCACGCGCGAGGATGCCGAGTCGCTCGCCGGCCTCTCGCTCGTCACCGGCGTGGCGCCGTCGTCGCAGGGCCAGGGACAACTCGTTGCGGCAGACGCGAACGCGAACGCGCAGTTCCTCGGCGTCACCGCCGATTACGTGAAGGTCAAAGGGCTCACAGTGGCCTCCGGCTCGTTCATCACCGGCCGCGACGACGAGAAGAACGCGCAGGTCGTCGTGCTCGGCGCCACGCTCGCAGAAGACCTCTTCGGCGAGAGCGTGGATCCGGTGGGCAAGCGCATACGATCGGGCAACATGCTGCTGACCGTCGTCGGCGTGCTCAAGGAGAAGGGCACGTCGGGCTTCACGAACGTGGACTCGGCAGCGATCCTCCCGCTCTCCACGTGCTCGCGGTATGTGACCGGGAGTGAGTACCTCTCCTCCATCACCCTCACTATCGCCGACGAGGAGCAGATGGACGCGGCCGAGAACTCGGTTTCCGGCCTGCTGCTCCAGCGCCACGGCATCGCGAGCGCCGACTACGCGGACTTCTCCATCCAGAACATGGCCGACATGCTCGAGACGGTCTCCAGCGTGACCGGCACGTTCACGACGCTCCTGGCCGGTATTGCGGGCATCTCGCTGCTGGTGGGCGGCATCGGCATCATGAACATGATGCTCACGACCGTGACCGAGCGGACGCGCGAGATAGGCCTCAGAAAGGCGATCGGCGCCGACAGCTCCGCGATCTCGGCGCAGTTCCTCGCCGAATCGGTCACCCTGACGCTCATCGGTGGTGCGCTCGGCATCCTCACCGGCTGGGGCATCGGCGCGCTCGCCGCGAGCCTGCTCGGCGCAAGCGCGATCGTCACACTCGACTCGGTGCTACTCGCCGTGGGCGTGTGCGCCTTCATCGGCATAGTCTTCGGCTACTACCCCGCCCGACGGGCCGCGTCCTTGAGTCCGATCGAGGCGCTCAGATACCAGTAGACCCGCCGTCCGGCATGGCGGCGTATCGGAAGGGAGTGACGATGAAAGGTCCGGCGAAGGCGATCGTTCTCGCGGTCGCGATGTCCGTGCTCATCGGCGCAGCGTTCTGGGGCGGCATGTGGTACCAGAGTTCCAAGAGCCCTGCGGGGTTCGCCCGCGGCGGCATGCCCGCCGGTGACGGCGCGATCCCCGGGAGCGGAGGACCGACGGCGAACATGACCGACGAAGAGCGTGCGGAGTTCGAGGACATGACAGACGCGGAGCGCCTCGAGTTCATGCAGCAGAACTTCGGCGACGACGCCGCACGCGCAGGCGGGCCGATGCGCGGCGGGACTCTTGAAGGCAAGGTCATCGAGGTTGCAGATGACACGATAACCCTGTCACTCGAGGGTGGTGGTTCCCAGACGGTCTATACCGACGTGGACACGCTCGTGGCCTACGCCGAAGACGCGGGAGAACTCGCCGCCGGCGCGCAGGTCACGGTAGTCGCCGAGCCCACGGCTGACGGCGTGACGACCGCCTCCCTCGTGGTGGTGAAGTAGCCTCGGCCGGATACGTACCACCGCCCGGCGCCACACGTTCTCAGGCGCCGACGCCGTACATCACTCGGTCGAGTACAGGTTGATCACGATCTCGGTGCCGCTCGCGCCCGCACTGATCATCAGCGCGGCCTCCCTATCGCCCGACTCCACAACGAGCTGCGCTAACTCACTGTCCCCCGTCGTCATCTTCACATCATCTCTGAGCTTCCAGCCGGCCGGCTCCAGCTTCGACTTGTACCAGTCGTAGACGTCGTCCACAGAGTCGCGAGTGCTGAGCAGGACGTAGATCTGCTCACGGCCGCCCTCGCTGAAGAGGGTGGACGTCTCCAACTCGGCGTCGTCATAGAGCGGGAAGTCGTCCGGGAACTCCTCCACCAGCACGCCTTCACCGCCGGCGATGGTGGAAGCACCGTCGTCCGTCTCGATCGTGACACGATCCTCGTCGACATCGATGTCGGCGCCGACGACACCCCCGGCGATCTCCTCGCCGATCTTCTCCGAGACGCTCTTGCAGCCGATAAGCCCGAGTGCAAGAACGATCACGAGCGATCCTATCAGTAGTCTCCTCACAACATCGCCTCCCCACTCCACGCACGTCCTCCTGGAGGACACCTTCGAGAACACGCTAGCCGTTCCTGCATCCTGGCGGGAGCGCGCCATCGGGCATATACCCGCAAGGAGGTGGCCGACATGGAGACCGCGCGCCGCATACCGGGAGTCCCCGCCGATACGCTGAACTGGCTGACCTCGGAGGAGAATCCGGCGGTCGCCGTCCTCACGCGACGGGGACTGCTCGGGGAGCCGGACTCGGCCGAGCTTGGACAGATGTGGGCGCGACGTGGCGCCTACGGACCGGTCGCGCACATCCTCGACCTCATGCGACCCGACGGCTCATGGGACACGCCGGCCCGCGACTACCAGAAGTACGGCGGCAGTCTGTGGCAGATCCACTTCCTCGGCGAACTGTACGCCGACGGCGATGATGAGCGGGTACGTACGGCAGCCGAGTACGCCTTCACGCGTCAGCTTCCCGACGGATCGTGGAGCTGCACAGGGGGGCGCCCCGCAGGCTCGATTCCGTGCCTGACCGCCAACGTCGCGCGCGCACTGGCGCGTCTCGGTTACGAGCGCGATGAACGCGTGATCGCGGCGCTCAGGTACTGCTCGGATCTTCACGACGAACTCGGATGTGTCGACTGCCGGGGTGGCACGAGCTACCACCTCAACGGCCACTGCCACATGCTCACGCCCAAGACGTTGCTCTTCCTGGCCGAAGTGCCGCGCGACCTGTGGCCCGCAGGCGCCATAGAACTCGGGGACGCCTGCGTGACAGCACTCCGCGACAAGCAGGTGTTTCGCAGCCTGCCGGCCGTGGCGCGCGCGTTCCAGGACGGTGCGTTCAACCTGCCCGCCGCCGAGGTCGAGGACTATCGCACGCGTTTCCTGGCCGAGCACGCGCCGCTCACCTACGGCCCTAAGCCCGGCTGGCTGCGCTTCGGCTACCCGCTGTCGTACAACTCCGACGCGCTGGAGGCGCTCCACGCACTCGCGCTGCACGGCGAGCCGGCGCGGCCGGAGTACGAACCGGCGCTCGAGGCGGTCCGCTCGGCAGCCGACGCCGAGTCACGCTGGACGCTCCGCACCACGTTCAACGGCAAGATGCGCTCAGACGTCGAGGAGAAGGGCCAGCCGAGCCGATGGCTGACCTACCGCGCGCTCGTCGTCCTGGCCCACTACACAACCGCCTGACTGCCGGGTGCCTGTTTGCGAACCCCGCGGCGGCGGGTACCGTCTGAATGCCCAGAAGGACTTGCAACCAGGGAGGTGCACCATGTACACGCGAATCGCGGCACTCATTCTGACACTGGCGCTCGGCGCCGTGCTCGTCGGCTGTGCGTCTACAGCCGAGCCGGAACCGGCCGTGGACGTGCCCGGCGACGCCGCCGGGCTGCGGCTTGCACCCGGCATCTACGATCTTGACGACGGCACCGTCCAGGTGATCGGCACGCTCGAGTATCGCGACCTCGAGGGTGGCCTGTATGCGATAGCCGGTGGCACCGAGGCAGACGGTGGTCCCGACGCGGTCATCGCGGTCGTGAACAACGCCGACGAGTTCGCCTCCGAACTCGAGGCGCTCGAGGGCAAGACCGTCTCGATCCTCGGAACCCGCTTCGATGGAGCATCGATCCGCATGGCCGGCCCTGAGGTCATCGTCGACTCGATCGAGGAGCTCAGCGATACGCCGGGTATCGCCGAATAGCACCCGACGAACACCGTCTCGCGGCGGCCCCCTCCGGACGCACACTGTGCGCATCATCGCCGGAGGGGGCCGTTTCATGCTCTTCGCTCTACGCTCGGCAGCCTCGTGAGGAGGCGGGTCACGGTACCCTGAACGGGTATAGCCACATCCGGAGGTGGTTCTCATGTTCGAGGCGGAGATCAAGCAGTCCGAGGCGCAGACCGTGGCCTACCTTCCGATGCGGGGAGCGTATTCGCAGACGCCCGAGGGCTACGGGCAGCTCTACGGGTGGATCGCCCAGCACGGGCTCACGCCTGCGGGGATGCCTGCCGCGGTCTACCTCACGATGCCGCCCGAGACGCCCGAGTCAGAGGCGCTCTGGGAGCTCTGGGCCCCGATCGCCGGTGACGCCGCCGAACAGGAACCGAACGCCGCGGGGGTCGGCGTGAGACACGTCCCCTCCACCACGGTCGCGAGCACCATGCATATCGGACCGTATGAGACCGTGGCGCCTACCTACGACGCACTCTGGGCGTGGCTCGCTGCACAGGGTTATCGGCCGGCCGGCCCGCCGATGGAGGTCTACTACTCGGACCCGGCGACGGTCGCGCCGGAGGACTACGTCACCGAGATCCGCATCCCGGTCGCCGCGGTCTAGAGCGCCGATGGCGTCTCCCGACTCCCTCGAACTGCTGGAGCCGAAGGACCGTGCCGAGTGGCGTGCGTGGCTCGTCGTGCACCATGCAACGTCTCGGGGAGTCCGGCTCGCCATCGGGAAGAAGGGCAACCCGGTCACCGCGCTCACCTACGAGGATGCGGTGGAAGAAGCGCTGTGCTTCGGCTGGATCGACTCGATGGCCCGGCGGCTCGATGAACACCGTTACACCGGGGTGATGACCCCCAGGCGGCCCGGCAGCGCTTGGGCGAAGAGCAACAAGGAGCGTGTTGCGCGGCTGTCCGCCGCGGGCCTCATGATGCCCGCGGGCCAGACAGCCGTGGATCGTGCGCAGGCCGACGGATCCTGGGACATCCTGACCGATGCGGACGACCTGATCGAACCCGACGACCTGTCTCGCGAGCTCCGTGCGCACCCCGGCGCCCGAGCAGGTTTCGACTCCCTCACCGTTTCCGCCCGGCGCATGGCGCTCTTCTGGATCGCAAGCGCGAAGCGACCCGGGACACGTGCACGCCGCATCGCCGAGACGGTGAGCGCGGCCGCCGAAGGCCGCGCGCCGCGCTAGGCCGGACATCGCCGCCTCACTCGGCCCGCCGCACGCTCGCAAGCAGCGCGCCGGCTGCCACCGCGCCGACGAGCGTCCATGCGGCCCACACGGGGATCTGTGCT
This sequence comes from Actinobacteria bacterium UBA2272, assembly GCA_002347725.1. Lineage (GTDB taxonomy): Bacteria > Actinomycetota > Coriobacteriia > Anaerosomatales > Anaerosomataceae > UBA2272. Next base: position 633,776 of record DDXA01000004.1, read on the forward strand.
GCGGTGCCCTCGATGCCGCGCGTTGCAGCCACCGTCGACGAGACAGTCAGCACAAGCGTGTACGTCGCCCCCTTGAGACACATGATCGGGCCGAGGACGTAGCCCCACGGATGGCTCCGCCACAGCAGTACCGCGCCGAGAACGAAGTAGGGCACCATGAGCGACAGGTCGAGAGACGCGATGAGCGTGAACGCCTCCTCACCGATCGCCGGTTCGATGCCCGAGAACACCCATCCCGCCCATTGCGCGAGCCAGGCCATCGCCAGACCGACGCCGGTAAGCGCCATGTACCCGGCGACAAGGCGTCGCTGTGCCCGCCCCGAGACTGCAGCCGTAAGCGCGGTTGCGTCGAATCGGCCGAGCGCCAACACGAGCGCGACGGCCGGAGCGACGAACAGCGTCACGTACAGCGGGAAGAGCTCGTTCATCCGCGCGCCAAAGACGTAGTACGCGTAGTTGTACAGCGCGTAGCCGAGCATCGCGAACCAGACGAGTTCGGCGCGAAGCGAGCCCCGCCGGGCGAACACGAGGGCGCTCACGAGCAGCGGGACCGCCACCGCGAGTGTGACGATGTCGTTGCCGTACCAGGCGGCCCTCGCCCACTCGGCATCGCGGTACAGCGACGGCACGAGCAGCCCGGCAGCCGCCTGCACCGCCATGAGCGCGGCAATCACCGCGGAAAGACCGAGGGCCTGGCGGCGCATCGCCTGTGTCACGACGCCTCCGGTCACGAGAGCCCCAACGCGCCGGCCACACTGCGCGTCCACTCGGTCACGGCCGCCATGTCCCGAAAGTCACCCTGCGGCGCCTTCATCGCCTTCATGATCAGCCGCTCGGGGAGCGAGAACTTCTTGGGTTCGTTCATGCCGGCAAACAGACCGGCGCCCACAGGCGTGATGCCGGTCTCGGCGATGAGCGGATCGGTGTACGCACGCACCTCATCGGCCTTCTCGGGATCAGACGCCATCGTCAGGCACGCGGTGAAGAACGCCGTCGGCCGTGTCTTGAGCACATCGGCCTGCGCCGCCACCCACTCCTTCACAGCGCCGTGCCAGCTGCCGACTCGGACGCCGCTGCCGACGACCACCGCGTCGTAGCCCGACGCGTCCGGTTTGTCCTCGGCGCTGATCACGTCGACTCCGGCGCCCGCCTCGGCCAGCGTGCGTCCGATCTGCTCGGCTATGCCCGCCGTGCAGCCTGTCTTCGTCCCGTAGACCACCAGTACCGTGCTCATTGCGTCCTCACTCCTTCACCTGCCGACACGTGCATACTAACGCGGCGTTGCTACGCCGGGATGACCTCGAGCTCGGGTTCCTCTGCCCACTCGGCCACGGGAGCCTCGGCCTCCATCCTCCGGAACAGGTGGCGGAACCACAGCACGCCGACGACGCCCGCAACGCCATTGGCCACGAGCGCCGCCCACCACACACCCGTGAGTCCGTAGAGTGCCGAGCCGGCATACGCGAGTGGGACGTACAGGACGAACATCCGCAGCACGGAAAGCACCAGGGAGTGTACGGCGCGGTGGAGGGCGTTCAGGGAGTTGGTGATCGTCACGAGTGCGCCGAGCAGCGCATAGCTCGGGAAGACGATCGCCATGTACGACACGACGGTGGCGATGACCGTCGCATCGTCGTTGAAGACGCCTGCGACCGCACGACCGCCCACAAGCGACAGCACCCAGACGAACGCTCCCCAGCCCGCCGCCATGCCGAGCGCCACCTTGACGGCACGGCTCACGCGCGCCTTGTTGCCGGCACCCCAGTTCTGGCCGACGAAGGGCACGAGGGCCGCACCGAGCGCATTGATCACCATCACCGCGAACATCTCGAGTCGGCCCGCCACGCCGAAGCCCGCCACGGCGGCGACACCGTACGTCGCTACGATCGCGGTGATCACACCGGTGGAGACAGGCGTGATCAGCTGCGTGACCGCCGCCGGTAGACCGACGGCAAGCACCCGGCGCCATGACGCCAAGAGCTCGCCGGCCCCCATCCGGACCCTGGTGAGGATACCTCTGCGCCGCAACACGCCGAGTGCGAGAACGAGCGCGCACGCCTGGGCGATCACGGTGGCGATCGCCGCACCGCGCAGCCCGTACGCAGGCACCGGACCGAGGCCGAAGATGAACAGTGGGTCCAGAACGGCGTTGATGCCGAGTGCGGTGATCATGATCTTGGCGGGCGTCTTGGTGTCGCCGGTCGCCCGCAGACCGCTGTTGCCGGTCTGCGGGACGATGATGAGCGGCAGACCCAGGAACCAGATCGACATGTACGCGCGAACGTGCTCGAGGACCGTGCCTTCAGCGCCGAGCGCTCCGAACAGCGGATCGATCGTCACGAGACCGGTCACCGTGATGGTCGAGGCGACCGTCACCCCGAGCAGGATCGCGCCGAGCGTCAGCCGCCGCACACCCTCGGTATCACGCCGCCCGATCGCCTTGGCCACCACAGCGGTCGCGCCCATGCCGAGCCCCTGGCTGATCGAGTTGACCGCCATGACCACGGCGAGCGTGAAACCCATCGCCGCAAGCTGCTCGGTGCCGAGCTGACCGACGTAGAAAGTGTCGACCAGGTTGAAGCCGACCATCGCGAACATCGCGATGACCATCGGCATCGTCAGCCGCACGAGCGTGCGCGCGACGGGACCTTCGGTGAGTCGGGCCTTCTGTTGCATCGGCCGGTCCCCCTACCGGTCCGATTGCGAAGCGGGCACCGCCGGGCCGCTCAGGGGTTGCCTCGGCGCATAGTCCTCGACGAAGAAGCCCCGCCACCGCTTCGCGCGCCCGCCGATGCGCTCGACCACATCGGGCGTGATCTCGAGCGGCACCTCGATCGTGATGTCGTCGCGCAACGGATGGTTGGGGTCGTACACGCGCACGAGCACGCTCCCGTCGCCAAACTCGGCGGCATACGCGAGCACCTGGTGATTCCGCGCGATATGGGGCAGCCCGAGCGCGCTCACAAGACCGAGCGGCACGGGCCGACCTGAGCGCAGAAGGTCGAACAGGCCGAGCAGTTCACGCCTGGTGGCCGGGCCGATGCCGAGGACGTGCGCGGTAGGAAGGTACGTGAATCGTGCGAACTTGAGCGCGTTCTCGCCCGGCGGCATGAGAACGCTGTCCACCTGGCGGCGCCAGATCCAACGGGCGAGCGCCGAGTCGTGCGCCGGCAGTGAGTGTCCGCGAGAACCCTCAGGCAGTGGCCGATTGGCCGCGAACGCGTCCAGGGCGGCGAAGACCATACCGCCACACCGTCCGCGCGATGCGACCACGCCGAAGAGCGTGTCGTGCCACGTGTTGGGAAACGAGAAGCCGTGCTCCGACGGACGGAATCCTGTATCGAGCTCCACCGACAGCCCTCACCTTGCCTCGGAGTCACCAGTACCCCGATGATAGTCGTTGTCATCCACTCTCACGAGCTTGGAGGCAACATGAGTACTCGCCGCCAGCGCATCAGGCGCCTCTTGCTCGCGGCGTTGTTCCTCGCGCTGCCGATCACACTCAACTACTACTCACCGTACCTGATGCTCTCGGGTACTGCCGAGGGGATCGCGCCGTTCTCCCTGGTGTTCTGGCTCGCTGTCCTCGTCACGTCACTCGCCCTCGGTCGTTCATTCTGCGGCTGGGCGTGCCCGTTCAACGGGCTACAGCAGCTGTGGGAGTCTGTCGGCATGCGCCCTCTCCGTCGCATCCGCTTTCTCCCCGTGGCAAAGTACGCGCTGTGGGCGGCGTGGGTGGCCGGGCTCGGCGCAGCTCTTGCCTCGGCGGGCGTCTGGACGCGCTTCGATCCACTCTACCTGACCGAGAGCGGCGTCTCCCTGACCGAGGCGGGCAACCTCATCACGTACTTCATGCTCGTCGGCCTCACGCTGGCGCCGGCCGCGCTCGGCAGGCGCGGATTCTGTCGATACCTGTGTCCGTTCGGTGTGTGGGGAATCGTCGGAGAGCGGCTCGGTCATGCACTCCGGGTGCCTCGCGTGATGCTGCGCGCGAGGCCCGATGCCTGCAACGCATGCGGGAAGTGCACGCCTGCCTGCCCGATGCAACTTCCGGTAGCCGACATGGTGCAAGCCGGCACGATGCGCTCGACCGAGTGCTTCATGTGCGAGACATGTGTCGATGTCTGTCCGCGTGGCGCGATCGGCGTCGGCTTCGGTCGTGCCCGGTAGTATGCACCAGGCAGGTTGGCCGATGAAGCGAGGGCGGCCACCCTGCTCGGCTGACCGCCCTGTGACTCACCGCACCCGGATACTGTCGGGGACGTGGTACTCGGCATGATTCCGTCCGCACGGACCGACGCGATTGCGGGGCAACTCGGCGCCGTGCATAGACAAGGCGCTCACCGCATGTCGGGCGTAGGCTGCGAGCGTGTCGAACGCGTGAGCGGACAGGCCGGACACATCGAGAGTGTAGCTTGCGCGCGTGAAGGCACGCGTGGTGGTCTGATCGAACATCGCGGGGCTCCTCCCCTTGCAGGGTGCCCGCGCGGCTCAAGCTGAAGGTCAGGCGGCGCGGCACACCGGAGTACGGACATACAGTCGTGTGGGCGACAGCGGCGCCCTTCTCGAGATCGCATTCTTCACGTGTAGTCCCTCCTTCCGGTGGCTCATGGTGCGGCTGACAACGCGTTGCATCATATCACCTATCGACCGCATGACAAGAGACTCCACCGAACCGATTCAGACCGAGAACTCTCCTCTAGCCACAACCACGGCGCTGCCGCCGACCTCGACAGTCGTGACACCGTCGGCGCCGCCTTCAGCGCAGGCGTACAGCGTGCTCGGGCGACCGATCTCGGCTCCCTGCGAGATGATGATCTCGTCTCCCCACGCGATGCGGCCGTGCCGCGCCAGGTGCAGCGCGAGCGGACCGGCCGCCGAGCCGGTCGCCGGGTCCTCGAACACGCCAAGCTCCGGCGCGAACATGCGCGTCTTGACCCGCGTGCCATCCACGGCGAAGCAGTTGACTCCCGTCTGGCCCACGAGATCGCCGAGCGCGCTGAAGTCAGGAGCGAGCGCGACGACCTCGGCGTCACTGCCCAGCTCCACATAGAGGTGCGGGACACCGTTGTCGTAGACCTCGACCGGCAGCAGCGAATCACTCACGCCGAGCGCGGCGAAGAGCTTACCGGGCGACGGATACGACGCCACCGTCGGGAGCGGCTGCGTCATGCGACCGAAGACGAGCTTCGCTCCTTCGCGCTCCAACACGACCGGAACGGTTCCCGCGCCGGTTTCGATGCGCATCACGACGCTCTGCAGCGGTCCGGCGAGCGCAAACGCCGTTCCGAGCGTGGGATGACCGGCGAACGGGAGCTCGCGGACCGGCGTGAAGATCCGCATCCGAATGTCGCCGCCGCGCTCGGCAGGGAGCACGAACGTGGTCTCCGAGAAGCCGATCTCGCGGGCGAGCACCTGCATCTGCTCGTCTGAAAGCCCACGCGCGTCGGTGAAGACCGCGAGCTGGTTCCCGGCAAGCGGGACGTCGGTGAAGACGTCGACGATCAGGAAGCGGTACGTGCGGGACATCTCGGCTCCTCGCGTTGTGGTCGCGCTCAATGATACCCGCAATGGAACGCCGCACCTTCGACGGAAGTTGCTGCGTACGAACCCGGAAACGCCCGCACGCTTGACATCCGACGCTTTGGGCATATACTGACTGACCGTCAGTCAGTACGGTACGCGGGGGCCCTCTCCCGCACCATCGGGAGGCGACCGGCATCATGAGACTCGGCACCCTGATCATCAAGAACGTGCTGCGCCAGCGGACCCGCACGCTGCTCACGCTCCTCGGCATCAGCATCGGCATCGCAACGATCCTCACCCTTGGGGCTGTGGCCGATGGTCTCACGGCCGCCTTCACCGGCGTGGTCAACTCGGGGGAGGCCGACTTCCTCGTGGGCCAGGCGGGCTCGGCCGACCTCACCTTCAGCCGCATCGACTACGCTCTGCTCGAACGACTGGCCGCCGAGAAGGGCGTGGCGCAGGTGGAGGGCGTGAACATCGGTGTCACCCAGTACGGCGACAACCCGTTCTTCATGGTCTTCGGACTGACCGGAAGCGGTGTGGATCTCGGTGGGTTCAGCCTCGTGGACGGTGAGACGCTCTATCCGGGCGAGGACGAGATCGTGCTCGGCAAGGTTGCGGCGAGCGTGACCGGCAAGGAGATGGGCGACACGATCACCCTCTTCGGAACGGAGTTCGAGGTCGTGGGCGTCTACGAGACCGGCGAGCAGCTTCAAGATGGAGGCTCCGTCCTCCGCGCGCCGGTGCTCCAGCGCCTCACCAAGAACGAGGGCAACGTGACCATCGCGTTCGTGAAGGCCACGTCGGACACCGATGTGGCCGAGCTGACCGCCCGCATCGATGCAGACTACGCGGACGAGCTCGTCACCGTGAAGGACGCTGGCGAGATCTCGCGGTTGGACCAGGGCACGCAGATCATCGACTCCGCTACGTGGATGATCTCGGCCCTCGCCGTGATCATCGGCGGCATCGGCGTGATGAACACGATGATCATCAGCGTGTTCGACCGCGTCCGGGAGATCGGCGTCCTGAAAGCGGTCGGCTGGCGACGGCGCACCGTGATGGCGATGGTGCTCGGTGAGGCCGTGATCATCGGTCTGGCATCGGTCGTCACCGGGACCGCGATCGCGATGGCGGTGCTCGTGCCGCTTTCGGCCACCGATGTCGCCCGTGCGTTCCTGCAGCCGGCCTACAGCGTGAACCTGTGGCTGCGCGCCACCGCCGTGGCCGTCCTCGTCTCGGTTGTCGGCGGTCTCTATCCGGCGTGGAAGGCCGCCAACCTGTCCCCCGTCGAAGCCCTGCGCTACGAATAGCGAACCCGTCCAGCTGAGGAGTACATCATGGCGATCATCGAAGCGACCGGTGTGAAGAAGCACTACGACCACGGCGCGATCAAGGCGCTCGATGGCGTCGACCTCTCGATCGAACCCGGCGAGTTCGTGGCGATCATCGGTCCCAGCGGCTCGGGCAAGTCGACACTCCTGCATATGCTCGGCGCGCTCGACGCGCCCGACGAGGGCACCGTTGTGATCGACGGAGCCGACCTGGCGCACGAGCGCGACCTGGCGTCGTTTCGCCGTCGCAGCGTCGGATTCGTCTTCCAGCTCCACAACCTCATCCCCACGCTGACCGCACTCGAGAACGTGCAGATCCCGCTGGTGGACGATGGGACTCGCCCGGTCGAGCGCACTACGCGTGCCACCGAGCTGCTCAGGCGCGTAGGTCTGGCCGACCGACTCGGCAACCTGCCGACGACGCTTTCCGGCGGAGAGCGCCAGCGTGTGGCCATTGCGCGCGCACTCGTCAATCGGCCCCGTATACTGATAGCCGACGAGCCCACCGGCGCGGTCGACTCCGAGAACAGCCGCCTGATCATGGAGCTGCTCAAGGAGCTCAACCGCGAGACCGGCATGACGCTCATCGTGGTGACGCACGACCCGGCGGTGGCCGAGCAGGCCGACCGGGTGATTCGCGTGCTCGACGGACGGGTGGTGACGGAGGCCGCGTGAGCGCCAGGCAGCGCAAGGATCCGGAAGTGCGACGTGCCGAGCTGGTCGCGGCGGCAGCGGCGCTGTTCTCCGAGCGCGGCGTGGCCGCCACCGCTGTGAGCGACATCGTGCGCGCTGCCGGTGTGGCACAGGGCACCTTCTACCTGTACTTCGACAGCAAGGACGACATCGTCTGCGCGGTTGCCGAGATGCTCATCGACGGCATGGTCGCGCGCATCGAATCGGCGCTCGACGAGCCCGGACGCAGTGCGATCGAGAAGCTGGATGCCATGGCCTCGGCGCTCGTGGAGATCAACGACGAACCCTACGAGGTCGAGCTGATGGGGATCTTCCACCGCCCTGACAACCTCGCGTTCCACGACAGCGTGAACCGCTCGATCGTACCCCGGCTGATGCCACACCTCGCCCGTATCATCGGTCAGGGCGTAGACGAGGGCAGCTTCGTGGCCGAAGACCCCGAGAAGTCGGCGTGGTTCATCCTCGGCGCGCTGCAGGGACTCGAGCTCGGCTTCACCGGCACCGATGAGGTCCGCGAAGCGGTCGGCCAGCTCAGGGCGTTCGTGCTGCGTGGCCTCGGGCACTCAGGCGTACCGACCCCCGGCGGTAGCGGAGGTGCTGCATGAACTGGTACGAGGAACTCGCCAAGCCCGCGTGGGCGCCGCCGGCGCCGGTCTTCGGCATCGTGTGGAGCATCCTGTACCCGATCATCATCGCAGCGTACGGCTACGTCATCTATCGCATCGCTCGCGGCGAGTTCCCGTCGTCGCTCCTCGTGCCGATCCTCTTGAACATCGTCGCCAACGTCGCGTTCACGCCGATCCAGTTCGGCCTGCGCAACCTCTGGCTTGCCGAACTCGACATCGTCGTCGTGCTGGCGACGATCGTCTGGTCGATGATCGCGATCTGGCCGCACGCGCGCTGGGCGTCACTCGCGCTCACGCCCTACCTCGTGTGGGTGATGATCGCGACCGCGCTCCAGTCGAGCATCACGTGGCTCAACCGCTGAGCGCTTCGCGGGGTTGACAGGCGACCTCAATCAGTAGATTCTGATTCTGCTGATTCTGCTGACGCTATTGGAGGCCGCCATGCCCGCATCCGACGACTGCGCTACGTGTGTTCCCGGCGGCTGCTGCGCGCTTGAGGCGGTCGTGAGCATCGACGAGCGTGGACAACTCGTGTTGCCGAAGGACCTGCGCATGCGTGCCGGCATCGGAGCCGGCGAACGGCTCGCGCTCGTGAGCTACGCAGGCGAAGACGGCGGCATCTGCTGCATCACGCTCGTGAAGGCGGACGCCGTTGCGGGCGCCGTACGCTCGGTGATCGGCCCGGCGCTCGGCCTCGATACCTGACAACCTGGCGGCGGATGCACTGCCGCCCGAGAGGAGAACCGATGGGAACCCACAACGACACGACGATCAAAGAGGCGGTCCGCGACCGCTACGCCGGGCATGCGGTCACCAAGACATCCTGCTGCGGCGGAGGTTCGTGCTGTGGCGACTCGGCAGCGACAGGAGCGACCGCGGTGGTCCCCGGCTCGTACGACCCCGCCGAGCTCGACGCGCTGCCCGGCGATGCCGATCTCGGCCTCGGGTGCGGCAACCCGCTCGCACTCGAGTCGCTGGCCGAGGGCGAGACTGTAGTGGACCTCGGCAGCGGCGGCGGCATCGACTGCTTCCTCGCGGCTCGCCGGGTGGGCCCGACCGGTCGCGTCATCGGCGTCGACATGACGCCTGAGATGATCGCGCTTGCTCGCAGCAACGCCAAGCGCGGCGGCATCACCAACGTCGAATTCCGCCTCGGCGAGATCGAAGCGCTGCCCGTAGCCGACGGGACCGCCGACATCGTGATCTCCAACTGCGTGATCAATCTCGTGCCCGACAAACACCGCGCATTCGCCGAGACGTTCCGAATCACGAGACCCGGCGGGCGCATCTCCGTCTCGGACATCGTCACCACCCAGCCACTGCCCGAGCTCGCGCGCGAGTCGGTGGCCGCGTACGTGGCGTGCCTCGGCGGCGCCTCCACGCTCGAGGACTACCTCGGCGCGATCAAGGAGGCCGGGTTCGCCGACGTGCGCGTGGTGAGCGACACTGCCTACGCGATGGACGACGACGAAGCCGACGCTCTCGCATCTTCGTTCGGCGCAGACCTGCCCGGCACCCTCGATGCCGATGAGGCCCGTCGCGTGGCGAAGCTCTTCCACAGCGTCACGGTCCAGGCGCATCGGCCGTGATCGGCGGCGTGCGACGGCGCCTCAGGCGGTAGCCGCCTCGGTGATGCGCTCCACCGCCCGCTCGGCAGCGTCTGCAAATGGCAGCAGCACGAGGTCGGCGCCCGCGACCCTCAGCCGATCCGCGGTCTGGACGTCGTGTGCCGTCGCGGCGAACGAGCCTGCGTAGCCGTTCGCCTCAAGTGACTGCATGAGCTCGAGGTTGACCGCAGCGTCGGGCAGCGTGCTCACCACCCAGGAGGCGCGTGCGAGCGGCAGTATCGACGCGATCTCCGGGTCCTCGGCGTCGCCGTACTGCGCGTCGATGCCCCGCTCGAGACCGCGCCTCACGCGTCCCGGGTCAAAATCGACCCCGAGCACGCGCATGCCTCCCTCGGACAGACCCACGGCGAGGTCGTCGCCGTACCGGCCGAGGCCGAGCACGATCGCGTCGACCCGCGAGGGGCCGGTGGTCGACTCGGCACGCTCGCTGTGCGCGTGCTTCCGCTCGAAGATGCGCAGCGGGCCGGCAAGGAGCTCGTAGAGCTTGTGCGAGTACAGGATCAGGTACGTGGACAGACCGATGGTGATGATCCCCACCACCGTGATCAGGCTGAGCGTCTGCTGCGTGATGTGACCGAGCGTCACGCCTAGAGCACCAAAGATCAGCGAGAACTCCGAGATCTGCGCCACAGTGAGACCGGCGAGGAGCGACGTGCGGCGCCGGTAGCCCATCAGACCCATGATCGTGAGCACGATGAGCGGGTTGCCCACGAGCACGAACACCGAAAGGGCGAGTGCGCGTGGCAGCTGGTCGCCGATCGACGTCACGTCCAGCTTGGCGCCGAGATCGAGGAAGAAGAACAGCAGCATGAAGTCCCGGATGCTCACCAGGCGCGTGGCGAGCGCCTCGCGGTAGCGCGTCGACGCCAGTGAGACACCGGCGATGAACGCGCCGACCTCCTTGCTGAACCCGAGCGTGTCCCCCGCCGCCGCGAGCGCGACGGCCCAGGTGATCGCGAAGAGCATCAGCATCTCGGGCGAACGCGCCAACCGGTCCAGTAGCCACGGGAGTACGAACCTTGCGAGCACCGCTACCGCAGCCACGAACGCGATCCCGCTGCCGGCGATCCTGAGCGCGTCTTGGGTCGCCTCGCCCGAATCGCCGGCGAACGCGCTCAGCAGTACCATCACCACGATGACGACGATGTCCTGGACGATGAGAAAACCGACAGCGATGCGGCCGTGAAGCGAGTCGATCTCTCGTTTGTCCGACAGCAGCTTGACGATGATGATCGTGCTGGAAAACGTGAGCGCGACGGCCACGTACAGCGCCGCCATCGGCTCGAGGCCGAGCAGGCGCGCGATCACGAAACCGAACCCCGAGGTGAACAGCACCTGCCCTATGCCGGTGGCGAGCGCGACGCGCCCCACCGAGCGCACGAGATCGACATCGAGCTTGAGGCCGACCACGAACAGCAACACGGCGATGCCGAGCTTGGCGAGCAGGTCCACCGCATCTCGGTCCTGAACGATGTCGAAGCCGAGCGGTCCCGCAACGAGCCCCACGGCGATGAACGCCACAATGAGTGGCTGCCGCAATGCGGTCGCAATACCACCGGCGATCGCGGCGAGCGCCAGGATGAACGCGATCTCATGGAAGATGGACGGCATCGGCGCGATCCTGTCGGGTCGTGTCGGGAGCCTGCGCCCCCAGGATACCCGAACGTCAGGAGAACGCCGCCCTCACTTCGCGCAGCCGATGCGCGCTATCGCCCACTGCCGCCCTCGACAGGTCAGTCGGCAAGGTCCTCGGCGGTACGCTTGAGCCCCGCGAGTGTCTTGTACGCGAACGCCGACCCGCCCATGTCGAGCGGGTTGTCGAACAGCCACCCTACGAACCCGCCGAAGCCCGAACCGCCGTTGCGGATGCGCAGGACAAGCCGCGTCGTGTCATCGTCGACCGGCTCGGCCACCCATGCCCAGGACATCGCGCTCTGTGCCGAGGGATCGTTCGGTTCGAGCTTCCGGCCGTCGGCGGCCATCGCAGCGAACAGCACGAGCACGCCCGGCTCGATGCGCACGACCTCGTAGCCGACGGCCTTGTTGATGTACACGGTGTCGCCGACCGCGAGATCCTGCAGCTCGGGCACAACGCGACTCGAGTAGGAGCCGTCGACGAACTCGGCCGAGCCGGTGGCCTTGTAGAACCAGTCCCAACCGTACCAACCGGCCCGTTGGTAGCCCATCTGCACGATAAGCTTGTGCACCAGGTCATAGGGCGCCTCGATGGTGATCGCCCGTGTCGAGGAGCTGGTCGCCTCGGCGATGAGGTCGTCTCCGGGCAAGACGGCCTCGATCTCGGCATCTGTGGCGCCGAGCCGGTTGTACCAGCCACGCAGGAGCGGCGGCAGGATCACCGACCCGACGATCAGGGCCAGGACAAGCCCACCGATGACGATGCCGGTCCCCTTCAGGGTGCCGAGCAAAGCGTGCCTGACGTTCACGACGACTCCTTAGGCAGCGGCGATCGATGCGAGCACTACGAACACGGGAAGCGACAGATCGAGCAACCAGTGCACCGGAACCATGTACTGCAGCACCGTAGGCCGGCGGTTCAGCACCCACGCGAGCCACAGCGCGAACGGCAGGAACATGACCGCGCGCCAGACGACGAACCGCCAGTCGAACAGCAGCGGGAGGAAGACGTGCTGGATCGACAACACGAACGCGCACAAGAGCGCCGGCCACAGCCGCGTTCCCGCGATCGCCTGAAGCCGCGGCATCACGTATCCGTAGTAGGTCGGCAGCTCGGTGAACGCATGGATGATAGGAAAGACGACAAGGATCGCCCAGGCCGCGGCTACCGGCAGTGCCCGAAACGTCAGGTCGGCCGAGACCTGGACGTCGCCCCACAGCGCGGTCGCCAGAAGCGGGTTGGGAAGTGCCGCGAGCGGACCGCTCACCACGAGAGCCAGCACGAGCCACCGCACGTCGCGCTTCCACTCGACTCTCCCGGGATTGAGCAGGTCCCAGTAGCGAAGCCCCTCACGCCGGGCAAGGCGCACGAGCAACCACAGGTTGATGAACTCTCCGAGCGCGAACGAACCGAGCCACCAGTCGGCTGCGGCTCGCCAGGGATCGGACGCACCGGCAAGCAGGTAGCCGAGTGTAAAGAGACACTGGAAGCCGAGTGCAAGGCCCGGGCGCAACGCCAGCATCCCCCAGACACTTCGGCGAGTGATCGTCCCGTCCGCGAGGCGGCTCTCGAGCGCGGGCAGGGCGTTGGGCGACGCGGTTGCGGTCATCGATCCCCCGGTCAGTGGTGTCGCTCTACCGATCCGTAACGGAGTGTACGCGCTTCACCCGCTCACGTGATAGCGTGAGAGCCCCGTTTTCTTCCTGGAGAGAAGCGCATGAAACCCGCGGTACTCGAAGCCTGGCGTGCCGGCCTGTTCCGGCGCGAGCAGTGGCTCCCGAACCTGGTTGGCGGCGTGGTGGTTGGTGTCGTCGCCATCCCGCTTGCGATGGCCTTCGCGATCGCGGCGGGCGCCAAGCCCGAGCAGGGACTCTACACCGCCATCGTGGCGGGACTGGTGGTCACGCTCTTCGGCGGCAGCCGGGTACAGATCGCTGGCCCCACCGGCGCGTTCGCAGTCCTGCTCGCCGGGGTGACCGCCCGATACGGCGTGGCGGGCCTGCAGACGGTCACGCTGCTCGCGGGCGCGATCTTGCTCGTGTTCGGCATCGCGCGTCTCGGGACGGTGATCAAGTACATCCCGGAGTCGGTGGTACTCGGATTCACCGCAGGGATCGCGATCGTCATCTTCGTCGGCCAGTGGCCCAACTTCTTCGGACTTGAGGCGCCGGTCGGTGAGCACTTCGCCGAGAAGCTCGTAGGGGTCGTCCGTGCGCTGCCCTCGCTCGACCCAGCGACAACCCTGCTCGCCCTCGCGAGCGTGCTCGTGATCGTGGTGTGGCCGAGGATCCCGGCTCTTGGTCGGGTCCCGGCGCCGCTCGTGGCACTCGTGGGCGGGACGATCTTCGTCACGCTCGCGCACCCGGAGGGCGTGGCGACCATCGGCACCGCGTTCGGCGGCCTGCCGCGGGGGCTGCCGTCGTTCGCGCTGCCGGGCATCCCACTGGCTGATCTGCCCGACCTCATCCGACCGGCATTCGCTATCGCGCTCCTCGGCGCGATCGAATCGCTGCTCTCGGCTACAGTGGCCGACGGCATGACTGGAACGCGGCACCACGCCAACCAGGAGCTTCTCGGACAGGGCGCGGCCAACATAGCCGCGTCGCTGTTCGGCGGGTTCGCGGCCACCGGGGCGATCGCCCGCACCGCAACGAACATCCGACACGGGGGCAACAGCCCGCTTGCCGGCATCGTGCACGTGGCGACCGTGTTGCTCGTCGTCGTCGCGCTCGCGCCGCTCGCCACGAACGTTCCGCTCGCAACGCTTGCAGCCATCCTGTTCGTCGTCGCGTTCAACATGAGCGACCTCGGCCGGGTGGTGCGAACCATGCGCCACGCGCCCCGCTCGGACGTGGCGGTGCTGCTCGTGACGCTCGCGCTCACGGTCTTCGCCGACCTGGTGGTGGCCGTCGAGGTGGGCGTCATCCTGGCGATGCTGAACTTCTTCCGCCGCATGACCGCGGCGGTGGGCGTGAACCTGCTCGATGCCGAGACCGCTGCCGAGCACGCTCCGGAGCAGGTGGCGATCTTCGAGGACGTCCTCATCTACACGATCGAAGGGCCCTTCTTCTTCGGCGCTATCGAGCAGTTCGAGGCAGCCCTGCTGCACACGCATACCGAGCCGCGCGCCATCGTCGTGAGCCTCGAGCGCGTGCCGTTCATCGACCTCACGGCACTCACCAGTCTCGAGGAGACGGTCCACCGGCTGAAGAAGCGAGGGGTGGGAGTTGCGCTGTGCTGCGCCGGAGAGCGTGTAGCCGAGCGCATCGTACGGTCGGGTGCCGGCGCCGGACTGCCGGTGCCACCGACCTCGACGCTTGGAGAGGCGATCGCCGCAGTAGGCAGGGTGCAGGAGACGGCGGCCGGGGCCTGACTGTGACCTGACCGACCTCGGGTGACACTCCTCATGATGCCAAGCGCTCGCGCAGTCTCTCGTAGGACGTAAGGCCCTTGAGGCTCGAATGCGATCAGAGCAGGGCCTCTAGTCGATCAATCCCTGGCTATCGTAGAGCTAGCCGCCGAGAAGTTTGTGCGATGGCGAACGAATGCGTATGCTGATGACACGCTGAATCAGGCTGAAGACGCTCGTGTCGTCGGCACCCCGCCGTCCCGGACAGGCGGTACTACTTGCAACGCATGAAGTCTCGACGCCCACACCCGTCATCGGCGCCTGCGATTCTGCTGGTCATAGCGAGCTTTCTGGGGATAGTGGCTGCGGCCTCGGCGTTCGCGCCACCCCTCCCTTCTGAGACCGATGTCCACGGCATCATCGTGAGCGTGCATCAGGGGACATCGGTGCGCGCCACCTGGCAGCTGGATGGCGAAGAACCTGACGGCTACCAGCTGCATCGTTCGGTCTCGCCGATGGGACCTTCCGATATCGGCCCATCAACACTCGTGACCATCGCCCCAGCGGGGACACGGTCGATCCTTGTACCCGCGGCATCGGGTGAAGCGGAGGCCAAGTTCCAGCATTACTACGCGGTGGTCCTCCTCAAGGACGCACAGTCCTACATCTCAGAGAATGTGAGTCCGAATCCACATGGAGCTGCGTTGGCCGACGACGTCCGCTCCTGCGAGGTATGTCATGACCCGCATGTCGACCCGAGCGGCAGATCTGTGCTTGGCGCCGCCGGTGCTGATGGTTGCTATCGCTGCCATGGAATGACCGAGGGCACCCGCGCCTACGGCATCGGCGCCACGAGTGACGTCCAGGCGGCGTTCTTCGACGAGACTGCAACTCCGCTTCCGAGCGGTGGATCGCAGCACCGCAACGCTTCCATGGTCGCGAGTGAGCGGGAGTGTACCGGGTGTCATACCCCGCATAGGCGTCCGTTCAATGTGTTGCCCGAACTGGGCTACCCGAACCTCCTCCGCACGACGGCGGAGGTCGGAACTGGGTGGCTCTTCGGAAGCGAGGCGGATCCGCTCGGCAATGATTTCTGCATGGGCTGTCATGGCGTCGATGACGCATACATGACCGAGACCGCTGGCCCTGCCGCGTATTCTCTAGCGGGTGGAGATCACGAGAGCGGCTTTGCCGGCTCAGCGCACGGCCCAACGGAGGTGCCCGCTACCGATGGCGCGGCGACGCAGTGCGCGGTCTGTCACGCCGAACACGCCTCACCGGTAGCCGGTCTCGTGGACTATCGGGGCAGTGAGACCACCACAACCGGCAATGCCGAAAGCGGGCTGTGCTTCAAGTGTCACTCGGCCCAGAGCTTCAGGGGCGTGGAGGCCGACCGCGACGCCGGCAAGCCCTACACCTGGAACGGGCGGGACGTGTGGAGCGAGTTCACGAGCATGTCGAGCCACCCGTACCAATCCACCGGCGGCGGGTATGCGGCAGCATCCCAGACGGTGTTCGCGTTGGATTCATATGGGGAGTTCGGCGAAGCAGCGCTCGTGGACCTCGTTGCGTGGGAGGAGTATGAAGACTGGTGGGTTGAACCCGCACGTGTGACGCTGCGCTACAGCTCATCGATCGTGCGCGACCACGAGCCACTCAACCTGGGCTACATCAACGGGATGGATATCAACTACAACGGCGTCGGTTTCGACACATTCGACAGCGGCCACACGAACGACAAGGGCTTCAACCCGCCTGACCCGCCCGCGCCCGGGTCCGGTTCCACATCGTTGAGCGTGGACGGCAAGATCTATATCACGCGCGGCGAATCGGGCGGCACTGGGACGACAACTCGCTGGGAGTACATCCCGCCCGCGAACAGCGGCAGCGGGACGCTCACTGCGGCATCGCCCACACCCACGGTGATCGGCACCGCATCCGATTCGGATGTGGATCCCACGCATGGCGTCGCCTTCTACTCGGCAGGCGAGGGCAGCCCCGAGATCATGAAGTGGTGGTACGGCACAGACACATGGACGGCAAGCATCCGCTTCGCGATCGGCGGCGCCGAGACCGGACTGGGCATAGGCTCTACCATCGCTTACTCGCCGCAGGCGGACCGGCTCTTCGTCGTGAACCGCAACGGAATGAGTGGCGACGGCATGCTGTACTACCTGGATGCTCCATCAACGGCCTCCGGCGCGACGGACTTCACCCCTACTGGCCTGCAGGTCACGATCTCCAGCACCACGAGCGAGCGCCACAATAGGATGGTGCGCGTCGCCGCCAGTGGCGACGACTACATCTACATCGTGGGCACCAGCGCGGCCAACGCAGGCCGCACGCAGCTCGTGAGCGGTCTTGCGGGCTCGCCTGCCCTACGGGAGGCGCCTGCGTTCCCGTTCACCTGGGGCTACTACCAGATGGACGACGGCTGTGCGTTGGAGTGGAACGGGGAGAGCACCATCTACGCGATCCAGGGTGGCGGCCGGCCGGATCTCTCCTGGCGTGCGGTGCCAGCGGACCCCGTGGCCGATGCGGTCAACTACCGCAACTGGAACGAGTGGGGCTACTACAACGATGCCAACTCGCTGCCGGTGGGAACGTCCATGGCATTCGCGTGGACGGACCCCGGCCCGTATGTCGGTTCCGGCTATGTCGGTGAAGGTACGTTCACTACCGCAGCGTACGTGCCGGATCCGAGCGCGTACCGTCTCGGCGATATCATCTGGACGGGCAACATCGCGCCGGCCACCGCAGTCGAGTTCGACATGCAGGGACTCTCGGGGGGTGTTTGGACTGACATCCCCGGATTCACGGGGGCCGTAGGACCGACGGTGAGTGTCAGGGACATCCACATCGCCGACTGGGAGGCGTTTCGCGTGGTCGTCCGCTGCCTCTCACCACTGCACGACAACTCACCCACGATGTACGGGTTGAGTCTCACCTACGAATACGAGTCGTTCGTCTCAGGTGGGTCTCTCACGTGCGTGAACTGTCACAACACGCATCTGGCCGAGAAGGGCAGCGGCACCTGGGACGTCTCGCGGGTCGCCGATCCCGACGACACGCGGTCGGCGTTCACCGGGGTGCCCACGGCGTTCTGTCTGACATGCCACGACGGCGACGCCCCCGAGGCGACCGCCACGGCCTCGGCATACGTGCCCTACGACGTCAGCTTCAGCGACATGACCGGATACGCGGCATTCTCGGGCTGGGACAAGATGACCGCAGGAGCAGAGTTCACGTCCTCCGGACATGCCACGACGTCCGGTACCAAGGCGCTCTGCGAGACATGTCATGACCCGCACGGCTCCGACAACCGTAGTCTGCTCGCATGGACACGGCCCGCGGACTTCTCGGCAGGCGTGGCGGGCGAGCGCGACAACCGCAGCTCATCGGCGGTGGGATCCAACCTGTGCCTGCAGTGTCACGGGAACGGCACTCTGGGCGTGCAGGCGCCGGGGGCGTCGGACGTCGCGACTGCCATCAGCCTCACGTACGGGCACAACGTCGACGACTACATCGGCAGACACAGCGATCGAGAGGATGCGCTCACCTCCACTTCGCGGCACGTCGAATGTGCCGACTGCCACGACCCGCATGCAGCGCAGGCAGGGATGCACACGCTCGGCAGCAGTGAGGCCGGCACCGCCTTGCTGGGCGCTACCGGCGTATCACCGGTGTGGGGCGGCGGGAACTGGACAACGGCGTCCGGCTACGAGGCGACCCGCATCGTGGGCAGCGATTCGTACGAGGCGTACGTGTGCTTGCGCTGTCACTCAACCTACTCGGACATGAAACTGACATTCCAGACTGTAGTGGACCCAACCCTGGGGTACACCCAGATCATCGGCGTGAACAGCACCGATCTCTCGCGGGAATTCAACCCGGCGAACCAGAGTGGTCACAACATCGTGGGGTCGCGCACGAACTTCCCCAAGGAAGGCCCGTCCGACGGCCTCGCCTACGACTGGCCGTTCCCCTCCGACACCCAGGCGTTCCGGGGGGGGACCGGACTGACCAAGAACAGCATGCTCACGTGCACGGATTGCCACTCATCTGAAGTCGGGGGGGTGTCGGGCCCACACGGCTCCTCCACGCCGTTCAACCTGGTCGCCGACGGCGTCTACGACAGCTACTCGGGCACATACAAACGTTGGTACCAGACGACGCTCGACGAGTGGGACACCGAGTTCCTGTGCGGTCGGTGCCACAAGAAGACCTCCAACTCGGTCCATGGCGTCGCGCGACATGGGTACTTCACCTGCTCGTCATGCCATGTCGCGATACCCCATGGCTGGATGCTGCCCCGCCTCCTGCGTCAGGACATGCTGCCAGCCGCGAATATCGCGCCGTATGTTCGTGACACCCGCCACAAACTCGACCCCGCCTCCAGCTATGTGTGGGATGGTTCGATCCGCCGCTTCACAGCGGAACCGCACGGTCCCACGAGTACCGGCTGGCAGAACCGCGACTGTGATGCTTTCTGCCACATTAACAACGCACGACACGGGTACAACACGATCACCCAGATGTGGCAGCCGTAGGGCACTGCGGTCTGAGCAGCATCGGGCTCCCTGTTCGGCGGACTCCAACGGTGGCGTAGCAGGCCACCGGGAACGCTGGAGGGGCCGCCTCTGATCGAAGCGGCCCCTCCCATCGCTGCATCACAGCGACGTTCATCCGTTGCAGCTGGCGCCTTGCGGCCGGAACGCGAACGTCCCTGAAACGCCGCCGTGCTCAGGAGGTCCTGTCCTCCACTCTCTCAGTAGCGGTCAGAACCAGCGCAGCGATGTTGGGACTACTCAACGCTGGATCACCTCCTCCCTTGACGGCGGTGCGCCGTATCGCGCCCTCGGGACCTCGCCCGTGAAGGTGCGCAAGCGAGAATCATGCCGGGGCGAAGGGTGTCGGCGCACGAAAGGCATATGCGCATCGCCGCATACCTGGCGGACCGTCTATCCGACGGATGCGCCACTCGTCGTCACCACTCGTCGGAAAAGCCGCCGCTCGCCAAATCGACGCGGCGAGAACGCTGTGCCGCGGAAACATGAGCGCTACAGTCGAGACGAGCGGCGCCTACGGGGGGTAGGGCGCCGCTGTTGTGCGCTATGGGGTTTCGATCACCTGCTTCACACGCGCGCGCACCGCAGGCGACAGCGCACCGGTGCCGCCGAAGTAGTGGACGTCGTCGATCGCCGTACGGTTTGCGCTGAGCACGCTCTCGGTCTCGGCGGACAGTGCCGCCGGCCTTGAGAGCATCAGCACCGTGTGGAAACGCCCCAGCGTCGCACCGGCGCTGAGCGCGTCGGGGAACGCCTCACCTGTTGCGATGCCGACACCGTCCCACGTGAGCTTGGCTTTCGCACAGCCGTAGGATGCGACCTCGGCGGCGGTCTCGTAGCGATTGTCTCCCGCGAGCCGGTCCACGCGGTCGCTGCCGAACTCGCCGACAAGCGCAGCGTGCGTTACATCGGTCACGACCGACGTGCCTCCGAGGACGTTGACGAGCGAGACACCGTCGGCGTCCATCGCCGCGATCGTTGCTGCGTCGCCCGCGCCGTTACTCACGAGGTAGATCGGCATCCCCGCTGCTGCTGCGATCGGCCCGGCGCCAAGCGCATCGGGGAAGTTCGCGCCCGTCGCCACGAAAGCGACGCCGTCGAACAGCGGTCCGAGCTCATCGATCGCCCGGTTGGCCACCTGGCGCGCGGTGTCATATCTGTCGACTCCGTCGATTCGCTCGACCGTCGAGCCCGTGCCCATCGCAGCGATCAGCTGCGTCCGGACGGCGTCGGTCACGGCAGCCGTTCCTCCGAGGATGATCGCATGGTTGGTGTCGAGCTCGTCGAGCACGTCGGCGACGCTCGCAGGGACGCTTGCGGTGTCGACCAGCAGCAGCGGCGCATCGAGCGCACCGGCAAGCGCGGATCCGCCGAGCGCATCCGGAAAGTTGCGTCCCGTGGCGATGACCGCGGTCGGAGCGCCGGATGCGGCGAATCCGGCACGTGCGGCCTCGGCACCCGTCTCAAACCTGTCCGCGCCATGGATCGGGATGTAGTCGTGAACCGGCGTGACGCGAATGTTCACCGTGGCCGCCGTGGAGTCGGACGTATCGTCGGTGGCGATGTAGGTGAAGCTGTCGTACCCCTTGAAGTCGGGATCGGGCGTGTAGGTGAATGCGCCATTCGAGAACGCCGAGACGTCACCGTGCGCCGGATCCGACCAGTCCCAGAGTCGGACGTCATCGCCCTCGGAATCCCAGTCGTTCGCCAGCGGACCCGGCGCGTCCACCAGGAGCTGAATGTCCTCGGCCACCGTGTAGTAGGAATCGTAGACGTACGCCCGTCCCACCTGATCGATCTCGGAGCTCGCACCGTACGCGCCGATGATGCACGACGTGCCACTGATCGCGACGTCCTTGCCGAAGTACGCGTCGGCCACCTCGTTGCTCGCCGAAACGGAGCCCACCTCGTTCAAGCCCGTTCCGTCGTAAGCGAACACGTACGCACGACCCGTGCTCGCCCCGGCCTGCGCGGTCTTCTGCGCACCGACCGCCGCGACATACCCGTCGATCGAGACCGCGCAACCGAACTCATCCTGGGCCGCGCCGTCTGACGGCAGGATCTTATCGACCTGCGTCCATGTGGCACCGGCCCCACTGAACAGGTACGCCGCACCGGACCAGTTGCCGAGGTCATCGTCGGCTTTCGCACCGATGAGGGCGAGTTGACCATCAAGAGCAACCGAGCAGCCGAAGTAGTCGCTGGCGGCACCATCGCTCGCCGTGAGGTCCGTACGCATCTGCCAGTCGGTACCGGAACGCGTGTAGACGTACACCGCGCCCGCGTCTGACGCCACCCCGTCATCCTTCTCTACACCGACCAGCAGCGTATCGCCGTCGATATCGATCGACTCCCCGGTGTTGTAGGCCTCGGGGGTCGGCGCCGGGAGCACATCCTCCTGCACCCATGCGGAACCGCTGCCGCGGAACACGTACACGCCACCTTCATAGTTGTCGTAGCCATAGGAGCCGATGGCGATCGCTCCACCCGAGATCGCTACGTCGCACCCGAACTCGCCGTTGGACACCCGTGGGCTTGCGACCAGCTTGGCCGCGTGCGACCACACCGTTCCAGCCCGCATGAACACGTGGACGGCGCCCTTGTTGACGCCACTGTCTTTGTCCCGGAACTCACCGACCACGATGGTGTCATCTTCGATCGCAACCGAGCATCCGAAAGACTCGTACGCTCCCGGGTCGGAACTCACGAGTCGGGCGCTCCGCACCCACTCATGGTCGACACGCTCGTAGACGTACACCGCCCCCGCGTCGTTGTTGTCGTAGACGGCGCCGACAACGGCGGTATCCCCATCGATCGCAACCGACCACCCTAGCTGATCATGCTCGGCCAGCTCCTCGGGCGCCAGGATGGTTTCGGCGTTCATCGAAAGCGGATCATCGAGTACCGTCGGCGACGCGTTGCCCTGCACCGTGACGGCCCCGGCGTACGGGACGCCGACCAACAGCAACGCGAAAACCACCATCGAGACGAATGCGCGATAACGCACCGTGCCATTCATGGGTCCTCCCCTACGCGAACCAGCCCAATGCCGCGCGTCGCCTGGGGGCGCGCGGTGCGGGAGGAATGTACCCCTACAGGGTGCGCAGAAGCTGCCATTCACCGACAGGCGCGGCGCGACTTACGCGCGGCGCGACTTCTTGCGATCGTTCTCGGCAAGCAGCCGCTTGCGCAGCCTGATGCTCTTCGGCGTGACCTCGACGAGTTCGTCGTCCTCGATGTACTCGAGCGCCTCTTCGAGCGTGAACGTGATCGGCGGGGCAAGCTGGATGCCTTTGTCGGCCGAGGCCGCGCGCATGTTTGTGAGCTGCTTGGCCTTGGCCACGTTGACCACGAGGTCGTTGTCCTTGGCATGCTCGCCGACGATCATGCCCTCGTAGCACATCTCGCCCGGGCCGATGAACATCTTGCCGCGCGTCTGCAGCGCATCGAGCGCGAAGGCCACGGCCTTGTCGGTGGACATGGCGATGAGCGAGCCGTTGATGCGCCCGCCGATGTCACCGCGATACGGGCCGTACTCGAAGAAGTGGTGGAACAACGTCGCCTCGCCGCGCGTGGCGTTGAGGATCCGGGTGCGCAGCCCCATCACGCCGCGAGACGCTATCTTGAACTCGAGGTGCACGTGCTCGTCGCGCTGGACCATGTCGGTCATCTCGCCGCCACGGCTGCCGAAGATCTCGATGACCTTGCCCGCGTACTCGGCCGGGACGTCAACGACCGCCTGCTCGATCGGCTCGAACTTCTTGCCGCCCTCGTGACGGATGATCACCTGCGGGCGGCCGACCTGGAACTCGTAGCCCTCCCGGCGCATCGTCTCCATGAGCACCGAGAGGTGGAGCACGCCGCGGCCGGCGACCTCCATCCCGGTCTTGTCCTCACTCTCGGTGATGCGCATCGAGATGTTGGACTCGGCCTCGCGGAGCAGCCGCTCCTTGATCTGCCTGCCGCCGACGATGGTGCCCTCCTGGCCGACGAGCGGGCTCGTGGAAGCCGCGAACACGACCGACATCGTCGGCTCTTCAACGTGGATGGGGTCGAGTTGCACCGGCTCGAGTCGGCAGGTGAACATGTCGCCGATGTCGGCATCGTCCACGCCCACCACCGCGACGATGTCGCCCGCGTGCGCCTGCGCAGCCTCGGCACGCCCCATGCCCTCGAAGGTGAAGAGCTGCTTGACGACCGCCTGATAGCGGCTGCCATCGTTCTTGATGACGAGGATCTTCTCGCCGTCGTGCAGGGTGCCCGAGAAGATGCGCCCGATGCCGATCCGGCCGACGTAGTCCGAGTGGTCGATGGTGCAGACCTGCATGGCCACCGGACCGTCGGGGTCCACGTCCGGACACGGCACGTGCTCGACGATCGCGTCGAGCAGCGGCGACATGTCCATGTTGCCATCGTCGGGCTCGAGCCGGGCATAGCCGTTCACGGCACTTGTGTAGATGATCGGGAAGTCGAGCTGCGAGTCGTCCGCACCCAGGTCGACCATGAGGTCGAACACCTCGCCGATGACCTCGAGCGGACGGGCGCCGTCCCGGTCGATCTTGTTCACGACCACAAGGGGCTTGAGGCCGTGCTCAAGCGCGTGCCGGAGCACGAAGCGCGTCTGGGGCATCGGGCCGTCGAAGGCGTCCACGATGAGCAGACACCCGTCGGCCATCTTGAGTACGCGCTCCACCTCGCCGCCGAAGTCCGCGTGGCCGGGCGTGTCGATGACGTTGATCTTCACGTCGCCCCAGCGGACCGAGATGTTCTTGGCGAGGATAGTGATCCCGCGCTCACGCTCCTGATCGTTACTGTCGAGCACCTGGTCGACGACCGTCTGGTTGTCGCGGAAGACGTGCGTGGACTGCAGCAGCCGATCCACGATCGTGGTCTTCCCGTGGTCGACGTGGGCGATGATCGCGATGTTGCGAATGTTGGCGGCTCGCATGGGGACTCCAGATGCTCGGTCAGTGAAAGGGCGGTACAGGGTAGCACGCCGAGGGGGTAGAGCGCACGCGACGCACCCGCCGCAGGCACCGTCCAGCACAGCCGAGAACGCCAGCGTCAGATGAGGTCGGCACGGGTGAAGTATCACTCCGTGATGTCGTAGGAAACCACTTGACATGTCAGTTTCCATGATGGAAACTACAACCGTTACGAGTTTCCACCCGGCAAGAGGAGGTGCTTTCGTGAATACGACCAAGCGGGAGATCGCCGATGCATTCGCGCAACGCATCGCCGAGGTCGGCTACGACCGCACGAACCTCGATGACATCGCGCGCGAGCTTCACATCTCGAAGAAGACGATCTACGTCCACTTCGACAGCAAGCGCGACATCTACGCGGCT
Organism: Actinobacteria bacterium UBA2272; assembly: GCA_002347725.1. Taxonomy (GTDB): domain Bacteria; phylum Actinomycetota; class Coriobacteriia; order Anaerosomatales; family Anaerosomataceae; genus UBA2272. Next base: position 658,484 of record DDXA01000004.1, read on the forward strand.
CTTGTCGCCGTCGAGGCTGCCCGCGAGAAGATGCGGCTGGCAGCCGCCGTGGCCACGCTGCCCACGTATGCCGCGCGAGTGGAGGCGCTCTTGAAGCTCGTGATCGACTCAGCCCGCGCACACATCAACGCAACCGGGCGTGAGGAGTGGCTGCGCGAGTACGAGATCGCCGCGGACGCGTTCCGCCAGGCCAACGGCGAGCTTCTGCGCGAGCTCATTGAGGCGGGGATGGCGGCGGGCGAGTTCGCCCCGGGTGACACGGTCTTCGTGGAGCGCGCGATCGCCGCGATGCTGCTCGACTACCTCATCGGAGTGAACGAAGACCCCTCGGTGGACCACGATGCAGAGCTGATCGAGCGCATCCTCAAGTTCTTACAGTAGGGCACACGGGCCGGCACCGGCCGATGGCCGCGAGCACGGCCCTTTCTCAGGGCCATAGGAAACCGGAAACCGTTTGGGTTTCCACAAACACGAAGGAGATACACGATGAAGGGAATCGCGATCGCAGGACAGACGGCTGGCGAAGCGGCTTGGTCCATATCGGTGTTCGCCGTCTCGCTGGTGGCTACAGCGATGTTCGGCTACTACCTCGTCACCGACCCCGGCCACCTGAATGAGATCTGGGAGTGGACTCGCTCGCTCAACATCTGGGTGCAGGGCGTGATCTGGCTGTTGTTCCTGCCGTGGATGATCGCGCTGGCGATCTGGGCCCTGCCATGGGCGCTGCCGATCCGGCTCGTGCTCGTCGTCGGCACGCTCGGCTTCACCACGTGGCTGCTGTTCCCCTGGAAGGCGTAGGGGCGGCGCTAACGATCCAGCTCGGCTGCGAGTGCCGCGGGGATGACGAACCGCGGCGCTTGCAGTTCGAGTACCAGCAGATGCCCGTCCCCGGTGAGATGAACGTCCTACTGCGCGGTATAGCTGACGAGCGCGAGATTGTTGCCGGCCTTCGCGTTCACCCGCACCTGGACCGTCGTCCTGCAGTTGTAGGGCGTGGCCCTTACCGTGACGGATGCGATGCCCGATCCGTTCGTGGTCGCGGATGCGCGCCCGTCGGGCTGCCGGTCAGGAAAGCCGCCATCGGTAGGGAACGGCATGTAGCTGCTCAGGAACACGACCCCGACTCCGGAGAGCGGAGCACCATTCGGATCGATGACCTTCACGGACAGCGTGACCGATCCGCCCACAGAAGGGCTTGTCGGCGAGGCCGACGCGGTACACCGGCCGAACGGGTATGCCTGGGCGCCGCCGGTAGCAGGGGTGCCCGACGACGCCGACGTCGGCTTCGCAGCTGTACCGCCGCTGCTCGTCTGGGGCACCGTCACGATCGCGGTCGGCTTCCTCTCGGCGGCGATCACCGGCTCCACCGTGGCGGTCGTCTCGGAGAACCGGACCGTCGCCGTCGCCTCATCGGCGAGCAGGCTCGTGTAGCCGGGCAGCTCGGCCATAGCGCACCCCGCGGCAAGGCCCATGCCGAGCGCCGCGATCAGCGTGATCGATGCGCGAATCCCCACCATCGCCCCCTCCCAGTCTCCAAGCGCAGCGTATCACTGCACGCCCCCGTTTGGCTCGCCTCTTGCACGGTGCTACCCTGTTAGGGTTCGCTAAATCGCCTCGCCGGCACGGGGCCGCGCCCGTAGCCCGCACCGGCTGATGGAACCACACCTCCGAGGAGGCCCACCGCATGGCACACGTCCGCTCGCTCTTCTTCGACGGCCCCCTGGCCGACGTCGAGAACAAGGCCCTCAAGGCCGCCCAACTCGGCAGGCCGAGCGACATCATCTGGAACATCACCAACCGCTGTAACCTGCTGTGCGACCACTGCTACATGGCCGCCGACGGTCACGCGCTTCCCGACCAACTCTCCGACGAAGAGACGATCGACCTCGTGCGCCGCATGGGCGAAGCCGGCGTGCCGGTGGTCTTCCTCTCGGGCGGCGAGCCGATGATGCGCCCCAACTTCTGGGAGATCCTCGCCGAAGTCAACGCCCAGGGCGTGCGCCCCACGATCTCCACCAACTGCACGATGATCGACGAGGCCGCCGCCAAGCGTCTCAAGGAATACGGCGTGAGCTGGATCGCCACCTCCATGTACGGCCCGGCCGAGTTCCACGACGCGATGGTGGGAGTGCCCGGCACACACGCACGCGTGATCACGGCCATCAAGGCGCTTCGTGCCGAGGGCGTGGGCGTCGTGCTCAAGACGGCACTCTCTGTGGATACGTGGCCGTACATCTTCGACATCATCCAGATGGCCAAGGACCTCGACTGCGGCCTCATCTACATCTGCGACCTCATCACCGCCGGGCGCAGCGAAGGCGGTGATGACTCGCGTGTCACCGTTGAGCAGTGGCGCGAGCTCGCGGACTTCGTGGTCACCGACATGCTCGACCCCGAGGTGAAGCTCGAGTACGACATCGGCGCGATCCCCTCGGTCATCCCGTACATCGCCGAGCGGTTCATCGAGCGCGGCGTTGACGTGAGCAAGGGCCTCGAGCGCCTCGAGATCATGAGCGCGTGCCCCGTCGGCAAGGGCCACATGAACATCAACTCGGAGGGTGGCATCATGCCCTGCCAGTTCGCGCAGGACTGGGTGGTGGGCAACATCCGTGAGATGAGCCTCGCCGAGGCCACGGCCGCGCTCTACGAGATCGACCTCGAAGAGTCCACAGGCATCTGCGCGCCGGAGAACTGCGAGTACTCGCGCATCTGCCGCGGCTGCCGCGCCAAGGCTTGGCAGCGCGATGGCGACTACATGGCCGAGGACCTCACGTGCATCCTGCACCCCGAGCGGGCTCGCACGATTCCGGTCGTACGCCCCGCGGGCCACTCGCCGAGTGCGCCGTGCGCCGTTCCCGGCGGCTGCGGGTAGGCCGCCGATGAGCGTCCGCGCACTCGTCTTCGACTTCGACGGCCTCATCATCGCGAGCGAGACCAACGCCGTCCGCTCGTGGCAGGATCTCTACGCGCGCTTCGGCCACGAACTCCCCCTCGAGAAATGGGCGACGCTGATCGGCACGTGGGACGCCGCATGGGATCCGGGCGCTGAGCTCGCCGAGCTCGCCGGCAACGGTCACGACTGGGAGGCGATCGAGCTTGAGCGCCGCGCGGCCGAACTGGCGGGCGCGCACGAGCTTCCCGCCCTGCCCGGCGTGATCGACCGCCTCAACGACGCGGTCCGCCTCGGTCTGCCGCTCGCCATAGCGTCGAGCTCGGACCGCGCGTGGGTTGTCGGACACCTGGAGCGGCTGGGCATCGCGGACCGTTTCTCGGCGATCATCACCCGCGACGACGTGACGCGCACCAAGCCGGACCCGGAGCTCTTCACGCGCGCGGTCGAGGCGCTCGGGGTTGCGCCGGAGCACGCGATCGCCATCGAGGACTCGCTCCACGGCGTGGTGGCCGCCAAGGCCGCTGGCATGCGGTGCGTGGCAGTGCCCAACCCGTTGCTGGCGCACGAGGACTACTCGGCGGCCGACATCTGCGTGCCCTCACTCGCCGCCTCGACACTCGAAGCGCTTCTCGCCCGGCTCGGCTGACACTCGTTCCGGCCGTGAAGAAGGGCCGCCCGCAGGGGCGGCCCTTCTTCCGTTCCGGGTGAACCTGCGCCAGTCTACGGCAGCCAGTTCCACCAGTAGTCATTGAACGCATCGAACGCCGCGGTGCCGAGTGCCGCTTCGCCACCGACGACGTAGCTCGGCTCGACGGTCGGGCCGTACTCATCGAGGAACGTCTCCACATCGGCGGAGAGCATGGCCGGATGCGTAAGCAGCATCGGGCTGCCCATGTACCAGCACATAACGCCCGCCGAAAGCGCATCCGGGAAGTTCTCGCCGGACACGAGGACCGCGCTCTGACCGTTCCACTCGCCGTAGTCGACGTTGTCGGCAACGCCGTTCATGCCGTAGTCGTCGACGCCTTTCTTGGCAACCAGATAACCGGTCTCATAGCGGTTGGCACCGGCGATGCGCTCGACCGTGGGCGAGCCCGTCAGGGCTTCGATCTCGTCGATGACGTCATCGGAGATCACAGCGTCACCACCGACCACGAAGCATGTGGTGAGACCCAGGGCCTCGATCGCATCGGCGGTCGCCTCGGGTAGCGCGTCCTTCTCGGTCGTGAGCACCACGCCACCGGCGTACGCCGCAACCGGCCCGGCAGCCAGGGCATCCGGGAAGTTCCGGCCACTCACGATGAACGCGGTGGTGCCGAGACCGTAGTAGTCATCCGCCTCTTCAGCGATCATCGCCGCGGTCTCGTGCCGATCGGCTCCTGCGATACGCGTCACCTGCGTGACGGACTTGAGCGACGCTATCTCATCCTCGACATCGGCGCTCACCGCTGTCTCGCCGCCGAGAATGATGACCTCGAATTCAGAGCCATACCAAAACGCGCTCTGCCCGAGCCGGTCGATCTCGGCCATGGTCTCCGCCGGAAGCGTTCCCGCCCGTGTGAGCAGCAGGACCGACTCGTGATACGAGGCGAGCACGACGCCGGCGAGCGCGTCCGGATAGTTCTCTCCACTTGCCACCACGATCGCGTCGGGACTGTAGTCGGTTCCCCACCACGGATGATCGGTCTCGCTGCGGAGGCGCTGGGAGACTGCGACGGACGTGGCGTACCGATTGTCTCCGGCTATCCTGCGCGCGATACCCGTCGAACGGCGCAGAATGTAGGTCATCGGGTTGTCCGTCGTCAGCTCGACGTAGTAGGTGCCAGGCTCCGGAGCGATGAAGTAGATCATCTCGTCGTAGGTGCCCCAGTTCGTGTCGTAGTCGCCATCCGTGGCGAGCAGGGCCATGGGGCCTCCGGCGTCATAGAGGCTCATGGTCATGTCGCCCTGGCCACCACCAGCGACACGGACCGTGTCGAGGATCACGGGTGTCGACGTGTCCTCAACAGTGAACTTCATCCAGTCGACATCGGCATCGGTGTCGAACGTGTGCCACGACTCCGCGGGCATCGCCGGCGCAGTCAACGCCACATCATCGGCGTCCTCGTACATGTCCGGCAACGGCACGGTGCTTGCCGTGACGGCCGATGCGATCGCCGGCGTCACGGCAAGCACCAGTGATGCGGCAACCAGCACAGCAATCAAACGTCTATGACGACCCATGCAAGTCCCCTCCTCGATCCTCGGTTCCCCGTGCGCGGCGTCCTGCAACGCACGGGAGATGTATGCCCCATTTCGTGACGAGACACTCGCCGCGTGCAGCTGATCGGCCGGCCGCATCCCACCCCTAGCCGATCGTCTTGCCGATCGTGTACGCATCGGCCACTTTCTCGCCGAGCCGCCGGTACTCCCGGCTGCCCGCGATGTAGACGAGCGGGTCGAGGAGCGCCACGTCGACCTTCTCCCCGGTCGCATCGAGTACACCCTCCTCGGCATGACTCTCCACGACCTCGGCGATCAGGAGCACGTGGCTGCCGAGTTCGACCTCCTGCTCGACGCGGCACTCGAGCTGGTACGGGCACTCGGCGATGCGCGGCGCCTCGACGAGATCAGACGGCTCGAGCGTCCAACCGCTTCCCGCGAACTTGTCGCGCTGGTGGCCGGACACGATGCCGAAGAAGTCCGCATAGGCCGCATCATCGGCACGCGGGGTGTTCACGGTGAAGGTGCCAGTGACGCGGATGAGTTCGAGCGTGCGGCGACTCTCGCGCAGGGCGACGGCCACCCGTGGCGGGTTCGTGGCACAGATGCCCATCCAGGCGACAGCGCACGCATCGGCCTCTTCCATGGTGCCGCCGCAGATTAGGGAGGCCGGCATCGGGTACAGGCGGTCGCTCGGACCGAGGCGCTTCTTCATCTCGAGACCTCCGGGGTCAGGCGGATGCTACCGCACGATCTTGCTGATCGGGATCTCAAGTATATCCTCCGCCCCGGCGGCCTTCAGTCGCGGGATGAGGATGTTCACGGTGGACTTGTCGGCCACGGTCATGATCTCGTAGCCGTCCGAGCCGTACAGCTGGTTGACCGTAGGCCTCTTCATGGCTGGCAGTTCGGCGATCACCGCGGGAAGGCGGTCGGCCGCGACGTTCATGGAGAGCAGCACCCGCCCACGTGCCTCGATCACGCCGAGAAGCAGCGTGCGGATCTCCTCGATCGCGCGCCGCCGAACCGGGTCCTCCCACGCATCGCGGCTGGCGAACAGGCGCGTCGTGGACTCGAGGATGACATCGACGATCCGAAGGCCATTGCGCCGGAGCGTGGAGCCGGTCTCAGTGAGATCCACCAGCGCATCCATGAGCTCGGGCACCTTGGCCTCGGTGGCGCCGTAGCTGAACGACACCTCCACGGGGATGCCGAGCCGTTCGAAGAACGCGCGCGTCACGTTGGGGAACTCGGTTGTGACACGGCTGCCGGGCGGGATATCGGCGGCCGTCTGAACGGCAGAATCGGCGCACACCGCGAGCACCATCTTCACGACGCCGGCCCCTGTCTTGGCGTACGGCAACTCGGCCACCTCGACCACGTCGGCTCCCGACTCGGTCACCCAGTCATACCCTGAGATGCCCAGATCGAAGTGCCCGTCGGCCACATACAGCGGTATCTCCTGCGGGCGTAGGATCTTCACGCGTGCGATGCGCGGATCTTCGATCACGGGATTGTACTCGCGGCTGGACTTCTTGACCGGCAGGTCCGCTTCGGCGAACAGCAGGAGCGTCTGCTCCTCGAGGCTTCCTTTGGGCAGGGCGATCGACAGCATGGTGTCTCCTTGGGTGCGCGGCAGCGTTCACTCTAGCACACTACTGCGCTAGAGTGCCTCGTGACAACCCGCCGTGGTGCGCGTTGACAGCATCTTCATGCTTGGACACAATCCATAAGTGACTGGTTTCACGACCCGGGTCGTAGTGGGCCGAGGGAACGGACAAGCGGGACCGAAGCAAGGGGGAGCCGTGTCCACACTGTCTGATCGCGTCGTCTCGACACTCGGCCCGTACGTGGGCGATACGGTGGCCGACACCTGCGTCAGGGCGACCGCCCTTTCACTCGGCAAGACCGCAGACGACCTCACGCCATCCGACTTCCCCACCCTTGAAGCGAACGTCCGTCGCCTGCTCGGGCCAGTGGCGCCCACAGCCGTGGTAGACCAGTTGCTCGCTGACATCGAGAGGGGGCTCTGATGACCGCGACCACCACTCCCTCCCGGACCCCACGTGCGCTCTCGGCCGGAACGATGCTGTCCGGCGGGGCCCTCATCGCACTTGTCGGCCTGTTCGCTCTTCTGAGCGTGCAGATGTATGCCGAGAACCTCTCGGATGCGGCGTATGCGGCATCCTACTGGTTCGGCACATCGCTGCAGATCCTGTTCGCCCTGGTGATCATCTTCGTCGCCCTGCGCATCGGATGGGGGCAGCACGTCGGCAAGCAGTGGTTCTTCGTGGGCCTCGGCGTAGCTGCGTACGCGGCCGGAGACATCGCATGGACGATCCTCGACCTGCACCTCGGACTCGACCCGTACCCGAGTGTCGCCGATCTCTTCTACACGCTTGAGTACGCCTTCTTCTTCATCGCGATGGTGCTCGCTGTCCGATCCTACAGGTCGATCACCGACCTACGCACGCCGGTGATCATCGGCGCTGTCATCTCCGTCGTGGCTGCTGCGGCTATGTACTTCCTGCTGCTCAAGCCCTACATCTTCGCGGCCGGAGTCGAAGAGCTGGGAACCTGGGGGCTGGTCGTCAGTACGCTCTACCCGCTTGGTGATGTGTTCTTCATGCTCGGCCCGGCGATGACCCTTGCGATCGTCATCATGCGGCTCGGCGCCGGTAGACTCGCGTGGCCATGGTGGATCGTCGTGGTCGGTGCGCTCGTGTTCTCGATGGCCGACTCGCTCTACTCGTACGCGGACTGGTCCGGCGCCGGATCGAGCACCCTGCTCGAGATGGGATGGATGTCCGCGAACCTGTTGTTCGCGCTTGCCGCCCTCGTCGCACGGGACGTCTACCGGGTGCGCTGACGCCGTTACCCGCGCCCACCGTCGCGGTGGTAGCGCTTGATCGCGCGTCCGAGCAGCTTATCCTCGCGCTTTCGTGCCTGTCGGGCACGGACGTCCACCTGCTCGGCCACGAAACGCACCTCGGCCTGCAGTTCGCGATAGCTCTCGAGTCGGCGCTCGGGCAGCGCGCCGCTTGCCACTGCCGCCGCGACCGCGCAACCCGGCTCGCCCGAGTGTGTGCAGTCGCGGAAGCGGCACCCTGAAGCCAACTCGGCGATGTCCGAGAACGCCTGGTCGATGCCGTCGGCGGAGTCCCACATCCCCACGGCGCGTAGCCCGGGCGTGTCGATGATCAGCCCGCCATCGGGGAGTGGGATGAGTTCGCGGCTGACGGTCGTGTGACGTCCACGCCCGTCCGAGACCCGGACCTCCCGGGTGAGCTGTAGATCCTCTCCCGCCAGCGCATTGACGAGCGTGGACTTGCCGGACCCGGACGGCCCGATGAGCGCGAGCGTCTCACCGTGCTCGAGGTATCCGCGCAACTCGTCCAGGCCGAGACCGCTCACCACGCTCGTGAGGTGTACCGGGACTCCCGGCGCGATCTCGCCGACCGCGGCCATGGCGCCCTCGACGTCATCGCTCAGGTCCGCTTTGGTCAGCACGAGAACCGGCCGGGCACCGCTATCCCACACGAGCGCGAGCTCACGCTCCAGTCGAGACAGGTTGGGCGGCTCGGCGATGGGGTGTGTCACGAGGACAAGGTCGACGTTGGCCGCAAGTACCTGCAGGCGTGCCGCCTTGCCGGGATCGCGGCGAACGATCGAGGTCGTGCGCTCGAGAACGACCTCGACGAGCGGCTCGCCCTCGTCTCCCCCGATGAGTACCCAGTCACCAACCACGGGAAGCCCACCGTCATCGGCCGCCTTGAGCAGCCTTGTGGCCGGACGCGCGAGCTCCACGCCGTCGTCGGTCATCACGAAGACGAAGCCCCGGTCCGAGCGGACGACTCGCCCGGGCTTCCAGCCCTCGGTGTGCCCGGCTACAAGCGCCGCTACGCGTTCGTTCATGCCGACTGAGACCAGCCCCGCTGAACCGCTCAACCGCACTCCTTCCACCGACGCACCCCATCCTAGCGGCATCGGCAGACCCGCGCCACGAGTCGGGCTCAGGTTCGGTCGGCCAGCGCTGCGGACGGGATCAGCAGCGTGAATGTCGAGCCCTCACCGGGCGTGCTCTCCACGGTCATCCGGTAGCCGAGCAAGTCGCTGAGCTCCCTGCAGATGGCCAGACCCAGGCCGGTGCCCTGGGGCCTGGCCCGGTCGGTGGAGTCCACCTGCTGGAACGCCTCGAAGATGCGCTCCTGATCCTCCGGCGCGATGCCGATGCCGGTGTCGGCCACGGCCACGGCCACGGCGTCGCCCCGCGCGGCCACACCGACCGTGACAGAGCCGTCACGGTCGGTGAACTTGATGGCGTTGGAGACGAGATTCCTGACGATCTGTCCGAGCTTGTCCGTGTCGGTCATGACCACCACGTCATCAGGGTGGTCGCATGCGAGCCGGACGCCTCTGACCTCGGCAAGTGCGCTCATCGACGCGATGAGCGCGCAGATCCTGGCACCCAGCTCGACCTCCGAGAGCGTGACGACGCCATGGCCCGATTCGACCCTCGCGAGTTCGAGCACGTCATCGACAAGTCCCAACAGTTGCGCGCTCGACTCCTTCACCATCCCAAGCTGGATGCGCTGCTCATAGGTCACCGGGCCCGGCAACTCACGCAGGAGCAGATCTGTGAAGCCGATGATGGAGTTCAGCGGCGTCCGAAGCTCGTGGCTCATGTTGGCGAGGAAGCGTTGCCTCGCCTGGTTGGCCTCTTGGAGATCACGGTTCACCTCGAGTAGCTCACCGGTCCTGCGGTCCACGAGCTGCTCCAGGTCCAGCCGGTACCCCTCGAGTTCACGCTCGGTCAGCACGCGCTCGGTCACGTCCTCGAGGACGACGACCGCGCGCGCAACGTCGGTGCCCTCGTTGCCGAGCGGCATGGCCCTCACCGAGATCCAGGTCCTCGCAACGTCATCATCCCCGGTGGAGACCAGCAGTCCGGGCACAGGAGCAGACCGCACGATGGCCGCAAGCTCGAGGACCGCGCCCGCACGGGGCGACTCGCCGCCCATGGCCTGTTGCAGCAACCCGACGATCCGGCGCGCCTCGTCGTTGGCAAGCGACACGTCTCCGACCTCATTCGCGACGAGGATCCCCGCCGGTGTGGCTTCGACAACGCTCATGAGCAGGGAGTGCTCATTGCGCGCGCACCGCTCGGCGCTCTCCGCAGCCAACAGCTGCTCCGAAGTCGAGCGACTGTAGAGGGTGTAGGCGACCAACGGCACGAAGAGCACCTCGGCGAAGTCCTCGTACGCATCGAGAACGGAGGTGATGCCGGCGTGTTCAAGCACATTCGACACACTCACGAACAGGTACAGGCCCACGCCGGCCATCAGCAAGTACTTCAGACTGGCGCCCACACCACGGGTGTGGGACTTGATCGCGAGCGCGGCGACGAACGCTCCGAGAAACGCCAGCGCCGCAACCACGTCGATTGCAGCGACGAGGCTCATGACAACTCTGCTCGCACGCGGGACGCGTGCGCCAGAGCGACCACCCCGGCAAGGAAGCACACCCCGCCGACCGCGTACGCAGCGTGCTCGAGCGTGTTGAAGAGCACGGGGGCGACGTAGCCCTCGGCGATCGTGAAGACGTATCCCGAGACGATGGCAGTGTAGCCGGCGATGAACCGCCGCTTGCCCACGACATGGATGGCCCGCACGCTCACGGCCATGATCGGCGTGAGAAACAGCACCATCAGCAGGTCGACTATCTCGCTTTCCTGGTACATCCCGGCCTACCCGTCAGTGGGCTCGAAATCGAGTGCCGCCGAATTCATGCAGTAGCGCTGACCGGTGGGAGCCGGGCCGTCCTCGAAGACGTGCCCGAGGTGCGACCCGCACGTCCCACAGCGGATCTCGGTGCGCGCCATGCCGTGACTCGTATCGGTGAGTTCCTCTACCGCATCCGGAGCGACAGGCTCGTAGAAGCTCGGCCAACCACAACCCGAATGGTACTTGGCCTCCGAGCGGAAGAGCGGATTCCCGCACGCGCCGCATCGATACAGCCCCTCATCGGTCGTGTCGAGGTAGATACCGGTGCCCGGACGCTCGGTTCCCGCCTCGCGCAACACCCGGTACTGCTCGGGCGTGAGAAGCTCCCGCCATTCGGCGTCGGTCCGCTCGATCTCGTAGCGCTTCACGTCAGCCGACCTCCCCACGACTCCGGCCCTCCGGCACGAACGACCGCAGGTGCTCGCGTGCCGCCTCGCTCAGCCCGAGCATGCCGATCTCGGCATCGAACTCAGGACGTGTTCCGTACCCGTCACGATACCCGTTCACCCGGGCGGCCGCAGTACTCTCGCGAAACCCCGGACCATCGGGATACATCCGCGCGAACTCGGCTGCAAGGACACGATCGCACCGCAGGCGGTACTTCTGGTGGTAGTCCTCGGCGACGTAGAAGCGCGCACCGGCGAGGATCTCGGTCGTCACGGGACCGAGCAGTCCGGTGACGGTCGCGCGAGAGGCACGAGCTGCCGCCTCCTGCTCATCGGTCGCCGGAAGGATCATGGATGCGTACTGCCGCGAGTGCGCCGGGGCCGTGGGCCGATGGGCCGACCAGAAGACGGCGAGCAGGTCCTCGTACGTGACGATCGCGGGATCGAAGTCGACCTGGAGCGACTCTGTGTGATCCCCGATCGCGCGATATGTGGGGTCGGGGGTCGTGCCGCCCGCATAGCCGACACGGGTGTGTACGACTCCTGCCATCTGCCCGAACCGGGCATCGGGTCCCCAGAATCAACCGAGTGCGAACGTCGCCCGCTCGAGCGTGCCGTGGTCGACGGTATCGAGCCGGGGGTATTGGACCGCCTGTTCGGACATGTCAGCTCCTTTCGCCGTGCGCTTGAACAGCACGCGGCGTGCCGCCTTCCCTCTCACGGCATCACGCTTCATCCGCGCTCCAACTCGTCGGCGAGCATCTCGAGGAACAGCCCGACATCGGTCACGATGCCGATCGTCTGGAAGCTGCCGCGATCGGCCAGTTTGGTGACGACCGCGGGGTTGATGTCGACGCACACCGTGGTGACCGAGGCAGGCAGCATGTTCCCGGTGGCTATCGAGTGCAGCATCGTCGAGAGCATGATGCACGCGCCGGCCGCTTGACAGTGTGCGCGCATCGCTGCCTGCGCCTGCAACGCATCGGTGATCACGTCGGGCAACGGTCCATCGTCGCGTATCGAGCCGGCGAGCACGTACGGGACGCCGGCCGTCACAAGCGTGTGCATCAGTCCGTGCGTCAGCACCCCCTGCTCGACAGCCTGCGCAATGCCCCCGCATCCGCGGATCGTGTTGATGGCACGCAGGTGATGCTCGTGGCCGCCCACCGTGGGCATACCCGCCTCCATCGAGACACCGAGCGACGTGCCGTACAGCGCCGACTCGATGTCGTGCACCGCGACGGCGTTCCCTCCGAACAGGACCGAGACGTAGCCGGCCCGCACGAGCCGCGCGAGGTGTTCGGCGGCGCCGGTGTGCACGACCGCGGGACCGACCACGAAGATGATGCTCCGACCGCGCTCGCGGATCTTCTCGAGCATGCGCGCCACGTCTCTGATCACGAGCGCCTTGGGCTTCTCGGAGGATACCTCGGAGTTCATGAACTCGAACTCCTGCTTGTCGCGCGGACGCTCGAGCGGCTTGACGCGCAGACCGAGGTGTCCCACCACGATCTCCTGCCCTGCGCGCACATCGGCCATGGACACGGTACGCGCCGCGCCGTCGTCGATGACGACACCGAGGTCCATCTCGGGCCCGGCCACGGGGACCCACCTGCCGCCGATGCGAACGGCGGTCTCGAGGTTCGTGGTCGCGTAGAAGCCCTTTGGGAGAACCCCGTCCGACGGTGCCGGTACTGTGCGGGCGTCGGAGGCATCGACGGGCTCGGCCCCGTGCTGGCCGATGACCGCGAGGATGTGATCGAGGTGCTCCTCGTCACTCCCGCTGATGCGCAGCAGCGCCGATGACGCATCCTCGTTGGTCCTGCCGACCTCGAACGAGAGCGTCTCGAAGCCGCCGTCCAGCGCGACGATATCGTCCATGATCCGGGACATGATTCCCGAGTCGATGAGGTGTCCGGTGATGCGGACGTCTTCGTAACACCCGTGCGGCATGGTGACTCCCTCTCGGCATTCGTGTCGGGTAGCCCGATTATTCACCAACCGCTCTGTCCACGCATCCCTGCCACTTCGGCTGGGCCTCGTTCGGAACCCTGTGACCGCACCGCCCGTCAAACGGGGATGAACACACTCACGACCGGAGGTGTCACTATGACCAGGCCAGCGAAGACGACGATCGGAGCGCTCCTCCTGGCGCTCGCGCTCGCCACGGTGCCCGGACTCGGCGGGTGTACCTCCGGGCTCCCCGCCGAGGACCCATCCATCCGCGGCGAGATCACCACACTCACACCCGCTCCCGGGGGTGGGTCGCTGCTCATCGAAGCACCGGGCGTAGCGGAGTTCGCATACGACAAGGCATCGGTGTGGATCACGAGTGAGACCACGCTGCGGCGGCTTGCCGCGGACGGCTCGATCGAGCCGATCGACTTCGGCGATCTGGCGGTCGGTCAGACCGTGGACGTGTGGTTTGAGGGTCCGGTAGCCGAGTCGTACCCGGTGCAGGCCTCTGCGGGAACGCTGCTCCTGCGACCGTAGCCGGCGCGCCCGGGGTTGTGGAATGCGTCGGCGCTGCCGATACTTCCGAGGTAGGACCTCATCGTCCGACGGGAGAATTCGTTGCATCGTCGTAGCCCCTTCCGCCTTGGAGTCGCGCTCGCCCTCACGCTGACGATCGTCGTGGTACCAGCGTCGTCGGCATTCGCCGCGATGTCGCGCTCACTCGTGATGGACCGCGCCACGCGCTGGGCCGACGCCGTGATCCCGTACAGCCAGTCGGGCTGGGCCGATCTCGATGGCACGATCGTCTCCTCACCGTCTCTCGGCTGGCGGCGCGACTGTTCGGGCTTCGCTTCGATGTCATGGAACCTGCCCAAGCCGGGCGCGTCCACGCGTTCGCTCGCGTCGTACGCCGACCCGATCCAGAAGGAGGCACTGCAGCCGGGCGACCTCATCCTCAAGAGTGGCGAGCACGCCGTCATCTTCGGCGGATGGACCGACACGACACGCACGAAGTACTGGGCGTTCGAGATGAGCAGCACGCAGTCGAAGAACACCACTCCTCCCGACGGTTCCCGGCGCCGGGAGACGCCCTACCCCTACTGGGGCGAGGACTACGGCTACCTGCCGTACCGACTACGCGGCATCACCGAAAGTATCGACTACTCGGCCTACGTCTCACCGATAGCGGGTGCCGACAGGTACGCGACCGCCGCCGCCGCCTCACGGGCCGCGTGGGCGGACGGCTCCGCTGCGACCGTCATGATCGCCTCGGGCGAGAACTGGCCGGACGCGCTCGGCGCATCCGCGCTCGCGGGGGCCGTAGAGGGTCCCGTGCTCCTCACGAGGCCGGGCTCACTTCCCGCCGCGGTAGCCGAGGAGATCAGGCGGCTGGGTGCGTCCGAAGCTATCGTGGTCGGAGGGGAAGCGGCCGTCTCACCCGCGGTGCTGCAGGCGCTCGACGCGCTCGAGGGCGTGGAGACCACCCGGGTCGGCGGGACCGATCGGTACGCGACCTCCGCTGCGCTCGCACGCGAAACGCAGGTGCGCGCCGTCGCCGCCGGCAAGTCGGTCGACACCGAGGTCTTCGTGGCCACCGGCGCGGACTTCCCCGATGCGCTCGCCGCGGCCCCGGTCGCGTACCGCCACCTGCGACCGATCCTGCTGACCACGCCGGGCGAGCTGGCGACCGACACCAGGCAGGCGATCGAGAGTCTCGGCGCCTCGGGAGCGATCGTACTCGGAGGTGCCGGCGCGGTGTCGGAGCAGGTGCGCTCGGATCTCTCTACCCTGCTCGACGGCGCACACGTGCCCCGGCTCAGTGGCGATGACCGGTACGAGACGGCGATGGCGCTCTCGGCCCACGCGGACGAGTCGTGCTGCATGACGTACCGGGGCGCGGCGCTCGCCAACGGTGCCGGGTTCGCCGACGCGCTTGCCGGCGGCGTGATGGCCGGGCGGCTCGGCGTACCGCTCTTGCTCACACCCGCAGGGCGCCTGCACAGCGGAGTCGCGGACCTGCTGTCCGGGAAGGCGGCCGCATTCGGCTACGTGCGCTGCCTCGGGGGAGACTCGGCGGTCTATCCGATCGTGCGTGAGACCATCGCCCTCATGTTGCAGAGCGGATAGCACGAACGGGTAGGTACCTTCCATCCAGCGATGGAGGTCACCTGCGTGCGAGTTGAGAGAGTCAAGCCCGGTCCGGGCCAGGAGTCCGTGTGGGACTATCCACGCCCGCCAGCCCTACAGAAGACAGAGCGGCACCTCGAAGTGGTCTTCGGTGGCGAGATCATCGCCGAGACCCGGCGCGGGCTGCGCGTGTTAGAGACGAGCCACCCACCCTTCTACTACTTCCCGATCGAGGATGTGCGGCCCGGCGTCCTCGAAGCGGGCGCACGCGTCCGCTACAGCGAGTTCAAGGGCGAGGCCCGCTACTACTCGGTCCAACTCGGCGAACACAGGGCCGAAGAGGCTGCGTGGGGCTACGTCACACCTGCGCCGGGATACGAGGCGCTTGTCGGCTACGTGGGATTCCGCCCCGCGCTCATGGACGAGTGCCGGGTAGACGGTGAGGTGGTCAGAGCACAGCCCGGAACGCACTACGGCGGCTGGATCACGAACGACGTGGTGGGACCGTTCAGGGGCGAGCCCGGCTCGGGCGACTGGTAGCCGCCTGCGCCCCTAGCCTTCGGCCATAGAGCGTTTGTAATCGGCGATGCGCTGCTGGTACTCGGTCAGTCCTGCACCGAGGATCTGCGTGGCAAGGATCGCGGCGTTACGCGCACCGTTGATCGCCACGCACGCCACCGGCACGCCCGTGGGCATCTGCACCATCGACAGCAGCGAGTCGAGTCCCCCGAGGTCCGAGGTCTTCATCGGCACGGTGATAACGGGCAGCGGCGTGTATGCCGCCACCACACCACCGAGGTGCGCCGCCTTGCCGGCGGCAGCGATGATCACGCGGATGCCGCGATCGGCGGCGCCGGAGGCCCAGTCGTGCACGCGCTCAGGGTTGCGGTGCGCGCTCGCCACCAGCATCTCGTAGGGAACACCGAACTCCTCGAGTTGATCGGCGCACTGCTGCATGATGTCCATATCGGACTTCGAGCCCATGACTATCCCAACCAACGGCGTCTGCTCGCCCATCGCGATCTCCTTCACTCTCTCGCTTCCTCACAACCGGCGCCGCACCCGGCGCTACCATCCCCGAAGAGCAGCTCACGCTCGTCGGCAGCCAGCGCGTTGCGCGCGGTATCACGAAGGCTGTTCAGGTGCGCGAACATCGAGCGCTGCATGACGACGGTCAGATACCGTCCGCGCTCCGTCAGGGTAAGCTCCTCGTCGTTGTTCGTGGCAAAGGCGCCGAACGTCCGGAAGAAGAGCATCTCCTTCCAAAGCCCCCGCTCCACGCTCACCCCAAAGTCCTGCCGGAACTTCCGCTTGTCCAGTCTGAGGCCGAACAGCTCCATCAAGAACCTGTACCGCATCCGATTGGCCGGACCGCTGTCGGCGCTCCCGACGGCCACGGGCATCCGGCCGTCCGTGATCGCGCGCCCGTAGTCGCGGAGCGAGAATGTGGTGAGGTAGATGTCTCCGCGCAGGTAGCTGAACGCACCGCTGCCGATACCGACGTACTCCTCGTAGTCCACTATGTACTCATCGATCATCCCGCCGCCGACGCGCGAGAACGTCCATGCGGTCGAGAGTTCGAAGGTGTCCGAGAGTTCGTCCGCGAGGATCTTGTAGTAGCGGCCTTCACGGTCGTAGTCCACCATTCCGACGGTTCGCTTGAGCTGATTGGCCACAGCACGCGACGCCATGAGCGGGTAGAACGTCGTCTGGTTGCCGCCGCTTGCCTTCACACACTCTATATCGCGGCGCAGGATCTCTTCCGTCTGGCTCGGGAAGTTGAAGATCATATCCACGTTGAGCGAGTGGAAGAACCCCTCGAGCGACTGCAGCCGCTCGAGGATCTCGGCGCCGGAACCGTACTTGTCGTACCGGTCCATCTGCCGCAACAGCCCGTCATCGAAGCTCTGCACGCCCACGCTCATGCGCCGCACACGCTCCTTGAGCGGGTCGAGGATCTCGGGAACCAGATGGTTGGGGTTGGTCTCGGTCGACACCTCGAGCGCGCCGAAGAGCTCGCGTGCGAGATCGATCGTCTCGCACAGCTCGTCGACAAGGATCGTCGGTGTGCCGCCGCCGATGTAGAGCGAATCGAACGAGTAGCCGAGGTCGGCCACCATGCGCATCTGCTCGCGCAGACTCGTGAAGTACGCGCGCGCGGAATCCTCGGCGAACGGATAACGGTTGAAGCTGCAGTACGGGCACAGCCGCTCGCAGAACGGCACGTGCGCGTAGAGCAGGTACGGCTTGCCCGGCTCGGGACCCGGAAGCGATGACACCGGGCGTGGCGCGGCGGCGAAGTATCGCTTCTGCGCGACCTCCACCGCGGTCGAGAGCAGCCGCTCCGCGAGCACTACGCGCCCTCTGCCGTCTCGGCTGCCGATCGCGCGATGTCGGTGCGGTACTGCATCCCCTCGAACGAGATCCTCGACACCGCCTCGTAGGCGCGCTCACGCGCCTGGCCGAGTGTCGGAGCGACGGCGGTGACATTCAGGACACGGCCGCCCGATGTGGTGACCGTCCCGTTGTCTCGACGCTCGGTACCCGCGTGATAGACCGTCACTCCCTCGAGCGCCTCGGCATCCTCGATGCCCGTTATCGTCTTGCCGGACTCGGGGGTATCGGGGTAACCGCCAGACGCGAGCACGACCGAGACCGCGGCATCATCGGACCACTCGAGCCCGATGTCGCCAAGCGTGCCCTGCGTGACGGCGAGCATGACATCCACGAGATCCGTCTTGAGCAGCGGCAGAAGCACCTGGGTCTCGGGATCGCCAAAACGGACGTTGAACTCGAGAACCTTCGGACCCTCGGCCGTGAGTACGAACCCGCCGTACAGAACACCGCGGTACGTGATGCCCTCCTCGGCAAGGCCCGCCACCGTGCGCTCGAGGATGTCGACCATCGCCGCCTCGGTCGCCGCATCCACGTCCGGCACCGGCGAGTAGACGCCCATGCCACCCGTGTTCGGGCCCTCATCGTTATCGTGCGCACGCTTGTGGTCACGCGCAGGTGCCATCGGCCGCACGGTCGTGCCGTCGGTGAACGCCAGGAGCGAGCACTCGGGGCCCGCGAGGAACTCCTCGACGAGGACCACCTGGCCTGCCTCGCCGAAGTCACCTTCGAAGCACTGCTTGGCGAACAGGCGCGCGCTCTCCTCGGCTGCCGCCACGTGCACACCCTTGCCCGCTGCCAGACCGTCCGCTTTCACCACGAGCGGCGCACCGCGATCCTCGATGGCCACGACCGCCTCGGTCTCGTTCTCGCAGTAGACCGCGCTGCCGGTGGGAATGCCGTGGCGCTCCATGAACTGCTTGGCGAACCACTTCGAGCCCTCAAGCTCCGCTGCGGCCGCGCGCGGGCCGAACACGGGGATGTCATCCATCGCCAGGATGTCCGCAATGCCGGTGACGAGAGGCATCTCCGGCCCGACGACGACGAGGTCGACAGTGTTGCGGTCGATCCAGACCGCCACAGTGCCGGGATCCTCGACATCCAACGTCACATTGACACCCAGCGCCGCAGTGCCGCCGTTGCCAGGAGCGAAGAAGAGTTGGGGTGCGTGTGCCGAGCGGGACAACGCGACGCCGATGGCGTGCTCCCGACCGCCACCGCCAATGATGAGAATGCGCATACGAAACAACCCCCGGGTCTCGGGAACGACAGTGTCCTCGATTGTAGCCGATAGCGCCATCGCGCATTGTCGGCCGGACTAGACTCGGCCTTCCCACCGCCGCATGATCGTCTGCTCGCGGCTCGGGCCCACCGCGATCATCGCGATCGGCACCTCGGCGAGGTCCTCAAGGAACGTGATGTACTCCTGCGCCGCCCGTGGCAGTTCGTCGAAGGTGCGGCAGTGCGTGATCTCGGTCTTCCAGCCGGGGAGTTCCTCGTAGATCGGACGCGCGTGATGGAAGGCCGTCTGATGGCACGGCAGCTCGTTGTAGCGACGGCCCTCGTACTCGTAGGCCACGCAAACCTTGATGGTCTCGAGCTGCGAGAGGACGTCAAGCTTGGTGATGACGAGATCCGTCAGGCCGTTGATCTGCACCGCATAGCGGGCGATGAGCCCGTCGAACCAGCCGGCACGGCGCTCCCGCCCTGTCGTAGTGCCGTATTCGTGACCGACCTCGATCAGGTGCTGGCCTGTCTCATCGTCAAGTTCGGTCGGGAACGGCCCTGAGCCAACGCGGGTGATGTACGCCTTGGCGATACCCAAGACGCGGTCGATGCGCCGAGGACCAACGCCGACTCCCGTGCACGCGCCCCCTGCCGTGGGGGAGCTCGACGTCACGAAGGGATACGTCCCGTGATCGAGGTCGAGCAGCGCCCCCTGCGCCCCTTCGAAGAGCACCCACTGGCCGGCATCGAGCGCCCTGTTGATGATCGCGCTCGTCTCGGCGATGTGCGGCCTTATGCGCTCGGCGTAGATCAGGTACTCGTCCACTATCTGCTCGGTCGTATAGGTCGGCAGTCCGTAGACCTTGTGGAGGATGTCGTTCTTCTCGTGGAGCGCGGCCTCGACCTTCTTGGTGAAGATGTGCTCGTCGGTCAGGTCCTGCACGCGAATGCCCATGCGCGAGGCCTTGTCCATGTACGCCGGACCGATGCCGCGCCGCGTCGTACCGATCTCGAGTGAGCCGAGCCGACGCTCGGACGCGCCGTCGAGATCGCGGTGATACGGCATGATCAGGTGCGCGTTGCCGCTTATCAGCAGCCGGTGGGTCGACAGTCCGTCGTCCTCGAGTCGGTCCATCTCCTCGAGCAGCACCCTTGGGTCGATGACGCACCCGTTGCCGATGACCGGCGTGATGTGCGGGTACATGATACCGCTCGGAATGAGATGCAGCTTGAGTGTGCGGCCCGCGTGAATGACGGTGTGCCCTGCGTTGTTGCCGCCCTGAAAGCGAACGACGTAGTCGAAGTCGTCGGCGATGAGGTCGGTGATCTTGCCCTTGCCTTCGTCGCCCCATTGGGCGCCGACGAGGACGATGCCGGCCATGTGACAGACCCCTTAGAATACTCGGCCCCGCGGACCCTCGCCGCCGCTCCCGGGCCGGGCGCACCGCCGGACGGGGCGGGACGCTCATGCGTCCGCTGCATGGCGGACGCCCGCGCTAGTATGCCAGCAGACGGGTCTTCGCGCTAGTCGAATGCACGCTGCAGCAGGTCATCGGCCTCCGCATTGCACGTGACGCATCCCGTGCGAGGGTCGCCGCCTATCGGCCCGTGCAGCGAGCACCACGCCTCGACATCAACGCGCCGACCGAAGCCGAGCATGCCCGGCCGAACGGTGATGCGAACATCCAGATAGGGACTCCCGTTGGCCGCCAGGATCTCCGGAACCGGGCAGCGCGCGCAGTCGGTTGGTTGCCAGTCCGCCGAGCGCGGATCGGTGACCGCCCGGCACTCCTGAACGTTCGCGCCACGCCTGAAGTCCTCGTAGTACAGGGCGCACTCCGCGCCGCCTGGTGTGATCACCTTCGGCTCCCTGATCGCTGTTACCGGGAGCATACACCGCCGACCTTGCGCGCGTCGGCGACCTCAGTGGAACGATTCGGACACGCCGCGCGTCGGTACATACAGAAGAGGTTCTGTCCAACGAGCGGGAGGCTCTTCATGTCACGGTTCCGGTACGTCATTTCAGCACTACTGTTCGTCACCCTGCTCGCCACCGTCGCGCTATCCTTCGGTTGCACGAAAGACCAACCAGCCGACGAGACCACGGGTGAGGCTAGCGAGACGCCCCCGGCAGATGATGGCGAGGAACCGTCCGACGACACCGTTCCCCCGACCGTCGATCCCGACGCCGATGACGGCAGCTCGGATGAGGAGCCCGGCACCACCCCTGAGACGATCACGGTGCGGCTGTACTGGGTCTCCGCTGGCGAGAACGCGCTCGGCGTGGAGCGGACGGTGCCCTACACCCAGGCGGTCGCCACCGCAGCGATGGGTGAGCTTCTGAGTGGCCCTACCGCCGCCGAGAAGACCACCTGGCCCGCGATCAGCACGGCTATCCCCTCGGGCACGAAGCTTCTCGGGGTCACGGTGGACAACGGTGTGGCGAAGGTGGACCTGTCGAGCGAGTTCTCATCGGGTGGCGGAACGTTCTCGGTGACCTCACGCCTCGCTCAGGTCGTCTACACACTCACCCAGTTCCCGACGGTCGATGCTGTTGAGTTCTACATCAACGGCACCCGCGTGAACGTCTTCTCCGGCGAAGGACTCATACTCGACGGACCGCAACGCTTCGAGGACTACGAGGACCTGCTGCCGGTCGACGCCTGATCCGGCGTCAGCCTGCCTTCGCGTGGTCGGGTGACGGCGCCGGCCCGAACACCCTGTCCGTCTTCTTGACGTACCAGGCCGCCGACTGCACCTGCACGACATAGGCTGCCGAGAGAACAAGCGCCGCCTCGGCACCGAAGCTCGCCATCGCGATGCCGAGCGCGATCGAGAGGTTCCGCATCGCCGTCCCATACACCACGGCTATCGCGTCGCCACGGGTCAGGAACCGGCGTCCGATGACCGTCGCAATCAGATAGTTGAGCGCGTAGAAGACGGCCAGCGGCACCATGATGCGCAGCACGAGGGCGGGTGATGACACGATCATGCGTGCCTTCAGCGCGATGGCCAGGAACACGATGGCCAGCACGCCTATCGTCGACAGGCCCGGAAAGACCGGCGCGATGCGCGCACGATACCGCTCGGCGCCGTAACGACGGACCAGCGCACTCCGCGTCAGCACGCCTGCAGCGAGCGGGATCCCCACCACGAAGAACACCGTGCGGGCCACCTCGGCCACGTCGACCGGCACGACGGCACCGGCCATCAGCAGGAGATACCCGGGCGCGAGGAGTGACGCGGCGATCAGACCGATCACGGTCATCTTCACGGCTGCAGCGACGTTGCCCTTGGCAAAGCCTGTCCAGCTGATGGTCATGCCACTGGTCGGGAAGAGTCCGGCGAGCACCATACCCACGAACAGACCCGGCTCCTGACGAAAGAACAGCGCTGCAAGCAGCCACGCGATGGCGGGCAGCACGACGAAGTCGAGTCCCATAGCAAGGCCGACTGCCCGACTGTCGCTCATGTCGAACGCCTCGCGGATCCGGAAGTTCACCAGCATCGGATAGACCATGAGCATCGTCAGCGGCAGAACGAGCACCTTGAGGACGCTCACGTCCGCGAGGATGCCCGCAAGGAGGCCCGCGAGCATGGCGAGGGGGATCCACGCCACCAACCGTTTGGGCAGGCCGCCCACCACGCGGACGATCGGATGTGTTTCGGGGGAGTTCGTCACCGGTGACCCTTCATGGACAGCGCGTAACGTGCTTGACACTATACCCCATGGGGTATACCACGCGATACTTGTCACTGCAAGCAACAAAGTGGTACCGTGCCTCAAGGCCAGCCGCTCGGGGGGCTGGACGGTCGATTATGGGCGACAGCCGTGATCTGCTGCGAGTGTATCGGCCGATCGACCACGGCCATCAGCGCGCTGCCGAGGGATGTGCACATGGGTTCTGGGCTGTCTCTGCGAATGAGGCTCATCTTGAGCCTCGTGGCCATCGTCACGGGAGTGCTCGTACTCGCCGCCTGGTTCGGCATCACCCAACTCGACGCTGTGGTCTGGGAGCAGGCGCAGCGTGTAGTTGACACCAACATGGCGGTCGCGGCAGGTACACTCACCGACGCGACGGCCTCGGTCGTTGGATCGCTCAGCGAAACGGCGAACGATCGCGATCTTCCGGATGGGACCGGAGACACCCGCGTAGCTCTCATAGGCGAGCTCTCCCGTCGCGCGGACCTCACGGGCATCACGTACTTCGCCGTCGTGGCGCCGGACGGCAGCGTGCGCCTCACAAGCCTTGGCGGAGCGGGGTATGCCACGACGTGGGATCTCATCCGATCCGCGGCCGGTTCGGCCGACCCCATGGTCGGCCTCGCGGTGGTGCCCGAAGACGAACTCGCCGCCATCGGACTGGCCCAGAGGATGCGGCTCACGCAGAAAGCGACGCCGAACGGGACGGTCGTCCCGGGCGAGGCCGATGGCGCTCTCGCGATCGTGGCTACCGCGCCGTTTCACGACGGCACGCTCGTTGCGGTTAGGATCCTCAAGCTGCGCTTCGAGATCGTCGACTCCATCGTGGACAAGGTCGGGGGCACCGCGACCATCTTCCAGGCCGGAACGCGCATCTCGACCACCGTGCTGACGGAGGAGGGCGAGCGCGCGGTCGGGACGGTCATCTCGGACACGGTCCGCGCGGCAACACTCGAGGGTGGAGAGACCTACCGCGGCGAGGCGTTCGTCGTGACCACCCGGTACCTGACGGCATACGAGCCGCTGCGTGATCCTGATGGGACCATCGTCGGTATGCTCTACGTTGGCGTCGACGAATCGCCGTTCTCCGCGGCCACTCGCGGATTTGCCCTCACATTCGGCGGTGTGATCCTTGCGGCCTTTCTCCTCGCCCTCATCGGCGCAGTGAACGTGAGCAAGGCTCTCGCGCGCCCCCTGGCCGGGCTCGACGAGGCAGCCCAGACGGTTGCTTCCGGCGACCTTACCGCCCAGGTGCCGACGACCGGCTACCGGGAGATCCGGGAACTCGGAAACGCATTCAACACGATGACCGGCGGACTGCGCAGCGTCATAGCGCAGGTGGAGGAGTCGGTCATGCATCTCCGGTCAGTCTCGGCTGAGATCTCCGCGGCATCCCGCTCCTCGGCTGAACACGCCACGCATCAGGCGTCATCGGTGGCCCAGACCACGTCGACGCTCGAGGAACTCACCGCGAGCTTCCAGGCAGTCGCCGACGGCGCGCGACACGTTCTCGATGCTGCCGAGGACGCGCTCGAGTCGGCCCAGGGCGGTGTCGCCACGGTCGATCGCGCGCACGAGGCGATGGGCGGTCTGGCGAGCGGCGCACACGACATGGCCCAGGCCGCCGACGCGATGACGGCTGTCGCCGACGACATCACCGAGATGACCGGGATGATCGCAGGCATCGCCGAGCAGACGAAGATCCTCGCACTGAATGCGGCGATCGAAGCCGCGCGTGCGGGAGAGGCCGGGAAGGGCTTCGCCGTCGTCTCGTCCGAGATCCGCGCTCTCGCGGACTCCGTCGGGCGCTCGGCCGGACGCATCTCAGAGCTCGTCTCCGGTATCCAGGTGGCAAGCGCGCGTCTGCGCGACGCGGCCGGCCATCAGGCCGTCCTGACCGAGGGGACCGTGGAGGCGAGCCGGGAGTCGCGGCAGACGTTCGGGTCGATCGTCCGGCAGATGGAGGAGACCGCAGCCGCCGCGCGTGAGATCGCCGAAGCGACAGTGCAACAGAAGCGCGCGTCAGACCAGCTTGTCGAGGCGATGCACCCGGTGAATGTGAGTTCCTCGGAGACCGCGGCCGCGGCACGTCAGCTCGCCGACTCGGCCGACTCGGTCGAGGTCGAGGCCGAGAGCCTGCTCGGGGTGCTCACCCGCTTCAAGACGCGCTGACCGGGCGACCCGCCGCTCTCCCGGAGCGGGCTTGAGCCTAGACCGCCATCCCGGCCAATGCCGCGCGCGCCGCGACAAGTCCACTTGCGCTGGACTGTACGAGCCCCCGCGTGACGCCCGCTCCATCGCCGACGGCGTAGAGCCCCGACACCTGCGTCTGCAGACTCGCGTCGAGCTCGAGTCTCGAGGAGTAGAATTTGACCTCGACGCCGTACAGCAACGTGTCATCGGCCGCTACACCCGGCGCGAGTGCGTCCATCGCGTCGAGGAAGTCGAGGATGTCGACGAGGTGACGATACGGTAGTACGAACGACAGGTCCCCGGGGGTCGCCCCCGGCATCGTCGGCTCCACGACCGACTGCGCGATCCGCTTCGCCGTCGAGCGTCGCCCCGCTCGAAGGTCACCGAGCCGCTGGACCAAGATGCCCTCGCCGAGCAGATTGGCCAGACGGGCGATCGAGGTGCCGTAGGTGATCGGTTCCTGGAACGGATGGGTGAAGTGCTGGCTCACAAGAACGGCGAAGTTGGTGTTGCCGGTCTTGCGGTCCGCGTACGAGTGCCCGTTGACGGTGATGATATCCCCGTAGCTCTCGGCAGTGACCGCACCGTACGGGTTCATGCAGAACGTGCGCACCTGATCGCCGAAACGACGCGAGTACTGGATGAGTTTCGCCTCGTAGAGGTGCTCGGTGAGCGGCTCCATCACCGGTGCGGGGACCTCCACACGAACGCCGATGTCGACCGCGTTGCTCACGAGCGAGATGCCGAGGGAGCGCGCCTGGGCAGCCAGCCAGTCGGCACCGTCACGACCAGGTGCGGCGATCACGACGTCCGATCTGACCTCGGTACCGTCGGCCAGCTCGACGCCGACGACGTGGCCGGAGTCCACCACGATTCGCACGGCTCCGGTTCCCGTGCGCACCTCGACTCCGGCGGAAACGAGGTAGTCGTACATCGCCTGCAGGACCGCCGGTGAACGATCGCTCCCGATGTGACGCACGCGCATGGGAATGAGCCGCATGCCGGCAAGCGTCGCTGCTCGCACCAGGCGTTCCTCGGCCTCCGGCGAGGGCACGTGCACCTCGGTCGTGGCGCCGAATTCGAGCCACAGCCGGTCGCTGTCGTCGATGAGACGCTCGAGCGCCTGCGTTCCAACGAACTCGCCGAGCCAGCCACCAACGTCGGTGGAGAGCGTGAGCTTGCCGTCCGAAAACGCGCCGGCACCGCCCCAGCCGGTCATGATCGCGCACGTCGGACAGCTGATGCAGTGCGTCTGGCGCGCCGGACACGAGCGGCGATCGATCGGCTTTCCGCGTTCCACGATCAACACGGACAGGTCGGGACGGCTGCGGATCAGCTCGGTCGCGGCGAAGATGCCCGCCGGACCGGCGCCGATGATGACCGCGTCGTAGCGCTCTCGGCCCATGTGCCCTCCTCAGCGTTCGCGGACACGCGAACGGGTGCCCTATGGGACGTTGCTCGCCAGCGGCACGAACCGCGTGAAACGCTCGAGGTATGCGAGCTTGCAGTTGTCGATGGGTCCGTTGCGGTGCTTGGCGACGATGACCTCTGCCTCGCCCTTACCGGGCCGCCCGGGCTCCGCCTCGGCCGAAGGATCCGTGTTGCGATCGATGAACATGACTACGTCGGCATCCTGCTCGATCGCGCCCGATTCGCGCAAGTCGGAGAGTTGCGGCCGCTTGCTTGCCCGCTGCTCCACGGCACGCGAGAGCTGTGAGAGAGCAAGCACGGGGCAGTCGAGCTCCTTGGCCAGGATCTTGAGTCCCCGGGAGATCTCGGCGATCTCGACCTGCCGGTTCTCCGATCGGCGACCGTGCGGCTGCATGAGTTGAAGGTAGTCGACGATGATCAGCCCGTCGGGCTTGTCACGGAACAGGCGTCGCGCCTTGGCCCGGACCTCGAGGATCGAGATCGACGGCGTATCGTCCACCCACAGCGGCACCGAGCCGAGGCGGCCCATCGCCTGCATGATGAGCGGCCAGTCGCTGTCGGCCAGATGCCCCGTGCGCAGGTTCTGTGAGTCGATCCGTGCCTCGGCGCACAGTATGCGCTGAACCAGCTGTGCCGACGACATCTCGAGCGAGAACACCGCCGTGGGGTGCCCCGCCTTCGCGGCATTCACCGCGATGTTGAGGGCGAAGGCGGTCTTTCCGACCGACGGCCGTGCGGCCAGGATGACGAGGTCCCCTTTGTGGAGGCCGGCCAGGATCTTGTCGAGATCCGGGAAGCCCGTGGGGACTCCCGTGATGTGGGCTTTGCGGTCGTAGAGCAGCTCGATCTGCTTGAATCCCTCGGTCATCAACTCGTCGAGCGCAAGGAAGTTGGATGACACCCGCTTGTTGGTGACGTTGAAGATGAGCTTCTCGGACTCCTCGACCACGGAGTCGATATCGTCGGGACTGCCGTAGCCGATCGCCTGGATACGGGTTGCCGCATCGATCAACTGCCGCAGCATCGAGGTGCGCTTCACGATTCCGGCGTAGTACTCGGCGTTTGCAGCCGTAGGTACGGTGCCGGTGATGTCCAGCAGATACGGCTTGCCGCCCGCCGCGTCGATCTCTCCCGTGGACTCAAGACGAGCCGCGACCGTGATCTGATCGACAGCCTCACCGCGAAGGTGCAGGTGCTTGATGGCGGCGTAGATCTTGCGGTGAGGAGGCCGGTAGAAGTCCTCCTCCTCGACCATCGTCACGCAGTTCTCGACCGCGTCCACGGACAGGAACATGGAGCCGAGCAGCGACTGCTCGGCTTCCACGTTATGCGGTGGCACTCGTTCCGCCAGAGCTCGTGCTCCGTCGTCGGCCATAGTCGCTCCTGTCATGTGCACGAGGGGCCGGGTCTCCGGCACCTGCGCGCCCGCTTGGCGATCCTACGCGTCGGCGTCAACGTCCTCGGCTTCGGCCTCGGCCTCGAGCACGTCGTCGGCTGCCGTGATCTCGTCCACCACGTCTTCAGCATCGTCGGCAGCTGCCTCGTCAGCAGCGGCCTCCGCTACCGGCTCGATGACCTCGGCCGGAACGGCCGCCGGGACCAGCACGCCGCCGAGCGGCACCACGCTGAGAACCAGCGATGCGGTCACATCCTGATAGATCCGAACGTCGATCTCGTGCTGACCGACCGTCTTGATGTGACCGTGAAGATCGAGGCGCTTGCGATCGACCTCGATGCCGAACTGCGCGGAGAGCGCATCTGCAACCATACCTGCGGTGACCGAACCGAACAGCTTTCCTGCTTCTCCGGCCTTAGCCTCGATCACGACGGTCTTGCCGGTGATCTGCGAGACAAGACCCTCAGCCTCGGCGCGCTTGGCCGCTTCACGCTTCTCGATGTTGTGCATCCGAGCCTCGAGCTGCTTGAGGTTCCCGCGCGTGGCCTCGATGGCCATCTTGCGCGGCAGTAGGTAGTTGGCGGCGAAGCCGCGGGCGACCTCGATCACATCGCCCTCTGTGCCCCGTCCCTTCACGTCTGTCAAAAGGATGACCTTCATCGTATCTCCTCGTCATTTCGCGCCGCCCCGTCGATCACGACGGCGCGGTGACACTCACTTTAGTCCGTGTCCGAAGGTGTCTCAACAGCCTCCGGAGTCGATCCGTCACGCGGCAGCCGCCGCATGTTCAACCATACGTCCGCCAATCCCGTCAGGCTCACGAGCGGAAGCAGTGCCTCGGTCACGCCGAGTAGAGCGTACCCGAGCGCTCGAGTCGTCCGCGAGAAGCCGGCCCGTTCGTACAACCCCGCGAAGACGGCTATGCCCTGCAGGAAGAACACCCAGCGCGCCACGATCAGCACGTTCATGCCTGTCACCTCGAGCGCCGGACCGATCGCAGCGGGGATGCGACCCGCCGCAAGCAACGCTATCGCGACGATCGGCAACACCGCCACCCGCGGATCGAGATCGAGTCGGGCCAACGGCGGGATCGGACGCACCGTCGCCCCGCGGCGGACGCCTGCCCGACCCACGATGGCAGCCACGAGCACAGCAGCGAACGCGTTCATCGATACGAGCAGACCCGGCCACGACGCCGCGAGCGCGTCCTCCATCTCGATGAGCGCACCCGTCTGGGCAGCCACCTCGGCGATCACAGCGCCGATGAGTGCCGGCACCGTCTGTCCCGCCATCGCAGCGAACGACAGCAGGACCGCGGCCTGCATAGCACTCAGTGCAAGTGCCGCGATCGCTGTCGCCCTGAGCGGCGAGCCCGAACGCATCAGGACAACCATGCCGGGACCGACCAACGCGAGCGACGCCACGGTCAGCGCAGTGAACACGTACGGTCCCGCTCCGCCGACCACAGACCCGGTGAGCGGCAGGACGATCACATACACGTTCGCCTGGTGGGCTACCAAGCCGGTCAGCGCCCCGGCGACAGTCGCCACCATGAGCGCGAGGACCGTTCGGTTCCCGTAGACGAGCGCCGCCAGCCCGCCAGCGGCGATCGGCAGGCCTATGACAGGGTGCAGCAGAACCATCGACAGAGAGCCGATGGTCGCGCCAAGCGCGAACCTTGCGGTCTGAGCGACTCCGAGTCGCTCGCCGCTGCTACCTGCGCCCTTTGCCATCGACCTTGTTGCTCACGACCGGGACCGTGTACGGGACGAGCGCCATCTCACGAGCGCGCTTGACCGCGGTCGAGAGCTGGTGCTGATGCTGCGCGCAGTTGCCCGAGACACGACGAGGCTTGATCTTGCCGCGGTCGGTCATGTACTTGCGGAGCATGTTCACGTCTTTGTAGTCGATGTACTCGGTCTTGTCCTTGCAGAACGCGCAGTAACGGCGCTTCGGCTTCCTCGAGTAATCACTCATGCACGTACCTCCTTCCAGTACCCCTGCGGGGTCGGTGTGTGTCCGCCGGGCGGGAGGGGCCCGCCCGCGGTGTCAGTTCAATTAGAACGGGATCTCTTCTCCGCCCGAATCGTCGGCGCCTGAGGCTGCAGGGGCCGAGGTGGGGGCGCTGTAGCCGCCGGAGCCGCCGTCGCGAGACGAAAGGAACTCGATCTCATCGGCCACGACCTCGAGCTTTGAGCGCTTCTCACCCTGCTGGTTCTCCCACTGGCTCCACCGGAGCTTGCCCTCAATGGCGACCTTCATGCCTTTGGAGAGAAATCGCGTGAGCGCCTCGGCGCGCGCGCCGAAGACCGTGACGTCCACGAAGTTGGGGAACTCTTCCCACTCGCCCGTCTGCTGGTTCTTGCGCCGATCATTGACCGCCACTCCCAGCTTGAGCACGCTCATACCGCTGCCCGTCGCCTTGAGCTCGGGGTCCCGCGTCAGGTTTCCGGAGATCACCACTCTGTTGATACTCATCTGTGCCACCTCACTCGTTGATACCGGTCGTTGCAGCCCGATCAGCCACAGGTGCCGCGGCTAGGCCAGATCGTCACGTCGGACGATCATGAAGCGGAGTACCTGATCGGTGATGTGCAGGACGCGGTCGAGCTCGGCGACAGTAGCGGTACCGGCGTGAAAGAGGATCACCTGATAGTCGCCCTCTTCTGTATGGGCGATCTCATGGGCAAGGCGACGCTTGCCCCAGACTTCCTCGGAATCGACCGTGCCGCCCTCGGCAGTGACGATGCCCCGGACCTTGGTCAGGACACCTTCCCGCGCCTCGTCTTCGAGGTTGGGGCGCATGATGAGCATGAGTTCATAAGCCTTCAACTTTTCACCTCCCTTGGACTGATGCGGCCCCGGGACATGTGAAGGCTCTGCCCGGAGCAGGAAATGAAGCTTCCGAAGTGTACCAGAGGCCCGACCGGCCCACAACACACGTAATACCCCACCGCTCTGACACAC
Source organism: Actinobacteria bacterium UBA2272 (assembly GCA_002347725.1). GTDB lineage: Bacteria > Actinomycetota > Coriobacteriia > Anaerosomatales > Anaerosomataceae > UBA2272. Next base: position 689,142 of record DDXA01000004.1, read on the forward strand.
TTCGGACTTCCCGTCATCGTGCGAACACCCGCTCCCTGCGCTGCCGCAGGATGAGACCTGCGCCGACGGTCCCACACCCACAGACCGCTAAGACAACCGTCCCGCGACCAGGCGGAGTCACCTGGGGGAGCCGAAGCGCGCTTCCTCGCGCCCCGGGCGCCGCCGAGATGAGCGCGGAGTCTCCGACGATGCCCGCGTCTTCGGGCAGCTGATGTCGTAGCACCCCTGAGCGCAGCCCGGCGGGTCCGACGCGAATCCGAGAATCCTGAACGCTGACGGAATCGTGCACGAGCGTGACCCCCGAATCAGCCTGCCCGGAAACGGGGATCCCCTCATCCGCGACAGTGACGGCTTCTTGCGCGTGGCCGGAAGCCACGCGTACAGGCTGACGCACGGGGTCTGCGGTGACGCTGTCGCTCGGCGTGTCCACGACCGGGTCCATAACGGCCGCAGGTGCCGAGGCTGCCGGGGGCTCGCCATCGGGTTCGTCAGGCGCGGGCTCCGACGACGGGACGGTCGGCGCCACCGCATCCACGGTCGGCATGAGTCCGGTGGGGTCGAGATAGACCTCACCTCTCCTCAACCCGAGGTGCAGGTGCGACGTGGGGTTGGAGTCATCGCCTGTGGCGGCCACGGTCCCGACCGTCTCGCCGGCGGCAAGCTCATCGCCAGCGGCCACGAACACCTCGGCGAGCGGCAGCAGGCTCACGCGCAGTCCGTCGGCCATCTCCACCGTGACGGCGCCGCACGTCCCGCCGCCATCGGCAGGCACGCGACCGGCGAACGTCACGTGCCCCGCAGCCGGGACACGGGCATCGGCGCCCGGCCGCGCGGACACGTCGACGCCGCGATGCGTACCTCCGGGATACGGCTCGCCGAACGCCGTGATGATCGCGCCTCCGGCCACGGGCGCCACCCACACCGTCCCGTACGCGCCAGCAGCGGACGACAGGATCACACACACCAACAACAACACTCCGAGAGCCGATCGCCGAACAGCCATGACCGCTCCTCTCCGTGTGCCGCAAGAGAGGGGGTCGCGGCGCATCGAACCTATGTTCGACATAGTAGAGGCCACGTCGCGCGCACGCCAACCACTACATCGACAGACGGCGGGATGGGCGGACAGGCGGCACAACATGACGACAGGGGCCCTGCGGGGCCCCTGTCAGATCCTTCTGGAGCGGGTGACCGGGCTCGAACCGGCGACACTCGGCTTGGGAAGCCGATGCTCTACCACTGAGCTACACCCGCAACGCGCCTGCATAGTGTAGGACACCCTCGAAGCGGCGAGCAAATCGACGCTGCACCGTGAGCATCGGCGCTCTCTATCGGGGCGTCACGAACCCGTGAGCGCCTTCTTGAGCGCCCGCTCATGCTCGACATTCGTGAACGCGATGACCGTGTCCCCCGGCTGCATCTCCGTGTCACCGTGGACCGCGAACGCATCGTCGCCGCGGACGATGGCAATGATCAGGCAGTCGCCGGGAAGGTCCAGATCCGCCACACGCTTGCCGCACACCACACACCGGTCGACCGGCAGTTCGACCTCCACGATCGCCATGTCGCCCTTGCGCAGCGACATCAGCGTGCGGATGTCACCGATCGTCGCCTCTTCCTCGATCAACCGCGAGATGATCGTGGTTGACGAGATCGCCTCGATGCCGAGCGCGTGGAAGATGTGTTCGTTCTTCGGGTTGTTGACGCGCGCCACGGTGCGAGGCACGCCGAAGGCCACCTTGGCGAGCTGGCAGGCGACGAGGTTGTCGTCGTCGTCCCCTGTGGCCGCCACGAACACGTCTGCGCGGTTCACGCCGGCATCTTCCTGGTAGACGGAGTCGCATCCGTCGCCGTGGATCACCAGCGCGCCGTCAGGCAGCTCGGAGGCCAGCTTGTGTGCGACGTCTTCCCGCTTCTCGATGAGCGCAACCGCGTGATCGCGTTCGAGCAGCTGGCGAGCCAGATAGGACGCGACCTTGCCGCCCCCGTTGATGACGACGTACATCGCTCACTCCCCCATGAGGCGTTCGATCTTGGGGAACGCCTCGTCCTTGATCGAGCCGAAGATGATATCGCCCTCGTGAAGCACCATTTCTCCGTCGGGCACGTGCGACGCCGGACCGCGCGTGACCGTGAAGATGCGGAAGCGACGGGGAATCTCGACTTCGGCGACGCGGCGGCCTTCTACGGCGGCCCCGGCCTTGAACTCGACGACCTCGATGTCGTCGATGGTGTTGAGATGATGGCCGTGCCCCGCCTTGATCTTCTCCATGAGGTTCTCGGCCACGAGTGTCGTACCGCAGACGTAGTCCAAGTCGAGCTGCTGATAGGTACGCTCGCGGACCGGGTTGTACAGACGCGCGACCACGTGCGGTACGCCGAAGATCTTGCGCGCGACCTCGGCGGCCATCAGGTTGGTGTTGTCGAGGTTGGTGACGGCCGCGAACGCGTCAGCCTCACCGATCCCGGCCTGCTCGAGGATCTCTTCGTCAAAGCCGAGCCCCCGCAGCGTCACGCCGTTGAACGTGCTGCCGAGCCGACGGAACGCACGCTCATCGCGGTCGATGACGACGACGTTGTGACCCTCGACGGAAAGCATGGTGGCCAACTGGGAGCCGACTCGGCCACACCCGACGACGACGATGTTCATGTCTGCGCCCGTCCTAACGGTAGCGCGTGGTCAAGCACCAGCCCGCGAGTGCAACAACGCTCGACGGTACTCCTGGCACCACGCATCGTCAATATGTAGCGTATGTCCCCCTACGGGCCACACGCACGCCTCGGAGCGGCTATGGCCGCGCATGCAAGCGGGCGCCCCCGGAAGGAGCGCCCGCTCGAACACGCGCTTAAGCGTGGCTTGTTACGACTTGCCGATCTTGAAGATCTTGGTCCCGCACACGGGGCACAGGCCCTGGGTGGCCGGGCGGCCGTTCTTCATCACGATGTCCTGGGCGTCCTTGATCTCACGCTTGGACTTGCACTTGACGCAGTAACCTTCCTTGGCCGCCATGCGCCCAACCTCCTCGAGTCCGTTGACGTAGCCCCCCGCGGGGACCGGGTGTCACCTGAGGCATTCCTGCCCCCAGGAAACTATACACCGTTGTTACCCAGTGTGAAGCGGATTCGGTGAGCGGCCGCCACGGCGGCGGCTGAGCACGAGATGATCACGAGACCCCACACCGCCCCGGAGGCAACCCAGAACGGCAGCGGGAAGACCTCGATCAGCAGCGCGCCTTCGGGGAACAACCATGTGCCCGATGCGAAGAACAGACTGTGGAACCAGGCGAAGAGCGCGTCGAAGTCGGCCGCTCCAGCAAGCACCGCCACGCCTCCGATCACGAGCAGCGACCAGCCCGCGCCGTACAGTGCCGAAGCGACGACCGCGCGACCTGCGCGCGTACGCCTGCGCACGAGCGTCCATACTGAAGCGGCGAGCGCCAGCCCGGATGCGAGCCACCGGGCGGGCGCGAGGACATCGCGCACATCCGCAAGGTGAGAGACAGCCGCTTCGTCGTAGGCAGGGCGGCCGCCGATCGTCACAGGCAGCGGTGGCGCCGCAGGGTCGGTCACGAAGCGGCGTACGTGCTCGGCTGTCTCGAGTGTGCCGTCGAGCCCGAGGCCCGTCCGATCAGCCGAGCCGACAGCACCGACCATGAACCGTACGTACGCCGGCGTGGTCAGCGGCAGGAGCGCGGCGCCCACGATGGCAAGGGCCAGGACGAGCGCGAAAGCGGCGACCTCGGCCCGGCTACTCCACGGTGCGGCAGGGCTACCCATCGTCTCCCCGCTCGCAGGTCCAGGTCGCGCAGACGCGATTGCCGCCTGCACGAGCCGCCCTCGAGAGCATCCGGTCGGCGGCGTCGAGCAGAGCGTCCGGCGAGTCGCCGTCAGCGGGACCGAGCGCAACGCCGAGACTCGCGGTGACGCCGACCCCGCTCACACGCACGCCGGCGATCGCTTCGCGTAGATCCTCGGCGGTCGCAAGGACCCGCGCGCCGAGATCGAGCCGATCGGACTCGGGAAGTGCCACCTCCGGCACAATGAGCGCGAGTTCCTCACCGCCGACCCGGCAGGCGACGGTCACCGGGAACCCCGACTCTCCCGCTCCGGCACCGGCGATCTCACGGAACCTGTCCGCGACCGCCGCGAGCAGCCCGTCACCCACATCCACGCCGAAGGTCTGGTTGATCTCGCCGAACCGGTCGATGTCGGCGAGCACGAGCGCCAGCCCGCGGTCGTTGCGGTTGGACCGCTCGACCTCCGTGCTCAGAACACGGTGGAAGTACTGCCGATTGAACAGGCCTGTCAGGTCGTCCATGAACGAGCTCTCCTGCAACTCAGCCTCGCGTTCCCGGATGGACGTCATCATGCGCAGGCCGACGGTGGCAGAGCCGCCGAGCAGTGTGAGCATCCACAGGGACCGCAGCAGCACGTACGTTACCTCGGCATGCAGCTCGTTGCGAACGAACGGCAGATCGACGTGGGGCAGGGTCCCAGTGAGCTCGGCAAACAGAACGGCGACATAAAGCACGGCGGCCGCACCGGCGACCATCCACACGTCAGATCGCCTCGGCAGGATGAATGCGGCCTCGAGGACGAACAGCAGGTACATGGCGCCGAACCACGAGTACACGCCACCGCTGTAGTAGACGAGCACGGTGGTCACCAGCACGTCGAAAAGCAGCTGCGCCTGGTTGAGGAAGGAGATGTTGGCGACCTTGCGGTACGTGAGTTGATAGAAGCTGTTGTACGCGACCACGAAGACGAGCGCCGCGACGGGGACTTTCATGTCCGCGAGAAACGCGGCCACGTCGGTGGAGGACGCGTACACGGATGCCGCTATCGCCGAGAAGATCGTGAGCGCGACCACGACCCCCCAGCGGAGCCGTATCACAAGGCGCACGCGCGCCACGTTGGCGCGAAGCGCCTCGATGTCGTACTGGGTCGGCTGCTCACGCCAGGAGACGACAGCCCCCCGAGCCAGCGTTTTCGCGATCCTGCTCTCGCCCACCGGACGCCTCCGTCTGTGGATTCGCAGCAACGAGTGCCGAGTGTATCAGGTCATGCGGGTCGGAGCGCGCACGCTGGGCTGCGCCGTGAGTTTCGCTATACTGAAAGGCCCCGGAGGTATGCATGTTCTCTGCCGCAGCCACAGCCACATCGCTCGACGCACTCGTGACGACCCTCGGCCAGTGGGGGCGCTTCCTCGACCCGGTGATCCTCATCGCGGCGGCGGCTGTCGTGCTTGCGGCACTGGTCCCCGCCGCCCGGCGTTTCCTGCCAACGGCACTCGGCGCGCTCACGGCGACGCTTGTGATCGGCGAGGCAGTCCTTGCATGGTTCCACCTGCGGCTCTGGGATCTTGCCGTGCTCGTCGACCCGGTGACCGGGCGCGTCAGCGGATCGTTCGCGGTCCCTCTGTGGATCGAGTCGGAGAAGCTGTACGTCTGGGCGCTCATCCTGACCGTCATCGCGCTTGCGGTTCGTCGGCACAGAGCCGAGTTGCAGCCCACGCTCGCCGTCGCCGCCGCACTTCTCGCAACAGGCGCACTCGTGTGGGGGCGGCCTTTCGCCGAGCCGCTGCCGAGCTTCTTCGCCCAGTACGGCAGCTACCTCGCCGCATGGGACTCGGGAGACCCGGGCGTGGCCTCGGGGGCGTTCCAGGGACTCGAGGGCTCGAGGCGCTTCTACTACAACACCTGGTACATGTGGGTGCACCCGCCGCTGCTCTTCGTGAGCTACGGCGCATTCGTGGCGTCGTTCGCGGCCACCGTACTGATGATCGTCAGGCGCCGGAGCTCCTTCGAGCAGACGGCCTACCGGTGGGCGCGCTTCGGCTACCTGCCGCTGACCTTCGGCATGCTCATCGGCTTCCCGTGGGCGATACTCGCCTGGTCGGGCGAGTCGTGGTGGTGGTCCGGCAAGGTCAACATGTCGATCATGATGTGGCTGCTGTACACCGCCTATCTGCACGCACGGCTCTACCTGCGCCGCCCGGGGATGTGGCGCGTGGTGGCGATACTTGCGGTCCTGTCGTTCGTCGCACTCGTGCTGACGTATGTCACCACCTACATCGTGCCGGGCGCACACTCGGTGGTGTGAGGGGAGATGGCGATGACCGAGGAGACCCGCATACCACAGTCCGGATCGTCAGCTGCGACCGTGCAGGCGAGCGGTTGGGACTTCCTCCTCATGATGCTCACCGTGTTGCTCCTCGGCGCACTCGGCACCCAGTCGCTCATCGGCACCCTGTACGCATGGTGGGGCTACCGGACGCAACCGGACTTCGAGATGACGGCGTACCCGGCGTTCATCACGGTCATGAACGGTATCGCCGGCCCCCTCGTGGTGGCGCTCGTCGTGGTGATGGGACTGTGCGTGCCGAAACGGCTGCTCGCACGCCGTACGCTCGCTGTGGTGTCGACCGTCATGGTGGCTGCCGGCGTGATGACGGCAGCAATCAGCGGCTCGATGGCGACAGGACTGGCGGTCTACCTCGGCCTTGCGGCGCTCATCCAGGTCGCGGTCGTGGTGCTCACGCTCGCGGGTGCGCCGTCGCTCGCCTACGTGAGCGAGAGCCGGATCGCGAAGAGCGGCTCGGGGATGCTGCACCTCGGCTTCATCCTGTTCGCGCTCGTGATCGTGGCGCTGCAGCGCTCCCCGTACATGCTGCCGGTGTTCTACGTGTCGGCCGCGCTGCTCACCGGCGGATCGGCGCTCGCATTCTATGCACGGTCGTCGTCACGCGCGGCAACGTCCGATGAGGAAGAGGCGGGCTAGAGCTCGCGGATCATCGCGGTCACGAACGCGGCCGCGGTCTCGATCGTCGTCTGCGAGACGTTCTCGTAGACGTCGGTGTGCCAATGCCGATCCGGCAGCCGGCCGTTGATGTCGAACGCCATGACGCTCATCGCACGGAACCGCCGCGCCAGCGCCGGGGTCGCGTCGGTCATCATGCCCCTGCCCGACTGCCCCTTCACCGAGAGCGCATTCTCCCGAGCGGTCCGCCGGGCCTGAGAGATAAGCCGCCTGTCGGCACGGTAGCGGCGTCCATTCCCCTCGTCGGTGACGTAGGCGACCGTCCCGGCGCCCACGTTGTCGAGATTGATGATGAGCGCGTCACGAAGGTCATCCGGATAGGCGTCCAGAAGGGCCCGCATGCCCCAGCCGCCGGACTCCTTCGCGCCGGTCGCGACGAACCAGATCTCCTTTTCCGAAAGCGCCCGATCGACGTGCTCCGTCACGCGCCGGCGAATGCGCGCCGCCTCGTCGGCGGTCGCCTCGCCGCCCGCGGTGCCGGCCTTGAAACCGAACTCGTCGTCACCGTCGCTCTCGATGTTGTCCCACGTGCCGATCTCCTTGCCTGCCTTGCGGACGTCGAATCCGCGTCCGATGCCGAGCCAGTCCCGTATGCCCCGATGCTCCTCGCCGTCACGTGACCGGCCGGGCGCGGCCTCCTCGAATGGCGCCTCCTCGGCAACCTCGAGGTCCAGACGCTCCTGGCCCTCACCGGGTTCCTCGTCACGCCACGCCGGACGTCCGCCGGTGACGGGCTCCGCGGCTCCCGGTGACGGCTCTTCCCACAGCGATCCGAGGTCGGCATCGACAGCATCGGCGACACCCGCCTGCTCTCCGGCGAGCAATGGATCCGGCGCAGGGCCGACCGATGCGCGTGCGGGCGCAACGCCGTCGAGGGGTCCGGTCTCCCACCCGACATCGCCGAACCCGTCGAGCGGTATCGTCTGGGGCAACGGCGCCGGTTCGTCGCCGACATCCTGATATTCGAGCAGAGCGTCTTCCGGGACGACCTCGGCCTCGTACGCGACGTCGGCGCTGCGCCGCAGCGGCTGCGTCCGCTGTGAGGTCACGTCCGGCATCGGCACGGTCGCCTCCATGACGCCGAGCATCGCGGCCACACCGGAGGCGTTGTCGTTGGCGCCGTCGGTGGCGTGACCGAAGATCTGCGCGTGCAGATGGATGATGAGCGGCACGACGAGGTACGCCGAGGCCGCGAGCGCGGCGTAGCCGGTCCAGGGCTTCCACTCGGCGGCCAGCGGCAGCACACCGAGGAGGATGACCACCGGAGTCGCCACGGTCGCCCACATCGCGAGCCTGCGCACGAGACCCGCATTCTTGGCGAGACCCGGACTGTAGTCGAGCGAAGAGACTGCCGAGTCGTAGTGCGCAACGACGATCACGCGCTTCATGCGCTCGCCGCGACGCACGCGTGGCACGTGCCGCGCGATGATGTTCTGGCTCGGACCCTTGGGCAGGAAACGGGATACGCCAAAGCGCGTGTCGAGATCGAGGCGCAGGACCACCGCGACCACCACGGCCAGCGCGAGCGCGGGCCAGCTGGAGACGAGTGACAGCGCCGCGGCGGCGATGGTGAGCACATGGTAGATGACGAACGCCCACGAGTGCGTGCGGACGCAGTCGAACTCCTGGCGCTCGACGTCCAGTCCGCGAGCTGCGAGCACGTCTTCGATGTACTCGGCCGCCTGCGCCTCGGCATCGGTCGTCGTCGGGCGCGGGCCGATGATCCCGGCAAGCTGGTGGACGTGCTCCATCACCTGCGACATCGCTCCTCCAACCCCTCCGCGCTGCTGTGACGCCGACCGGCGCACCTCAGGTCATGATACCGCAGCACGACGTCTGCTCACTGGCCGAGAAGCGCTTCGTCCACGATCGTGCGGCGGATGGTCGACTGGCGCGTCTTGCCATACACCTCGATCTGATCGATGGCCACGAGCCTGCCCGGCTCCGCCACCGAGAAGTACAGGATCGCTGCCCCATGCGGGATGTGCGGGTCGGTTGTGAGCTCGGTGAAGTGGACTCCTCCGGTGGTACCCGAACCGAGGAACACGGTCTCGTCCACCCACTCGAGCATCGCCGTGTGGGTGTGACCCGAGAGCACGACCGGCACCGTGCCCGCGAACGGGACGCCGGTCGCGGGATCATGCACCGCAACCACGTCGGGCGACCGGAGGCCCGGGCTCGTCCGGGCGCCGAGCGCGCGAGCGACCTCACGTCCACGCTTCGCGGCCAGAGTCGGATCCGGCTCGACATCGGAGCCCGCGCCGGCCGGGTCGCCGATGCCCAGAACGACCAGCCCGCGAGCGGTGGTGGTCGTCTCCCCGTCGAGGACACTCACCCGTCCGCTCGCGGCAAGAGCCGCAGCAATCTCAGGAGAGTCGTGATTGCCGGGCACGAACACGTACGGCCGGCGACCGAGCTGTGCCAGAACGAGCATCGCCTCTTGAGCGGTGCCGAAGTGGGTGATGTCGCCTGTGTCGATGACCAACTCGACATCGTAGGCCGACGCGAGGTCGAGCGCGAGCTGCATGCCCACCGGATCGAGGTGAAGGTCACTGATATGTAGCACCCGGTACGTGCCCGGCAGCGAGCCGCCTTGCGCGAAGGACTGCGGCACGCCGTAGTAGGCGGCAAGGTCCGATGCCAGCGAGCCAAGCTGCCGCTGCAGACTCTCGACGTCCGCAAACCGCTGCTCGACAAGACTGAAGGCGGCGGGAGCGTGTGCCAGCACCCCTTCGAAGCGCGGCTCGGCGAAAGCGCCCGTATCCAACGTCGCGCCCGCAAGGACGATCGACCCCGCGACGAGGCCGACGCTGAGGGCACAGGCCGCGGCGACGGCGCGTCCCGAACGCGTGAGCGCCCATGCGACCAGCGCAGCCATCGCGGCCGCCAGCAGTGCTCCACGCAGCGCTGCCGCGACCACTGCTCCGCGCAACGCGGCGACCCAGGTCTGGACCTCCTCGGCGGAAGGCACGCCGGCCGCTGTCGCTGCGGTGAGGGCGTCGAGATCGATTGCGGAGAGCGACAGTGTGACCGCGACCGGCCCCGCGTGCGTGTCAGCGCTGACCCGTCCGAACGGCGGGAAGTCCAGGGTCGTCGCTCCGTCGACGCTCACCCCGAGGCGGGTGTGAACGACCACGGGCCCGACCGTGCGCTCGGCCGAACCCGTCATCCCGAAGATGACTGCGGCGGCGCACACAGCAAGCACCACCGAGGCGACCGTTGCCGCCGGCCGGGTCAGACGAGCGCGTAGAACACGTGCGGGTTCAGCATCCATGCATCGAGTCTACTCCGCCGACGACGTCCTGCGGCGGCCTACCTGCCCATCGCCGCCGTCCCATCGCGGTGACAGTCGAAACACTGGCTCATGCGGTAGGTCGCGTGGTCGGCGACCACCTGCGGGTCGTCGCTGTGGCACACGCACCCGGGCACCTGGATCGCGAGGGCCGCGGATGGCGACACCTGCGGGGACGTCGGCGCTCCAAAGGCGAAGAGCCCGATGGCGACCGCGGCGAGCACGCCGGCCACGACGGCCATGATGACGAGCGTCTTCGGCCACATCCCTATGCAGCGCTCTCGCCAAGAATGGCCTCGAGGTCGGTCGCGGCCGACTCGCCGATCGGCTTGATAGCGAAGTTATCCACGAGCACCTGCAGCACCGCGGGTGTGATGAACGCAGGCAGTGTGGGGCCGAGCCGGATGTCGGTTATGCCGAGGTGGAGCAGCGTGAGCAGGATCGCCACGGCCTTCTGCTCGTACCACGAGAGGACCATCGAGAGCGGCAGCTCGTTCACGCCGACCTCGAAGGCCTCGGCGAGCGCGAGGGCGATCTTGATGGCCGAGTAGGCGTCGTTACACTGGCCCACGTCGAGGAGACGCGGGATGCCGCCGATCTCGCCGAGCTGGTGATCGAAGAAGCGGAACTTGCCGCACGCGAGCGTGAGGACGACCGTGTCGGCCGGAGCCTGGTCCACGATATCGGTGTAGTAGCTGCGGCCCGGCTTGGCGCCGTCGCATCCACCGACGAGGAAGAAGTGGCGGATCGCGCCGCTCTTCACGGCCTCGATGAGCGTCGGGGCGACCGAGAGCACCGCGTTTCGGCCGAAGCCCACCATCACGGAGCCGCCGTCGACCTCATCGGTGAAGCCAGGCAGCGCGAGCGCTCGGTCGATGACCGCCCTGAAGTCACCGTTCTCGACGTGCACGGCACTCGGGTGCGCCACACGGCCGGTGGTGAAGATGTTGGCCGCATAGGTCTCACGCGGGTTCTGGATGCAGTTGGTGGTCATGAGCACGGCGCCCGGGAACGCGTCGAACTCCTTGCGCTGGTTCTGCCACGCGGTGCCGTAGTGACCGTAGAAGTGCGCATGGCGCTTGAGCTCCGGATAGCCGTGCGCAGGCAACATCTCGCCGTGTGTGTAGATGTCGATGCCGAGGCCCTCGGTCTGCTCCAGGAGATCCTTCAAGTCCTTGAGGTCGTGTCCGGAGACGACGATGGCCTTGTTGGGGCGGTGGCCGAGCGGCACGCTCGTCGGAACCGGGTGGCCGTACGCGCCGGTGTTGGCGGTATCCAGCAACTCCATCACGCGCAGGTTGACCTCGCCGGTCTTGAGGACGAGCGCGATCCAGGCGTCGAGGTCGAGGCTACGATCCGAGAGCGCCGCGAGGAGCTCGTGCTCGAAGGCGTAGATCGCGGGGTCGGTGTGGCCGAGGACACGTGCGTGATCGGCGTACGCTGCGATTCCCTTGAGCCCGTAGACGGCGGTCATCTGCAACGCACGGACGTTCTCATCCCGGTCGTGGTCGGGGAAGTGCCCGACAGCCTCACCCTGCGCGATGAGCGCGGCGAGATCCGCAACCGGCTCGAACGCGACGGCCGGATCGCCAGCAGGCACGACGCCACCGACGGCCTCGACGCTGGCACGGAGTGCAGCCTTGACCTCGGCGCCGTGGCGGATGACCTCTGCGAGGTGCCCGGCGTCGAAGTCCACGTTGGTGACGGTGGTGAAGAGGGCGCCGTTCACGTACTCGTCGGCCACGTCATCGGTGACGCCGACCCTGGCGCCCACAACCGCCAAAGCCGCGATGCCCTTGAGCTGGTGCAGCAGGAGGTCCTGCAGCGAGGCGACCTCGTGCGTCTTCCCGCATACGCCAACGGTGGTGCAGCCTGTTCCCTTGCTGGTCTGCTCACACTGATTGCAGAACACGCGGATCCCTTCTCTCGTCTCGTCTTTGGAAACGCAGCGCTACCCGTGGATGAGCGCAGGCAGGCACCGGGTGCATACCCATTCGCTGCGACCCTGCTGCCGCACGGGCAGCAGCGGGACATGGTCCTCGTCAGAGCCACAGCGGAAACACGTCTGCGCGATGTAGTTCTTCTGTTTCTCGGCGATGATCGGCTCGGCGGCCTCGTGGTCGAACGGCACCGCCTCCCGGTACTCGAGCGTGAGCGCTCCGGTCGGGCAGACGCCGAGGCAGAAGCCCGCGCCGTCGCACAACTCGTCGCGAACGACCTTGGCCTTGCCGTCAACGAGGACGATCGCGCCCTCGGCACACGGACTGACACACAGGCCGCATCCATTGCACAGCTCTTCGTCTATCCGCACGATCTGCCTGGTGGTTGTGGTGGGCATGGTGCTTCCTCTCGTATCGCGCCGCTACCGCGCGGCGTCGTTGCCTGTGGTGGTTCCGTCACTCGTCTCGGCGGCTCGACGCTCCATCTCGCGCCGCCATGTGCGCGCCTCCATCGCATGCCTGATACCCGCGATCGCGTAGCCGTGCAGCGCCGAGCGCGGGCCGCTGTAGCGCATCATCTGCCGCTGCCACTCAGACTCATCCGCCTTGTAGCAGTGTGTGTCGCAGTGAGCGCAGAAGGGTTTCGGGTCCTTGGGGCAGTACGCGCGGCGCTTCTCGCCGTAACGCAGATGCTCGGCGCACTCGTCGCATACGACCGGCGGCTTCCGTCCGTACGCGCCGAGGTCCGCGGCATCGCTTGCGAACGCCCTTCGAGTGCGATCGGCGTGGTTGCCGCGGCAGTAGATCGCAGTGAAGTCGCCGAGTGTCTTGATGTCACGACGCACCTGCACCTGCATCAGCCGCTGCTCGAACCGCTCGTTCAACCGGGACTCCTCACGCATCTCGAGAGACGGACGCCGGAGCGCGTCGGGCGCCCTCATGGATACTAGGTGCCCCGGCGACGTTCGTCCTTGACGCGCGTCAAGCCGACGTGGACTGTATGAACGTCTGAGTGAGGAGTATCGGTGAAAGCGACACCAAGAAACGATGTCCGTGCCGCGCTCCGCGCGTGCCGCCTCTGGCGCACGGCGAGCGACGACGCGATCGCCCTTCTTGCTGCATCCGCCTCCGTCCAGGACGCCGCCCGCGGGAGCCTGCTGGCTTCCGAAGGAGAGCCCGCCGAGCGCTTTGGCGTCGTCGTGAGCGGGCGGGTCCGCGTCTTCCATATGACCGCCGACGGGAGAACGATCGTCATGGAGACGATGGAGCACGGCGAAGCGTTCGCAGCGGTCGCCGCGCTCGCGGGAGGGCGGAATCCAGCCAGCGTGGATGCGGCGACACCCGCGACGATCGCGTGGATCTCCGGCGAGTCGCTGTTCGAGTTGCTCGCCACCGAGCCGCAGATCGCGCGCGGGTTGATCGGCGACCTTTCCGAGCGTCTCATCAACCTCACGAGCGTCGTCCAGACCCTCGCGCTCGACGTGCCGGGCCGGCTCGCCCGCTATCTGTTCCAGCGCTCACTCGCCGTCGGCGAGGCCACACCCGACGGTCTCAGGGTGTCGCTCGGCATGCCGAAGGCCGAGCTCGCAGCCTCGCTCGGAACGGTGCCCGAGACCCTCTCGCGCGCGCTCGGTCGCCTGCGCGACGACGGCGTGCTCGAGGTGCGGGGCAGCGAGGTCATCGTCTTCGATGTCGGCGCGCTCGCCCGGCTCGGCAGTGGCTACGGGGAGTAGCGCTAACCGGAGATTTCCGTATCTCGACGATCCTTGATCGCCCTGGCGCCCTTCTCGAGCGTACCGGCGAGCAGGAAGCCGGCGAGCAGCACCGCACTGGCGATCATCTCGGCAGGATAGAGGCCGACCGTCTTCCCTGCCCGGGCCATCGAACCCGCCCCGGCGATGATGAGCGTGCCGACGATGATGAGCACGTTGGCCCACACGCGGTAGCGGAACTCCTTTCTCGGCAGGAACTTGAAGATCGAGAAGAGCGACCCGCCTATGAGCAGCAGCGTGCCGGTGATGTTGAACGGCAGGGACATCACCCGGGGAAACGAGCCACCGGAGCCGAGCGCGGTCCCGCCCACGGTGATGCCGGGGATCAGCTGGGTGGTGACAAGCTCGGTCGTGAACGTGCCGTAGAAGAAGATGGCGAGACAAACGAGCACGAAGGCCAGGTACACGTTGCCGGCCAGCGGCTTTCTCGTCACGAGATAGAGCGTGCCCAGTCCGAGGAACCCGACCAGCGACGCGGCAAGCACGATGTAGATGCGGTAGACGGTGGGGTCCCACGCGCCGGTGAACTCCGAGTATGCCTCCATCACCGCCGCGATCGCGTAGAAGGCGAAGCCGACGGCCCAGGCGAGCTGATGCGGCTTCCTGCGGCGCAGCCACTGTGCCACAAGCAGCCCCACATACACGAAGCCTATGAGCCCGGTGGCCAGCGGCCACCACCAGCTCGACCAGAATGCGTCGGACATACCCCGCCCCCTACTCGTCGTCTGTGGACGTGCCCCTGAGCACGTTCACCTGCTCTCCCGCCGCACGTGCACGCTCGCGCGCTTCAAAGTACCTATCCCGGGCGTCGGCCGTCAGCGACTCATAGGCATCCGCGATCGGGTCGCGTACGGATGTCGGCAGCGCCGCGGCCATCGCGACGATCTCCGCGTCCTTCTTGTTGTATGCGTCTAGCTTGGCGTTCGACTCGGCGACCTTACCCGCCAGCCACAGGGAGTCGATCTCCTTGGAGTTGGCGACAAGCCCGAGCTTCGCATCGATGTAGGTCACAAACGCCGTGTAGTCTGCCTCCGGAAACGCAGCGGTGGCCGTGGCCAGAAGTGAGCGTGCGTTGGTCAATCGCTTCTCGGCCTCTACCGAGTTCGCGGTGGATGCCCTGACGCCGTCTGCGGTGTGCTTGTTGAACTCGGCAACCGCTTTGGTGATGAAGTCCTCAGCCGCCTTGATCTCGGTGAGCGCAGTGTCCGCGGGGACCATCGCGAGCGCGGCCTTGCGGTCCGCCTCGAGAATCGTCGGTGCCTCGGCCATCATGTCGGCGCGCGCCAACGCGCTCGCCTTGAGCGCTTCGGCTACCGGGAGCAGCTCCTCGCCGAGCACGGGCACGACCTCGTCGATGATCGTCACCGCGGCAAGCGCGTCGGCCCGAACCTTCTCGGCTACCGGCAGGGCATCAGCGGCTTGCGTGGCGATCTCCGAGGAGATCTCGGACTGCACAGCCTCATCAACCAGCAGCAGGTCGTCCTCGGCCGCGTCGAGCAGCTCGGTTGCCGCGTCAAGCCGCGCCTCCGCCGCCCGGACACGCTCCATCTGCCGGTACACCACGTAGCCGCCGGAGGCAAGGCCGGCCACCAGGATGATGCCGAGGATCCAGAGCAACCAGGTTCGCGCCCGTCCACGTCGCTCGTTGCCAGTCTCCGCGCGAGATGGTCGATCGGTCCCGCTCTCGGACACGCTCACAGCCCTATCCGTGGGAGCCCCGGCGCCTGCGACGGGCTCGTTCTGTTCGTCCATGAAGTACCTCCTTCGTCACTGTTGTAGCCTGACCCCGCCAAGAGGGCAACCTTCCCGGGCGCCCACCCTCGTCGTGTATGAATCCGTTGGCAAACCGCATACCAGCTTGGCACTTCGGTTGCTATACTGGCATCGGGGCAGTGCGACCCGCCCTCTCCTCCCCCCTCAGGGGCGGGGATTCGCCGCCCACGTGAACGAGGCGCGCCTCCCCCCGCGCGCCTCGTTTCTTTGTACACGTGGACTCCGGCCGCACTGCCCCGCCCACCCCCTCTCGCGGTAGAATGTGCGCATCGTCTGCGATCGAGGAGGACGGCTCGTGCCCGACGCCGCCGAACGGTTGGTCAATCTCGCGCTGTACCTCGCCTCATCTCGCGTCCCGGTCACCGCCAACGAATGCAGGTCCGCCGGACTTGGTTACCCCGACGAACAGGATGACGCCACCTTTCTTCGCATGTTCGAGCGCGACAAGGATGCGCTGCGCGCGGCGGGCCTGGTCATCACGGTCGACAGGGACGACGAGTCCGAGTCATATCGCCTCGACCCCGCAGCCACGTTCGCGCGCCCCGTCGAGCTGACTCCCGACGAGCTCGCCGCGGTGCGCGCGGTCACGGCGGCGCTCTCGGCCGATCCCGGGTTCCCCTTCACCGACGATCTCGCGCTCGCACTCGGCAAGCTCGGAACCGCCGGCGTGGCCGGGCCGCTTGCAACTGCCGACCTTCCCAACGACGCGGACGACGCGCAGCCGCACCACGCGCGGACGATCGCCGAAGCGGTGCAGTCCCGCAAGACGCTGACCTTCGGCTACACGAACTCGGCTGGCGAGCAGAAGCGGCACACGGTAGACCCGTACGGGATCTTCTTCCGGGAAGGAGACTGGTACCTCATCGGATGCGACCGCGATCTGGACGCTGTCCGCACCTATGCGATCGGCCGTGTAGCCGACCTCGGCGTGAACGCGGAGCGCCCGCGGACGCCCGATTTCGAGCGCCCCGCCGACTTCGACGTCACCCGGCACGAGCGACTGCCGTTCGAGTACGGGCTGGAGCAGGTGGCAGCTCAGGTGCGCTTCGAGCCGGATGTCGCCTGGCGCGCCGAACGGCTCGCGCGCGGGCGTGGCACGCTGCGCGAGCTCGCCGACGGGTCCGCGCTGTGGGACGTGGAGGCCGGCGACCTCGGACGACTGGCGACCTGGATCGTCGACGAGGGCCCCGCCATCCACGCCGTGGGTCCTCCCGAGCTTGTCTACATCCTCGAGACCGGCCTGCGAGCGGTGGCCGATACCCATGGCTAAGGGTCCTGACACCGCCACGCGAGCGCGACGCCTTCTCGCACTCCTGCCACACCTGAGGCAGAACGAGACGATCCCGCTCGCCCGGCTCGCGGCAGCGGTGGGGTGTACGCCCGCCGAGGTCGCCTCCGACCTGACGACCCTCACCATGTGTGGCGTACCCCCGTTCACACCGTTCGACATGATCGACCTGTTCATCGAGGGCGACTCCGTAACCGTCAACCTTGAGGCTCCCGGCATCGAACGCCCCCTTCGTCTCACGATCGCGGAGGCCAGAGCGCTCGGCGCGGCCCTCGATGCGGCCGGCTACGCACCCCGAAGCGCGCTTCGCCAGAAGCTGTTCGCCGTGGCCGCCGACTCCGTGTCGACCGACGAGCTCGAGCGGACGGTGCGGGCCGGAGCTGCCCCCGGAGGGATCGCCGATCTGTACGCGACCCTTGCGGCAGCGGCCGACGAACACGAGAAGGTCCGGATCACCTACTTCACGGGCTCGACCGGCCGCACCTCACAGCGCGTCGTCCACCCGTGGGCACTCGTCAACCGGCTCGGTACGTGGTATCTCATCGCGCTGTGCGAAGGCGTCGGTGAGGAGCGCGTCTTCAGGCTCGACCGGATCCGTGATGCACGCGACACGGGTGAGGCGTTCACGCCTCCGTCCGCCGTCGAGTACGCGGTCACACCCGGACCCGAACGTCTCCCGGTGGCCGAGATCCGCTTCGCGCCCGGCGCCGTGCTGCCCGACACGCGGAGTTGGCCGGGCGTCGTGTTCGAGGCATCAGGCGATGGCAGTACCATCGCCCGTATGCCGTATCAGACCGTCTCCTGGATCGCACGCAGGGTCGTCGCCCGGCTCGGCGAGGCCGAGGCGCTCGGGCCTGCCGAGGTCCGCTACGCAGTCAGGACACTGGCCGAGACACTCCTTCGGCACTCCACTGACGGAGTCTAGCGCCCGAACCGCTCCCGGATGACCGGACCGATCTCGACTGCGGGGAGCCGTTCTATCTCCCGAACCGGCAGCGCCTCCAAGAAGCGGTGTGCGTAGGTCTTCTGTCCCACGAGCCGTGCGTCGGCCAGGACGAGGCATCCCTCGTCGGTGGTCGAACGGATGAGCCTGCCGGCGGCCTGCTTGAGTTCGAGAACGGCCTCGGGCAGGTAGTGCTTGGACCACCAGCCGCGGTCGCGCTCGCGGCGCTCCTCGAGTATCGGATCGTTCACCGGCCCGAACGGCAACCGCGGCACCACGACACACCGCAGCGTGTCGCCCTTCGCATCGAAGCCCTCCCAGAACGACTTCGTGGCGAGCAGCGACGTGCGCTCGTCGGCTATGAACTCGTCCGCCACGCGCTTTCGTGACACGCCGCGCCCCTGCACGATCAGCGGCAGTCCTATGCGCTGCAGCGGCTCGGCGAGGCGCGCGTAGAGCGCGTCCATGTCGCGCCGGTTCGTGAACAGCGTGAGGACCGACCCACCCATGGCTTCGTGGATGTCGAACAGCAGCGTCGAGAGCGCGTCGATGTACGCCGCATAGCCGCGGGCACCCGGCTGACACGGCTCCGGCATATCAGTGGGCACGAACACCGCCATCTGACGCTCGAAGTCGTAACTGCTCTCGAGGCGTAGCGTGCGATAGCCCTCCTGGCCGAGTCGGTCGAGCCCTACCGATCGCTCGAAATGCGAGAAGTCACTCCCCGCAGCGATGGTGGCCGACGTGTACACGACGGAGTAGACCTTCGGGTAGAGCTGGTCTATGAGCGCCTCGCCCACATCGAGCAGCGAGGCGTCGAGCCGCTCCGCCGACTGCTCGCGTCGACGGTCGACCGTCACGGAGTAGACATACGCCGTATCGGTGCCATCGAGCACGGTCACCAGCCCGTCGAGCTGCTCGGCGATGCCCGAGAGTTGTCCGGCCAGGTCAGCCTTCATCTCCGCGTAGTTCTCCGCGCCTGCCTCAAGCGACGTCATGAGCCTCCGTCCGAGATCCAGCGCCCCTTCGAGCCGTCGCGCGAGCGAGCGTCCCACACCCGCCGCCGTCGACCAACGGGCGCTCTCGCGCAACTCGCCCGTGATGCGCATCTGGACACGGTCGTACGTGCCCGAACAGTCATCGCCGAGGTCCTTCACGAAGTCGAAGAACGAGTCCGCTATCGTGGCGGCCTGCTCGAGGACCTCACGCATCTCGTCGACGATGTGGAGCGTAGCGGGCCCGTTCTCATCGCGCTCAAGGGCCACCTTCGTGCGCAGCGCCGAGAGAAGTCCGCCCCGGCCCCTGGCGTGGAGCCCGGAGAGAAGTGCACGCAACTCGGCGTGCCCGCAACCGACCGAGAGCTGGTCGCGCGCCTCGGCCTCGGCGGCGTGCGCCTCGTCCACGATCCAGTGGCGCACCGGCGGGAGGATCCCTCCGTCGGTCGTGAGATCGCGGAAGAGCAGCGAGTGGTTGGTGACGATGATATGCGCCGCGCCCGCGCGCCGCCTCACCCCGTGCAGGTAGCAGTGGTTTGGGAAGTAGCGGCACCGCTTCTTCGTGCAGTCGGCGAACGACGCGAGCACCTGCGTGCGAAGCCGCATCGGCCAGTGAAGGTTGACCGCCTCGCGATCGCCCCAGGTGGACTGTGCGGTCCACGTCAGCAGTACGCCGAGTGCTGCGGCTGTCTCGGCGTCTGCGGGCGCATCCAGCAGGCGCTGCAGCTTGCGTAGGCAGATGTAGTGCTCGTAGCCCTTGAGTGCGGTGAAGCGAAGGACCTCTCCGCACTCCGCAGCCAGGCGCGGCAGCTCCCGGTGGACGAGCTGGTCCATGAGCGTGTTGGTCTTCGTAGCCACGCCGACGCGAACGCCGTTGGCAAGCGCGTAGCGTGCGGCGGGTACCAGATACGCCACCGACTTGCCGACACCGGTGCCCGCCTCCACGGCCGCGCAGCGCGAAGCGCCGAACGCCTCGAGCACCGCCTCGGCCATACGCGCCTGCTCCTCCCGGGGCTCGTAGCCCTCGTACATCCGGCCGACGGTGCCGTCGACGGCGAACTCGGCGAGTATCCGGGCCGTCTCCGGCGAGGTGAGGGAGACCTCGCACGCGTCGGCGAGCTGCTCCAGCTTCTCGGCGCGCATGCGCTCGCTCCGGAGCTGCCGCAGATCGAATGGCGGCGCTTTGACCCCGGCGGCGAGATGCGCGAGGAGCGGTGCCAGACTCCAGCCGGGGACCGACGCCGCAAGCCGGGCAAGTTCGTGCAGGACCTGCGGCGGCAGATCGCCGAGCGCGGTGAGTGCGATACGCCATACGCCGAAGAGCGTCTGTGCGTCATCGCCTGCCCGGTGGTCGTGCTCCGGCGCGAGACCGAACGCCCGGGCGAGGTCGGCGAGACGGTGCGAGCGCACGCGCGGGAGCGCCAGGCGTACGACCTCGAGCGAATCGATCCACGGACCCGGCAGGCGCGACGGGCCGAAGCCCGCGCGCTCGAGGAACGTACGATCGAACGACGCATTGTGTGCGACGATCGTCCTGCCGCCGATGAACTCGGCGAGCGTGGCGCCGACGCTCTCGACCGGCGGGGCCGACACGACCATCTCGTCCTCGATACCGGTGAGGTGCGTGACCTCGCGCGGCAAGGGCCGGGTGGGGCGCACGAACGAACAGAACCGGTCGACGATCTCCGGACCCCGGGCGATGAGTGCAGCCGCCTCGATGATGTCGTCACGGGAGGGGTCGAAGCCGGTGGTCTCCAGATCGAGGAAGACCACCTCGTCTTCGAACCCGAACACCGTATCCCGGGCGCGCTCGGCTAAAGACGCGTACGCCTCGACTGTGTCCGGATCGGTACCCGGCTGGAGGAACGCCGCAAGCGGCTCGGTGACCATGCCGAGAAGATTAGCATGCGCTTGTGACTCGCAGATGACCCGCACCCGAACCGGGAACGAAAGAGGCGGCGCCCCGTATCGGAGCGCCGCCTCACGTTGAGCTGATAGGAGCTACTGGCCCATGCCCGGCAAGGTGCGCGACTTGACGAGCCATCCGTCGCCCTCGGCCACGAACGTCCACAGATACTGGAACTGGCCACCGGCCATACTGGCCGTAGCGAGCACCTGGGCTTCGCCGTCGGCCTCGGTCACGTCGTCGATCGTGTATTCGGTGACGCCATAACCGGTGAGCTGATCGGCGAACTGCTGCTCGGTGGAGGCCGCCTTCTTATCGGTTGGCAGCCGGTCATACGCCGTCGCGTAGTCACCGGCGACGATGGCGTCGAAGTAGGCGACCACGTAGGCCTCGGGGGTCTCCCCGGCGGGAACCGCAGTCGCGGTAGCCGGATCGAACTCCACTGCTGGCGCGGTCGCTCCGGGCATCCCGGACGGCGCCCCGGCAGTCGCGGCGGCATCGGTGGGTGCTGTGACCGTTGAGCCGGAATCTGCGTTGCCCCTGACGAGGAAGATGACCACGATCGCGAGAAGCAGGACCACGATCGCTCCGAGCAGGATGAGCAGTGTTCGGTTGGTTGTTGCGGGAGTGCCGGTGCTGTCTGACATGTTCGTCCTTCCTGATGCTTGCCTGAACGACGCTGCAAAGCGCCCGCACAGCATACGCTCTCGTGGTGCGGGCGCACAACGAGCACGGTACAATCAGCGAATGGTGCGCCAACGAAGCGTCTTCGATATCGTGGGACCGGTCATGGTGGGGCCGAGTTCAAGCCACACCGCTGGCGCCGTGCGCCTCGGCTCTCTCGCACGCGGCATCGCCGGAGGCGATGTCCGTGCGGCTACCGTCACGCTGCATGGCTCGTTCGCCGCGACGGGACGGGGCCACGGCACCGACGTCGCGCTCGTGGCCGGGCTCCTCGGCTACGCCCCCGACGATGCCCGCATCCCGCAGTCCTTCGCGCACGCTCGGCAAGCGGGCATGCAAGTCACGTTCGCTGAGGCCGATCTCGGCGACGTGCATCCCAACACCGCCCGGATCGAGGTCGAGACCACCACGGGAACGACCGTGCTCGTACAGGGCTCGTCGGTGGGTGCGGGAGATGTCGAGATCACCCTCATCGATGACTTCCCGGTGCGCCTGACCGGCGAGCTCCCGGCTATCGGCGTTGTGCACCACGACCAGCCGGGAGTCGTCGCCGCCGTGTCGGCTCGCCTGGCGGCGGGCGTCATCAACATCGCATCGATGCAGGTGTTCCGCGAGCGCCGGGGCGCACGCGCACTCATGGTCATCGAGACCGACGAACCGGTCGGCGACGAGGTCGCGGCCGGTATCGGCGCGCTTCCCGGCATCATCACCGTCCGCGCGGTCCCCGCGGTCTAGCCTTTCGGCACCGGGCATGCGGACCGGCAGGTCAGACACCCGCCCGTGCAGCCCGTCACCTTGAGCGCGTTGCACCGCGGGCAGCGCACGCCCTCGGCCACATAGCCGCACTCCGGGCAGCGCAGAAGCGGTGGCACCACGCGGGGACGGGGATCGGCGGTACGGCGCGCCATCTAGATCACCGCCAGAAGCCGGGAGAGGAGTCCGCCTATGAGAAACGCACCGCCCACCGAGCCGGCCAGCAGTCCGGCGAGGTAGCCCCATCCGCGCTCCTTGACGATGACCATGATGCTCGCTATGCAGGGCACGAACAGCGTGATGGTCACCATCGCCACGAGCAGCTGCGAGGCGTTAAGGCCCATCGTGAAGAACCCTGCGGCACCGAAGTCACGACGTACGAAACCCATGACGAACGCGGTCGCGGCCTCGGCGGGCAGGCCGAGCCAGCCGACGGTCAGCGGTACCGCTGCACGCTGGATCGCATCGAGCACGCCGGTGAGCTGCAGGACGGAGATGAACGCCGCGCCGGCGAGGAAGAACAGGGCGACCTCGCGCATGAAGTGCCAGACCTTGGCTGAGCTCTTACGCACCACGTTACCGATGCGCGGCAGACGCAACGGCGGCAGGTCGATGAGCAGGTCGGTGGAGACACCCGGCGTGAGGCGGTTGAGCATCGTGCCGATGGCAACGAAAATCGCGAGCAGGATGCCGAAGTACGCAGCGGCGTACCATCCGCCGACGCGTGCCATGAGCGCCGCGATCACAGCGATCTGCGCCGAGCACGGGACGGCGATCGCCATCAGCGCCGTGGCGATGAAGCGCTCGCGCTTCGAGCCGAGGATCCGTGTGGTGAGGGTACCCATCGTGACGCACCCGAGGCCGAGGATGAGCGGTATGATCGCCCGCCCGTTGAGCCCCATGCCCGTGAGCGCGCGGTCGGCCAGCGCCGCGATGCGCGGCAGGTAGCCTGAGTCCTCGAGTAGCGCCATCAGCAGGTAGAAACCCGCGACGAGCGGGAAGATCACGCCGACAAGATACGTGGCGGTCATCGTGAGCACACCGAACTCGCCTGCGAGCAGCGTGTGCACGACGGTTCCATCGGCGAACCCGCGCTCGACCAGCCCTCGAACGAATGGCTCCCAGACGCCCTGCATGAGCGTCTCCTCGGTCAGGCCCACGATGTCACCGGCGACCCACACGCCAAGGACCTGATAGACAGCGGCGAGCAGCACCGCCAGGAGAGGAAGCCCGGTCGCCGGACGGAGCATGAACCGCGAGAGGCGCGTCGCGAACGTGACGCCCTCGTCGGTGGTGGTGAGTACGTGACCGACGATATCGTCGACACGCGTGCGACGCCGGGTGTAGATGACGTCGCGCGCGTCGGCCGGCTCGAGGTCATGGCGGGCCGCAACCTGCTCGTCACCCTCAAGGACCAGCAGTGCCTCGGCACGCGAACCGGTACGGACGGCCATCTCCACGATATCCGACTCGAGCGTATGATCCGCATGCCCCGGACGGGCTTCGGTCACCCGCGCGATGAGCTCGTCCAGCCCTCGCCCCTCGACGGCGACGGTCTCGACCACGGGCACGCCGAGCAGGTCCTCGAGCAGGTCGCGGTCGATGACCACACCCTGGCGCCGCGCCTCATCGACCATGTTGAGCGCAACGACCATCGGCAGGCCGAGATCGATGAGCTGAAGCGTCAGGAACAGATCACGCTCGGGATGCACCGCATCCACGATGTTGACGACCACGTCGGCGCCCAGGATGACATCGCGCGCCACGGCCTCCTCGTCGTTGAACGAGCCGACGCCGTAGACGCCCGGCGTGTCCACGATGTCGTAGTCGGCATGGCGCCCGCGAGTGATCTCCACGGTCGTCCCTGGGAAGTTGCTCACGTCGACATACGTGCCGGTCAGCGCGCCGAAGAACACGGACTTCCCGACGTTGGGATTACCCGCAAGAACGAGGCTCGGACGGCGACCGCCCTCGCGTGGAAGCGACCGGCTCGGCGCCCCGTGGCATCTAGCGGCGCTCATCGGCCGTCTCGATCCTTATGCGGCGCGCCAGGCCCCGGCCAACGGCGATCTCCTGTCGGCCCGACCGCAACACGACAGGCCCACCGGGCAGCGTGGTGACGCAGTGAACGGAGGCACCGACACCCATCCCGAAGCGCACGGCCTGTGCCCGGGCACTGTCGTCGTGGATGCCGGCGATGACCGCCTCGTCTCCCGCACGCAGCACGGCTAACGTACCAGGGTCTTCGCCCCGCCGTCGGCCAAAGGCCCGTCCGTGTCCGTTGTGTCCGCGCATGGCGACTCCTCGTCGGTGGTGTGTTAGTACATGCTAACTCCACTGCACTACGCATACTAATCACGTTTGGGACCAGCGTCAACACCCCTGGCCCGTCCGATACCCCCGGTCGTCGACGCGCGGTCGGTACGCGTGTCACTCCCCTCGGCTACAATCAGTCACGTCAGCAATCGGAGGCATCATGGCGTACGCGACCTATGCGGGACTGGCCGAGGCGGCACGCACTCATGGATCCCTCGGCGCGGCAGCCCTTGCGCGCGAGGTTGAAGACAGCGGGCTGTCGCCCGATGCACTCAACGCCCGAATGGGCCGGGAGCTCGACGTCATGGAGTCCGCGATCGCCGCAGGTCTTGCGGACACCGAGCGCTCACGATCGGGCCTCACCGGCGGTGACGCCGCGCGCGTGATGGCTGGCCCCTCGGTGCTCGGCCCCGGGTTCAGGGACGCGCTGGCCGCCGCGATCGCCGTTGGCGAGACCAATGCCCGCATGGGCCGGATCGTCGCCGCCCCGACCGCCGGAGCCTCCGGAGTCGTTCCCGCGGTGCTTCTGGCGATCGGACGACTCCGCGGGTCGTCCAGGGCAGACATAATCAGCGCTCTGTTCGCGGCAGGCGCTGTCGGCGCGGTCATCGCCGCCCGGGCCACGCTCTCCGGCGCGGCCGGCGGCTGCCAGGCCGAGATCGGCGCCGCGTCGGCGATGTCGGCCGCGGCAGCAGCCGAGATGATGGGAGCGGATCCGGAGACCTGCGGGCACGCCGCTGCGCTCGCACTTCAGGGACAGATGGGCCTGGTGTGTGACCCGGTCGGCGGCCTCGTCGAGCTGCCCTGCGTCATGCGCAACGCCACCGGAACGGCGGCGGCGTTCGCGGCAATCGAGATGGCGCTTGCCGGTGTCCGCTTCCCGATTCCACTGGACGAAGTCATAGTCGCCATGGGCCAGGTCGGCCGCAGTCTGCCTCCAAGCTTGCGCGAGACCGCTCTGGGAGGCCTGGCGGCAACTCCCACAGGACGCTCGCTCGGTCGTCAGGCGTGCGCGCCGTGCGGGTCACCTGCGCCAGAGCAGGACGGCGACCCGGATGCCTGACCGCCGCGATCACCCGACCCGCAGGTGGCGAGTCCTGCCCCCGCGCCTCGCAACCAGACTGACACTTACCACGGTCGTGACTGCGATCGTCGTCTTCGCACTGTTTGGGACTGCCGTCAGCATCGCCTTCGCCTACCACATCCGGGCGATGACCAGAAGCGACCAGCTGAACCGGCTCTCCGAGGTGGAGTTCGTGCTCGAGCTCACAGCCAGAGAACTGGACTCCCACCTCATGGGCTTCACCGAGTGGCAGGAGTTCTACGATCGCACCGTCACACCGGATCCGGCCTTCGTCGCAGACGAGCTAGACCCCTGGCTCCCGGAGCGTGCGGGTACGACCGGCATCGTCTGGCAACGTTCCGACGGTTTCGTTCTCCACGAGCGCGGCAACGCCGCGGATATCGCGCAGCTTCTCTCCGTAGCGGAGCGCGGCGACGCAGCGGGTCTGATGCTCTTGCCCTCCGGCCCCGCGATCGTGGCCGTCAGGCAGATCATCGGCGACCCCGAAGGAGACCCCGTGGGGGTCCTCGCTATCGCCAGACCGATCAACCCCGCCGACCTCCCTGCAACAGTCCTCGAAACCGAGACCAACTCCGCCGAGCCGACGCCACTCCTGTCGGCCAGCGGGTGGACCGAGCTGAGTGCGCCGCGAGGCTACTCGGCAGCGGTCGCTGACCTCAGAGGCGGCCGCATGGTGACCCGCGGCACCCTGAGTGGCATAGACGGCAAGAAGGCGCTCGTCGTCGAGATCTCCCAGCCGGATCCGTGGCTCGGTGAGGGCCGCGCGTGGGTCGTGGTCCTGGTGCCCATCGCCCTCGGCCTCAGCACGGCCGCCGCCGGGCTGGTGCTCGGCGCGGTACTCTCCCGGAGCATCGGGGTACCTCTCGCACGGTTCGTCGCGTACATGCGCGACCAGGGCTACTACGCGCTACAGGGCCTCCCGGTGAGTGCTGAGCTCGTCTTGGATCCCGGACTGCCCGACGACTTCAAGGAACTCGGGCAGGTCATCGTCGATCTCATGACCCAGCTGCGGGTCAACCAGGCGGAGCTGATCGAAGCCGGGGAGCAGGCGCTGGCCGCCGAGCGCGCCTTCAGGCTGGTCGTCGAGGAGTCTCCCGAAGTGAAGATCCTCGTCCGTGGGGGCGTCGTGGAGATCGCCAACCCGGCGGCGGCCCACTTCTTCGGCCTGCATCTGGGCGATCTGGTCAGAGCAGATCCGAGAGGCATCTTCTCTGGAGTCACCCTCACCGACGAGCAGGGACAGGCCATTGACCTGAGCGGCGTCGGCACGATGGCGTCGGCGGCGTCGGTGGTCGCGCGCTGCGAGATGCCCGACCAGCCCGACCGGTGGGTGGAGATCAGCGTCGCCACGATCGACGAGCTCGGCCGCGACTACGTCATATCGGCACGCAACATCACCGAAGAGCGTCGGCTCGAGGCCCTCCGTCAAGAGATCCTTTCGCTCGTCTCCCACGACCTCCGCAGTCCGTTGACGGTCGTGCGCGGATACCTGGACATCCTCGACCGGCAGCTCCCCGCCGCGGCTGGCGAGCATGAGGCTATCGCCGGAGCGCAGCGCGCGGCCCGGCGCATGGAGGGCCTCCTTGAAGATCTGCTGAACGCGACGCGCGCCGAGCGCGCCTTCGCACCGACAGTGATGCGCGCGATCGATCTCGGCGAGCTGGTGGATACGCTCGTCACCTCGATGCGGCTCAGTGCCGAGCAGGAGTTGCGGGTGCACGTGGACGACGAGGTGACGGTACTCGGTGACGCTGCCCGACTGGAACAGGCGGTCACGAACCTCGTCGGCAACGCCATCAAGCACGGGGCGCCGAGCGGTGCGATCGACGTGCGCGTGTTCCGGCGGGGCGAGCGTGCGTGCGTCTCCGTGAAAGACGAAGGGCCGGGCGTGGACCCAGATCTTGTGGAGAGCGTGTTCGACCGGGGTGTCCGTGGTCCGACGGCGGACGGTCTTCCCGGTCTGGGCCTCGGCCTGTATATCGTGCGTATCGTGGCCGAGGCACACGGCGGCTCGGTGACGGTCGAGGAGCACGGTCAACCCGGCGCGCTGTTCGTGATGGATCTGCCGCTCGAACACCAGACGGCGCCCGGCTAGACGTCGAGCGCAAGCTCCACGAGCCGGTCGCACAGCTCCGGGAATTCGATCCCTGCCGCGCGCGCCGCATCAGGCAGCAGACTGGTTCGCGTCATACCCGGAATCGTATTCAGCTCGAGAACGAAGACCTCACCCGTAGTCGTGACAATCATGTCGGTGCGCGACATACCCCTGCAGTCAAGAGCCCGGTGGGCGGCGACCGCGACAGCCTGGCATTCGGCGCGCGCGTTCTCGCTGATGCGCGCCGGGATGATGTGGCTGCTCATTCCGGGAACGTACTTGGACTCGTAGTCGTAGAACTCATGCTCCGGGACCACCTCGAGCGTGGGCAGCGCCATCAACTCGCGATTCCCGATCACCCCGACAGTCACCTCGACCCCTGCAACGAACGACTCGACGAGGACCGTGTCATCGTGCTCGAAGGCACGCGCCACGGCCGCCGGCAGTTCGCCAGGCTCGTGGACGATCGACATTCCCACCGACGAGCCCTCGTTCACCGGCTTGACCACGAGCTTCTCGCCGAGCGAGCCGATGATCGCAGCGTAGTCGACCGGCGCATCGGTCCTCAGGACAGCGAACGCCGGAGTCCGCAGGCCTTCGGCAAGGAAGATATGTTTGGACATGACCTTGTCCATGGCAAGCGCGCTCGCAAGCACACCCGATCCGACATACGGCAGGCCAAGAAGCTCGAGAAGTCCCTGGATCGTGCCGTCCTCCCCGAACCTGCCGTGCAGGCAGACGAACACGGCGTCAAATCCACCGGTGCGCAGCTGCTCGATGAAGCCGTCCTCGGCACTGTCGATGTGCGTGACCGCGTGACCGCGATCCTCAAGCGCGGAGATCACCTGCGCACCCGTGTTCAGCGAGACTTCTCGCTCGGCCGAGGTACCGCCTGCGAGAACAGCCAGCGAGAGACTGCCGGCGCGACCTGCAGCAGGCGTCACCATACCCCGCTCCCGGTGAGTACCTCGAGCACATACAGGGTCACGATCCACACCATCGCTCCAAAGAACGCAGCGAGTGCGCCACGTGTGAGCGCGGAGGCGAGCAGCCCCCGACGCCGGTCCACCGGGCGCCGCAAGCGCGCCACGAGCCAGACGGTCAGTGAGAGCAGCGGGCCGAGTGCGGCCAGCGCGAGGCCCGAGAACACGAGCGGCGCGTAGACCGGCAGCCACCGTGCCGGCTGCTCGGGTGTCGCGATGTTGAGAAGGTACGCCGACATGCCCGAAAGGACGATCCACGCACCCAGGTAGACCGCATACGGTACCCAGGTGAGACCGCCTTCCACAGCTTCCACGAGAACCGCATCGGCTGCGGTCTTGTCCGTAGGCTCGTCATCGGATGCCCTCGGCTCGGGCTCGAGTGCGTTCTCGGACCCCGGGTCACCCGCGGTCTCGCTCTCTGGCTCGCTCTCCGACTCGGACTCCGGCTCGGGTGCCGCCGCCTCACCGGGCATAGGCTCGGCCACGACCTCGTCGTCAAGCCCCCCGGCGACCTCGCTCGCGGGCCCATCGATCGCCGACTGGTTCTTCTCTTCGGCGATATCGTCGTGATCTGACACGCGCGCCCTCTTCCCGGGAATGTCCTCCGCGTCAGTCTAGTCGAGCCTCGGGAGCGCGACAACGCCCTCCGCCGAGCTGTGGAGCTTTCGTGGATTCGCCTCGGCGGGCGACCGTTGCCCGTCCCGGCGTCGTACTATGTGAGCGCTGCGGAAGAGCCCGCACGGAAAGGATGTCTGCGATGGAGAACACGGGAATACCGGGGTCTGACCCCGTTCATCAGTCCACCACCCCGGCCGGGGCGGCCTTCCCCGCCCCGGTCGAGCCGACGCCAGCGCCGGTTGCGGTATCTGCCGCAAGCCCACATCGTACCCGCTCGCTTCTGCTGATCGTGGCGGTTGTGTTCGTTGCCCTACTGGCAGGCACGATAGCCGGCCTGGCGGGGGGCTACGCGGCCTATCGGTTCGCGCCCGCTCAGGAGAGCAGGCAGATCGAACTCGTGGGCGACCAGACGGAGGAGGTCGTCGCGGCGGCTGCGTCCGTCGCCCTGCCGAGTGTCGTCAATGTCGACGTCACCGGCGAGCAGGCGGACAGCGGCTCCCTTCCGAGTGAGCATCCCAGCGTCCCGATACAGGGCGAGGGATCGGGCGTGGCCTACCAGGAGGCTCCCGACGGCGGAACATACATCATCACGAACAACCACGTCGTCGATGGCGCCACTACCATCGTCGTGACCGACTCGGACGGCGAACGCCACGATGCCGAGCTCGTCGGCGGTGACTCAGAGAGCGATATCGCGGTGATCAAGGTCGAGTCGCCGATCCCGACCATCGGGATCGGCGACTCGGAGAATCTCGTGGTCGGCCAGCTCGCCATAGCGATCGGCTCACCGTTCGGTCTCGAGCACTCGGTGACCTCGGGTGTGGTGTCCGCCGTACATCGCCCGCTCACCAACATCGGTGACAGCGACGGACGGTATCCGTACGTCGATTCGATCCAGACCGACGCGGCCATCAATCCCGGCAACTCGGGTGGCGCACTCGTCGATCGCCGGGGACTGCTGATAGGCATTCCCTCGGCCATCTACAGCGACACCGGTTCCTACGATGGAGTGGGTCTCGCGATCCCCGTTCAGACCGCGGTCCGCGCCGCCGGCGAACTCATCGAGAAGGGCCGCGTGGATACGCCCTTCCTCGGCATACTTGGCCAAACCGTCACGCCGGCGTTCGCCGAGCAGGAGGCGCTGACTGTTACCGAGGGCGCCTGGGTGGCGGAGGTCACCGCCGGTACCGAGGCCGAAAAGGCCGGGCTGCAGACCGGCGACGTCATCGTCGCGCTGGATGATACGCGAATCCGCTCGATGGACGATCTCATTCTGACCGTGCGCCGTCAATCGGTCGGCGACGAGGTGTCGCTCACGATCTGGCGTGATGGGGACGAGATGACCATCGAGATGATGATCGGCATCAAGCCGCAGGACCTCACCACCGAGTGACGAGATCCTGACCCGCTCGTGCGGGGGCGCCTCCGGGCGCCCCCGCTGTCGCTGCCGGTGACCGCTATGCCCTCGGCCGTTGCAAGAATCCCCACCCGGCACCGATGAGAACGGCGCCCGCGAGCACGATCGCGACCCAGATCAGGGGATTCATGCCACCGGGCGGCTCTTCTTCTGCAGCCGCAGCCAGCTCGGCAGACTCGGCATCGGCCGCAGCTTCGGCCGATGTGTATACGACCGAGCGCGCACTCACCATGGTCGTGGTGGGAATCTCCACTCCGGCCTTGGCGGCCATCTCCTCCGAGCACGAGCGATAGTAGAGCGTCGCCGTAACGGTGACGGGACCATCAGCCATCGGGAACGCATACTCGTTCGAGGTGGACTCCTTCGGCGGGATGCGATCATCGCTCTCGAAATCGACCGCATCCCACAGCTCGACCGGGAACTCGCCTTCGGCGTTCTTCAGCACGCTCACGAAGTCCCGGCGTGTGCGCAGGAGTTCTCCGCCCCCCTCGTCGGTCGCGACGACCTCGAGCCACATCTGCCGTACCTCGGTCAGCCCCGTCGGCAGGTAGTGGCCTGCACCGACGTTGGTGATGGTGGTGGTCACGGGGACCTCGCCACCGGCAACGACCTCCGGAACCTCCAGGTCGAGGGTCGCGGCCGCCTGGAGCCGCTCTTCGGCAAGGTCGGCGTAGCCCAGGCCGA
Organism: Actinobacteria bacterium UBA2272; assembly: GCA_002347725.1. Classification (GTDB taxonomy): domain Bacteria; phylum Actinomycetota; class Coriobacteriia; order Anaerosomatales; family Anaerosomataceae; genus UBA2272. The sequence continues at coordinate 720,504 of DDXA01000004.1, forward strand.
CGTTGCCGCCGGCGAAGGTCATGGTGTAGATGTGCTCGCGCTCGGGGCCGGGGCCGGCCGCCTTCCCGGGATTCGGCTTCGTGACACCGGGTCCGGGCGTCATGTGACAGTCCTGGCAGACGATGCCCTCGGCAGCGTACGGGCTGTTCTTCCACTCGGTGTACGTGGCCTCGAGGTGCATACCGTTCCCGGGGTGGTCGACGTTGTGACACGTCCCGCAGAACTCGGCCGTTTCGTGGAACGCCGAGTACGCCGCCGGATGCGGGGCCTGCGGGTCCTTGAGTTGTGCCAACTTGATCCCGTCGCCGGTCACCTCGGCAGACGTGTTGCCGAGAGGCTCGCTGGTGCCGCTCACCTGATGGCAGAAGTCACAGGTGACCCCCTCGAGGCCGACGGCGGAGACACCGGACTGATCGAGACCGTCGAGCTCGCCCGCCATGACGGCGATCGGGCTGTGGCACGCGTTGCAGAACTCATCGAGTGCACCGTCGGTGGCCTCGTTCGCTTCCTTCAGCTTGACCAGGTAGATCGGATCGGTGAGTGCCTGCGCATGCATCGACGGGCGCCACTGCTCGAGAAGCGCCGCGTGACATCCACATCCGGTCGAGGGCCCGAACAACGAACTCGACATCGACGGCAGCGCGAAGGCAGCTGCAGGCGCAAACAGGATCGCGGTGGCGAGCACCAGAGCTGCGAGCGACTTCTTGCTCATCTCTACCCCTCTCTCCACAACCGTGCTCGGACCGTGTTCGCACGTTCACATGCCTCCACCGTACCCGACCCATCCCGACTTCAGCAGACTCGTGCCACAAGTAGACGGTAAGATGAGGAGGTTGCCGCCGAGCGGCAGTCTGACGCGATGAAAGGGCTACTCATGGAGACCTACAGGTGCAAAGCGTGCGGCTACTATCACATCGGCCCGGCGCCGGACCGCTGCCCCGTGTGCGGCGCACCGCAGTCGTTCTTCCTCCCATACGACGGGCCGGGCGATCTTGCCGGTACGCAGACACTCGCCAACCTGCAAGCGGCCTTTGCGGGTGAGTCGCAAGCTAACAGGCGCTACACCCTGTTCGCCCGCATCGCAGAACTTGAGGGACACGAGACGGCACGCGCGGCGTTCGACCGCGCGGCGACAGAGGAGACAGCGCACGCACTCGGCCACCTCGCGTACATGGGCGCCTTCGGCTCCACCGACGAGAACCTGGCGGCGGCGGTCGACGGCGAGGAGTACGAGGCAGCCGAGATGTATCCCGAGTTCGCGCGGGTCGCCGAAGAAGAAGGCTACCCGCAGATCGCGCAGTACTTCCGCGCGGTGGGTGGCTACGAGCGGCAGCACCGGGACGGCTTCGGAGAGGCGAGGAAGGACCGTGCCTGACGCGCCGGGCACGGATATCAGCTCGCTTGGATCCGACGGTCTCGTCGACGCGCTCTCGTCCCTCGGACAGCCTACCTACCGGGGACGCCAGGTGCTCGTGTGGCTGTACGGCCGTCTTGCGTCCTCGTTCGACGACATGACCGACCTGCCTGCCCGACTTCGGGGTGAGCTGTCCGAGCGGTTCGTGCTCGTTCAACCGACACAGGTCGAGAGTCAGCACTCGAGCGACGGTTCGCGGAAGTACCTGTGGCGACTTGTCGACGGTGTGCAGATCGAAAGCGTTGGTATTCCGGCAGCCGAGCGGCTCACCGTCTGTTTCAGCACCCAGGCCGGCTGTGCCATGGGGTGCACGTTCTGCGCAACAGGTCGCGGGGGCTTCGTGCGGGACCTCACGCCCGGCGAGATGGCCTGGCAGGTAGGACTCGTCGCGAGGGACTTTGGGATGCGAGCCTCGGGTGCGGTCGCCATGGGCCAGGGCGAACCGCTCAACAACTACGACGCCACCCTCGCGGGCCTGCGCCTGATGAACCACAAGGACAGCCTGGGTATCGGCGCCCGTCACCTCACGATCTCCACCTGCGGGGTCGTACCGGGCATCGACCGCCTGGCCAGAGAACCCGAGCAGTTCACGCTCGCGGTCTCGCTCCACTCGGCAGTACAGAAGACACGCGACCGCCTCATGCCGGCGACCCGGCGCTGGCCCCTCGGTCTCCTGAAGGGAACCCTGATCGACTACACGCAACGCACAGGACGGCGACCTACACTCGAGTTCGCGCTCATCGCCGACGAGAACGATACCCCGGCCGAGGTTCAGGCGCTCGTCGAGTTCGCACGGGGGTGGATGTGCCACGTCAACCTGATACCGGTCAACCCGGTGAAGGGCAGCGCCGCCGCACGACCGGCCGAGGACCGGACGATGGAGGTGGCAGCCGTCCTGCGAGCGGCCGGGATCGAGACATCGGTCCGCGTGGAGCGCGGCGTCGACATCGATGCCGCCTGCGGTCAGCTCGCGCAGCGGCACCTACGCTAGGTGCGCGTTACGGGGCACATGCCGCCGAAGCCGGGACACGACTCGCAGAGCGCCTCGTCGTAACGATCGAGCGGCGCGTACTCCTGTGCGGAGATCCGTCCCACGATCTCCGTGACCGCTAGTTCGATGTCCGCGCGATCGGACGCCGCGTACTCAAAGACCGTCTCCCGGCTCCTCTCCAACTCGGCGAAGACCACCTTGACCGAGCACGCTCCGGCCGCAAGCGCGGCCAGCGCGTAGCACTCACCCTGGAGCCGGAAGCGCTCGCGCGCATCTGCGTCGGTCAGCGTACTCGCCCCCGTCTTGAAGTCGATCACAAGAGCGTGATCGGCGTCCCGGGCGAGCAGGTCGATAGCTCCTCCGAGCGTCGTGCCGGCCACGGGGACCGAAATCGGCACCTCATGCGAGACGCGCGGCATACGAAACGCCTCGGCGGCGAGATCCGAATCGAGGAAGGTCCGGACCGCACGCTCGAGCCTCGGGGTCTCCGCGGTGTCCAGTCCTGCTGCCGTCACCGCCGGCGCCAGTAGCTGGCCGATGTCGGCGCCCTCCGACTCACACCGCTCGAGCACCGCGTGGACCGCGCTGCCGAACGCCAGCGCGTCCGCTCCCCGCACCGTGGGCGGCGGCGCCGAGCGCGCGACGACCGCCAGGTAATAGCGGTACGGACACTCCCGGTATGTGTTGAGCGCCGAGTATGAGACGCGTCGTGGGGTTCTGCACTTGGGCCGGCCGACAGCATGCGGCGGCCACGTCACGGCCGACACGGTCGTCCCCGGACCGGCGACGACTTCCTCGGGCTCCAGGCGCACACCCGGCCGGACCGCATCCGCGGCGAGCAGCGCGTCGTCTTCGGCGGTCGGCGCCAGTAGGCTTATCTTCACGCGCCCCTGTCCGAGGTCGCGCGAACCTTGTTCGATGGCGCCGACGCCACCCATCCCCACCGCCGTGCGGAAGAGCCCCGCCGGTGAGTCGTCAGCCTCCTTCTCCGGACTCGTGACCGCAACGACCGTCAAACTCTCCTTGGCACGCGTGCACGCCACGTAGAGGAGTCGAATGGTCTCCGCCGCCGCCGCGCGCCCCGACACTTCGGCCACCGCAGCCGAGCCACACGTGTCAACGGACTTGTCACCGCACTTGAGCCTGATGCCCAGGGTCGGCCGCCCCTCGATGCGTGCGAGTGAGATTCCCTCCGGCGGCGGCGGCTTGGACAACGCCCCCACGACCACGGCACGGAACTCGAGGCCTTTGGCCGCGTGGATGCTCATGATGCGGACGGCCGCTGTTTGTGCGCCGATCACCGCCTCCGGCTCATCCGCGCCGTATGCCTCGCGCGACTCGAGATATGCGAGGAAGCCGGCGATGCCGCCGCCCACGGAGGACTCGTACTCGCGGCCCCAGCGCGCCAGCTTGAGTACGTTGTTCCAGGCACGCGCACCCCCAGTGCCCGAGGCGAAGCACATCAGGTCGACGTCGAGCGCGTCGAGCGCGCCCAGGAGCGTGTCCTCCAGGGAGCGGGCCCCCCGGTATGTGCGGGCCTCGTGGATGACCGCGACGACGCGAGCCAGCGCCGAAGCATCGTCCGGGTCCAGCGCGGGTCCTATCGTCTCGAGCACGGGCCATAGGTGGGTGTCACGCTTAGGGAGACCGTGCGCCTCAGCGTGGAGGTCGGCGTGTCTCCTGATGCTGAACAACGCGTCCGGACTCAACCCGCCGAGCCTGCCCGCGAGTACCGACACGAGCGCAGCGTCGTCAAGGACATTGTCGACGGTCCTCAACAGGGCGCGTGACTCGACCACCTCAGCAGCCTCGAAGAACGCACCTCCTGAATTGAGCGCCGAGGGTATCCCCCGTGCAGTCAGCGCGCGCTCCACGGCAATCGCTCGCCCGGCAGACAGCCGCTGCATCAGCACCGCGACATCGGCCGGCGCCACACCCGCGTCGACGATCTCAGCCACGCGGTCCGCGATGCACTCGGCCTCGATCGCCTTACGCGCCTCCCCTGTGACGCCCGAGAGGTCGAGGAAGCGCACCTCGAACGGATCGCCCGGACACCCGCGGCCCCCGTCGGCTGCGGGAGAACTCCAGTCGGGCCACGAGTGGGCGACAAATGCCGGACCGAGCATCGCCGGGTGCGCAAAGACCGCCCCCAGGTCGCCCAGAAGCCGCGGGGCGATACGGTAGTTGGTGCGAAGCGGATGGTGGCACTCGATACTGCGCGCCCGTTCCCGGAACACCTCGACGTCTGCATGGCGGAACGCATAGATCGATTGGTTCTCATCGCCCACCGTGCACAGATTGCCGGCGGCAAGCGTCTCGGCGATCCGCAGCTGGAGCGCGTTAGCATCCTGGAACTCATCGATCATCACCATAGCGAACCTGCCGCGGAACTCGGCAGCGATGTCCGGCCGGGACTCCAACAGGCGCGCCGTCATGACCTGTAGATCCTCGAAATCGAGCGCACTCCGATCGTGCTTCATCCCGACGTACGTTCGCTCGAACCGGGACACCAGATCCAGGAAAGCCTTCTCGAACGGCCTCACGCGCAGCTGCGCCACACACTGCTCCACCTCGTCCACACGGTGGTGAGCCTCATCCACAAGCCCGTTGAGCCCCTCGATGCGTGCATCCCGGCGCAGCCCGCTGCGCGAGGGTGATTCGCCGGGGGCGCGCGTCATCTCTTCCGCGATCCGACGCACCGCTGCGGCGTTGTTGCGCACCGTCACACACCCCTGCAGCCCGTCCATCGCCGAGGCGATCTCGAGAAGCGCCCGGAGCGCTTCCCGGAGCCTTCGCGTGACCTCGTCAGACGAGACCGTCGCGATCGCGTCGGAAGCCAGACCGAGCGCTCGAATGCTCCCGCTGACGTTCTGAACGGCGCGGGCCACCGTCGCGAACCCGAACTCATCGAAGAGGGCGACACCCGCCGGACTGTCCTCGATCAGCTCGCCGATGGCGACATTCAACGCCTCAGACTCGAGCGCCGAAGCGGTCGGCTGGTCGAGGACGCGGAAACGCGGATCCAAGCCAGCATCAAGCGCGTACTGCCGCAACACACGCGCACACATGCCATGGATGGTAGAGATCCAGGCCTCGCCCACGCGACGCGCCGCATCGTGGCGGCCTGCCGCGGCGAGCTCCCTCCTGATCCGCTCGGCAATTTCAGCCGCAGCCTTGTCTGTGTAGGTGACCGTAAGCAACTCAGACGGATCGCACGACACATACGGCGACTCGCCGAGCACCGCACTCACGAAGCGTGCGGCAAGCACGCTCGTCTTGCCGGCGCCCGCTCCGGCGCTGATGAACAGGTCGACCGGTCCCGCATCCACGGCCGCCCGCTGCGCGGCATCAAGGTCGGGCATGTGCAGGCCTCCGATCGGCGCAGAATGCGCGGGCCGAACAGTACGCTGGACAACCGCGCTCCGGAGGCACGGGCGCGATGCGACCGCCTCTCATACCGGCGACGGCCTCCCGAGCCATCTCGATCGCGTCGGCCACTACCTGTCGGGCTGTCTCCGCATCGACTGCGTCATTTCGCACGAACGACCCGTCTGCAAGAACGGCGTCGACGAACCCGCGCGGCTTCCCGCCCTTCATCGAGCGATACAGTCCCCCCGCAACCGTCAGTCCTAGCCTGCGTGCAGCGACCGCCGCGTAGAGCGGCAGCTGCACCAGTCCCTCATCCACGAAGCGTGCGTACGTGCGTGTGTGGTCGACAGCACCGAGTTTGTAGTCGGTCACCACCAGAATCCGCCCGTCGGCGTCTATGCGGTCGATCCGACCCTTCAGGAGGAACCCGGCGAACGGCTCGGGCTCGTCGTCCATGCCAAACGCCCACTCGCGGTGCACCGGCGCCAGGCCCGGCAACAGCGCGGCATCCGTTTCCAACATTTGCCATGTCTGACGGATGGTGGCCCGGACCTGTATCTCTTCGGCTGCGGAGACTGCCCGGATACCCTCCGCGGCTGCGCTGGCCACGCGGGTATGGATCACACGGGCCTCGGTCAACAGCCTGGGGGTCAGGCGCGGCTCGCCGGTACGCAGGGTGAACTCGTCGTAGAAATCGCGCATGATCGTGTGTGCGAGCGCACCGGCTGCCGCCGCATCGATGCGGACATCGAGCTCTCTGGGCCGCACGACCCGCTCCACATACCACCGGTACGGGCAACTCAGGTACGACTCGATCTCGGTGGCCGAGAAGACCTCCCGCGCGGCCAGCGTTTCACGTGTCGTCGCCCCGAGCTCACCCGTTGCGCGGTGTGCACGGCCACGTGCACGCGCGATGCGTCGCTGGTCCGCCGCATCGCACCCGTCAAGAGCGCCGCTGGAGGCGACTGCCCGGAGCGCCCGCCGACGGGTGAGCGGAGCATCGAAGTGGCCCGCAGCCCCGTCTGCCTCGAGCACGCGCTGTGGCGGCATCGAGTCCGGCTCCTCATTGAGCGGCTCGTGCCGGTAGAGGTCGAGGACCTCCTCGAGAAAGGTGGAAGGCCGCCGAACGCGGCCCTCCGCATCGTGGGACTGGGCACTCAGCACAAGACGCCGTGACGCACGCGTCGCCACCAGGTAGAAGAGCAGTCTCTCCTGCTCCACTCCCCCGCGAGGCGCAACGTCGATGCCTGCCGAGCCGAGTTCCGCTGCAACCGTCGGCGCCGAGAGGACGTCATCGCGCGATGTGCGCGGAAACACCCCGGCGTTGAGCCCCCCTACAATGACGCAGTCGAACCGGCGCCCACGGGCACGTTCGGCGGCCATAACCTGCACCCGATGGGGATCCTCGTGAGCCGTGACGGTAATCGTCGCCTCGGCAAGAGCCGCCCCGATCCCCGATGCGCTGATGCCCGACTCTCCGAGAAGTGCCGCGGCTTCGATGGCCTCAGCGAACACACGAGAGGCGCCGATATCGAGTAGCGCCTGGCCGTTCTCGCACGCATCCCCCCTCCAGGCCCTCCCGAGCATGCCGGCGACGAGACGATGCCACCTCTGACGGCTGTCCGCACTTCCCACCGAGTCGCATGCCCGCCGCACCTCGCGAATGAACAGCCCCGTTGCTGGTTCAATGCGACCCGCAAGAACCTCGAACCGGCGGGCTGTTACGGCTCCCGAAGACCGTATGCAGGCGTCGAGAGCATCAAGATCCTGGTGGGAGGCCGGACTATATGGCGTTCGCAGCAGATCCATGCGCTCCACATGCTCACCCCCCGAGAACCGCAGGGCAACAAGGAGCGCCCGCCCGAGCCCCGAGCGTGCGAAGGGTACACGCCCGTCCCACTCAGCCTCGATGCCCGCCTCGAAAAGGGCCGTACCGAGCGGAGCCACGTAGCCAGACGGATCACGGAACACGATCGCTATCCGCCCCGGCGCGATGCCGTCACCGATCGCGTCCTGAACCTCGCGCACGATCCGAGCCGACTCGGCACCTTCCCCCCACGCCTGCGAGATGATCACCGCGCCTTTCGCGACGGCGGCCGACCTCGCCGGACCTCCGAGGTGACGCTCGATCGCGGCAAGCTCTCCGGGCGCAGTGAATGTGTCGGGGAGCGGCTGGTGGTCTACGGTCCCCATGCGGGCGAGCCGTGAGACGAGCCCGGCCGCAGCGACCGTTGCTGGTACCGTGGAGTCGTACGTCAAGCAGATCAACACCTCAGTCATGCCCGACGCACGCACGACGAACTGCTCTTGAGTCGCGGTGAGCCCCATCACCCGGTTCACCACGAGCACATCCGGCACGCATGACGGCTCGAATCCATCGATGACGATCCGATGCGCCTCTGCTCGCTCCACCATCCCCGCGGCGGACAACAGGCCCGCATAGGTATTCACCACGCGCACCAGCGTCGCCGCAACGCTGTCGATCTCCCCGGGGGGCATCGGTGCGCCGGGAGACGCCGCAGCCCGTCGGCAGAGTCGATCCAGTACGCCCGTCACGCCGCGTGTGGCCAGGCGCGGGTCGTAGGATTCCGACTGGCAGATTCTGACAGCTTCATCTACGAGGATGAGCCGCTCTGCCGACGTGACCAGGGATCGGCCGTCTCCACGTGCATACCAGTGGCCGTCGAGGAATGAGTCGAGCGTGCCTGTGGCCAGACCGATAGGGCAGTCGTGAGCGAACTCCTCGGCTGCCCGCAACGCATCGGGTACCGACGGCACGAGGATCAGCGCCCGCCCACCCGCGCGCACGACCTCCCGAGCGCGCCTGTAAGCCACGCCGGTCTTACCCGAGTTCGCCGATCCTGTGATCACGCGCAAGGCCATCAGTCACTCACCTCGATGGCGAGTGTGACGCCAGGGTCTGACACTATCGGCCGGACGCGCAACCCGATCGAAGACGCGAGCAGCCGTCAGGAGGAGACCACCGTTCCCGAGTAGCGATGAACGCCTTGCCTGATCTCGTGGACTTTGCGCCACGCGACCTCTTCGTCTCTGCCCAGGTAGTGATCCATCTTCGAGCCAAGGACCTCAACGGCGTGCTCCGCGCGTTCCGCGACGCCGCGCGCTGCATCTGCGACCCGCCCCGCCTCTTCCGCAAGCCGCCGCCTCGTCCTCGATCCCGAGTCTGGTGCGAACAACAGACCGATGATGACACCTGCAACGCCACCGACGAGGATGCCTATGACAAAATATTCCAGTCGCTTATTCATTAACTGCCCCTTCGGAGACCGCCCTGTCCTCGCCCTCGGTGAGCAGTCTCATGATTCTCTCCAGGTCGGTCTCATCGTGGAAGTCAATCTCTATCTTGCCCTTCTTCGCCGTCTGCCGCACACGCACGTTCGTCGACAGCAGACGCCGCAACTTCCGGGCGACGATCTTGTACGATTTCGGCGTCAGGGGACGCTGCGCCTGAATACTGGCCCCTGCGGCAAGGAGTTTCGCGATGCTCTCGGCCTCACGGACCGAAAGCCCCTCATCGACGCACTTCCTTGCGAGGGTGTGTCGCCGATCGTCATCAGGAATGGACAGGATCGCACGCGCATGGCCCGCCGAGATCTGACTCTTGTACAGGAGATCCAGGATGTCTTCAGGCAGGTCAAGTAACCTAAGTGTGTTGGTGACCGCAGAACGGGACTTCGAAACCCGGTCCGCCAGCTCGGACTGCGTCATGTGGTACTCGTCGATCAGCCGTCGGTATCCTCGAGCTTCTTCAACAGGATTCAGATCCTCTCGCTGCAGGTTCTCGATGAGAGCCAGGGCAAGCGCCTCGGTCTCGCTGCATATCATCACTCTGACCGGAACCTTCTCGAGGCCCGCCTCACGCGCCGCGCGCCACCTGCGCTCGCCGGCTATGATCTGGTACTCATTCCCTATCGGTCTCACCACGATAGGCTGCAACACACCCACCTTCTTGATCGAGTCCGCAAGTTCGGAGATGTGCGTTTCATCCATGGCCGTACGTGGCTGATTCGGGTTCGGCGCCACTGACGTGATCGGCAGTTCAAGTACCTCGGTGCCGGCCTCCTGCCCTGCGCCCGGTATTAGGGCCGAGAGCCCCTTGCCAAGACCTCGCTTAGACACGGCTGATCACTTCCTTCGCGAGACTCCGATATGCCTCCGCACCACGTCCATGCGGGTCGTAGAGCGTTACCGGCATGCCGAAACTGGGCGCCTCGGACAGCCGGACTCCACGGGGGATGAGCGTCTCGAAGACGGTGTCCTCAAAGAAGTCGCGAACTTCGTCGACCACCTGCTGCGACAGCCTCGTGCGTCGGTCGAACATGGTCATGAGCACGCCGAACACCCCGAGCGCGGGGTTCAGATGGGTTCTCACGAGGCGCACGCTCTCCATGAGCTTACTCAGGCCCTCAAGCGCGTAGTACTCACACTGAACAGGGATGAGCACCCCGTTGGCGGCCGTCAGCGCGTTGATGGTCAGCAGACCGAGTGACGGGGGGCAGTCGATGATCACGAAATCGAAGTCGCCAAGGACGGGCTGGAGGACTTGTTTGAGCTTGGACTCCCGACTAAAAGCCGAGACAAGCTCGATCTCCGCACCAGCGAGCTGAATCGTTGAGGGAATCACGAACACATGTTCGACGGCGACAGGCTCGATGAGCTTCTCGATGGGAACGTCGCCGAGCAGAACGTTATAGATGCATTCCTCACGGCGGTTCTTGTCGAGCCCGTATCCGGAAGTCGCATTCCCTTGAGGATCGAGGTCTATGAGCAGGACGCGCTTCCCCTCATCTCCAAGAGTCGCCGCGAGGTTGACGGCGGTAGTGCTCTTGCCGACGCCACCCTTCTGGTTCACCACCGCGATGACGAACGCCTCGCCGGCGCGATGCCCCCCCTGCCCGACGGTGACCTCAGACACTTAGTGCCTCCTCCCGAGTAACACTCTCAGCGGTCAGTATACGCTATGCGCGTACGTCAGCACAGTCGGCGGCCTCTACTCCCTACGATCAGCCATACTCGGCCCAGGGTCTCCTCCAAGAGGCTCGCGCTGGGCCTTCCCGGGCTGACGTGGCAGCTTGATTCGGGGCGCTCGAGTCTTGACGAACTCCACCGCTGTCCGCATCTCTTCACCACCGGGCAGCGCATAGAACCTCGCACCGGATAGTTCGAGCCCACATACCTCTGCTGCGCTTCTGCCACGTGCAATCTCTTCGGTAGTCGGAGCGCCCTTCAGGGCAATCAGTCGACCGCCCGCCCCGAGGAGCGGGGCCGCCAGTTCGACAAGAGATGCAACTGGCGCTACCGCGCGCGCCACAACAGTTTGTGCGAAGGCACCACGCTCGGCAGCCAGATCTTCGGCACGTCCGGCGTACACCTCGGCCCCGCAATCGATCTCCGACAGGACACTACGAAGGAAGTTGGCCTTTTTCTGCACCGACTCGCACAGCACCGTCCGCAGTCCGAGCACCACCGCCAAGGGTACCCCCGGGTATCCGGCACCTGATCCAATGTCGACTAGCGGACCTCTGACAGCTGCCACATGCTGGAGCCAGGCCAGGGAGTCCACGATATGAAGTCGAAGGACCGCCTCCGGCGACGTGATGCGCGTGAGATTCACGTGCTTGTTCGCGTCAAGCATCATCAGCGCATGCCGAGTGACGGAGGCTGCCTGGGCCTCGTTCAGCCTGCACCCCACGTCGCCGATGGCAGCAACAACGCTGCTCGGAGCAAGGATGTCGTCAGCAGTTGGTTTCACGTGAAACATTCTGCCCTTTGGCGCGACGGCATGCAAGAGGTCGCTCTGCGCGGAAGAGAATTTTGTTTCACGTGAAACCGGCTAGCCTCAAGACCGCCTACGGCTGCGGAACCGGCCGAGACGCTTGGTGTTGTGGACGACCGTCCAAAAGGAAGGTCACAAGCATGGACCTGCGGTCTACTGTCGTGTTCCCACGCACCGTGGACTTCAGTCACTCGTGCGCACGGAGTATGGACTTACCTGCCGAAGTCAGCGGCCCCGCAGTCCTCGGACCTCTGGCACGTACGCTTCGCAAGCCGACACCAATGTGCCGCGCACCTCGGCGATCGCACGCCGTAACGTGGCGACGAAAGCGCGCCCGGACTTCTGGCTCTCACTCCGCTTGATTGGCCCACACTCTGTAACCGGAGCGCAAGAACAGGTACACACCTGCCGGCTTGGATAGTTGCTGCCGCCGCAGTCCAGCTCTCGGCGGTGCACGCCGCTGAGGGTGTGGCTGCTCGGTGCGGTCGTCGCGACGTTCAGCGCACAGATCAGGCAGGAGCGGGCGGGGGGAGCGTCACCGCGTGGAGCATCGACCATGGAAAGGTAAGGGGCGCCTGATGGCGCCCCTTACACTCCCTTCCTCCCACACCGACTACCGTGGGTGGATAATCACCATGCGTCGGGGCTCGTCGCCCTCGCTCTCGGTTGTGACTCGACGATCGTCCCGGAGCGCAACATGCACAACACGTCTCTCGAAGCTGGTCATCGGCCGGAGGGATACGGGGCGGTGCTGTCGCACAGCACGATCGGCGGCCCTGTGTGCTATCTCCTCGATCTTCACCCTTCGTCGGTGACGATAGCCGGAAATGTCCACCACCAAGGGGTAGCGCTGTCCGGTCCTGCGATTCGTGATTGCCGCAACGAGAACCTGAAGCGCATCGAGCGTACGCCCGTGCCGCCCGATCAGGAGGCCAAAGTCATCTCCAACGATATCGAGAATGATCTCGCCTTCGTCTCCTTCGAACTCATCGATCTCAGCCTCCATACCAACGAAACTGAGGATCTCGCCGATCGTCTGAACGCCGGCGTCTGCGATCGCGTCAAGCTCCGCGTCCGTCAACTCACCCTCACCGTCGTTGTTGTGGGGTGGCGACACGGCAACTTCAGCATGCTCGTCGTCAGTCTCAACGTCCTCGGCTGCCTCCGCGGGTCGGCCCAGCAGAATCTCCGGCTTGACCCAGACTTTCACGCGAGCTCTCTTTCCAGATCCGCCGAAGATGCCGCGCCCGGGCTCCTCGAGCACCTCGTACTCCACCGCATCCTGTTGGACGCCCATCTCCTCGAGCGCCGCGTCGATGGCCTCCGCAACCGATGGGCCCTCCGTCGTCACCTCACGGATCATGCCTGCTCCTCCTGCGCCTTGTAGATTCGTGTCTGAATCACCTGCTGGAGCAAGCCCAGAAGCCCCTGAGTGACCCAGTAGAGTACGACACCAGCCGATACGCTCCAACCAAAGAACAGCATCATGCCGCCCATAAGGATCGCCATCTGCTTCTGTTGGTTCTGGGCACCGGGCTGCATGAGTTGAGGCACGACGGTGCTGAGTCCGAACAGAACAACGAAGATGAGGTAGGGAAGTGCGGCCACGAGACCGTCTCCGCTGTACACCTGACCGGCCGACCTGGTAATATCTGGCAGCACAATCCAGAATCTGGAAGCCGCCTGAGCGGCCGCATCCGGGAGCGACGCTATGTAGTTCGGGAAGAGGCCCGGTTTCGTGCCTGTTGTCCCAAGCATCCGGAACAAAGCGAAGAAGATCGGCATCTGCAGCAAGAGAGGTAGACAGCCCCCAAACGGGTTCACCTTGTTCTCCTGGTAGAACTTGAGCGTCTCCTCCTGGAGCTTCTCTTTGTCCTTCTTGTACTTCTCCTGCAGCTCCTTGATCTTTGGCTGGATCCGCTGGAGCTCGTACATGGACTTAGTCTGCTTGACCGTCAAGGGAAGCAGCATGATTCGGACAACTACGGTCAGCGCGATGATCGCAAGGCCATAGTCCCCCACCACCGAGTGCAGAATCTGCAGAACATCGAACAGCAACTTCTCAATGGGTTCGAGCACGGACAGCCAGCCTCCTCGCTGTGTGGCGCGACTTCAGGATGTGGGATCGTCTCCACTCCCGATGCGTGTCGGGGGGTCGTTTGCAGTCACTACACTATACTACCGCGCCCGCCTACGGCACGGGATCATATCCTCCAGGATTCCATGGGTGACATCGGCTGATGCGCTTAAGGGCCATCCACCCCCCTCGAGTGAGGCCATGTCGGGTTATAGCTGTCACGGCGTAGCTGGAGCATGTTGGATAGAAGCGGCACGATGCCGGCAGCAGTGGAGAAATGGCGCGCTGGTACGTGCGGATGAAGCCCACGACCAGCAGCGCCGTCGGGTTCTTCATCAAGCCCGCCTGAGCCTCTGGACGGCCGCCGCAAGTGCGGCGTCGATCACCTCGGGTGCAGCCTCGTGAGTACCGCGTCGGGCAACGAGTGCGACGTCCCACCCGGGCCAGGATCCCCCCGCACGCCTCGTCGCCGCCCTCATCACGCGCTTACTACGATTCCGCATCACTGCAGAACCCAGCTTCTTACCCGCAACGAAAAGCACGCGCCCATTCGGGTCGCGTGCTTCAGGGGTTTCGACAGCCAGGACGATGAGTGCCGGATGCGTCGTACGGCTACCTCTAGCGAACAACCGATCGATGTCGGCGTGCGCGGTGATCGTCCGCATGGCGCCCTCCCTGTCCGGCGCCGATATCCACTACGATGCGGCGCTCGGGCACAGGACCGTGCGACCCTTACGACGACGCGCGGCCAGGATAGCCCGACCCGCCTTCGTGGACATGCGCTTCCGGAACCCGTGCGCCTTGGCGCGCTTTCGGTTGTTCGGTTGGTACGTACGCTTCACGATGGTCCCTCCTATCGGTGCTCCGGCGGTGAGCCGGGCACAAGCCTGGCGATTATAGCGGCGGCAATCATTGCGTGTCAACGAGCCGCGGCGTGTACCGAGCCGGCACCTCCTGCAAAGCGGGTGTAAACGACGACGGGTGGTCGTGCGTGAAAATAGTCAGAAATCTGTGGACAGTGTGGAAAACGCAGGACTCGTGCGGGTCCCGGCTGTGGATAACCTCCCACGCCTCGTTGTGAGAGCACCCTTCGGTCTGTTAGAATCGGCTCCGTTTCAGGACCGCTTTCGTTATGGGTCCTCCCTTGAAAACTTGCTGCTCACAATACGTGTTTGTGGAACACCCGGCTGCATCATGTGTGTCGGGTGATCATCTTGTCCACAGCTCGCGGGTGTGTGTTCCGCCGGTCTTTCGCCGTGTGCCAATCACTATCCACAACGATTGGCACATTCCCACAGGCCGTCGGGCCCTGGAAACCAACCTCCTTGCCTGAAACGCCCGCGACCTGCGTGTTCGATAGGTGTTCGATGTGGCTGGCGGAAAGTCTATCCACATGTGTGGAAAGACTTGTGGATAGTCAGGAAACTGCCTGTTCATAGCCGTCTCGCCACAAGGTCTCAAGTGATGGGCGAGTCTTCAGGACACGGCGTCTAGCAGCAGTTTCTCTGGCAGCTCGCCACAACCGGAATGTGGATGAATGTGTGGACGGACCAACGAGGGGGTGTCGCAAATGAAGACTTTCTACCGGGAGGGGAGTGACACCCACATCCCCGGCTCGTTAACAACCTCGGCTGAGATGCAGACGACCGCCAGCCCGATCCCGGGCCCGGCGCTTGTGGCTGTCTACGACGCGTTGACCGCACCGCCTCGAG
The DNA here is from genome assembly GCA_002347725.1 of Actinobacteria bacterium UBA2272. Taxonomy (GTDB): domain Bacteria; phylum Actinomycetota; class Coriobacteriia; order Anaerosomatales; family Anaerosomataceae; genus UBA2272. The sequence goes on from DDXA01000004.1 coordinate 735,864, forward strand.
TCGAGCAAGTGACTGAGTCTGGAGCTCGGGACTTGATCGAGAGCCTCGCCACTCGTGTTTACGAACTATCGCATGCTGCCGGCGGCACGATTCCCTACGCGGTCGTTCGTGAAGTGGTGGAGAACTTCATTCACGCTGGTTTCGACGAAGTGGTTGTGAGCATTCTCGATGACGGCTCGACGATCAGGTTTGCCGACCAGGGTCCGGGCATCCCCGACAAGGACCGGGTATTCCTCCCGGGCTTCTCTACAGCCACGGAACATATGAAGCGGGTCATCAAGGGTGTGGGCTCGGGGCTCCCCGTGGCGCGGGAGTGTCTTGGCTTCTCGGGTGGGACTATCGAGGTCGAGGACAACCTCGGTTCGGGAACCGTGGTGACGATCCGGATGAACCGGCGGTCATCATCACCTCCGACACAGACCGCAGAAGAGGCGCCCGGGGGGGCCGATGACATCGCCTCGGTCGCGCTCACACTCCGGCAGAAGCAAGTCCTCTCACTCGCGATGGAGCTGGGCGCCCTCGGTCCCACCGTTGTGCGCCGAGAGCTTGGCGTGGGCCTGTCGACCGCGTACCGCGATCTTGAGCACCTGGCTGATCTTGATCTTCTCGCATCGGATCCCGCCGGGAAGCGCGCGCTCACGGATCGCGGAATCCGTTACCTCGACTCACTCTTCGGACGATAAGGCGGCGATCGTGTGATTCTCGACATGGATCAGGTGTGGCAGGATACGCTCGATGTTGTCCGGGGAGAGCTCAACACTCCGACATTCAAGACCTGGTTCGAGCAGACGTCGCCAATGAGCATCGTCGATCACGAGATGGTCGTCGCGGTCCAGAACGATTTCGCCAGAGATTGGCTCGAGACGCGCTATGCAAGCCTGCTGACGTCTGCCCTTACGCAGGTGACCGGATCTCCGATGGCTGTGAGATTCAGTGTGGCTGGCACTCCTGTTGTCATCGAGCCGGTGTTGGAGGTTGTCGAGGTTGCACCGCCAGCGGTGTCCGATTCTGCGCCCCCAGCCACCACGCGCCGAGGGGTCCGCCAAACAGAGATAGAGCTGAACCCGAAGTGCACATTCGACTCATTCGTCGTTGGTGCCTCCAACCAGTTCTCGTATCACGTTGCTCTCGCGGCAGCGGAGACACCCGGCTCGGCGTATAACCCTCTCTTCATCTATGGAGGAGCCGGACTCGGCAAGACACACCTTCTCCAGGCCATTGGTTCCTATGTGCAGGCAAGTTACCCGCATATGAAGGTCAAGTACGTTTCCAGTGAGCAGTTCGTCAATGACTTCATCAACTCGATCGGCGACCGCGACAAGAGCCGGATGGAGGGCTTCCGTCGGTCGTATCGTGAGAACGACGTGCTTCTCATCGACGACATCCAGTTCATCGCCGGCAAAGAGGGGACTCAGACCGAGTTCTTCCACACGTTCAACACGTTGCGTGAAGCAGGAAAGCAGATAGTTCTCTCATCGGACAGGCCTCCGGCCGAGATCGGTGATATCGAAGAACGCCTCAGGACACGTTTTGGTTGGGGTCTCATCGCGGACATCCAACCACCCGACCTCGAGACACGCATCGCCATCCTTCGTCGAAAGGCCGAGGCTGACAATCTGGTCATTCCCGACGATGTCTTTTCTCTGATCGCTGATCGCTTCTCGAACAATATCCGCGAGTTGGAGGGGGCACTCTTAAGGGTTGTCGCGTTCAGTTCAGTCACCCGCCACCCTATGAGCCTCGATCTGGCCCATAGTGTCCTGAAGGACATCTTCCCTGAACGCTCTATCAAACCCATTTCCATGACGACCATCCAGCAGGAGGTCTGCCGGTTCTATGGTGTCAGCAAGAACGAGTTGATCGGCGACAAGAGGACGCAGTCGATCGTCTTCCCCCGCCAGATAGCGATGTATCTCACACGTGAACTCACAGACCTCTCTCTCCCTGCCATCGGAGCTGGCTTTGGAGGACGAGACCACACAACCGTCATCCACGCAAACACGAAGATTCAGCGTCTGATGAAAGAACAGCGGGACGTCTACAACCAGATCCAGACGCTCACAAACCTCATCAGACAACGCACGTGAACAACGTGTGCATAGTGTGTGCGGTGGTACATGAACAACTACGTGGAGGTGTGGATAGTTCTGTGATCTGTGGATTGTGTTGATGGATCGGTACAAACACCGCACAAGCCATCAACAGTACCCACAGGATAGGTGAGCAGCGAGAACAGGCATAATCCACACCGTACACAGCCCCTATTACTACTGTTACTGTTGTCAGATATCTAAAGAGAGATAAGAGAGAGGACGCGGTATGAAGGTCTCGATCGCCAGAGGAACACTCCTTGAGGCCCTATCAACTGTCTCGAGAGCACTCTCCTCGCGGACCACATTGCCTATCCTTTCCGGAATCCATCTGTCATCACACGGAGACAAGGTTGTCCTTCAAGCGACGGATCTCGAAATATCGATCAAGACATCTGCGACCGCCCGAGTCGAAGATGCAGGACAGAGCGTCGTTCCCGGCAAGCTGCTGACTGATATCATCCGCAGCCTTCCTGAGGCGGCGGTCACGATCGACACAGCGCAACCCGGAACCGCAACCATCTCCTGCGGGCAGTCGAACTTCACGATCAAGACACTATCGGCCGAAGACTACCCGCGGTTTCCTGAAGTGGAACCCACCGACACGATCACTCTCCCCACAGAGGTCTTCTCCCATGTTGTGCACCAGGTTTCACGATCGGTCAGCCGCGACGAGACCCGTCCCGTCCTTACCGGAATTCTTATGATCGTCGACTCAGGTATGTTGAAGATGGTGGCGACTGACTCATATCGTCTATGTGTTCGGGAGGTAGCAGTCGAGGGTGTTGTCGGAGACATCGAACTTGTCGTTCCAGGTAAAGCGATGGAGGACATAGCCAAGCTCGTCGGATCGTCGCAGACCATCTCTCTCGGCGTCTCCGAAAACCAGGTCGTCTTCTCGTTCGGCGAGACCACATTCATATCTCGGCGCATCGAAGGATCGTTCCCCAACTACCGTCAACTGCTCCCAAAGGAGTACACCACCAGGGCGGTGGTCGATCGGGTAGAGCTCCTTGAGGCCGTCAAGCGCGTGTCCCTCATGGCTCAGCACAACACACCGCTCAGGGTGAAGATCTCAGCAAGCGATCACACGCTGACACTGTCAGCTAACACCCAGGATGTTGGTGAGGCGACCGAAGACATCCAGGTCACACCCGAAGGCGAAGATGTCGAGATCGCGTTCAACCACGGCTATCTCCTGGACGGTGTTGCTATCTCCGAGAGCGATACGGTAGCCATCGAGGTGACGAGCCCACTCAAGCCCGGCGTACTCAAGCCAGCGGAGGGTGATGGTTTCGTCTACCTGTTGATGCCTGTCCGTCTCGGCTGAACGAGCGCGCTCAAGCGTGCGGATCACACACTTAGAACTCACTGACTTCCGGAGCTACGCATCACTGAGCGTTGAGCCCGAGGGTGCGCTCACGGTCTTCGTCGGACCGAACGCTGCCGGCAAGACGAATATCATCGAAAGCCTCGAACTGATCGCGACAGGACGTTCATTCCGAAACCCTCAATGGTCCGAGGTTGTGCGCTGGGGGGCCGACGGGGCCAAGATATCGATGAAGGCCGAGGGTGATGACTCGGTAGCCGATGTCGAACTCCTTATACACACTTCGGGGTCGAGAACGTGGCGGTCGTGCGGTTCAGTGAAGAGGCGGACACTCGACGCGACACGGTTCGTTCCCGCCGTCACATTCACACCCGACGACCTGACGATCGTCAAAGGTCCGGCCGAGCGGCGCAGGTCGACACTCGACCTTCTCGGTGACCAGCTGTCAGTGACGTACGGAGCGCTGCGCCGTGAGTATGGGCGAGTGGTCCGACAGAGGAACGCGGCGCTGAAAGAAGGGGCCGACAGACAACTGCTCGATCCATGGACCGAGCAGTTGGTGGCTCTCGGTAGCAAGCTCTCCGCACACCGACGCAGGCTCGCCGGGCGGATCATGCAAGCGGCGGTCGGTGTGTACGCGAGTCTTTCAGATGGTGAAAGGCTGGAGATGAACATGTGGGATAGGTGCGGGATCAGGGAGCGCCCACTCGGGACGGACATACCCGCCGGTGAGATCGCCGAGAGTCTTCGTGCAGAGCTCGAGCGCAGGCATTCCGAAGAGATCGCGCGTGGCATGTCCCTCGTCGGACCACACCGCGACGATATCGTGTTCACTGTCGAAGGCCATGATGCCCGTACGTTTGCGAGCCAGGGACAGCAGCGCACGATAGCGCTTGCGTGGAAGTGGGCGGAGGTAGCGGTGGTCCGCGAGGTGGTCGGAAAGGCCCCCATACTTCTGCTTGATGATGTGATGTCGGAGCTCGACTCCACTCGGCGCGCCGCCCTCACTGAGCTTATGCAACAAGATATACAGACGTTCATCACAACGACGAACACCGGGTACTTCGACCCCGCGCTGTTGCGGTCAGCACTCATCATCCCTGTGGGGGGTGGGGAGTGATGGCGCGCAGACGTGAACTCAGGGGGCTGGGCGATGTCGCGGCGCGGGTCCTCAAGCGGGCCGATCCGAAAGGTAGGCGCTTTGGCGCAGAGGCCATAGCGGCGTGGAGGGATGTGGTCGGGTCCGAGATCGACCGTCACACGTACGGTTTCGCGCTCCGGGACAACGGAGAGTTCGTCGTCTATGTGGACAGCGCCGCCTGGGCCAACCAGCTGTCCCTTATGTCGGATCAGCTGACAGATAGGCTGAACACACACCTGGGTCACACTGCGGTCAAAGCGATACGTTTCACTGTCTCCCGGAAGGTATCCGATCAGGCGAACTGGGAGACCACAGAGACGGAGACCGATGCGTTCTATGTTGCCGATGATGTGACCCCGGAGCCTCTCGACGCAACCGAACTCGACCAGGTCGCGCATGTAGCCGCGGTGATCCACGACCCTCGTCTACGTGAGGTTGCTCGCCGGGTGATGGTCAAGGATCTCGAGAGGAAGAAAGGGGCTCGTACGCGCTCTGCCGATGGTCTGTGAGAGGCCACCAGAAGCTCTCCCTCCGAGAGTGTGAAACCACTAGTTGTGGTACACTTGAGCAGGGAAAACGACTACATATCGTGGTCGTAGCGCATCCCGGTCCACCAGCTGTCGTCTGTGTCTCGGTAGAGGAGTCAGCGTGCCCGAAAGCTCGTATTCCGGCAAAGACATCCAGGTCCTCGAAGGGCTTGAAGCGGTACGAAAACGACCCGGCATGTACATCGGGTCGACCGGCCCCAAAGGTCTGCACCATCTCGTCTACGAGATTGTCGACAACTCGGTGGATGAGGCACTCGCTGGTCACTGCACGACCATCGACATCGTCATCCACCCCGACAACGCGATCTCGGTCACTGACAACGGACGAGGCATCCCGGTCGACAATGTACCGAAGTATCGGAAGTCCGGCGTAGAGGTAGCCCTCTCGATCCTCCACGCCGGCGGCAAGTTCGGCGGAAGCGGCTACAAGGTGTCCGGCGGCCTCCACGGCGTTGGTGTGAGTGTCGTCAACGCGCTATCCAAGAGACTCGAGGTCGAGGTCAAGCGTGATGGCCAGGTCTGGGCGATGGCGTTTGAGCGCGGCAAGGCCATCAAGCCGCTCAAGCCGGTCGGGAAGTCCAAGACCAACGGTACGAAGATCACCTTCTGGGCCGATGATGAGATCTTCGAGACCACCGAGTACTCGTGGGACACCATCGCCTCCCACATGCGGGAGACGGCGTTCCTGAACAAGAACCTCAAGATCGTCCTCACCGACGAGCGCGAACTCGAGCCACGCCGTGAGGAGTTCCGCTACGCAGGCGGCATCCTGGACTTCGTGAAGTACCTGAACGACAAGAAGGAGTCGATCCACGCCCGCCCGATCTACTTCGAGGCCGAAGGTCCTGAGGGAGTCGTTGAGGTAGCGCTCCAGTGGAACACCGGCTACACGGAGACGGTGCTGGCGTTCGCCAACAACATCAATACGCACGAGGGCGGAACCCACCTCGAGGGATTCAAAAATGCGCTGACGCGTACGATCAATGATTACGCGCGCCGGCAGGGGATTCTCAAGGAGAAGGACGACAACCTCTCAGGTGAGGACATCCGCGAAGGTCTCACCGCCGTCATCTCGGTCAAACTCAGGAACCCCCAGTTCGAGGGGCAGACGAAGACCAAGCTCGGCAACACCGAGATGCGTTCGGTCGTGCAATCGGTCGTCACCACCGGCCTGGCCGAGTACCTGGAGGAGCACCCGAAGCCGGCGCGATCGATCGTCTTGAAGTCGACGCAGGCCGCCAAGGCACGTGCCGCTGCGCGCAAAGCCCGGGAACTGACACGGCGGAAGGGCCTGCTCGAGAGCTCCACACTCCCTGGTAAGCTCGCTGACTGCTCGATCCGCGAGGCTGCTCTGACGGAGATCTACCTTGTCGAAGGTGACTCGGCGGGGGGTTCGGCCAAGCAGGCGCGCGACCGCAGCTTCCAGGCCATCCTGCCTTTGCGCGGGAAGATCCTGAACGTCGAGAAGGCCGGCATCAACCGCGCGCTGTCATCGATCGAGATCCAGGCGATGATCACCGCGCTCGGCACGAGCATTCAGGAGGAGTTCGACCTTCAGCAGGCGCGGTATCACAAGATCATCATCATGACCGACGCCGACGTCGACGGCGCTCACATCCGGTGCCTCATCCTCACGTTCTTCTACCGGTACATGCGTGAGTTGATCGATGCAGGATACGTCTATATCGCGCAGCCGCCGCTCTACAAGATCACCTACGGCAAGAAGCACGAGTATGCGTACACCGACAAACAACTCCAGCAGGTGCTCGCGCGGCTTCCCGAGACGACGAAGTACTCCCTCCAGCGCTACAAGGGTCTTGGTGAGATGAACCCGGAACAACTCTGGGAGACGACGATGGATCCCGAGCGCAGGACGTTGCTCCAGGTGACGCTCGACGACGCCCTTGCTGCCGAGGAGGCCTTCGTCGATCTGATGGGAGACCAGGTCGAGCCGCGCAAGCTGTTCATCCAGAGGCACGCAAAAAGCGTGCGCTTCCTCGACGTATAACACGACAGCGCATGGAGAACGACGATGGCCGCCGAAGACCAAAAGCGACGATTCGAGCCGCCTCCCTGGGAGAGGGAAGCGTTCGAGCGTTTCGAGCGCGAGCGCGAGGCCCGGCAGTCCGAACAACTACTCGACGCCGCGCTACAGGCGGCCCGGGAGCTTACGCCGGAAGCCGTGGCGGAGCCCGCCGCGGAGGAGCCGCCCTCTCCCGTTGCGCCCGCGCCTTCGGTAGAGGCGACGCCGTCAGAGCCAGCCGCGGAGACCGCGCCCGTGCTGCCGGAATCGCGTATCGACGCGATGCTGGTCGAACTGCGAATGGAAGAACCCCGGCCCGCAGAAGCGAACCGGGCGCTGATCGATCTCGTGATCGGCTTCTTCGCGGTCACCGGCTTGTTCGTGATCGTACAGGCGGCCGTGCTCTTTGCGCGTGTCGGCGCCAGCGACGCTGCCAGCACCATGCTGGCGGCAACGATGTCCTTCGTCGTGCTCCTCGCGGGGCTCGGCTTCCTGGCTGGTGCATTCCTGCTGTTCCGCAAGTACCACCGCTGACGAGGAGAGACGGTTAAGTGACTGAGCCTCTGATCGCATCAAGCGTGATGCCCATCGACATCGAGGACGAGCTTCGCTCATCGTTCCTTGAGTACGCGATGAGCGTCATCGTCGCCCGCGCGCTTCCCGATGTGCGTGACGGGCTCAAGCCCGTCCACCGGCGCATCCTCTACGCGATGCACGAGTCAGGGCTCACGCCCACCCGTGCGTACAAGAAGTCCGCGTGGACCGTTGGTGAAGTCATCGGCAAGTATCACCCCCACGGCGACTCGGCCGTGTACGACACGATGGTGCGCATGGCGCAGGACTTCGCGATGCGCGCACCGCTCGTGGACGGTCACGGCAACTTCGGCTCCGTCGACGGTGACTCGGCAGCCGCCATGCGCTACACGGAGTCCCGCCTCGCGCGCCCCGCGATGGAGCTCCTGCGCGACCTGGAGAAGGAGACGGTCGACTTCGGGCCCAACTACGACGAGTCGCTCACGGAGCCACTCGTTCTTCCCGCGCGCTACCCCAACCTGCTCGTGAACGGCTCGGCGGGTATCGCAGTGGGTATGGCCACGAACATCCCGCCACACAACCTAGCCGAGGTGATCGACGCCACAACCGCGCTCATCGACGACCCGGAGATCACGACCGAGGGCCTCATGGTCCACATGCCCGGGCCCGACTTCCCCACGGGCGGCTCGATCATGGGGCGCGAGGGCATCCTCTCGGCCTACGAGACCGGGCGCGGCTCGATAAAGGTACGCGGCAAGGCGTACGCCGAGCAGACATCAACCGGCCGTATGCGCATCATCATCACCGAGATCCCTTACGCCGTGAACAAGTCCAAGCTCGTGCTCAAGATCGCCGAACTGGTGCGCGAGAAGAAGCTCCCCGAGATCTCCGACCTGCGTGACGAGTCGGACCGCAAGGGCATGCGTGTGGTCGTAGAGCTCAAGCAGGTCGCGATCCCGCAAGTCGTTCTCAACAAGTTGTACAAGCACACCCCGCTTGAGACCGGGATCGGCATCATCCAGCTGGCGCTTGTCGACGGAGTGCCCCGTGAGCTCCCCCTGAAGCAGATGCTCCACCACTATGTGGAGCATCAGAAGGACGTCATCGTCCGGCGTACGAAGTACGACCTGCGCAAGGCCGAGGAGCGGGCCCACATCCTCGAGGGTTACGTCATCGCGCTCGACAACATCGACGAGGTCATCAAGATCATTCGGGGAAGCGCCGACGACGCAGAGGCCAAGGCCGGCCTCATCGCCCGCTTCGGCCTGTCCGAGGCGCAGACCGACGCCATCCTCGAGATGCGCCTGCGCCGCCTGACCGGTCTCGAGCGCTCCAAGATCGAGGAGGAGCTCACCGACCTGCGCGAGAAGATCGCCTGGTACACGAAGGTCCTCGGCGACATGGCACTGGTGCTGCAGATCATCAAGGATGAAATGGCCGAGATCCGCGAGAAGTACGGCAACCCGCGGCGAACCGAGATCTCGGGCGTTGCCCACGACCTCGATGTCGAGGACCTCATCGCCGAGGAGGACATGGTCGTCACCATCACGAAGGCCGGTTACGTCAAACGGCTGCCGGTGGCTACCTACCGTCAGCAGAAACGCGGCGGCAAGGGCATCTCGGGGGTGAGTCTGAAAGAGAGCGACTTCGTGGAGCACTTGTTCATCAGCTCCACACACGACTACGTGCTCTTCTTCTCCTCTCGCGGCAAGGTGTACCGGCTCAAGGTCCACGAGCTTCCCGTCGGCTCGCGCCATGCGCGCGGCACGGCCGTGGTGAACCTCCTGCCGTTCGGGCAGGACGAGCGGATCGCTGCCGTCATCACCACCCGCGACTTCCCGGAACTCGAGTACCTGCTGTTCGCCACCGCGCACGGCATGGTGAAGAAGACCGCGATCCAGGCGTACGACCGCAGCCGTCGCGACGGCATCATCGCCATCAACCTCCGCGACGACGACGAGCTCATCTCGGTGCGCCGCGTGCGTGACGGCGAGCGCGCGATGATGGTCTCGGCCGAGGGTAAGGCCATCCTGTGGGATGAGAGCGACGCGCGTCCTATGGGCCGCGACACCATGGGCGTGCGAGGGATGAACGTCAAGGGAGACGATCGCGTGCTCGGCATGGAGATCGCACCTCCGGGTTCCGAGCTGTTCGTGGTGACCGAGCGCGGATACGGGAAGCGTACGCCCGTCGACCAGTATCCGATCCAGAAGCGGGGCGGCATGGGCGTGAAGACGATCCAGGTGACCGCCAAGAAGGGTCGCCTTGCGGGCATGAAGATCGTCATGCCGGGCCACGAGCTCATGCTCATCTCGGAAGACGGCGTCGTCATCCGGGTGAAGGCCGAGGACATCAGCATGCTCGGCAGGTCCACGCAGGGCGTGAAGGTGATGAACGTCTGCGAGACCGATCGCGTCTCGGCGATCGCGCGCGTGGTCGCCAAGAAGAAGAAGCGCGCCGTGACCGTCGAGGGCCAGCAGGCGCTCATCGAGGAGGCGGCGAATCGGGTGCCGGGCATGAGCGAGCGCGAAGTGGAGGCCGAGGATCTCGTCAGTGAGGACTTCGACGACGAAGAGTGACCCGGTGAACGTCTCCGCGCGTGTCACGAAGCGCCTCGGCACACTCGAGGCGGTGCTGTTCGACCTGGACGGCACCGTGGTCGACACCATTCCGCACATTCTCGCGTCGTTCCGGCATGCGACCGCCGACGTGCTCGGCGAGGCGCTGCCCGACGACGTACTGATGCACCATGTGGGGGTGCCGCTCGCCCGGCAGATGCGCTTCTTCACGGACGACGAAGACACGGCCGAGCGCCTACTCGCGTCGTACCGGGCCTTCAACCACGCGACGCATGACGAGATGGCGCGGCTGTACCCCAACACGCTGCAGGCGCTCGAGTCGGTGGCGGCCAGCGGGCTGCCGATGGGGATCGTCACCTCGAAGAGCAGCAGGATGGCATGGCGCGCGCTAGACCTGTTCGATCTCGGCAGGTTCTTCGCGGTGGTCGTCACAGCCGACGATACGACGGTGCACAAACCCGACCCGACCCCCGTACTGCGTGCGGCAGCCGAGATCGGGGTGGCCCCCGAAAGGTGCGTCTATGTGGGCGACAGTCCGGCCGACATCGCAGCGGCCAGGGGCGCCGGCGCGATAGCGGTGGGAGCCACGTGGGGCGTTGCCGACAGAGGGCGGATAGAGCAGGCCGGACCTGACGCGGTGATCGACGATATCGGCAGTCTGCCGGCCCTTCTCGGGCTCCCGGAGGCTCCGATGAGCGCAGTGCGTGTCTAGAGAAAGTGCCCGTCAGACCCAGGGAGGTCAGGGTGTCGAAAGGCAAAGTGATCGCAGGCGTCATCGCGGTGCTCGTGGTGGGTGGAGCGGCCGCGGCGTTCGTCTACGCGGGGTCGCGGGCTGCCGAGGTGGTCGTGGCCGACGTGACGAGAGGTGACCTTTCGGTCACCGTGAGCGCGTCGGGCAAGATCGCGGCCGAGGAGCAGATCGACCTCTACCCGCCGACGGCGGGGACGATCGCCACTCTGGAGGTCACCGACGGGCAGCGTGTCCGCGCCGGTCAGGTGATCGCCACGATGGACAGCGGACCGATCGAGGCGCAGCTGGCGCAGGCCGAAGCCGCCTACGCCGGGGCGCTCGCGCAGCGTGATGCTGCGGCCAAGGCGGTGCCGGGGGTCGGAGACCGAAACGCGGCGGACGCAGCCGTCGAGGCGGCCCGGTCCGCGTACGAGGTGGCCGACCTGCGGTATAGGGCGGCCCAGGCGGGACTCGGCGCGCCGACTGCCACCGAGATCGCGCAGGCGCAGGCGGCCGTCGCCCTTGCCGAGGCCGCCGCAGCGGCTGCCGACTCGGCCTATGAGACCTTCCACGAAACCGTCTACCTGCCGGCCCCCGAGCCGCGCGATCCGGCGCTTGAGACGGCACGTGCGGCCCTCGCGCTCGCGCGCGACCAGGCGGCCGCGAACCTTCTCGGTGCCCGGCAGGGACTTGCCGCCCTGACGGCGGCGTCGGACAACACGGCTGCGGTGGCCGCGGCGAAGGTCGGGCGCGACCAGGCGTACGCGGCCTACCTCGGGGCGGTCGCCCAACGCGACGCTCTCGCGAAGGCCTCGAGCGTCGCGTCAGCTCTCGAAGCCGCCGATGCGGCCATCGCAGCCGCCGCGAGGGCCCGTGACCTCGTTGCGGAGACGCTCGACTCGGCAAGGATCGTAGCCCCGGTGGATGGGGTCGTGATCTTCAGCGCCATCACCAACCCGCTCACCGGTGTCGCTGCCGGCCAGCCGGCCGTGGGCTCCTCGATCAGTCCGGCGTCCGCGCCGTTCTCGATCGTGGACTTCTCGGAACTCACGTTCACCGCGCAGGTGGACGAGGCCGATATCACGCGCGTATCCGCGGGCATGAAGGCCGCCATTTCGCTCGATGGGCTGCCCGACGAAGAGTACGAGACAGTTGTTGAGCGCGCGGAGCTCCAGTCGGTGCTCACGCCGACGGCCGGTACGGCATTCCCCGTGATCCTGCGGATCGCCAACCCCGACAGGTCCATCCTTATCGGCATGAACGGCTCTGTCGAGATTCGGGTCGAGACCATCGAAGACGTCATCACGATGCCGGTCGAGGCGCTGCTCGAGGACCGCAGTGCGAACTACGTGTACATCGTGAGAGACGGCGTGGTCACCCGGGTCGAGATCGAGATCGGCCGACTGACCGACACGCTCGTCGAGGTCCGCTCCGGCCTGGCCGAGGGCGATCAGGTGGTCGTGAGTGACGTGTCCGAGTTGGTCGACGGCGCGCGCGTCAGGACGGACTAACCGATGGGCGACACCGGCCTTGCACGTGTCGTGCTCGAGACGCGCGACGTGTCGAAGTGCTACTACCTCGATGGTGTCGAGGTCAACGCGCTCCGAAGCGTCGACCTGGAGATCCGTCAGGGCGAGATGGTCGCGATCATGGGGCCCTCCGGCTCGGGCAAGTCGACGCTCATGCACATCGTCGGCCTGCTCGATCGGCCGTCTTCGGGCGAGGTCATCTTGGAGGGCCAGGACGTGAGCAGCCTCGCACCCAACGAGCTTGCGAGCCTGCGCAACCGCCATATCGGCTTCGTCTTCCAGGCGTTCAACCTGCTCTCTCGCACGAGTGCGCTCGCCAATGTCGAGCTGCCGCTCGTCTACGGCGGAGTCGGCGGGTCCGAGCGGTCGCGCCGCGCGCGCGAAGCACTCGAGCGCGTGGGGCTCGCCAACCGGCTCGGGCACTTCCCGAGCCAACTCTCCGGCGGGCAGCAGCAGCGGGTCGCCATCGCCCGGGCACTCGTCAACGACCCGAGCATCGTGCTTGCCGACGAGCCTACCGGCAACCTCGACTCCCGCTCGGGCATCGAGGTCATGGCTGTGCTGCAGGAGCTCAACGAGCAGGGCATCACCGTCGTCCTCGTCACGCATGACGACCGGGTGGCCCGACACGCCGAGCGTGCCGTCCACATGTTCGACGGCCGGGTGAGCGAGGACGGTCCGGTCGCTGACCGCATCATGGCCGCCGACGAGATGGCCTTGCTGCCCCCCGAGGGGGCGACCGGATGAACCTCCCCGAGAGCTTCCGGATCGCGCTTCGCGCACTCGCAGCCAACAAGGCCCGCAGCCTGCTCACCATGCTCGGTGTCATCATCGGCGTGGCTGCCGTCATCCTGCTCGTCGGGATCGGCACGGGGGTGCAGGACGAGGTGACAGGCTCACTCGAGGGCCTCGGTTCGAATCTGCTCTTCGTCGTGCCGGGCCAGTACGAGGGAGGCATGGGCGGCGGCGGAGCGCCTCCCGGGCGACGGTTCACCCTTGATGACGCCGAGACGATCGCCCGCCGTGTGGAGGGAGCGAGCGCCGTCGTGCCGGTGCTCCAGGCCGGTGCGACGATCAAGGCAGGCAATCGTTCGATGCGCGTCGTCGTTGCAGCCGGTAACGAACAAGGTACCGAGGTGTTCACGTCCGACCTCGCTGGCGGGCGACACTACCGCCGCGGCGAGGTGCAGGCCGCGTCGCGTGTGGTGGCGCTCGGTGACCGCGTGGCCCGCGAACTGTTCCCCAATCAGGACCCCCTCGGCAAGCAGGTCACCCTGAATGGCCAACGGTTCACGGTCATCGGCTACTACAAGTCGCTCGGCGGCGGACTGGGCGGCGACCAGGACAGCCAGGTGTACATCCCGATAACGACCGCGCAGCGTCTGTTCAACCTCAACTACGTGAGCACGATCGTCGTGAAGGCTGCCGATGCCGATGAGATCGAGGTCGTGCGGCGCGACATCCGCCGGGCGCTCCTGCCATCCTTCGGCGACGAGTTCACGGTGTTCTCGCAAGAGCAGACGCTCGGGATCCTGTCCGACCTGCTCGGTACGCTCACCTACATGCTCGCCGGCATCGCAGGGATATCGCTCCTCGTGGGCGGTATCGGCATCATGAACATCATGCTCGTCAGCGTGAGTGAGCGTACGCGGGAGATCGGCATACGTAAGGCGGTGGGCGCGCGTACGTACGACATCCTGTCGCAGTTCGTCATCGAAGCGGTAGCGCTCTCGGTGCTCGGCGGGGTGTTCGGCATCGTGCTGGGCTGGGGCGGCGCAGAGCTGATCGCGCAGACGACTCCCGTGCCCACGAACGTCACGCCGTGGGCAGTGGCGATGTCTTTCCTCTTCGCATTTGCCGTCGGGGTGTTCTTCGGGGTGTACCCGGCGTGGAAGGCGAGCCAGCTCGATCCGATCGTGGCGCTGCGGTACGAGTGAGGCTGCGGCCTACGACATGAAATCGCTCGGATCGACGTGATCGAGGAAGTCACGGAAGCGCTCAACCTCGGCCTCCTCGTCGACTTCGGTGATCTCGACGGCTGCCTCGGCGAATATGCTCTCCTCGACGTAGATCGGGCATCCGCAGCGCACCGCGATGGCGATCGAGTCCGAAGGGCGCGCGTCGACGGCGATCTCGCGTTCTTCGCCGCGCAGGACGAGAGCCGCGAAGAACGTGCCTTCCTCCAGCCGGGTTACCTCCACACGTGACACGACGTGTCCGGTGCTCTCGATGGCCGACGTGAGCAGGTCGTGTGTCATCGGCCGGGGCGGCTCAACACCCTGCACGGCGAGAAGGATCGCAGTCGCCTCCGGGTGGCCGATCCAGATGGGCAACGCGCGCCGCGGCCCCTCGGCTTCGATGTCGGCGGTCGGAACGAGCAGGAGCACGGGCTGCTGTGTCGTGGCGTCCAGGCTGAGGCCGGCCACGCGTACCTGCATCATCACGTGCCTCCTCCCGACTTAGGGACCGTTCAACACTAGCACGCATGATGCCGTGCCGCGGCGCATGCGCTACCATCGATGGTGGGAGAGGGCCAGTGGGGGGGCGACACGATGCGCTTCGAGGTGCACACGCAGCGGCGCGAGCAGATGGTCGACGTCACGCGCGAGATCCGGGAAGTGGTCGAGCGCAGCGGCGTGGTGCAGGGCCGGGTGCTCCTGTTCTGCCCTCACACGACAGCCGCGGTCACCGTGAACGAGGCAGCGGATCCGGAAGTCCGGACTGATATCCTTGCCGGACTGGCGGCGATCGTCCCGGCTGTCGGGCCCTGGCGACACGCCGAGGGGAACTCCGACGCACACGTGAAGGCGACGATCGTGGGCGCCTCGGTGGACATCCCCATCACCGACGGCCAGCTCGGGCTCGGTACCTGGCAGGGTGTGTTCCTGTGCGAGTTCGATGGTCCGCGCAGACGCTCCCTGACCGTGTCGGTCTGCGCGGGCTAGCGTTTCTTGACGCTGGTTCCGAGCGTAGGCTATGGTATCGAGGCTGTTCTTGAGCGAGGGCCCATAGCTCAGCTGGCTAGAGCGCACGGCTGATAACCGTGAGGTCGGTGGTTCGAGTCCACCTGGGCCCACCAAGATACGATACCGAAGACCCCGGAGGCGCCTCCGGGGTCTTCGCATCTCTTGCCGGCAACGTGTGCGTTCTAATACCGAAGGATCGCCACGGCGTCCTTCTCGTGCGGCATCTCGGAGGCTGCCAGGGAGATGACCGAGCCTCCGCTCGACAGCGTCTCGAAGGCGGTGCGATCGAGCACGTCCTCGTCGCCGTTGACCGGGTCGGCGTGCAGCGTGAGCTTGCCGGCGACCGGGTCGAGAAGGCCCCACCAGTGGACGCCGTCGGCCACGAGCAACGTGTCGACGCGCCCGTGATGGGCGGCCACGGCGATCGCCTCGGGGTCGGGGGTGACCCGCGTCGATGCCCACAGCTCGAGGGCTCTCTCGGCCGCGTCCGCACGCTCCGTGTCAAACACCGCGCCCGCGATCGTCCACGCGCGCTCGTGGAGCTCCGTGTCGCCAAGTCCTTCGGGGTTGCCGGGAATCGTCTCTGACGTCAGATGCGGGTACGAGTTGACGTCTCGGTACAGAGGCAGGAGGTAGTCGACGCCGGCGAGCACGAGCGGGGCGTCGCTGCCTTTGAGCAGTTCGTGGATACCACGGTCGATGCCGCGGAAGTACCGCACGATCTCGTCCTTGACGTCCGTCTCGCCCGTGCCGTGGAAAACGGCCGGACGTTTGCCGCCGGAGCTCGAAGTCCCGGTATGGAACTGGAGCGAGCTCTTCTCGTAGTCGTCCCAGCGGAGCGCGTCGGCAAGGCTCGCCGGTATGCCTTCGGTCGGCACTTCGGCCATCGCATACCCGTCACCTGTCAGCAGCCGGACGCGCTTCTGGCTCAGTGCGAGCAGCCAGAACGTTCTGCGTGCGTCCAGGGCCCGGAGGAGCGGACGCAGGTAGTAGCGGTCGCCTACCAGGGCGAGCTCCTCGAATGCCACAGGCACCTGGAACGCCTCGATACCCTCCGGGCCGGCGAGCACTGCCAGTCCCTCGGCAGAGCGAAGCCAAAACGGCCTGTCGTCGCCGAGCCTACGTACGGGCCCCAACAACGCATCGATCTGCGCGGTCTTCAGACCCCGGGCCGTGAGTTGCTCCTCGGCGGCGCGGATGAGGTTCTTGAGCCGGGTGGTGTCCTCCTCCTGGCTGCCGGGTCCGAAGCGCCGTGTCGGCATGAACAGCGAGACCCGCGTGTCGCCGTGTGCCTGCGCGAGTGCGATCAGTCGTTCGAGGGTGAGTGGTTCCACGGTGCCTCCTCATGTCGGTGCCGGACAGGCGTGGCGTCGCCACGAGCCGGGGGTGTCGGTGAGCCTCACCCGTACGGGCACATGGTCGGTCAGCGCATTCGATCTACTCGGACTTCGGGTGGCCGGCGCTCGGGGCACGGGCGGGCTGTCAGTGAACGCAAGACCCCGAGCAACGTGCATCGCCGACCCTCCCGTGGTTTGGCGGCATACTCTGATATACCCACGGGCGTTGCCAGCTGTCGGCATCCGTCGTTCTATGCGTGCGTGAGCGACAGTTGCATCACGTTGATGCTGCCGGTCCGGAACCCGGCCTGGCAGTACGAGAGGTAGAAGCGCCACATGCGCTCGAAGCGTTCGTCGAAGCCGAGGGCACGCACCTGCTGGATCGTGTCCGTGAAGCGCTCCTCCCAGGCGTGCAGGGTGAGCGCGTAGTCCTGGCCGAAGAACGTCGGCTCGCTGCAGGCCAGACCGACGGTCGCGGCAACGGACGCGAATCGTTCGGGGCTCGGCAGCATTCCGCCCGGGAAGACGTAGCGCTGGATGAAGTCCGGCTTGGCGGCGTAGTCCTCGAGGCGGTGATCCTCGATGGTGATGACCTGCATCGCTGCGCGCCCGCCCCGCACGAGTGCGTCGCGAACCGTGCCGAAGAACGTCGGCCAGTAGCGCATGCCGACCGCTTCGAACATCTCGATGGAGGCGATGTGGTCGAAGCGCTCGGCTACGGATCGATAGTCCTGATGCCGGATCTCCACGACACCCTCGAGCCCTTCATCGGTCACGCGCCGACGTGCCCAGGTCAGCTGTTCATCGGAGATGGTGATGCCGGTAACGCGCAGTCCCCTCGTCTTGGCGGCGTGGATCGCGAAGCCGCCCCAGCCGCAGCCGATCTCGAGGAGGTGTTGTCCTGGCCGCGCGTCCAGGAGGTCGAGCAGCCGGTCCCACTTGCGTCGCTGGGCGGTCTTCAGGTCGCACGCGGTGCCGTCGAAAGCCGCGCACGAGTACGTCATGTCCGGGTCGAGCCACAGGGCATAGAAGTCGTTACCGAGGTCGTAGTGATGGCCGATGTTGCGCTTACTGCCGCGTGGCGTGTTCGTGCGCAGTGCGTGGATAGCGCGGTTGACCGGGTTGAGCGGCGCCGTCACGCGGCCACCGACCTCTCGTGCGGCGTCGAGGTTGATCGCGGCGAACTCGAGGAATGCGGTCAGGTCGGGCGTGTCCCACGCTCCGCTCATGTATCCCTCGGCCAGGCCGATGCTCCCACCGAGAGCCATTCGGCGCACGCTCGCCGGGTCGCGGATCAGGATAGTGGCGCCCGGCCCGTCGTGGGCGCCCTCGAACCTGAGACGCCGACCGTCGGACCACACGAGGTCGAGCGATCCGTACGGCGCGCGCCTGAGTGCGAGCGCGATGCCCCGGCCGAACAGCCCGAGGCCTCGCAGATCAGTCCGTGCTGTCTCTGAGTACGCGTTGCGGGTCAACTGTCGTCTCCTCGTCGGGGGCGCCCGGGTCGCTGAAGAAGCCTACCCGTTTCGCGGCGAGTCTGATCGCCTGGAAGTGGATGAGCAGCCAGGCGCGCAGCGGCATCGAGATGTACGTGCGGTTGAGGCGTGAGAGCGTGACGTCATCGAAGGGGTGTCCGGTCAGGTTGATTCCGGCCACGAATGCCGGGGCCCCCTCGATGTCCTCATGGATGGACGCCGTCAGTCTCTCACCGGGCATGGTGAACCGGAAGCGGTAGCGCGCGTCCATCGGCATGAACGGCGAAACGTGGAAGAGTTTGGGCGCGAACAGATCCTCGCCGAACTCCATCGCGCCGCCCTCTTCGTGTAGTAGATAGTTGTGATGTCCACCAAAGGTGTTCTGTACCTCGGCCAGCACCGCGCGCAACGTGCCGTCGGCCCCGAAGCAGTACCAGAACGAGACCGGATAGAAGCCGAACGGCCCACCGCGCAGCATCGTGAGTATGCGCACGGCTCCGCCGGCCAGGTCGATACCCGCCTGCGCAAGCACTCCGTCGATCCATGGCCGGAGGGAGGAGTCGTCGCGCGGGCCGTGGTCGCGGTCCCGAAAGACGGCCCACGCGCGTGTGTTGTAGCCGAAGCCACGCACCGTCCGCCCGATCTGTTCGAGTTCGGCCAGGTCGAGGTATGCGAACCAGATCCGGTAGCGGAACGAGTTCTTCGCCGGGCGCGACCGCGCATGCATTACGCTGCCCTCGTACAGGCGGCTGTTCATGAGCGGCTCTCTTCCATTGCCGGGTCGAGCACCCGGCCCCACGGCGGGGCGATACCGAGGAGCCCGGCCACGCGCAGGCCCGAGACGCAGCCGTCCTCGTGGAAGCCGTAACGTTGCCACGCGCCTGCGTACCAGGTGCGTCGGGCGCCCTGGATGACACCGATGTCCTTCTGCGCCGCGATCGCCGCTGCCGTGAACTGCGGGTGGGCGCTTCCGAAGCGCTTGACGATCTTCGATTCGTCGATCGGGCGCATGCTATTGAGCGAGACGAGCAGACGCGTGGGGACACGGTGTTGCTGCAGCACGTTGAGCTGATAGTGCACCGCCACCGGAGCATCGCCGCGGCCGTTCGAGACGTAGTTCCACGCCGCCCATGCGCGTCGGCTTCGTGGCAGCTGCGACGCGTCGGTGTGCAGCACGGTGTCGTTGCTTTCGTAGCCGAACGCCGAGAGCACGCGGGTCTCGTCTTCGTCCGGGTCGGCCAGCATCGCGAGCGACTGGTCGGCATGGCTGGCGAGAATCACGCCGTCGTAGGCGAGTGTCTCGCCGGTTCTCAGACGCAACTCCACCCGGTCGTCGAAGCGCTCCACGCGCGCTACCTCGGCCGAGGTCCGAACGCGCCCGCTCACGCGCTCGGCCAGCGCGAGCGTGTAACGCCTGGCGCCGCCCGGGACGCTCTTCCACAGTGGCTTGCCGGTAACGTGAAGCAGCCCGTGGTTGTTGCAGAAGCGCAGGAACGTCCCGGCAGGGAACTCGAGCATGCCTCCGACAGGGGTCGACCAGATCGCGGCGCCCATCGGCACGAGATACCAGTCGGTGAACGCGCGGCCGTACCCCTCGCGCGCGAGAAGCTCGCCGAGGGTCATCGAGTCTATGGTCGGGTCGGCGAGCAGACGATCTGCTGAGCGGGAGAGCTTCAGCACGCCGGCGAGCATGCCCCAGAACGCCGGTCGAGCCAGGTTACGCGGCTGAGCGAGAAGTCCCGCGAGATCGCCACGCCACTCGAGGCCGTCGGCGAGGTGCTGAACCGAGAACGACATGTCGGCGTCCTGCTCCTCGATGCCGAGATGCTCGAACAGGCGGATGAGATTGGGGTAGGTTCGGTGGTTGAAGACCATGAAGCCGGTATCCGCAGCGAGCGCCTGTCCATCGAGCAAGACGTCCACGGTGTGCGTGTGCCCGCCGAGCCGATCCTCGGCCTCAAGCACATCGACCTCGTGCTCGCGCGAAAGCAGCCACGCGGCGGACATGCCCGAGATGCCGGAACCCACAACGGCGAGCTTCACGAGGTCTCCTTCAGCGATCGATCGGGCAGAACCCGCTCCCAGGGCATAGTATATCCAGTAGAGGACGTAATTGATTCCGTCGCGAAAGGCCCCGCGCGTGCCATCGATTCTCATCACCGGTGTCAGTTCCGGGCTCGGACATGCGCTTGCCGTCAAGGCGCACGGCGAGGGGTGGCGCGTCTTCGGGACGGTGCGTGACAATCAGCACCCTGAAACCTACGATCTTCCCGCCGAGGTCACGCTCTACCGTCTCGACCTGCGGTTTTCGCGCGCGCTCGAGGCGCTCGCCAGGCGGTTCATGGCCGAGAACGGTCTGCCGCCGGACGTGTTGGTCAACAATGCCGGGTACACCATGTACTCACCTGTCGAGGAAGCCGATTCCCAGGCCACTCGCGATATCTTCCAGGTGAACACGTTCGCGCCCGTCGAACTCACGCGCGCGTTCCTCCCGGCGATGCGTACGCGCGGCAGCGGCACCATCGTCAACGTCACCTCGCTCGGAGGCCGAATGGTCTTTCCCTTCTTCACTACGTACAACGCCTCCAAACACGCGCTCGAGGGCTTCAGCGAAGGGCTTTGGCACGAACTCCGGCCGTTCGGCATCAGGGTCAAGGCCGTTGAGCCCGGGTACGTCGACACGCCGATCTACCGGGCGATGGAGGAGCGCGCCGAGCCGACGGGGCCCTACGCGCGGTTCCTGACGGCGATGAACGCCTTCAGCCGGGGCGTGACCAACCGGACGAGCCCCGCCGACGCGGCCGGAGAGGTCTGGGTCGCGATCATGGATGCGTCGGACCGGCTTCGCTACCCGGTTGCCGCCTATGCGCGACCGCTCATCGCCGCCCGACGTCTGCTCGGTGACCAGCGCGTCATGCGATTCATGCACCGCCGTTGGATGGGGCGGGACTCGGGATGAGGCAGTCGCTCAGGATGGACCGGGTTGCGGTCGCGTGCGTTCTTGCGGCCGCGCTCACCGTGGCCGTTCCCATGCCGGGGGTCGCGGCGCCTCCGCCCGCCGATACCGGTCCCGGTCGAGTGGTCGTCGCGTGGACCGATGTCCGCGACGAGGGCCGCGTCCGCGCTCGCCTGGCCGGATGGGGACTCGGCGGAGCACGACGGCTGTACGGTGAGCGCGGCCTCGTTCTGGACGCACCGGCCGGGGTGAGCGCGGAGGCTCTTGCGCGGACGCTCTCGGCGATACCGGGAGTAGCCTATGCCGAGCCCGACCATCCTGTCAGAGCGCTGTGGACGGCGGGCACTCCTAACGACCCCGCGTTCGCGGATGGTACGCAGTGGGCTCCGCGGCGCATTCAGGCCGAGAGCGCCTGGGAGCTCGCGCGCGGAGGCGATGTGATCGTGGCCGTGGTGGATACCGGTGTCGCTCTCGACCACGAGGATCTTGCGGCCCACATATGGATCAACCCCGGCGAGGTTTCGGGAAACGGCATGGATGACGACGGCAACGGCTTTGTCGACGACGTCGCCGGCTGGGACTTCGTGAACCTGGACGCTCGGCCTGACGACGATAACGGGCACGGCACGCACTGCGCCGGCATCGCCGCAGCTGTGACCGACAACGGTCGCGGTATCGCAGGGATGGCTCCGGGCGCACGGATCCTTCCGGTCAAAGTGCTCGACAGCCGCGGTTCGGGCAGCTCAGCGGTGCTCGCCGAGGGGATCGACTACGCCGTTGATATGGGCGCCGACGTCGTCAGCGTGAGCGTCGGCGGATCGAGCGGGAGCCTGACGGTTGCGGCAGCCGTGGCCCGTGCGCGCTCGGCGGGAGTGTTGGTGGTTGCTGCGGCGGGTAACGAGGGTGGAGCCGTGCTCTTTCCGGCCGCCTACCCGGATACGATGTGTGTCGGAGCGACCGATGCGGCCGACGTGCGCGCGACATACTCGAACTACGGTTCTGCGATGGACATCGTCGCGCCTGGCGGGACGTCCGACGCCCCCGTCTACTCCACGGTCCGGTATGACGGATACGGCACCAAGTACGGCACCTCGATGGCCACGCCGCACGTGGCAGGCGTCGCCGCGCTGCTCCTCGGCGAGCGGCCACACCTGTCGTCCGAGGCACTCAGGTTCCTCATCGGGTCTACGGCAGCCGATCTTGGCTCTCAGGGCTGGGACGACTACTACGGCGATGGCCTCGTGCAGGCACGTTCGGCCATCAACCTGATGCTTGCCGACAGCACCCCCCCGGAAAGCACGTGCACGACACGTGTCGCACCTCCCGAGGGTGTCGCTATCGCGATCGATGCCGATGATGTGGGCCTCGGGGTGGATCGCGTCGAGTGGACGCTCGACGGCACGACCAGCGGGGTCGGTGACCGGATCGAACTGACGTATCCCGGCGAGCACGTACTCCGATACGCGGCGGTCGACCTCGCGGGAAACCGCGAGGCGACGAGATCGATCGCCGTATCCGTCACCGACACGCTGCCGCCAGTCACGACGAGCGATGCCCGGGCCGCCTATTACGGTGGATCGGCGACGATCACGCTGGCGGCGGCCGACCGCGGGATCGGTGTCGCGACTACGGTGTGGTCGCTCGACGGTGCCCCGGCGCGAACAGGTACCGTCATCACGACGACAGTCGTCGGTGACCACCAACTCGCGTTCAAGTCGGTCGATCTGCTCGGTCATGTGGAGGCGACGCAAACCGTCGAGTTTCGCGTCTGGGGCACGGCGCATGTGCAGCGCATCAACGGCATGGACCGCTATGCGACTGCTGTCGCGGCGTCGGGGAGCGCGTTTGCGGACGGGGCGGCCCCGGTCGCGGTCATGGCAAGCGGCCAGGACTTCCCCGACGCGCTCGCCGCATGCGGACTGGCCGGAGTGCTCGACGCCCCCGTTCTGCTGACGCGGCCGGACGCGCTTCCGTCGGGAGTCGCCGCCGAACTCGAGCGACTCGGGACGAAGCGCATCGTGCTCGTCGGAGGCGTTCGGGCGGTTCGAGACTCGGTCAAGTCCGAGCTGAGCGTAGCGGGCATCGTGGTCGAGCGCGTCGCGGGCGCGGACCGCTACGAGACGGCCGCCGCTGTCGCGGCGCGGATGGGGGTCGTGACGGGATCCTCGCCAGCGGTGACGTTCATCGTCCGGGGCGACGACTTCGCCGACGCTCTTGCAGTCGCCCCGCTGGCGTATCAGCGAGCGTACCCGGTCCTGCTCACGCGTCCGGATGCGCTTCCGCGGGTCACCGAAGACGCTCTCTACAGGATTTCGCCCGGCGTCATCGTGATCGCGGGCGGGGTCGCCGCGGTCGACACCGTCGTTGCCGGGCAGGTCGGTGCTGTCTCGGGCGTGGATGTGCTGCGCATCGGTGGCGACACGCGGTACTCGACGGCCGCGCTGGTGGCCGACCGGGCGCACTCCGAGGGCTGGGTCGCCGGTGCGTACGCCGGCGTCGCGACGGGAGTCGACTACCCCGACGCGCTTTCCGGCGGCGCGGCTGCCGGCGCACACGGCGGGGTCATGATCCTCACCGCACCGACGTTGCTCTCAGCCGAGGCGGGGGCGTATATCCGAGATCACATCGGGGCCGGGAGCCCTGTCCGTGTCTTTGGCGGGACGGCAGCGGTGAGTCCCGGGATCGTCACGGAGCTCAGAGCCATTCCTCTCCTGTGACTGCGACGGCCGTTCAGCCGCCGATCATCGAGACGGTGACCTCATGGGCGGCACCGTCGGAGAGCAGCGGGATGCGGCAGTCGTCGACTCGTGTGCCATCGAGCGTGACATGCGCGACACCCCGGTTGGCGCCGCGGGGGTTCTCGACCGCGATATCGTAGCGCGTGTCGCCCGAACGATACGTCAGCCGGAACGAGGTCCATGTCTTTGGCACGCACGGATCGATGATGAGCCAACGGCCGCCGCCGTCTGATTCGGTGCGCAGGCCCAGCAGCTCGCGCACGGCCACCCGGTAGAACCACGCCGCCGAACCGGTGTACCAGGTCCAGCCGCCGCGACCGACATGCGGCTCGACCGCGTAGACGTCAGCAGCGACCACGTAGGGCTCCACGTGATAGCGCTCCACGGCAGCAGCGTCCAGCGCGTGTCGTATCGGATTGATGAGGCTCAGCAGTGAGTGAGCCTCGTCGCCGTCGCCGAGTCGAGCGTAGGCCAGGGCGACCCACAGCGCCGCATGTGTGTACTGCCCGCCGTTCTCGCGCACGCCCGGCACGTATCCCTTGATGTATCCGGGATCGTGCTCGAGCCGGTCGAACGGCGGCGTCAGCAGTTTGATGAGACCGTCGTCCCAGCGGACGAGCTGCTCTTCAACCGACTCCATAGCGCGGCGCGCGCGTTCGGGGTCGCCCTGGCCGGACAGTACGGACCACGCCTGCGCGATCGCGTCTATCCGACACTCGGCCGACTGCGAAGAGCCGAGAGGCGTGCCGTCATCGAAGTACGCGCGTCGGTACCAGGAGCCGTCCCAACCGGACCGCTCTATGGCGGCCACGAGCGCCGCAGCTCGCTCGCGCAGTGAGTCTCCGCGCGCCGCGTCGCCTCTTTGGTCACAGATCCCGGCGAACGACCGCATGACGACGTCGAGGAACCAGGCCATCCACACGCTCTCCCCGCGACCGCCGATGCCTACGCGGTTCATGCCGTCGTTCCAGTCGCCGCCACCCATAAGGGGCAACTCGCGCTCGCCCAGGGGGGCGTGGTCGAGCGCGCCGAGACAGTGGTCGTAGACGGTGGCAACGGTCAGGGAGGGGTTCGGCTGAAGGTAGAGGTCCTCGCGCCCGTCGGGGATCGGGGGGCCCTCGAGGTACGGGGTCTCCACGTCGAGCACGCTCGTGTCGCCGGTGGCACGCACGTACTCCGCGGTGACGAACGGCAGCCAGTGCCGGTCGTCGCTGATGTGCGTGCGGACGCCACGCCCGCTGATCGGCTGCCACCAGTGCAGCACGTCCCCCTCGGGGAACTGGTGTCGTGACGCCTCGATGATGTGCTCGCGCACGAGGTCCGGGCGTATATCGATCAGCGCAAGGCAGTCTTGCAGCTGGTCGCGGAAGCCGTAGGCGCCGGACGACTGATACGTGGCGGTGCGACCCCAGACGCGGCAGGCGAGCGACTGGTAGAGCGCCTGTCCGTTGACCATGAGGTCGAGCGCCCGGTCGGGGGTCTGCACCTCCACCGTCGTGAGCAACTCGCGCCAGGCGCCCTTGACCGACTCGAGTTCGGCTGCGGCAGCGCCCGGCTGTCTCAGGCGGTCGACGATGGCGTGTGCCGCCTCCACGGTCTCGGTCTGGCCGAGTAGGAAGACAAGCTCTTTGCTCTCGCCGGGCTCAAGCTCGACGACCCGCATCAGCGCGCCACAGTTGTCGTGGAACCGGCCGGTCTGTCCGCCGAGGCCGCGACGACGCATCGCCGCCGGAGCAGTCGGTGTGCCGTTCCGGCCGATGAACTCGGTGCGGCTCGCCGTGAACGAGTGCAGCTCCCCATCGGCAGCCAGAAACGCCGGGCGCCCGGGGAAGTCCATGTTGAACCAACTGTGCGCCATGAGCATTCCGGCGGTCTCGTCCCACCACGTCACGACGCGCTGTTGCGCCTTGCTGCGCGAGTCGCCGAGGCTCCACTCCACGTTATGGGTGACCGAGAGGCGCCGGGCTTCCGTACCGGTGTTGGTGAGCCGAAGTCGTGCGATCCTGACCGGATCTTCGGCAGCTACGAACCAGTCGAGCTCGTGGCCGATGCCGTGACTGTCGTGCTCGAAGCGAGAGTAACCCTTTCCGTGACGCACGACGTACGTGCCGTCGTCGTGAACGGGCAGCGGCGTCGGGCTCCAGAACTGCCCGGTCGCCTCATCCCGGACGTAGATGCACTCGCCTGTACCGTCGGAGACCGGATCGTTGTTCCAGGTGGTGATACGGTTCTCGTGGCTGTTCTCGGCCCACGTGCACCCGATGCCCGCCTCGGATACGAGTGTGCCGAAGTGCGGCGTGGCGATCACGTTGACCCAGGGCGCCGGCGTGGTGCGTCCGCCCTCGAGCACGATGACGTATTCGCCGGTGACGGGGTCGAAGCCGCCGAGTCCGTTGTCGTAGAGCAGCTCCGGCCGTACGCGCGGGAGGTCCGGATAGGTCACCGCATCGTGCGTCGGCACGAACGGGTCGGGCAGGTCGGGGTGCTGCGCGCGTTGGTTGAGTTGGAGCGTGATCGGGCCGCTGTCGCCGGTGATGACGACGCGGGCCATGCTCGTGAGCAGGTTGAGTACGTCGGGCTGCATGTGGTCGGCGTTGCGCAGGTGCACGCCACCCGGGCGGTCGGCGAGCTGGAGTGCGTGGCCCGTCCGCATGAGCATCCGTAGGCGACCGTTGAGTTCCGAAGCGTAGTCGCTCGGCTTGGTGTTCAGTATCACGAGGTCGCACACGAAGCCCTTGCTGCGCCAGTACTGGTGCGCGAGCAGCGCCTGTCGTACGAGTGGCGCCTCCTCGAGCCGCTCGATCCCTACGAGGAGGATCGGGTCGTCTCCCGAGATCCCGATCGGCCACAGCCCGGAAGCCGGGAGCCGGTTCTCCACTTCGGTCATCACCTTGAGTCGCGAGTGCGGGTCGGTGAGCAGCAGGCGCGACGCAAGCCTGAGGAACGTGACCGACTCCTCGGGCGTTATCCCGAGGTCTCGCAGTTCGATCTGGCTTGTCGACCACGCAAGGTCGGCCGCGCGCTGCGCGTTGGCGATGTCCGAGTACTTCTCCGCGAGGGCCATCACCTCTTCGCGCGACTCCGCGGCACCGGTCACGTAGGCGAGGTGGGCGCTCTGCCCGGCCTCGATCACGAGTGGCTGCCTGATCGAGCACATCGGATCGAGGACCGCTCCGGTCGTCTGCGTCAGGCGTCCGTCGCCGTGGATCGCGCGGGCGTCGACCGGTGTACGCAGCCTGCCGAGGAAGGCGGCCCGGTCGGTCTCGTACGACCACGAGCACGCCCCGATGCTCTCGCACGCCAGCATGTGCAGTCCCCAGTACCGCGGTTCGTCGTCCGAGCGGGGCCGCCGCGTGAACAACAGCGCGTGGTACTCGTCGATCGCCTCGGTCTGCACGAACAGGTTGCTGTACGCCTTGTGCGCGTGGTCCGCCCCCAACGGCGCGAGGTTCACCTCGAGGTACGACGTCACCTCAAGGGCGAGCGGTGCAGTGCCGTGGTTCGTGACCGTCAGACGGCGTACCTCGACGTCGTCTTCCGGGGAGACGATCACCTCGGTGTGGGTCTCCACCTCGCCGTCGTAGCGGCGGAAGTCGGCCTTGTCCACCGAGAAGGTGACGTGGTAGTCGTCCGGCTCGGCGAGCGTGGGCTGGAACGCCGCCGACCACACGCGGCCGTTCTCGACGTCCTTGAGGTACAGGAACGTTCCCCAGCAGTCGCGGGTCAGATCTTCGCGGTAGCGAGTGACGGTGCGGTCCTTCCATCGGCTGTAGCCGCCGCCGCCGTTGGTGACCATGACCGAGTAGGTGCCGTTCGAGAGGAAGTGCGTGGCCGGCACCGCGGTGTTGGCGAGAGGGTAGGCACGTGTGACCGGCGGCGGGACCTCCCGCACCGATCTCACGAACTCGACCTCCTCGACACGCGGCGCTGCAAGCTGGATGCGCCGCGGTACGCGCTCCTGGAGCAGCAACTCGGCCGAGGCGACAAGCGGGTCGGCGTGGAAGCGCTCCTGCATGCGGAAGTCCGTAAGCATGTTGCCGAGTGCGACGAGGCTCATTCCCTGGTGGTGTGCCATGTACGCCTTGACGATCGCACGCTCGCGCCCGGCCGGCACACGCCCCGGCGTGTAGTCGATCGCCTCGTAGTAGCCGTAGCGGCCCTCGCCGCCCTGTCGTGCGATCTCTGCCAGGTTGTCGAGTGCCTCGCGCGGCGCGACCATGAGCGCGAGTACCGTGGCATACGGGGCGATGACGACGTCGGCCGAGAGGCCGCGCTTCAATCCGAGCCCGGGTACCCCGAACGCCTGGTACTGGTAGGTGAGCTCCACGTCCTTAGCGTTGAACGCCGACTCGGAGACGCCCCACGGCACACCTCGCTGACGACCGTACTGGATCTGCCTCCGCACGACACTTACGTACGTGCGGTGAAGCAGCGTATCCGGCCAGCTCTTCATCACGAGCAGCGGCATAAGGTACTCGAACATGCTCGCGCTCCAGCTGACGAGCGCAGTACCGTCGCCGGTACGCGTTATCGCGCGTCCGAGGCGGAACCAGTGCTCCTGTCCCACGTCTCCCTTGGCGACGGCCAGGAAGCTCGCCAAACGGCACTCGCTTGCAAGCATGTCGTAGTACGAGTCGTCCAGACGGCCCTCGGCCGCGTTGAAGCCGATGGAGAAGAGCATGCGACGCTCGTCGTAGAGCATCGCGAAGTCTGTGTGTTCCCACATCTCCCGGGCGATGTCGGCCGCAAGGCGGAGCTCTGCGAGCAGTGCTGCGGCGGGCGTCCGGCTTCGGCGGATGCCGTCGGCCACACGTTCCGCCCACCCGGCGTCCGGCCCGTCTCCCGATGCCATCTCATCGAGGCGGGCGAGTGCCCCGGCAAGACCCTCGGCGAGTCCGACGAGACTCGGCACATGGCCGATGAGCGGCTCGAGGGCGCCGTCGGGGCGGCCCGCGTGGGTGCCAGCTGCGGCGAGCACGTCGCGTGCCCAGGGCGCGAGGTCCGCGATGAGGCCGAGCGGCGCAGCTATGGCCGCCCGGAGGTCACCGAGCGCTGCGCTCGCGATCGCGTCCGCGGGCGCCGCGTGAGGTTCTCCGTCGGGCGGCTCGAGCGAGGCGGGGAGGGCGTCGGCGAGTGCCGACAGGCCTTCGAGCGTGGCCAGCCACTCGCCGAGGTTCTCGGGATGGCTGTCCAGGCCGATGCGTCGGACGATCTCCTCGAGCGCCGTGTGCGCCTGCGAAAGAGCCGGGCCGTCGTGCGGCGCCCGACGTGCGCGCTGGAGTTCTTCGAGCGCGAGACGCGCGCTATCGGCGATGCCGTCGAGCGTCTGAGGGCCGAGCAGCTCGCGCTCAGAGGCCTCAAGGAGTCCGACCCGGAGCGTGAGCAGGTGCCCCGCGAGGTTGCCCGAGTCGACCGTGGAGACATACGTCGGACGGAGCGGCTGCAGCGTGAGAGTGTCGTACCAGTTGTAGAAATGTCCGCGGAAGCGCTCCATGCCTACCATCGTGTGCAGTGTCCGCGACACGTGCCCGGCGAGTCCGGCCACCGTCACATAGCCCAGGTCGTGTGCGGTCAAGTACGAGATGAGCTGAAGTCCCATGTTCGTCGGAGAGGTGCGATGGGCGACCTCACCCTTCGGCTCCTCCTGGAAGTTGTCCGGCGCAAGGTGATGCGACTCGGCGGTCACGAACGTCTCGAAGAACTGCCAGGTCTTGCGGGCGATGCGTCGCATCGTCGCTACATCGGCCGGCACCACGCCCGACTCCGGCTCGGGTGTCGGGCGGCTCGCACGCCACGCCGCCAGCGGTGCGGTCAGCCACACCGCAAACAGGGGGGCCGCCGACAGCAGTGCCCGGGGCCCGGCGGTGCCGAGCGCCACGGGGACCGCGAGGAGTGCGGTGATCGCAGTCGCGGGCCACATCCGCCTGGCGAAGGCGCCAAGGTCGGTTGTGCCGAGGCGGCGTTCGGCCTCGGCAGCGGTCTCCCACTCGAGGAGGTTCCGGCGGCTTATGGCGATGCGCCAGCATGCACGGACGATCGCGTCGGTCATGAGGTACGCCTGGTGCGGCAGCACCGCGACGTTGAGAACGTTGCGGAGGACGTCGCGCTTGAGGTCCGAGACGAAGGTCGTGGTGTCCGAGCGCGTGTCGGCGGGAGGCCTGCGGAAGACCACGGAGTCGGCGAACTGGAAGTACAGCGGGAAGAAGAGCAGCGCGAACAGGATGCCGAGCCACGCCCAGCCTGCGTGAGGCAGGAGCATGAAGCCGGCCGTCGCGAAGAGCATCATGACAGGCGCCGAGAGGCTCCGTCGGAGGTTATCGGCGATCTTCCAGCGATGCAGACCGGTGAGTGGGGTTCGCTCGGTCCCGCCCGCCACGGGGACTCGCGGCAGAAGCCACGGGATGGTCTGCCAGTCGCCGCGGACCCATCTGTGCAGCCGCGCGCAGTGCGAGATGTAGCTCGCGGGTTGGTCATCGAGGACCTCCACGTCCGACGCGAGCGCGGTACGAAGGTACGATCCCTCGAGCAGGTCGTGAGAGAGCAGCGTGTTCTCCGGGAAACGATCGTCGAGTGCGGCGTTGAAGATGTCGATCTCGAAGATCCCCTTGCCGGTGAACGAGCCCTCGCCGAAGACGTCCTGGTAGGTGTCCGAGACGGCGCCCGCGTAAGGATCGATGCCGGTGACGCCCGAATAGATCCACGCGAAGAGGCTGTCTGTCGACCCCTCCAGCGACATCGTCACGCGCGGCTGCACGAGTCCGTATCCGTGCTTGACGGTTCGTGTGACGGGGTCGAGCTCGGCCCTGTTCAACGGATGGGCGATCGTCGAGATCAGTTTGCGCGCGCCGTCGCGTGGCAGCACCGTATCGGTGTCAAGCGTCACGAGGAACGTGACGCTGTGGAACCCGGCGGCATCCCCGTCGACGACCTCGAACGAGGTGTCCGTCGCTCCCCGAAGCAGTCGGCAGAACTCGGTCAGCGCACCGCGCTTGCGCTCCCAGCCCATCCAGGTACGGTCGGCCTTGCTATAGGTGCGACCACGGACGAAGAGACTGAACGGGCGGCTGCCGAATCGTCCGTAGCGATCGTTGAGAACCGCGATGCCGTTTCGGGCCGCCTCTATGACGGCTGCATCTCCAGGCAGGCTCTGCTCGGCTGCGCCGCGCAGGTCGGCCAGGATGCCGAAACGGATGTTGGGGTCGGTGTTGGCCAGGTAACCGATCTCCATGTTGTCGATCACGTGTTGCGCGGACTGTGGAGAGGTCAGCAACGCCGTGTAGACCACCATCGTGCGGTGTGCGGGGGACACGGGCTTGCGGTAGTCGATCTTGGGGAGCGTGCGCGCCGGCCAGAGCCACGCCGAGACCCGGTTGACGATGGTGAGCGCAACGTCCGAGACCGGCAGCAGCGCCAGCAGCGCCAGGACTACCGAGACCAAGGCGCTTCCCGAGACGCCCCATGCGAACCTGCTGACGCCTGCGGCGAGAGCGACGGTGATGAGCGCGAACAACCCCCAGAAGACGAGACCGCGTGCCGCGAGCGGACCGCGATACAGGCGTTCCTTGAAATGCGGGTGATAGCCTATCGCCTGCTCGAAGGCGTAGCGCCCCGAGCTGATGAGGTAGTGACCGACATGACCGCGCACTGCGTCAGCCGGGTCCTTGGCGAGCGCATCGAGCGCACGGCTCATCGCGGCTTCGGCGATGCCGATCTCATCGAGGGGGCAGCGCCGGGCGATCGACTCGATCGCGTGCCGGTAGCGGTCGCGGCTTCGGAAGTCCATCCTTGCGTACGTGCCGGCGGGGTCCTTCCGCAAGACGTGTTCGACGAGGCTCGTGTGCTCGAAGAAGTCACGCCACTCGAGCGCATCGAGGAAGCGGACACTCGTTATCGCGTTGGCCACCGAGACCTGATCGGCCGCCTGTTCCTGATGCGCAGCAAGCGTCACCTGCTCAAGGGTCACGTCGCGTGCGGTTAGTGTCGCCTCCAGCCAGTCGGCAAGCGGCGCGAGAGCGACGTCCTGACCGGCGAGGCGTTGCGACAGTCGCACGATGAACGGCGCCGGCGCCTCGGCGTGGGCGAGATCGAGTTCGGTTATGCGCGCAGCGACCGCTCCAGCCCCGTCGTCTCCCGCAGCGAGGAGCCGGTCGGCGAAGCGGTCTCCTGCAACGACCGACTGATGTGCGTCGAGGATTCTGAGAGCGAGGCGCCGCAGGTTCTCTACGAGGGTGATCCTCAGCATGATCGGGACGGCCCAGACCTCGCCGATGGTCAGCGGTGAGACGTCCTGGTACGCCATCGTGAACGACTCGAGGCTCGTCTGATCAATGCGTGAGTCGGTATGTGAGACGAGGGTGATCATCATCTCGAAGACGCGCGGTAGCGACCGGTAGTCACCGGTCGAGAGCCGGGGGAGCTCAGCGCCGTAGTGTGCGGGGAGGTCGTCGCGTACGAGCCGGATCTGCTCCTCGATGAGGTAGTAGTTGTCCAGCAGCCATTCGGCGGCCGGAGAGATCGGGATGTTCTCGTGGACGTCCGCCGCCAGTCTCCGGTAGACGGTGGCCAGCTCCCGCTCGGCGATCACGAGGAGATCGAGCAGCGGTGTCCGAGACTCGCGCGCCGCGCACGTCCACTTCTGATCCCGCGCGAGAGCGCGAGCTGAAGCGGCGAGACGGTCCGCGCCGAGGAGTCCACCGCGCAGCGGCACGGCAGCAGCAGGTAGCACGACGTCGTCTGTCGCCGAGACGGATCTCACGATCTCCCCTCACACCCTTCGTGCCGCCGGCCCAGGTTGCCTGCCTGCATTGTGCCACGTCCACCTGATCCGGTGCTGCGAGAGTGCGGCATGCACCTTGCTAGAGGTATACCCCAATGGGTATCTTGAATCCGATGGCTATCGGATCGGAGGTCACATGGGTCGTTTCAAACGGTCGGCAGCACTCCTGGCTGTGGTGGTCATAGCGGCCGGACTCACGCTTTCCGCGTGTTCCGCCGAGTCCGGCGTCGTCGACAACGGACGATTGGTGGACTTGCAGGCCGATGGAGCGCGTATCGTCGACGTACGGACGGCTGGGGAGTACGGGGCCGGATACATCGCCGGTGCCGAGAACGTTCCGCTTATGGGACTCTCCGCAGCCGCAGCATCCTGGGATCCGGCTGAGCCGATCGTGGTGTACTGCGCCACGGGCGAGCGCAGCGCCGAGGCCGCGCAGATCCTGCGCTCACTCGGCTTCGAGCGGGTCTACGACCTGTCGGCGGGCATCATCGCGTGGAACGGCGAGCTCGCCGGGGGAGCGCCTCCGATAAGCGAGTCGCCGGCGGATGCCGGTGCTCAGACGAGCTCGCTCCCGATCGCGTACGAGTTCTACACCGACTGGTGACCCAGCTGCCGCGAAGTGGCGCCTGTGGTCGACAGGCTCAAGACAGAGTACGAGGGAATCGTTGAGTTCCGGCTCATCAATGTGGATACGGATCCTGAGGGCCAGACCCTTATGACGAAGTACAACGCGCAGTTCGTTCCCACGTTCGTGTTCCTGAACGCCGATGGCTCGGTGGGTCAGATGATCGTGGGCGCGCAGGCAGAGGCCGTCTTGCGAGATGCGCTGGACGCACTCAAGTAGGCTCCCGCAGGTAGGAAACCGTGCGTGCCGGGTACGAACTCTAGAGAGGGCGCGCGAGCGCCCTGAAGGTTCTCAACGGGAGAGTGGGTGACCCTATCGAGTGAAAAGCGACGATGCAGGGTTCACCACCGGGACGGTCGATGAAGGGTCCCGCGGGGTACGTGCGTGAGGTACACCGTTCGTGCAATGTCCGTTGTTCGTTGAACGAGTATTGTCCGTGCAGTCTATTCCGTACGTGCACTGATCACGTGACCCGCGGGGTACCGGGCATAAGCCTCTGGAATCTGTAGAGGTGCGGCCGACAGGGAACCAACTCGATCGGCCAAGAGCTTCTCAGGATTGCCCTTTGGAGGGGCGCCTCGGGCGGTGCGACGGTCGTCCCGGTGATTGCGAATATGAGGGCGGGCGCCTCGGGCGTCCGCCCTCTCCTGCATGTGTCTGGGTGGCTTGCCGGTGCCGTTCTCCAGGCCGTACGGGATGCTATACTGTCCGTCGCAGGCCGCCTGATCGTGCGGCCCAACGGGCGAGTGGCGCAACGGGAGCGCACCTGCTTTGCACGCAGGGGGTTGTCGGTTCGAATCCGATCTCGTCCACCACGTCACGATAGTCGGCCGGTCACCGTATTCGGGTGGCCGGCCGATTCTTCGGTACGGTACGCTACGTGGAGCGAGCTGGCCCTCGGGTGCGCGGGCGCCCGGTCGAACTCGGAGGGGATCATGGGTGTGATCGTCGAAGTCACCGATCTCGAGAAGCGGTTCGGCGACGTTGCCGCTGTGGCAGGGGTGTCGTTCGCGCTCGAGCAAGGCGAGATATTCGGCCTGCTCGGTCCCAATGGCGCGGGGAAGACCACGACCATCTCGATGATCTCCTGCCTGCTGGATCCGGACGCGGGGAGTATCGTCGTCGACGGTCACAGCGCCGGTACCGAAGCGCGCGCGGTCAAGGCCTCGCTCGGGGTCGTACCACAGGAGGTAGCGCTCTATCCCACGCTCACCGCCGCCGAGAACCTCGCCTTCTGGGGCAGGATGTACGGGCTCGGCGGGGCCGAGCTGAAACATGCGGTCGATGCGGCACTCGAACTCGCCGGCCTCGAGGATCGCGCGAAGCAGCGGATCGAGACGTACTCGGGCGGCATGAAACGGCGCATCAACATCGCGGCGGGCGTCTTACACACGCCGAAGGTTCTGCTGATGGACGAGCCGACCGTCGGCATCGATCCGCAGAGCAGGAACCACATCCTGGAGACGGTCAAGAAGCTCAACGCCTCGGGGATGACGGTGCTGTATACGAGTCACTACATGGAAGAGGTCGAGTACCTCTGCGACCGCATCGCCATCATGGACCACGGCAAGATCATCGCTATGGGGACGCTCAACGAGCTGCGTGACGTCGTGGGCGGCATGGATGTCGTGAGCGTCGCCGTCACCGATGTCAGTGAGTCCGTGCTCGAGCAGGTGCGTGCTATCCCCGGCGTGCGACAGGCGGACCAGACCGAGGAGGCACTGGCGGTACTCACGCCGAGTTCCGGCTCCATCCTCGGGAAGCTTGTCGCGACACTCGAGTCCGAGGGTGCGCACGTCACCTCGGTCTCGGTGACCGAGCCGAACCTTGAGAGCGTCTTTCTGCACCTCACCGGCAAGAGTCTGCGAGACTGACGTGCGCACGCTGCTCACCATCGCCCGCAAGGACGCCACGATCATCGCGCGTGACCGCGCGGCGCTGCTCGTCATGCTCGCGATGCCGCTCGCGCTGATCTTCATCCTCGGCTCGGCGCTCGGTAGCATCGGCGAGGGCGACTCGCTCGACGTCGACGTTGCGATCGTCAACGAGGACGCCGGTGAGACCGGAGGTCACTTCGTCGAAGGTCTCACATCCTCGACGGAGATCGACGAGCTGTTCAACATCGACGTCCGGGACGATGCCGAGACCGTCCGCACCGATGTCGAGCGCGGTGACCTCACGGCCGCATTGATCATCCCGCGCGACCTCAGCGAGAAGATCGCAGCCGGCACGCCGGTCGGACTCGAGGTACTGCAGGATCCGGGCTCCAAGATCGCTGCAGGCATCTGGGCGGGTGTCGTTCGCGCAGGTGTCTCGAACGCGTCGGCGCAGATCATCGCGGGCGAGACGCTCGGTGAGTACTTCGCTCTGGCGGGCGGGGCACCGCCCGCAGCGACGCCTGGTGAGGCGCAACCATCAGCGCCCGAGATCGTGTTCGATGCGGTCACCGTTCGCGAGGTCGAGGCGGATGTCGAGAAGCGTATCTCGATGATCTCGTACTACGCCGCCGGGATGACGGCGATGTTCCTCTTGTTCGGCAGCATGTTCGGCGCATTCTCGTTCGTGAAGGAACGTCGTGAGCAGACGTTCGCGCGTATGATGTCGACTCCCGCCACGACGATCGCCATCGTCGGGGGTAAAGCAGTTGCGGTACTCATGATCGGTGTCGGGCAGTTCCTGGTGCTGCTCGTGGGCACGCGGATGCTCTTTGGCGTCGACTGGGGTGCGGACCTTGTGGGTGTCCTGTCGCTCGGCCTTGCCGAAGCCCTCGCGGGAGCAGGGCTCGCGATGACGCTGGCGGCGCTCGGGAAGACCGAGCGTACGATCGGCGGCATCGCCCCGGCTGCGATCATGCTGTTCGCAGCCACCGGTGGGTCGATGATCCCCACCGAGCAACTGCCGAAGTTCCTGCTTCCCGTTCAGGTGATCTCGCCGGTCTACTGGGCTGTCGGCGGATTCCTCGACCTGATGCGCGGCGGGACCGCGGGAGACGTACTGATGAACGTTGCCTGGCTTCTCGT
Organism: Actinobacteria bacterium UBA2272; assembly: GCA_002347725.1. GTDB lineage: Bacteria > Actinomycetota > Coriobacteriia > Anaerosomatales > Anaerosomataceae > UBA2272. The sequence continues at coordinate 772,261 of DDXA01000004.1, forward strand.
GATCGCCGCGACGCTCTTTGCGTTCGGCGTGTGGCGGATGAGGCACGAATGATGCGCAAGATGCTTGCTCTCGCGTGGCTGAACGGGTTGCAGCTCCTGCGCAACCCGGGTGAACTCGTTGGTGTCATCATCCTGCCGCTCGCGCTCACGATGCTCTTCGGCTCTGCCTTCTCCGGTGGCGAGGGCGATGCGATGCGGGTGCTCTTCGTCGACGATGACGACTCCGTCTACTCTGCGCAGGTCGGTACGCTGCTCGACGCGGAGGAGTCGTTCGAGACGAGCGCGGTGTCCCGCTCGCAGGCCGAGGAACTGATAGCCTCCGGCAGCGACGGAGTCGCGGTGCTCGTGCCGGATGGATTCGAAGCCGGGCTGAAGGGCGAGGGTGCCGTCATCCAGGTACTGCGCGATCCCACATCGGAGAGCGCGTTTGCCGTCATCTCGGTCGTTCAGGGAATCGCGATGCGGATGTCGGGAAACGCGCAGACTGCCGAGGTGGTCGTGCGCATGGCGCCGCCGGGTTCGGCGGACTTCGACGAGGTCTACGAGGCCGCGAACGCGAAGTGGGACCCGAGGCCGCCGGTCTATGCCGAAGGCCAGACGGTCGTGGCCTCCGATGTCCGTGGAGACACGGTCATGGCCGAGGGCGCTACGCTCAGCTCGATCGGGTTCACGGTCTGGTTCATCCTGTTCATGACCTTCGGCAGCGCGGGCGGCATTCTCGAGGAGCGCGAGCAGGGCACCCTTCGTAGACTGCTCGTCGCGCCGCTTGCGAGGGGCACGCTGCTGGGCGGCAAGGTGCTCGGCATCGTCATGGCGGCATCCGTGCAGGCACTCATACTCGTCGCCGTCGGGGCGCTCGTCTTCGGCGTTCCGTGGGGCCGCGATCCGGTCGCCACTGGACTCGTCCTCGGCGCGTACATTCTTGCGGGGACCGGACTTGCGGTGCTCGTCACCGCACTCGTGCGCACACGCGACCAGTTGAGCGGCTTGAGCCCGCTCATCTCGACCGGTCTCGCGATGCTCGGTGGTTGTCTCTGGCCGATCGAGGTCGTCCCGCCCTTCATGCAGGCGATCGCGAGACTCACGCCGACCGGTTGGGCGGTAGTGGGCCTTACCGACGTCGTCGCGCGCAACCAGGGCCTCGATGCGGCGCTTCTGCCGGCGGCAGTCCTCCTCGGCTTCGCAGCCGTGTCTCTCGGCGTGGGCATCACGCTGTTGAAGTTCGAGTGAGCGCGCCGGCGTGAGGCGCACCCTCGACCTCAAGACCGCGCTCGCCATCGCCGTCACGCTCGTCTTGTGGGCCTCCGCGTTCGCGGGCATCAAGGCCGGGCTCCGTGGCTACGGTCCCGGTGAGCTCGCTCTTCTGCGGTTCGGCGTCGCCTCCATCGTCTTGGGCGGCTACGCGGCCCTGACGAGGATGAGGCTGCCCGATGCCCGGGATCTGCCCCGCATAGCGCTCGCGGGTGCGTTCGGCATCACTATCTATCACGTGGCGCTCAACTACGGCGAACTCACGGTGAGTGCGGGTGCAGCGAGCCTGATCATCGCGTCGGGGCCGGTGTTCACGGCGCTGATGGCCGTAGTGTTCCTCGGCGAACGCCTGACGCTTCGAGGATGGACCGGCATCGCCGTATCGTTCGCGGGCGTGGCGCTGATCACGCTCGGCGAAGGGACTGGCGGCCTGCACTTCGAGCCCGGGGCGCTGCTCATTCTCCTGTCGGCTGTGGTCACGGCGGCGTACTTCGTCGTGTCCAAGCCGCTGCTCACCCGGTATCGGCCGCTCGAGTTCACCACATACGTCATTTGGTCGGGGACCGTCCCGATGCTTGTGTGGGCACCGTCCCTGCTCCGGCAGATCCCCGCCGCCAGCTGGAGTGAAACGGCGGCCGTCGTGTATCTGGGCGTCTTCCCGGCCGCGCTTGCGTACCTTGCGTGGTCGTACGCGTTGGCGCGCATGCCGGCATCACTCCTGTCGTCGTTCCTCTACCTTTCTCCGGTCCTTGCCATCGGGATAGCGTGGGTGTGGATCCGGGAAACGCCATCCGCAGTCTCGCTTGTCGGAGGTGCGGTGGCGATCGTCGGCGTCACACTCGTCAACGCGCGAGGCGCGCGAGGCCCGGCACGTCGATAGCCTCCCGGGTCAGCCGTGCTATCGTCTTACTGTTGAGGAGCCACGTGTGAGGAGGGTCGTGGAAGCCGAGGGCCGTCATTCGCAGGAGCGGCGGGGGCAGTCCGAGCCGCTCATGCTCACGGGGGCCAGGCCGCTGGTGGTCGCGATCGCCGACGCGCAGCCGCTCCCCACGTTCATCTTCGGTCCCGACGGAGAGCTGCTCGCATGCAGTCGCTCGGCAGGCTGGCTCTGCGCGTCGGGCGAAGGCGAGACCCCTCGCGTTCTGGCTCACGATGGCACGGACCTTTGGACCATCGTGGCGGCGCGCAGCGAAGAAGCCGACCCGACGTTCGACATCCGCGTTCGGCTCCGCACGCCCGACGGTCAGGCCGCAGACACCACGCTCACCGTCATACCGTTCAGGGGGCCGGGAGGCTCACTCGGCGGCGCCATCGTCTTCGTCACGGTCACGCCGGGCGATCGCAGGGCGGCGGCCTACGAGGGGCTTCGCACGATGTCCGACGAGGAGTCGTACCAGGCACTCGATGAGATCGTCTCGAGACTCGGTACGCTGGTGGGTGCGGACTACATGTGTCTGGCCGAGACGGACCCGGACGACCCCGAGGAAGCGTCGCTCCTGGCGGCCTGGGAGCCACACGGCAACGCCCAGCCATCACCTGAGTCCGCGGCGACACTCGCGGGCACGCTTGCCAGGCCACTCAAGGGAAGACGGTTCGTCTGCGTGGCGGAAGGCGCGGCGGAGAGCCTCACGGGCAACTCATGGCTGGCCGACAAGGGTTTCGGAGTCTACATCGGCGTTGCGTTACCCGGCAGTGACGGTCGCCGCCTGGGCATGCTCGTCGGACTCTGGCGCGAGCCGCCATCAGACATCGCCGGCGCCTGCGCCACGCTGAGCATCATGAGTACGCGCGCCGCCGAGATCCTGGCGCGCCTTGTTGCCGAACGGGAGCTCAAGGAGAGCGAACAGCGATACGGGGCCGTCTTCCAGGGCTCTTCAGTGCCGATCCTACTCATCGAGCCGGTCACGACCCAGATCGTCGACGCCAATCCTGCGGCATGCGTATTCTACGGGTACAACCGCGAGGATCTCGTGACCATGAGCGTGCTGCAGGTCGACGCCCTGCCGGCCGATACGGTCCAGGCCGAGCTGGAGCGTGCCGTTGACGGGACGCGTGTACGCTTCGCCGGAAAGCACAGGACTGCCGACGGCTCGGCACGCGACGTCGAGGTGAGCACGGGTTCGATCATGGTCGGGGGCAGGCGACTGCTGTATTCGATGCTCACCGATGTCACGGAGCGTCTCCGTATGGAGGCCCAGATCGAACGGCACCAGCGGAGCCTGGAGCAGATCGTGAGTCAGCGCACGCAGGACCTCCTGCGCGCCAATGCCGAGCTCCAGCATGCGTCGGTCGCGCGGGACATGATCTTCGCGAACCTGACCCAGGAGGTCCGCACCTCCTTGCAGACAATCACCGGATTCTCGGAACTGATGCTTGGTGGCATGGCCGGTGAACTCACCGACGAGCAGCGACGGCAGACCGCGATGGTGCTCGAGGCGGGCAGGCGGTTGTCGGCGTTCGTGAACAGTCTGATCGAGAGTCAGCGTGACGATGACGGTGATCTCAGGTGCGAACCGGAGGCGTTCGACCTCGTGGAGTTGGTCGAATCGGTCGTGTTCGGTCTCAGCTCGTTTGCTGCGGACAAAGGTCTTCGGATCGCGATGGCCGCGGACGTCCGCCCGATCGACGTGGAGACGGATCGCTACAAGGTGCAGAAGGTCCTGCTCAACTTGCTCTCGAACGCGATCAAGTACACCGAGCGCGGCGAGGTCGGCGTCACGGTAGGTCACTCCGAAGAGGGGCAGAGCACGATCACGGTGTCGGACACCGGCCGGGGCATCGATCCTGAGCGGCTCGAGTCGCTGTTCGAAGGTCCCGAGATGCACGAACCCGCAGCGGGCATCGGTCTGCCGGCGAGCCGTCGTATCGCCGACGCGCTTGGAGCGACGATCGAGGTCGAGAGCATACCCGGACACGGGTCGGTATTCACACTTCGGCTCCCGGACCGGTGCATCGTCGAGTCTGCGGATACGCCGGGACGGGCCACCACAGATGACGCCGGGTAGTGGCCTGACCCTCGCGCAGGCCGTACGCTGGCACGCGGCTATCGATCGACGTCGATCCCGCCGCAGCTACGATGAGGCGCGACCGGACTCCGCCGATCTCGATGCGCTCGGGGCTCTCGCCGAGCGCTTCCGTCCGTTTGCCGGGGCCCGCGTGGGGCTGGCCAGAGAAGCATCGTCCGACATGTTCGTCGGCATCGTCGGTGCGTACGGTGGGATCTCCGGCGCTCCGTCGGCCTTCGTATTCCTTGGACGTGCGGACACGCCTCCCCAGACCGTTGGTTACACCGGCGAGGCCCTCATGCTCGAGGCCACGGCGCGCGGCCTGGACACGTGTTGGGTCGGGGGGATGTTCAGCTCGGTGCACGCGGCACGGGCGGCGGGGGCGTCGCCTGGCGAGCGCGTCTTCGGCGTCTCGCCTGTCGGGCACGCACATGAGGCCGTCACGCTCAAGGAGCGGGTGCTGTTCAAGGGCGGGCGACCGCAGACACGGATGAGCGTGGAGGAGATCGCCCCGGGAAGCCGATCGTGGCCGGAGTGGGCGCGTGCCGCCGCCGAGGCCGTCGTTCCGGCACCCTCGGCGATGAACCGGCAGCCATGGCGGCTTCGGTTCGAGGACGCCGCGCTCGTCATCTCCTTCGATGGCGCGGACACGCCGCGCATCTCGAAGCGTCTCGACTGCGGGATAGCGATGTTGCACGCGGAGCTGGCTGCCGCGGTGCGCGGGGTCACCGGCGACTGGGAGTTGCTCGGCCCACCGGATGTCGCGCGATTCACTCCCCGGCTGCGGTAACGGGGACGGCCGCGTCGGGCCGGTCGACGAGCGCAAGCGCCTCCATGCCACAGGCCGAGCGGCAGATCCCGCATCCGAAGCACGCCAGCGGATCGACCACGGCCACCTCGCGGGCGTCGAGCACCACTGCCGAGAACGGACACCGCTCGACGCATGCGCCGCAACCGCTGCAGGCCGTCTCATCGACGGCAGCGACGTACTCTCCGTGCCACATCGTTCTGTGGCCCCATTCGAGGGTCGTCTTCATGGCCATGCAGCCGCTCGCGAGATCGCAGTTGCAGATCGCCGCGATGAACGGGGTCTTGAACGTCCACACCGAGTGCATCAGCCCTTCGCGCTCTGCACGTTCGAGCACGCCGAGCGCCTCGGTGCGGCTGAGCTTCTGCAGGGTGGACACGTCGGGGCCCTGCAGGTAGTCCGCGAACGCCTCGGACAGCACGTCGTCGATCGGCGTCACGGTGACCGCGAGACAGTAGCCTTGCTCGGGCATCCCGGCAAAATGCCGGCACACGCAGGGGAGCTGGACGATGGAGGTGGCGAAGTCGAATATGCGCGCACACTCTTCAAGGGGAACCGGCTGCCCGAAATGGTCCAGCATCTGCCGTTTGCCCGCGATCGAGTGGAACGCCGCACGCACAGGTCTCGGCGCAACGGCCAGTGCGTCGAGGAGTTTGACGTTACGGCGCATGCGGGTGTCGAAGCCGCGCACGAAGTCGATCATGTACTCTCGTCGTTCGAGGTCGCGCGAGAGGTCCGCAGCGTAGTTCGCGGCTTCCAGATACCACGTTCGACCGTCACCATGCTGGACGCAGAACTCGCACATGACCCCGCCTTCCGACGCGCGTGTGTGCAGCGTAGCATGGCGTCGTCGGGAGTGGTCGCAGGCGCTCTAGCGCAGCGCGAGCGCACCGATGAACGCGAGGAGGAGCACGAGGAGCACCGTGACGTTCAGGCCGATGTCTCGCGCATAGCGTTGGATGCCGAGACGTGTCCCGAGCACGGTCGTTTCGTCGATCGGCCGATCCAGAAGGCGGCCGGTCCCCTCCCGGGTGAGCGCGTCGACGACGATGGCGAGCATCTCGACGGACCATGCGGCCGCACGCTCCAGTGCGCTCAGGCCGCCGGCCCGGGCAGCCTGGATCGCCGAGCGGGGAGGGAGACCGTGGCGCACCGATGCGCCGATCTCGAGTACCTGCCCGAGTGCCTGACGTGACTGCGGGATCGCCGAGGCGATGAGCAGGTCGAATCGCTCGTTGCTGAGAATGGTGTTGACCGCCGATGCGACCTCCCGCGTGACGCTCTCTCCACGCATACGGCGCGGGGCGTTGGTGATCGCGGTCTCGGCGATCGGCCGGTAGACCCGGGTGAGCTCGGAGCGGACGGCCTCGAAAGGCGCCCGGGCGGCCTGAAGGTCCCCGGTGCGGGTGAGGTCGGACAGGACGCCCATCCGCTCGGTCATCAGCCGTTGCGCCATGTAGCCCGCGATATCGCGGACCGCATCGAGGTAGGCGGGCTCATCAACGACGACCGCCTCGCCGCCACGGGAGCGCAGCTTCTCGAGCGCCTGTGCCACAGCACGTCGAACCGCGTCTTGCCGTTCACGCTCGAGGGTCACATATGCATGCTGAATGAAGTGCTGGTCGCGTGCACCTGGCGCGCCGGTGAGCATGGTGGCGACGAGCAGCCGCCGCTGTCGGCCCACGCGAATGACCATGCCGCCGTACTCGGAAAGCGTTCGTCGCATGAAGCGCGAGGTGGCGTTTCGCACAGCTTCGTACGCGCGGTCCGTTGCGACGCAGAAGGCGATCAGACCGTGTGCGACCTGCCGGTACCACCAGTCGATCGAGAGCCACTTCGGCCCGTGCAGGTGGAACAGGCCGAACCTCATGCCGACGAAGAAGAATGTGAAGCCGAGTGCGAACGCGACCACCACGCTCATCAGGTCAGCAGGCGACAAGAAGTAGTGTGCCAGGTAGTCGTCGAGGATGTCGCCGTGCAGACCCCAGGTGTGCAGCCCCGGCTGGAAGACGCCCCTGAGCAGGATCTGTGGGCGCAGACCGAGCGTGATGATCGCGACGGAGAGCGCCGCCATGGCCACGAGCATGCGCTTCGGCGCGTCTTTGACCTCGGGACCGTACTCGACCTTCGGTTTGCCGAGGAAGACCAGCCCGATGAGCTTGATGAACGAGGCCGCCGTACCGCCGCACGTCACGATGTAGATCTTCTCGGCGATGCCGAGAGAAGCCAGGTGGCGATACTCCCATGCCTCGACGATCGCGTGGTGGATGAGGCACTTGCTGACGAAGCCGTTCAGGAGCGGGACGCCGGTTATACCCATGGCGGCTATGAGCGTGAAGAGGAACGTGAGCGGCATCTTCTTCCAGAGGCCGCCTAAGTGGTACATGTCGAGCGAATGCGTTCGGAAGTAGACCGCGCCCACGCCGAGGAAGAGGCACGCCTTGAACAGCGCGTGGTTCACGACGTGGAACAGGCCGCCTGCCACGCCCATAGCCCCGTGCGAGCCCAGGTAGCCCGCCGCGCCGATGCCGGCGAGGATGAATCCCATCTGGCTCACGCTGTGGTAGGCAAGCATGCGCTTGGCGTTGGACTGCTGGAGCGCGAGGAACACGCCGATCGCCATCGTGGCGATACCGATCCACAGCACTGCCAGCCCGAGCTGCTCGGAGAAGTGCCAGAGGGACTCCTCGATCGTCTCGGCCACCTCGGGCCTGAAGATGCCCGTCACCACGCGGAAGATGCCGTACGCGCCTGCCTTGATCATGACGCCCGAGAGCAGCGCACTGGCGGGGGACGGCGCGACCGGGTGTGCGTCGGGGAGCCACACATGCACGGGTACCATGCCCGCCTTCACCCCGAAACCCAGGATGAGCATGATGGCCGCGGCCCATCTGATGAGCTCATCCCCGTGTCCCGCGGGAAGTGGCCCGATCGCGCCGGTGCCGCCGAGTGCGTACGTGAGGAAGATGCCGCCGATGAGCGCGAAGCCGCCTACCACCGTCATCCAGAAGTACTTGATCGATGCCTTCTTGGCGTCGTCGGTCCCGGTGTGGATCACGAACAGGAACGCGACGAGTCCGAGCGCCTCGAAGCACAGGTAGAGCGTGACCAGGTCGCCGGCAAGGACCACGCCGAGCATGGCCGCGAGCACGACCAGACTCGTCGTGTGGTAGCGGTCGTGCTTCTGCTCGTGCTTGAGGTAGTCCAGTGAGTACAGCGTGGACGCAAGCCATATGAACGACGTGAAGATGGCGAAGAGCATCGAGAACGAGTCGACGTTGAACGAGAGCGTGCCGATGAGCATGTGCACGACGCTCTCGACGCGGTGGTGTTCGGCGATGAGCGGGATGAGCCCCGTCGCGCCGAGGAGTGTCAGTGCAGCGATAACGACCACCCACGCGTCGCGGATCTTCGGCCACCGTCTGCCGAGCGGATAGACCAGCGCGGCGCCAAGCAGCGGGACGAGAACCAACAGCAGCGGGAGGGGGCTCGCGGTGACGTGCGCCACCTCCGCGGCGGTATGAACGACCTCGGACGCTACATGCGCGCCGTCCATCGGTCCCCCTTAATGGAAGAACGTCTCGGCGGCCATTCGTGCAAGCGATACCGGCATCCCCGGAAGTGACGCGCCGAGCCCGAGAGCGATTGTCAGGAGCGTCACGATGACAAGCGGAACGAGCATCGAGGCCGGCGCCTCGCGCCCCTCGGTGGTGACCTTGTCGTCGGCGGTCAGCACCGGTTCGCGGAAGTACATCCGGTACACGATCGGCAACAGGTAGATGGCCGCCAGGAGCGCCCCGCCGAGCAGGACGACCAGCAGCAGCGGGTTCCCGGTCTCGAGCATGCCGAGCCCCAGGTACCACTTGCTCACGAAGCCGGAGAGCGGCGGGGTGCCGATCATGCCGAGAGCGGCGATCGCGAAACCGGCTGCAGTGACAGGCATCCGCTTGGCCGCGCCGTCGAGCTGGCTGACGCGATGCACGCCGAGCCGGCGGATGAACAGGCCGGCGCAGAGGAAGAGCCCGCCCTTCATGAAGGCGTGATTCGTCACGTGGATGATGGCCCCGATCGTGGAGTCGGAGCCGAGCAGTGAGACGCCGAGCACCACGTACGCCATCTGACTGATCGTCGAGTAGGCGAGTCGCCGCTTAAGGTTGTCCTGGTTGACGGCCAGCACCGCGGCAAAGAGCACCGTGAAGCCTGCGAGGATCGTGACCATGCTCATCACGCCCATCTCGCGGAGGAGCTCCACGCCGAAGACCTGGAACAGCACGCGCATGATGCCGAAGCTTCCCGCAGCGACCATGACGCCCGAAAGCACGGCGGAGAACGGCGCCGGCGCGGCCGGGTGCGCATCAGGGACCCAGCCATGAAGCGGGACGAGCGCTGCCTTGACGCCGAAGCCCGCGATGTAGCACCAGAAGATCGCGAACAGGCGCTGCTGTCCGATATCGGCGGAAAGGATGCCTCCCGTCGTGAGTGTCTGATCTCCCGCGGCGAAGTACGTGAGGACGATCGCGAGCAGGACGAGGCTCCCACCGACCAGTATGTAGATGATGTACTTGGTGCCCGCGGCCATGGCTTCGGGCGTCTGTTCGTGTACGACGAGCGGGTAGGTGAGGATGCTGAACAGCTCGTAGAAGATCAGGAACGTGAGCAAGTTGCCCGAGTAGGCCACTCCCATCGTCCACGCCAGTGACAGCATGAAGAAGCTGTAGTACCGGCCGAGGCGATGACCCTCGGCCATGTACCCCCACGAGTAGACGAGTGCGAGCATCCAGAGCACGGCCACCGTGGCGCCGAACAGCGCGCCGAGCGCGTCGACGCGCAGGTACATCCAGATGTCGGGCGTGAGCTGCAGGAGGTATGTCTCGTAGACTTCCCCTCCGGCGACGTGCGCTGCCAGCCATACGGCGACGGAGGCGCACAGTGCAGTGAGTGCGAGCAGCGTGATGTCGCGTACGCGCGCCGAGATCTTGCGCAGCGGCAAGGTGAGTACCGCACCGGCAAGCGGCAAGAGGAACGCCGCAAGCGGCAGGAGCGAGCGGGTCGCTTCGGTCTCCATGTCAGACCACCCCTACATCCCGAAGACGAACTTCACGGCGGCAGACGCCAGCGCGAACGGCATACCCGGCACAGAGACGGTGGCGCCGAGGAAGATGACGAACACCGCGCACACGAGCGTCGGCCCAAGCATCGTCCAGTGAGCCTCATGCACCTCGACCTCTGCCGTAGGCTCGGTCTTGAAAAACGCGGTGTAGACGACCGGCAGCCAGTAGGCGGCGTTCAACAGTGCGCTTGCGAGCATCACGAGCGCGTACCACCACTCTCCAGCCTCAAGCGCACCGAGCGACAGGTACCACTTGGTCACGAAACCGGCGAGTAGCGGTACGCCGATGAAGCTCAAAGCGGCGACCGTGAATGCCGCCATCGTGTAGGGCATGCGGAATCCGATGCCCGCAAGCTCGTGCACGGTCGTCTTTCCTGTCGTGCGTTGGATCGAGCCAGCCACGAAGAACATCGTGATCTTCGCGAACGCCTGGTTGGCGATATGCACGATCGCGGCGGTAGCAGCGAGCGGGGTGAGGAGCGAGGCCCCGAGCACGATGTAGGAGAGCTGACTGATGGTCGAGAACGCGAGCCGTCGCTTCAGGTTGTCCTGGAAGATCGCCACCACCGAGGCGGCGAGTATCGTGAACGCCGCGAGTCCCGCGAGCCACGTGCAGACACCGAGTTCTCGTAGCAGCGCGACGCCGAAGATGTTGTAGATCGTACGCAGAATGCCGAAAGCGCCGACCTTGACGACGGCTACTGCGTGCAGCAGCGCGCTCACGGGCGTTGGGGCGACCATGGCCGAGGGGAGCCACCCGTGCAGGGGCATGATCGCGGCCTTCACGCCGAACCCGGCGATCAGTGCGACGAACAGCATCGTCAGGGTCGTGCGTCCCGCCGCGAGCGGAAGAATGCCCGGCTGGGACAGCGTCATCGTCCCGGCGAGCTGGTAGGTCACGATCGAGCCGAGCAGCACGAACGCTCCACCGGTGAGGGTGTAGATGAGGTACTTCCGACCCGCCTTCATCGCCTCGGGCGTTTCGTCGTGGATCACGAGCGGGTAGGTGCAGATGGTGAGCGACTCGTAGAACAGGAACATGGTCAGGAGGTTCTCGGCGAAAGCGACACCGACGGTGGTGGATACGCACAGCGCGAAGAAGCCGAAGAAGCGCCGTCTGTTCGGTTCGCGCTCCATGTAGCCGATCGCGTAGATGGTGGTGACGAGCCATAGCGTGGAGGACACCACGGAGAAGAACATGCCGAGGGCGTCGGCCCTGAATGCGAGACCTACGCCTTCAGTGAACTCCACCAGGTTGAACGTGTAGACGACACCCCGGAGACTACCCGGCAGCATCGACATCACGATGACGAGCTTGGCAAGCGCAGCTGCGATGCTGAAGAATCGCCGCCAGAACGTGTTGTCAGCCGAGGCGAACACGAGCGCCGCGCAGACGAGAGAGATAGCCGGGGCAAGCGCCGCTCTGGCATCTACGACCTCCACGGGCCTATCCACCTCCTAGCGGCAACAACAGCCGCTGTACCGCGGGCTCGATGAAGCTCAGGGGCAGGCTTCCCATGACGCCCATGATCAGACACAGACTCGCGAGAATGAGCACAGGCACGAGCATGCTGGCTGGCGCTTCGGTGACTTCAAGGATCGCAGGGTCGCGCGGCTGCCGGAAGTAGAACGCGTTCACCATTCGGATGTAGTAGATGAAGATGAAAAGAGCGCCGAAGACGAGCGCGAACGCGAAGAACGGATGGCCGGCCTGCACGGCGCCGAGCGCGATATACCATTTGCACACGAAACCGGCAGTCGGCGGGATGCCGACGATCGAGATCGCCCCTACCGAGATGGCCGCGACGGTCCACGGCATCGCATGTCCGACGCCGGCCAGGTCGGTGAGCGTTCGTTTGCCCGTTTGGAAGATCAGCGCACCGGCACCGAGGAACAGCGTGGCCTTGATGATCGCGTGGTTGAAAACGTGCACGCTTGCCCCGATCATCCCGTAACTCGACGCGAGACCGAGGCCCATGATGATGTAGCCGATATTCGAGATGGTCGAGTAGGCGAGCATCATCTTGATGTCGTCCTGGAACACCGCGAAGAACGCCCCCATGACGATCGAGAGGGCGCCGAGCCACATGAGCACGTGGTTCAAGGCGCGCATATCGACCGCACCGGAGCCGTACGCGATCTGATACACCCGGAGCATCCCGATGATGCCCACCTTGACCACGAGACCCGAGAGGATCGCCGAGACGGGGCTCGGCGCGATGGCGTGGGCGTCGGGCAGCCAGATGTGGAGCGGGAACGCGGCCGCCTTGACCATGAAGCCGAGCGTGAGCGCCCCGAACGCCACCGCGAGCGGGGCGGCGGGGGCACCGGCGAGCCGTCCGGTCACATCGGCCATGTTGAGGCTACCGGTCAGCGCGTACAGGATCCCGATGGCGAGCAGTATGACGAGCGAGGAGATCGCGCCCATCACGAGGTACTTGAACGCCGCCATCTCGGCGATCTTCTCACCGCTCACCGCCACAAGTGCGTAGCCGGACAGCGACAAGATCTCCATGAAGACGAATAGGTTGAACAGGTCTCCGGTGACCGCGAACCCGATCATGCCGGTGAGGTTGAGCAGCAACAGGGCGTAGTAGTAGGGGATGCGCTGCTCGGCCATCGCCTGGGCCGCGTACCTGCGGGAGAAGACCATCGCGAGCGTACCCAGAAGGCATATGACGGCTATCACCGCACCGAACTCATCGAACCGGAGTTCGATGCCGTACGGTGCCACCCACCCGCCAACGACATAGGAGAATGGACCAACGCGAGCCACCTGAACGACGAGCACGAGCGCGATGACGCTTGTTGCGAGCATCACGCCGAGTGACCAGTCGGCCGATCGGACGGCGCGCGTGCGGCCGACCACAGGCGTGATCACCGCGCCGGTGAGCGGGACCACGATCAGGAGCGCGAGCAGCGGCGGCCAGGGGGTCAACTCACTCGACCTCCCTGAGCTCGTCGGCCTCGATGGTGCCGCACTGCTTCCAGATGCGGATGATGAGACTCAAGGCGAGTGCGGTGGTGCTCAGTGCGACGACGATACCGGTGAGGATGAGGGCCTGTGGAAGCGGGTTGATGAACGGCGGCTCGACCCCGGCACCCATGATGGGTGCCTCGCCACCTTCTACCACGCCGATGGCCACGATGAACGCGAAGACGGCGGTCTCCATGATGTTCAGGCCCATGAACTTCTTGATGAGGTTCTCCTTGGTGATCACCGCATACAGGCCGATGCAGAACAGGATCACCGAGGCCGCGTAGTCGAGGTTGTGCCACAACGCGGCGATCATCGGTCGGCTCCCATCGTCCGGAAGATGGTGGCGACGACCATCGCTCCGCCGATGCCGATACCGATCTCCACGACGGTCAGCATGAGCGTGGCGATCCAGATCGTAGGTCCGGAGTGGGGATACGCAAGGTAGTCGCCTGTCAGCAGGAGACCGATCATCCCGACAGCGAAGAACGTCAGCGGGGCCGCCGCCTGCAGCAGCCGCTGGGGCCGTTGTGGCAGCAGCGCTCGTGCGTCGGACTCGCTCATGATGAGTGTGAGGGCGATGAGCAGCGCGCCGAGTATCGTGCCGCCCTGGAAGCCGCCGCCCGGGGTGACGTGGCCGTTCAGGATGACGTAGACCGAGAAGAGCACGATGAACGGCGCTAGGACGCGCACGATGAAGCGGACGATCAGGCTTACGGGCGTCGTCGCTGGTGCGGCCGCCCTGTCCGCAGGCACGCCCGCGCCTCCCGCAACGAGCACGGCGACCACCGCGGCCATCGCCGTGAAGATGACTGTGACCTCGCCCTGTGTGTCAAAGCCGCGGTAGTTGAGGATAACGGCGGTCACGACGTTCTCGGCGCCGGCCTCCTCGGGTCCGTGCTCGAGGTAGTAGGGGGCGACGTGCGTCTGTGGCGGCGCATCGGGCGACCCATGTCGGGGAAGTTCGGCCATCGCCAGCATGAGCGGGATCGCCACCGCAACGAGGACGAAGATGACGAGCGCGCGGCGCATCATCGCTCCTTCCTCGTGGTCCTGCTGACCGCGGTCAGGAACAGCACCGTGGTGACTCCGGCGCCCACAGCGGCTTCGGTCATAGCGACATCCGGGGCGCCGCGGTGCAGCCAGAGCAGACACATGAGCAGGCTGTAGCTGGAGAAGACGATGGCGGCCGCAAGCAGGTCCTTGAGCCGGACGACCGCGAGCGCACATCCGATCAGCAGAAGCAGGAGGACGATATCGAACGCCCGGCTCACGACTCCCTCCCCGGGCCGTACCACGGTTCGTGCCCCGTGCGGAACGCCGCCCGGGCGAGCGCATGCGCGGCCGTCGGACTCGAGAGCAGCACGAGCGCCGCGAGGAGCAGGAGCTTGAGTGAGTCGGGATCCGGACCCCGGAGCAGGACGAGCGCGAGCAGCACAGCGCCCGCGCCGACGGTGTCGCACTTGGTTGCGGCGTGGGTCCGGGCGTAGAAATCAGGGAAGCGAAGCATGCCGAGTGTTCCCACCAGGAAGAAGAACGCGCCGATGCCGCCGAGAACGACGACGAGTGCGTCTCGGACGCCGAGAAGCCACGTCATGTCGCATCACCCTCGAGACGACCGGTCTCGATGAGCCTGCTCGCGGCCAGAGTGACGACGAAGTTGAGCAATCCGTACACGAGGGCGACATCGACGAACAACGTGCGATCGAACACGAAGGCGAGCAGCGCGAGTGCGACGAGCGTCTTGGTTCCCATCACGTTGACTGCCAGAAGACGGTCCGGCGGCGTTGGTCCAAGGTACGCCCGTACGAGGCAGAGGGTCGCGTTGATCATCAGGAAGACCGTGAGTCCCCAGAGAAAGGTCGTCATGGTGACCCCTGGTCGTCGAAGGCGCGCGAGACCCGTCGCTCCAGGTCGCCGCTCGAGATCGCATCGGTGAAGGACTCGTGCAGGCAGTGGATGATGTACGTGTCACCATCGACGTCGAGGGTGATCGTTCCCGGCGTGAGCGTGATGGAGTTGGCGAACGCGACCCGCGCGCTGTCGCGAGTGAATACGGCCCGGTGCGTGTGGATGGTCGGCGCGATGCCCATTCGTGGGTCGAGCACGCGCTCGGCCACGTAGATGGCCGCGACGACGATCTCCTTGACGAGGTACGCCAGGTAGCCCGGCAGCCTAAGCCATGCGTGGACCGAGAGGGGCTCGGGCTCGTCCGCCCAAAGAACGCGATCGGCCCATCGGCTGACTGCGAACGTGAGCGCGATACCGACTGCAAGGTCGAAGGGCCGGACCGAACCCGTGATCACGAACCAGAATGCGAACAGAACGGCGAAGGACAGCAGGCGCCTCACGCGATCACCTCGCCGGGTCCGGGCGAGCGAGCCTCGCGCTCTCGCTCAGCCTCGGGAGCGAGTCGGGCAGAGGCTGTGGACACGAGTCCGGACACGTCGCCGGCGTCAGCGGGGTAGCTGACCGAGGTCACAGATACGCGACAGCGGGTGGCCGGCTCGAGTGCGTCACCCTCGAACTCCGCCGCCGCCGCCGCATCCGCCACGCGACGGGCTACCGTTTCGGCGGCTGCGGGGTCC
Organism: Actinobacteria bacterium UBA2272; assembly: GCA_002347725.1. Classification (GTDB taxonomy): domain Bacteria; phylum Actinomycetota; class Coriobacteriia; order Anaerosomatales; family Anaerosomataceae; genus UBA2272. Next base: position 788,000 of record DDXA01000004.1, read on the forward strand.
GCGTGTGGAATGGCCAGCGCGAAGGTTTCGGGCCCTACGCGCCCCATGATGTCCGTGTCCCGCGCGCTCAGACGCACGATGTCTGCAAGGTGTTCGAGCATGAGGTCCGTCTTGTAGCGTCCGAAGGTGCGGGAGAACTCGTCGATGTCCTCGACCCGGGCGAGCACCACGCCCACGTCGTTTCCGTACCGGTCCGAACGCCGCATCTCCTCGTTGAGCCGCGCGTAGAACGACTCGGCCTTGCGGACCCCGGTGACCGGATCTCGGGTCGAGACGCGTTCGAGAGCCCGGGCGTGCGTGCGTTGACGTCTCGCCTGGATGCCGACGACGATGCCGCACACAACGAAGGCCGAGAGCCCGGTAAGCAGTTCCGGCCACTGCGCAGCGAGCTCCGAGGGGGATGCCACGAGGACGACCGTTGTCGCCGATAGGGCCGCCGCGACGATCCCGCCCGGGACGTCTGCAAGGAGGGAGGCGAGGATGACCGGCAGGAGGTAAAGGATCCAGGCAGGCGAAAGCCGGCCCGTTGAGAGGATGAGGACGGACACGAACGCTATTCCGCCAGCGACGAGTAGTGCGCTCGGTAGCGCGGGTCTCCGGTGCGAGGTGCGCGCGTCGTCGTCGGCAGGGGTCACTTCGCGCATCAGTGACGCCTCCCGTGGTGCTCGCCGATCCCCGTGCGCGCAGACGCGCCCCCGCAAACGTCTGACGCCTGTACCGATCCTGTTCCCCCGAAAGTTCGTGAGTGACGATCGATATCGGCATGAGTATGCCACGCCGATGCGCCGAAATCACGAACAATGGCAAGCCTGAGTGAACCTGACGGGATTGACCGGCGATCCGTGGTCATCGGCGGGTAGTAGACACGGGGTGATAACGATAGAGTTAAGCATCGTGCGCGCGCCGAGTCCCGAGGCTACGTGCCTACTCCTGGAGTCGTGATGAGCATCATTCGGTCAGGTTCCGAAGCGGAGCTACAACCCACGCAGTGTCACTACTCCCTCGGTGAGGAGATCGCCAACGCGGTCACTCACGGGGTGGGCGCGGCGCTCAGCGTCGCCGCGCTCGTCGTGCTGGTCGGCATCGCCGCTTTGTGGGGTAACGTCTGGCATCTCGCCAGCGCGATCGTCTATGGCGTAACGATGTTCCTGCTCTACATGGCATCGACCCTCTACCACGCGATCAGACATCCCCGGGCGCGTCACGTGTTCAAGGTGATAGACCATGCAGGGATCTACCTGCTCATCGCGGGGACATACACTCCCTTCACGCTCGTGACCATTCGCGACCAGGGCGGCTGGCTGCTGTTCGGCATCGTGTGGTCGCTCGCCCTGGTCGGCATCTCGCTCGAGGCGTTCTGGGTCTACCGGCCGAAGTGGGTCTCTGCGGTCGTCTATCTCGGAATGGGGTGGCTTGCGCTCGCGGCGATCCGACCGCTTGCAGCCAATCTTGAGCCCGGCGGAGTCTGGCTGCTCGTCGGCGGCGGGCTTGCGTACTCGGTAGGCACGGTGTTCTACGTGCTCAAGCGGGTGAGGTTCATGCACGCCGTGTGGCATCTGTGGGTGCTTGCGGGGACGGTGCTGCACTTCCTCGCGGTCATGCTTTACGTGTTTCCGCGCACCTGAGCCTAGGCGCTGCAGCGCGCAGGGGCTAACAGGAGGGGGATCGTGCTTTCCTGGATCACCGCGTTGGTGACCGACCCGAACTGCTGATCGATCGCGTCCAGGCATCGGGGGGCGAGCGCGATCATGCTGTGTGTGCCGGACGCTGCCAGCGTCGCGACCACCCCGGGGGGATCGCCTATCACCACTTCGATGTCGGCCTTCCTCACGCCTGCGTCGCGCGCTCGTGCAGCCAGGGCGTTCAGCCGTTCTCGCGCGGCGCCCTCGGCGCCTCCCCGGAGCGCTTCGAACGTCGATTGGATCACGTGGACGATCGTAAGGCGCTCGATGCGCGTAGGTGCGAGCGCGCACATCAGTTCGAACGTCCGATCTGCCGCGGGCGAGAAGTCGGTGGGCACGAGTACGGAGGACAGCATCCGCCTGCAGGCATCGGCGCCCCCATCCGCTGCCGTCGCGCCGGCATACGGCACCAGCAGCACGGGGACAGGACTCAGGCGGATGACATCGGAACTGACACTGCCCGAGAAGCCGGCGTGGAACAGGCCCTGCCCCCGCGTTCCCATGACCACCAGACCGGCAGCGTGTCTCTCGGCCATATCGACGATCGCGTGTGGCGCGTAGCCGAGCGGGGTCTCGACGGACACGTGGATCCCGGCCGATTCGAGCGAGGAGATCTGGCGTGCGAACATCTCATCGTCGGCGGCAGATGGCGCGCGATCGAGGTCCATGACATATACGAGCACCGCGTACCGCACGCCGAGTGCACCGAGAGCTGCGGCGACTGAGACGGTGGCCTCGGATGCGGCACCGAGGTCGGTCGAGACGATGGCGCGCGTGAACATCGGCAGCTCCCCGGTCGGTGACGTTGCTGTCACCTACCATGTACCCCTGCGTGCGGTGACATGGCACGTTGTCTTCGGTCCGCCGGACGGGGTGGAGGTTCACCAGCACGCATGTGGTCTGCACCAGCGCCGATGGTTTACACTGGAAGCACGGTTTATGTGGTGTCGGCTCAGCTGTGCCCGGTGGACACGCGGAGCCGGGCGTCGTGGAAGGGCTTGCCTTGTACGACCTCGAAGGGGTCCTGGGACCGGCTGTCATGGAGTTCGTGGACGATCACGTTCGCTCGCTCCTGACCTGGGACATCCTTGTCTTCTTCCACCGCAACGCGGAGGCTGTTCTCGATCTCGAAGGCCTTGCGTCCCGTCTGGGCCGACGCACCGAGGAACTCGGTCCCGAGATCGACGCCCTGTGCGAGGGCCACATACTTGCGAAGGCAGGCGGTCTCATCAGGTACAAGCCGACACCTGACATGCGCGAGACGGTGGCGCGCTTCGTGGACAGTTGTCAGGACCGGGGGCGCCGGCTGGCGCTCATAGCCCTCGTGCTGCACAAGATCAATCCGGTCGCCGGCTCCTGACCCACCTGTCAGAGGTGATCCGAAACCCTTTCGGCGAGATCGGCTGGCTGTACGACTTCCATGATGCTCAGATCCGACCCGGCAAGATCGGTGTCCCTGTGCTCCTCGAGCGTCAGCCCGTCTGCGCCGTAGACGAGCCGGACATGCGGCTGGAGCGGGTCCTCACCAGGTGCACTCACCACGCCGACCGATAGATCCGAGAGGCGCACGAGGCAGCCGACGGGGAATGCGCCCATCTCCCGGACGAACACACGTGTGAAGGTCCGGTCGAGGGCGTCGTTCGTTTCGCGGAGCAGTTGGACGATCGCGCGATCCGGGGTGAGTCCGAAACCGTTGGGACCATCGGTGATCAGGCGGTCGTAGCGATCGGCGATCGCCACCATGCGACTGTATGGGTGCGCAACGTAGTCGGGCTCCGCCTCGGGCCAGCCGCCACCCCCTGGCCTCATGTGATGCTCGTGGGCCACGAGCATCGCCGCCTGATCCACGTTGGGGATCCGGGCGAGTATCTCCGCCCCGATGCGTGGATGCAGCGCGCGAGCGCGCTCTCGCTCTGCCGGGTCGCTGCGGTCAAAGGCCATCTTGCCGATGTCGTGCAGCAAAGCCGATAGCCCGAGTGACGTGAGGCCCTCGGGCGGTATGCCCAGTCCGAGACCGATCGTGAGCGCGTAGATCATCGTGGAGATGGCGTGGAACAGGTCGGATTCGCCGTCGTCGTGCAGTGTCGCGAGTCCGAGGACGGCGGCGTTGTCCTCCATGAGCCGGTTGAGGATGTCCTCGACGACGATGGTCGCCTCACCCATGTCCGGCGATCCCGAGGGACCGACCTGCGACGTCACCTGCCTGAGTGCGCCGGCCAGACGCCGGTGCAGTGCGCGGTCGCGCGCACGACGCTCCTCGCGCTCGGCCATCTCCTCGGCAGCGCCCTCTTCGAGCCGGCGAGCGACGACCCCGACGACCCCGCGTTCCTCGAGCAGGGCGGCGGCGTCCAGGTCCGGAGACGGTCTGCGAGCCAGCACTTCGAGGAGTACGATCGCGTCGCTCTCGGTGAACGACGGATGGAACGTGAGGCTCTCGATGCGGTGTCCCTCGAGCGACCGTGCGGTCGACTTGAGACCCGGTGAGTCAGCGGGAAGCACGCGGCTTTCCTGATACAGGCGGCCGAGGTGCAGGTTGAGCGCGAACGGTCCCTCGGCCGTCGCCTCGAGAACCGCACCCAGGAGTGCCTCGAGCGCCCCCCGGTGCTCGGGATGCTGCGGCGGGTACAGGCTGAACGCCTTTCGCGCGCCGGACAGCGCGGTCACGAGCGCGATAGCGCGCTGGTCGCTCACAGGCCGTCGCCCCCTTTCGGGCGCGCGGCGAGAGCGCCGGTCGCAAGGTTGTGGAGTTCCGTGAAGTGGCCGCGCCTGATCAGCGTCCGCCGGCCGGCGATGCGTTCCAGGAGCTCGACCGCCTCCTCGGAGCCGGTGCGGCCCAGCGCGGCGATGATCTCGCGGGCCACGGGGAAGTCTTTCCCATCGGCGTCTATGCGTTCGAACACCCCGCCGAGCGCCCGTGCGGCGCCTGGCGTCGAGAGACGCTCGAGAGACCGCACCGCCGTCACCGCGATCTCCGGGACGGGGTCTCCCGCCAGCGCGGCGAGGATCTCCACCGAGCGCTCGGTCGCGGTGCCGGCCAACCCCTTCGCGACTTCGAGGCGTGAGCGGTCATCCGCCCGCGCGGCGAGCGCGGAGAGCGCCTCGTGCGAACGGGGGTCTGACTCGGCTGCGAGCCTGCGGGCGACCCCGGCGACCTGGAACCACTGCAGCTCGGAGGCGCGGCTCACCAGCAGGTCGATGAGGCGTCGTCCGAGCAGCGCCTCGGCTGCCGCGAGTCCGTCGCGGTCCCGCGCGCCGAGGGCCTCGGTCACGAGTCGTTGCTGCGCCGCAACGCTTGCATGGCCGAGGATGCTCCGGGCGCGAGCGGCGGCGGAGGGGTCGTCGAGTACGGTGCCGATGAGCGCGCGCATCGCTTCGGACGACGTGGCCGATTCGAGTGCGTGCTGCATGTGGTCGGCAAGGCCCGGCCACGGGTGGGTCGTTCGTGACTCGCGCGTCACCAGATCGGTCAACACACGCTCGGCAAGCTCCAGATCCCCGTGAGTCAGCAGGCGCGGCACGACCGACGCGAGCGCGGCCAGTGTTCTCGACCACAGCGCGAAGTCATGCTGCTGGTCGAGGAGCGACACCATCGTGTTGACGGTGCGTGCGTGAACGGTCGCGTCTGACGTGCGCAACTCCTCGCGCGCGGGCGCGAGGTCGTCGTCGCTCACGCGGCTGAGCGCCGCGACGGTGCGATAGTCGGGTTGCCGGTCAGCCAGGGCGGACTCGGCTTCGTCGGCAGCGCGCACGTCGATCATGTGGCCGAGGAACGCGAGCTCGCGTTCGCTGTGTCCGCCTTCGGCGAGCATGGGCCTGATCTCGTCGATGATGGCCTCAAGCACGGAGGGATGTGGCAGCGACGCCAGGACGTTCGACATGGAGAGCATGTTCTTGGCGTACAGCCCGTCAGAAACCGACGTTGCGAAGTCGTGCGGCTCCAGAGTATGCAGCATCTCCCGAAGCACGCGCGTGCCGCCCGTGTCGTCGAGCGCAAGCCCGACGAGCGTGTCCCTGCTCGCGGTTTCCTGCCCGAGGAACGCCCCGCCGAGTGCGCGGGCGAGCGCGTCGGCCCCCTCCGGTCCCGCGGCCCGGGCGAGTTCTGCCAGCCCGTCGGCGAGCGTGGCCGGGTCACCAGAGGCGGCGGCCGCAAGCCATGCGGCGAGCCGCGCCTCGTCTGTGGCGAGCTCCCGTAAGAACTCGTCCACGTCCACGTCGTCGGGCATCTCGGTGGTCGCGGCGGTCAGCACGACCTCTGAGACCGAGACGGAGCTGACGCCGCCGTACGCCAGAGCCGTCGAGAAGCCGCCTTCCGCGCGGACGTCGACCGGGTCGCGCAGCAGGGTCGTGAGGAACGTGGAGAGGTCGTGTGTGGAGCAGCCGGGCACGAGGTCCACCCCGGCGACCTCGTGCGCGGTGAGCAGGTCCGCCAGGTCGCTCGCTCCCGGTGTGGCGATGCGCTCGCCCCGGTAGGTGAAGCCGTCGCGTGCGACGATCAGGGACACCGTCTCGGCGGCCAGCATCCCGCCGAGGGCCTCGGATGCGGCCTGCATGGCCTGGAGAGGGATCGGGCTCGTTGCGGGATACAGGCGCAGTGTCTTGGCGGCCGTGGTCAGTGCACGCACCACGGCCTCCGCCGCACGCGTCATCTCTGCATCGGGCGCCATCCAGGTTTCACCCCCGGCTCAGTGTCGTGCTCGATTCTCGGCGAACGTTCGGCGTCAGTCCACCCGCACCGCACCGCCCGCTTCCTGCTACCCTTATCGGCATGGATGGGATTACTGCACAGATACTGCTCGTCATCGTCTTGATCGTGGCTAACGGCTACCTGGCCGCCGCCGAGATCGCGCTCGTGAGTGCGCGCCGCGCCGCGATCAAGATGGAAGCCGACGCCGGCTCGACCCGCGCGCGGGCCGTCCTGCGGCTGACCGAGGATCCGTCGCGGTTCCTGGCGGCTATCCAGGTCGGCATCACGCTGGTGGGCTTCGGAGCTTCGGCCACAGCCGCCGTCACGCTCGCGGAGCCGGTGTCGAAGTGGCTCGACACGCTGGGCGTGACGTGGGTGAGTTCGATCGCGTCGGGGCTCGCGGTGTTCCTCGTGACACTCGTCATCTCATACGTGACGCTCGTGTTCGGGGAGCTCGCGCCCAAGCGCCTCGGACTGCAGAGCGCCGAGAAGGTCGCCAAGGCCGTCTCGGGACCGGTGACGATCCTGCAGCGGCTCACCGCACCGGTCATCTGGGTCCTCGCGCACTCCACGAATGCGGCTGCACGTATTCTCGGCGTGCGCCCGGGCTCCGTTCGTCCCGGCGTGACCGAGGAGGAGATCAAGCTGCTCGTCACCGAGCAGGGGACGCTGCTCGAGGACGAGAAGCGCATGATCCACGAGATCTTCGAGCTTGGCGACATGGTGGCCAAGGAGATCATGGTCCCGCGCGTCGACATGCTGATGCTGCAGGACTCCACGCCGTTGCGTGAGGCGATCGAGACGTTCCGTACCTCCGGGTACTCGCGACTGCCGGTCTTCGGTGAGGATGCCGATTCCATCGTTGGTATCGCGATGCTCAAGGACCTGGTCGGCCCCGCCTCCGAAGGCCTGATGGACGAGCCGGTTGCGGCATTCGTGAGACCGGCTGTCTTCGTTCCCGAGACGAAGCCGATCCTGGCGATGCTCAACGACATGCAGCGGGCGCACAACCACCTTGCGATCGTGGTCGACGAGTACGGCGGTACGGCTGGCCTGGCCACGATCGAGGACATCGTGGAGGAGATCATCGGGGAGATCGCCGATGAGTTCGATCGCGAGCGGCGGTACATCACCTCGCTCGGTCCGGACGAGTGGGTTGTAGACGGTCTGCTTTCGGTCCACGAGGCCAACGAGACGCTCGGGTGGGATCTGCCGCTCTCCGATGAGTACGAGACCGTCGCCGGCTGGGTCCTCGTCGAGCTCGGTCACATCCCATCCGAGGGCGAGTCGGTGCTCTACCACGACCTCGCCGTGCGGGTAGATATCGTCAGGCGGAGGAGGATCGCCCGACTTCGGGTATCTAGGACGATGGGCGCCGACGGAGCGGATACGACGGCGTCCGACTGACGCCCAGCGCGGGGGTGTGCTGTCCCGCCCGAACAACAGGAGTCGTGATGACGGAAGACAACGGGGCGCCGTCTGCGCCCACCGGGCCGCCGGCACCAGTCGCTACGCCGGAGGTCTCACCTCCACCAGTGGCCGCGGCACCGGCCTCGCGCGTTCGGCGCGGAGCGGTGCTCTGGGGGGCGGCGCTGGTCGCACTCGGCGGTCTCCTTCTCATCAACCAGTTCGTGCCGGGTATCGCCATCTGGCGTTACTGGCCACTCATCATCGTCGTGTTCGGCGTCAGATCGATGTTCGGCACCGGGACGGGGAGTTGGTCTATCAAGGATGCCGCCGAGGGGCTCACGACCGTCACCATCGGTCTGATCTTCCTCGGGCAGATGCTCGGGTATATCGGCTGGAACGCATGGCTCAACATCTTCCGCCTCTGGCCGCTGCTGCTCGTGGCGCTCGGTCTCGAGATCGCGGGTAAGGGCATGAAGTCCGAGGGGATCCGCACTCTCGGCAGTCTCGTGGTGATCGCCGGGCTTGCGTACGGCGCACTCGCGATGACGCCGACGGCCGGGTGGTCGTTCTTCGTGCCCGTGAGCGGGGCAGCCGAGACGTTCTCGAGCGAGGCTCCGCACGACTCTCGGGTCACCGAGGGAACGGCTGTGATCAAGGGTGGCGTCGGGGTGCTCAAGCTCATGGCTGGTGACGATCTGGCCACCGCATCGGGGCGCTCGCCCTTCACGCCCGAGTTCGACGTGACGATCGACCGTTCTCACGCGCTCGTGAGCGCCGGACTCGGCAGTGGGACGTGGATGCCCGGTGTCGGGGACACGCGGCTCGATGTGACGCTTGACTCCGATGTCGTGTGGGATCTGACCGTCGAGGCGGGTGTCTCGAGTTACGACGTGGATCTGCGGGACCTGGCTGTCGAGGCCGTGACCTTCGACGCCGGGGTCTCGGAGGGCCGGATCACGTTCGGCGAGGCCGCGGCATCGGGTCTCCGTGGCCCCGTGGACGTGCGCGTCAAGGCGGGCGTCTCCGCGCTCACACTGCGGGTTCCCGAGGGCGACAGTGTCCGTGTGGCCGTCAGCCAGGGTCTGTCGGGTGTGACCGCACGTGGTGAGTGGAAGAGCGGCCGTGACGGCGATACCCGGACCTATGAGAGCGACGGGTTCCGGACGTCGGGCGCCTACTGGGACATCGATGTTGAGTCAGGCATCGGCAGCATAACTCTCGAGTACTACTAGGAGGTCATCGTGACAGAGGACCAGCACCAGCAGACGAACCCTACGGGCGACCACGACTCGACGGGGTGGGTCATTCTCGGGGCCGTGCTGATCGCGGCGGGCTTCTTCCTTGGCGCCCGAAATCTCGGGATCGTTCCGTGGCCCCTCGGCTATATGTGGGACTTCATCGTCAAGGCACGGGTCGGCATCGGGATCGTACTCATCGGCGTGCTGCTCATCTGGTGGTCGCAGTCGGGCAGGGGCTTCAGCGCGCCGAGGCGCGGGACCAGGCTCTACCGCTCTCGCGACGAGAAGTGGCTCGCGGGAGTGCTCGGCGGGCTCGCGGACTACTTCGGCCTGGATGTCACGCTGCTGCGTCTCGCGTTCGTCGCGCTCGTCGTGCTGTTCGATGTCGGCGGTCTTGTCGCTGCCTACATCGTGATGGCCATCGTCGTGCCCCAGGCACCCAAGGGCGTGGCGGCTGTTCCCGCAGCACCCGCGGCGTGGCCGCAGGCACAGGTCCCCGAGTCGCCCGCGCCCGAACCTCCTGCGCCGGTGGATGAGACCAGCGCGGACCGGTGAGCCTCGCAAGCGGTGGTGCACCCAAGAACGTCAAGGGGCGTGGCACCGTTCCCGGTGACGTGATCGACGCGCACGTCCATCTGTTCGCACTTCCGCTGTTCCGCGAGTTCGTCGACAAGAATCCCGAGGCGAACCCGCGGTGGAAGAAGGCCATCGAGGAGGGCACGTTCGGCCGCCGGCAGGAGGCTCTGCCGGACCTCGGCCCGGAAGCTATGGCCGAGTGGTACGCTGCGCGCCTCGATGACGCGGATCTCGCACGCGCGGTGGTGGTCTCGGTGCTGCCCGACTCGCAGTACATGCGCGATTTCATCGGCGCCTCCCGGGGACGCGTCGCGGCGTTGTGCAACCTCGACCCCCGGCTGCCCGACGCGCCGGCGCTGCTCGAGCGCGAGATGGCTGCGGGCTTCAAGGGAGTGAAGCTGCTGCCGGTGAACCGCTGCTTCAGGCTCTCGGACCCGGCATGCCGTCCGTTCTTCGAGAAGGCCGCCGAGCTTGGCGCCGCGATCACGGTCCACTACGGCGTGACGGTGGATCCACAGGGTGATCTGCGCTATGCGGACCCGACCGATCTCTCGCCCGTGGCTCGCGACTACCCGGAGATCACGTTCGTCATCGCGCACTTCGGCGCGGGCTACCTGCACGAGGCGCTGCGGCTCGGCTACCAGTGCAAGAATGTGTGCCTGGATTCGTCGGGCACCAACAACTGGATGGACTACGATCCGCATGGGTACACCCTCGCGCAGGTCTTCGACCGGGCTCTGACTGCGCTCGGTCCGGAACGAGTGCTCTTCGGCACCGACTCGGGCACGATGGGACCGTACCGGAAGTGGATCGCATTTCAGCAGCGTCGAACGCTCGAGGAACTCGGCCACTCCGAACACGATCGCGATCGTGTGCTTCGTGCCAACGCCGTGCGGATCTTTCGCCTGGACGTGTAAGGAGGGGCGGCGGTGAGCTGGACGCGACACAACGAAGAGCGCGAATACGATGAGCTCGTGGACTGGGACCGCCGCCTGGCGCGCGAAGCGCCGTTCTTCGAGGGGATGTTCGCCGGCTACAACGTGCGGTCGGTGGCGGACGTGGGAGCCGGCAGTGCACGCCACGCCATCCTGTACCGCTCGTGGGGCCTCGAGGTCTGGGCGATCGATCCGAGTGAGGACATGCTCGAGCTGGCGCGCGAGAACGCCGGGCGGCTCGGGAGCGACGTCCGCATCGTGGAGGGCGGCTTCGGCGACGTCGCTCGCATCGTCGGCGCACAGGTGGACGCCATCACCTGCACCGGCAATGCCCTCCCGCACGTGCGCTCGCTGCGGGGACTCCATGATGCGCTGCGCGATTTCGCCGAGGCGCTCGTCCCGGGCGGGCTGCTCGTGTTGCACTACCTCAACCATCACCGGCTCATCACGCAACGGATCCGCACGATGTCGCCGGTATTCAGGGAGACGCCCGCCGGTGACAAGTTCTTCGTGCGCCTGCTCGACTACACCCCGGACGGCGACGGGGTCCTGTTCGACTTCGTCACCCTTCTTCGCGACGCCAGCGTGCGGGAGGGCGAGCACACGATCGAGAGCTGGCCTGCGACGCTCGCGGCCGATCCGTCCGGTGGCTGGAGTGTGCGGTCGCGCCGGTCGCTGCACTTCGCCATGGTGCCCGAGATGATCACGCGCGAGCTCGAGAGCGCCGGCTTTGCCGATGTGCGCATCCTCGGCGATCACACGGGGCGCCTGCTGGACGAGGATACCGACGAGAGCATCATCGTGGTGGCCGTGAAGGCCCTACGCTAGACTCGGGGCTTGCTTCCACACACCAGCGGCCCAAGCAAGCAGCGGCGATCAAGCGCCGCGTCGCACGCACGAATCGGCACGACGAGCCCCCGGGCGATCGTACCGGCACGACCGGAGGCCAGCTCGGCGTACAGGTGGCACAGAGGCAATCCTGCCACATTCTGGAAGCACTCGTCATCGGCCACGCTGGCGAGATGGTGTTCGATGTTGTAGGCGCCGGCGCATCCCAGATACTCACCCCGTGCGATCCACGCGTCCGTCGTCGCCTCGTCGAGCGCGCGCATCGTCACCCGGGTGGTCGTGGCGAAGGTATCCGGAGCGGTCGCGCCGTCAGGTAGGAGCGCCACGCCGGTCACGACCTCGTGTGTGCGGCCGGCAAGGCTGCCGAGCATGCGGCGGGCGTCGGCCTCGTCGGCCGGTTTGCCGAGCACAACACCGTCGGATACCACGATGGTGTCGAACGCGAGGATCAGCGATCCGTCACCGGACACCGCCCGGGCGGCCAGCGCCTTCTCGGCGGCGAGCGAGGCGGCGAGCGGGGCGGGCTCGAGCGGCGCGCCGAGGTCCTCGGGAGTGTCCACCGACATGACACCGATGTCGAGCCCGAGCCATTCGATGAGCCGGCGGCGCCGGGGAGACGCCGACGCCAGAAGCACTAAGGGAGCGTCCATGGTCAGCGATGATAGCACCGGCCGCGCGTAACCGGCATAATCGGTGGCGTGCGCTCCGCTGCAGGAAGAGAGCCGATGTACACTGGCGAGTCCAAACCCGAGAAGGCACCCGAGGCGGTTGAACGCTTCGTCAAGCACCTTCTCGTCACGTACAAGGCGGTGCAGCTCTATCCTGCTGCGAGCGACATTCCCCTCGAGAATGCCGCGGTTCTGATCGGCATGCTGCGCGGGCTGCTTCGGGAGCGCTCGGAACTGAAGTTCCAGGTGACGAAGACCGGGCTGTTGTACGGCGCGCTTCCGGTATTGCCGGGGCAGAAGGTGTTCGAGTCTTTCGCACGCGAGTTCTATCATCGGTCGCTTGCCGACGTGCGCTTCCACGCTTCGGTGACCCCGAAGCAGGTCGTCGGGTTCCTGCGCGTCTTGCAGGAGTCTGCCGGGGAGATCCAGGCCTCCGGTGGTTTCGAGCAGCGGCTGTGGGATCTGCAGGTGGACGGAGTCAGCGTTGGCCTCGTCTCAACGAAGATCGTGGACACAGAGCTGACCGCAGAGAGCGCTTCTGCCATTCCGGATGAGGAGTGGCCACCGGCACACGAGCGGATCGACGAGCTCGTCGAATCGGCCTACGGCGCCCGGCCGCGCGATCAGCGGATTCTCGTGCGGTTCGTGCAGAACCCGCGCCTGGTCTCGCGCTACCTGGGCGATCTTGCCGCGTCGGGCCGCGGTGGTCGTCCGCTCGCCAAGCTGATCGCGGGGAGGGTCGTGTCGCTTGCGCACGTAGCGTACGGCGAGCTGTCCGAGGACCAGCCCGCGCTGTTCAGATCGATCGCGGAGAGTCTGCTCTCACTCGATCCGGACGTCCGGCGCGACGTACTCGTCGAGCGACTGCTACCCGACGCGCGGCTTGACGAGTCGGTGGCGGGCGTGCTCAGACAGTTCGAGCTGAGCGAACTGTGCAATGCGCTCGTCGAGGGCATGAGTCCCGACCCGGTCTCGAGAGACGGTCTGTCTCGGGCCATCCGGAACCTCGCCGTGATCACCCTGCGGCCCAAGGAGGAGGTCCTTGGCGCTGCCGAAGACGCCATGCGCGGGGCTGGTGCCGACGAGTCCACCATCGCTACGGTTCTGGAGAATGCAGCGCCGTCGCGGCTGAGCGCGGCACCTCCCGCCGATGAGCGAGTCGAGAGCGTGGAGAACATCCTGCGACTGGTCGACCTGGCTCCCGTGGCCGCCGAGGCCGAAGGCGACGACGTCGCCGCGGTGCGGGCCGAGGTCGCCGCCGGCGTCTCCGACGGCGACATCATGCTCGGCATCGTCACGCTCATCTCGATCGAGCGCCGTCCCGAGATGTTCACGTCCCTCATGGCGATCGTGGAAGACGGACTCGGCCTTCTGCTGGAGTGGGGCGAGTACGAGGATGCGGCCGATGCCGCCGGTGCGTTTGCCGCGCTCCAAGGCGACGAGACGCTCGAACCCGCGCAGCGCGAACGCGTGCACGACGCTCTTGTCACGATGGCCCGACCACGGCACATGCGGGAGCTGACGGCCGCGCTCAGGCGGCACGATTCCGGCACGGTCGAGCACGAGGCGTGCAGACGGCTGCTCAACACACTGGGCGAGCACACGATCAGCCCGCTACTCGAGGTGCTGGCGGACGAGCCGGACATGGCGGCTCGCAAGGCGCTCGTCGACCTGGTCTCGTCTATAGCACCCCGGCACATCGGCACGCTCGGCGAGCGTGTGGCGGATCCCCGGTGGTACTTCGTGCGCAACGTCGTCGCCATCCTGGGCTCGACACGCCGTCCCGACGCGGTGCCTCACCTTGCGCGCACGTTGCGTCACAGCGACTCCCGCGTGCGTCGTGAGACGATCAGGGCCGTCGCCGGGATACGCGACCGTCTTGCCGGTGAGATGCTCATAGCGGCGCTCGCCGACGAGGACGCGCAGAACGTCGGCCTCGCGGCGCGGCTGCTCGGCACGCTCGGCACGGGCGGAGCCCTTGCGGCGCTCTCGCAGGTCGCGCGCGGCGAGGGCCGCGGCAACCGCGAAGTGGGTGCCCGGATCGAGGCGATCGAGGCGCTCGGCCGGCTCGGCAAGCCTGAGGCCGAGGCGGTGCTCAACGACATCATTCGTCAGCGTGGCATCATTCGGACCGGCAGGTCGCGCGAACTGCGCACCGCTGCCGAGACGGCGCTTGCGGGCTTGCACCGTGCTCTGAAGTCGGGAGGTGGAGCATGAGCGACGAGCAGCCCATCATCCCGGGGGATCAGACGGAGGTCAGGGCGCCGCACAGTGACAGGGAAGGCGCCGCGGCGGGGTCCGACTTCGAGCGCATCACCGCCGAAGTGAAGGACCTGTCCGGGTCGCAGACGTTCTCGTCCAAGCAGCTGACGCGTGCGCGGGAGCTGCTCACGAGGCTGTACAGTCTCCGTCGCGCGTGCCGTCTCTACCCGCCGGGGCACCCCGCGATGGGCGAGGCCGCAGGCGAACTCTACGATGTTCTCGCGCTCTACCACGCCGAGGGCACCGACGTGCCGCTGACGTTCTTCGAGGAAGAGGTGCTTCTGGGCAGCCAGGTGCTTGCCGAGGACAGCGTCCTGTTCGACCAGCTCATCCGGGACATCAGTGCGATCGGGGCCGGGAGCATCACGTTCTTGCGTGACGTCACACCCGCCGAGATCGAGCGATTCGGCCCGGTCCTCGGCGCGCGCGCTGAGGATGTGGCGTCTTTCGAGGGTGGCGTGTCGGCGCTTGTGGAGCGCGCCAACGTGCCGCACATCGTGGTGAGCACCGTAAGCATCGTTCGCGACGACGTGACCGTTTCGGAGGGGGACGGCCGTCAGGTCGCGAAGGCGACGTATACCGGCGCGGTCGATCTGCTCCGCGAGCTCGAGCGCCTCATCCGTTCCAATCACGTGATCAGCGCCGGCCACGTGAAGAGCACAGTGCGCAGTCTCGTGGACAACATCCTGCGCAACCGTTTCGCGATGCTCGAACTCTCGGGCCTCAAGAGCTTCGACGAGTACACGTTCTTCCATTCGGTCAACGTCGCGATCCTCTCGCTGGCACTGGGCTCCAAGCTCACCCGTGACTACCGCTTCTTGTCCTCACTCGGGGTCGGCGCCCTGCTGCACGATATCGGCAAGATGTCCGTCGACCTGGCCACGCTCAACAAGGAGGGCCCGCTCACCAGCGACGAATGGGCGGAGATCCGGCACCATCCGGTGCACGGCGCCGAGATGACCGCGCTCACGAACGGCCTGGATCGGGCATCGATCGTGTGTGTTCTCGAGCACCATATGCGGTACGACCTCACGGGCTACCCGCAGCGCGAGCCCAAACGTACGCAGCACATCTCGAGCCGCATCGTCGCGGTGGCCGACGCGTACGACGCGATGACCTCGCAGCGCCCGTACAGTGCGCCGCGCATGCAAGACGAGGCGATGGGTGTTGTCGTCCGCAACGCCGGGACCGCGCTCGACCCGACGCTCGTACGCCTGTTCGTCGATCTGCTCGGCTACTTCCCGCCGCGCTCGGTGGTGCTTCTGAGCACGGGCGAGACCGCGATCGTGGTCAGCCCGAGTCCCTCGGACCCGGCCCGGCCGGTCGTGCGCATCATCGCGGACAGCGCGGGAACGATGATCGAGCCGGTCGATCTCGACCTCAGCGTCACCGCCGACAGTGGCGGGCGCTCGGCGCTCCGCTGCCTCGATCCCGCTGGCCTGAATGTGGACATCGCCGACTTCCTTTAGGGCGTTGGGCCTCCGGCGGGTACCATCATGACGTGAGAACCTACTGCCGGGAGGCACAATGGATCAGTCACGCCGAAAGGTACGCCCCACGACCATCGCCGCGATCGCACTCGTCGTGCTCCTCGTCGCTTCGGGCGCGATCGCCGAGTTCTACACCGATGCGCTGTGGTATGGCGAGGTCGGACAGACCGGTGTGTTCTGGCGCACGCTCGCCTGGCAGTGGGGGACCGGCGTCGCCTTCGGGCTCGTCTTCTTCGCCATCTTGCTCGGAAACCTGACCATCGCCCGGAAGATGACGCCGGCGCGAGTGCTGCGACCCGCGGGCACTGTGGGCCTTCCCGTGGAGGTGGCGATCGACCGGGTGCGCGCGGCGGTCGGCCGGATCGCGGGGACGGCGCTGCTCGTCGCGAGCGGTGTGGCGGCCCTTGTGGCGGGTGCGGCCATGGCCGAGTCGTGGGAAGTGTTCGCTCTTGCGGTCTCCGGTGGGCTCTTCGGCGCGGCGGATCCGCAGTTCGGTCGGGACATCGGATTCTACTTCTTCACGCTGCCCGCGCTTCGGCTGGTGCAGACCTGGCTCACGGGGACACTCGTCTTCACGCTCATTGCCAGCGCCGCGCTGCATGTGTTCAACGGGTCGATCAGGCCGTGGGATCGCTGGCGGGGCTTCGATCCCCACGTGAAGGCCCATCTGTCGGTCATCGGCGGCCTCATCATCGTCGTGCAGGCGCTCGGCTACTGGCTCAGCATCTTCGAGCTCGTCTACTCGCCGCGCGGACAGGTCGTGGGCGCGTCGTTCACCGACGTCAACGCTCAGATCCCCGCGTACACGATCCTGATCGTCATCGCGCTGCTCTCGGGCATCGCGCTGCTCGTCAACATCCGCTTCCGTGGCTGGAGGCTTCCGGCAGTCGCGGTCGGTGCGTGGGTCGGCGCGGCCATCCTCGTCGGCGGCGTGTACCCGGGTCTCGTCCAGCAGTTCCGGGTCTCACCCAACGAGGTAGAGGCCGAGTCACCGTACATCGAGCGGAACATCGCGGCGACACGTGCGGCTTTCGGCCTCGATGACATCGAAGTCAGAGCGTTCGCGGCCGAGGAGAACCTCACCGCCGAGAACCTCACCGCCAACACCCAGACGATCGAGAACGTGCGCGTGTGGGATCCCACGATCGTCGCGCAGACATACCGCCAGCTCCAGGGCATCCGGCCCTACTACGACTTCAACGATGTGGACGTGGACCGCTACACCGTCGATGGCGTTCGCCGGCAGGTCCTCGTGTCTGTCCGCGAGATGAACGTCGCCCGGCTGGCGGACCAGGCGCAGACATGGGTCAATCAGCATCTGGTCTACACGCACGGCTACGGGATCGTGGTGAGCCCCGTGAACGAGACGAGCGGACAGGGCTACCCGCTCTTCATCGTGAAGGACATCCCACCCGAGTCCGGCACCGACCTAGAGGTCGCGCAGCCGGCCATCTACTTCGGTGAGCAGGTGGGCAACTACGTCATCGCCGATACGGAGCTGCCCGAGTTCGACTACCCGGTGGGCTCCGAGAACGCCGAGACGAACTATGCCGGTAGCGGCGGGATCGAGGTCGGGGGACCGCTGCGCCGCGCCGCGTTCGCGCTGCGATTCTCGGCTCCGCAGATCGTGTTCAGCCGGTACATCCGGTCCGACAGCCAGGTGCTGTTCCGCCGCTCGATCACCGAGCGTGCCGAGGCGCTCGCGCCGTGGCTCACCTTCGACGGAGACCCGTACCCTGCGATCATCAACGAGCGGATCGTGTGGATCCTCGACGGGTACACGATCTCCGACCGCTACCCCTACTCCGAGCGTTACGGTGGGGCGAGTTACATCCGCAACTCGGTGAAGATGACCGTGGATGCGTACGACGGCACGACCACGCTCTATGCGTTCGATCCGGACGATCCGCTGCTGGAGGCGTGGAGCCGGGTCTTCCCCGGCCTGCTCACCGATGCATCCGAGATGCCGGAGAGCGTTCGTGCGCACCTGCGCTACCCGGCCGACCTGTTCATGCTCCAGGCCGAGGTCTACAAGACGTACCACATGCTCGACCCGAAGGTCTTCTACAACAAGGAGGACCAGTGGGCGCTGCCCGGCGAGGGTACCGAGGGCGGCGGGGTCCCGATGGATCCGTTCTACGTGCTGATGGAGCTCCCCGAGGAGGACCGGGAGGACTTCATGCTGATGCTGCCGTTCACGCCGCGGACCAAGGCGAACATGATCGGCTGGATGGCTGCCAAGTCCGACCCGGATGACTACGGAGCCCGCGTCGTGTACACGCTGCCCAAGCAGCGGCTCGTGCTCGGACCGGAGCAGGTCTCGGCGCGCATCAACCAGGACCCGGTCATCTCGCAGCAACTTACGCTGTGGAGCCAGCGTGGCAGTGGCGTCATCTTCGGCAACCTGCTCGTGATCCCCATCGAGGAGGCGATCGTCTACATCCAGCCGCTCTACCTGCAGGCCGAGCAGACGGCCATGCCGCAGCTGACCCGCGTGATCGTGGCGTACGGCGACACCGTCGCCATGGAGACCGATCTCGCGGCCGCGCTCTTGCGCGTGTTCGGTGAGGTGGAGGCGCCGGCGACCGACGACGGCGCCCCGGTCGATCCCGCGGCCGCGCTGGAGCTCTACGAGCGGGCCCTCGAGGCACAGCGTACGGGTGACTGGGCGGCCTACGGGCGCCTCATCGGGGAGCTCGGAGACGTCCTGGAACGTCTGTCGGGCGCCGCGGTCGAGACGACGATGACGCCGGGGCAGTAAGCTCACGCGCTAACGAAGCGGTTCCCATACGGCACGTGGTGTGCTAGAGTCTCTCCCCGTTGGCTGGAAAGTGGAGTCCGTGCCGCGTGTGCGTGCGTGCCGAAGGGCCGCCGTGCTGGACCGGCGAGGTGCGGGACTCCGGGCGATCGACCCAGCGGGCGTCGTGCAAGGGTGCGCGACGCCGGAGGATAACGGTCCACCACCACCCATAGCAGAGCTCGTGCTTGAGTGGCC
The DNA here is from genome assembly GCA_002347725.1 of Actinobacteria bacterium UBA2272. GTDB lineage: Bacteria > Actinomycetota > Coriobacteriia > Anaerosomatales > Anaerosomataceae > UBA2272. The sequence continues at coordinate 806,789 of DDXA01000004.1, forward strand.
AAGGCGGCGGGAACGTCCGATCCGCGTGGCCGGGAGCGCGACGGCATGCTTCTTCTCCCCCCTGCTCGACTGTCGTCGTATGTCCCGGGCTGCCGCCTGTCCTGTACCCGTACATGGAGGACAGTGTGAAGGTAGAGCGTAAGCGGGGCTTCGGCCTCAACACGGTCGCAACCGCCACAACCGGCCTTGCCGTTGCGGTGACGCTTCTTGTCGGAGCCGGGATCGTTCCGGCCACTGTCGCGTCGGCGCAGGTGACCGAAGTCGGCATACCCGGCAGCCTGAGCGGAAGTGTCCTGCCGCCAGCCGCTGAGCAGCCCAAAGCCGAGGATCTCCGGCAGCCGTCCGGCCTCGGTGCGGCAGAGGCGAAGGCCTCGGGCGTTCGCACACCGACGGCGATCAAGCCCAAGCCCGCACCCAAGTCTGCACCTAAGCCCGCTGCTCCGAAGCGGCAGACGCCTGCGACATCTGCGGCGTCGGCAGTCGACACCACCGGCTGGAAGAGCGCCAAGGTCTCGTGGTATGGCCCCGGCTTCTACGGCAACACCATGGCCGGTGGCGGGAAGCTCACCCCGTCGAGCATGGTCGTCGCCCACCGCAGCCTTCCCTTCGGCACCAAGATCGAGTTCTCGTACAAGGGGCGCACGTGCACTGCGGTCGTTCAGGACCGCGGACCGCACGTCGCCGGCCGGGTCTTCGATCTCGGACCCGGTACCGCGGGGGCTCTCGGGTTCTCCGGCGTAGGTACGGTCAAGTACCGGATCCTGTAACCCGGAGCCGTCTGCACGAGCATCGTGAACAACGAGCGGCGCCGTCCCGAGAGGGCGGCGCCGCTGTCAATGTGGGGGCATCGGGGGCGCTTTGGGGTATCTTCGCAAGTGGCATGTTCCGGACCCGAGGAGGAAACGATGGCACCGTCCGATCAGAGGTCCCCGGGACCGAAGACAGGTGTCGAGGGCATCATAGAAGCCGTTGCCGACCTGCTCCAGACAGCATCTGACTGGGTGCGCCAGGAAGCCGAGGCGGTCGTCCGCGAGAAGATCGTGCTTCCGATCCAGAAGCTGGGACTCACCCTGGTCTCCGCAACGGCCGCGGGCTGTCTGCTCGTGGTCGGCCTCATCTTCATCGCCGTCGCGCTGTACCTGCTTCTCGCCTCCTGGCTGACGCATCCCGGAGCGTTGCTGCTCATCGGTGGCGTCTACGTCCTGTTCTCCGTCGTGTTCATCGTGATCAAAGTGAGGTCGATGCAGAAATGACCGAGTCTGCCGCACCCATCACCGTCGAGGACCTGAAGCGCAAAGCGGTCCACATCCGTGACATGGCCGAGGTGGAGGCGCGGCACATCGCATCAGAACGTGCCACCACGGTCGTGGTCGTAGGCGTGGTCGCGGTCGTCGCGGCGATATCGATCGCGTACTACCTCGGATCGCGCCGCCGTTAGCGTGCCATCGGCTTGAGACCCTGGGGGCGACCGTGCGCGTGCACAGCATCACCGTGTGTCCGGACCGGGTCGACGTCGTCGTGGTGGTGGCCGACGAGAAGAGGATGAGCTCCATCGCGGGCGGCGAGGCCGCTGTGCGCGCACTCGAGCTGCTTCCGGACCTCGCCCGTCACCGCTGCGTCAACGACGAGGGGCGGTCGTTTCTCGAGGAGCTCGCCGAGACCGAGGTGCCGCACCTGTTCGAGCACATCGTCTTGGAGCTGATGGCTCACTCCGGGTCCCCGCGCAGTCTCAGGGGCGAGACCGAGTGGGACTTCCGGCGTGACGGGCGTGGCGTGTTCAGGGTCTCGTTCGAGTACGACGACGACATCGTCTGTCTGGGAGCGATCAAGGCCGCCGACAGGCTCATGGGCTACGTGCTCGACGGCGGCAGCGTGCCGGACGTGGTCGCCGAGGCCGGGCGTCTCAAGCTCCTCCGGAGCCTGCCGCCGGCCCAGCCCGCCTGTTGATGCCTGCGTGCGGCGCCGGGGCAGTCTCGGCGACCACGTCCGGCTGCTCACTCCGGGATGTGACCATGTGGACCGCGGGTTGACAAGGGCGCGGGGGGGGGGTGCTAGTCTGAAGGCAGTTTCGCTTTGCACGGGGGGTGTGAGGCGGGCGTAGGTACTTCGTGAGCGTAATCGGTCGTACCGCAGAGTTGTGGCTGCCGGAGGGGGGCGCCATGTTCCGACACACCTGTTGTCTGGCTGTTCTGATGGGTCTGTGCTTCGCGTTCTTCACCCCTGCTGCCTGGGCGGACGACGCAAGCCAGTACGAGTACTGTGTGCTGTACGGCGGCAACATGAGTGACGCCGATGCTCACCGATTCTCGACGAACCTCTACTACCATGGCACGAACGGCACCTGGTGGGGACAGACGCAGTGGTCATTGGCCTCTGACGAGCGTGATGTGAACCACTGGGATCTCACGACTGGCTACCCACCCGTCGATCCCTACCGTTACGGCAATATGTCCGACCTCATCTACTACTCAGGTCACGGCTACCCGAACGGCGTGCAATTCTGGAATCCGGTGACCGGTTCGCGTGAGCTGGACAAGGGCAAGCCGCCTGGCACGCCGCCCTTCATGCCGGACAATCTGGGCACAAAGGAGCTTCTGTTCATCGGGGGAGAGGCGGCGCGGTGGGAGATCGGCATGGACTGGGCCGGTACGAACAGAACCAACTCCCGATGGGACGATGACCCTGAGTGGGTGTTCATGGCGTCCTGCAGTCAACTTGACAGCACCAACTACTCGCGCAGGAACTACGCCAGGACAATGCTTGGCGACCCGCGGCGGCTTCATGCCATCTGGTCCTATCGAGCTGGTGCTCCAGATGATGATGTCGATGTGAACGTCGTCGATGACTACTTCTACTACGCGGGGTGGGGCCGGTCGAACCGCTACGCATGGCTCAACGCGAACGACAAGAATCGCAACTACAACGCGGCTGGACTCGTGCACCGGTCAGCCGAGTACGAAGGACTGCCGCCCGTCGCGCCACTCGACCCCGACAGCCCGGTCGGCTCCACTCCGGACATCGTCTACCACTACATGTGGGGTAACTCGAGCCAGCCTGTTGCTGTCAACAACAGCCCGGCAAAGGCAGTACTGGCCTGGCTGGCGAAGCTGATTCGAGGTGAGGAGGCTCACGCCGCCAGCAAGCCCATAGTCTTCGTTGGCAGGGACACCGTGTATAGGTTGGAGACGGCGCTTCCTGAGATACGGGATGTTCCGCCCGTTATCACTCACCCGACCGTCCAGGACTGGCTGGCGGAGGATGCCATGAGCGTGCTTGGACCTCGGTCCACTGAGGTCGAACCTCCGCTGCCGGATGCGAAGTACCGCACGCGTCTCGGCGAGCGGGGTGTGGTCCGGGTGTGGGACTCCGGCGCCATGGAGTTCCTGAGCGCCACGGAAGCCCGCCAACCGGTGACGCTCGAGGAGTCGGATGTGGTGAAGATCGCCGAGGAGTACGTTGAGCAGCACGGCGGCATGCCCGCCGACGTAGGCCGCACGGAGGTCCGCGCTTACGCGTCCGCGAGCATCGATGTCGACACGGGCGATCTCGGCCCAGAGACCATCCAGGAGTACGTCGTCACGTTCACCCGCGAAGTCGGCGGTCTGGAGGTCTCTGGCATATGCCCTGACAGCATCACTGTCGTGGTGGGTGCCGATGGAGTGGAGTGTTATCGCAGGCAATGGAGGCAGACGCTCGGCTTCGATCGCGATAATCCCAGTGCTGTTCGCATCACCCCCCAACAAGCACTCGAGGTGCTTGTTGCCCAAGGGGATGACTGCAGGAATCAGCCGTCAGAGCTCGCGATCACGGCGATCGATCTCGTCTACTACAGCAAGGCTCCGGAGTTGTTGCAGGAGGCGATGTTGCCCGCGTGGCGGATTCGGTTCAGGGATGCTGATGATTTCTTCGTGAACGCACTGACAGGCAGGCCGATGCATGAATAGGATGAGCTCTTGGTCATTGTTCTCGGGGCTGTCCGCAGCCGTGCTCGTCTGCGCGCTCCTCCTGTCGGGATGCGCGGCGGGCCGGGAGCGTGAGCATGCTCGGCCCGATGAGGCCGCATGCTTCGAGCCTATCGTGGTTCCAAGCGCCGTGGCGCGGGTGCCGGGGCCGGATCGGCTGCTGTATGCTTCCGGCCGGATCTGGTCCCTGGTCGAGGGTGTGCCGACGGTGCGGGCGGTGCTCTCAAGAGACTACCGCGTGTCCGGGAGGAACTGGGGGAGCGAACCGTCGATCGCCGCAGAGCAGTTCCTCGGCCGAAGGCTTGCGCTCATCGGCTCGGGCGTCGACGTGGTCTCCGACGGTTCGGGCAACTCAAGACGTGATGCGTACGAGGAAGTCGTTCTCGTCGACCCCGCCGACCCGCTTGACCGCGAAATCGTCGTCCGCATTGCCGGCCGAGTCGAGTTGGTCCACTGCTTCCAGACATACGACACTGGGGTCGAGGCGATCGCGGTGTACTGGGAGCCGACGGACTCCGCCGGATCCAAGCCCCGCCTGGATCTGTATGCAAGGAGCGGAGACAGGCCGTGGTCCCAGATGTGGTCATCGGACGAGGGTGTTGCTGGAGAACCCTTCGTTCCGGCTTATCGTGCGTTCGGCTTCGCAGATGCGCTTGCTGGCGCCCCGTCGGCGTTGTACGTCATAGGATGGCACGGGCGGCAGACTGAAGTGGATACTGGCGATGCGCGCCTGAGCGCGGTGCGCATCAGCCTCGAAGATGGCCACCCACCGCTGAGGGTGGGTGATCTTGAGCAAGAACGGATCGAGTACCTGTGCCGTTACACCGACGCCGGTCGCAGTCGTCCCGCGTTCGTAGGCTTCGATAGTAACGACGGTGCAGGCGTCATTATCATCGACGGCGAGACTGGAGCCCTGCGCGTGGTGGATCTCGGCGGACTGCCGCTTTGCGTGGTCGGCCACGAAGGCGGCGCAGTATACGGGCTGGCGCGCGTGCAGCACCCGGACGACGGAGGACTTCGAATCGTCGACCTCGGCTCCTCGGAGCCACAGATCATCGAAGGAGTCGTTGCCTCCTGGGCTGGCCCGGTCTTCAGTGGAGAGGGCGAACCGGACGGCGTCGCGCTGGCAGGCTTCACGGTCCCAGAGCCTGGCAGGCGCTTGTGGTCCGCGTGGACGCTTTCCTTCGATGATAGCGGTGCACCCAAGGTTGTGCCTCTCGTCAAGGACTGGCGAACACACGGTAAGCGTGGCATCGCCGCGGTTGCGGGTCTGTTTGGCGAAGCAGGTGATGCCGAGTGTGTGATCCTCGCCATCGATGAGGGCTACGGCGAGGGCGGTCTGGCTGTCGTGCCCGTTGAACAGTAGACGGGCCGGCGTTTGACCCCGGCCGAATCCCGGTGCTAAGGTTGCCTGCAACCCCGCCTGAGGTGGGGCGAAGATCGCAGGTGGACGTGAGGGAAGAGGGCATCATTCGCCCGGCCACCCCTCCGCAGGTCCCCCGTCAGTCCCGCTCCTGAGAGCGGGGGGAAGCGGGCGGCGACCCGGCCGTTATCCGGGGACACGAGGTCCGGCGGGTGGTCCCGAGCGCCGGACGAAGACAGGTGGTACCGCGACGACCCTCGCCCTGTCGGCAGGGTCGTCTTCTGTTGTCCGGGGTCCGTACGGCCCGAAGGAGCAGCGATGGGTACCGCCAGAGTGGTCTTCGATAGATGGAGCGACCGGTACGCGGCGCGGATGGCCGACGTCCGCTCCAGTGCCGTGCGTGACCTGTTCGCCGCCGCCACGCGGCCGGACATGATCTCGTTCTCGGGCGGCATGCCCGAGGTCAGCCGCGTCCCTACCGACGATGTCATCGCCGCAGCCACCGCCGCTCTGCGTGAATCAGGCACCGAGGCGCTGCAGTACGGTTCGTCGGAAGGGCGTCCGAGCGTGCGGCAGGTCGTCATCGATCTCATGGCCGAGGTCGGCGTCAGACTGAGGCCCGATGATGTCGTGGTCACCGCCGGCGCGCAGCAGGCACTCGACCTGCTCGCCAAGATCTTCATCGATCCGGGCGACACCATCATCTGTGAAGGCCCCACGTACCTCGGCGCTCTCCAGGCGTTCTCGGCGTACCAGCCCAACATCGTCTGCATCCCGATGGACGATCACGGCATGCGCACCGATCTTCTTGCCGCAGAGCTCGAGCGGCTCGGCCCCCGCGGCGCGAAGTTCATCTACACGATCCCGACGTTCCAGAACCCGGCAGGCGTCACACTCACGCCTGTCCGCAGACGCGAGTTACTCGATCTGGCGCGTGCCTACGATATCCCGGTGATCGAGGACGATCCGTACGGGCGCCTTCGCTTCGAAGGTGGGCATTGCCTGCCGCTTCGGGCGCTCGACGACGAGGTCATCTACACGGGCACGTTCTCCAAGATCTTCGCTCCGGGGCTGCGCCTCGGCTGGGTCACGGCGCCGCACCCCATCCTCGCCAAGTTCGTGTTAGCCAAGCAGGCGGCAGACCTGTGCGGGAGCGCCTATGCGCAGGCGACGGCCGAGCGCTACTTCAGCGGCACCAGATGGCGGCGCACGTTGCAGGATCTGACCAGGACCTATGCCGAGCGGCGCGATGCGATGCTCGAGGCGCTTGCCGAGCACTTCCCGGCCGAGGCGCACTGGACCGTACCAGAGGGCGGCTTCTTCGTCTGGGTGGAGATGCCGGCGTTCCTCGATCTCAAGTCTATCCTTGCCGAGGCGGTGGAGCACGGCGTTACCTATGTCCCGGGCGATGCGTTCTTCCCCGACGGTCGTGGCCGGAACTGCATGCGGCTGGCGTTCTGCTTCGCCGAGCCGGACGCTATCAGGGAAGGCATCCGCAGACTCGCCGAGGTGCTCGACGACCGTCTCGAGCTGTACCGTGCATTCGCCGTTGCCGGGGTCCTGCCGGCCGTACCCGGCCAGGCCGGGGAGAGGGGCCGAACATGAACGAGAAGATCGCGGTGCTCATGGGTGGGCGCTCGCTCGAGCGCGACGTGTCGCTCGTGAGTGGTGAGCGCGTCTGCGATGCGCTCACCGAGCGAGGCTACAAGGTGCTCGCGCTCGACGTCACGCCGGACCTCGTGACGACGCTTCGCGCCGAGCGCCCGGATGCCGTCTACATCGCGCTGCATGGCAAGTACGGTGAGGACGGCACGATACAGGAGCTCCTCGAGTTCCTGCGCATCCCGTACACCGGCCCCGGCGTGGCCGCCTCGGCGCTCGCGTGGAACAAGGCGGTCTCCAAGCGGCTGTTCGCGCGCGCGGGCATCCCGACGCCCGCGTGGGTCACGTTCACGGCCGACGCGTTCAAGCAGGCGGGCGCGGCCACGGCACTCGATCTCGTGCCCGACGCGGTCGGAGGCTTTCCCGTGGCCGTTAAGCCAGCCGAGCAGGGCTCCGCGCTCGGCCTTGCGCGCGTGACCGAAGCAGAGGCGCTGCCCGAGGCGCTGCTCTCGGCGCTGTCGTACGGGGACACCGCGATCGTCGAGAAGTGGATCGACGGAGTGGAGCTGGCCGTCTCAGTCATCGAGAACGCCGAAGGCCTACGCGTGCTGCCACCGGTGGAGATGGTGCCGAAGTCCGGGCTGTTCGACTTCACGGCCATGTACACCCCCGGCGAGACCGACTACTACGTTCCCGCCCGGCTCGAGCCCGAGCGCACGGCGGAGGTCGTGGCGCTTGCCGAGAAGGTCCACGTCCTGCTCGGCTGCGAGCGGGTGAGCAGGGTAGATATGGTCGTTGGCACCGACGGCGTCCCGTACGTCCTCGAGGTGAACACCTCGCCGGGTATGACCGAGACGTCGCTCCTTCCGATGGCCGCCGCTGCGGTCGGCATAGATTTCCAGGAGTTGGTGGAGTCTATGGTACGCTCGACGCTCGACGGTCGGGCGTGATGGGTACATACACCTGTACCGTTTAGTACGGTGTGACTGTCCGCGTACGATCTCGGAGGTGGGTTGCCGATGTATGACTATCGCAGAGGTGAAAGCGTCCTCGCAGCGTTCCTTCTCGGCGGTGTAGTGGGCGCCGTTCTCGGTCTGCTCTTCTCGCCGCGCTCCGGCAAGGAGAACCGTGAGTTCATCTCCTCCAAGGCCGAGGAGTACTGGGGCGAGGGCAAGGAGTTCTACGAGACCAGCCGCGCGCGCGTGGCCGATGAGACAGAAGAGCTTCGTGTGAAGATCGACGCTGCGCGGGATCGTCTGCGCGACCAGGTCGAGACGGTCTCCCGTCAGGCCAAAGAGAAGGTCCATGAGGTCGCGCCGGCGGCCAAGGATGCCGTTGGCCGTGCTGGCGAAGCGGTCAAGGGTGGCGTGGATGCCGCCGAGGCCAAGGCACAGCAGGTCCTCGATCGGCTCGCCGAGAGCGGCGAGGCGGCTGCGGATACTGTTGCCGATGCGGCGTCTACCGACTAGCATCGCGTGGTCGCGGTATGATGATGACCGGTCGCTCAAGCGGCCGGTCTTCTCATGTCCGGGCGGGATCAAGGCGAGGTGAGCGAGTGCCCCGGGTCAGCACGATGATGGGCCGAGGTGTGTACGGCGCGGGTGGCCGACGGCTGGGTCGTGCGAGCGAGGTGCTGTTCCACCCGTCCGAGCCGCGCGTCGTTGGGATCCAGCTCCAGCCCGACCCATACTTCTATATGATCAGCCGGCGGCCCCGTTTCGCGCTGATCGCTGACGTCGAGGCGGTCGGCGAAGACGTGCTTCGGCTCTCCACGGACCGGCTGCCTGCCGAGCGGGCCGGGGAGCGGGTTCTTGGCCACAGCTGGCATGACACCGTCGTCTGGCGGGGTATGCCCGTGCACTCGGAAGCAGGCGAGGTGGTAGGCGCTGTGCACGATGCGGTGTACGCGCACAGCACACACCTCGTCACCCGGCTTGTGATCTCCACCGGCGCGTTCGGCGATGCCGCGCTCGGACGGCTCGAGGTCGAGGGTGCCTACATCGGCGGATTCGACGGTGAGCACGTGATCGTGAAGCCCGGGTACAACGAGATCGGAGCTACCGGCGGGGCTGCCAAAGCGGCGGCGACCGGGGCGGCCAGGGCGAAGGTACACGGCGAGCAGCTCGCGGCCTCGGCGCTCAAGACGAGTGTGGCCGCGGCGGCCATGGTCGGCCGCTCCTTCAGGAGCGGCGCGGGCAAGAAGGCACTCGACAAGCTCAAGTCGTTCATGGACGACGGGGAGTAGCGCGTGGCACGGACGCTCACAGGCCTGAGTCTGGTGGCTAACGACGGGCTGCCCGCCGAGTGCGCAGGGTGTGTGTTCTGGGAGCACGACTCGCGGCTTGCGCGTAGGTGCGGCGCCGTGTGTGACGGCCCGGCGGCCACCGAGTGGGTCCGTCGCGTGTCCGGCGAGTGGGGCGAGTGCGGTCGAGCGGCGGTCGATGGCGGCGAGGTGCTTGGCTTCATCAAGTACGCACCGCCGGAGTACTTTCCTCAGGCGCGGTACATGCCCTCCGGTCCCCCGGCGCCCGACGTCGTCATGATCGCGTGCATGCATATCTCTCCGGATGCGCGAGGCAGAGGACTCGGCGGCGTGCTGATGCGAGCGGCCCTACGAGATCTGGCGCAACGCCAGGAGCGTTCCGTACAGGTGTACGCGGACGCGTCTCCGACCAGATCGCCGGATAGTCCGCTGGTGGGCGTGGACTTCTGTCTTCGGCAGGGGTTCATCGTCGACCGTCCGCACGGAGAGGTCCCGCTGCTGCGTCTCGACCTGAAGTCGCTCGTCACGTGGACGGAGAACATCGAGGCGGTCCTCGACTCGCTGCGCCTTCCGATCCGAGTGCCGGGCCGTGCGCCGGCCACGCTCGCCATGCCGAAGGGAGACTCGTGACAGGCCCGGCATCCCCGGGAGGCTCGGCGGCGCGGGTACGTGCGGTGCTCTCGGCGCACGGCCTTGAAGACGATGTCGTCTACTTCGAGCAGTCGACGAGGACGGCGCAGATGGCCGCCGACGCGATGGGCTGCGAGCTGGGGCAGATCGTGAAGTCGCTCGTCTTCGTCGTTGACGACGACCGGCCGATCCTCGCGCTCGTTGCGGGCGACCGGCGCGGCGACGCACCGGCTATCGCGCGCGAGGCGGGTGGCGCCGGGGCGCGCCTGGCCGATGCGGAGACGGTGCGCGCGGCCACGGGCTACGCGATCGGCGGGGTATCGCCGTTCGATCTGCCCGACGACCTGCCGGTGCTCGTCGACGACTCACTCACGCGCTATGGCGTGGTGTATCCGGCCGCCGGTACACCGGCTTCGATGGTGCGGATGACGTTCGGGCGCCTGCTGGAGATCACGGCAGGGCGCCTCGCGCCGGTGGGGCAGGCGACCGAGTGAGACGCGCGGACGTCCTTGCCGTTGCGGTGCGCTCGGTGATGGGCATCGCGCTCCTTGTGACGCTCGCAGCGGTCGCGCGCAGCGCGTACGCGACCGTGCCGGTCGTCGTCGACGGGTCCCGGGTCACGGTCCCGCGCGGCACCGAGGTGCGGGATCTCGTGCGCGAATACTCGGCGGCGCGCCCCGGTGACTTGCTCTCGGCAGGGGACAGGCGCGTGCTCGCTCGTGGGGGCGGCAGGCCGATCCAGGCTCTCGTGAATGGCGGTGCCGCGCGGACCTCGGCGATCGTACGCAGCGGTGATGTCGTCAGGACCCGCTCGGGCGCGGACATCGTCGAGCGCGTGGTCGTCGAGACGCGCACGATCGATGCCGCGCCGCGCGTTATCGGAGAGGGACCGCTGACGTCGATCGTCAAGGCCGGTGATCCGGGGCTCGAGCTCCGTACGCGCGGCGAGATCTCCGGAGATGTGATCACGAGTGAAACGGTGCGTGAGGCCCAACCGTGTGTCGTGCGCCGAACGCCGCTTCCGGGTGCGCGCGTGGTCGCGCTCACGTTCGATGACGGTCCGTGGCCGGGCCAGACCGCCAGAGTGCTCGAGATCCTCGGGGAGCGTGGTGTCCCTGCGACGTTCTTCATGTTGGGGCACAGGGTGAAGCTGACGCCGGGACTCGCCCGATCGGTCGCCGAGGCGGGTCATGCCATCGGCAATCACACGTACGGACATCCGAGACTCGACAAGATCCCGACGAGCCGGGTCCAACAGGAGATCGCGGGAACGAACGGCATCATCCGCAGTGTGACCGGCGTGAGGCCGCAGTGGTTCCGGGCGCCGGGTGGCCACCTCGACGACCGGGTCTCGACGGTGCTCAGAGCCGAGGGGCTTCAGTCGGCGCTATGGACAGTCGACCCACAAGACTGGCGGGATGACGCTACGGCGGACTCTATCGCCGCACAGGTGCTCTCCGGGGTCCGACCGGGGGCTGTCGTGCTGCTGCACGACGGTGGTGGAGACCAGAGCGCGACCATCGACGCCCTGCCGCGCATCATCGACGGGCTGCGAGCCCAGGGCTACCAGTTCGTGACCCTCGACGAGCTCCAGATCGTCAGGAGCGTGTGGTAGCGCACCGCAGCGTGCGCGTCGGTGTCACGATGATGTCCACACGGTGGTCGCGTTCATCGTGTGGCACGTGGTCGAAGAGCTGCTCATCGTAGGCGATGGCGATCGCGGGCGGGTGGCCGTCATGACCGCCGAGCAGCACGTCGTAGAAGCCCCCGCCGAACCCCAGGCGGTTCCCGTCGGGATCGAGCGCCACGGCGGGAACGATGATCGCCGAGAGGTCGCCGAGTGCGGCCGTGGGCGCCTCGGTGGTCGGCTCGGTCAACCCGAACGCGCCCAGGGTCAGCACGTCGGGCACGTCCACCCAGTGCAGTTCGAGAGTCCGGTCGTCCTTCACGCGCGGGTACGCGATCCGGAGGCCGCGATCGCGCAGCGCAGATTCCAGCACACCGGGGTCTGCCTCTTCGGGCGACGGACCGTACACGGCCACGGCTGTCGCGTCGAGGATCTCGGGTAGCCGAAGAAGGCGTTCGGCGATCGCGTAGGATGCGGCGGTTCGCACCTCCGGTGTGACCGAGCGGCGGGCCGCCCGGGCGTTGAGGCGCAGCGTCACCTTCGCCCGGTCGAGGGCCTCGCGCTCGGGTCTGTCGGGAGGGCAGCTCATAGACCGAAGCATACTCCGGGTCTCAGCCGATGCCGAGGACCGTCATCACCAGAAGGGCCGCCGTCAGTGCGATGACCACGGTGATGGTGCCCCACGAGAGCACGTTGTTGACGCGCGTGTTGACGTGCTTTCCCATGATTCGACGGTCGTTGATGATGATCATCATGAAGATGAGCAGGAATGGTAGAAGAACGCCGTTGATCACCTGAGAGACGAGCATGATCGCGATCAGGTCGAGCCCGGGGATCAGGATCACGGCCGCGGAGCTGATGATGATGAACGAGTACAGGCCGTTGAACAGTGGAGCCTCAGACCACGAGCGGTCCAGCCCCGACTCCCAGCCGAATGCCTCACAAACAGCGTACGAGGCTGTGAGCGGAAGCACGGCCGCGGCGAGAATGGAGGCCGAGAGCAGGCCGATGGCAAAGAGCAGCTCGGCATAGGGGCCCGCCAGCGGCGCGAGCGCCTGTGCGGCGTCGCCGGCACTCTCGATCGTGATGCCTGCCGGGTGCAGTACGGTAGCGGTGGTGATGATGATGAAGCACGCTATGAGGTTGGCCGCCGCGGCGCCCACCATGACGTCCCAGCGCGCGAGCGCCCACTCCTTCATCGCGATGCCTTTGTCCACGATGTTGCTCTGGAGGAGGAACTGCATCCATGGCGCTATCGTCGTGCCCGCGATACCGATGGACAGCGCGATGAATGTGCGGTCGGGGATGATGCGTGGTGTGATGAAGCTGCGGCCGACATCTCCCCAGTCGGGCCTTGCGATGAACGCCGCGATCACGTAGGCGATGAAGACCGAGGACAGCGCGAGCAGCACCTTCTCGACATCGCGATAGCTCCCGCGCACCACGAGTACCCACACCACGACAGCAGCGATCGGGACCGAGATGAGCCGGGAGACCCCGAACAGCTCCATCGCGGCGGCGATTCCCGCGAACTCGGCCACGGTGGTCGCCGCGTTGCTCGCAAGCAGCATGAGCATCGCGAAGAACGTCGGCCTTACGCCGAAGCGTTCGCGGATCAGCGCGGCGAACCCCTTGCCGGTGGCCGCGCCCATCCGCCCGGCCATCTCCTGCACGATGATGAAGCTCGGCGTGATCGCGAGCATCATCCACAGCATCATATAACCGTAGCGCGCGCCCGCCACCGAGTAGGTGGAGATGCCACCGGCGTCGTTGCCGGCAGACGCGGTGATGATTCCCGGGCCTATGACGGCCAGGAGGGCGAGCAGCGGCACCCGCCGCTTCATGTTCTGCACTCCCCGCACCGGCTAGTCCAGTCCGGCTACGAGTGTGGCCACCCAGAGCACGCCTGATGCGAACGCGAGCAACAGGTACAACGTAGTGCTGATGGCCATAGCGGTCACCGCCAGGCCGGTGCCCGATACGCGCCGTCCGGCCGCGCTGCGCTTGAGAGCCACGTGTCCGAGCAGTCCTGCGATGAGCACCGTCACGAGCGTGGCGACGGCCGTGACGAGCGCGAACGGCGCGACGGCGACCTGCTCGGTGCCCGGTGCGGCAGACGCGAGCCCGAGCGCGATGACCCCCGCAACAAGCGCCGCGACGACGCCGACGACGCCCTCGCGGGCCAGTCGTCTGGTGACCGTGGGATGGCCGTTCTCCGTATCGCCCTCGATGAGCTCGGCCAGGGTGCGTGAAGAGAGCTCCTCGGCGGTGCGCAGCAGGACCGGAAGCATGATGAGCGCAAGGACGGCCATCTCCAGGCCCACGGCGAACGGGCCCCGGAAGGGGTTGCCGGGCGCCATCTCTGTGACCGGACCGCGCACCGCAACGAAGACGACGAACGCGATCGCCCATATGACGAGCCAGGCGCTGCGGCGTACGAGCCACCACCAGATGCTGGCGACCGGACCTTGCTCGGAGGACGATCCCGTGGCGAGCTGGAGATCCTCGGCGGACTCCTCCTCCATGACCTCGAGGGCGTCGTCGACGGTGACGATGCCGAGCAGCCTGCCGGACTCGTCGACGACCGGAACCGCGAGCAGGTCGTACTTGCTTATCGTCTCAGCGACGTCTTCCTGGTCGTCGTCCGGACCGACGGTGATGACCTCACGGTTGACGAGCGCGGCGATCGGGGTGGAAGGCTCGGACATGACGAGGTCGCGCAGGGAGATGACGCCCTCGAGGCGGCGGTCGTCCTCCACGACGAAGATGTAGTAGATCGTCTCGTGCTCGACCGCGCCTGTGCGCAGGTAGTCGATGACCTCCTGGACGGTCATGTCGTCACTGACCGTGGTCGCCTCGGGCGTCATGATGCCGCCCGCCGTCTTCTCCTTGTAGCCGAGCAGCGACCGGATCGCCCGAGCTTCTTTCACGCCCATCAGGCGCAGCAGTGCCTCGGCCTTGTCGTACGGCAGGTCGCCGATGATGTCCGCGGCGTCATCGGGGTCCATCTCCTCGAGGATGTCCGAGGCGCGCTGGTCTCCGAGGTCGTCGATGAGGTCCGCCTGGAACTCGTCTTCGAGCTCGGCGACGGTGAGTGCGGCCTGGACGTTATCGAGGTGCTCGAAGACCCGCGCACGCTGTGTGGGCGGGAGCTGCTCGAGCACGTCGGCGACGTCGGCCGGATGCAGCTCGTGGAGCCGCTTGTGCGTGACCGAGAGGCGCACGTGCGAGAGGTCGCGGTCGAGCAGGTCCATGTAGTTCCAGGCGATGAGGTTCTCGGGAAGCTCCCTGCCGAGGAGCCGGGTCACCGCAGCCACCACGCGTTCGACCGAAGGGTGCAGTCCCCGGAGGATGCCGCGCATGCCGACCTCGGCGCCGAGCAGGCGGAGTTGGCCGCGGCTCTCGGACACCTTGAGATCGTTGACGCGGACGACCTTCATGCCCTGCGTGTCGACGATCTGCTTGTTCAGCAGGTCGCGTGCGAGCAGGACCTCGTCAGGCTGGAGATAGCTGAAGCGCAGGTCCTGACGCTCGGCGTTGAGGACGACCTGCTCGTCGTCGATCGTCGAGACGTACTTGCGCCAGGACAGCATGAACGGCGTCTTGGTGGGGCCGAGGAAGGCGAGCGAGGTCACCCGGGGAAAGACCTCGCCCGTGGCGATGGCCACGTCGCTGATCTCGCCGATGACCTCACCGGCGGCATCGACCACCGGCCTGCCCAGCATCCGGGTCAGGTAGAACATATGGCTCCCTCCTCCCGGCGCAGTGCACGGCCGGCAGGTCGCGTGGTGGGGTCCCGGCCCCCCGCACCTCGCAGGAGCCGGGACCTAGGGACTTGATGGAGTCACTGAGATCCGTTTCTCTTGACAGCAGTTCCCGACAACACGAAAAAGGGTCCCGCGTCTGTATGACGGGGGACCTCGCAGCGCATGCGCCTGAAGCGGTACGGCCGCATGGCGGTCGCACCGTCGCTCCGTCCCTCGTCGGAGGTTTTGGCACTGTTCGACGTAGAGCGCGCCGCGCGTGGCACCTGTGTGCTGTCGCGGACGCAGCGGCAAGAACCACCGCCTGATGCCCAGCCACCTTAGCTTTCCCCTTAGGCCGGGGAGGGCTGTTCTACCCATTGGCGTCTCTCGACATTTCCGGGCAGTGGCCTGTGTTCGAGCAGGAGCCGCACCTTAACGGATGGAGCCCGATCTCGTGTTGTCAACGCGCCGACCTGCAGCGCGTGGCCATTGTAGGCCGCAGCGCCGAGGCGTGGCAAGCCGGATGCGGGCCTAGGCCGAGTGTCCGCGAGCATTGAGCCAGGCGCGGGCGAACTCGGCCCAGCCCCCGGTGCGCTCACCCTCGGTGCGCCAGACGTTGTCCCGCGGCGTCCGCTCGAGTCCGTCGAGGACGCCGACGCTTGCGAACGCGTTGCCGACGAGGGCCATGACGGCGACCGTATCGGCCATCTCGAGATCGGTGGCCGAGTCGCCGATGGCGGCTGCGTTGGCACGGATCAGCCCGCGCCACGCCAGATCGAGGCCGATCGCCCGGGACTTCGAGACTCCGCGCGGGACGACGTGGTACGCGTGCGGGGGCATGTCGCGGCAGGTCAGCGTGCCATAGCTGCGGAGCATGCCGTTATCGACCAGGTCGATCGGCAGTGGTAGGCCGTCGAGGACGGCCTGGCCCTCGGCGGAATCGAGGCAGCCGCGCAGCAGTAGCGAGACCTCGCGGTCCATCTGCCAGGGAGCGTAGTGCTCGATGCGGCCGGGGAACGCCTGCATGAGCGTCTCGGCAGCACGTACGCGGTTGATGGCCGCAAACGGCGTCTCGCCTGCAGGGAGGGTGCCGTCCGGCCATACGCCGTGGTCGACGCGGAACTCGGCGTCGAGGCCGGTGCCATGCACGAGGATGCCGCCCGCCTCGGCGATGTACGCGTTCCAGCCGAGGAGCTGGGTGAACTCGCGCAGCTGGAGGCGGCCGCGTCCGGAGATGGGGACTACCTCGAGTCCCGCGCGCGAGAGCGCCACGATCTGCTCGGCCACGATGAGGGACGGTGCGCCGCTGGCATCGGCGAGCACGCTACCGCCGGGTGCTACGAGCGTGCCATCGAGGTCGGTGTAGAGCACACGCACCTGCGAGAGCGCCTCGTGCGCAGCCGGATCGTCCCGGACCATGCGTGGTGCACCGTTCGTCATGCGGTCTCATCCCTTCGGTCGTCCGGCGACTATTCTATACTGAGCAGGTTCGGCTGCATGCGCGGCTCGGACGCGCAGACACCATCCGAGGAGGCTCGGCCCGTGAATGACACCGTTGAGACCCCGTATCCGCAGTACCGCTGCGCGGAGTGCGGCAAGGAGTTGCCGCTGACCGAAGCACGGCTGGCGGTCACGTGCGACGATCACCAGCCCGACCGCGAGACCGTTGAGCTGTCGGTGCGCCCCGCCGTCATCGCCGACCGGCACGACGTCGAGGACATCTGTGACCAGGCGCTCGGCGAGACCGAGGTCGACGCGTTCGGCCGCACCTTCGACGTGCTCGGGTGCGACAACATCGTGGCCGAGGCCGATGGCCGTTTCGCGGGCGTCGTCGCGCTTGCCGGCGATGCGGGTGACCTGGCGATCGTGCTGCTGACGGTGTACCCCGGCTTCCAGGGGATGGGGGTCGGCTCGGCGCTCATCGAGGCGGCAGCGGCGCGTGCCGTCGACCGTGGTCTGCCCGCGGTCAAGGTGGCGGTGAGCAACGACGACATACCGCTGTTCTCGTTCTACCAGCGTCATGGCTTCACGATCGACTCGTTCGAACGGGGCCTGCTCGCCGACCGCTACGGCTCGGCCGAGCCCGGCTTCTCAGGGATCCCCGTGCGCGACGAGTTCCGTCTCCGGCGGCCGGTGTGCCACCGCTGACGCCCGTATCCGACGAGAGGAACCGCCTGATGCTCCACCGTCTGCTGGCCGCCGCCCTCGTGTGCGCACTCGGCGCGTTGCCCCTCGGCTGCGCCGCCGGAGAGTCCGAGCCGCCGCTATCCAACGTGCAACCCGCACAGATCACCATCGGGACGCTGCCTACCGAAGATGCGCTCCCTTTGTGGGTGGCCGAATCCGAGGGCCTGTTCGAGGCGGCCGGACTCGAGGTTGAGATCGTGACGTTCCAGGCCGCACAGGAGCGCGACACCGCGTTCTCGTCCGGCGCCATCGACGGTTTCATGGGCGACATCATCGCCGCCGCCAACCTCGAGGCCTCCGGCGCGCGGGTCACGCTCGCCACGGTCATGCTCGGCCAGACCGCCGCCGAGGGCCGCTTCGGCATCGTCGCAATGCCGGGCTCGAACGCCGCGACGCTCGCCGATCTCGCCGGCATCCCGATCGGCACCTCGGCCGCATCGATCCAGGAGTACGTCCTCGATGGGCTCATGGCCGAGGCCGGGGTGGACCCCGCCGATGTGGCCAAGGAGATCGTGCCCAAGGTTCCCGTCCGCTACGACCTGCTGATCAACGGCCAGATCGCGGCAGCAGCGCTCCCGGAGCCCTTCCTGTCGCTTGCCGAACTCGAAGGCGCGACGGTGCTCGCCGACGACACCACCGGCGCCAACCTTACGCAGACCGTCCTCGGCGTGTCGGACGAGTACATCGCACTGCCGGCGGGGATGATCGCCGTGCGCGAACTGCTCGAGGTATGGGATGAGGCTGCCGCGCTCATCAACGCCGACCCGGACGCGTATCGCGATCTGCTGGTGGAGATGGCCCGGCTGCCCGAGCCGCTCAAGGCCACCTACAGCGTGAACACGTACCCGGACGCCGCACCACCGACGCGTGAGATGGTCGACCCGGTGCTCGAGTGGATGGCCCGCAAGGAGCTCCTACAGGCCGATGTGACCTACGACGACCTCGTGATGGACCTGCGGTAGCCACGTGGCCCGCGTCGACGTACAGGGGCTGAGCGTCACCTACGAGGGCGTCGATCGTCGCGTCGGCGCCCTTAACGCGCTCGATCTGGCGATCGCCGACGGAGAGCCCATCGCGATCATCGGTCCGTCGGGCTGCGGCAAGTCGACGTTGCTGCTCGCCGTCGCCGGGCTCGTCGCGCCCACGTCGGGAAGCGTGCGCGTTGGCGGCGAGCCGGTCGCCGGCCCGCGGCTACACACCGCGCTCATCTTGCAGGACTTCGGCCTCCTGCCCTGGAAGACGGTCATGCACAACGCTGCGCTCGGTCTTGAGATCCGCCACGTTCCGGCCCCTGAGCGCGCCCGCCGGGTGGCCGAGGCTCTCGCGCGGGTGGGTCTGGCCGAGTTTGCGGGTGCGTATCCCGGTGAGCTATCGGGCGGTATGCGGCAGCGGCTCGCCGTTGCCCGGGCACTCGCGCTCGAGGCCGATCTGCTGCTCATGGACGAGCCGCTCTCGGCGCTCGACGCGCTCACGCGTGAGGACCTCCAGGGCCTGCTGCTCGACATCTGGCGTCAGCGCGGGCACACGTCGGTGCTGGTCACGCACTCGATCGAGGAGGCCGTCTACCTCGGCAGGCGTGTGGTGGTGCTCACTCCGCGACCCGGTCGTGTGGCCGCGATCGTGGAGAACCCCGAGATGGGTGACGATGACTTCCGCGACACGCCTGCGTTCTACGAGCGCTGCGCGGAGTTGCGCCGTCTGCTTGCCGCAGAGGGCGCGTTCGGCGAGGGTGCGTCGTGAGGGCCGCCGTTCGCAAGATCGTCGGGTACGCCGGTGCCGTCGCGATCCTGCTCGCAGGCTGGCAGGTGCTCGCGATGATCGTGGACTCCTCGGCGTTACCCGGTCCCGCGCCTGCGCTTCAGACGTTCGGTAGCCTCTTCTTCGCGGCGCTGCTGCCGGAGGCAGTGGTGAGCGCGTGGCGTGTTGTGGTATCGATGGCGCTCGGCACCGCGCTCGCCGTCCCGCTCGGTCTCGTGCTCGGCCGGAGTCCCCGCATCGACGCGGTAGCTGCTCCGCTCATCTTCCTGACCTACCCGGTGCCGAAGATCGTCTTCCTGCCGGTGCTGCTCGTGCTCTTCGGCATCGGCAGCGTGCCGAAGATCGTGCTCATCACGCTCATCGTGTTCTTCCAGATACTCGTGACGGCGCGGGACGCCGCGCGTGCGATCCCGCCGGGGAGTGTACTGTCGGTTCGCTCGCTTGGCGCGGGCGGCGCGCAGGTGTTTCGGCACGTGGTGGTCCCGGCAGCGCTGCCCGACGTGTTCACGGCGCTTCGCATCAGCACGGGCACCGCGATCGCGGTGCTGTTCTTCAGCGAGTCGATAGCGGGCACCGACGGCATCGGCTACTACATAATCGATGCCTGGAGCCGCATCGCGTATCGGGACATGTTCGCGGGAATCATCGCGATGGCTGTCCTCGGCGTCGTGCTGTACGAGCTTCTTGAGATGGCCGAGGCGCGCGTGTGCCGGTGGACGCGTGTGGGGCGATAAGCGTACGGCTCGCCGGATCCGCTAGGGCAGCGCGCCGAGCGGGTGGCAGTTGAGGCAGAGATCGTCGTCGGTCTCCACGAGCAGCTTGCGGTTGGTCGACTCGTGGGGGAAGTTCTGGAACCGCGGGTTGGCGGTATCCGAGGCTCCATCGACCGACGGCGAGAACGGCGCCGCGTCACCCACCGAGCCGTCGCCCGTGAGGGCACCGACGTCACGCGAGTCCTCGTGGCACTGCTGGCAGATGGGGTCGTGCCCCTCCTGCTCCGGAGTGCGGGGGTACGGCATGAGGTAGCCGCGGTTCGAGCCGCCGAGGCCGCCCCAGGGCGGACCGTTCAGGAAGTCGGTCTCGGAGATCTCGGTCTCCGAGGTGGGGTCGTCCGAGACCAGACGCGCGATGTAACCGTAGGTGAACGGCGTATCGGTGGTTCCGGCCGATTCGGCCGGGTGGTTGTGAACCGTGGAAAGGTCGCTCGCGCGGCCCTGATGACACCCGAGGCACCAGTCGGAGCCGTACTCCGTCACCGGTTCGGTTGCGGCACCCGGCAGCTGCTTCAGGAGCTTGTTGGTCGGCACCGCGATCGGCATCGAACTCGAACGCAGCCGGTCGCCCAGGAACGGCTCCACCACGTTGGCTGCGTGTACCGAGTGGCAGTCCGAGCACGCCAGGGTGTTGCCGACGCCCGCGAAGGTCATCGTCGTCGAGCCGCCGGTGTTGGCGTCGCCACCGGGGACGACGTTCGTGGTGTCGACACTATGGCCGGACGTCACCGCGCCCCCGCCGAGCCGGGCAGCGATAGCGCCGTAGACGCCGCGCCCCTGAGTCCCGTCATGGCAGGTCAGGCAGGTCTCGGTGAGCGTCGCCCCGGGAAGCAGTAGGATGGAGTCCTGCGGAGCGGCGTGCACGCTGTGGCACGAGGCGCACTTGCTGCTCGTCGTGGTGTACCCGCCGTGGGGTCCGACGAAGAGCGCGAAGTTGTAACTCGGCGGCTCAGCGATGTTGGGATGACAGCTGCCGCATGTCTCGTTGTTGATCGGGTTGGTGATGACGGTCGAGGTCGTCTCGTTGAACGCGTAGGCTACGGCCGGCACTGCCGATAACGTCAGCACGATGATGATAATGAGGATCGTCCGTCGTAGCATATCCCGCAAGCCCGTTTCGCTGTCTCGCATGCCAATCTGAACAACCATTATGGCACAAATCGTGCCAATCACGACACGCTGCCCGCTCTCAGGCGCCGAGCATCCGCTCTACGTGAGCGCGTAGGTCTCCTGGCGAGAACGGCTTGGTGAGGTAGTCGTTGCAGCCGAGTGATGCACCATGCGCGAGATCCATCGTCTGTGAGGCCGTCGTCAGCATCATAACCTGTATATCGGCAGTCTCGGGGCGCTGCCTGAGGAAGTGCAGGACCTCCCACCCGTCGAGCTTGGGCATGGTCACGTCCAGCAGCACGAGATCAGGCACGCGTTCTACGGCAAGCTCGATCGCCTGCTCGCCGTCAACGGCTTCGATCAGTTCGTGGCCGAGTGAGCGCAACGCCGCCTTCACCAGCATGCGAATCTGCTGGT
Source organism: Actinobacteria bacterium UBA2272 (assembly GCA_002347725.1). Classification (GTDB taxonomy): domain Bacteria; phylum Actinomycetota; class Coriobacteriia; order Anaerosomatales; family Anaerosomataceae; genus UBA2272. The sequence goes on from DDXA01000004.1 coordinate 828,227, forward strand.
TGTCGTCGGCTGTGAGGATCGTGCGTGGTGTCGTCACGTGAGCCCCTTACGCGTGACGGTCGGATGTCACTCGCGGTCGCGGTGCATGATCTCCACGATCTTGGACAGTTTCGCCTCGCGACGTCCGCGCTCGCGTTCGACCGCATCGCGCCGTGCGGGATCGAGCATCGCTGCGATGTGGTCGGCGACCTCGGAGGGCTTGAACGGCTTCGGTAGATAGTCGCTGAACGGATCCGCGGCGATCTCGCGGTGCTGCTCCTCGAACGTGCCGGCCGCCGAGAGGAACAGTATCGGTATCTCCTTGGTCTCGGGCTTCTGGCGAAGTCTGTCATGCACCTGGTGGCCCGTGAGGCCCGGCATCATCACGTCGAGCACGATGAGGTCGGGTTTCTCGGCTGCGACCATGCCCATGGCCAGAAGCCCGTCTTCGGCTTCGACCACCTCGAAGCCCCGGCTGCTGAGCGCGACATTGAGCAACCTGCGGATCGACGGTTCATCATCGACGACCAGGATCTTCTTCATCACGGCGTCCCTTCCCCATTGTTCTCGAGCAGTTCGGCGACCCGTTGGACAAGGTCCTTGGGCGTGAACGGCTTGCAGATGTATTCGCGTGCGCCGCACGCCAGTCCTTCTTCGACCTCCGTCTTCTGGCTCTTGGCCGAGAGCATGATCACCGGGATCTCGGCGGTGGCCGGATCCGTCTTGAGCTGCCTCAGTGCGTCGTACCCTGTCATCACCGGCATCATCACATCGAGCAGGATCAGGTCAGGCTGCGTTTCCGATGCCAGGCGCACGGCCTCCCCGCCGTCGCACGCCTCAACCACTTCATACCCGCGATTGCCGAGGGCGAATGAGACGAGCTTGCGGATGTGCGGCTCGTCGTCGGCTATGAGGATACGGCTCACGAAGACACCTCATCGTGCAATACGGACTCGATACGACTCACGAACTCGTCCGCATCGAAGGGCTTGCAGACCTGCTCGGCGGCAAGCTTGAGGACATCGGCGCGCTCGCGGTCGAAGTGGTACGCGGACATGATGACGACCGGGATGTCGGCCGTCGCGGAGTCTGCCTTGAGCGCCTGCAGCACCTCGTAGCCATCCATGACCGGCATCCGCAAGTCGAGCAGGATGGCGTGCGGTGCGCGCGCACGTACCGCCGCCATGGCCTCCTTGCCGTCGTAGGCCGCCATGACGGCGTACCCACGCTGCTTGAGTGTGCGGGAGAGGAGTTCGACGATCGCCCTGTCGTCGTCGACCACGAGCACGACAGGCGTGTCGACCGAGCCCACCAGGCCGTCGATGATGCCGATGAGCCGTGTCTTCTCGATCGGTTTCTCGAGGTAGTCGGTGGCCCCCATGCGGTGGCTCTTCCCCTCGTCGCAGATGATCGAGAGTACGACAACGGGGATCTCCTTCGTCCGGTCGTCGGCTTTGAGCTTCTGCAGCAGGTCGAAACCCGCTCCCTCATCGAGCATGACGTCGAGTGTGATGACGCGTGGGTCGAGTTCGAGGGCGTACTGCCACGCTTCATCGGCCGTGAAGGCCTTGATCACCTCGTAGCCGCGTCGCGAGAGGTACGTCGCGATGAGATTGGCGACATCTTCGGAGTTGTCCACTACGAGGACACGGCCGCCGGGCGTGCCGAGCGGTCCCTCGAGCGACGGCGTGCGCACCAACTCGGCCGATGCCAGCGGGAGCTCGAACCAGAACGTCGATCCTTCCCCGGGTGTGCTGTCGACGCCCACCTGGCCGCCGAGCAGCTCGATGATGCTCTTGCAGATCGACAGGCCGAGTCCGGTTCCACCGATCTCGCGTGTGAGTGAGGAGTCGACCCGGTAGAACTTGGTGAACAGCCGGCTCTGGTCTTCGGGCGCGATGCCGATGCCGTGGTCGCGGATCCCCACGCGTACGGCCGAGCCTTCGACCGCGGCGCTCAGCTCGACATCGCCGCCTTCGGGCGAGTACTTGATCGCGTTGCTGATGAAGTTGATGAGCACCTGGCCGACGCGGTCGGGGTCCCCGGCGGCTCGTGGCAGGTCGGGAGGGACGTTGACGTGTATCGTTCGGCCCTGCTGGTCGAGCACCGCTCGGAAGGTGTTCACCGCGCCGTCGATTCGCTCGGCCACGTCGAGGGGCTGGACCTTGAGGACGATGCGCCCGCTCTCGATACGGGAGATGTCGAGCATGTCGTTTATGAGATCGACCAGCCTGTCCGAGTTCTCCTTCACGATCGACAGGAACTCTTGCTGGATCTCGTTGATCTCTCCGGCCTCACCGTCGAGGATGAGGTCGATGTAGCCCTTGATGGACGTGAGCGGCGTGCGCAGCTCGTGGCTCACCGTCGAGACGAACTCGTTCTTCATCTGGGTCGCTTCGCGCTCGGCGGTCACGTCGCGGATCGTCGTGACAGCGCCCATGTAGACCGCGTTGTCGTCGAGCACGGGGTCGACTCGTACGTCGACGATCCGGTGGACGGGGTCCTCCACGCGGACCTCGCGGGACTGCGAGCCGGTGGTCCGCACCCCTCCGTCGGGGTCCGCCTGCAAGCCGAACAACGCCCACGTGTCGGTGATCAGCCCGACGAGTGACTCGGCACCCTTGCCGAGCATCTCCTCGGCAGCGGGGTTCACGAATGTGATGCGATCGTTGGTGTCGAAGATCAGGAGTCCGTCACCCGTGCTCGACAGGATAGCCTCCTGGCGTCGCCGGATGCGCATGATCTCACTGTCGTCACGGATCGTGATGACGGCCGCCCGCACGCCGTCGTCGTCATACGGCGAGACGATGCACGTGTAGTCCAGGGAGTCGCGCTCCATGATCCAGGTGGCCGTGGTCCCGTCGGCGATGGCCGAGTCGATGGCTACCACGAGTCCGGGGAACCGGTCAGCGGGGATCTCGGCCCCGACGATGGTGTCTCGCCCCAGGCCGAGGATCTCGGCGGCGCGCTCGTTGAGGACCCGCACGCGGCGGTTTGGCGCTATCGCGATCATGCCCTCGCTCGTCCCGGCGAGCAACGCGCGGATGTGAGAGTAGCAGCGGCGTTCGCTTGTATTGTTGGGCACTGTTCGTCTCCCCCGTGCGGGCACACCTCTCCACCACGGTATTCGGATTATGGACGCTGAATCCTGCCCGCGCGGCGAGAGTACGGGTACCTACGTGCAAAGAGGTGAGTGATGTGGATCGTGCGAGCATGAAGAGAGCGGCCGCACACGCCGCACTCGACTACGTTGGATCGGACGTGATCGGGGTTGGTGCGGGAAGCACGGCTGAGGCGTTCATCGACGTGCTCGCCGCATCGGATCGCCGCCCGCGCGCCGCAGTGGCCGCGTCGGAGCGCAGCCGGGCACGGCTGATGGAGCATGGAATCGCGGTGGTGGATCTGAACGCCGACGTGCTGCCGCTCACGGTGTACGTCGATGGGGCCGACGAGGCGGACGGCGAGTTGCGACTGATCAAAGGCGGAGGCGGCGCGCTCACACGCGAGAAGGTCCTCGCCTCGGCGGCACTGCGTTTCGTGTGTATCGCCGACGAGTCCAAGCTCGTACGCGCGTTGGGGACGTTCCCGCTGCCGGTCGAGGTCGTGCCGATGGCGCAGGCGCTCGCCGAGCGCGAGCTGCGCGCGCTGGGTGGAGAGCCGGTGGTGCGCGAGGGGTTCACGACCGACAACGGCAACATCATCGTGGACGTCACAGGACTCGACTTCGGCGATCCGCTTGCACTTGAGTTGCGGATCGTGGCGCTTGCCGGCGTCGTCGAGTGCGGCATCTTCGCCCGTCGGCCGGCCGATGTGTTGATCGTGGGCACCGAGGTCGGCGTGCGCAGACTCGAGCGGTGAAGGCCCTGCCGGCGGTGTACTGACGCACGGGTAGCCGACAAGGGCGAGGCCGACGAGTCACATCGGCTCGCCGGCCTGCTGTTCATAATGGTGCCCCCGGCATGATTCGAACATGCGACACCCGGTTTAGGAAACCGGTGCTCTATCCCCTGAGCTACGAGGGCGCGGACGCCATTGTAACCGCGCGGTGGTGCCGGCGAAAGTCGTGCGGCTGTGCGCCTCCCGCCGATTCGGGGTAGCAACGTCACATGGGGCAGGCGCGAGCCGTGGGGGCGGCCCGCCGACATGCGAGGGGGAATCGAAGATGAACGGGGCACGCAGACGGTCGCGTGCGCTTTCGGCGCGCACACTCAGGTGCATCGTGGTGATGGCGCTCGTTGTCCTCATGGTGCCGAGCCTCGGACCTCCGGCGGCGGCGAACGGGGTGCCGGTCGAGTACTGGGTCGATCCCGTCGACGGAGAAGATAGCAACCCGGGTACCGAGGGCGAACCGTTCAAGACGATCACGCACGCGATCACGGTGGCCGGTGGCGCCGACACGATCATGCTGCTGTCTGGCACGTACGGCACCGCGAGTGGCGAGACCTTCCCACTGCTGCCGGCAGGGGAGTCGTTCAAGGGGGTAGACGGCGCTGATGTCACGGTCATCGAGGGGCCAGGCGCCGGCGGCAGCGGCACCATGATCTTGAACAACCCGTGGATCGATGACTTCATCGAGGGCATCACCTTCACCAACGGTGGCACCGGTGCGGGAGCGGCGCTATTCATCAGCATCTACAACGGGCTCACGGCAGCCGACAGCCCGCGCGTGAGCGGGTGCGTCTTCTCGGACAACGTGCTAGGGACCTTCCAGGGAGGCGCACTCTATGTGGCCGCGGGCACCCCAACGGCTCTGCCGCTCATTGAGGACTGTCTGTTCATCGGCAACAGCACCACTGCCGACGGAGGCGCGATCAAGCTCGGGGGCAACGTGAGCGCCACCTTGAAGCGCAATGCCTTCGTGAACAACCAGGCTCCTGCGGGAGGCGCCCTGAGCGTCGTCACCGTGGACGCGCCGCTTCTGTGCGAGGACAACTACTTCGACGGCAACGACGCGGAGTACGGTGGCGCTGTATACATCAGCCCGGCCGGGTCGGCGGAGCAGAAGTTCATCGGTAACAGGTTCTTCGATAACGACGCGACCCAGGAAGGCGGCGTGTTCTGGCTCTCGAGCACCAATGTCAGGATGCTCGGCAACGACGCGGGTGGTAACGGATCCGAGGGTGACGGCGGGTTCACGTACATGTGGCACACGACCGTGCATGCCGAGAACAACATCATCGGCGGCACCCATGCCGATGATGCGGGCAACGTGTGGTATCTCAACGAGGCGTCGCTTTACGAGAACAACGACACCGTTGCGGGCTCAACGGGCTCCTCACATGTGGTGTTCCTGGATAATGCGTGGGGCGAGTTCAAGAACTGCATCTACTGGAACCCGGGCTGTGAGAACGAGTTCATCAGCGCGCACTTGATCGACCACTGCAGCGTGACCAACCCTGACGTGGCCGATCCAGCCAAGAACAACACGCTCGGAGGCGGCAACCTCATCGCAGTCGATCCGATGATGATCGGCGGCGACGAGCACGACCCGCGCCTCATGCTCGGTTCGCCGTGCATCGACGCGGCCGATCCTGATACCGCTGCCGACGCTGACTTCTTCGGTGTGTCGCGTCCGATCGACGGCGACGGCGACGGTGTCGTCCTGCCGGACATGGGCGCGTGCGAGCGCGCGGCGCTGAAGCTCGGCACGTACAGCGGCGAGGACCGCTACGAGACGGCGGCGATGATCGCGCTCGAGAACTTCGAGTCGGCCGACCTGGCCATCGTGGCAAGCGGCGCGAACTTCCCCGACGCGCTCTCGGCCGCCGGCCTCGCCGGCGCCTATCGGGTACCGCTGCTACTCACGAGACCCGACTCGGCGCCGGACTTCCTCACCGACGCGCTCGACGCCCTCGGCGTGAGCGACGTCATCATCATCGGCGGCGAGGTCGCGATCTCCGCGTCGGTCGTCACGGCGCTCGAGGGTGAGGGGTACGCCGCCGAGCGCATCGACGGCGCTGACCGCTACGAGACAGCGGCCAACGTCGCACGGCGGATCGCCACACAAATGGGTGACGAGTTCACTCACTCCGCGTTCCTTGCCCGCGGCGACGCGTTCCCGGACGCGCTCTCGGTCTCTCCGCTTGCGTACAGCGACCGCTCGCCGATCCTGCTGACGCGCCCTGGCGCGCTGCCCGAGGCCACCGCCGATGTGGTGGCGGAGCTCAGCATCGCGCACGGCGCGGTCATCGGCGGGACCGTTGCCATATCCGCCGAGGTGAAGACGGCCTTTGACGTACTGCTCGTAGCCAACAGTGGGTCGGCATCCGAGCGTTGGTTTGGCGCCGACCGGTATGCAACGGCGGTCGACGTGGCCGAGGAGGGCATCGAGGCCGGGCTTGCATCGTTCGATTACGTGGGAGTGGCCACCGGCGAGAACTACCCGGACGCCCTCGCCGGCGGTGTGGCCGCCGGCGCGCACGGTGGCGTGGTCGCGCTGACAGGTACGAGCCAGCTGCCGGGTGCTACTGCCGGATTCCTCGTCGAGCATGCTCCGGTGATCATGTACGTGGATGTCTTCGGCGGGCCTTCAGCAGTGGCGCCAAGTGTGAGGACGGCGATAGAGACGGCGCTTGGCTGGTAGCAGCCCTGCGCAGTGCACGCACGGATGGCCGGCACACGTGCCGGCCATCCGTGCGTTTGCGCTCGCTGGCACGTAGAATGCTTGCCGTTGGCCATTATCACACCAGTCCTATCGTCCACCGGAGAGGCCCGCCTTGCGCGCCTTGCGCACAGCCGCACTCGCGGTCCTGGTCGTGCTTCTTACGAGCGCGGTCACCATCGGCGCGCTCCTCTACGGACCTGCGCTGCTCGGCGAGCCGGCCGCCGCATCGGATGCCGTCGTCATCTGGCCCGAGGCGACCGCGGAGCGCACGGTCGCCGAGCCACCGCCGCGTGTCGAGCGCTTCACGATCCTGGCCGTGGGAGACCTCATGACCCACGGACCGCAGATCTCCTCGGCCAAGACGGCTGACGGCTACGATTTCACCTCGTGCTTCGCGCCGGTCGCCTCGCGTGTCGCGGCGGCTGACCTGGCGATCGGGAACCTGGAGACCGTACTCGGCGGTGCCGAGCGGGGCTACACTGGCTACCCGACCTTCAACGCGCCCGACTCCTACGCGGAGGCCCTCGTCGCGGCAGGATTCGACGTGCTGACGCACGCCAACAACCACTCACTCGACCGCGGAGCCTCGGGCCTGGTCCGTACGCGTGACGTCCTGGACCGTCTCGGCGTGCTCACGACCGGCACGGCGCGCACTGCCGCAGAGGCCGAGGAGATCCTCGTGGCGGACATCCGCGGAGTGAAGGTCGCGATCCTCGCGTACACGTACGGGATGAACGGCTTCCAGCCCCCGTCGGACAAGCCGTGGATGATCAACGTGCTCGTCGAGCGGAAGATGACGGCCGACGTCAAGCGCGCACGCGAGCTCGGCACCGATCTTGTGATCGTGAGCATCCACAACGGTGTCGAGTACCAGCGGCAGCCGTCGGCGTCACAGGAGAGCCTCGAGCGGGCGATGATCGACGCGGGCGCCGACGTGGTCCTCGGCAGCCACCCCCACGTCATCCAGCCGATGGAGATCGTTCAAGCCGAGCATGAGGACGGCACGTCGCGCACGGCATTCATCATCCACTCGCTCGGCAACTTCGTGTCCAACCAGCGCGAGCGGTTCCGGGACACCGGGCTGCTGCTGCAGTTCGGCTTCGAGAAGAACCTGAAGACGGGCGTCACCGAACTCGTCTCGGTGGAGTACGTTCCGGTTTGGGTGGACGACACGGGCGTCGCGGGCAAGGAGCACCGCGTACTGCCGATCCGTGAGGTTCTCGCAGATGACGCGTATCCCGGCGTGACGGCCGCCGAGCGTGCGAAGATGCGGCAGGCATGGGACGACACGACGACGCACCTTGGCAGTGTCGAGGCCACCTCGGCCGACTCCTCGGCGCTCGTCTTCTACGGCACCCCGCTCGCCCGCTAGCAGATCAGCCCACCGGATAATGGTCCGGATGCGCACCCAGGCGTTCGCCGCGGTCGAGCAGGTCGATCTCGCGCATCTCCTCGACCGTGAGCTTGAAGTCGAACACGTCGGCGTTCTCGGCGATGCGCTTACGGTGCACCGACTTCGGGATCGTCGTGATGCCGTGCTGCAGGATCCAGCGGATGGCGACCTGGGCGGCGGTCTTCTCGTAGCGGGCACCGATGTCGACCAGCGTCGCGAGCTCGGCGACACGGCCCCTCATGAGCGGCGCCCACGCCTGCACTACGATGTCGTGGCCCTCGCAGTACCCCAGAAGATCGTGCTGCTGGAGGAGCGGGTGGAACTCGTACTGGTCGACGACCGGCAGGACATCAGCCGTTGAGATCAGCGGCTCGAGATGGTGCCTCAGGTGGTTGCATACGCCGATCGCCCTCACGGCGCCATCGGCGTACAGGCGCTCCATCGCGCGCCACGTGTCGGGGGTCTCGGGGCGCGGCCAGTGCACGAGGTACAGATCGAGGTAGTCGGTGCCGAGGCGCGCGAGTGACGCTTCGAATGCGGCGAGCGTCGAGTCGTACCCCTGCTCGTCGTTCCAGACCTTGCTCGCGATGAAGATCTCGGCCCGGGGTACCCCGCTGCCGGCGATCGCGCTGCCGATGCCCGACTCGTTGTCGTACAGCGACGCCGTATCGATCCCGCGGTAGCCGATCTCAAGCGCGTATGCCACCGCGTCCTCGACGTCCCCGCCCTCGGCCGACTTGTACGTGCCGAGTCCGAGCCGCGGCATCTCCACGCCGTTGGCCAGCGTGATCGTATCGTCGATCCTGTGCAGCATGTCGCCACCTCCCGGGCATGTTCATACCCGAGCAGCCGCAAGAGGCGTTGCGGTGGGAAGGAACCCGGCAGGGGGTGGTCGATGATGTATGCCGATAGAGCGGACGCGGGCAGACAGCTCGCCCGGGCGCTTGAGGGTCGGCTCGGCCCCGACGCGCTCGTGCTTGGCGTCCCGCGCGGTGGCGTGGTGCTCGCCGCTGAAGTCGCCGATGCGCTCGGGCTTGAGCTCGACGTCGTGATCGTGCGCAAGATCGGCGCGCCCGGCAATCCGGAGTACGCGATCGGCGCTCTCGACGAGGAAGGGCGGGTACTCGGCGCTCAGAGCGCGCTTGCCGACGATGCCTACGTACAGCACGCGGCCGAGCAGGGCAGGAGCGAGATCGCGCGCCGGCTGGCCGAGTACCGGGGCTCGCGTCCCGCACCGGCGATCGCGGGCAGGGAGGTCGTCATCGTCGATGACGGGATCGCCACGGGCTTTACGCTGCGGGCCGCGATCGAGTCGGTCCGCAGGCGGGGGGCGTTGCGGGTGGTCGTGGCCGCGCCGGTGGCGTCGGCGCAGGCGGCATCGGATATGCGGGTGGCCGCCGACGAGGTCATCGTGCTCGACGAGCCGGACGACTTCCGTGCCGTGGGGCAGTTCTACCGCGTGTTCGGCCAGACCGCCGACGCCGAGGTCGTGCGCATCCTGTCAGAAGATCGATCCCGAACGTGACGAGACCCGCCGGTGGGCGGGTCTCGTGAGATGCTGATCCGGCCGCGTGCGCTACGGTTCCTCGGGCAGCTTGCCCACCTCGATCTCGACGGTGTCGCCGCGGCTGGCCGACGCGCCCGGGATCGGGAACTGGTTGATGACGATGCCGTCATCCGGACTGTCGACGTAGACCACCTTTGCCACGAGGCCGGCGGCCTCTATCGCCGTCTTGGCTTCGGCTTCGGTCTTTCCGCGCACGTCGGGCACGAGGATGACCTCGGGGCCCTTTGAGACGTCTATCGTCACCGTGCTGCCCGCCTCGACCAGGACGTCGGCGTCGGGCTTCTGAGAGACCACCGAACCCTTGATCACCGATGCGTGGAAGACCTCGTTGACCTTGACCGCGAGTCCGGCGGCCTTGATGTCGGCGGTGGCGTCGGCCTGTGGCTTGCCGACCACGTTGGGCACCTTGACCTGCGCGACGCCTTCCGAGACGTACAAGATCACACGTGTGCCCTTGGGAACCTGGGCGCCGGCCGCGGGCTCGGTACGGATCACCTCACCCTTGGGGACGTCTGCGTTGTTCTCGCGGATCGTCTTGTCGTAGTCCAGGCCGGAGTCAGCCGACCGGAGGATGTCTATCGCCTCGCCCTCGGCCATGGTGGTGAAGTCGGGGACCTCGACTTGCGCGATGCCGAGGCTGATCACCACGTTGACCGCGGTGCCCTTCTCGACCTTGCTGCCCGCGGTGGGGTCCTGGCGGATGATGAGCCCGATCTCGACGGCGTCGTTGTTCTCGGTACCGAGTTCACCGATGACGAGTCCGGCTGCACTGAGCTCGGCGATCGCCTGTTCCTCGGTGAGTCCGGTCAGCGTCGGCACGACCACGCCGCTGTTGCCGATGAGTCCGATCGCGTATGCGCCGCCGATGCCGAGTGCGATGATGAGCGCGCCGATGGCGACCCACATCCATGGATTCGTGCGGCGCTCCGGGATCGCTCGCACGGGGGGCGGTGACTCCGTGCGGGGGGTGGACGTGCGATCGACGGCCGGCAGCACGCTTGTCTGGCCGATGTCCGCCACACCACCGTACGCACCGCCGATGGCGGGCTCGCCACCGATCACGCGCTTCAGGTCGTCTCTCATCTCGGCAGCCGACGTGTAGCGCTGACCCGGGTCTTTGCGCATCGCCCGCAAGATGACCGCCTCGAGTCCGGGCGGGATCGAGCCGCGGATCTGCCGGGGCGGCGTCGCCTCATCGTTGACCTGCATGAGCGCGGTGGCCACGGGCGTGTCGCCGTCGAACGGCACGCGCCCGGTCACCATCTCGTAGAGGGTGACGCCGAGCGAGTACAGGTCGGAAGACGGCGTGAGGGTGCGCCCCTGGGCCTGCTCGGGGCTGATGTACTGCGCGGTCCCGAGAACGGAGCCCGTCTGGGTCATCGTGGTGTTGCCCGCCCTGGCGATGCCGAAGTCCATGACCTTGATCGCGCCGTCGGGCGTGAGCACGATGTTGTGCGGCTTGATGTCCCGGTGGATGATGTCGTATCCATGGGCCACGCCAAGCGCCGCGCACACCTGCGCCGCGTACTCGGCGGCTTTGAGCGGGTCGAGCGGTCCACGCTCGGTGACAAGTGACTTGAGATCGCGTCCGTTCACGTACTCCATGACGATGTAGTACGTCTCTCCGTCACGACCCCAGTCGTAGATGTTCACGATGTTGGGATGTGAGAGATTCGCCGCGGCCTGAGCCTCCTGGCGGAAACGCGCGACGAAGTTGGGATCAGCGGCATAGCGCGCGTGCAGCACCTTGACGGCGACCGTCCGGCCGAGGACTTCGTCCACGGACTTATAGACGTCGGCCATCCCGCCTGTGCCGATCTTCTCGGTGGCGCGGTACCTGCGCCCGAAAACGAGGTCTTCCACCAGTTGCCTACCCTCTCTCACCTGCGACGATACGCTCACGCGCCCATCTATTCTACCGTATAGCCGCCCGCTTCGCTCTCAGCGTCGCGGGTCACTTCATCACGCTGAGTGCGGTCTCGAGCACGCCCCGTGCCGCCGGAGCGGCTACGCTCCCGCCCACGCCTGCGTTCTCCAAGACGATCGCCACCGCAACGCGCGGGTTCTCGGCCGGCGCGAACGCGATGAACCAGGCGTGCGTCCCCACGCTCTTGCCGACCTCGGCGGTGCCGGTCTTGCCGGCCACGGTGATGCCGGGTAGCGCGGCGCGCGACCCTGAGCCGCTCGTCACGGCGGTGATCATGAGATCCGTCACCGTTGCGGCGGTCGCCGGGTCCAGCGCCGACTTCCACGGCCGTGGGGTCGTCTCGCTGAGGATGCGGCCCGCGCGGTCGCTGACCGCGTCTATGAGGTGCGGGCGCATGGCGACGCCATCGTTGCCGATCGCGGCCGCGACGAGCGCCATCTGCAGCGGGGTCACCTGCGGCCCCGGCGGGCTCTCGTGCTCTCCGACGGGCTGGCCCACACCGGCCCACGCCGTCTCCCACACCGTCATCTCGCGTGGGTCGGGCATGAGCGAAGCGATCGTCGGCACTTCGAGCGGCGGTACGGCGTTCATGCCGAACGCCTCGGATGTCGCCACCAGCCGGTCGGCGCCGAGGTCGGCGGCGAGTTGTCCGAACACGGTGTTGATCGAACTCGCGGTCGCTTTGCGCAGATCGACATCGCCGTACGAGCTGCCGCCGTAGTTGGTCACCGGTGCGCCACCGATATCGATGCTCGCCGGTCCCGCGTAGCGCGTGCCCTCGGTTGCCACCTGTGATGCCAGCGCGGATGCGAGTGTGACGACCTTGAACGTCGAGCCTGGCGGATAGAGGCTCGTGGTCGCGCGGTTCACGAGCGGGGCGGGTCCTCCGGCGGCGGAGAGCGACGCCCAGTCGGCGTCCAGCCGGTCGGGCTCGTAGGCCGGCGAGGACGCGAGCGCGAGCACTGCGCCCGTGCGCGGGTCGATCACGACGCACGCGCCCCGGTTGGCGCCGAGTGCGGCCTCCGCCGCGGCCTGGATACGCGTATCGATCGTGAGGCGCACGTCGTTGCCGGGTACGGGTATGCCGGCGGCGGCCTCGATCATGTCGCTCAGCGTGGCGAAGTCGCTCTTGCCGGCGAGTGCGTCGTTCATCGCCGCCTCGACGCCCGACCGTCCGTACTGGCTGCTGTAGTAGCCGAGTACGTGCGCGGCGCGCGTTCCGTGCGGGTAGCTGCGCCGGAACAGCGCCCCCTCGCGCACCGACTCGGCCAGCACGATACCGTCCGCCGAGATGATGGCGCCGCGCTCCTGGCGCATCTCGGCGGCGAGACCGCGCGAGTTGGCCGGCTGTGCGGCCAGGCTCTTGGCTGCGATCGCCTGCACGTAGGTCAGGTTGACGGTGAGCGCCACCATGAGTGCCACGACCAGGGCACCCACCCGCACGAGCCGTCTGGTCAGTGCGAGGCGGCCGAGCAGTCCGCCGCCACCGCTCACGACCACTTCGGTGTCGTTGCCGGTACCGGTGTCGCCCGCGCGCATGAGCAAGCCGAGGAGGATGAAGTTCGAGAGGATCGAGCTGCCGCCGTAACTCACGAACGGGAGTGTGATGCCCGTGAGCGGGATGAGCCGCGTCACGCCGCCGATGATGACGAACGCCTGCAGGCCGAAGGTGGCCACAAGGCCGACAGCCACGAGTGCCGAGACATCGGAACGCGAGCGTGCGCCGGTGGCCAGGCCACGGAGGCAGAAGGCGAGGAACGCGATGATGAGTGCCGCGCCGCCAAGGAGTCCGAGTTCCTCAGCTATGGCGGTGAAGATGAAGTCGGTCTCCACAAACGGGATGCGCCCCGGTAGCCCCTTGCCGATGCCCACGCCGATCACGCGTCCCGCCGCGAGCGCGAACAGTGACTGCGCCAGCTGATAGCCGCGGCCGGTGGCGTCGGCGAAGGGATCGAGCCAGATCTCCACACGCTGCTGCACGTGGGCAAACATCATGTAGGCGGCAGTCGCGCCTGCGCTGAACAGGCCGAGTCCGGCGACGACGTACGTGGCGCGTCCTGTGGCGGTGTAGATCATCACGAGGAACACGCCGAAGAAGAGCAGGCTTGAGCCGAGGTCCTTCTCGGCGACGAGGATCACGAGCGACAACGCCCACATGAACAGCAGCGGCCCCAGATGTTTGGCCGGCGGGAGCCATATGCCGAAGACGCGGCGTGTGGAGACCGAGAGGACCTCGCGCTTCTCGGCCAGGTATGCGGCGAGGAAGATGACGATGAGGATCTTGGCGATCTCGGCTGGCTGGAACGACATGCCGGCGAACCTGAGCCACAGCTTCGCGCCGTTGACCTCGACACCGACGATCGCGGGCAGGATGAGCAGCACGATGCCGACGAGCGCGATGGTGTACTTGTAGCGGGCGAGTCGTTCGAGCGACGGCACCGCGGCCAGCGTCGCGACGAGCGCGACGACCCCGGCAAGCACCCAGAGGATCTGGCTTGCGGCGAGCTCCGCGTCCAGCCGCGTGATGAAGGCCAAGCCGATCCCCGACAGCAGGAATGCGATCGGGAGAAGTGCCGGGTCCGCTCCCCGGGCGAGGAAGCGCGCTGCGACGTGGGCGCCGAGGAACGAGCCGAGCAGGCCGAGCGGTACGACGATGTCCGGCCAGTTCACCGTGCCACCGCGCGCTCCCTGCACGAGGACGAACAGCAGCACCACCGCAGGCGCAGCGGCGAGCAGCAAGAGGAGTTCGGTGTCCCGTCGGCTCCGCATCGCGGCCTTAGGGTGCCGGGGCGGTCGTGGTCTCCGCCGAGGCCTGGTCGCGGTACTGCCGGACGAGCTCGCGCGCGGCGGCGATGCCGTCGACGCGGATGCCGCCGTTCAGGCGAGTGGCCGTGATCGGGTCGAGCGCGCTCACCGGGATGGTTGTGACCTCGGAACGCCAGTTGAGGCTGATACCGGCGAACTCGCCCGGCACGCCTTCGTAGACCACGACCACGCCGTTCTCGTCGACGACATACGCCTGCGAGCGTGCGTATGAATCGGCCGACCATGCAGCTGCTGCGATGACCGCGAGGAGCGCGATGAGCCATAGCAGGCGCAGCCCCCATCTGGGTCCGCCGGCAGACCGCGCCGCACGCGTGGGCTTCACCTTGCCGATGTCGGCGACCACCACGGTCACGTTGTCGTGACCCCCCGCGTCGAGCGCGGCGTCGATCAGCCGGTCGACGGCGGCTGCGGGCGTAGGAGCCGCCGCGAGGATGCGCTCGATCTCCTCGTCCAGGACGAGACCGGTCAGGCCGTCGGTTGCGAGCAGCAGCCGGTCGCCGGAGGCCGCCTCGACCTCGAAGGTGTCGGCGAGTGTATCCGGGTCAGAGCCGAGCGCACGCGTGATCACGCTGCGGTTTGGGTGGTTCCGCGCCTCCTCGGCGCTCAGGCGGCCCTGCCGCACGAGATCGGCGACCATCGAGTGGTCCTGGGTCAGCTGCTCGAGCGCGCCGAGATGCAGCAGGTACGCGCGGCTGTCGCCGACGTGCGCGACGGCGATGCGTGTGCCGTCGACCATCGCGGCCGTCAGCGTCGTACCCATACCGCTGCGGCCACGACCGGACGCGGCGGCGTCTATGACGGCGGCATTCGCCTGGCGGACGGAACGGCCGAGTGCCTTGGCGTCTGCCTGGCGGGGCGCCGTGTCGAGCAGGGTGTCGATCGCCAGAGAGCTCGCGATCTCACCCGCCTGATGGCCGCCGAGGCCGTCGGCGACCGCGTACAGCGGCGGTGCGAGCAGGTACGCGTCCTCGTTGCCGGGGCGCACCATGCCCACGTGGCTGTCTCCCGCGAACGATGCGTCGTTGCGCGCGCTCACGGCCTCACCACCTCAAGGCGGTTCTGGCCCAGATCGATGACGTCACCGGCGGCGATCGGCAGTGGGCGGGTCGCTGGTTGCCCGTTGACGAGCGTACCGTTGGTGGAGCCGAGGTCTTCGAGCATGAGCCCGCTGTCGCCCGGCACGATGCGGGCATGCGTGCCCGAGACGAAGTCGTCGGCGATGACGAGATCCGCGTCGGGTGATCGGCCGATGATGACCGGCCCGGTGAGCGGTATCGAAACACCGGTGATCTCGCGGGGTCCTTTGGTGACGCGCAGTACGAGACTCTTGCGCTCACGCCCCGCGCGGCCGCCGATCATGCCGATGCCGGTCTTGACCGCTGCGAACAGGAAGAAGTAGAGCAGCGCGATGAGCACTATCCGGCCGAAGAGGAGGGCGACGTCGATCATCGCTCACCGTCCCGGTTCGTGGTACGTGAGCCGGGTCAGCCCGATCTCGATGACGTCCCCGTTGCGGAGACGCGCCCGCTCGACCGGCTGACCGTTCACGTGCGTGCCGTTGGTTGAGCCGAGATCGGTGATGGCCCAGCCGTCGTCGAGCGGGATGAACGCCGCGTGGCGGCGCGACACGTTCGCGTCGGGCAGGCAGATCTGGCACTCGGCAAGCCTGCCGACGACCACCTCGTCACCGCGCAGAGCGATGTCGTGCTCGAAGTCGCTCACGGTGACCGTCGCGATGTCGGAGCCCGGGGCCGGCGTCGCGACGAGCGACGGTGCGGGGCCGGACTGTCCAGCGGGGGGCTCGGCCAGCACGGCGCTCACGCGGAAGCGGCCGAGCCGAAGATCGTCGTGTGTCGTGAAGGTCACCGACGGCCGCGCGGCGAGCAGGTAGCCTCGCTCCCGGGCGTGGTCGATCAGGTACGTGGCGAGCTCACCGCCGAGGAGCGGCTTGAAGGAGCCGAGCTTCTCGTTGTCCTCCTCCGACAGAGCGATCGTGTAGGCGGTGGGCGCGTAGACGACACCGACGCCGAGTGCCCGACCGTCATCGGCAGCACGGGCGATCGCACGGGCGAGTTCGACCGGTTGGACGGGGGAGCGGAAGGCGCCGGCGAACAGGCCCTCGACCCCGGCGGCGATGCGATCTTCGAAGTTGGAGAGGATGCCCATGTGCCTTCAGCCGGATAGGGGACACACTCAGACACCACATCATACCAGGGGGGACCGCCGCCCGAGCCGCCGGGCGGCTGTCGTAAGCGGGCCGTTGACCTTTGCCGCCGCGCGCGTGTGTCCGCAGCTACTCTGCGTCTGTGCGCAGCGGGGGGCCGAGGGCGACTGCGACGAGCGCGGCCGCGGTGCCGATGGCGACGTCGGGCGCCCAGGCCGCCGGCCCGAACCCGGAACCGGGAAGTGCGGCCCAAAGCGCGTAGCCCGCCGCGAGCACGGCTGCGCCTGCGAGGACCCCCACTGCGGCCGCGAGCCGCGTCTGGCGGCCGGCGAGAAGGGCGCAGGTGGCTCCCGCCGCGGCCCAGACGATCGGTACGGCGAGCATCGCCGGATCGAAGTCGCCGACGGGTGTCACTGTCCAGAAGCCCTCGGCAGACCACGGGAAGAGGAACATCTGCACGGGCGTGCGCAACAACGGGGCCGCGCCGCCGGTTGCGGCCGATGCGCCGAGGAGGAGCACCGCCGAGGCGGCCGAAGCGATTGCTGCCGGTATCGGCCGGAAGGCGAGTCCCGACAGCAGTGCTGCGCCAGGAGCCGCGCGCACGATCGCGAGTACGGGCGCGGCGAGCGGCACGAGCGCGTCGGCCCGCCCGCGTCTGCCGCGCACGACCCAGAACGCGGCGGCCGCAACGCCGGTGAGCAGGCCGGGCAGCCAGCCACCAAACCGCGCGACGCCCGCCACGAGCCCCCCGAGTCCGAGCGCGAGTCCGAGTCCGGGTGCGAGGGCGCCCGCGAGAGCGACCATGAGTGTGACCCCGAACTGCGGAGCGATGGGAAGCCCAAACGCCCGCGTTCCGGCCCAGGCGAGCCACGCGCAGCCGAGTGCCGCTGCAAGCCGGGTGAGCACGCCAGCGTGTGGAGCGAGGCGATCCCACAGGCCGCCGGCATCGTACTCGTCGGGCAGATCGTCGTCGCCGATGAACTCACCGACGAACTCGGCGAGTGACCGCCTGCCGGACTCGGCATCACCGAGGTAGGGAAGGATCGCCTCCGCAAACCCGGCAACCGAAGCGTACCGATCCCGTGGATCGGGTTCGAGCGCGGTGAGCAGCGCGTGGTCGAGTGCGGCTGCGAGCGCCGGCTCGAACTCGGAAGGAGCCGGCACCTCGGCGACCTCGATCTTGAACAGCGAGCCCTCGGTGGTGTCGGAGTCGAACGGGTTGGCATCGGTGAGCAGTTCGTAGACGAGCGCCGCAAACGCCCAGACGTCGGTGCGTTCGTCGAGGGCAGCGCCGCGGATCTGTTCGGGGGGCATGTAGCCGATCGTGCCCGAGGTGCCGTGGGCGAGCCCGGCGGCGTCGGTGAGTGCCGAGATGCCGAAGTCGGCGACCTTCACGCGGCCCGTCCGCGTCGCGAGCACGTTCCCTGGCTTGAGATCGAGGTGCAGCACGCCGTTGTCGTGCGCGTAGCCCACCGCCGCCGCGACCGCCTCGACCACGGCAGCCACCTCATCGGAGTCGAGCGGGGTACGCGTCTCGTCGAGGACGTCTGCCAGGGAAGAGCCGTCCACATCCTCCATCACGATGTAGGCGTACTCACCGTCGGTGTCCCACTCGTGGACCGTGACGATGTTGGGGTGGTTGAGCAGCGCGGCGGTTCTCGCCTCGGCAAGCCCGGCGCGCGGCACCGGTCGGCCCAACGTGTCGGTCGGAAGGGGGATCTGCTTGATGGCCACCCTGCGGGTCATCTTGCTGTCGAACGCGAGCACGACCGAGCCATGACCGCCCGCGCCGAGTTCGGCGAGCGGGCGATAGCGGTCCAGGATGAGCTGCTCGTCCACGGTGCTCCTGCGGTTGCGGCTGGTGCGATTGTACGTCACGCTCGGCCGTACCGACCGGTGTTCGCGTCCGGGCCGAGCCAGGACCCTTCGGGGAGGAGAGCAGTGGCTTATACGTATAAGGTCGTCCCGTTCGCCGTGGTGCCTCCGCAGCGCAGCACGCGCATGGAGAATCTTGCCACCGCAGCGGCCGAGATGGAGCGCCTCGTCAACCAGTGGGCGGCCTCGGGTTGGGAGTTCATGGGTGTCCAGCAAGTCCAGCTCGCGGACTTCGCCACGCACTACGATGTGCTCGTTTTTCGGGCCGACGCATAGCGACCCCGCGTTGCCGCAGGGCCGCTTTGGTGTTGCGTCGTTCGCGCTGAGCGGGGTCTAGCTGCCGACGATCTCCACGAGTTCGAGTGCGAAGGTCAGATCCTCGCCGGCGAGCGGGTGATTGAAGTCGAGCAGCACGGTGTCGTCCGCCACCTCGACGATGGTCGCGTTGACCTGCTGCCCTTCGGGACTCACCATCTGCACCATCATGCCCGGCTCCGGCACCTGGCCGGTGCCGAACGCCTCGCGCGGGACGGGCTGACGGGCGCGCTCGTCGCGCTCACCGTATGCCTCGGCTGCGGGGATGGTGACGGTCACCGAGCCGCCGACCTCGAGATCGGCGACGGCTGTCTCGAACCCGGGAATGACGTTGCCCTCGCCCACGGTGAACGAGATCGGCTCACGCCCTGCGCTGCTGTCGAACTCGGAACCGTCAGCCAGCGTGCCTGTGTAGTGCACGCGGACGGTGTCTCCTGACTGTGGTTTCACGGGGATTCTCCTATCTGAACTGTGGAACGGTACGCGGCCCACTGTACCGCACCGCGCGCCCGGGGGCCTATTCCACCTAGGTGCATTGCCGCTCGAAGCGATGACGGGCCCTTCACGCCGATGCCTGCTTGAACCCGAAGATGAGGGTTCACTTAGGAAGCAACGTCACGGCACGAGTCCTGCTGCCAAGCGGGGATTGCGGCGGCATCTCACCGCAGGACACCGACTCCCTTTGGAGGTGCGTGCATTGAGTAGAGGCAGAGGGACGCTCGTGCTACTGGCCACGGTCATGGCCATAGGCACGTTCGCTACCAGCGCTTATGCGAAACCGGGCTACGCGAGCGCATGTTCGTCGTGTCACGCGGGAAGTAACCTCCCCGTATCCACCACGCTTGTGTCGAACGCAGCTGGAGCCAGCACGTTCTCGTACAGTTCGCCTGGCGCCGATGCTGTCGCGGTCTTCGCCGGCGCAAGCAAGCAAACGGTTCTGAGCACTTCGAGCGGTTCGTTCACGGTTGCCAACGGCCAGACCTACACGCTCTACGCTGTTGCCGGGCCCGGAACGAACTCAGGTCTGGGTAGCGCGACGGTCAGCCCTGCGAATCCGGCGCCCACCCCTACTTCGCCGCCGGTCGATCCAGCTCCCGGCGACGGATTCACGAGCGTCGCCGGCGCCACGCGTTACGAGACTGCTGTCCAGGCCTCCCAGCGAGCGTTCCCGGTCGGGGCCGATAGCGTGGTCATCGCTACCGGCGTCAACTGGCCCGACGCCCTTGGTGGCGGCGCCCTTGCCGCAGCAGTCGGCGGCCCCATCCTCCTCTCCAGCCCATCCGCGTTGCCGTTTCCGGTGACTGCCGAAGTCCTGCGTCTCGGCGCCGGACACGCCTACATCCTGGGAGGAACCGCCGCCATAAGCACGGATGTCGAGAACTCACTCCGGTCCCTCCTGGGCGCTGCTAACGTCACGCGCATCGCGGGCTCGACGCGGTACGAGACTGCCGAGGAAATCGCACGCGCCGTTGCAGCGAAGACGGCAGGCTCCGGAACGTTTGACGGAGGCGCATTCCTGGCGACTGGAGCCAATTTCCCTGACGCACTCGCGGCCTCGCCGCTTGCGGTCTCGACAGGCCGCCCGATATTTCTCGCCGGGCCGGGCGGTGTCAGTGCATCAACTCGTGCCGCCATGCAGGCCTGTGGAGTCGATGAGGTTGTGGTGCTTGGTGGCACCGGAGCGATTTCGGTTTCAATCGAGAACGACCTAATAGCCAGATTCGGTACATCGAACGTTCGCCGACTTGCGGGCGCCAACCGATATGCCACAGCGGTCGAAGTCGCGACCTACGGAGTAGAGAGTTTCGGCCTGTCATGGGACGGGCTTGCTATCGCGACCGGCACCGGTTTTCCCGACGCACTGGCCGGCGGCGTCATGCAGGGACTTGCGGGCTCTGTCCTACTGCTCACACCCGGTGATGGCCTCGACAGCTCGACCGGGGCCTGCATCTCGGCCAACCGCGCGGCAATAACCGACATGGTATTCCTTGGAGGCACAGGTGCCGTGAGCCAGGCGGTGCGGACCCAGATCAGGGCCGTACTCGACGCGGCCTCACCACCGCCCGATGGCGGAGGCCCGACGCCCGATCCAGTGCCCGATCCATCTACGCCGCACGCTGCGTTGACCTGGGCAAACTACCCATCCAACTGCCTCAGTTGCCATCCGGATGAGTTCGGTGACGCGTATCAGGGTGTTCACTACCAGTGGCAAGGCGAGGCACCTGAGAACGTGAATCAGTCCGGCGTCTTGCAGGGCAAACTCACCAACGCGATCAATAGCTACTGTGTGAGCGTGGGAGATAACTGGCAGCTGTGCGGCAAGTGTCACGCGGGGCGTGGAGACGTTCCCGTGTGGACCGAGACGCCGAGTACCGACCAGCTCCTTAACGTCGACTGTCTCGTCTGCCATAACGAGAGCTACACGGCGGTACGCACGCGGCTGGCCGACGGCTCGCTCGGGCCGTCGACGACCGACAGAGCGGTCCTCGATTCCTACGTGCGCAACATCTCCGAACCGACCCGCGCCAACTGCCTGACGTGTCATGCGTATGCAGGTGGCGGCGACGCGGTCAAACGCGGTGACTTGTCCTGGGCCACTGCCAATACGACCGACCGCAGCTACGACGTCCACATGGCCACGACAGGCGCAGACCTGGTGTGTCAGTCATGTCACGAATGGTCTCAGCACAAAGTCACCGGTCGCGGCTCCGATCTGCGAGTCACCGATAACCCTGGTGAGGTGACGTGCTCGACCGCCACCTGTCACCCCGATAACAACCAGGCACAGCACTCCTCGGCGGTTCAGAGCCATGTCGCACGGGTCGCGTGTCAGACCTGTCACATTCCGGCGTACGGCCGGAATGCGGCCGACTCTGTCGCCACCGAGGCCACGGAGATCGACCGCAATTGGCTCGTCACGAATGTCGCAGGTGCGAAGCCGTGGCATCCGGGCAGTACAAAGGCCAACGACGTCACACCGGTATACGAATGGTGGAACGGCACGAGTGACAGCATGCTGCTCGGCGACGCGAACCTGACTCCGGAGGCGGATGGTACGTATGCCACCTCCAGGCCGGTGGGATCCGCGAACGAGACGGGCGCCAAGCTCTATCCGTTCAAGTACAAGACCGCAACGCAGCCCATGAGAGCGGCGAACCGCATGCTGGTCGGCATAGACACCTTCGACTACATGATGGGTTCGGGCAGTCCCTACACGGCCACTCGGCTAGGCCTCGCACAGATGGGCTTCGCTTCCGGCGACACGGTCGAGTGGGTCAGGACGAGCACGTATCAGGCGCTCAATCACTCGGTGCCCCCGAGCGAGAACGCCCTGCAATGCGCGGACTGCCATGATTCGACCACCCGCATCGACCTCAAGGCCGATCTGGGATACGCGCTCAAGGGCGCTCAGTCTGCAGTCTGCACGCAGTGCCACGGCTCCAAGGATGCGTTGAGCTTCACCAAAGTCCACGAGAAGCACAGTCGTTACGATTGCTCGTTCTGCCACACGTTCTCTCGCCCCGAGCGGGGGCTGCGCACGACGAGGTAGCATCGGGCAACACGGGATTCCCAAGAGCCCGGACCACTCACGAACACGGAGAGGCCCCGGCAACGACGCCGGGGCCTCCAACCATGTACTCTGGCCATGTCGCACGTGACGAGTCTGGAGGAGGGTAGGCGAATGGCCGACGACCATCCCAACGATCCGCTACACGGCATCACCCTTGAGATGATGCTGCGCAAGCTCGTGAACAAGTACGGTTGGGACGGTCTCGCGAAGCGAATCAGGGTCAACTGCCTGAAGAGCGATCCGACCATCCCCTCGGTTCTCAACTTCTTGCGCAAGACTCCTTGGGCCCGAAAGAAGGTCGAGGAGCTCTACGCAAGCTCCAAGTTCTGGACCCGGACGTAGGGTCTCTCGTCCACTACCCGCGAGGAGTCTACTGGCCAGTGGGGGTGTTTCACGGGCCGCCCCCACATGGTCATGAACCCCCGAAATCCTGACATTTGTCCTGTTCCGCCCCTGTGCTAATATTCTCAGGCACCACACGCGGGTGTGGCGGAATGGCAGACGCGCATGGTTCAGGTCCATGTGGGGGCAACCCCGTGAAGGTTCAACTCCTTTCACCCGCACCATAGACTCGAGCGGCGGCTTCCTCCCGATGCGGATGGAGCCGCCTTCTTCGTGTCCGTCTGCCTGTGGCTCAGAGCGGACCTCGTTTGGTCTTCTCGGCGAACGGGAATGCCCACTGGGTAGTCTACCGTGCTGCGAGCGCTCCTCCGGTCTGACGGGGCACAGAGCCGAGACGCCCGTGGTACCGATCGCCGGGGGGCGTCACTCATGAGGGGGTTCACAGTTGCGGTTCGGTCCGCGCTCGTTCTCACGCTCGTCTTCGCTCTTCTCCTCTCGTTTCCAGGCACTGCTGCGCTCGCCGCGCCTGCGAGTGCAGAGTCCGCGCCTGCCCGCCAGTCTCCCGATGAGCTCGGCGCTGGGGACACACCCGTCGGCGTACAGTCCTTTGCACCGGCCACGTTGCAGCTCGCCGGCAGCACCCGGATCGACACTGCGGTCGCGGTCTCGAAGTTCGGGTGGACATCGGCGAAGTCGGTGGTCATCGCTACGGCCCGCCAGTTCCCGGATGCGCTCGTTGGTGGTCCGCTCGCATTCCTGCTCGACGCGCCCATCCTGCTGACCGAACCGGGTGCGCTTCCGGCCACGGTCGCACAGGAGATCCGGAGGCTCGGGGCCTCCTCGGCTGTGGTCTTGGGCGGCACGGCTGCCGTCTCGGATGAGGTCATCGGCCAACTCGAGGCGCTTGGTATCGCCCGGGGCGCCATCGTGCGGATCGGCGGGACCGATCGTTACGACACCGCCCGGCGCGTCGCCGAGTACATGGGACCATCGGACCGGGTGGTGCTTGCGGTGGGCACCAACTTCCCGGACGCGCTCGCTGTCTCCGCACTCGCGGGACGGATCCGCATGCCGATTCTCCTCACGAGCACGGGGAGTCTGCCTGCAGCGACCGCGACCGCCATCGACTCGATCGGACCGAGCGAGACGCTGGTTGTCGGTGGCGTGGTGGCCATCTCCGAGGCCGTGGCAGCCCAGATGCCCAACCCCACGCGCGTCGCGGGCGCCGATCGGTTCGAGACCGCCACTCTCATCAGCGAGTACGCATGCCGTTACGGGCTCGGCTTTGGCGCCACGTTCGTGGCAACGGGTCTCGACTTCCCCGATGCTCTTGCTGTCGGGCCACTCAACGCCAAGCTGGGAGGCTCGCTTGTACTCGCCACTCCGACGCAGCTGCCTCCGGCTACCGAGGAGTTCTTCATCAACCACTGCTCGTCGGTAGAGACGATCCACTACGTCGGCGGGCTCGCCGCTGTCGGCCTTGCGGTAAGGACCAAGATCGCGACTGCCGCGGAGACGCTGATCTCCGAAGCGGTGGTCATGGCCGATGCGCCCACGCTGAGCGCGCTTGAGACGATCACGCCCGACGGCACCATGGTGTTCGGCTCATCGACGGGCCAACTCGCCGGTCTGAGCCCGCAGACGGAGAGGATCATCTTCATCGGCGAGGGCGGCCACCCCGGCGCGCCTGACGGCTTCCTGCGCGAGGTTCTCACCAAGGGGTCGTCGGCGGGCAAAGTGACGCTCACGACCAAGGACGTCCCGCTCGAAGAGGCGATCGCAAAGGGGTCGATAGACTACCACGAGCCTGCGGAAGAGATAGAGATCCAGCATGCCACGATCGATGTGCGGAGCGGGGAACTTGTCTCTTCGGAGGCACCGGTCTCCGCCCAGCTCAAGATCGGCTTCGACAAGACCTGGAGCCTCACCCGCGACTGGTGGGTCGAGAACGGGGGCCTCAAGGGTGGCCTGACGACCGAAGGGTCGCTCACGCTGCGCGGTGGCGTCTACATGAACGTGTCCTTCTCATGGTTCTCGGTGCACACCTTCAGCACTGGCGTGTACGGCGAAGAGAGCATCGGTCTCAGCATCGCGGCGTGGGGCGAGATCCAGAAGGAGCTCGAGAAATCGCTCTTCGAGCAGAAGATCAAAGACGTCACGTTCTGGATAGGCCCGGTGCCGGTCTTCATCAGGTTCTCGGTCGAGGCGTACGTTGGAGTGGAGGGGCACGGGAAGCTCGCGCTCGAGACCGGCTTCTCGCAGGTGGCCTCGATCAACTACGGCACGAGGTATCACAGCCACGCCTCAGGTAACGGCTGGAGCAAGATCGACGAGAGGGTCTTCGAGTGGGGCTGGAACGAGCCGACCGTCTACGGCTCGTTCGGCTCCAGCGCCTACGCAGGGATACGTCTGCACGCCCGTCTCTACGGGTGCATGGGTCCGTACGTTGCTGCCGAAGCCGGACTGTACTTCGAGGCAGAGATGCCGGTGTACGGGTTCGGCGCTGTGGCATCGGAGTCGGCATCGACGGTTGAGCCCGCGCCTGTCCGACCGGCACTGACCGATGAGGTCGCGGCCGAGTCGCTCACCGAGTGCAGCTGGGAACTCGGCGTGTACTCGGAGCTCAAGACCGGCATCGAGCTCAAGTTCCCGATCCTGAGGGTCGGCTGCGAGTACACGATCCCGCTCGGCCGATGGGTTCTGGCCGACTACGCCGGGCCTCCGCCGCCGCCGCCCGGGGAGCGTCCGGTACTCGACAGCGTCACGTGTCTCTCGCCCACGACCGTCCGCCTGCGGTTCACGAGTTACAACGACACGATCTCGGCGGTGGATCTCGCGCGCATAAGGATCTGGAACGGAGACAGTGTCGCGCCGCAGACGCTGCCGGTCTCAGGTTCTGAGATCAGCGGCTCCGACGTGATCCTCACGACAGCACAGCAGACGCTCGACACGTACTGGCTCGAGTGCCAGGAGGGCGCCGTTGTCGACCAGTTCCTCAGGACGAACACGGTGATCCAGCGCCCGTTCGCAGTGCCGCGCTTCGTGGCGTTACGGCCGGTCGCGGGCGATGGGTCCGAGCCCGACATCTCGGGTTCCGATGGCGTCTCGCGTTGGGTGGTCTGGTCACGGTGGGAAGAGCATCTCGATCCGTACGGGTGGTCCGCGGACCTGTACGTCTACGACCTCGAGTCGGGAGTCGAAACCCGACTGACCACCGATGGGGCGACGGACCTGGCGGTGAACGTCTCGCCGCGGTTGTCGGGAGACACCTTGGTCTGGGAGAAGCGGACGGGTGCGGATACCGACGTGTGGGCGGTCGACCTCACGGACGGCGACCCCTGGATGGTGGAAGCCGCAGCCGGGAGTCCACAGGTTGACGGCGACTGGGTCGTCTATGTTGCCAACAGCGGGGCTCTCGTTGCCGAGCGGCTCTCGACCGGTGCGCAGGTCACGGCAGCGGCGAGCTTCAGTGCAGATCACGAGTGGGCGCTTGCCGACGGTCGGGTCGCTTTGCTGAGGCGCGACTACTGGGACCTGCCCGCCACTCTCGAAGTGCGCGACCTGGAGAACGCAGCGGTGCGCACGATCGTCACGGAGCCGCAGTACCTCTCGGGGCTGCGCATCGACGGCGACCTGATCGTGTGCGTCCGGGGGCAGTCGGGCTACGATCCCGTCGAGGCCGTCTTCTTCGACCTTGCCGAGACATCGCCGCAGGCGCATGTCGTCCCCCTGGACGGTGACCGGTGGAGCGCGAGTGTGGACGTGTGGGGGTCGACTATCGTGTGCTTCAGCGGCGGCGAACTTTGGATCGGCGACGCGTTCGCCCAACCGGAGCGGTGGATACTGCTTTCGCCACCCGCAGGCTATGAACTCTACGGTGACGCGCTGCTCGCGCTCTACGGCAACGACATGCTCTGCCTGCTCCTGCACGAAGACAGTGTGGGGTTGTACGTGCTCACTCCCTAGGTGGCGGCACCATAGGCGCATGCGAACGGCTCCTCGCTCCGCGGGGGCCGTTCGTTGTGTTTCGGCGTGAGGCATCGCACAATCGGAGTCGGATGCGACAGAAGGGATGAGCGTGCTTCGACGAATCGCCTATGCGGTGCTGATGGTAGTGCTCCTCACGCTACCCGTGGCGTGCGACGACGCCGATCTCGACACAGCGGACGAGTCCCTGGAGTCCTCCGCCGACGAGATGGTGACGACCCAGCCGACCGATCCGTCGGTGCTTCTTACTCCCGCCGACGTGGAGCATATTGCCGGACTGACCGGGCTATCGGTCGTCCCGTACGACCCCGCCGTGGGCGCAGGGGGGGACGTCAACATCGCCGACGAGACAGGGCAGCTGGTCGCCATGCTCATCGTCGAGGGGCCCGAGCAATGGGATGCGTGGCTCACCGACGGCTTCACGGTACGTGAGCCGGTGTCGCCTCCTGTCGGGGATGAGTCCTTCATCGGCCCGAGTCCTGACGTCAACGAGGCCGTCTACATCTTCGGCTTTCTCAAAGGCGATACCGCGATCGTGATCGACACGTTCTTCGACCCGGGCGGCAACGGGACGATCCTGAGCACCGAGGATCTGCGTGCGCTTGCCGAGGTCGTGGAAGGTCGGCTGTAGCTATCAGACTCGATTGGAGGCCCTCGTGACCGGCATCAAGTGGCTGTGGCTCTATCTGATCTCGTTCGCCGCGTTCCTTGCGATAGACGCCGTGTGGCTCTTCACGATGTCCGGGCGGTTTTACAAGGCCCAACTCGGCGACCTTATGCGCGATCAGCCGAACCTGCCCGTCGCACTGCTGTTCTATGTGTTCTACGTCGCCGGCGTGCTCGTGCTCGCGGTCATGCCCGGTGTCGAGGCGGGTTCGGTGCTCAAGGCCGCGGCCTACGGTGCGCTGCTCGGCTTCGTGGCGTACGGCACGTACGACATCACGAACCTCTCGACGGTGCGCGACTGGCCGGTGATCGTCACGGTCGTGGATCTCGTGTGGGGAAGTGTCCTTACGGCTACGGTTGCCACGGTCGGCTACTACGCGGCCAGGTGGCTCGGTTAGTATCGGCTGCGGCGCGCATCCTAAAGAGGTATGCGCCCGGGCGCGTCGTACACTCTACTGATGGACCGTGCCTCGGTTTGCGCGCATTCCCGATAGGACGTGTCGCACATGCTTTCTGAACGCATCGTCACCGGTGCGCTACGCATTCTTAATCGGCGCTACCTCGGGCAGGAGCCCGTGGAGTTATCGGGTCTCCCGGATCCGACGCCCGGTAAACGGTACACGCTCTACCTTCACGTGCCGTTCTGCGAGCGCCTCTGCCCGTACTGCTCGTTCAACCGCTTCCTGTACGGCGAGGAGCGGGCTCGCCGCTACTTCCGTGCGCTTCGGCAGGAGCTGAGGGCGGCGGCGGGAAGCGGGTTCGACTTCGCCACGCTCTACATCGGCGGAGGCACCCCGACCATCCTGCTCGACGAGCTGTGCGAGACCATCGACCTCGCGCGCTCTCTCTTCCCCGGGATCGGTGAGGTCTCGGCCGAGACGAGCCCCAATCACATCACCGATGCGACCATCGAAGCGCTCAAGGACCGCGTGGACCGATTCAGTGTCGGCGTGCAGAGCTTCGATGACACGCTGCTCCAGCAGATGGCCCGTTACGACAAGTACGGCTGCGGCCAGCAGGTCTTCGAGCAGGTGCAGAAGGCGGCCGGTCAGTTCCACTCGCTCAACGTGGATATGATCTTCAACTTCCCGAGCCAGAACCGCGCGATGCTCGAGCGCGACATCGAGCTCGTGAAGCAGACGGGCGCCAGCCAGACGACCTTCTATCCGCTCATGGCGTCGCCCAAGAACCGCCGCGAGCTCGCCCGCACGATCGGCGCGATCGACTTCGCGCGCGAAGCCGAGTACTACCGGGTCGTGTGTGATGGCCTGGCGCCCGAGTTCGAGCCCGCCTCCGCGTGGACGTTCTCCCAGGACAAGGGCGGCATGATCGACGAGTACATCGTGGACTACGACGAGTACGTCGGTCTGGGTTCAGGCGCGCTGTCGTTCATCGGCGGCAGGATCTACAACAACACCTTCTCGCTCGAGGACTACGAGCGGCGGATAGCCGAGGGCCGTTCCCCGGTCGCCCAGATGGGCAGGCAGTACGGCCGGACGGCGCGGATGCGTTACCGGTTCGTGACGGACCTGTTCGGCCTGCGGCTCGACAAAGGGCGCTTCGCCCGTGACTTCGGTGTCCCGGTCGAGCGTGGACTTGCGGCCGAGCTGGCGTTCATGCGGCTCGCTGGCGGCATCGCGACAGACACCCCTACCGAGATCACACTCACGGCGACCGGCCGCTACCTGTTGCTCGTGATGATGCGCGAGACCCTCGCCGCTTCGAACGACCACCGTGACCACCAGCGCGAGTTGCTGCCGGCGCATGAGAAGGCGCTGCTCTCGGACGCCGAGATCGTACCGTGTCCGCCTACTCGCGAAGAGTGCCTGGCCGCAAGCTAGGGCCGGGGGGCGCCGTGGACGATCTGATGACCCCGACCGCATGCGACGAGCCGGTGCGCCTGCGCCGCTCGCCTGTCGCGGCGTACCTCGAGCTCACCAAGCCGAGACAGACCGCGCTCCTCATGACCACGGCCGCGGGTGCCTATCTCATGGCGGCGACCGACGGGGTGTCATGGGCGGTGTTCGTGTCCGCCATGTTTGCGATGTGCGCCGCCGTCTCGGGCTCTACAGCGCTCAACATGGCGTTCGACCGCGACATCGACGCCCGGATGTCGCGGACCGCTGCGCGCCCGATTCCGGCGGGAGAGATCGCCCCGGCGGCTGCGCTGGTGTTCGGTATCGCGCTCTCGACGGTCGGTGTCGCCGTCTCGTGGGTGCTCGACCCGCTCTACGGGCTGATCATCATCGCCGGGCTCGGGTTCGACGTGGTCGTCTACACGATGTGGCTGAAGCGAAGGACGCCCGCGTCGATCCTCGTCGGTGGCATCTCCGGCGGCATGCCGGCGCTCGCGGGCCGCGCGCTCGCGACAGGCTCGCTCGATGCCGTGGGGTTCCTGCTGGCCGCCGGGGTCGTACTGTGGATCCCGGCGCATATCCTCACGCTGGCCACACGTCACGCGGCCGAGTACGAGGCCGCAGGGATCCCGGTCTGGCCGAGCGTTTACGGCGCGGACCGCACGCGGCGTCTCGTCGCGGCCGCGACGCTTGGCGCGGTCGTCGTCCTCGTGCTTGCCGGCGTGGTACAGCGAATCACGCCGCTTGCCCTGGTCGGTCTCGGATTTGCAGGGACGCTGATGACAGGGCTCGCCTTCTGGACGGTCATCGCCCCCTCGGAGCGGAAGAACTGGGTGCTGTTCAAGGCGGCATCGGCATACATGCTGTTCGCCTTTGTCTGCCTGACGGCGGGCTCCGTCTTGCGCTAGGCGTGGGCCGCCGCCGGTCGGCGCGGTCGGGCCTCAGTTTGCTTAAGAGGTTGGCGCGCGTCATGATGGAACTCCGGCAGGAGGTGCAGTATGTCCGAGCTGAGCGATCCCTATGGTTTCGACGACGAGTTCACGACCGAACATGCGCATCGGATGCTGGACTTCTACTGCAAGACGTTGGTCGCCAAGGGGTTCGAGGCGCGGGCCTATCCCGATGTCGACGAGCACATCGGGGCGAACCGTCTTCAGACACCCAAGTTCGACACCCTGAACCATGCCCTGTGGATGTGCATCACGACCAGGGAGTTCCTGCGGCAGGGTCGACTCGCCAAGGCATACCGCTGGATCGGGACGATTCAGGGCATCCTCCTCGTCAATGGCGTGTTCAGCATCTCCGAGCTCAAAGGGCACAACCGGATCGCGCTTCCTCCGGTTAATCCCCGGGGCCGCTAACCGGCGGGTTCGAGGAGAGGGGCAGGCGACACGTGGAACGCGACGGATACACACCGATACGCGGTAAGTGTTTCTACTGGCGCGAGAAACTGATGGACGAGGATCGGTTCGATCGCCACCTGAAGAAGAGCGAGTGGCGCGTCGAGTGCACCTGCTTCGTTGAGGGAAACATGTGGCGCTACACCGTGGACACCGTGCCGTCCAACTGTTCCCTGCACCGCCACTGCCGGTACTACATCAGCACGGGATAGCGTCTCGCACGGACCCTCCGGGCCGGTAGCTCAGCAGCGAAACGAACAGCGACCCCCTCGGAATCCCGAGGGGGTCGCTTCCGGAGCCAGCCGTGTTGCCGTTGTGAGCGTGCGCCATCTGTAGGCCGGCGTATCCGCAGATCAGAAGCGCACGGTCAGCCCTGCTGGCAGACCGGCGCCGTGAACGATACGAACCCGGTATCCGCTGCCGTTACACGCGTTGCAGGAGCGCCACTGTTTGGCGTCGGGCTGGTGCTCGACAGCGACCACCTTGTTGCCCTTACAGACCGGGCAGGTCTCTTTGCGTACCATCGCAGCAACCTCCTTGAATAGCCACGATGTATCTTAAGCAATCTTCATTCCAATGTAGAAGTTCGTCAACAAATGAGCGAACCGAGGGCCGCGAGTCCAGGTTGCGAGGAGCCCGGGTT
Organism: Actinobacteria bacterium UBA2272; assembly: GCA_002347725.1. Taxonomy (GTDB): domain Bacteria; phylum Actinomycetota; class Coriobacteriia; order Anaerosomatales; family Anaerosomataceae; genus UBA2272. Next base: position 859,342 of record DDXA01000004.1, read on the forward strand.
GGGCTTCTGTGTGTCGGCACGGTAACGGCTCGGGGGCAGCAGGCTGTCGTTTCCTTGTTGTATGCCGCCAAGGATGCGATACCTCTTGTAGATGCATACGCCCGCTCATGACAGGTGGTAGGAAACGGAATGCTTGCACTTCGCTCGAACATCCAGGTCCAGCGGGCCGAGGCAGCGCTTGCGCCGCGCGTCGCTCACGTCGAGCACGTCATCAAGCCGCACGTGAGGCGGACGGTGCTGACGCTCGGAATCGCGTATCCGCTCGCGATGTTGCCGCAGTTGTACAACGTGTGGGTGCTGCAGCGGACTGCGGGCCTGAGCGAACTGACATACAGCGCGGGTCTGGTCATGGCACTCGCGTGGACGGTCTACGGGCTGGTCAACCGCGACAAGGCGATCTTCGGCCTGAACGTGCTGTGGATCGGTGTTCATACCACGATGATCATCGGTCTGCTGAGGTAGCATCGCGCCCCACGCGCTCCGGAGACATGACGGCCGCCCGACTCGACAGTCGGGCGGCCGTTGACCTGAGCCGGGTACGCTTTGCTACATCGCTTCCTTGCTCGTCTCTTCGATCGCTTTGTCGATCTGCTTGCGGAGTACGTCAGGCAGACCGGGGATGTCGATGCTCACAAAGCCACGCGTGATCATCGAGACGGCTTCATCCTTCGGCAGGCCACGCGTCATGAGGTAGTAGATCTCCTCGGCGGCGATGGGGGAGATGGCCGCCTCATGGCTGAGCTCCGCGCCCGGCGCTCCCTCACTTGCGAGGTCGGGGATGGCCCACTGCGTCGACTCGGCGGACTGCACGATGCCGCGGCAGTCGAGGTGCGCCTTGCAGGTGTTGGTGCGGCCGATGAGCCGGCCGCGCGAGTAGACTGTCGAGCGGTCCATCGAGACCGTGCGCGCCACGGCCTCGCTGCGGGTGCCCTCGCCGATGAGCTGCGTCTCGCTCCCGAGGTCGATCACGGAATCCTTGAGACCGTAGACGATCGAGTTGAACACAGCCGTGGAGCGATCGCCGACGAGCTTGGCCACCGGGAACGCCTGGATCGACTTCACGGGCTTCAAGAGCACGTAGTTGTTGATGTAGACGCCGTCCTCCTCGACCACGATGCCCGTGCGTGGGCGGACGCTGAAGTCCTCGGCCCAGTTGTGCACCATCGTGAACGTCAGCTTGGCGCCACGGCCGACGTAGAACTCCGAGATGCCGGCGTGCAGACCCTCCTTGACGTCGGTGTGGATGTTGCAGCCGGTGATGACGTTGGCCTCGGCGCCATCCTCCACGATAATGACGTTGTGGACGTTCTGGCTGACGTCGGATTCGGACACGAACAGGCAGGCCTGGATGGGCTTCTCGACCTTGCGGCCCGCTTTGATCCGGATGAAGTAGCCCTCGGTCTGGTGGAGCGCCACGATCGCGGTGTACTTGTCCTTGCCGGGGTCCACCGCACGCCACCAGTACTTCTCGAGCATCTCTTCGCCGTAGAGCTTGAGCGCCTCCTCGGTGCTCATGATCTCGATGGCGTCGTCGAAGGCCTTCTGCACGCGCTCGTAGATGGGCGTGCGATCCATTTGGAAGTAGCTCGCGCTCCTCTCGGTCTCGTCGGCGGTGAAGCCGGAGAGCAGCACGGTCTCCTTGACCTGACGCTCAAGGGAGTCGAGCGAGGCGATCGTGTCTGCCTCGGAGACCGTCCGGAAGCGCGTGATGTCGATGTCGGGGCCGAGTGCGGCGGGCTTGTCGACAGCCGCTTCGGCGGCGGCCCGGATCTCGGTGAGGCGCGCTTCGGCGCCGGGGCTCAGGCGAACGTCTGACATAGCGCACACTCCACACATTTGTCGTAGCCGTGGCTTGAGATCTCCTCGATCAGGTCGAGGGGATTGCCCTTGCACGCGAGTCGCCCGTTGTACAGCACATGGCCGACGTCGGCGTTCACGAACTCCAGGATGTGACCGGTGTGGGTGATGATGAGGCCGGCACGGCGACGCTCCGAGATGCGCTCCTCCCCCTTGAGCAGGGAGTTCATGGCGCCGCCGACGACCGCGATGTTGTCGAGGTCCACACCGCTCTCCGGCTCGTCAAACAGCGCCAGGTCAGGCATCTGCGCGAGGAGCTGGGCCATCTCGGAACGCTTGGCCTCGCCGCCGGAGAAGCCCATGTTCACGTCGCGGTCGAGCATGTGTCCGAGACTCAGCGTCTCGTCGAGGTCGGCCACGGTGTCCGGGGTGAGTTCGCTTCTCGCCGCGACCTCGAGCATCTGGCGAAGCCTGACGCCTCGAACCGCCGGCGGGCGCTGGAAGGCGATGCCGATGCCGAGTCGCGCACGCTCGTCGATCTCGAGTCCGGCGAGATCGACCCCCTTGAAGACGATGCGTCCTTGCGTCACACGGTAGCCGGGGATGCCGACGATCGTGTTGAGCAGCGTCGACTTGCCGCCACCGTTCGGGCCGAGGAGTACGTGCGTCTCGCCTTCTTCTATGGTCAGGTCGACGCCGCGCAAGATGTCGCGTTCGCCGACGGAGACGTGCAGGTCTTCGATCCGAAGAAGTGGTGCTGCCTGCTCTGAGGACATGGTTCACCTCGTCGATCGTGGGCGTGTGTCCGGTTCGTACCTCGATCGCGCTGCGGCGCGCGGAACCACTGTAGCAGGCGCAGGAGCGTCGGCCCACCCGACCCCGGTCAGTCCTTCTCGAGCAGGCGCATCGCGGCGTCCTCGAACGACGCGGGCAGCACGTCGTCCTCTCCGACGAGCCACAGGTCGGTGATCTGGCCGGCGTGACGACCGATGTATGCCAGCGCAGGACCAGACGCGCCTGCGGGATCGAGAAGAAGCACGGGAGCCCGAGCGCGGGCCCCGAGCGGTCCTGCCGCCAGCGCGTCAGGGAAGTCGCGCCCGGTCGCGACGAGTACGCGTCCCGGGAGCAGTCCGCGGTCCAGGGCGTACTCGGCAAGCAGGGCGGCGGTCTCGTAGCGGTTTGCGCCGCCGATGCGCGTCGGGGAGGGCGCTGCGCGCTCCACAGACGGCCCGACCGCCTCGGTCTGGCCGACGATGATCGTCTCGGCTATGCCGTACTCGGCCAGTACCGTCGCGGACGCCGCGGGCAGCCGGTCGCCGTCGGCCAGTACGATCGGCCAGTCGTTGGCGCCGGCCAGCGCTCCGGCCGCAACGGCATCGGGCCAGGCACGCCCGCTCACCACGACCGCGGTCGTTATCGTGCGCGTGCGGTCGCGGGCCCGCCGCGCGATGGCGAGTGCGGTGGCGTAGCGGTCGGCGCCGCCGAGCCGCTCGACCGACGTCACGCCGGGAAGCGCGCGAAGCGCGGTCGCGACGCGCGCGGTGATCGCCCGTTCGCCTCCGAGCACGAACACCGTCCGTGCGCCGAGTCGTGTGATCTCGGCCGAGACCGCTGCCGGCAGCGCGTCGGTGGGAGTGAGCAGCACCGGGCCGTTGACCGCGGCTGCGAGCTGCGCGCCCGCAAGCGCGTCGGGGAAGTCGCTGTCGGTGGCCACGATGACCGCTCGCGAGCCCTCGGGAAACGAGGTCCGGGAGACCTGTATGGCCGTTGCCCGGCGGTCGGGTCCGGCCAGCCGCGGGGTGACTGCGGGCGTGTCGCGAGCGACCAGTCCATCGTCGCCCCACAGGAACAGGCGGTGGAACGCCGCGCTCTCGTCGTCGGTCCAGTCGGTGAACATGAGACGCGCCGCGGAAGACCCGCCGCTCACGAGCACGGGATCCGAGTACAGGACGCCGCTCTCGACCGGGGAGACCCGTCCGGCGCGCGTCCACGTCCCCCCGTCATCGGCCGAGGTCCAACGCTCGATGCGGCCACCGCGTCCGCGGTAGTCGCCGTCGACCGAGCCCCGGGCATCGCTGTCGCCCGTCACGACGAAGGCCTCGAGCGTGCCGTCCGGCTGCGGGTCGAGCGCGGCCGCGTCGAAGTAGTGGTCGGTGGTGGTGATCGCCCCGCCGCGCCACGAGGCGTCGCCCCGCCGCAGGAATCGCCACTCGTAGGCGCCCGGACCGCTTCCGCTGCCGAGCAGGTAGATGACGCAGGGGGCGCCGTCGCGGTCGGCCTTGACCGACATCTCGTTGACGAACCGTGCGCCGGAGTCCACCAGCAGGCAGCGCGTGTCGGCCTGCGCCCGTGTGATGGGCAGGGAGAGGGCACTGCCGCTGGCGCCGCGCCATACGCCGTCGGTCCCGCGCGATGCGTAGTAGAGATTGCGCCGCACGAACTCGCGCCCTGCGCTTTGGAGATCGAGGTCGAGCCAGGTGAACACCGCGTGCAACGTACCGTTCTCGGCCATGCGGAAGTCGGCGTACCAGCCGGTCGAGGAGTCGGCGGCGAGCACGCGGACCGGTACGCCGAACGTCGCCGCGCCATCGGCCGAAGCCGTGAACGCCCAGTTCCCGCTGCTGTCGCGGTAGTAGAGCTCAAGGTCGCCGTCGGGCATCCGCACCGCCTGCGGGTAGGTGCCTGCGGGCAGCGAGGCGGCCGACTCCCACGCGGAGTCCGGCCCGCTGCGCAGCTGGCGCGCGTGGAGCATCGGCGTCCAGTGCGAACCGAAGAAGACATGCACACGCCCGGCGGGGTCGAGGTAAAGCGACGGCGCTCCGTGGGCGTCCAGGCGCAGCGGGTTCGTGCCGATACGCCGGGGCCCGTGCCACGTGGCCGAGCCCCCGTCGTATGCGGCGACGTACGGGTCGAAGCCGGGTCCCTGATAGCCGAGGTAGGTAACGCCGTCGGCGCGGAGAGCCGCGGGGTGGATCGCCATTTCGGAGAGTATGGCCTCCTGCGCGCCATCGCGCGCGAAGTACCCGACGACCGCCGCGGAGGCGGGCGACGCGCCGAGGAGCGCCGCTGCGAGAACGGTGATCATCGTCCGGGCTATGTGGCGCGAGGTGTGCATACTCCGTACTATCGGCCGGAGGTACGTCGGGGTCGAGCAACGAAGACGGAGGGCCGGTGTGATGCGGGCGCAGGCGGGTGACTTCGTGCGGCGCGTGGGGGAGCACTACGACGCGCACGCACGCGACGACCTCCCGTGGCGCGCCACTCGCGACCCGTACCGGGTTCTCATCTCCGAGGTGATGCTCCAACAGACGCAGGTCTTGCGGGTGCTGCCCAAGTACGCCGAGTTCCTGGAGGCGTTTCCCGACGTCAGCGCGCTTGCCGACGCGCCGCTTTCCGACGTGCTGCGCGTCTGGCAGGGCCTCGGCTACAACCGGCGCGCGCTCGCGCTCAAGCGCGCGGCCGAGACGATCGTAGCCGAGCATGGTGGCCGGGTCCCCGATACGCTCGAAGGGCTCACGGCGCTTCCCGGGATCGGTCACGCGACCGCGGCGCAGATCCTGAGTTTCGCCTTCGGCGTCGGCGTGCCGTTCATCGAGACCAACGTGCGCAGCGTCTATCTGCACGAGTTCTTCGGTGACGCCGAGGGCGTCCCGGACTCGGCGATCCTCCCGCTTGTTGCGGCCACGCTGGACCACGAGCGCCCGCGCGAGTGGTTCTGGGCGCTCATGGATTACGGTACGCATCTCAAGGCGACGTTGCCCAACCCGTCGCGTCGCAGCAGACACCACGTGCGGCAGGGGCGTTTCGAAGGGTCGGAGCGTCAGCTCCGGGGCCGACTGCTCGCATCGCTCACCGAGCGACCGGGACGCACCGCCGACGAGCTTGCCGCCTCGGCCGGCTTCGAGCCCGCCCGGGTGGCAACTGCGCTCGCCGCCCTTCAGTCGGAGGGGTTCGTCTCCTCCGAGGGCGGGCGCTGGCGCATCGGCTGAACGCCGGTCGTGCGGGCGGCGTCGGCCTCAAGGACCCGGGCCGCCGCGTCGGTGGCCAGCCCGCGCTCGGCGCTGATGCGCGCGACGTCGTCGCTCTCGGCCCTGAGCGTGCGCGTGCCGTCGGGCATGCGGGCCACCTTGAACCGCGCAGTGCCGAGCGAGGTGGCGATCTCGGTCACGTCACGCTCGACGAGCCTGCGGTCGGCGGGTGTGATGCGCACGCCGAGCGTGCCGGTCTCGGCTATCATGCGCTCGGCCAGCCGGGGGACCTCACTCTCGGCGGCGAGCACCGAGAGCATGGCCGCGGCCCGGCCCTTCTTCATGACGATGGGCGTCTGCCACACGTCGAGCGCACCCGCAGCGAGGAGGCGCGCCGCGGCGGTGGAGAGCTCCTCGGGCGTGAGGTGGTCGAGGTTCGTGTCGAGCACGGCCACCCGATCGTGGCCGTCAGGTACAGCGAGCGGTTCGCCGACGATCAGGCGCGAGATGTTGGGCACGCCGAGGTCGCGAGTCCCGCAGCCGACGCCCGAGCGGCGTACGGTCATGGGCGGGATCATCCCGTAGCCGTCGGAAAACGCGGCCAGGAGCGCGGCGCCGGTCGGCGTGGTGAGCTCACCCGGGGCGGTTCCCGGCACCACGGGCACGCCCTCGAGGAGGCGCGCGGTGGCCGGCGCGGGGACGGGCAGCTCGCCGTGTTCGGTCATCACCGTGCCGCTTCCGACCGCCACCGGTGAGGCCACGAGGCGCTCGATCCGCAGGTCGCTCAGCGCGAGTGCGACGCCGAGGACATCGGCGAGCGTGTCGGCGGCGCCGATCTCGTGGAAGTGGACGTCGTCGATGTCCACCCCGTGGACGTCGGCCTCCGCACGTGCGAGCGCTTCGAGCGCGCGGAGCGCTCCGTCGCGCACCGGACTGTCGAGCGTTTCCGTCTCCAGCAACGCGCGCAGTTCCCGCCAGTGCCGCCGGGGCGCGTCGGGCTCGGTCACGATCAGGCCGAAGCCGGTCACGCCGTGCGAGCGGCGACGGTGCCAGGCCACATCGATACCGTCCAGGCCGAGGGCGACGAGTGCGGCCGTCAGACGCCCGGGATCGAACCCGGCATCGATCAGCGCGCCGAGGAACTTGTCGCCGGAGACCCCGGTCGAGCAGTCGAGGTACGCGATCACGTGCCGTCCGCCTCCCCCGGGTCCGCGTGCTCGTCACAGGACCCGGCCGCGCGCTGGTTGATGCGGCTTGCGAGCGCCGCTGCACCGAAGCCGTTGTCGATGTTGACCACACCCATGCCCGAGGCGCAGGAGTTGAGCATGCCGAGCAGTGCCGCGATGCCGCCGAGACTCGCGCCGTACCCCACCGAGGTGGGCACGGCGACCACCGGACACGAGACGAGCCCGGTGACGAGCGACGGGAGGGCCCCTTCCATGCCGGCGATCGCGACGATCACGTTGGCGTCACGGAGCACGTCGGCGTGGGCGAGCAGCCGGTGCACGCCAGCCACGCCCACGTCGTACAGGCGCGTGACGTGGTTGCCCATGACCTCGGCCGAGATGGCGGCTTCCTCGGCTACCGCATGGTCGGCAGTACCGCCGGTGGCTATCACGATGTGTCCGACGGCAGGGCGCGTCTCACGCCGGTCCACCACGATGAGCTGCGGCTTCTCGAAGTAGCGCGCGTCGAAGGCGACCTGGGCCACCGATTGGAAGTGCGCGGCCGTGGCTCGCGTGCCGAGGAACACGTCGCCGTGCTCGAGCATCTCGCGGGCGATCGAGCGGACCTGCGCGGGTGACTTGCCCTGACAGAAGACCACCTCGGCGAATCCACAGCGCAGCGCGCGGTGATGATCGACCTTCGCCTCGCCGAGGTCGGCGAAGGGCAGGTCGGTCAGGCGTGCCTCGGCCTCATCGGCGCTTACGCTGCCATCAGCGACCGAGCCGAGCAGCCGACGAAGCGCGTCCGGGTCCATTGATCCTCCTCGTCAGGTGAGCCGTCGCGGGGGCGTCGGCCGGACAAACGTCTCTCGAAGGTTATACACTGTTCAGACACGGCGCGAGGGTGGGCAGGCACGTGCGGCTCTTCACACTCATACATCAGATCGATCGGCGGGTGCGCTGGGGGCTCATCGGCCGTGCCGGGGCCGCGGCCTTCCTGGCGGTGCTCTACTTAACGTGGGCCAGAGTCGATCCCGGGTTCGGCGGCACGTTCGGGCTCGGCGCCATGTTGTACGTGATCTCCACGACCGTGATCGCCATCCTCGCGTTCCGTCCGAATCGGGTCTCGCTCGACACGCTCGTGCTGGTGGTCGCTGTCTCGGATGCCATCTGTCTCGGGTTGCTCACAGCAGCCACCGGGCACCTGGAGGATCCCTTCTACGCCTGGTATGTAGCCGACGCCGCGGTGTTCGCCGTGGTCTCACGGCGGCGCGAGAAGTGGTTGCTGCCGGGGCTCCTCGTCGTGTCGTATCTCACCGCTCACCTGCTCGGTCATCAGGTGGAGACGGCTATCCTGTACGTGTTCCTGCTCTTCAAGGTCACCGGCCTGCTTCTGATCGGTAGTGTCGTGGCGGCCGCTCTCGGTAGCCAGGAGCAGCGGAGCGCCGAGCTCGAGTCGCACCAAGACGAGGTGCTGGAGTTGTACACCCGGCTCGAGCAGAGCGTAGCCGAGTTGCGTGCCGTGACCGAGGTCACCGAGATCATCCACTCGACGCTTGATATCGAGACCGTGGGACCACGGTTGCTCGACATCCTGCACAAGGTGCTCAAGATCCCCGCGTCGTGCATCTACGTCATCGACAAGACCAAGCAGGAGATGGTCTTCTCGGCGAGCAAGGGCGTCCCGGCAACGAGCATGCGCGGACTCTCGGGCATGGAGATCTCCGGTGCGGTGCCCGTCCCGGCGGACTCCGACGTGGCCTTCGGGTGCATCGAGCTCATCGACCACGCCGAGACGCTCGTCGTCTTCTGCGCCGATGCCGAGGTGATCGATCGTCTGTCGCGTGACGACCGGATCGTGTTGCAGACGGTGGCCTCCGAGCTCGTGGTGGCCGTCGAGAACTCCCGTCTGTACAAACTCACCAAGCGGCTGGCCATCACCGACGAACTCACGGATCTCTTCAACTACCGCTACCTGCAGCAGCGCCTCGATGAGGAGATCGGCCGGGCCGACCGGTACGGCAAGCGGCTGTCGTTCCTCATGCTGGACGTGGACAACTTCAAGCGCGTGAACGACACGTACGGACACCGGGTGGGTGACGGCGTGCTCGCCGAGATCGGTCACGTGCTCAAGACGACCGTGCGCGAGGTCGACGTCGTGGCCCGGTACGGTGGCGAGGAGTTCTCGGTCGTCCTTCCCGAGACCGACGCGTCGGGCGCGTTCATAGTGGCCGAGAAGATCCGCGAGGCGATCAGTCTCACCCGCTTCCGGGACGAGAATGGCGAGCGCGAGATCCACGTGACCGTGAGCATCGGGCTGGCAAGCTATCCGGTGCACGCGCACGACAAAGAGAGCCTGCTGCGGGCGGCCGACGACGCCGTCTATCGCGCCAAGGCAACGGGCAAGAATCGCGTTCGGGCACCCAAGCTGAGGCTCAGCCGCGTGCCGGCCGAAGAGACATCCGAGAGGATCCCCGAATGACGAAGATCGCCTTCCTGGGCCCCGTCGGCACGCATACGGAAGAGGCGCTGCTCTCGCTCGAGCTGGCCGAGGTCACACCGGTGCCGTTCCCGTCGATCGAAGACGTGTTCACCGCCGTGGAGCGCGGCAAGACCGCACTCGGCATCGTGCCGATCGAGAACTCGATCGAAGGGTCCGTGAACGCCACGCTCGACGGGTTGTCGGCCGGCGGCGATCTGACGATCCAGCGAGAGGTCGTGCGGGACATCCACCACGCGCTCGTGGCCGCGCCCGGCGTGGGCCGCCATGAGATCACGGGCATCGTGAGCCATCCGCAGGCCTCGGCACAGTGTCGCAAGTGGCTGTCGATGGAACTCCCGGGGAAGGCCGTGGTGGCCGCAAACTCGACCGCCGAGGCCGTGCAGCGCGCCGTGGCCGAGCCGGGTCTCGGCGCTATCGGAACGAGGCTGGCGGCCGAGCTTCACGGCGCCGAGGTCATCGAGGACGCCATCGAGGACTACGGCGGCAATCAGACGCGTTTCGTGGTGATCGGCCGGGGGATCCAGCCGCGGACGGGCCACGACAAGACGTCGCTGGCGCTGTACATCCACGAGAGCAAGCCGGGTGCGTTGCTCATGATCCTCTCCGAGTTCGCGTACGGGCAGATCAACCTCACCAAGATCCAGAGCCGGCCCACCAAGCGGCAGCTCGGCGACTACATGTTCTTCGTGGACTGCGAGGGGCATGTCTCCGATCCGCACGTGTCGCTCGCGCTCGACTGCCTCCGACTCAAGCTTCGCGAGGTACGCGTACTCGGTAGCTATCCGAACGCGCGGTAGGTCTCCATGCCCCGCTACACCGTCGATCTGCACAATCACACGCCGCTCATCCCGAGCGACTACCGGGGCGACCCGGCCACCACGCCGCGCCAGATCGTGGAGCGGGCGCTCGACGCCGGGATCGACGTCTGGGGCATCGCGGACCACTTCAGCGTGGACTATGGTCCGCTCGTGGTGGCCGCAGCCGACGAAGTCTGCACCGAGACCGGTCGTCGGCTGCTCGTCATCCCCGGCGCCGAGATTCGCGTGCGGCACGAGAGGGAGGAAACGCACCTGGTCTGCCTCTTCCCGCCTGACCGGGTCGACGTTCGCTTCCGCGTGCTACTTGGGGTCCTCGGCCTGACCTCGCCGGTGGCCCCGCTCGCCGAGTTGCCACACTTCCACATCGAGCGCGATCCGCTCGACGTGGCGCGCATCGTCGATGCGATCGGCGGCATGTGCCACATCGGCCACGTGGACCGCACCTTCGGTGACTACTGCTTCATCGACTCCGAGCTCGTTCATCACCTAGCCGAGTGCGAGCACGTCTCGGCCATCGAGCTTATCGACCACACGAGTCGCCATCGCTTCCGCGACGGGCTGGCTATCGCGCACATCTCCTCGTCGGACTCGCACTCGCTCGACGAGATCGGCCGCCGCACGGCCACGCTCGAGATGCCGGAGCTGTCGTTCGAGGGGCTCAAGGCGGCGTTTCGCGCGGCGCGCGCGCGGGCAATGGCCGAGGTGAGCGTGGGCTAGTCGCGCGTCTTGAGCGGTCGCAGGTCCTCGGGCCTCGGCATGCCGAGCGCGACGTGCCCCGTCATCCGGTCGGCCAGAAACGCCGAGCGGTCGGCCGCGTCGAGTGCGAGTGGCAGCACGTTGGTGCCGCGAAGCGTGCCGAGCGAGCCGGACGCGCACGCGCTCTCGCCGTACGCCGCCACGATGTCAGCTCCAGCCACCCCGCCTGCGATCAGCAGTGGCACCGCGCCTCCACCGTGATAGAGCGGCCCGGCCGACGGCGTCTGGTGGTCCGGGCACACGACGACGATGACCTCGCCGCGCTCCGCAAGCAGCACGAGCGGCGCCAGCGCGCGGTCGACCGCGGCGATGACGGCCGCCTTGCGTGCCGGGTCCTTGCGGTGCCCGGCCATGTCGGGCCACTTGGTGTGCAGGTGTACGAAATCGTAGCCCTCGGCGAGCAGGCCGAGCGTCGCAGCGACGCGCGCGGCCACGTCCGCCTCGGCATCCCGCTCGGTCCCGAGTTCGCGGTGGTCGAGCCCCACGGCGGCGGCGAGCCCGGCGTACAGCGGCCCCGCGCCGAGCGAGACCCCGCGCAGGCCGAACCGCGCCGCAAACGGTGTGACGTGCGCCGGTGAGCCCGCCCACTTCACGAGCATCGCGTCGAGAGGGCGTCCCGCGAGCACTTCTCGCGAGTGGCGTATCCAGGCGTTGAGCACGCGCGCCGCGCGCACGGCTTCGTCGGGGTCGGGCGCCTCTTCGAGCGGCAGCACCTCGAGCACGTGTGTGTCGGCGCACAGCGGGTCGGCGTCGCTCACGTAGTGCGAAAGCGGGCGCGTGTCGGTGGGCGTGAGGAAGAGCAGGCCCTGCAGCGCGCCGGTGTGCACGAAGCGCGCGCGGACGCCGTCGATCTCGGTGTCGAGATCCACGTCGGCCAGGTACGGCGCGTCGCCCGTGCGCGGGTCCGGGCGCTCGTCGATCCACAGCGCGCCGTCGCGCTCGCTCACGCGTGCGAGGTTGGCGCGCAGCACCACCTCTCCCTCGGCGGGCGGCAGCCCTTCGCCGAGGGCCTCGAGCAGACCGCGACCGGGGAAGTCGCGCTCGCTGTAGCCGAAGAGCGCGAAGTGCGCCTGGTGTGAACTTGGCGAGAGACCCGGGCCGAGCGGGTAGAGCAGGCCACACCGGCCGAGCGCAGCGAGCGCGTCGAGGTTCGGCGTGTCGGCGGCCTCGATCGGTGTGCGTCCGTCGAGTGAGGCATGCGGCCGGTCGCCGGCGCCGTCGGGCACCACCAGGACGATGGGGCGACGCTCGCTCCCGTTCATGTTGTTCCTCCCGGCTGCGCGCAGCGGCTGGTGCGGCTAGTATGTCACAGGGTACCGGCGGGGACGGAAGGGGCGGCGCATGACCGAGCGCTCGGCAGACGAACTCAACGATCTCGCGCGCGAGCGCTTTGGTCCGCGCGCCGACGGCTACCGCGCAAGTGCGCTCCACGCCGCAGGGCCCGATCTCGAACTGCTCGTCGAACTGGCGGCCGCGGGACCCGGCGTGCGCGTGCTGGATGTCGCCACCGGCGGCGGGCACGTCGCGCTCGCGCTCGCGCGCACCGGCGCCGACGTGACGGCGTGCGACCTCACGCCCGAGATGCTCGACGCCGCAGGCCTGATGCTCGCCGAGCACGGCTGCCAGGCCGCCTTCGTGGTTGCCGAGGCCTCGGCGCTCCCGTTCGCCGACGAGAGCTTCGACGTGGTCACGTGCCGGATCGCGGCACATCACTTCCCCGACGCCCAGGGGTTCTTCACCGAGGTCGCGCGCGTACTCGTTCCCGGCGGGCGGCTCGGCTTCCAGGACCAGACCCTGCCGCCGCAGCCGACCTCGGCCGTACTCGTGGATGCCTTCGAGCGGATGCGCGACCCGAGTCACCACCAGGCGTTCTCGGTCGACGGCTGGACGACGCTCATCGAGCGTGCGGGACTCGAGGTCGAGCACTCCGAGCTCATCGACAAGCGCCACGAGTTTGCCGAGTGGGCGGCCCGGCAGGACTGCGACGACGCGTGCGTGGAGCGCCTGCACGAGCTCATGGCCGACGCGCCAGGTGGCATGCGCGAGTGGCTCGAGCCCGAGTACGACGGCCCTGGGCTCGTGGCGTTTCGTAACCGGCATCTCGTGGTGCTCGCCCGCAAGCCCGAGTAGGGATACGCCGCCTGCGGGGAATGAACCACGTCAGGCGACGGAAGGCGGTACCCACAGTGCGCGCGCGAACCTTGCTTGCAGTGGCGATACTCCTCGTTGCGGCGTCCGGCTGCGCGGCGCCCGCCGAGGAGACCCCCGACGTCACCCGCCTCGAAGGCGTCGAGGTCCGCGAGTACGAGGGCGAGCGGCTCGATTCGCTCACGGACTTCCGCGAGAACTCGATCAAGGGCCCTCAGGACATCGACCGCGAGACCTATCGGCTCACCGTCGGCGGACTCGTGGACGATCCCGCCGAGTACACCTACTCCGAGGTGGCGAGCGGCTTCCCGTCGTTTGAGAAGGTCGTGCAGCTTGACTGCGTCGAGGGCTGGAGCGCCAAGATCCTCTGGGAGGGCGTTCTCGTGCGCGACATCCTCGATGAGTCCGGTGTGCGGGCCGAGGCCCAGAGCGTGGTCTTCTCGGCGGTCGATGGCTACACCACGTCGTTTCCCGTCTCCTACTTCTACGACCGCGACATCCTGCTCGCTTACGAAATGAACGGCGTGACGATCCCGCCCATCCGTGGCTTTCCGTTCCAGGTGATCGCCGAGGACAAGTGGGGTTACAAGTGGTGCAAGTGGGTCACCGGTATCGAGCTCGTAGAGGATGCCGACCCCGGTGGCTACTGGGAGGACCGCGGCTACTCCAACACGGGGGACCGCGACGAGTCCTTCTTCAACTGAGGCGGAGATGAGGTTCGCGCGCTTGCCGAATGCTCAGCCGGCGAGCACACCCCGCACGACACCCACGAAGTCCGTGGCCGGCCCGCCGTCGCGCTCGGCTTGCCAAGCGTCGATGACCGCGCGGCCGATGGGCTCGAAGTACTCGGCCAGATACCGGGCGTAGTCGGTCTCGTCGTAGTGTACGGTGCCGTCGAAGTTGACGTAGTTGCCCGACAGTTGGCAGCCGAGATGTCCGATGCGGTCGTTCCAGTTCTCGCCTGCCAGCGCTTCGATCTCTTCGCCCGTAGCGGATCGAACGGGCTGCAGGAGCGTGATCCCGGCATGCGCGAGGATTCGGATCGCGGCGTCGATGCTCGCGGATGTCTGCGAGAGTTTCACCCGGCCGTCGTGCGTGTCGCGCTCGCCGGCGATGACGGGCGCGTTGTTGTGGGACCAGGCCAAGGGAACGCGCAGCAGGTGCAGGTACAGATGACACGCGAGGCACGGCGAGCACACGCCAAACCGGCGCTGGAGTTCGGCGGCGGGGCGTGCGTTCATCGCCGACCACAGCGCAGGATCCGACAGTGCGACCGCCTCGCGCACTTCGGCGACGCCGGCCAGTTGCTGTGCGAGGGCGGCCGCCGCGCGCTTAGGTGCATCGCGATCGCCGGTCTCGGTGCCCGTGAACGCGATCGTGGGGACGAGCTCCCGGAAGCCGTACTCGTTCACGGCGGCGACAGCGGCAGCTATGCTGTCGCGGCCGGCGATCTCGACGATGGCTACACGAGAAGTCATATGGGGAGTGTACCCGAGTGCTCGGGCGAGGCCGTGGGCTGGTTCTGGCGCTACTGTCTCGTGCCGACGATGTCCCAGGTGGCGGTGTAGAGGTGGCCGTCGATGTCCGAGTCGATCGAGCCGGTCATCCCCCCGGCGAAGGCGTTCAGGCCTGCGCCCGTCGGCGCGGCGCTCACCATGATCGTGCTCGTCCACGTGTGGCCGTCCTCGTCGGTGAAGGTGGCCGAGGCCTCGTAGGCCCAGCCGTCCTCCGCCTCGGGACGTATCGTGCCCGAGTACTCGTGCCGGTCGGTGATGAGCAGCATCGTGTCGCCGTTGACCACGCACTCCCAGGTGGCGCCGGGCTGATCGGCCGCCGGGGTCATCGCGGCGTCGTCGATGCTCGTGAGCTCGGTCGTGACCGACCACGTCCCGGTGAGGTAGGAGAAGTCAGGGGCCTCGGCGGGCTCGGCGGGTGCGGCCGGTTCTGGTGTCACATCAGCCGGCTCGTCGGGCGCCGTCGCGGTACACGCCGACAGGCCGAGCGCCAGGGCGATCACGAAGGTGAGGGCCAGGACTGTTCTGGACATGTGGACCACCTCCTAGGTGGTGTGTACCCGGGCAGGTGAGGGCGTTGGTGTAGGATCGCGATGGGAGGTGGCGTGCTTGGACTGGAGTCTGCCCTACGATCCGACGGATCGCACGTCGATCCTTGCGTATGCCGAGCGCCTGGTGGGGCACTCGCTTCGGGAGGTGTTGGACGAGCTGCCGCCAGCCATCGACTTCACTCGGAACAAGGGCGGGTTCGGGTCCAGCCTTGAGCGCTACTACTTTGGATATGAGCCGAACAGTCGGCCCGAGCCGGACTTCATCGATGCGGGACTCGAGTTGAAGGTCACTCCCCTCAAGTGGGTCCGACGGCGCTTGGTGGCGAAGGAGCGCCTCGTTCTCAGCCAGATCGACTACATGACGCTCGTTTCAGAAGAGTGGGAGAGCAGCTCATTCCTGGCGAAGAATGCCCACCTGCTTATCGTCTTCTACCTGCATGAGGCTGGAACGGATCCGCGTGACTTCGTCATCAAGATCGTCCGACTGTGGGACTTCCCCGAAGCAGACCTAGAAATCATCAGAGATGACTGGGACACGATCGTCGCGAAGGTCAGAGCTGGTCTGGCACACGAGCTGTCGGAAGGCGATACCAACTATCTGGCGGCATGCACGAAGGCCTCGACCGCGGCCGACCGTCGTGAGCAGCCACGTTCGACACAGCTGGCCAAGCCGAGGGCGTTTTCTCTGAAGGCAAGCTATATGAACTCGATCATCCAGGACAGTCTGGAGCGCGAATCAGTCGTCACAGCCGAGGAGCTGCGGTCCGGGAAGACGTTCGAGCAGGCCATCCACGATCGCTTCCGTCCATACATCGGCATGACCGCCGGCACCATTGCCGAGACACTCGGCGTCAGCCTGGATCGAAGCGCAAAAAACTACTATGCGGTCCTTACGAAGCGCCTGCTAAAGCCAATCCTTGGTGTGGCGGAAGACAGTCGTGTGGCCGAGTTCGAGAAGGCGGACATCGTCCTGCGCACCATTCGGCTGATGCCCAATGGCAGACCGAAGGAGGCGGTTTCGTTCCCTGCGTTCGACTACTGCGAAGTGGTGCAGCAGCCGTGGGAGGATTCGGATCTGCGGGAGAGTCTCACGCGGAGGTTCTTCTTCGTTGTCTATCAACTCGACAGAGGGGGCACTCCGACCCTACTCAGGACTCAGTTCTGGACGATGCCCGTCGATGATGTCGAGCAGCATGCACGTGAGTGCTTCGAGCGGACGGTCGGTCTCATCATGGAAGACAAGGTGGATTACCTTCCCGGAAGCAAGGACAACAGGGTGTGTCACGTGCGACCGCACGGCAGGAACAAGGCAGATGTCATACCTACGCCGAGCGGCGGCCTGGCCGTCAGGAAATCGTTCTGGCTGAATCAGCAGTACTTGACCGAGCAGCTCGGGACCGGGGCGGACAGCTAGGCATCTCTAAGCCGAGCGACTATCTGCACAACCGCCGCGTTGGGATCCGCCTTCAGTTCGCACTCCCAAACGGTGAACACCGTCCAGCCGGCCCGCTGGAGTTCCTCCCGCTTGCGATCGTCTCGCTCACGGTTGAGTTCGAACTTCTGTCGCCAGAACTCCGAGTGGCTCTTCGGTACCGCTGGCTGACAATGTGGACACCGGTGCCAGAAGCAGCCGTTGACGAATATGGCGAGCTTCCGCCCTGGATAGGTGATGTCGGGTCGTCCGGGCGCCTTCTTCCAGTGCAGGCGGTATCCGGGGAAGCCGGCCTCGCGAAGAAGTCTGCGCAGCGTGAGCTCCGGCGCCGTGTCTTTGCCGCGGTTACCCTTCATCGAGCGAGATACTGCGGGCGAGGTCGGTTCAGGTATCGGTCCCAGCTTGCCGGGCATATCCTGCCGCCTTCTCATCGAGGCAACTCTCGGCCTCGTCCTTGATAGCCTGTCCTATTCGCATGACCACTCCCACGACGAGAGCGTTCCCCATCATGAACGCGCGTCTCCCATCGCTCATCCCGGTGTCTGTCCAGCCCCGGGGAAACCCGTTCAACTCCTCGAGTTCCTCAGGGAGCAGACGTCGGAGACGACCGGTTCGCGGGTCTGTGATGACATGCTTGAAGCGTGATGCAGAGGAGCCGCCCTCGCCGGTCAGGATGGTGCGCGCTGGTCGGTCGAGTGGGTCAGGGAAAGCCATGCCTCCCTCGGAGTAGTTGTACTTGTGGCCTGTCCGCTTGTCCACGCGAGGCTCAGATTTCGAGCCCTTGAGGTATACCCACCGGTCGATGCGGTCCTCCGATATGAGGTACTTCTCAGGAACCTGCGCCGTGCGGGCAACGACGTCACCGAGGACGGCAGCCTTTCCCCGATACACAGGCACGACCGATGCGGTCCACACGCGCCCCTCGATCATCACGCCGGCATTCTCGAAGGGGGACTTCGCAAGACCCCGACCGAAGCTCTCGCTCACGACGTACGGGTTCGCGTCCAGCTCGAGTGACGGTGCTGAGGGCTCATCGGCCTCGCTCTCGAACAGTGCGGTCACCCCCGCCTTTGACACGGGCAGCGCCTTCGCCATCACGCCGTCTTGGTAGATGCGCCTGATCGGCTTCCATGCGAACCCACAATGGTCGAGGCGATGCGCGTAAAGGAACACGCGGCGCCGGCGTTGAGGGAAGCCGTACTCCGCCGCATTCACCACGCGCCATTCGGCCACATAGCCCAGCTGCGCGAGGCACGACAGAATGATGGCGAAGTCACGTCCTCGCTGCGAGGCCGGTGATTTCAAGAGGCGGTCCACGTTCTCCAGCAGCACGAACGCCGGCCGCTTCATCTCGAGCATCCGATAGATGGACCACCAGAGCACACCCTTCTTGCCCTGGATGCCCGCCGCCTGTGAGAGCGGCTTCGCCACTGAGTAGTCCTGGCAGGGGAAGCCCCCCACTAGCAGCTCGTGGTCGGGTATGTCGACCGGGTTCGCGCTGCTGACGATCTTGGCGATGTCGTCGCAGGCATGACCTTCGGGTCCGAAGTGCGTCACATAGCACTCCGAAGCGTGTTGCGTAATGGTAGACGGCTCCCACTGGTTGCTCCACACCACAGACCAACCGGTGCGCTCCAAGCCCAGCCGGAATCCCCCGACACCTGCGAAGAGCTCTGCAACTCGGAACTCAGGAGGTTTGGCCACTTGGCGAGCCTTTCGGGATGAGGCGAACACACGTTCACAGTGTAGGGCTTCGCTCTGACTTGATCAACCTCCCTAACCGCCCTCTCCCAAACCCGCCCTGCACGTTTGGCGTTTCAGGCGCATACTCGGGGTAGACCACTTCTGGAGGTGTGTGCCATGGATGGAGAGGCGATCCTTGCGGTCATTGAAGCTCGCGGACCCGCCCAACTGAGCGATCTCGTCGGCTTCTTGAGGGATGAAGGTGTGGACGCTACCAGCGCGGAGATCACCTCGGCGCTGCGCAAACTGGAGACGCAGGGGAAGGTCGCGCACACGCCGCGCGACAACTGGCGGCTCGCGGGCGAACTGGCGCGCGAGAAGTCGGCAGCCCGTCGACTGGCGGCCAAGGTGGCGCCGGCCGGGCTCCGAACCCGTGCGCTCATCTACTGCCCGGAGATCATCCGGGACTCACCGCGACTGACGCGCAACACCGTGCTTCACCTCGTGGCGTACGAGAACGGCGGGTTCAGACTGCGCGACTACGCGGACGGTCATCGCGTGGAGGTCAAGGAGGTCGCGGGCATCACCAAGACCGTCTTCCTCCAGAATCAGTACACCTGGGCGGAGTTCGAGTTCGATGCCGAAGAAGCGTCCACGCCGCTCACGGACAACGAGTTCTGGGAGCGTCGGATCGCCGCGGCCAACAAGGCACACGCCAAGCTGCTCGCCGAAGGCAAGGCTGTCATCGAGGCGGGATAGCCGGCTCGGCTTTCCGGGCCGATACGGACGCGTCTAGCTCCGCCTGAGCGCCAGTCCCTCCCACAGGTACAGCGACGCTGCCGTGCGATACGGTCGCCACGCATCGCCGATGGCGGCCACGGCTTCGCGGCTGGCGCCGCCGTCGATACCGTACAGCCACCCGACAGTCGAGCGGAGCGCCCCGTCGTCAACCGCAAGCACGTCAGGCCTGCCGAGCGAGAAGATGAGGAACATCTCGGCGGTCCATCGGCCGATGCCCTTGACCACGAGAAGCTCCTCGATGACGTCATCGTCGGGCAGGGTCGCCACCCGGGCCAGGTCCAGGGAGCCGCTGCTGATACGTTTGGCCAGGTCACGCAGGAACGACGCCTTGCTGCGCGAGAGACCGGCGCCTCTGAGCAGCGTCTCGTCGGCCGACAGGATGACGTGCGGCGACGGACCGCCGCCGAGTGCGGTCACGAGCCGCCGCCAGATCGTCGCCGCGGCCTTGTCGGAGAGCTGCTGACTGACGATGGCGCTTGCAAGCGACGCGTAATGGTCGGCTTCGAGCGGCTGCTCGATCGGGCCGACGCGCTCGATCAGGCTACCGAGCGTCGGGTCGGCGGCGGCCAGATGCCGGACCTCGGGCGAGTCGGGCGTGTACGTGAGGACGGTGGGCATGTGCCGATTGTAGCGTGTCCGGCGGGTAGCCTATGCTAGGCGAGGGAGGTGCGCCGATGAGCGAGCCAGCAGTATCGGACCGTGTGATCGAGTGGGAGTATCGCATCCCGCTCATCACGAGTCGCTTCATGCTCTGGGACTTCGCGCGAGTCATCGTGCTCTCGGTGCTCATCATGTACGTACTCGTGGCACTGACCGGCCTGTTGGTCGAGGGGGAGCTCGTCATCCTGCCCCCGCAGGTGTTCATGATCACCGCGGGGATCCTCGTCGGGCTGCTGCTCATCGTCGTGCTGCTCATGGGCAACGGCTTCTCGCAGACGTTCACGGTAGATCCCGTCGGCGGAGTCCGGTACGCTGCCGGCTCGCGCGAGCAGAAGTGGAACCGCGCGGCCGTCATACTCGGCGCCCTGCGCGGGAGTCCTACAACTGCCGGTGCCGGGCTGCTCGGCGTGACGCGCGAGAAGGGCGGCTGGACGTGGCGTCAGGTGTACGCCGCCCGCTACTTCCCGCGCCAGCGCGTGATCTCGCTCCGCAACTCGTGGCGCACGGTCATCCGCCTGCATTGCACGCCCGAGAACTACGAGCAAGTCCGCGCGCTCGTGGCGGCAGGCGTCGCCCGCGGCGCCGAGCAACGGGCGGCCGCGTAGCGCCCGGTCGCACGTACCTCGGCTATACTCGCAGGCAGCGCTGAATCGCACGTGACCCGGATCCAAACGGAGGCAGTCATGCTCGACGCCCGGTATCTGCGCGACAACCTCGATGCTGTCCGCACCGCGCTCGGCTGCCGGGCCGCCGGGTGGGACTTCGAGCGGTTCCTGGCGCTCGATGACGAGCGTCGCCGCCTCATCGGCGAGGTCGAGGGGCGACAGGCGCTCCGCAACGAAGCGTCCAGGCGCATCGGGGAGATGATGAAGTCCGGCGATCGCGAGGCTGCCGAGACCGTCAAGGCCGAGGTCCGCGCGATCAACGAGGAGATCGAGGGTCTGGACGCGGATCTCGCGGCCGTGGACGCCGACGTGCGCGAGATGATGCTCACGATCCCCAACATCCCCGATGCGAGCGTGCCGGCGGGCGAGAGTGAGAACGACAACATCGAGGTCCGCCGATGGGGTACGCCTCCCGGGTTCGACTTCGAGCCGCAACCGCACTGGGACCTCGGGCCCGCGCTCGGCGCGATCGACTTCGAGCGCGGTGTGAAGCTCGCCAAGAGCCGCTTCATCGTCCTCGGCCGCGACGGCGCGCGTCTGAACCGCGCGCTCATCAACTTCATGCTCGACACGCACGGGCAGCGTGGCTACACGGAGTGGTCCGTGCCGGCGCTCGCCAACGCCGAGACGCTCACCGGCACCGGCCAGCTCCCCAAGTTCGCCGACGACCTGTTCCGCACGAGCGAGGGCTTGTACCTCATCCCAACCGCCGAGGTGCAGCTCACCAACCTGCATCGCGACGAGGTGCTCGAGTCCGACACGCTCCCACGCCGGTACTGCGCGTACACGCCGTGCTTCCGCGAGGAGGCGGGCGCGGCAGGGCGCGACACGCGCGGCATGATCCGCGTCCACCAGTTCGACAAGGTGGAGCTCGTGAAGTTCGCCAGGCCCGAGGAGAGCATGGACGCTCTCGAAGGCATGGTGACCGATGCCGAGTTCATCTTGCAGCAGCTCGGCCTGGCGCATCGCACGATTGTCCTGTGTACGGGCGACATGGGTTTCGGCGCGGCCAAGACCTACGACATCGAGGTATGGCTCCCGTCTTACGACGGGTACAAGGAGATCTCAAGCTGCAGTAACTGCACGGACTTCCAGGCGCGCCGCGCGTCGATCAAGTACCGCAGCCCCGGCGAGTTCAAGGGCTCCCGCTTCGTGCACACCCTGAACGGCAGCGGACTGGCCGTCGGGCGCACGCTTGTGGCGGTACTCGAGAACTACCAGCGTGCCGACGGCGGCGTCGTGATCCCCGAGGTCCTGCGCCCCTATCTCGGGGGGCAGGAAGTCATCGAGCCCACCGCCTGAGGCGCGTCGGGGCGACGAAGGGAGCGGCTATGAAGCGCAGAGTACTCACGATCGCGGTCACGCTGCTTGCCGCGCTGACGCTCGTCGCGTGCGGCGGCGGTGGATCCGAGACTGCCGAGCCGACATCCACGCCCGAGCCGTCGGCGGCACCCTCGGCGACCGAAGGTTTCGACCCCATCGCGATCGACGGTCCGGCCGAGGCCAGCGCACTCGCGGCCGTGCCGGCAGCCGCCGAGTCGCAGCGCGAGGCCGTTGGCGCACCGTGGCCGGACGTCGCCGGTATCGAGCCGGTGCTCACGGCGTACCTCGTGCGTGCCGAGATGGACGGTCAGGTCACGCTGTTCGAAGTGCGCGCCGACGGGATCGCGCACAGCCTGTACGCGTATCAGAAGGCGTTCGACAGCGGCTCGCTCGTGTGGACTCCCGCCGACATCGCGACAGGACCGACCGCCGCACCTCAAAGCGCCGCGGAGAAGGCGGCCGCCGAGGCGGTCCGCGCCGCGATGGCTGACGCCTTCGAGGGTCAGCCTTTCGAGGTCGCGATGTTCGGCTACCGCTTCTCGTACGTCAGAGACGGATTGCTGCTGATGAACGTCAACGTCGACCCGGATGGCGGCGCTATCAGCGTCGAGACGTTCGGGGGCTGAGCCGACCGGCTACGCGCGCTCCGCAAGCACGGGCGTGTCATCCGAGACTCGTGCCGCCACTGTCTGAAGGCTCAACCGAAGCGGCTCGTCCGAGACCACCTGGGCGAGCGTGATCGTGTCCAGGTGGGCCCAGATGATGGTGTCGAGGTGTGTCCACATCTCATGTACGCCGCAGTACTCCGAGCGGGAGCATGACTCCGGGTCACGGGAGCACTGCGCGACGGAGAACTCGGGTTCGCTTGCCCTGACGACCCGGCCGATGGTGATCGCACTCGCGGCCTCGGCGAGCGACAGCAGATGTCCCCGGTAGCCCTCGGCCCTCACGAGTCCGGCGTCGATGAGGAACGGCACGAGTGAGACACCGAAGTTCTCGGGGACGTCCGCGACCTCGCACAGGTCGCGTGCCGAGAGCGTGGCGCCAGCCGGCAGCTGCGCCAGTTCGTACATGAGCCGGACCGCGAAGTCCGTGCGTCGTGTGATAGCCAATGAATCCCCCGGATCGTGCAGTGCATCAGGCCGCTCGTGCTTCGCGTGTCATTCGGCGCCGAGCGTACGTCCCCTGCTCTACAGCGCGTGCTCTCGACAGGCGGCGCGTATGACAGTGTGAGCGGCGTCACAGAGTATCGGTCAAGCAGGGGCAGAGCGCAACGGTGGCCGATCCTCGGCGTCGCACGTGCCGGTGTAGGGGCATACTAGAAGTTGACCGGTACGTCCGAGGAAGGAACTTCGTGCAGACACCGACCGTGCTCACCGTCTTCGGCACCACCGGTGACCTGATGACCCGCAAGGTCATCCCGTCGCTCGCCTACCTGTACGTGAACGGGCGCCTGCCCGAGCGCTTTCGCGTGGTCGGCTGGGGCCGCCGCGGTTGGGACGACGGACGGCTTCGCGAGCATATCTCGGCCATCCTCGACGCATACCAGGGGCCAAAGCCGGAACCCGGTGCGCAGCATGAGGCGTTCCTGGAGATGTTCGGATACCACGATGGCACGTTCGACGACGCGGACGCCTACCGTGCGCTTGCCGACGGGATCGGCCGGCGCGATGCCGAGTGGGGCGCGTGCTCGAACAAGCTCTTCTACCTCGCGGTGCCGCCCGAGCGGTACCGCACGATCCTCGAGAACCTCGCCGAGTCCGGCCTCACGCGCGGGTGTAGCGACGAGACCGGCTTCACCCGCGTACTCGTCGAGAAACCGTTCGGCTCGGATGCCACCAGCGCCCAGGAGCTCGACACCTTCCTCGGCTCGTTGTTTGCCGAGGAGCAGATCTACCGCATCGACCACTACCTTGCCAAGGAGATGCTGCAGGGCATCATGTCGTTCCGCTTCGCAAATGCGCTGTTCGAGCCGTCGTGGAGCGCGCGGCACGTC
Organism: Actinobacteria bacterium UBA2272; assembly: GCA_002347725.1. GTDB lineage: Bacteria > Actinomycetota > Coriobacteriia > Anaerosomatales > Anaerosomataceae > UBA2272. The sequence continues at coordinate 883,123 of DDXA01000004.1, forward strand.
GAGCGCATCGACATCCGGTTGTGGGAGTCGATCGGCGTGGAGAAGCGCGGCGCCTTCTACGACGGCGTGGGTGCGCTCCGTGACGTGGGCCAGAACCACCTGCTGCAGATGCTTGCGCTCGTGACGATGGAACAGCCGGCGGATCTCTCGGCCGAGGCGATCCGGGCCGCCCGGCTGGCGCTTATCGAGGCGCTCGCTCCGCTCACGCCAGCCGAGGTGGCGGCGCGCTCGTTCAGGGCTCAGTACGACGGTTACTGTCAGATCGACGGCGTGGCGCCCGACTCGCGCATCGAAACGTACTTCCGGCTCGAGACCACGATGGCTGGCAGACGCTGGGGTGGCGTGCCGGTGATGATGGAGTCGGGCAAGCGGATGGGCCCCGCACGCAAGGAGATCGCGGTGCGGTTCAAGCGGGCCGAGCCGTGCCTGTGCGGCGTCGAGGGCTCGTTCGAGAATGTGGTGACCTTCAGCCTCGAGCCCGAGGAGACGATCAAGATACGCTTCTGGGCCAAGCGCCCCGGCTTCGATGCCGGCCTCGAGCCGCGCGAGTTCACGTTCTTCCTGTACGAGCACACCGAGAAGCTGCAGTACGTCGAGGAGTACGCCAAGCTCCTGCTCGACGCGATCGACGGCGACCAGACGCTCTTCGTCTCCACCGGTGAGGTCGCCGCGATGTGGCGGTTCATCGACCCGATATGCAGCGCGTGGGCCGACGGAGCGGTACCGCTCGAGCGTTACAGCGCCGACTCACCGGAGGTGACCGAGGCTGCTGCCGCGGCGATCGCGTCGCGCACGGCCGACGCGGCTCGTCCCGAGATCGCGGTCGTGGGCCTCGGCAAGATGGGCGCCGCGCTCGCGCGCAACCTGCTCGATCACAGCTGGCGCGTGGTGGGCTACAACCGCACCACTTCAGTAGCCGAGGCGATGCAAGCCGAGGGGCTCGAGGTCGCGCGGACGCTTGCCGAGGTGGTATCCGCGCTCGCGCCGCCGCGGGTGGTGTGGCTGATGGTGCCCGCGGGTGCGGCGACCGAGGACATGCTGTTCGGTGTGGGCGGCCTTGCCGAGGTGCTCGAGCCCGGCGACACCGTCATCGACGGCGGCAACTCGCTGTGGCGCGACACGCTCGAGCGTGCGCCGCGGCTTGCCTCGGCCGGTCTGCACTTCCTGGACGCGGGCACCTCCGGAGGGCCCGGCGGCGCGCGGAACGGCGCGTGCCTCATGATCGGCGGGCAGCGCGATGACTTCAAGCGCCTCACGCGCCTATGGCAGGACATTGCGGTCCCGGGAGGGTTTGCATTTTTCGACGGACACGGCGCCGGACACTTCGTGAAGATGGTCCACAACGGCATCGAGTACGGCATGATGCAGGCCCTCGCTGAGGGCTTCACGGTGCTACGCGCTTCCGAGTTCGGTATCGATCTGTCGCGCGCGGCCGAGATCTACAACCGTGGCAGCGTGATCGAGTCACGGCTGGTCGGTTGGCTCGCCGAGGGCTTCGAGGTGTTCGGCGAGTCCCTCGACGAGGTGTCCGGAACCGTCGGCCACACCGGCGAGGGCGCCTGGACCGTCGAGACCGCGGAGGCGCTCGGTGTCGAGCACCGCGTCATCCGCGACGCGCTTGCGTTCAGGCTCGAGTCAGAGGATGCGCCGAGCTACACGGGGCAGCTGCTGCAGGCGATGCGTAACCGATTCGGCGGGCACGCGAGGTAGCGTGCGAGTCGTCGGGTCGTGGGTATGTGGAGGGCGAGGGTGTCCGGGCCCCGCCCTCCTAATGAAGAAGACCCTGCCCTACACACCGCTGAACAGGTGCGCGACGCGCTCTCGCTCAGCGGGGAACAGGTCGATCGGCACGCGTTGTTCCCCCAGTTTCGAGGCTGCGATGTAACGCGCGCAGTCCCTGTAGGACCCTCGGCACCATGACGTGCGCAGCCTGCGGACAAACTCCGGCGAGAAGCCGGTCTTGTCTGCAGCGAGGACACATGTCCCCAGGTGACGGCATGCGTGAACTGCCAACGAATCCCCCCGTGCGTGAATCGTTATTGCAATCACGAACTATACTCGCCTTGGAGCCTGCAGGCAACGGGTTGGGGTGTCTACTTCCTGACCTCGGCTTTGTGCGCCTCGAAGCGCCCGCCGCCTCCCGCCGCGAACTCCTCGTACGGCGGGATCTCGTAGACGCGCAGGCGGTTGTCGAGGAAGTCGCTGAAGATGAGCAGCTTTCCGTCATCGGAGACGTCGAGTGCGGTCGGCTGGTTACCGGCGATCAGCGCGTCGAGCGGGCGGCCATCGCTCGTGTCGAAGACCAGGATCGAGCCCCACTCGGGCCCCGGGATGTAGTAGGACTTGGGGTTGTTCTCGCCCCTGCAGCTCACAAAGAGCATCTTACCGTCGGGCGTGAGGTCGATCGTGTTGGGCTTCTCGTCGGTGTCCACGAACTTCGTGGTCGTGCCGGCGGCCATGTCGTGTACCCAGATGAGATCGTCGGCCATGTCCGAGATGAACAGGCGGCCGGTCGCCTCGTCGGCCACGATGTGCCGAAGCGCGCCGCCCCCGGTGAACAGCGCGGTGACCGTGCCGGTGGCCAGGTCGATCCGCTCGAGGTGTCCGCTGTCGAAGCCCGCGACGTAGAGGGACTTCCCGTCTTCGGTGGCGTACATGCCGCGCGGCGTGTTGGAGACGCGGACGCGTGAGACAAGCTCCCCCGTGGCAAGGTCGATGACCGAGACGTCGTCACCCGACCAGTTGCTGGCGTAGAGCGTACTCTCATCCGGCGAGAGTTCGACCCACTTGGTCCACGCGCTCTTCGTGTCGAACTCGCGGACGACTTTGCGCGTGGCCACGTCGATCTCGAAGCACTTGGCGGTCTCCATCTGCGAGGTGTACGCGAGCGTCCCGGCCTTGTTGAAGATGACCTCCACCGCGCCGTGTTCGCCGATGTCCACGCCGCCGAGCACCTCGCCGGTGCGGGGGTCGAAGATCTGGATGGACGGCGGACCGTTCAGGATGCTCGTCCACGCCTCGCTGCCGTCGTGCGTGACCGAGACTCCCTTGGGCGCGCCGAGCGTGGTGATGGTGCCGAGGCCGTGGAGGATCTGGCCCTCGGGATCGAGGTAGTACTCGAGTGCGAGCGGGGAGTCCAAGAACAGCTCGCGGGTGAACGCGTTGTAGCCGTTCATCGAAAGCGCGAGCGTGACCGGACCGGCTGCCACCTGCTGCTCGAAGGGCGTGGTGCCCGAGAGCACCTGGCCGTCGGCACGGGTCATCGTGCACGCCGCGCCCTCGGGATGGGTGATGATCGAGACGGTCTGCGGCAGCGCCGCGAGCGTGTAGTCGAGCCTGGCCTTGCGGCCGCGCTTGAGCTCGGCGGCCACGGTGACCGGCTCGAACCCGGCGCGCTCGCAGACGACCGTGTACGTGCCGGGCTCCATATCCTCGACCTCGAGCGTGCCGGTGCCGACCACCGAACCGTCGAAGAGGATCATCGCGTCGGCGGGCGTGACCGTGATGAGTGCCGAGGCAGGTCGCGTAAGCACGAAGGCCGCGACGCCTGCCGCTGCGAGCATGACGACGACGAGGATCGCGAGGGCTCGTGCGCGGCCGCCGGTGCGCCTCGGGCCGCGGCCGGGTCTGCGACCGTGCGCCTTGCCTGCCACATACTGCGGCCGGGGCGTGCCACGCGATGCGCCTCCGGAGCCCCGGCTTGCCATGCGACCCGGTTCGACGACAGGCGGACGCGCGCGCCTGGTCTTCTTCGCGCTGTGACGGTCAGATCTCCGGTAGCCGTACTCGTCCATCGTCTCGTGATCTCGCTTCATTCGGCCGCACATACCGTACCATGCCGAACGCGCGACTCCGCGGGCCTTCGTCTGCGCCGCTCAAGCGCCGATTCCGAGTTCCCACTCGACGAGCGCGATCGCTTCGTCGGGTGTTGCGGCGTCAAGCAGCCGTCCGCTGCCCGTGGCGCGCATCGCAGGCCCCGGATCCCAGCCGAGCACGATGACCGTCTTGCCTGCCGTGAGCGCCAACGCCACCTCGGAAAGCGTGCCGGCGCCGCCCGGCAGCGCGATCACCACGTCGCTCGAAAGGACGTTGATGACGTTGCGGGCGTCTCCCATCCCGGTGCGGATCGCCACGTCCAGGTGCTCGCTTGCCTCCGAGCCGTCGGCAGCCGGCAGCACCCCGATGACCAGCCCGCCCACTTCGCGCGCACCGCGAGAAGCCGCGTCCATCACGCCGGTGGCCCGGCCACCGGTGAGCAGCACCCAGCCGTGCCCGGCGATCATCGCCCCGAGCCTGTGTGCCAACGAGAAGGCGGCCCCATCGAGGGGCCGCCCTGATCCCATCACGCCGATGACGGTGCGCACACGCATCACCCCTCGGCGCTATGTTACTTGAGTTCGAAGACCACCGTCACATTGGCGGCCACGTCGAGCTGGCCGGGTTCGATGGCGACCGAGTAGTCGGCCGCCGCGGCGCGCTCGAGCCCTCCGTAGTAGATGGGCGGCACGGTCACGCCCGCCTCGCTCACGCTGATGATCTCGCCGAGCGTCTTGCCGGCAGCTTTGGCCATGGTCTCGGCACGCCTGCGCGCATCGGCGATGGCATCGTCGATCGCGGCGTCCTCAGCGCCGTCCCGGTCGTCGAGGGTGAAGTTCGGCCCGCCGATGTCGGTCGCTCCGGCGCCACTGGCGGCGCCGATGACGTCACCGATCTTGTCCAGGTCGCGAATCTTCACGCGCACCTGCACGTTTGCGCGGTAGCCGGTCACCGTGGGCGCCTTGCCCTCGCTGCCCGAGTACTCGGGATACACACTCACGTTGGCGGTCTGGACGTCGTCGGTGGGGATGCCGGCGTCTTTGATGGCCGACACGATCGCCTCGGCCGACTCGCCCGCAGTGTCGAGTGCGGCCTTGGCCTCGGGCTCGAGGACGGTCACGCCGAAGTACATCTCGGCCGTGTCCGGGGCCGCCAGCGATGTACCCGTGCCCGACGAGGTGACGGTGTTGAGCGGCACCGCGCCTTCAGAGGTGACGATCTTTGTGGTGCAGCCTGTTGCCGCCAGCGCTCCGGCGACCACGATGGCGACGACGATCAAGCGTCGGTCCATGACCCCTCCTTGCGTTGTATGCGCGCGACGGCGCCTGTCATGCGGGTGTGCATATACCCTCAGACGGTAAGAAGACCCCGCCGGTTTCCTGGCGAGGTCTTCTGATTGTCCGTGTGGCGCGCCCTGCAGGATTCGAACCTGCGACCTTCTGATTCGTAGTCAGACGCTCTATCCGGCTGAGCTAAGGGCGCATTGCGCGCGCGGGGCTTTCGTATCCTGCCCTCTCGCACGCGAGATGTCAAATGGCGGAGAGTGAGGGATTCGAACCCTCGAAGGAGTAATTAACCCCTTACTCGCTTAGCAGGCGAGCGCCTTCAGCCGACTCGGCCAACTCTCCGGAAGTGAAGCGGCGCCCATTGTAGCAGGGAGTGCGGGGGCCGTCACCGTGCATGCGGCCGCGACGGCGACCGCCCCACTACGCGACCCGGCCGTCGATCAGCGTGAGTGATTCGTCGGCGTGTGCCGCCATGCGGGGGTCATGCGTGACCATGAGGCAGGTCATGTCCCGCTCGTGGATCTGCTGCCCGAGGAGCTCGACCACCTGCAGCCCGCGCTCGGTGTCCAGACTCGAGGTCGGCTCGTCGACGAGCATGATCTCCGGAGCGTTCATCAGCGCCCGTGCGATCGCCACGCGCTGGCGCTCTCCGCCCGATAGGAGGGACGGCTTGTGGGCGGCGCGGGCGGTGAGGCCGAAGTCGGCAAGCAGCGTGTCGGCGAGCTCGCGATGCGTGCGCGTCACCCGGCCGGAGAGGTGCGGTACGAGCAGCAGGTTCTCCCTCGCGGTGAGGTATGGCACGAGGTGGTGGTCCTGGAACACGAGACCGACCTTCTCGCGGCGGAATCTCGCGGCCTGCGCGGTGGTTCTGAGGTGCACTGCGTGGCCGCCCATCACGATCTCGCCCGAGGTGGGCTCAAGCAGCCCGGCGATGATCGAGACGAGCGTGGTCTTGCCCGAGCCCGATGGACCCAGGATCGCGAGTAGCTTCCCTTTGCCGAGCGTGAAAGAGACGTCATCGAGTGCCGTGACCCGGGTGCGCCCCTCACCGTACGACCTGGTGATATTCCTGACCTCGAGCATCACGGCTCCGTCCGGCCGAGCGCCGTTGCCGGATCGATCTTGAGGATGCTGCGAAGCGAGAACAGGCTGCCGAGATACGCGGTGCCGAATATGGCGAGCACGCTCGTGGCCCAGCGAGCCGGGTCGGGGTCGAAGGCCATCATCGGGGGCATCCCCGCGCCGGCAGCGATCGCGAGTGCGGTGCCGAACACCGTCGCGACGGTCACCAGGATGGTGATCTGGATGATGAGCTCCCGGTAGAGGTGGGCGTTCGAGGCGCCGATGGCCTTGATGGCGGCCACCTGACTCGTCTTGTGGAGTGTGGTGATGTAGAAGAACACGCCGACGAGCAGGGCGCCGATCACGATCGAGACCACCTGGATCCCGCCCACGGCCAGGATCATCTCGGGCATTCCGTTGCCGGCTCTGGCGGAGTCAGCAGGTGTGGCAAGGGCGTACGAACCGTCGAACTCGCGCTCGATGTCGGCGATGGAGACGCCATCTCCAAGCTCGATCGCGGCGACCGAGGCGCTGCCGGCAAACTCGCGCGCCATCCGTGCGCCGGCCTCGGCATCGGCTCCGCCTTCATCCTCGACACGGCCGAGAACCGAGGCGACGTGCAGGTCCTCCCAGGTGGAGAGGTTCACGAACAGCGTGGGCACCATGACGTAGCGCCGGTCCTCCGTGAACCCGACCACGGTGAGATCGGCGTTCACGGGAGTGAGCGTGAGCGTGTCACCCAGTTCGACGCCCTCGAGCTTAGCGGTCACGTCGACCACCGCTTCTCCCGGGCCCGGTTCGCCCGTGCCCTCGACGATCGGCAGCTGGTCGAACCGGTCGCCCAGGCCCAGTATGCGGACGTCGAAGGGCTCCTCGGCAGATCCCACGGTGGCGAAGGTGTGTCCCACGCCGTAGACGCTCTTGACGCCCGGGGTGGCGGCGATCACCTTCAGGTCGTTCGCGGTCAGGATGCTTCGCTCGAGCGTGGGGTAGGTGTCCCGCTGGAAGACGAGTGCGTCGGCGGCGAGCGAGGACTTGGCGCCCGACATCCCGGTCAGCAGTCCTTCGGACATCGCCGAGGTGACCATCGTCAGTGACACGACCAGTCCGATCGCGAGAGCGATCAGGCCGAACTTGAGCTTGCTTCCGAGCAGTTCCTTGAGCGCGAGCAAAGCGGCTCCCTGCTGTGGTTGCTGTCGCATGGCGGAGGGGGTGGGATTCGAACCCACGAGACCCTTGCGGGCCTACCGGTTTTCAAGACCGGAGCATTCAACCACTCTGCCACCCCTCCGCGCACGAGGATTATAGCCTGCGCACCCCCGGCCGTCCTGCGCTGCAGGCAATCAGTCCATCGGCACGAAGCCGGCGTATGCCTTGATGAGGTCCTGTTTGGTGACCACGCCGATCACGTGGTCGCTGTCGGCAGGGTCTACGACCACGACGCGACCGATACCGTGACGCTCGATCAGATCGAGCGCGACGCGCGACGAGTCCGTAGGAACGACGGTGACGGGCTCGGCCGACATGATCTCGGAGATGGAGGTCTGTTCACGTGCACCACCCGCGTACGGTACCGTCTGCGCGTCCTTCCAGCTGACCACGCCGACGAGACGGTCCGCGGCGTCGAGGACGGGGAACCCGTGATGGCCGGTCGACCCGATGAGTCGCAGCAGTCCGATCACCGAGAGATCCGCAGCAGCGGTGACGGGTTCCGGCGTGTAGATGCGCGCTACCGGCACCCGCCTGAGGACGTCTTGCTGCTCGCGCGTGGCGCTTGCGTGTTGGCTCGCGTAGATCGTGTGGTTGCCAGACGCGAGCGACGCCGCGGTATTGGCGATGACGAGCGGCACGATGAGCGTGAAGTTGCGCGTACTCTCGCACAGCAGGATCGCCGTGGCCAGCGGCACCTTGGCGACCGACGCGTACACGGCCCCCATCCCGGCTATGACGTACAGGGACGGGTTGGCCGCGGCATCCGGGAAGAGCTGCACCGCTGCGCTCCCGATGAGTCCGCCGAGCGCCGCACCGATGAACAGCGCGGGTGCCATGTCGCCACCCGCGCCACCCGAGCCGATCGTGAGCGAGGTTGCCACGATCTTGCCGAACACGAGTAGGAGCAGCATCCCTGCGCCAAGGCGGTAGTCGATCATGTTCTGGATGGTCCCGTAACCCATGCCCATGACGCGTGGCACGGCCAGGCCGAGCAGCCCGAGGGCGAGGCCGCCGAGTGCGGGCTTCAGCCAGTTCGGGATCGCCAGCCGCCTGAAGCGCTCGAAGACCCCGTAGAAGACGCGGATGTACGTGATACCCACCAGACTTGCCGTGGCGCCGATGATCAGCACTACGGCGATGTCGAACAGGTCGAGGTCCCACGCGAACGGCGCGCGAAACATCGGCTCGAAACCGAAGAAGAGTGAGAACAGGAGGTAGGAGGTAAGCGAGCTGACGAGACTCGGCCCGAGGTAGTCGTCCTCCATGCCGTAGATGTACAGGACGCTGACGGCGAACAGCGCCGCACCGATCGGGGCGCGGAAGACCGCGCCGAGACCCGCGGCCACGCCGCAGATAGCGAGCACCCGGATGTCTTCTTCGGTGAAGCTGAAGCGCAGCCGTTCGGGCAGCCGGAGACCTTCGATGATGCGGGCCGCGATCGAGCCGATCCCGGCACCGACGAGGACGGTCGGTCCCTCCCGGCCGGCGCTTCCGCCGGTGGACAGCGTGATCGCCGATGTGACGGCGGTCATGAGCGACGTGCGGCGGGGGAGACGGCCGTTGTCGTCGTGGATGGCGTCTATCGCGCGGTCGGTAGCTCCCGGACTATCGAATGCTTCGGGGGTGAACCGTGCTCGCAGCACGCCGACCAGCAGCCCGCCGAGTGCGGGCACCAGGGGGAGCAGCCAGGGAGCGGGGGCCGCGCTCGTGAAGGCGCCGACCACACCGTCGAGTGATTCGAGCAGCCAGACGAAGGCGGCGGCGGCAAGCCCGCCGAGCGTGCCGGTCAGGCCTCCCAGGATCGACCACTTGTAGAACCGGTTCCAGTTCTGCAGCAGGTGAGCTCTGGCGCGGAGTGCCTCGATCGTGTCCCTGACCATCTCGCCCCGTGAGCGGATCGGCATCTCTGGCGGTTCGACCATCTCACGCGCTCCGTTCCGCGCCGGGATACCCGGGCGCGATGAGCGTGCCGATGACGACCAGGTCGAGCCAGGCGCCAGACTGCATCCAGGACCTCCGGAGGCTGCGTTTCTCTCACGAGGGTAACGCAACCGGTGCCGGACGGCAGACAGCCACAGCTGCGCGAGGCCCCCGTCGTTCCCGACGGGGGCCTGGAGGAGCGCTTCTGTGCGGTCGGGTCGCTCCGGCCGGCGTCTGATCGGCTACGCTCCCGAGGGAGCCGGCACATCTGCTGCGTACTGCGTCGCCGGCTGCGCCAGCGAACCACGCCTTACCTTGGTGTAGACCATGAAGAAGTAGGGGATCGCCGCTATCTGGGTCAGCAGGATCAGCAGCACCCAGAGGAGCCGGTTGTTGCTCGTTGCTGTGGCGCCCGGGTACTCCCACTCCTCGCGCACCACCGAGTCGATGAGCATCCACAGCCACAGCAGGGGAGCGGCGAGGGAGAGCACCACCACTACCAGCGTGAACGATGCGACGCTCACACCAAAGACCAGTCCGATCGCTTCCATCACGTACATCCTTCCATCCGAGCAGGCCCGAAGTGGCCTGCGGGTCGTCTAGTCCACGGTCTCCACGGTCACGTCGCCTACCCCGCGCCTGAGCGAGATCTCGTAGCGCACGTCGGCATCGTCGAAGGCGTCGTTTACGAGCGCATCGCCGTCTTGCCGGAAGCCGTCGGCCTGATACGTGCCGAGTCCGTCGCGGCTGCCCATGAGGCGTATCCCGACATGCTCGGGCACGCGCAGCGTGAACGCACCTGCGCCGACATTGATCGTCGCCGTCAGGTCATCTGTCGGATCGCTCGGGAGCTCGATCGTGGAGTCTCCCGCACCGAGGTTGACCTGCAGCCGGCGAACATCGAGCGTGCGCAGGTCCAGATCGCTCTCCCCGGCACCCATGTTCACGATGAGGTCGAGCGGTACTCCGTCGGCGAGCGCGATGTCCCAGACGTACCTGATCTGGCCGGTGAGGCTCAGTCTCGGACGCGAGGGCGTGCGGACCGAGAGGTGCCCCTCGCCGTCACGCACGTCGTAGCTGACCTCCGGCCGCCACCGGTCGTCGGTGTATTCGTAATCGGCCTCCATCGCACCGTCGGCGCCGCCGCCTATCGTGAGCTTGCCCGCGCCCATCTCGAACTCGGCGGCCATCTCCGACGCGCCTTCAAGGCCGATGCGGTCGCTGTCGCTCCCGACCTGGACGGCCGGCAGCTCCACGCGCACGCACCCGGTGGTCGCAAGCAGCGCCGTGGCGGCCAGCACCGCGCCTGTGAGCAGTACTCGTGTCTTCATCATCATCGCTCCCATCATCGGACCTCCGGTCCGTCGGAATACCGTCCTACAAGCAGTGCCTTGGCGTATGCGGCGTGCAGCGCGCCGATCCCGCGGCACAGGTGCAGCGTCAGCACGAAACCGAGCAGCCCCGCACCGACCACCAGCGGCATCGCCCAGCCCTCGATCATGTAGCCGTAACCGCCCCACTGGAGCAGCGGATAGTCGGTGAACATCTGCGCGATCGGGTAGAGCACGCCGGTCGCCGACAGCGTCACCGCGACGGTCACGAGCGTGAAGTAGATGATGCCGAGCGGAAGCTGCAGGATCATGTACAGGATGCTCGTCCACGTGCGCCAGTCGGTGAACCACTGCTTGATGCGCGAGGGGATGTCGCCTTCCGGCACGCCGGGACGCGGACGCCGCGGCATGCGTACGCCGAGAAGCGCCTCAACGAGCCGACCTTCCGCCAGCGAGATAGCGCGCACCACCGCAAAGAAGAGCAGCAACACGAGTACGCCGACGCCGATGGGCAGCAGTCCGAGCCCGGTCGGCAGCAGCGAGGCCACGAGCGTGAAGTACACCGTACCCGTCACGAGCGAGAGTACGAGGTAGAAGAACGCCCCGTAGCTGCGCGGGTCCGCCACGACGCCGAAGAACCGCGCGATCGCACCGGTCTGCGCCGGTCGCTCAGGCGTCTTGAGCGCTCTGGCGACGGTGATCTCGGTCTCGAGGTACGCCGCGGCGACCTCATCTGGCGTGCCGTATCGCTCGACGACCGCCGCGAAGCAGTCGGCGTCGTCCTCGGCACACCCGGCGAGCTCGGCGCGCAGATACTCCTCGGCATCGTAAAGGGCGTCCTGTACGAGTGCGGGGTCGGCGCCGCCGAACGCGGCCCTGAGTGATTGCAGATACTGTTCGATCATTTCGAGTCTCGACCCCCCTTCAGTGTTCCATCCACGAATGTGCGCGTGCGTTTCCAGACATCCGACCACGAGGCGAGCACCGCCGAGCCTTCGGCCGTGATCGCGTAGTACTTGCGCGGCGGGCCCGTCACCGACGGCTCCACCCGGCTCGAGAGCAGGCCCTGTCCCTCCAGCGATCGGAGCACCGGGTAGAGCGTGCCCTGCTTGAACGCCATGCCGCCACCGGCTTCGCCCTCGAGCTGTTTGGCGATCTGGTAGCCGTACAGCGCCTCCTCGGAGCGATCGAGGATCGCGAGGAGTACGAGCGCCACCGTTCCCGCGTTCAGCTCCTTCTGGAACTTGCGCACCGCTGTGTCCAGCGTGTCTCCCACGAGCGGTCGCCTCCTGTCCTACTCGGTTACTACTAGTGAGTCCACACTAGTTCGATACCACAATACTATGAAGTTCACACTAGTCAAGGGGTGATCTTGAAGATCTTCGTCGGGCCCCGCGTGGTGTAGCATCATCGCGTGGACGCCGACGCGACATATATGGCCCTGGCCGTCGAGCAAGCCCGGCTCGCTGCCGCCGAAGGCGAGGTGCCGATCGGCGCCGTGCTCGTGTGCGACGGTTCGGTCGTTGCCCGCAGCCGTAATGCGCGCGAGTCGGCGGCCGACCCCACCGCGCACGCCGAGATGATCGCCATCCGTGAGGGGGCCGCGCATCTCGGCAGATGGCGGCTGTCGGGGTGTACGCTGTACGTGACGCTCGAGCCCTGTCCCATGTGCGCCGGCGCGCTCGTGAACGCGCGCATCGACAGGCTCGTCTACGGCGCGGCCGATCCCAAGGCCGGCGCCACCGGCACGCTGTACGACCTCTCGGATGACCCGCGGCTCAACCATCGGTTCGAGGTAACGGCCGGGGTGCTCGAAGCCGAGTGCGGGGAGATACTGAAGGAGTTCTTCAGGGGGTTGCGCGCGGGGCGCGCCGCGGAGTGAGGGGACCGAGATGAGACGCAGGGCAGCACGGCTCACGCTGGCGATCGGACTCGCGGCCGTTCTCGCGGTGCTGGTCGCGGCGCCCGCATACGCCAAGTCGTACCGGATGACGCGGGTCGACATCGTAGCCGAGGTGGCCCCGGACGGTTCGATGCTCGTGACCGAGCAGCGCACCTTCGACTTCTCGGGCGACTACACGTTCGCGTACTGGGAGCTCGACACGTCGCGCGCGGACCGGATCGAGGTACTCGGCGTGGCCGGGCCTGAAGGCCCGTACTCGCCGACGACCGACTACGACGCCCGGGACACACGTCCGCCGCAGACCTACCAGGTCACCGACCTCGGGCATGCCCTGGACGTGCGCGCGTTCTTCCGTGCCGAGGACGTGGCGCACACGATCACCCTTCAGTACCGAGTCTTTGGCGCCGCGAAGCGCTGGCAGGACACGTCCGAGCTCTACTGGCAGTTCGTCGGCGACCGATGGGAGCTCGATTCGGGCAACGTGACCGTCCACATCGTGCTGCCGTCCGGCGTCACCCGCGAGGATGTGAAGGCCTGGGCGCACGGGCCGCTCACGGGCGACGTCGTGCTCAACGACGACGGCACGGTGGACCTCGTCGTCGACCGCGTACCCACCGGCGTCTTCGTGGAGGGGCGCGTCGTGTTTCCCGCCGAGGCGCTCTCCTCGGCGCCGCAGCTGTCCGAGTCGATGCTCGCGACGATCCTCGCCGCCGAGGATCGTCTCGCGCGCGACGCGAACACCGAACGCACCATCGCCCGTGCGAGCACCGGCGGCTCGATGGGCGTTGCGGCACTTCTGCCGCTCGGCGCCCTCGGCTGGGCGTTCGCGTACTGGCGAACGCACGGCAAGGAGTACAAGCCGCAGTTCCAGGGCGAGTACTACCGTGACCTGCCGTCCGACCTTACGCCGGGGCAGGTCTCGGCGCTCATGAACATGGGCTCGCCGGACGACAAGGCGATCAGCGCGACGATCATGGACCTGATAGACCGCGGCGTGATCGCGATCGAGCGCGTCTACGTGGACAAGAAGGTCATGCTCGGCCTCGGCAGCAAGAGCGTGGAGACGTACAAGCTCACGCGCCGCCGGGACAAGGAACAGGGGCTCAGCCCGAGCGAGAAGTCGCTGCTCAGCCTGGTGTTCAGCAAGATCGCCGACGCCGACGAGGTCACGATGGAGGACCTGAAGGCTCTCGTGAAGAAGCAGAGCAAGGCCGATGCGTGGGGCTCGGGCGTCACGACGTTCAAGGCGAAGGTCGTCGAGGAGATCCAGCAGCGCGGTCTGCTCGAGGAGAAGGGCGGCAACGCCGTCGGCGGCTTCATAGCACTCGGCGTGATCACGGGTTTGCTCGGCCTGGTGCCCCTGCTAGCCGTGGGAAACGGCTGCCTGCTGCCCTGGACGATCGTAATCGGCGCCGCGGTGATCGTGCTCGGCGCGAACATGAAACGCCGGAGTCCTGCGGCCGCCGAGCTCGCCGCGCAGTATCGGGCCGTGCGCAACTATCTCAAGGACTTCGGCCGGATGCAGGAGAAGCCGCCCACCTCCGTGGTTCTGTGGCGCCACTTCCTCACGCTCGCGGTCGTCTTCGGTATCGCCGACGAGGTCGTCAAGCACCTGCACGTGCGCGTGCCCGAAGTCATGGCGGACCCGGTCATGGGGACGTGGGCGTGGATGACCGCGCCGGGCACCGACGGGATGACGCCGATGAGCGCGCTATCCACCGGGATGGTGTCCGTCTCGAGCGTCGCCACATCGAACAACTCGTCCTCCTCCGGTAGTGGTGGCGGGTTCTCGGGCGGCGGAGGCGGCGGAGGAGGGGGCGGCGGTGGCGGTGCCGGATAGCGACGATATGTCAGGCGGGCGCCAGCCCGCGAATCGCCGCTGGCGGCCGCTGGCCGATCTTGGCGTCTTCTCGGCGATCTTCGCAGTCGCGCTTGTCTCGGCGGCTGGCTATCTCGTCATCTACCACAAGTCGGCGATCTGGTCGGTGGACGGGGTCTCGGCGCACTATCCGATGCTCTACTACCTGAACCTGTGGTTGCGCAGGATCGTGTACGACCCCGGGGCCGGCGTGCCGCTGTGGTCGTGGAACATCGGCCTGGGAGCCGACGTTGTGGGATCGCTCACATGGCCCGTTCTCGGTGACCCGTTCGCGGTGTTCAGCCTGCTCATGCCGATGGCCAAGATGGAGCTTGGCTACACGCTTGCATGGGTCGCGCGTCTGTTCGTGGCCGGGCTGGCCGCTTTCGGCTACATCCGGGCGATGGGGGCGCGGGCGCTGGCTGCCACCGCTGGCGCGCTCGTGCATGTCTTTGCGACGTTCGCCCTGTACGGGGCGATGCGGCATCCGTTCATGGCCAATGCGCTCGTCTTTCTGCCGCTCGTCTTGTGGGGCATCGAGCGCGCGCTCGACCGGCGTCGGGCGTGGCTGCTCCCGCTGGCCGTGATGCTGGCGGCGGTGTCCAACTACTACTTCTTCTACATGATCACGATCGTCGCGGTGATCTACGCCGTCGCGCGGTACGTCGAGCTCACGCCGAAGGGGGAGCGCGCGCGCGGTCTCGCGCCGGTCGCGGCTCGCGTCGGCGGACTGTACGCGCTCGGCGTGCTCATGGCCGCCGCGTCGCTCTTCCCGTCAGCCGCGGCCGTTCTTGCGAGCGGACGCAGCGGTGGCGGGCTGCCGGATCTCTTCTTCGAGGTGAGCGGCTACGTGAGAATGCTCCATCGCCTCACCGCGGGGATCGCTCCCTCGGCGATGCCGTACCTGGGCTTCAGTGCCGTCGGGATGGCGCTGCTGCCGATCCTGTTCATGCGCCGAGGCGGTCTGACCACCAAAGTCATGCTCGTGCTGTTCCCGATCTTCGTGGCGCTCCCGATCGTCGGTTCGATCTTCAACGGGCTCAGTGCGCCGACCGGGCGGTTCACCTTCGCATGGGGCCTGTTCATTGGTCTGGGCGCGGCCCAGGTCCTTTCGAGCGAGCAGCGTATCAGCTGGCGGGAGATACGCGCGTCGCTCGTGTTCCTCGCCGTCTACCTCGTCGCGCTCTATGCGAGCGGGGCCGAGATCCAGGCCGGCTCGCTACTCCCGCTCGTGCTCGCCGCATTCGCGCTGCTCGTGATGGCATTCGAGCACGGGGCCGACGTCGAGCGGCAACCGGATTCGCCCGGCATCGGCTCCCGTCTCGGAGAGGCGTGGACCGCCCCGGCGACGCGGTGGGTTTTCGTGGGCCTGATCGTGGCGGGCATCGCCGGCAACGCGGTGCACCTGTACGACTTCCGCTACCAGAACATGCTCACGTCTTGGTCCGAGCACGACACCGTGCTCGACCGTTACCTCGCGAACTCGGGTATGGCCGCGCAGAAGCTGCCGAAGGAGGGCTTCTATCGCGTGGAGAAGCAGGAGTACGTGATGGGTTCGTACGCTTCGTCCCCGTTCTCCAACGACCAGCTCGTCCAGAAGTACTTCGGTACGTCGGGATACTACTCGGTGATGGACAGCCGTCTGGTGGACTTCATGGACGAGATGAACAACCGCAGCAGGCATCTGCCGTTCACGTTCCACGGCTTCGACGATCGCGTCGGACTGCTGACGCTGCTCGGCGTGGAGTACTACATAGGCATACCCCGCTACGCGCACTACGTGCCGTACGGCTTCGAGCCGGTTGAGGAGGACTCGACCGACGAGTACATGGTCTACCGCAACGAGCACGCGCTGCCGATCGGCTTCGTGTACGATCGCGCGATCGAGCGCTCGGCCTACGAGGACATGTCGGTGCTCGAGAAGCAGCAGGTCATGCTGGACGCGGCCGTGATCGACGACGGCGCGCTGCCCGATCTGCCGCGGGTGGAGCAGGGCGCACCTGTCATCGAGGTCCCCTACGAGGTGATCGCTACCGAGGGGGTCGACATCGACACCGACGCCCGCTCGCTCACTACGACCGAGGACGACGCGCGGCTGACGCTCGGCACGACGCCTGTCGAGGACGCCGAACTCTATGTGGAACTCGTGAGACTGGACTTCACGGTGCAGTCGCCGCTCGAGCGGCCCGAGCAGGAGCTTGGCGAGAACCCCTCGCGCCTCAAGGTCCTGGCTGCCGAGCACCGGTACCGGGACTTCGCACAGCCGGCGTTCTCGGAGATCGTCTACGGCGCCGGCGGGCCCCGGAAGGTCGTGCGCAGGTATCGCGACGGTCATCTCTACGCATGGGGCGACCACTCGCATGTCGTGAACCTCGGGTACAAAGAGTCGGGTGCCGAGGAGGTGACCATCGACCTCGATCGCATCGGCAGCGGGACGTACGAGTCCCTGCAGGTCTGGGCGATTCCAATGGACGCGTATGAGACGAGCGTGAGCCGGTTGGCCGGCCGGGCGATGACCGACGTCGAGATCGGCACCAACCGCGTGACCGGTCGGGTATCCTCTGACGTGGACGGCCTGCTCTACCTGAGCATCCCGTTCAGCGAGGGCTGGACCGCCGAGGTGGACGGCGCGACGGTCCCCACCGTTCGGACGAACACCGCGTTCACCGGCGTTCCGATCGCAGCGGGCGAGCATGACGTGACGCTCAGGTACTTCACGCCGTGGCTGGCCGAGGGACTCGTGACGACCGCCGCGGCCTTTGTGGTCTTCGGCGCCGTGATCTTCGTTCCGGTGGCGCGTCGACGAGTCCGGAGACGCCCGGCCGCATGAGAGAGGTCGCGCATCGGACACCGGTCCGGTGACGCGCAGGAGTCGTGAGGAGCAGCGATGAAGGTAGTGATCCTGGCAGGCGGGCTCGGCACCAGGCTCTCCGAGGAGACGCAGGTCAAGCCCAAGCCGATGGCCGAGATCGGCGACAAGCCGATCCTGTGGCACATCATGAAGATCTACAGCTCGTACGGATTCAACGACTTCATCATCTGCCTCGGCTACAAGGGGTACGTGATCAAGGAGTACTTCTCGAACTACTTCCTGCACAACAGCGATGTGACCTTCGACATGCGTGACAACCGCGTCGAGGTGCATCAAAACGCCACCGAGCCCTGGCGCGTGACGCTCGTGGACACCGGCGCCGAGACGATGACCGGCGGGCGCATCAGGCGTATCGCCCCGTACGTGGAAGACGATACCTTCATGCTCACCTACGGTGACGGCGTGTCCGATGTGGACGTCGCTGCGCTGCTCGCCGATCACCGTGCGAGCGGTCGGGAAGCGACGCTCACCGCGGTCCAGCCGCTCGGCCGGTTCGGCGCGCTCGAGATCGGCACTGATGGCGCGGTCGACTCGTTCCGCGAGAAGCCGCTCGGCGACGGTGACTGGATCAACGGCGGCTTCTTCGTGTGTCAGCGCGGCGTGTTCGACCGCATCGCGGGCGACGGGACCGTCTGGGAGCGCGAGCCGCTCGAGTCGCTTGCCGCCGACGGCCAACTGCACGCCTACCGCCACGAGGGCTTCTGGCAGCCGATGGACACACTGCGCGACAAGACGCATCTCGAGGGGCTGTGGGCCTCGGGCTCCGCTCCGTGGAAGGTGTGGTGACCGGCGTGGGCCTCTCACACCTGTTCGGCGGAGCGTACGAGGGTAGGCGCGTCCTTGTCACGGGGCACACGGGCTTCAAAGGCTCGTGGCTCACGCAGTGGCTCCGGATGCTCGGCGCCGAGGTGACCGGCTACGCGCTCGAGCCCGCCACCGACCCGGCGCTGTGGGACCTACTCGCGCTCGAGGGTACGACGGACTCGGTCATCGCCGACGTGCGCGACGGCGCGCGGCTTGCGGCGGTCATGACCGGGGCGCGGCCCGAGATCGTATTCCATCTCGCCGCGCAGCCGCTCGTTCGACTCTCGTACGACGAGCCGCATCTCACGTACGAGACCAACGTCATGGGTACGGTGAACGTCTTAGAGGCGGTGCGCGCGACACCCGGCGTCCGGGCGGTCGTGAACGTCACGAGCGACAAATGCTACGAGAACCGCGAGATCGACCACGCGTATCGCGAGGACGAGCCGATGGGCGGCTACGATCCCTACAGCTCGAGCAAGGGCTGCGCCGAGCTCGTCGCCTCGGCGTACCGGCGGTCGTACTTCGGTGCCTCAGAGGGTCCGCGCCTGGCGTCGGTCCGCGCCGGCAACGTGATCGGCGGGGGCGACTGGGCGCTCGACCGCATCGTGCCCGACTGCGTGCGTGCGCTGGCCGCGGGCGAGCCGATCGTGGTCAGGAACCCCGGCGCTGTCCGGCCGTGGCAGCATGTGCTCGAGCCACTCTCGGGCTACCTGTGGCTGGGTGCCCGGCTTCTCGGCGGCGAGGAGGGCTTCGACGCCGCGTGGAACTTCGGTCCCACGCCCGAGGGGCATCTGAACGTGCGGCAGGTCGTCGAGTCGATCATCGCCGCATGGGGGAGCGGCTCGTGGCAGGGGCCGCCGGCCGGCACGCTGCAGCCGCACGAGGCACACTTCCTGAAGCTCGACAGCACGCGCGCGATCGAGACGCTCGGGTGGCGTCCCGCGTGGGAGTCCGCCGAGACGCTGGCGCGCACGGCGCGCTGGTACCGTGACTGGTACTCCGGCGAAGGCGACGCCTCCGCGCTCACCCGTGCCGACATCGCCGCATATGTGGAGGCCGCTCGCGCCGCGGGCGCGCTGTGGGTCACCGACGGGGAGCAGTCATGAGGACGGTCGTCACCGGCGGGACGGGATACATCGGCGGGCGGCTCGTGGCCGAACTCGTCGGTCGCGGCTGGCCGGTTGCGGTCGTGGTGATCCCGGGCGACCCGGCCCCGCTGCCGGACGGCGTGGCTCGCATCGAGGATCCGGGTACCGCTCCCGGGCTGGCAGATTCGCTTGCCGGCTTCCAGCCGGACGCGGTGATGCACCTGGCCGCAGCTCAGGATCTCACGGACACGCTCGAGGCGTCGGACCTGCTCGTGACCGCCAACCTCGGCTTCGGTGCGCGCGTGCTTGCGGCGGCGCGTTCCGCCGGGGTCCGTGCGCTCGTGGCGGCGGGAACGTACTCGGCACACGCCGATGGTGACGCCGGATACGCGCCGCAGACGCTGTACGCCGCCACCAAGCAGGCGTTTGGCGCGCTTGCGGGACACTACCGGCGCAACACCACGCTTGCGACCGTCGTACTCGAGCTCTCGGACACCTACGGTCCCGGAGACCACCGGCCGAAGTTCCTGAACCTCATCGCGGCTGCGGCGACCAGCGGCGAGGTGCTGGGGGCCAGCCCGGGCGAGCAGGTGATCCGGCCGCTTCACACCGACGACATCGTCGCGGCGTTCATCTACGCGGCGAGCGCGCTGGTCGAGGGCCGCGAACTCGGCGCCGTCTACTCGGTGGCAGGCCCCGACGCGGTCACCCTGCGCGAACTCGTGGCGGTCTTCGAGCGCGCGACGGGCACGAGCGTGCCGGTCGAGTGGGGTGCCAGGCCGTATCGCTCCGGCGAGATCATGGTGCCGTGGACCGGCGAGACCCTTCCGGGTTGGGCGCCGTCCATCGGCCTCACCGAAGGCCTTGCCGCCGTGTACGGTGCGGGTGTCGAGGGGTAGTCTGCCGCCTGTTCTACCGTTCCAGCGACTCCTCGATCACGGTGATCGACTTCGGCTTGATCTGCTTGTAGATCCGGCCGAGATACTCGCCGATTATGCCGAGGAACAGCGCGTTCAGGCTGATCGAGAACAAGATCAGCACGGTCGTCGTGGCGAAGCCCTCGGGCCAGTCGGCATCGAAGAACAGACGCGCGGCGAGCAGTCCGATGGTGCCGAGCACGGTGATCGTCGCTACGGTCAGGCCGACGTAGCTCGCGATCCGCAGCGGCACAGTCGAGTGGTTGAGAACGGCGTCGATCGATAGCGTGACGAGGTCGTGGAACGTGAACTTGCTCTCACCGGCGTGACGCGCCGCCCGATCGTAGGGGATGCCCGTCTGAGAGAAGCCGAGGGAGGCGATGGTCCCGCGTAGGTACGGCTGGGCGTCGGGCATCGCGACGAGCTCGTCTAAGATGAGGCGGTCGACAAGGCGGAAGTCGCCCGCGTCGAGCGGCAGAGGGTCTTCGCTCAGGAGCGCGACGCCCCGGTAGAAGAGCTTCCTCGCCAGGTTTATGGCCCAGCCCTCTTTGCGCGATCGGCGGATGCCGTAGACGACCTTGTAGCCCGATTCCCACTCACGGATGAAGTCGGCGATGAGCTCGGGCGGGTCTTGCAGGTCCACATCGAGTTGGATGGCCGCAGCACCGCGCGCCTTCGTGTAGCCGGTCCAGATGGAGCGCTGGAAGCCGAAGTTGCGTGAGAAGCGGAACGCCCGGATGCGCGGGTCGCGCTCGGCAAGGGCACGGAGCGCCTCGAAGGTTCCGTCCGTGCTGTGGTTGTCGGTGAACACGAGTTCGAAGTCGTAGCCTTCGATCGAGTCCAGAACGCCGGTGACCCGCTCGTAGAACGCATCGACGTTGCCGATCTCGTTGTAGACCGGGGTCACGATGGACAGCAGGTGGCGTTCGGGTGCCGTCATCGGGTAACGAACCTCCTCGGTGGACTTTCCCGTGCGGTCCCGGCACGGCATGGACTATCGTATACCAGACCGGGGATCTCCAGAACGGAGCTGAAGGTGCGTCCAGTCAAGTTCGCTGTGGTGGGAGTGCTCAATACCGCCGTCGACTTCGTGGCGTTCAACGTGCTGGCGACGCTCGTCGGCATGCCCATCATCGCCGCAAACGTGGCTTCTTACTCGCTTGGCGTCATCAACTCCTACGTGTGGAACCGGCGCTGGACGTTCGGTGACCGTCCGAGTGAGCGCCGACGGGCCGAGTTCGTCCGCTTCATCATCGCCAACATCGCGGGGGCGGGGATCAACACCGCGCTCGTCTGGACGGTTCTTGCGCTCTACCACGCCTTCGTTCCGGCCGCGGGCCCCACCGCCGACAGTCCGGTGACGCTTGCTGCCGCCAAAGCGCTCGCGATCGTCGGCAGCATGGTGTTCAACTACACCGTCTTCCACCGATGGGTGTTCGTGCCGGGCGTGCCGGATGCGGTGCCGTCGGACCCGGAGTAGTGCAGCCATGGTGCCCCGCGTTGCCGCACCCCATTCAGGCCGCTATACTCGCCTATGCTGCGGCGGCTGCGACGCCGTCCGCACGGAGAGCTGACCGAGAGGCTGAAGGTGCACGACTGGAAATCGTGTGTGCGGTTTATAGCCGTACCCAGGGTTCGAATCCCTGGCTCTCCGCCAGATGAATACCCGCAGGCCGCCTCATCCTCAGGCGGCCTGCGTGCATCCCGGGCATAGGACGGTCCTGTCGGGGGCGGTATGCTGTACCCGCACGCCGAGCGAGGAGACACGAGTGACCGGTAGGGTCGGACGACTTCACGTCATCGCGGGATGCATGAGCAGCGGTAAGACCGGCGAGCTCATCAGGCTGCTCTCCCGGCACGCCGTCACCGGCGACTCGATGGTCATCTACAAGCACGCGGTGGACTCCCGAGACGGCTGTATGGCCCGCTCGCGCCTCGGCACGGAGATGGAGGCGCGGGTCGTAGCCGAGCCGTCCGCGATCGTTGCGGACGGATGCCGCGTCGTGGCGATCGAGGAGGGGCAGTTCTTCGGCGAGGGGCTCGTCCCGGTCGTTCGCAGACTGCTCCGAGACGGCGCGCTCGTCTACGTGACCGGTCTCAATCAGGACTTCCGCGGCGAGCCGTTCGGCGTGATGCCCGTGCTCATGTCACTTGCCGATGAGCTCACGCTGCTCACCGCCATCTGCCAGACGTGTCACGGTGTGGGAACGCGAACCCAGCGGATAATCGATGGCGCCCCCGCGCCATGGGACTCGCCGCTCATCCTCGTCGGCGGCGGTGATTTCTACGAGGCGCGCTGTCCCGACTGTCATGACGTTCCGGGACGGCCGACCGGGTAGCGGCAGCTGCTAGCGGGCGCCGGGCTCGGCGCGACGCTCGACCGCGACCGTGCTGCCGGGCTGCGTGCGCGCGTAGGCGAGCAGCTCGTGCCCGACATCGGAAAGCGCGATGACCGAGTCAGGGAAGTAGTCGGTCATTATGATCACGGCCGCCGAGACCGTGAGTGGCCCGTGCTTGATCGCATCGCCGGCGCGGTCCCTCAGTGTGAAGTAGCCGCGCTCGCGGTCCTCGTCCTCGTAGTAGTCCATGATTCCGGTATCGAACGCCCGCACGATGTCGCTTGCCACCTGCTCTGCTTTCTCCGGCTCGCAGATGATGACGAAGTCGTCGGCGCCCATGTGGCCGATGAACGGCTCCTGGCACTCGGCGAATCTCGTGGACTCCAGGATGAGCTCCACGACGAGATGGAGGACGAGGTCCCCCCGCGAGAAGCCGTATCGCGTATTGAATGCCCGGAAGCCGTCCACGTCCACGTAGATGATCCCGAAGGGCTGGCGGCGGCCGAGTGCGAAGGCGATGCGCTCCTCGGTGAGCGCGTTAGCGGGCAGCCCGGTGAGCGCGTTGGTGAAACGCTCGCGCCGCATTCGGCGGACCACCATCTGGATTCGGGCGTCGAGCACGAGCGGATCGACGGGCTTAGCAATGAAGTCATCGGCGCCGGCTTCGATCGCCATGATCTCGAAGCCCGATTCGCCGAGGCCGGTCATGACGAGGATCGGGATGTTGTGGCTCCGGGGCTCGGCCTTCATGCGCTTGCACAGCTCGAAACCGTCGATGTCCGGGAGGTTCAGGTCGAGCAGGATAGCGTCGGGCATGAACTCGGCCAGGGCGTGGAGCCCGGTGATGCCGTCCCCCACGCCGGTCACATGGTAGCCGCGCTCCTGCAGCGCCATCGTGATCATCTGACGCAACGTCGCCGAGTCTTCCACGACAAGGATCTTGTACTTCTCGTGGGTGGTCTGGCTCCTCATCTCGCCCCCCCGGGCTCGCGGACGGTTCCTAGCGTACTCCGAACGGCGCGATGATGGTACCGTTCGGCGTTCTTCGGGCGGGCCGGATCGAGGCGCAGATGCCAGTGTACCGTGAGGTCCGCGCCCTGAAGACCCGCTACAATGGCGGCGAGAGGGGCGCCCGTGGACCTGCTGATCGACGTCACCATCATCTTCGCCGTCGCCGTGGTCGCCGTACTGGTGAGCCATAGACTGAACGTGCCCTCCACCGTCGGCTTCCTGATCGCGGGAATCCTTGCGGGTCCCGACGGCCTCGGTCTCGTACGGATGAGCGAGCAGGTCGACCTCCTTGCCGAGATCGGCATCGTGCTCCTCATGTTCATGATCGGACTCGAGTTCTCGCTGTCCGGCCTTGCCGAGATCAGGCGTCCGTTCCTGCTCGGCGGCAGCGTGCAGATGCTCGGGACCGCCGCTGTCGTGGGCCTGGGCACCTACATCCTCGGCTCCACGCTCGCCCAGAGCGCGTACCTGGGCCTTGTCGTCTCGCTGAGCTCCACGGCCGTGGTACTCGACCTGCTGCAGAAGCGCGGCGAGCTCGACAGCCCTCACGGCCGCACGGTCCTCGGGGCGCTCATCTTCCAGGACATCGCGGTGGTCCCGATCATGCTCGCCGCGCCACTGCTCGCGGGCACCGCGGGAGGCAGCGCGCTCGACGGGCTGGCCGAGGTTGGACTTGGTGTCGCCGCGGTGGGTATCGCATCGTACGTCGCGTACCGGTGGGTCGTGCCGTGGCTGCTCCATCGCATCGCGATGACCGGCAGCCGCGAGGCGTTCCTGCTCGGCGTGCTCGTCATCTGCGTGGCAATCGCGCTGCTCACGCACGAGGCGGGTCTCTCACTCGCGCTCGGCGCCTTCCTCGCCGGACTCATCATCTCCGAGTCCGAGTACTCCCACCAGGCCGTGAGCGTCATCCTGCCGTTCCGCGACGCGTTCATGAGCCTGTTCTTCGTCTCGATCGGCATGTTGCTCGACGTTCAGTATCTGCTTGCCAACCCGCTCAGGATCGCGCTGCTCACCCTCGGCATCCTGCTGATCAAGCCGATCATGGCGGCGTTTGCCGCACTTCTCGTGGGTCTGCCGATGCGCAACGCGGTGCTTGCGGGTGTGTCACTCGGCCAGATCGGCGAGTTCTCACTCGTGCTCGCCACTGCCGGCGTCGCAGCGGGGCTGCTCGGCGCAGACGTCTTCCAGACCGTCCTGGACACGGCGGTTGCGAGCATGATCTTCGCACCGGTGCTCGTGGCGGCCGGTCCGGGGATAGCCGATCTTCTCGCGCGCCTGCCCCTGCCGGCCCGCGTGCGTGAGGGGGTGGGGATAGCGCGCATCGGCTCGGCGCACCTGTACAACGACCACGTGCTCCTCGTCGGCTTCGGCGTGACCGGGCACAACATCGCATGCGCCGCCGAGAGCGCGGGCGTGCCGTATGCCGCGATCGAGATCAACGCCGACGTCGTCCGCAGGGGCACAGCCGAGGGCCACCACATCCACTACGGCGACGCGACGAGTGAGGCCATCCTGCGCCACGTCAACGCGGACCGGGCGAGAGCGATCGTCGTGGTGATCAACGACCCCGCCGCCGCGAGGCGGGTGACCCAACTCGCACGGCGGGTGGCGCCGGACGCGTACCTCGTGGTCCGCAGCCGCTACGTCCGCGAGACCGAGGCGCTGCACGCCCTCGGCGCGGACGAGGTCATAGCCGACGAGCTCGAGATCTCCATCGAGATCTTCGCCCGGGTGCTCGCTCGCTTCCTCGTGCCCCGGGAGGACATCGAGCGCTTCATGAGTGAGTCCAGGGCCGAGTGGCGCGACATGGCGCGTACGCTCGCGCCGGCGGGTCCGGCGGCGCACGATCTGCGCGTCGAGGTGCCCGATCTCGCGACCCGCAGCTTCCGGCTGAGCGCGACCTCGCCGCTGGCGGGACACTCCATCGCCGAGAGCGGCCTGCGTGCCGGGCATGGCGTGAGCATCCTTGCCGTCAAGCGCGGCGGCACGACGATCGGCAATCCCCACGGCGCGTTCGTGCTCGAACCCGGCGACGTCCTCTTCGTCTTCGGCCCGAACGAGTGGGACCCCGCCCACGTCGCCTGAGACGGCGTTCGGCAGGGTCCCGGCTGCAAAAGCAGGTGTGTCGTGCGTCAGGCCGACTCGCCCATGGCGTGCAGCGCGCCCGCATGCACGATCGCCCGGTCGCGCGTGACGAGCATGTGCCTCACGATCTCGTCTTCCCAGTCCGGGGCCTCGATCCCGTCCTTGAACAGGTTGCGTACGATGGCCAGCATGTTCTTGCCGTACAACCAGCTTGCGTGCACGGGCACCGAGCCCGGGATGTTGATGTAGCCCATGACGGTGACGCCATGCGCGACGACCTCCCGGGCCGGCACCGTGAGGGCGCAATTGCCGCCCTGGTCCACCGAGACGTCGACGATCACCGATCCGGGACGCATCGAGCGCACCATGTCCTCGGTGATGAGCACCGGGGCGACCTCGCCGGGCACAAGCGCGCTCGTGATGATGACGTCGGCGGTCTTCACAAGCGGCACGAGTGCCTCCCGGGCGCGGTCGAGCCAGTCCGGCGGCAGCGCGTCGGCGTAGCCTCCTTCGCCGACTGCCACCTCCTGGGGGATATCGAAGCCTACGACCTCCGCGCCGAGGCGTGCGGCCTCGGCCTGCGCGGTGTCGCGGATATCAAGGGCCTTGACCGTGGCGCCGAGTCGCCTGGCCGTGGTGATCGCATGAACGCCGACCACACCGGCGCCGATGATGAGGAACTCGGCCGGTTGGGTTTCGCCGATGGGCGTCTCGAACGCCGGGACGAAGCGGGGAAGCGCTGCCGCGGCCATGATCACCGACTTGTAGCCGGTTACGAGTGACATCGACGAGAGCGCATCCATACCGAGTGCCCGCGGGATGCGCGGGATGCCGTCCATCGTGAGTGACGTGATCCCGCGGTCACGCAGCGTGCGGATGATGTCGTGGTTCGCCGGAGCAGCCGGGTGCAGGAAGGTGATGAGCAGCGCGCCCTCGCGGATCATCTCGGCTTCGTGTCGGCCGAGTTCCGCGTTGAAGTGCGGCTGTTTGACCTTGAGGATGATGTCGGCTGCCGAGAAGACCTCGGCTGCGCCCGCCACTATCCGGGCGCCTGCGGCCGCGTACTCGTCGTCGCTGTGCAACGAGCCCGCCCCCGCGCCCGACTCCACGAGCACCTCGAAGCCCATGTCCACGTAGGACGAGACCTCGTCCGGCAGCGCTGCGACCCTATGCTCGCGCTCGAGGATCTCCGTCGGTATGCCGATGATCATGATTCCTCCTGGTTCATGGTGGACCGCCTGCAACAATGTATCGTGCGGGACGGCAACTGCATATTCCGCGCGAACATTCTGCCCCCGCTAGTGTATGTTCCCCGCGCCGGGCGTGCCGGACGACCGGCGCATTAAGAACCGTTCATCACACCTAGCAGACCGTTCGCCTCAAGTGCCAGGCCGTTTCGACCGAAAGATACCCTACGTATCGCCGACGGAAGGCATGGGTGTGAGTCGCAGACGATGGGCGCTGGGGGTCGTGATGGCACTGGCCGCTACGATGGCGCCGATCTCATACGCGTATGCCGCGCCGGGCGACGAACTGCCGGGGCTCGGCATGGCAGCGGGCATACTCGCCCTGCTTGCGTCCGCCGTCTTGCTGCGCGAGATGCTGGCACTGCGGGCAGTCGCCCGGGGTGCCGCGATCGCCGAGAACGTCCGCTACGTCGTGCTTGCGGTCCTCTGCCTCGCAGCCTCCGTGCTTGTCGGCTGGATCCAGCGGTTCCTGCCCCTCGGCTTCTCGGCCGACCACGCCCGGCTCGGCGCCGACCTGCTCGCCGTGGTGGCCATCGTGCTGTTCGTCGTCTACTTCTCGCGCGTGCGGAGGGTCTTGTCGCGCTATCTCGCACGCCTGTCGGGTGAGGCACAGTTGCTGACGGCCGTCATCGACGAGGAAGACGGGGACCCGGGCAATGGCTAACCTCGTCGCCGAGCGGATCGAAGAGGTGCTCAAGCCGATCGTCGGTACGGTGCTGGCGGCCGTGTCGGTGGATCTCGAGTCCAAGCGCATCGGCAAGGACCGGGAGACCATCAACAGCCTCGACCTGCCGGTGATCGCTGACAACCTCTCCGATGCGCTCAGGCTCGTCGTGGGGCCCGATGTGGCCGCTGCCGCTGCACGGCGCGTGCGCGAGCTCACGTAGTCCCTCGGCGCTACCTGACGGCGACGCCCAGGTAGTAGGGCCAGATGATCAGCCCGAGTACCGCCGGCCAGAACGTCAGCTTCACGTACGCGATCGTGAACAGCCAGCCGATGAACCAGATCGTTCCCATGCCGGTGTCGACACGGATCTTCTGTCCGCTCCCTGCCATCGAATACCTCCTCGGTCGGTCGGCCCTGCGGGCCGGTTCGTCTGCTCCGGGCGCCTATGCGCAGAAGACCCGGATATGGTCGCCGTCAGCCGAGCGGACGTTGATCTCCATCTCGCGGAGGCTCCCGATGAGCTCCTCGATGTCCTCGGGCTTCAGGTTGTTGAAGTCGATCGACATGCCGTGCTCACCCATAGACTCGCTGATCTGATCCATCGCCTGCGGTGGGATGAGCGACGTCAGCTTGAGGCCGGCGCGCAGCAGCCCGAGCGGGACCTTCACGTCGACGGTGTCTTTGCCGGTGACTTTGATGTACATGAACTTCGGTGTGCCGGTGGCCGAGGGGCCGCTCGGCCACTCGGCGGACGGCGTCGCCTCGGTGGCGGTGACGGTCTCGGAGGCGGCCGTGCCGAGCGAGTCAAGGAGCAACTCGGCCTCCTCGGCTGTGATCTTGCCCTCGGCGAGCATGCCGAGGATGCGGGTGCGGTCTTCGCTCATGGGTGCTACTTCCTTTCAGTAGATGTCGACTTTGACGAGGCTGTCATCGCTGAGTGCGTCCACATGGGTGCCACGGACTTCGGCGAGCAGCTTCAGCGAGTTCACAACGAGCAGGGTGTAATGGTGATACCGTGCGCCGGACACAAGGAGTGCGAGGTCGACCAGCAGCGCAATAACAACAACGGGCAGCAGCAGTAGCAGCAGCGGCGGCCAGAGCAAGAAGAGCGGCAGCCAGAGGCGGCGGCCCTTCGAGCCGGGCTTGCGCACGCGCACGTCGATGACAAGAGGAGGCAGGTAGGCGGTCATCGCCGCAGCCTCTCCGCGGCCTCGCTCGCGCTGATCTCGCCGCGCTCCAGCAAGTCGAGCACGTCATCGCGCGGCTCGGGCGTCGGCTCGATCTCCACCTCAACGAGCGCCAAGCGGGCGGCGATGCGGTTGAGACGGTTCTTGATCGTCGGGTAACTCACGCCGAACGCCTTCTCCATGTGCTTGATCGAGCCGTGGCAGCGCACGAACTCGCCGACGAACACCTGGTCCTCGTAACGCAGGCCGGCCAGGGGAGGCGGGTCGAACTCGCCCTCGATGCCGATCCCGCTGTCGCTCAGGCGCACGCCGGTGACCACGAAGTCGCGGTCGCCTGTCAGTTCGGTCAGGTCGTGCCATTCATGTGCCATTACCATCGCTCCTTTCAGCAATCATGAGCATCTTGTACCCAGAGATTGAGAAAGTCAAGCCACAGATTGAGAAAATGAAGTACAGACGTATCCAACCCTCGCGAGACACAAGTTTCCCCGCGAGGTGGAACTGTTTTCGCTAGAATGCACCGCAGGTCGATGTCACCGGGGGCTGGGTTGGCACCGCACCGGCACTGATCTGGGCCTGAACGGCGGCAGACTGCGCAGGAGCACACGTTGCACATCTCAGACGCGCTTCGGAAGACCAGGTTCATCGACCTGCACCAGGACATGCTGTCCGGCGTAGCGCAACTGGACGGCGGCTTCCCGGTGTACGGTTCGAACTACCTCACCGGCTCGTCCCATGCCGTCGCGGTTTGGTCGTCGCTGTATCCTCGCGATCCGGAGGCGACCCTCATCGGCGAACTCGGAGCTCATTCCGAGCTGCTCACGTCACACGGCTCGTCCCTACGCCTCATCACCACTGTCGAGGATTTGAACGCGGAGGATACGCGGACGGGGGCACTGCCCCATTCGGAGGGCTTCAACCTTCCCGGAATCGGCCCGGACATGCTGGACGTGTTGTGGACCGAGCACTCGCTGCGCAGTCTGGCGCTGACGTGGAACCACGAGACCGACTACGGCTTCAGCTGCTACGACAGCAGTGCGCCCCTCAAGCCGGCGGGTCGGCAGTTGGTAAAGGCGCTCGAGGACAGTCCGCTCATGCTTGATCTGGCCCATCTGAATGACGCCGGCTTCTTCGATGTCCTTGATCTGTACGCGGCCCCGGTGCTCGTGACGCACTCGTTCTGCCGGGCGATAGGGAATCACCCGCGGGGGTTGTCCGACGATCAGCTGCGAGCGCTGGGCGATCACGGCGGACTGATCGGGCTGGCGTTCGACCCGGACTTCCTGGGCCGAGGCACCGTGGACGAAGCCCTGAGACACATCGACGCGATCGTGTCGCTGGCAGGAGAGAGTGCCGTCTCCATCGGTAGTGACTGGGGCGTGGCGGCCATGGGCGAGCTGGGAGACCACACGTCCCTTGCCGGACTCATCGATGCGGTTGCCGGCAACTACGGTCGCGAATTGGCCGAGAAGTTCGCGTTCGGTAACGCCCACGACTTCCTCTGCGCCCAGCTACCCCTCAACTAGCGGCTGACTCGGCTGCCCGCCGAGCTCGGGGAACGCGCGCAACACCATGTCGACCAATCGGTCCGGAGATCGTGTGAGCGCATCTGTGGCGGGGATGCCGAGTTCGGACTCGTATCGCTCGATGGCCTCGGTGACCTCGGCATCGGTCATGTCCTCATGGTTGATCGTCAGGCCGATGACCTTCGTGTAGGGCGCGAAGGTCTCGATGAGGAGTACCTCGCTCGCCGGCGTCGGCATGGGGAAGTCGGGGAAATCGCCGAGCTTCTGGCGCGCTGGCGCATGCTGCAGGATGACCGCGCTGGCGCGGCTGCCTCGTAGGATGAAGGTCGAGGACATGTAGGCGGGATGGCTCAGCGCGCCCTGCCCTTCGATGACGATGATGTCGGGATGCTCGCCCTCGAAGGCCTCCACCACGGTGGCTTCCATCTCGCCCGAGCTGAACTGCGCGGGGATGGCGTCGAGCGCCACGCCGTAGCGCGCACCCTGTATCATCGCCGTCTGTCCCGTGCCGACGAGGACCGCTTTGATCCCGCGATCGTTGAGAGCGGCCACGAGGACCGTCGCCGTGGTGCGCTTGCCGATCGCGCTGTCGGTCCCGAGAATCGCGATCCGCGGGCAGGTGACCGTGGCGATGCGGCCTGTGAACAGTCGGAGATCCTTCTTCGCGCGCGGCCGACGCACGTCAAGAATCGTCACGCCGTGCGCGTCTGCCGCCAGCGCGAACACCGGGTCGTCGTTCAGGAACTCATGGAGGCCGTTGATGATGTGCATCCCGCGCTCGATGGCCTCGAACACGACGCGACGTTCGAGGGTCGAGAGCAGGCCGCTGGAGGGCGCTATCCCAATGATGAAGAAGTCCGGAACGCGCCCCGCAAGGGCGATCGCCTCCACCAGGTCGGCGCAGAGCGGGATGCCGTTGCGCGCGTCGCCGAGCACCACGCCCGCGTCCATTCCCGACTTCGTGCTGTCGATCACCGACAGGATCTCGTACTTCTCCGAATGGCGCACCAGGCCGTTTGCGGTCTTGCCGTCGGGGGCGCCGAAGTTCGCTTCACAGTAGACGACGGCAGTAGCGCCCGTGGGGGCGTCATCATTCATGGGAGCCATCCTTTCCAGTCTTACAGCATATGCCCGCAACCGGCGAACGGCATCAACATGGGTCGCTCGGATGCCCACGTGTGTATCGCCGCGCGCGGGCACGCCTGCTATACTCCGTAGCCGTCGCGCTGCGGCGCGGCGCACCCGCGGAGGGGTGGCAGAGTGGTTGAATGCGGCGGTCTCGAAAACCGTTGTGCGGGTATCCCCCGTACCGAGGGTTCGAATCCCTCCCCCTCCGCCACAATGGGTCCCGCGCGGCCATTACAACAGGCGCAGAACGACCGGTCGGTCAGTGTAGTCTGATCCAGGTCGACCCGACGACGGGGGCTTACTGCGGCGCAGTAGCGCTTCAACCGTAGAGTCCGATGCCTGGAGTGATTTCTATGAGGTTCCATGTTGGTCCGGTGCCCGACGATCCGGACTTCCGTCCGGATGGGCCCGACTGGCGCAAGATCAGGGAGCCCTCGTTCGGCGTCTTGATGCTGCTCGCGCTTCCCACGTCAGTCCTCCTGGCCGCCGGCATGCTTGCCGCGTGGGCTGCCGTGGCCGGAGTCTCGTCTGAGTCTTCCCAGGTCGTCATCGGTTTGGGAACGATGGTGTTTCTTGTTGCGGCGATCGTAGCGCTCGTTGCAGTCCACGAACTGACCCACGCGTTCGCCTTGCCGAAGTGTGGGCTTACATCCGCGACAGTGGCGGGATTCTGGCCCCAGAAACTCACGCCCTACGTGTCCCATGAAGGGGAGCTGTCACGCGGGCGGTACATCGCTGTGGGACTCTCACCGTTCGTTCTCCTGTCGCTCGTTCCACTGTTCGTCGGTGCGCTGTTTGCGTGGGCTCCGACATGGCTGGTGGCGCTCAGCACCCTCAACGCGTTCGCCGCGTCAGGAGACCTCATCGGCGGCGCACTGCTTGCTTACCAGACGCCCCGGGGCGCTGTCGTGCGAAGCAAAGGCCTCGAGACATGGTGGCGAGCATCGGATCCGAGGGTGAGACCCCGCGCATTACGATGGGTATTCGGATCCGTGTGCGCGGCGCTGATCATCGGCCTCACGGTGCTGGCGGCGATTCCACCCGCGATCATCAGCGGGATGGTCGATGACCATGTGGCGTTCGCTGAGGTATGGACCGGCGAGGAATACGACTTGCGTCCTGTTCGGTTGGCGCTGACCACCAGCGATGGGCTCGAAGTGACAGCGTACGAGGTGCGTGCCGAGGACCCGAAAGCGGTCGTCGTGTTTCTCTCGGGCATCCATAACCCGTCGGTCACCGCCTTCTTCGGCCACGCGCGGATGCTCCTGGATGAGGGCTACTCCTCGATCCTGCTCGAGATGCGGGCACACGGGGAGAGCGAGGGAGATGTCATCGCGCTCGGTTACGAGGAGCACCGCGATGTCCGGGCGGTTGTCGAGCACGTGATGGCGGACCCGGCGTACGGCGATGTTCCGGTCGTCGTCTTCGGCGTGTCGATGGGCGCGGCGACGGCCATCAACTCGGTAGGCCAGATGCCAGAGATCGACGGTCTTATCAGCCTTTCCGCGTATTCGTCGTGGGACGACGTCTTCGTCGACAACATGGGCATCCCTGAACCCCTCGCAACGGCTCAGCGCGCGTTCGTCCGGCTCTATACGGGTGTGAAGTATGGATTCGGCTCAGGGCACATCGTGCCGAAACGTCAGATCGGTGAGCTTGGTGACCGGCCGGCGCTGATCGCGCATTCCACCGGGGACTCGCAGATCCCGTTTGCCAGCTTCGGGCGTCTCGTCGAGCGGGCTCCCTCACACGTCGAGCTATGGGCGCGTGAAGGGGACAAGCACTTCATCGTGGACGACGACTCCTTTCTCGAGCCGTGGAACGACCCGGAGTATGCCGGCCGGATCATCGGCTTCCTGGAGCGCAACTTCGTCAGGTGAACTTGATCCGGGTGTTGCACGGCCTCTCCTCCGCGTGCTATTCTGCGGTTGATGGACGCGTCAATCAAAGGAAAGGCAGCGTCATGACTCCGAGAACGGACGAGCAGAACGAGCGCGTCAGGCAGCAGCAGCAGGAGGTCATCCGCGACGCAGCTGCGCGGCTGTTTGCGCGACGCGGGCTGATGGCGACCCGCATCGCGGACGTCGCCGCCGATGCGGGGGTGAGTAGCGGGCTCGTGCACCACTACTTCGGCACCAAGAATCGCCTGTTCGCCGAGCTCGTAGACGGCGTTCTCGTCAACGCTCCAGCCGTCACGGCTGCCGCGCTCGAGATGGACGCGACCCCCGGGCAGAGGCTGCGGCATGTGGTGGAGACGATGCTTCTCGGCGTCCGGCATGCCCCGCACCTGTACATGCTTGTAGTTCAAGCGCAGTCGAGCGAGGGGGTGCCGGAGGACGTGCGAGCGCGTGTTGCCCAGGTCGGTGAGCGAGGTAACGCCGGTCTTGTGCGCCTGATCGCCGATGCCCAGAAGTCGGGCGAGGCGCGTCCCGGTGATCCGACAGCGCTTGCCCATCACCTGGGGGCGTTCGTGCAGGGACTGGCCATCGCCGTGACGTTCGCCGGCGGACCGACAGAAGAGCTTCCGGATGCCGAGATCGTCCTCGGCATGCTGGGGTTAGGTGAGGAGGGATCGTCATGAACGCGGTGCTGACCGTAGATGGACTTCGCAAGAGCTACGGCGATGTCGTCGCCGTCGACGGCGTGGACTTCGCAGTGGCAGAGGGGGAGATCCTCGGCCTGCTCGGCCCCAACGGGGCGGGCAAGACGACCGCGCTGGAGTGCGTCGAGGGCCTGCTGCGACCCGACGAGGGCCGGATCGACATCAAGGGCCTGGATCCGCAGCGCGACAGGAGACGGATCCGTGACCTGGTGGGCGTTCAGCTCCAGACGTCGGCCCTGCCCGGAACGATGACGGTCGCCGAGGCGGCGCATTTCGTTGCTGCCTACCACGACTGTGAGCCGAGGCCGGACCTGCTAGAGCGCATGGGTCTCGCCGAGCTGCGTACTCGGAAGTACTCGGAACTCTCGGTCGGGCAGCAGCGCCGGCTCGCGCTTGTGCTGGCCATCGTTCACCGGCCCGTCTTGCTCTTTCTCGATGAGCCGACGGCGGGTCTCGACGTCAAGTCGCGTCGCGAGCTGCACGCCATCATCGCCGAACTCCGCGAACAGGGTACGGCGATCGTGCTCGCCACGCACGACATGGCCGAGGCCGAGAAGCTCTCGGACCGGCTCGCGATCATGCTCGCCGGGCGCATCGTCGCCGAGGGCACGCCGCGCGAGATCACCGCGACCGGTGATGGCCTCACCAAGGTGTCCGTCGCTACAGAGGGAGGGCTGCTCGCAGGAGCCGATATCGTGCTCCCGGCCGCCCAGGCCCCCTTCATCGACGAGCAGTACCTCGTGTGCTTCAGCACCGATCCCGGCGAGACGGTCAAGGGAGTGCTGGATGAGGTCGCGGCACGAGGCGACCGGCTGGTGGATCTGCGGGTCGAGCGGCCGTCACTTGAAGAGAGGTTCCTGGAGGTCACGGAGGTGGCGTCATGAGAGGGCAGATCCAACACTTCGCACACGAGTTCCGCGCCGGGGTGCGCAATCCCACCCAGCTGATGCTGAACTACCTGTTCCCGCTGGGGTTCTACCTGATGATGGGGTTCGTCATGACCGGCATCAATCCTGAGTTCGCCAACACCATGACACCCGCGATGGCGATCTTCGTCATCATGGTGGCCGCTGTTCTCGGGCTTCCCGGCCCCATCGCCGAGGCGCGAGAGGCGGGGATCTACCGCAGCTTCCGCACGATCGGCGTGCCTGCTGCATCCGTGCTCGCCATGCCGGCGCTTACGACGGCGCTCCACGCCCTCGCGATGGCGACGCTGGTCTCGTTGGCCTCCCCCCGTTTCTTCGGCGCGGCAGCTCCGGAGGCGTGGGCCCCGTTCGCGGGGATCGTGTTGCTGACCGCGTTCTGTTTCGTCGCCATCGGGCTGCTCATCGGAGTCGTTGCGAAGGACTCCCGTGCGGTGACGCTGATGTCGCAGGTGATCTTCCTGCCCTCGATGTTGCTCGGGGGCCTGATGGTGCCGCTCTCGCTTCTCCCCGAGTCGATGCGCACCGTCGCTGCTCTGCTGCCCACGACTCACGCGATGCAGGCGATCGAGGGGCTGGCATTCGGGCGGGAAACGATCATCAACCCCACGCTCGCGGCGGGAGCGCTCGGCATCACCGGCGCACTTGCGGTGGTGCTCGCGGGGGTGCTGTTCAGGTGGGACACCCGTGCCGAGTCCGGTGCACGCCGCCCCATCCTTGCCCTGCTCGCACTCGCGCCACTCGCACTCGTCGCGGTGCTCGGGTAGGCTCGAAGCGAGGAGGAGTGCCAGAATCCGGACGTTTCCTTGCGGAGTCTGAGAGACAGATCCACCGGAGGTGAAGGATGAAGATGGCAAAGACCGTTGGAATGGTTCTTCTGGGGCTTCTGGTTCTAGCAGCCATCGGAGGGACTACCTCGGCGCTGTACCATCGCGGTCAACTGCGTAAGGAAGCCGAGGAATACCCACCGCCGGGCAGGATGGTTGAAGTCAACGGCCAGAAGCTCCATGTGCACGCAGAAGGTGCGGGAGAGAAGACCCTTGTGTTCATGGCGGGGCATGGAACCAGTAATCCCACCCTCGACTTCAAGCCCCTGTGGAAGCGAATGGTGGATGAGTACCGGATCGCGGTCGTCGAGAAGGCAGGTTACGGTTGGAGCGAAAGCTCCGGGAACCCGAGAGATCTCGACACCATGTTGGACGAAACGCGAAAGGCCCTGGAGCTTGCCGGGGAGACGGGCCCCTACGTCCTCGTCCCTCATTCCATGTCGGGCCTGGAGGCGATCTACTGGGGGCAGAAGTATCCCGAGGAGGTTGAGGCGATCATCGGGTTGGATCCGTTGACACCGAATGCCATCGACGTGCTCCCTGACGTGTCGAGTGCCCAGCTGTATCCCATGTACCTCGTTTCCAGGATCGGGCTCTCCCGGCTCATGCCCGATGAGGATTACGGGATGCTCCTCCCTCTCATGGCGTCAGAGGAGCTTACGGAGGAAGAACGGCAACAGTACGTGGCGGTGTTCTACAGAAGCTCCGTCACCAAGCCGATGCTCGAGGAGATCCGGTATCTGAAGACGAACGCCCAGACTGTGGCCGATCTTGAGCCTCCGTCGAGCATCCCCATGCTCTTCTTCATCTCCGAGGATCAGGAGATGGAGGCACCGGGATGGAGGGGCGCGTTGACGGATTACCTCTCAACGGTGGACACAGGAAGCTATCTACAACTGGACACGGGTCACTACGTTCACTATGAGGAAGCGGATGTGATCGCCCGGGAGTCCAAGGCCTTCTTGCAAGGCACTCGATAGGACAACGGAGGCCGGGCATGTCTCACATCACGATGAAGGCCGGCTACTCGGAGTTCGTCGATCGACTGAACCGCTTCCCCCAGGGCGCACCCCCTTCGGAGACCCTGTACAAGATCCTTGAGGTGCTCGTCAGCGAGCGCGAAGCCCGGATACTGGCCCAGCTCCCGATCCGGCCCTTCACGGCCCCACAGGCAGCTCGCCTCCTGAAGCTGAGCGTCGCCGAGACCCGCACGATCTTGGACGAACTTGCCGGCCGCGCCGTCCTCGTCGATACGGAGCGCGACGGCGAGACGACCTACGCGCTACCTCCCCCTATGGCAGGGTTCTTCGAGTTCTCGATGATGCGCATGCGCGGCGACGTCGACCAGAAGCTGCTCGGCGAACTGTTCTACCAGTACCTGAACGTCGAAGAGGAGTTCATCAAGAACCTGTTCGTCAGGGGCGAGACGCAGATCGGCCGGGTCTTCGTGCACGAGCCGGTGCTGACGAATGAGAATGCGCTTCACGTCCTCGACTACGAACGCGCGAGTGAGGTCATCACGTCCGCGACGCACCGGGGGATCGGGGTGTGTTACTGCCGGCACAAGATGATGCACGTCGGCCGCAGTTGCGATGCCCCGATGGATATCTGCATGACCTTCAACGGGGCCGCCTCCTCGCTGATCAGGCACGGCTACGCGCGCGAGGTGGATACTGCCGAGGGGCTCGACCTCCTGGACCAGGCCTACGAGCAGAACCTGGTGCAGTTTGGCGAGAACGTCCGCGAGAAGGTCAACTTCATCTGCAACTGCTGCGGGTGCTGCTGCGAGGCGATGATCGCGGCACGTAAGTTCGGGATGCTCAACCCCGTGCACACGTCGAATTTCCTGCCCCTGATCGACGCGGCTGCGTGCAACGGGTGCGGCCGGTGCGTGAGTGTCTGTCCCGTTGGGGCGATGGCTCTCGTCTCGGCCAATGACCCACACGATCCGAAGTCCCGGGTTGCGCAGGTCGCCGAGGAGATCTGCCTCGGGTGCGGCGTCTGCGTGCGGGCGTGTTCGCCAAGCGCACTCGCTCTGCGCTCCCGTCCGGCGCGCGTCATCACCCCACTCAACTCGACGCACCGCGTGATAGTGATGGCGATCGAACGCGGGAACCTTCAGGATCTGGTCTTCGACAAGCGGGTGTTGTGGAATCACCGCGCGCTCGCGGCCCTGCTCGGCGTGGTGCTGAAGCTGCCGCCGGCCAAGCAGGCACTCGCCAGCCGGCAGATGAAGTCACGATACCTGGAGTACCTGATCGCCAGGTTGGCGCCGTAGCACCGGAGGGAGGCCCCGGTCGCCCGTGGGGGTGACCGGGGCCTCCCGATGCTTGCTCAGCTCTCAGAGCAGCGCGAGTACCGCGTCGCGAACTGCCTGAGTGATGGCCTCGAGTCCTCCGAAGAAGCGCACGGATTCCACGGTGCCGGCTTGCGCGGCGAGTGCCGACTCTGTGGGAGCGGGGAGGGTGCTCTTCTCCACGAGCAGCATCACCGAGCCGTGTCGGCCAAGAGCCGCACCGCCCACGAGCGCATCGGCGAAGCTGTCGCCGCGCGCGATGCCCATGCCATCGAAGGACATGCCAGCCACATCCACGCCGTACTCGGCCGCCGCCGCCGCAGTCTCGTAACGGTCGGCACCATCGATGCGCGACGCCGTGATACCCACGCCGAGGATGCTCACCTCGGTGCCCGCGGGCATAGCCGCATCGCCGCCCAGCAGCACCACGTCGTCGACGCCGGCCGCCTGCATGGCGGCGATGGTATCGTCGGAGATGACCGGGTGCTGCGCGAGGTAGACCGGCCAGCCCATCGCGGCCGCGATGGGTGAGGCGGCAAGCGCATCAGCGAACTCAGCGCCGGTGGCGACGAACGCCCGGCCGTCGAACGCGTCGCCCTGCAGTCGTACGACCTCGGCGGCCACCAGGTTCGCGGTCTCGTAGCGGTCCGTGCCACCGATCCGGGTCACGTTCTGTTCGCCGAGCATCTCAGCGAGCGCCTGGAAGACCGGCGTCGTGAGGGCCCGCTCGCCGCCCAGTACGTACACGCGCTCGGCGCCGAGGCGGTCGATCTCGGCCCTCACCGGCTCGATCAGCATCTCGGGCCTGGTCAGCAGGATCGGAGAGTCCAGCACGCCCGCGAGCGCCGAGCCGCCCAGGGCATCAGGGAACTGCTCACCGGTGGCGATCACGACGGCAGGCGCGCCATCGGGGAATGCTTCCGTCGATGCGGCGATCGCGGTTGCGTATCGGTCCGCACCATCGACGGCGACCGGGGCGGCCTCCGCGAGCCGTGCACGACCGAACAGCGTGAGCGTGAAGTCCTTCGCTACCGGTCCGGTGACCGGCACCGCGAGCGTTCCCGCGTACTCGCCGGACGTGTCGGAGTAGAGACCGACCGGCACGGTGGTCGAGTCTCCCGAGCCGAGTGTGCCGCCATCTGCTGCATGCTCGCCGAGCACGAAGGGGTCGGGCACGGACAGCGTGCCGAGGTCGACCGGATACTCCGAGTCGTTGGTGATGGTCACGTCCTGCCATCCCCACTCGCCCGTGAGGGTCGAGAACTCGACCGCATCGGGATCGAAGGACACGGCTGGGTCAGGGTAGGCGCAGATGCCGGTCAGCGACACGGTGGCCGTGACGAGCACGGGCGAGGTGATCGGGAAGCTCACCGTGCACGGATAGGTGCCAACCTCATCGGCCCCGAACGCCACCCAGAACTCCCTGCTCTCGCCAGGACCGACCTCGGCGAAGTTGCCCTCACCCTCTCCATTTCCGAAGTGGTCCGGGTCGCTGAAGGAGATCCGGCCGAGCTTGAGCGGGTCGTCCGAGTTGTTGGTGATCGTGACGTACTGGTCCTTCCACTCGCCCGGCATCGTGCGCAACTCGGCAGATGTGGGCTCGATCGTGAAGTCGAGGTCCGCGATGATCAGGCGCGTGGTGCCCGAGCCTGAGGTCTCGGGGCCGTCGGCCGACAGCGTGATATTGGCGAAGGTCGTTGCGTCCTCGGGTACCGTCACGCGCACGGTGACCGGGATGCGTTCAAGACCTCCGACATCAGGGGTGGTGTCCCCGACGATCTCGGCGGT
Source organism: Actinobacteria bacterium UBA2272 (assembly GCA_002347725.1). Taxonomy (GTDB): domain Bacteria; phylum Actinomycetota; class Coriobacteriia; order Anaerosomatales; family Anaerosomataceae; genus UBA2272. Next base: position 922,824 of record DDXA01000004.1, read on the forward strand.
CCAGGCCGGGTCGTCACTCTCGACCGACAGCGTCACGTCTTGCGGGACCGAGCCGATGTTGTGCAGCGTGAAGGGCAGGTCGATCGTGCTGCCAGCAAGCACGTTCTGAGTGCCGGGGGCGAGTACCTGCAGCGCGCCGCCCGGCGTCCAGATCTCGTAGGCCTGGATATGCCATACCGGATCGCCGGACCAGAGCCAGCCGGACTTGTTCCACTGCAAGTAGTAGCCGGCGTCCGTGTAGGCTTCGTCGGCGGTGTCGGGAAGATCCTGGTTGCCCTGGGCGAAACCGTTTCCCGTGCTGTAGTGCCCGCCGAAGTAGTGATCGGCCGGGGTTGCGGGGTTCGCGTAGAAGCCCATGATGCCCCAGTCGGTGAACTCGTTATTGCGCACGTAGATCATGCTCTTGGTGGGGTCGTAGTAGCTCGAGGCGGAGTCCTCGCCTCCGAAGTATGTGTCGCCGCCGTGGTAGAGGCGCACGTTCTGGATGATCTCGCCGCCAAGGTGCTCGATACGCCAGTCCTTGGTGACGTAGCGGTCCCCGTCCATGATCGTGAACGTCTGCGTCACGCGCACCCCGGCGTCGCCGGCATCGTAGACAGTGACGATGCGCTCACCGCCGTCGAGGACCTCGACCTCATTGCTTACCGGGGTGAAGTCGGTGTCGCCCCGGTAGCCGTTCGTGTAGTCCTCTCCGTCAAGCCACAGGATGGTGCCCCAGGCATCCTCGGAGTAGTACTGGTAGACCCACTCGTCGCCGTTCCAGACGTAGGCGGCCGGGAGACCTGTGGGCGTCACGGTCATCTTCAGGATGCCGTTGTCGATGGTCTGGGTCACGGGGCCTTGCGCGAGCTTGAGCACGATGTTCACGTCCGGCAGGGCTGCGTACAGGGCACCGTCGCTGTCGCACGCCAGCGACCGGGCGAGGTAGTCCGAGTAGCCGTCGGGAAGCGCGAAGTCAGCGACTTCGACGCCGTCGCTGACGTCCACAGCGCGCACCCTAGGGGTTGACCCGAAGTCCTTGTATGCCACGAAGAGTGTCCCCTCGAACAGGGCAGGATCCGCCGAACCAGATAGCGATTCCGACCACTGCAGGACACCGGCGTGATCGAAGTGGTCGACGTAGTTGGGTCCGTCCTCGTCATACGAGACGTAGACGCCGTTGTCGTCCACCTCGATACCCTGGAACTCGGAGGACGGGTCGATGTCGCCAAGCCTTACCGTGCCCAGATGGTCGCCATCGGCACTATCCATCTTCGCTACCGAGCCGGATACGTCGAGAGTCACGTAAGCCACGCCTTCGTAGACCTCGACCTTGGGAGTCGCGGTTGAGTACGTCGGGGCCCAGTCAGGGACCACCTTGTCCCAGATGTAGCTCCCGTTCGTGGCATTGAACTTCATCAGCCAGCCAGCGGCCAGCGTGAGGTAGACGGCGTCATCATCACAGGCGACCGATGCGGGCGAGGTGCCCTCCCAGTAGCTTCCGGGGTTCAGTCTCCAGAGAAGGTCTCCATTAGCCGAGTACTTGGCCAACGTGTCGCCGGCCACGTAGTAGCTGCCGTCGTCAGCGACCGCCACACTTACTGGCTCGTCTACTTCGACGCCGACCCATCGGTCCCACTTGATGACCCATTCTTCCGACGGTGCAGCGATCGCGGCCGGCACCGCCGGCACGAGCCCCAGCACCATCGCTGCGGCCAGCAGCGTCCCCAAGAACCTGACCAATCTCGACCTCATGCTCAACGACCTCCTCAGACGGCGACCTCCGGGCAGTGCGCGCAGGCGCACTTGTCGCCACAGCGCGCACTGATCGGCCGCGCACAGGCGTTGGGTCAGTTATCGTCGGAATCGCGTTAGCGCTCGGCTTGCGCAGTGTTAATTCTCGGGTTCAACTCACGTCCGCCACGCCGACTCGCGTATCCTGCTCTCGAGGTGAGAGTCGTGAGGCCCAAGACACTGCTCGTGATTGAAGACGACCAGACGATCGCCGAGTTGCTCGCCTACAACCTGCGCCACGCAGGCTACGAGGTGCTGTGTGCGCACGACGGTCACGCGGGGCTCACCGCGGCGCTTTCCTACGACATAGACCTCGCGATCGTCGACCTCATGCTTCCCGAACTCGATGGTCTCAGCGTGAGTTCGGAGATCGCGCGTCAGAAACCCGGGCTGCCGATCATCATCCTGACAGCGCGGACGGCCCGCGAGGACATGCTTGCGGGCTTCGCCACTGGAGCCGACGACTACGTCACCAAGCCGTTCGATCTCGACGAGCTTCTCGCGCGCGTCGCCGCGCGCCTTCGTCGTGTCGAGAGCGACTCGGCCGCGCCGGAAGCGCCGGTGGCATTCGGCGGCCTGATGCTTGACCCTGACACGCACACACTTACGACGTCTTCCGGTGAGGTGTACCTGAAGCCACGGGAGTACGGGTTGCTCGAGATGCTGATGTCGCAGCCGGGACACCTCTTTCGCCGCGAGGAGATCATGCACCGCGTGTGGCAGCAGCAGTACACGCAGTCGTCGCGCACACTCGATGTGCACGTCAGGCATCTGCGGATGAAGCTGGAGCAGGTTGCGGCACCCATCGGCATCCAGAATCTGCGCGGCGTCGGCTACCGCATAGCCTTGCGGGAGGACGGCGGGCGATGACGGTATTCGTTGCTGTCGCGTACCTCACCTCGGCTGCCGTCTCGCTTGCGATCTCGCGAGCGTCCTGGCGCAGACGCCCCGCCCCCGGAGCACTCGGGTTGGCGTTGCTGTGTTTCGCGCAGTTCGGCTGGTCGGCCACGTACGCTCTGCAGTGGGTCCTCACGAGCCACGAGCCGTCAGCGGCCTGGCACTTGGCCCGGCTCGTCTGGCTGCAGGCCATGCCCATTGCGATCCTGATCTTCGTACTCGACTTCGCCGGCTGGAAGCGCTGGCTGACGCGCACGACGGTCGCGCTGTTGCTGGTGCAGCCGATTGCCGCCCTTCTCCTCGCCGCGACGGATCCGTGGCACGGTCTCTACCTGGCGGGAAGTTCGCCGGATCTTGTGGTGACGGCGGGCGGGCCGGTGTTCACCTTCAACGCTCTGTACTCGTACGCCTTGATGCTCTTCGCTGCCGGGCTGCTCGCATCGCGCCTGACCCACAAGCATCCCTACCGATCTCAGACCGCCGTGGTGCTGCTCGCCGTCATGCTGCCCGTTCTTCAGTTCCTGCTCCAACTCGCCGGTCTGAGCCTTTCAACCCAGGTGAACACGGTGCCGTTCACGTTCACACTCGCCGGTGCGATCGAGTGGTTTGCCATCACGCGGCTCGGCCTCTTCAGGGTCCTGCCGGTGGCGCGAGACCAACTCATCGAGCAGTTGCCGGACGGCATCGTGGTGTTCGATGCCCAAAGGCTGATCGTGGACATCAACCCGGCGGCTATCAGCCTGACGGGAGCACGCCTTCCCTGCATCGGCAAGACCGCCGACGAGACGTTCCCCGAGCACGCTGAGACGATAGCGGCGCTGCGCGCGGGCCTGCTCGCCGGCGATCGCGCGAGCGTGCAGGCTCCCACCAGTGGCGGCGGCGTGATGGAGGCGGTGGCCTCGAGCGTGGTAGGTCGTGACCGGGAGCGCATCGCCACTCTCGTCACAATGCGGGACATCACGGACGAGGTCCGGGTGACCGGGGAACTGTCCGCACGAAGCGAACAGCTCGCGGCTGCGCTGGAACGTTCGGACCGAATCCTGTCAGCGATGACCGACGGCGTACTGCTCGTCGACGTGCAGGCCACGGTCATCCACGACAACCCCGCGGCCCGCCTGATCCTTGTCGGGAACCCGCACTCGCTTGAGGGTCGATCGGTGGGCGAACTGCTGCCGGGAATCCACGGCCCTGGCCTGATCACCTCGGCGCTGTCCACGGGCGAGCCGTTCGCCATCTCCGTCCTGCTGCCAGATGGGCGTTCCCTTGTTGTCGCGACGATCCCGCTACTGGAGGCAGCGCCTGAGGGCGCCCGGGCTCTCATGGTGCTGCGTGACGAGACTGAGCGTCTCGCTGCCGAGCGGATGCAGCGGGACTTCGTGGCCAACGTGTCGCACGAACTGCAGACGCCGCTGACGGGATTGTCACTTCTGGCGGCCACGATCGCCCGAGCGATGCGTGACGATCCCTCCAGCGTCGAGGGCTTCGTCGAGCGCCTCGGCAGCGAGACGCAGCGGCTCACGCAGCTGACGCGCGCACTCACGCTGCTCTCGCGCGCGGAGTCCGCAGCTACGAGTCAGTTGTTCGTCGGGGTGGATCTCTCGCGCATCGTGACCGAGGAAGTCGCGGGTCTCGAGCACCTGGCCGAGGCAAAGGGGCAGTCGATCTGCGTCACCGCTGAGCCGTCGGTCACACGTGCTGGCGATGACACCGGTCTCCGGGCGGTCGTTGCCAACCTGGCGGGCAATGCTATCCGGTACACGCAGGAGGGTGGCAGCATTGCGGTGCGGCTCCGCGTGGAAACCGGTGCGCACGGCGAGCGGTGGGCCGTGATCGAGGTCGAGGACGACGGCCCCGGGATACCCCTGGAACACCAGGCGCGCATCTTCGAGCGTTTCTACCGCCTGGATCAGGCACGCTCAAGTCGGACTGGTGGTTCCGGCCTGGGGCTGAGCATCGTCCGACATGCGGCCGAGCAGCATGGCGGGCTCGCATCGGTCGAGTCCGAGCCCGGGTGTGGCTCCCGCTTCACAGTGCGACTGCCCCTGGAGCAGGAACGCAGTAGCCGGCGGTAGCGAGCATCGGTGAGAGGACGCGGCCCATCCTCGAGCGTCTCGAGTGGTACCTCCGGTTCGTTGTGTATACTCGAAGAAGGCGTGGCCATGCCACGCGTGTCGCCGACCAGGGGGTGTGGCGCATCGGATCCAGGAACCATCACCTTCTTCTCGCACGCCCTTCGCCTGCCCTCCTGCGTATCGTCGGCGGCTGTGCCACCCGTTCGCACCAACCTCGCACGGTACGTAACGGCGAGTCGCGCACAACTACGTACCTCTTCCGCTGGCGGGCGACGCGCCGCGACAGCCGCCCCCGCGCCGCCCACCTGGGACGTTCCTGGGTCAGGTTCGTCATCATCGGCGTCCCACCTCCTGTGACCAGTTGAGGTCCGAGGCGACCGCTCCACACGCGGAGCGGCTCGCTGTCATCGGCGCACTCACGAATCCTGCCGGCACGAAGAAGCGCGCCACCTGCGCCTACCGGCGCGCGCCCTGGTACGGAAGTCATCTGGGAATCGAGGTGGGGCCCCATGGTCTGTCTCGCGAGAGTGGATGCGACCGCTCGCAGTCTCGACATGCAGGGAACGATGCGGCTGCTAGCTGGCCTGGTGCTCGCCGCGCTCGTCTTCGGGGCCGCCGGCTGCGGTAGGGCGGAGCCGACAGAGCCGGCGCCGGCCGCCGACGAACCGGCTGAACCCGTGAGCGGCGAGCCTGTCGGTCCCGTCTGGCAAGAACAGGTCTCAGGCGTTGGCGACAAGCTGACCGACGTGACGTTCGTTGACGCGCTCGTGGGCTGGGCGGTTGGCGGAGACAGCAGGGGAGTCATCCTCGGCACCACCGACGGCGGCGATACCTGGTCCGAGGTGTACTCGCACGATCGTTATGAGTTCGAAGCCGTGCACTTCATCGACCCCCTGATCGGGTGGGCCGTCCACCAGTTCGACGGGGAGTCTGACATCGTCAAGACAGCGGACGGCGGCCAGACGTGGACGAAGCAGACGAGCGGTGCGATCCGCTCGGCCAACGACATCTTCTTCGCCGATGCCGACCACGGCTGGATAGTGACCACCGCCGGGCAGATATGGGCCACCGCCGACGGCGGTGACAGCTGGGTTCAGCAGGAGTCCGGAGTGGAGGGGCTGACAAGCCATCTGTACGACCTCCACTTCGTGGATGCGCAGACGGGATGGGCTGTCGGGTGGGACGGCGACGGAGCGATCGTCGCCACCACTGATGGTGGCGCGACGTGGACACGCCAGGATCCGACCGTGGAGTTCCTGAAGGCGATCTTCTTCGCAGACGCACAGAACGGATGGGCGTCCGGAAACGACGGAGTCGTGGTCACGACCGACGGCGGCCGCTCGTGGTCGGCCCAGGACGCCGGCCGCCGCACGCTGGAGGACGTCTTCTTCACAGACGCGCAGAACGGCTGGGTCGTGGGCGCGGGGAGCATCGTCCTCTCAACGGTTGACGGAGGCGCCACCTGGGACCAGGAGCGAGATGGCGGTGCAGGAACGTCGATCCTGTACGGAGCACATTTCGTCGATGCCGAGACCGGCTGGGTTGTCGGCGCGGACGGCGTGATCCTGCATTTCGGGATCCCGGCGGGCGCAGATGACTAGGCGGTACGCGTTCAAGTCGATCGGTCGAATGAGGGGTGTGGCCGCAGGCCGCACCAGAAGGAGGGATGATCATGGATAGCGCCAGGCTTAGAAGGCTAATCGCACTGTGCCTGTCGGCGGTGATGGTGCTGACGTTCTCGGGGCTCCCGGTCGCGCAGGCGGTCACGGATCCCGCCCCGCTGGATGTACGCGCGGCAGGGTGGTACCTGCAGGACTCGGGAGTCAGTGCTCATCTGGACAGCGTGTACTTCATCGACGAGAGCATCGGCTGGATGACCGGAGACAACGGGACGCTCCGTAAGACCACGAACGGTGGTGATAGCTGGTCCGCACTGACCTCGGGAACATCGGTGGCGCTTGCGGGCGTCTTCTTCTTGGACGTGAACACCGGATGGGTCGTAGGCGATGGAGGCACCATCCTGAAGTCGACCGACGGAGGCGTCAGCTGGACGCCGCAGACATCGGGTACGACGAAGAACCTCTGGGGAGTCCAGTTCGTTGACCAGAACAATGGCTGGGCGGTGGGCACCCCCGGCGGGTATGGACCTCCACCTCCCGGCGAGTACGGCCCGATCCTGCGGACGACCGATGGCGGCGAGACGTGGACGAACTATGGTGACCTCGACTATGCGATCGTGCAGTCACTCTTCTTCATCGATCAGAACACCGGTTGGGTCACCGGCAACGACACGCTCATCCGCTCGACTGACGGCGGTGTCACCTGGGACGACATCAGCCCGGACGACGTCGATCGACTGTACTGGACGCCTCATTTCGTTGACGCGAACACCGGTTGGGTCGTTGGTGGCGAGGGGCTTATCATGCGCACCACGGACGGCGGAGACAGCTGGGAGTTCCAGGACTCCGGGTGCACCACCGAGCTCATCGATGTGCACTTCGTGGATGCCGACACCGGTTGGGTTTCGGGTAACGACGGGCTCATCCTCGCCACGGATGACGGTGGCGATACGTGGATCAAGCAGCACAGCGGTGGAACGCGCTACCTGCGCAGTCTGTACTTCGTGGATGCGGACACAGGGTGGGGCGTTGGCGCTGGCGGCCACACGGTGGCCTACCGGTGGCCGCTTCCCCCGGTCGCGTCGCTTGAGGGCGCTGACCGTTACGCCACCGCTGTTGATGTGTCGCGGCGGGCCTTCCCGATCGGCGCTGAGACCGTCGTGATCGCCACTGGCGCCAACTGGCCGGATGCTCTCGGCGGCACAGCACTGGCGGGAGCGTTGAACGGCCCAGTCCTGCTTGTCGGCACGGACGTTATCCCGTCCGTTGTGACGCAGGAGATCGACCGTCTTGGGGTGACCGACGCGATCATCCTCGGCGGCACATCGGCGGTCGGGGCACCGGTGGAGACCGCCCTCAAGACGCAGCTTGGCTCCGGCAACGTGGAGCGCATCGAGGGGGCCGACAGGTACGAGACGGCGGACGCGGTCGCTCTGCGCGTGATCGCGGAGCTCGGCGTGGACTACGACGGTATGGCGTTCGTGGCCACCGGCGGCGACTTCCCTGACGCGCTAGCTGCGGCGCCACTTGCCGCCAGACAGCACTGGCCACTGTTCCTCGCTCACCCTGCGGGCGGACTGTCCGCCGGCACGAAGGCCGCCATGACCGACGTGACCGACGCCGTCGTGCTCGGTGGAACCGCAGCCGTCTCATCGAACACGGCGACTCAACTTGCGACGGAACTGTCCGTCACCGTTGAGCGGCTGTGGGGCGATGACCGTTATGCAACCGCAGTGGCGGTGGCGACGTACGCCGTTGACGAGCAGGGCCACGATTGGGACCGCGTGGGCATCACCACCGGCATGAACTTCCCGGACGCGCTTGCGGGCGGTGTGGCCCAGGGCAAGATGAACTCCGTCATGCTGCTCACACGACCGGCGCTGCTCGACCCCCAGACAGGCGCGGCGCTTGCGGCGCACAAGGCGGAGATCGACAGTGTCACCTTCTTCGGTGGTGTGAACGCGGTGACACAGAGCGTTCGAGATGCGATCGCCGCGGTCTTGGAGTAGACAGAACGCGACAGATCGCAGCCGACGGCTTCGCCGGGACGAGCGAGGGGAGTGGGTACGTACATAGGTATCGTTCACATGATGCCAACTGAGGAGTCCGACATGGCGCGCGAAACGACCTGGCGACCCCATAGCACCCACGGCAAGCTGTCGCCCGCCCGGGAAGCGGCGCTTCCCGATTCGGCGTTCGCGTTCCCGTCACGCCGGATGCTGCCGCTGACCGATGAGGGTCACGTGCGGAGCGCTATCGAGAACTTCACAGAGGTCGAGGGCGCATCTGACGAAGAGCACGAGATCGCGTTCGCCAACATCCAGCGCGCCGCCGGCTTCTATCGCGTGCCGATGACCGAGACGGACTGGCGGCAGCTCGGCACCCGCCAGGTGAAGCCGGGCTACGAGCGCGAGCGCACGTAGCCTCGACCCGCCGTGATCACCGTCCACGGCGTATGCTGTCTGTGACAGCCGAACCGGGAACACGGGGCCAGGGGGTTTCTATGAGGCATTCACATCGGATTCGGGCCGGCCTGACGATGCTCCTCGTCGCTTCGCTTGCAGTGGCGGCGGCGCCTGCTGTGGCGGAGCCCACGTTCTCCGAGACGGTCGTTGCCGGAGGGACATCACCTGTCATGGCGCCGATGCAGGCCAGCCCCGAGATGGACGGGCGCTACATCGCGTACGAGTTCACACCAGGCTTCGACATAGGCGGCGCTGTCGACACCGACATCAAGGTTTACGACATCAAAGAGGGCGTGACCTATGACGTCAGTGATCGCACGGGCGACAACGACAACGACGTGAACGACACGAGTCCGGACGTGTCGATGGACACGGTCGTCTACCAGAGCATGCTTAACGCGCACGCCAACGTGTACCTTTACAACACCACCTGGTACAACTGGCGGCCAGTGACCAACAAGACTGCCGCGCAGACGCTCCCGAGAATCTCGGGGCGGTACATCCTGTGGCACGACGCGGACACGGACGCGTTGTGGTTCTACTCCGTCGACTGGCCGCAGTATATGAACCAGTGGATGCCGGGCACAGTCGGCGTGTACTACGGCTCCTGGGACATCGATGGCGACACCGTGATCTTCGCCCGCGAGACGACCGCAGGCAACTTCACCTTCTACAAGTGGACGGTGTGGTCGGACGCGGCACCCGAGGCGTTCGCCACGCATACGAGCGCTGGGCAGATCGCCGACGTCAGACTGCACCACGATACGATGACGTACACCTATGGGGCGGCGCTCGATAAGGTGAACGTGAAGTCACTGCGCGGTGTGAGTTTCCGCCCGCCCTTCATGGCCGCGCGCGACGGTGATGTGTTCCATGGCATGTATGCGTACGAGAACCTCTCGGCAGGCGGTATCGGCCTCGTCCGTGACGGACTCTGGGCGACCACGTTGGGCGCGGGAGGGGCTGCCGAGACCAACCCCAGCGTGTTCGGCAACCGCGTCGTCTTTGAACGTGATGTCAATAACCGCGACATCATCATGGCAAGGGCGTCCGAGCCGCTGGCAGACCGTACCGCAGGAGACGACCGCTACAAGACGGCGGCTGCGGTGAGCTCGGAGTACTTCAGCACCGGAGCTGACGACGTCGTGCTGTGCACCGGGGAGGATTTCCCGGATGCGCTCTCCGCGGCTCCGTGGGCCCGCTTCCTGAAGGCCCCCGTCCTTCTCACGCGGCGCACCGCCGTGCCGTCGGCAGTGATGGACGAGATCGAGCGGCTCGGCGCCAAGAACGTGTGGATCATCGGCGGGGAGAGCGCGGTGTCCTCATCGGTGCAGACGCAACTCGAGACCGCCGGGCTCCACGTCGACCGGCAGCTGCAGGGCACGGACCGCTACGCCACTTCGGCCAAGGTCGCGATGTTCCTGTACGACGCACTCATGGCCGACGGGCGTCCGTTCAGCAACAGGGCGTTCGTCGCCCGGGGCGACGCGTTTCCCGACGCGCTCGCGGTTGCGCCCGTGGCTGCGACGACCTACTCGCCGATCCTCTTGGTCAGGACGCAGGCGCCGCTGCCTCCTGAGATCGACGACGTCTTCGAGTTCCTGCCGATCTGGGATACGTGGATCGCCGGCGGGACCGACGTCGTGAGCGAGGGGGTCGAAGAGGCTATCGAAGCGTGGAACAAACACCACACCGGTGTGGACCGCCCGGCGACCCGTATGGCGGGTGATGACCGCTACGAGACGTCGGCGAGGGTCATGCAGAATGCGGTTTCTATGAACTGGGTCGACCTGGACACGCTGGGTATCGCCACAGGCCTGAACTTCCCCGACGCGCTCGGTGGCGGTGCGGCGCTCGGCACGTATGGCAGCCCGCTTGTACTTACGCGACCGGACGCGCTGCCTCCCAAGGTGGCCGACGCGGTCACCTACCGCGCCCACGAGATCGGTCGCGTCGACATCTTCGGTGGTTCAGACGTCGTCTCCAACGGCGTGCGGACCACGATCGTCGGGCTGCTGCCGTAGGCGTCCGTCCGGGCAACGTACTGCAGGCAGCAGAAGGGCCCCGCGCTGCGGGGTCCTTCGCGTGAAGCGCGCTCATGCCTGGGGCTACTCGAGCCAGCCCCTCAGTGTGGTGCGCACACCGGCGTTCAGCGCATTCGGCCCACCGAGGAAGGTCACGTAGCGGATCTCCTGCTCGTGCCCGGTACAGAAGTCCTGAACAGGCAGCGAGAGAGCGTCCGATCGTGTGAGCAGCATCGGCGCGTACCGCGCACCTGCGAGCTGACTGCCGGCCAGCGCGTCCGGGAACGACTGCCCGGTGGCGACGCACATGCCGCTCGCGCCGAATCCGAAGAAGTCGCGCGCGAACATCGCGATCTCGTAGGCGGTCTCGTAGCGGTCGCCACCCCAGACCCGGTAGACGTTGTCGTTCCCGAAGCGCCCCTTCAGCGCCGTCTCAACACCCGTGCTGACAACGCCGGTACCACCGACGATCACCGGGTACTCGACCCCGTCGGCCTGCATCTGATCCATCGTCGCTGCCGGGATGCTCGTTCCCGGCACGAGGTAGATGGGGATGTCGAGCGCGTAAGAGATCGATGATGCTGCAAGCGCATCGGGGTAGTTGAGTCCGGTCGCCACAAAGGCGTAGGGCTCGTCGAGGTTGCCCGAGCCGCCGGAGATCTCGTTGGCGATCGCGAGTGCGGTCTGGTAGCGATCTCCACCGGCGATGCGCTTGGGCGGATCGATGTCGGCGGCAATGGCGTTTGCGATCTGCTCAACGACGTGGTCTGAGATCGCCGAGGTGCCTCCGATGATCCAGACGTCATCGTCCACGCCGAGGTCCACGATCGCATCCTCGCACGCGGGGGAGAGCTCGTTGCCATCGGTGAGCAGGATCGGGATGTTCTCCTGTCCGGCCAGCGCGGCAGCGCCGAGTGCATCGGGGAAGTTCGTGCCGGTGGCGATCAGTACCGAGGGCGCGCCCTGGGGGAACGCCGCCAGAGCGATTGCGGCAGCGGTCTGGTACCGGTCCGAGCCCCATATCTCCTGCGCGTCGTGCGTCCACATCGGCCCGCCGATGGACACGTCGCCGTCGCCGTCTGCGTAGATGTTCGTGATGACGCCGAGGTGCATGTCCGGGGACGCGAGGGGCACCGCGGTCGTGAAGACGTCGTAGTACTCCCCGGCAAGCAGGTCGTAGAAGCCGATCTTCGGGTTGCCGGGCTGCGTGTCGCGGAAGACGACCCAGTCGCCATCGATCGACGGTTGGTCCTGCGTACCCGCGCCGCGCCCGACCGTGACGGCGCGCTCGGTAGAGAGATTGAACGCGCGGATCTCCCAGGACCCGCCGTAGTACTCGGACCAGACGACCCACTCCTGGCAGATGTCCAGCTCGAGAGTCTCGTTGGTGGTGTAGACGAGCGGCCACGGCTGCCCGCCCACGGAGCGGTCCCAGAACCACACGCCCGGAAGACCGGCGCGTTCATCCAGCCACACGAACACGTCGCCCCAGACCGCCGGCGTGCGCTGGTCGCCCGTGGCTACACACACGGGGAACTCGGTTCCGGTCACGAGGTCCCGCGCGTAGATGTCGCCGTTGCCGTTGCGCCAGTCCTCCCACACCACGTAGCGTCCGTACGTGTCCGGGACCCGCTGGTCGCCAGCTGCGGTGACCACTGAGGTTTCCGCGCCGCCGTTGCGCGGGATGCCGTAGATGTCAAAGTTGCCGTTGCGGTTGTCCATCCAGACGATCCAGTCTCGACCGATCGCCGGTTCGCTCTGCGCGCCGGAGCGGACGGAGATCGGCGTTGTGACGTTGTCCGCCCAGCTGTAGATGTCCCGGTTGCCGTTGCGGTCGTCGGCCCAGACCACCGTGCCGTCCCAGATCCTCGGCGTCATCTGGACATGGTCATCCATGGTGATACTCATGCCGTCGATGCCCGTGACTGCCGCGCCAGCAAGCGCGGGAAGGGCGACGAGCACCCCGATGAGCATCAGGGCGAGCACCGCTCGGCGGTGTGACCTGTGACCGAACCCCATTCCACCCATGTCGCACTCCTCCCCTGGTCCTGCCAATGCGCGTCGGTGTGACGAGAACCCCCCCGGAGACGCACGCCACCGCTGGTGCGGCAGGCGCTGGCTACGGCACTTAGATACCCCGCGATGAGCGCATGAGAACGGCTGGTGCTCCGGGTTTCCGTGAAGTCAGCACCGCACCCGCGCCATGTGCGATGCTTGCGCTGCACGTTCCGGTGTGTCGGTTGCAGCGGGAGGCGGAGAAGCCCCCAGGCAGATATGTGAGGTCACAGTGAAGATCGGACTCGTCGGCTTCGCCGGCTCGGGCAAGACCACGGTGTTCAATACGATGACCGGACTCGACGTGCCGATCGGTTACGGCGGTGAGGTGCGGCTCGGCACCGTGCGCGTGCCCGACGAGCGCATTGACCGGCTCTCGGCTATCTTCCGCCCGAAGAAGACGATCTACGCCGAGATGACCTTCTGCGACGTGCCCGGTGAGCACGGGGCGGAGCGCACGGGTCTGTCATCGCGGACACTGTCGACGATCCGAGAGCAGGAGGCGCTCGCGCTCGTCTTGCGCGACTTCGAGGATCCGGCGGCCGGGGGCGACGCGAACCCCCTCCGGGATCTGAACGCCTTCTCGGACGAGTGTGCTCTGGCCGATCTGGCGCTCGTCGAGGGACTGCTCACACGCGCGCGCAAGGAGAACCTGCCCCCGGCCGACCGCGATCGCCTCGAGATGATGCGGGGAGTCCTGGAGGACGGCCGACCCCTGCGCACACTCTCGGCCGACCAACTCGATCGTGACTCGCTGCGGAGCTACCAGCTCCTGACGGACCGGCCGCTGCTCGTCGTCGTCAACCGTGACGAGGACCGGGCCGCCGCCTCGCTGCCGGACGATCTGGTGGGGCGCATCGACGAACTCGGTGCGGCCGGGCTGGTACTCTCGGCAAGCGCCGAGGCCGAGATCGCCGCGCTCGACCCCGATGACCAGACGGCCTTCCTCCAGGACCTCGGCCTCACCGAACCGGCGCTCTCACGCTTCATCCGGAGCGCCTACGGCCTCCTGGACCTCATCAGCTTCTTCACCGTCGGTGAGGACGAGGTGCGCGCATGGACGATCACGCGCGGGATGACGGCACGCAAGGCTGCCGGACGGATCCACTCCGACCTCGAGCGCGGCTTCATCCGTGCCGAGGTCATGCCCTACGCGGCGTTCATGGAGTACGGCAGCGAGCAGGCCGTGAAAGCGGCCGGGCGTTTCCAGACGGAGGGCAAAGAGTACATCGTGGCCGACGGCGACATCCTGAACATCCGCTTCAACGTGTAGGCGTACGCTCACGTTCCATCGTGCGCGGGCGGTGGCGCGGGCACCCGCGGGTCCGGACAGGACGACACGTGTGCCGTCGAGTCGAGCTCGGGTTCGTACGCGCCGGGTTCGTCGAACAGCTTGAGTGCCCGCATCGGCGCGGCGACGGCCGCGACCGCGAGGATGATCAGGCCAAGGGCCACGAATGTCGCCCGCGCCCCGATGCGTTCGATGGCCACGCCCGCTCCCACGTAGCCCAGCGGCCCGGCCGCGTAGTAGGAGGCCATCAGCACACCGAGTACGCGCCCGCGCCGCACGGGATCGGTCCGCGTTTGCATGGCAAGGTTGATGAGCGGATCGACCGGACCCCAGAACAGTCCGGCAAGGGTCGCCGCCACTATCAGCAGGGCGTAGGTGGGGGCGAGCGCCATCGCGAGGATCGACGCCGACGCCAGGACGACCGCGCCCGCGAACACGGGGTAGCGGCGTAGCCGGGGTCCGATGGCGGCATAGGTGAGTGCGCCGACCAGCCCACCTGCCGAGAGCGCGGTGAGCACGAGTCCGAGTGCGGCCGGTCTGCCCTGCTGCTGGAATATGTACGGCAGGACCACGCCCTCGATCGGAAGGTAGACGGCCACGATCAGCATGCTCAGGAGTGTGGTGGCCCGAAGCAGCGGATCGCGCCACACGAGCCGTAGTCCCTCGGCCGAGCCCGCGAGAACCGTGGCAGGGCGGTCCGCCGCCGCGGGTGTCCCCACGCCGGGTGCGCGGATGAACGTCACAATCGCGCATGAAATGAGGAACCCGGCCGCCGTTGCCCACAGCGTGGTGGCCGGCCCTACCGTGGCGATCAGTATGCCGCCGATCGCGGGGCCGATGAGGAACGACACGCCCCAGGTCGCCTCGTGCACGGCGTTCGTCCTCGGCAGTGGCCAACGCGCCTCGGCGCCCATCTCCGGGATCATCGCCTCGCGGGCGGTCGCTCCGGCGGGGTCGAACACCGCGCCGAGCACCACGAGAATGAGGATCAGCGTCATGTCGAGGCCGAGCAGCCGGTCGACGAGCGGGATGGCGGCTACCGAGAGCGCTGAGAACGCATCGGAGATGATCGACGTCCGCTTGCGGCCGAAGGTATCGACGATCGAGCCGGAGAACAGTGCCGAGAACAGCAGCGGGATCGCGGTGGCCGCTCCCACGAGGCCAGCCGACGTGGCCTGGCCCGTGCGCTCGAGCACCAGCCAGGGGATCGTCACGGCCGCGATCCCGTTGCCGATGCCGGAGACGAGCACGGCGCTCTCCAGCAAAGCGAGCGGTCCGAGGCGGCGGGTAGGGGCGGTGCTCATCGGCTTCGTGGTCTCCGGTCGTTACGAATGCGCGTGCTCCAGCGGACCGCTCGCGCTGCAGCCGCTCTGCCTGTGAGGGTACCCGATGCATGACATGGCGTGGTGCGGCCGGCGCCGTTCCCGGGTTTAGTCTCGGCTGAACATGTGTATAGTCTACTGAACATGTGTTCAATCGATGCCACAGATGACCGAACGACCCTTGCGCGCATCCGCGACGCCGCGATCGTGCGCTTCGGTGAGGTCGGCTTCAGCAAGGCCACGGTGCGCGACATCGCTGCCGCCGCAGGTGTGTCGGCGGGTCTCGTCCTGCATCATTTCGGCTCGAAGGCGGGTCTGCGCGAGACGTGCGATGACTACGTCGTGGCCGAGTTCGCGCGATCGCGGGTCGAGGCGGTCGAGTCGGGTGAGACCGATCCGTTCGCGGCGATGGCGAGCGTGCAGGCAGAGCAGCACCTGATGCGGTACTTCCTGCAGTCGCTCCGTGAGGGCTCGCCTGCCGCCGGCCGTCTGTTCGCCGCATCTTTCGAGGAGACGCTCAGGCTGATGGAGTTGAGTGTCGAGCAGGGCGTGATCCGCCCGAGCGACAACCTGCACGATGCGACCGCCGTGCTCCTCGCCTGGCAGTTTGGCGGCATGCTGCTCCAGGAGCACGTCGCGCGTGTGATGGGGGTAGGGACCGATGTGGCTGAGATGATGCCGCGATACGCCTGTGCCTCGCTCGAGGTTCTGACCCACGGCGTGTTCGCCGACACCCGGTACGAGGACGCATGGCGGGAGTTCGCGGCGAACGGAGAACCGCCGCCTACGGAAGAGGACCCCGCCTGAGCGGGGTGTTGCACATGGTATCCGAGGAGGGTCCGGGCGATCCTCCCCAACACGAAGGAGCGGCAGTATGACTAACGTGATCGAGACCACCGGTCTTGTGAAGGACTTCGGTAAGGTGCGGGCGCTCGACGGACTCGATCTGAGCGTCGCCAGGGGCGAGGTGCACGGCTTCCTCGGCCCCAACGGCGCCGGCAAGACGACTACCATCCGCGTGCTGCTCGGCTTGTTGCACGCCGACGCGGGGAAAGCGACGCTGCTTGGCGGCGATCCCTGGAACGACGCGGTCGCACTGCACCGGACGATCGCGTACGTTCCGGGCGACGTGGAGCTGTGGCCGAATCTCACGGGCGGCGAGGCGATCGACCTGCTCGGCCGGCTGCGCGGCGGACTCGACATGGCACGACGGGACGAGTTTGTGGAGCGCTTCGACCTCGACCCCACCAAGAAGGGCCGCACGTATTCCAAAGGCAACCGTCAGAAGGTCGCGCTCATCTCGGCGCTCGCTTCCGACGCCGAACTGCTGCTTCTGGATGAGCCCACCGCCGGTCTCGATCCGCTCATGGAGGCGGTCTTCCAGGAGGTCATCCGCGACATGAAGGCCGAGGGGCGCACCGTGTTGCTCTCGAGCCACATCCTCGCGCAGGTCGAAGTGCTGGCCGACCGCATCTCGATCATTCGGCTCGGCAAGGTGGTGGAGTCCGGTACCCTGAAGGACCTGAGGCACCTCACGCGCACGACGTTCACGGTGGAGACGGCCCGCCCGGCCGACGCGATCTCGCAGCTGCCAGGCGTGTTCAACTACGAGCTCACCGACGGTCAGGCTCGCTTCGACGTGGATGCCGAGCACGTGGGATTGGTCGTGGAGGCGCTCGCGGCACTCGGTGTGCGTGCGATCACGTCGCGTCCACCCACGCTCGAGCAGCTGCTGTTGCGCCACTACGGTGACGAGATGACCGGGCACAGCGGCGAGAGGGCGGAGGTGGCGCGATGACGGCGACCGCCCCCGCGCGTGGCGGCGGCACGCTGGCCGGCACGGGCTCCCTCGTGCGGCTGATGCTGCGCCGTGATCGCGTGAAGCTGCCGAGCTGGATCCTCGGCATATCACTGTTCTGGCTCTACTACACGCGCCTCGTCCCGAAGGCGTACCCCACGCGGTCCGACCTCGACGCCATCGTCTCCATGATGGGCGGGGCGGCCGGCCGGATGTGGACGGGTCCCACGTACTTCCTCGACAACATGACGTACGAGACCTTCATCCCGGCCGCGTACGGCGGCTATCTGATTCTGGTCATCGTCCTCATGAGCATCCTGCTCATGGTCCGGCACACGCGCGTGGAGGAGCAGACCGGCCGCGCGGAGCTCGTGCGCGCGAGTGTGGTGGGGCGGCACGCGCCGCTCACCGCGGCACTGATGGTGGCGCTCATCGCGAACGCCGCCGTGGCAGTGCTGGTGGCACTCATGATGATCGCCGATCCCGTCTTCTCCACGGGTGGATCGCTCCTGTTCGCCGCAGGGTGCTTCGCGACCGGTATCGCGTTCGCGGGGCTTACGGCGGTGATCGTGCAGGTCGCCGAGTACTCCCGAACCGCTACGAGCCTGGCTGCCGGTCTGGGCCTCGGCGGTGCGTTCCTTATCAAGGGCCTCGGCGACATGGGTCACGAACACGGCACGCTGCTCTCCTGGTTCTCGCCGATGGCGTGGCCGCAGCAGACCGCCCCGTTCGTGCTCGACCGCTGGTGGCCGCTCGCGTTCTCGCTCGCGTTCGCCGTGGTGACCATCGCGCTCGGCTACGCGCTCTCCGCTCGGCGCGACGTCGGTGCGGGGCTTATCGCCCCCCGCGCGGGACGAGCGCGCGCCGCGGGCTGGCTCGGCACGCCGATCGGCCTGGCCTGGCGTCTCGAGCGTCGTGCGATCTTGTGGTGGGCGCTCGGACTCGGTTTTCTCGGCATGGCGATGGGCGCGTTCGCCGAGCGCGCCGTCCCGGGCGAGATGCCCGAGGCGTTGTTGCAGGTCCTCGGCGGGGCGGAGAACATCACCGCGGGCTATCTCGCCTACATGGGCATCTTCATGGCGACGATCGTCGCCGTCTACGCGGTCCTCGCGATGCAGGGCCTGCGTGCAGAGGAGGCCGGCGGACGCGGCGAGCCGGTGCTGGCGTCCGCGGTGAGCCGCTGGTCGTGGCTCGGCGCGAGCGTGCTCGTTGGCGCGGCCGGCGTGGTGATCATCATGGCAGTGGCGGGCGCGGCGACCGGGCTCGGTGCAGCCTCTGCGTTGGGCGACAACTCGCTCATCTGGGACGTCACCGCGGCACACCTCAATCACGCACCGCCGGTCCTCGTGGTGCTCGGCGTGGCCGCGCTACTCTTCGGGCTACTGCCGAGGGCGACGGGTGCGGCGTGGGCCGTGGTGGTGTACGGGTTCATGGTGGGGACGTTCGGTGCGCTCATGGAACTGCCCGATGTTGCGTTCGACCTGTCGCCGTTCGAGCATGCGGCCCGGATGCCGCTCGAGGAGTTCGAGCTTGCGCCGATCGTGGTTCTCTTAGCCGTTGCGGGGTTCCTAACGGTGGCCGGACTTGTCGGCTTCAGGAGGCGCGATCTCGACATCACGTGATGGTCCTGAGCTGCCTCACGGAAATCTCGCGGGCTATGCGCGCGTTCCGATGGACTCCGGGCAGCCGCAGCCGTACGCCTGCTGTGGCCATCAGGTCACATACTGATACACTGTTCCCTACTCGGAAGAGCGGGACCGCTGCTGCCAGCCGGTCGACGTGGAGCGCCAACTTCCGAGGCTGCCCACTTTGCGCACCGTCAAGAGATGCATACCAGGGCCCGCACGGCAGAGGAGCAGTCTTTGATCAAGCTCGTTGGCGTGAACAAGCACTTCGGACTCCATCATGTCCTCAAGGACATCAACCTTGAGGTGCCCATGGGTCAGAAGCTCGTCGTCATCGGCCCGTCCGGCTCCGGCAAGTCGACGCTTATCCGCTGCATCAACATGCTCGAGCGCCCGAGCTCCGGACACGTGATCGTCGACGCCGTGGACCTCATGGCGCACCGCGCTCCGGTCGCCAAAGTCCGGCAGTCGGTCGCGATGGTCTTCCAGTCGTTCAACCTCTACCCGCACAAGACGGTACTCGAGAACGTGACGCTTGCCCCGATCGTGGTGTGCGGTGTGTCCAAGGAGGAAGCGACCACCTCGGCGCTCAAGTACCTCGAGCGTGTCGGTCTTCGCGAGAAGGCTGACCAGTACCCGGCGCAGCTCTCCGGCGGTCAGCAGCAGCGGGTCGCCATCGCGCGGGCGCTCAACATGCACCCCAAGGTCATGCTGTTCGACGAGCCGACCTCGGCGCTCGACCCCGAGATGATCCAGGAAGTGCTCGACGTCATCATCGACCTGGCCCAGAGCGGCATCACCATGATCGTGGTCACCCACGAGATGGGTTTCGCGCAGGAGGCCGCCGACCGCGTCATCTTTCTCGATGAGGGCAGCATCATCGAAGACGGGACGCCCCAGCACTTCTTCACGAACCCGCAGCATGACCGCACCAAGCTCTTCCTGAGCAAGATCCTGCGGTAGCGCGCAGGCCACCATCATCACGGCTGGTCGAGGCCCGCCGGGCCTCTTATGCACCACTAGCACCGTACGCGTCATCGTGTGCCCCGGGTGAATCCGGGGGAGAAGGAGGAAGCATGAAGAAGACAGTACTGTTGCTGCTCGCGCTCGTCCTGGCGTTCAGCGCGTTCGGTCTCGCCGGTTGTGGCTCGGAGGAGCCCGCCGAGGAGCCCGCAGGCGAAGAGCCCGCCGAGGAGCCGGCTGCCGAGCTGCCCGCCGGCGTGCAGGCGATCAAGGACTCCGGCAAGCTGCGCGTGGGCGTCAAGGCCGACGTGCCGAACTTTGGTCTGCAGGATGCGGCCACCGGCGAGTTCGAAGGCATGGAGATCGATCTTGCCTACGCGCTGGCCGAGCGCATCGGGCTTACCGCCGATGACGTCGAGTTCGAGGCCGTCACGGCCAAGACCCGCGGTCCGCTGCTGGACAACGGCCAGCTCGACGTGGTCATCGCCACCTTCACGATCAAGCCCGAGCGTCTCGAGCAGTGGAACTTCTCGGACACGTACTACCAGGACGAGGTCGGTCTGCTCGTGAAGAAGGACTCCGGTATCGCGAGCCTGAGCGACCTCGACGGCAAGACCGTCGGCGTTGCGCAGGGTGCGACGACGCGCGACGCGGTCCAGGTTGAGGCCGACGCGGCGGGCATCAAGGTCACCTTCCTCGAGTTCGCGAGCTATCCGGAGATCAACGCCGCTCTCGAGTCGGGCCGTGTCGATGCGTTCTCCGTCGACAAGTCCATCCTCTCGGGTTATGTGACCGATGACTCGGTCATCCTCCCGGACGGCTTCTCGCCGCAGGACTACGGTATCGCGAGCAAGCTCGGCACCGACGATCTGCGCGACTTCATCAACGAGATGCTCGTCGACATGCAGGGCAATGGTGAGATGGACGCTCTGCTTGCCAAGTGGGGACTCTGATCCTTCGCGATCGGAGAACAACCGGGCATGTCTGAGATCATCGCGAGCATAGGCTTCCTCCAGCAGGGGCCGTTCTCCATACCCCGCTGGGAGGCCGTGTTCTCGAACATAGACGTGCTCTGGGCGGGAGCGCTCGTAACGCTGCTGGTGGCGTCCCTGGGGCTGGCGATGGCGCTGGCCCTGGGGACCGTCATCGGTGTGATGTCGGCATCGCACTGGAAGCTCCCGCGCGCCCTTGCACGAGCCTACGTCGAGTTCTACCAGAACACCCCGCTACTCATTCAGGTGTTCATGCTCTTCAACGCCATCCCACTCGTCTTCCCCGGGCTGTTCATCCCGGTCATCGTGATCGGCATCTTCGGTGTCGGCATGTACCACGGCGCCTATATCGCCGAGGTCGTTCGCGCCGGGATCCAGTCGATCGGGCGGGGACAGCTTGAGGCCGCGCTGTCCCAGGGATTCACGTACGTGACGGCGATGCGCTACATCATCATCCCGCAGGCCATGCGCATCGTCTTGCCGCCGCTCACCAATCAGGCGGTCAACCTGATCAAGAACACCTCGGTCATCGCCATCATCGCCGGCGGCGACCTCATGTACGCGGGTGACTCGTTTGCCGGCCGCTACGGCCACTACGGTCCGACGTACGTGATCGTGGGTCTCGGGTACTTCCTGATGTGCTTCCCGCTGGCCGTTCTCACGCGACGCCTTGAAGAACGCACGAGGGCGGCGTGATGGAAGCCTTCATGAACAGCCCGGTCATGGAGATGCTGACCGATCCGGTCCTGTACATCGGCCTGGGGTACGGTCTTCTGCTCACGCTGCAGATCGCTGGCCTGTCCATAGCGCTGAGCTTCGTGTTCGGGACGATCATCGGGTCGATGCGCTACACGGGGCTACCGGTCATCAGCCATGTCGCCACGATCTACATCGAGGTTATCCGCAACCTGCCGACGTTGCTCCTCATCTTGGTGAGCTACTTCGTGCTTGGACTTCCCGCGATGTGGGCGGCCACCATCGGCCTCACCATCTACACCTCGGCGATCATCGCCGAGGTCATCCGCGGCGGCCTCAACTCGGTACCGACCGGCCAGTGGGAGGCAGCGCGCTCGCAGGGGTTCTCCTTCCTGCAGTCGATGCGCTACATCGTGCTCCCGCCGGCGGTGGTCAAGATGATCCCGCCGATCGTGTCCCAGTTCGTCACCGTGATCAAGGACTCGTCGTTCGCCATGGCGATCGGCGCCTACGAGCTGATGTTCAAAGGAACGATCCTTGCGGCGAAGTACTGGAGGCCAGCGCAGATCATCACGATCTACCTCGTGATCTCGCTTGTCTACTTCATCATCAACTTCGCGATATCGACTGTCGCGCGGCGTCTGCAGACCAAGATGTCGGTCGGCCGGGGCGGTATCGGCGACTAGCGATCGGCGGAGCTGCCCACACGGCTCGGTGCTTGCTGTACGTCTACCGTCGGCTTCGCCGACCACGCGGCTCACGCTGGCGATAGCGTGGCTTGCGGACACTCATGACTGTGGTGTGAGGTAGACCAGATGCTGCGTGCACTCCTCGAGTCTGCGAAGTTCGTGATGCTGGTCGTAGACCCGGCGGATGAGTCCATCATCGAGATCAACGACGAAGCGGTCGCGTTCTACGGCTGGACGCGCGAGCAGTTTCTTACGATGAGCATGGCCGACATCGACGTCGGAGCCGAGCCGAGCGCCTGGACAATGCTTGGGGGCGGGTACGGCGGCGAGTCGGGGGAGACCCGTCGCCGGCATCGGTGCTCGAACGGCACCGTGCGCTACGTCGATGTGCGCAGTGGGACTCTCGACCACGAGGGTCAGCGTCTGCAGCTTGTCATCGTCGTGGATGTCACCGAACAGACCGAGATCGAGCGCTCCCTGGCGACCGAGGCGTTCACGCTCCGCGCCATGCTAGAGCAGTCCCGCGACGGCATCGTGGTCCTCAACCAGTCCGGGGGTGTCTACGAGGCGAACCTGAAGTTCGCCGAGATGCTCGGCTACTCCCCGGAGGAGGTGCGGCGCCTTCACGTATGGGACTGGGAGCATCAGCATAGTGCCGACGAGGTCAGAGAGATGATCAGGACCGTCGACGGCGACGGCGATCACTTCGAGACGCTGCACCGGCGCAAGGACGGTTCCACCTTCGACGTCGAGATCTCAACGAACGGCCTGCCCGTCGGCGGAGAGAAGCTCATCTTCTGCATCTGCCGGGACATCACCGGGCGCAAGCAGGCCGATGCGGCGTTGCAGGAGAGCCACGACATGCTTGCCGATCTCGCCGCGCAGGTCCCCGGTGTGGTGTATCAGTATCGGCTCGACCCGGACGGCAGTTCGGCGTTCCCGTACGCGAGTCCCGGGATGAACGACATCTACGAGTACGCGCCCGAGGACGTGCGCGAGGATGCGACGCCGGTCTTCGGTCGGCTGCATCCCGAGGATATCGACCGAGTCACCGCCGACATTCTCGAGTCCGCGCGTACGCTCGCGCCGTTCCACTGCGAGTTCAGGGTAGTGCTACCACGCCAGGGTTTGCGCTGGCGTCTCTCGGACGCGTCCCCGCAGCGGCTCGAGGGCGGCGGCACATTGTGGCACGGGGTTATCTCAGACGTCACCGATCGCAAGGTGGCCGAGCAGGCGCTTGCGGTCCTCAACGCCGAACTCGAGCAACGCGTCCGCGAGCGCACGGAGGAGCTTGGGGGCGCGTACGACGAGCTCCTGAAGGCGAACCAGCGGCTCGACGAGGCCAACCGGGTCAAGGGCGCGTTCCTCGCCAACATGAGCCATGAACTGCGTACCCCCCTGAACTCCATCATCGGCTTTTCGACGTTGCTCGAGCAGGAACTCGCCGGCCCACTGACTGACGAACAGCGCAAGCAGATCGGCATGATCAACCAGTCGGGCAGGCATCTGCTCACGCTTGTGGACGAGATACTCGACCTGTCGAAGATCGAGGCGGGACAGTCGCGGCTTCAGGTAGGGCAGTTCGCGCTCGCGGAGCTCCTCGCCGAGGTGGCGGGGGTGCTCGAGCCGCTCGCCCTCGAGAAGGGGCTGCGCCTCGATGTCTCAGACGCGTGCGACGACAGCCCGTCGATGACGTCGGACTACACGAAAGTCAAGCAGATACTCCTGAATCTGGGGGGCAACGCGGTCAAGTTCACCCGCTCCGGTCACGTGCGCATCTCCGTTGAGCGCGATTGCGACGGGTGGGTGCGTCTCGCCGTGGCGGACACAGGACCGGGCATCCCTCAGGACCGCCTTGACGACGTCTTCGCGCCGTTCGTCCAGGTTGCCGGTGCCGACGCCATGAGGCCTTCAGGCACCGGACTAGGGCTGACCATCTCTCGCGAGTTCGCGACGCTGCTCGGGGGTACGCTGAGCGTGACGAGTGTGATCGGCACAGGGACCGAGTTCGCGCTCGACTTGCCGATCGTTCATCCGCAGACCCCGGGGGCCGAGCGGGAGCAGGCGCCCGTCGGTGACCAAGCGTGAACATCGAAGGGCGGTACAGCGGGATGCGTGGCAGTACTGCGACCATGGGCGGTCGTCTCGCGCTGACTGTGATGACGGTATTCATCATCGCCTCGGTGCTCGTCGTCATGCTCGTGCGAGACCAACTGCGCACTCACGTATTGCACGATGCGCGAGAGCGCGCCGACCTACTCGTCACGCGCAGCCTCGCCATCCACAGTTACTTCAACAAGGAGCTCAAGCCGGAGCTGTTCGGGCTGACCGGCCCTGTGCTCGACGAGGACGCCTTCGTCCCGTCATGGATGTCGTCGACCTACGCGATCAGACGGATCGGGAGCCACGCCGACCAGGACTCCGCCAACTACTACTACAAGGAGTGCGCGATCGACGCGCGCAGTCCCGAGAACGAGGCCGACGCTCACGAGGCCGCGTTCCTGCGCATACTCAACGCAGACCCGACGGTGCAGGAGGAGTCCGGCATCAGGGAGATCGACGGCGAGCAGGTCTTCTACCTTCTCAAGCGTGGCGAGACGATGGAGGAGTCGTGCCTTCGTTGTCACAGCACGCCGGAAGCGGCGCCGGCTGAGATGGTTGCCTACTACGGTCCGGACCGCAGCTTCGGGCGGTGGGAGGGGCAGGTGGTCTCTGCGATCTCGATCCGTATCCCCGTGGACGTCGCGTACGCCGAGGCCGACGTCGTGGCCGGGCGTCTGTCCGGGCTCCTGTTGGTGCTTCTGATTGCTGTCCTTACCGTCATGGTCGCATGGGTTCGTCGCAACGCCGTGCGTCCGCTCGCGACGATGGCTTCAGGTGCGCGGGCTATCACTGACGGCACGAAGTCGCTGCGCGAGGGGTTCGGGGTTCGCGGCCCACGTGAGGTCGAGGAGGTGGGTCTCGCCTTTGACGCGCTGGCAGTCGAGCTGGACGAGCGTATCACCGAGCTTGAGAACGCCTACGCGGCACTCGCCGCATCGAGTTCCACCCGCGAGCGGTTCCTCACCAACTTGAGCCATGAACTGCGCACGCCGCTTAACTCCATCATCGGCTTCTCGGACATGATGCTCGTCGGCCATGCCGGCCCGCTAACCGATGAGCAGCGACTGCAACTCGGTATGGTCATGAGTTCCGGACAGCACCTGCTCCGACTGGTCGAAGAGCTGCTCGAGTACTCCGCGGTGCGTGCCGGTGCGGTCGTGGTGACTCCCGTCGACTTCCGGCCGTGCGAGGTCGTGATGGGCGTGGTGCGGATGTTCGAGCCCACCGCGAGCGAGAAGGGTCTCACGCTCACGATGGGTGAGTGCGCGCATGACTACACGGCGGTGACCGACCGCTTCAAGGTGGAGCAGATCCTCATCAACCTCGTGGGCAATGCAGTCAAGTTCACCGGGTCAGGGAGCGTCACAGTCTCGCCGAGGACTGACGGCCCCGATCTGGTGGTCGAGGTAGAGGATACGGGACCCGGCATCCCCGGCGAGCAGTTGACGTCGGTGTTCGAGGAGTTCCATCAGGTGACAGGCGACACGAGGATCAAGCCGACGGGCACGGGCCTTGGTCTGACGATCGCCCGGGAGCTGGCCCGCATGCTTGGTGGCGACATAACGCTGCAAAGTGCCGTGGGGGAGGTCACCGTCTTCACTCTGAGGGTCCCGCTGAAGTACGCGGATTCCGCGTGAGCTCCTGGCCGGCCGTGGGAAGGGCCGGCCACGGCGTGTCCGCCGCCTCGCTCGATTCGGCCGTGCGCGCGATGTGATGCGCGTGGTGGCAATGGGCAAGAACGAAGCATCAAGCCGCGCCGGGCCGTCGGCCTGTTTTCTGCTGCATGAGGAAGCCCGGGAACCCACCGAAGGGGGTACGCAATGGATGGTCCATCTGCAGTGACCACACGTCGTCGGGGAGGGAGGACAGCAGTCGCACTCGCTGTCGCACTCGGCCTGGTAGTGGCGATGGTGCCGGGAACCGCATTCGGCGGCTGGTGGCGCTACATCGAGCCAGAGATCGTGAGCGCTTCACCACTCGGTGAGCCGGGAAACGAAGACAGCTACCACCCGAGCATCACCGATGATGGACGGTATGTCGCGTTCGACTCCCACGCATCGAACCTGGGCGTCGACAATGCGAACGTCGACAATGACGGCGATCGGGACGTCTTCGTCCGCGACATGATGACGTCAAGCGTGGATCTGGTGTCCGAGACACCTGACGGGGCGGCCGATCCCGACCGGGGCGCGCGCAGCCCGTCGATCAGCGACGACGGCAGGTACGTGGCCTTCTTCACCGGCCGTGACTTCGTTCCCGAAGACGAGAACGGCGGTCAGGACCTCTACGTCAGGGATCTCGAGACCGGTGAGTACACCTGGCTTGATGCCAGAGGCGACGGTTCCGCTCTTGGCGATTACGTCTGGGACATCCGGATCAGCGGTAACGGCGAGCACGTGCTCTTCGACGTGTACTCGACGAGCCTGCTTCCCGAGGACACCAACAGCCGCACTGACGTCTACCTGTGGTCGTGGATGACCGACGAACTCATCTTAGTAAGCGAGACCCCGGCCGAGGCGGTCGTGACCGATCGCGGTGCCCAGTCGGGCGGGATCAGCGATGACGGCCGGTACGTTGCGTTCCACACAGGCCGTGACTTCGTTCCCGAAGACGAGAACGGCAACCAGGACCTCTACATCTGGGACCGCGATACCGGTGACTTCCACTGGCAGGACGTGACCGGTGACGGGTCGTCGCCCGGATCGGCCGAGCGGATCAGCATCAGCGGTGATGGCGAGTATGTCGTCCTCACGTTCGACGCCGCTCTTCTTCCCGAGGACACGAACGGGCGCAAGGATGTCTACCTGTGGTCGATAGCGGATGAGGAGCTCACACTGGTGAGTGAGACGCCCGAGTCGGCCAACGAGACCGACCGAGGGGCCAACCACGCCTCCATCAGTGACGACGGCTCGGTCATCGCGTTCCTGTCGGGCCGCGACTTCGTGCCCGAAGACACCGACTACGACCTGGACATCTATGTGTGGGAGATGGCCACGGGTGAGATCCGGCGCGTGGTCATCACGCCCGACGGCTCTCCGACCGGAGGCGACATAGACGATCTCGCCCTCAGCGGCGATGGTCAGTGGCTCGCGTTCAACTGGGAGCGCAGTGAGTCCGAGAAGCGGCTCGGCGCGGCCTACTACGACCCCGCCACCACCGGCGAGGTCTCCGCAACCGCGTTCGACACCATGTACGAGCAGGTCTACGTGATCAGCCTGGGCAGTGTACTCGAGCCCGGCGCATCGCGTGTCAGCGGTCTGGACCGCTACGGCACGTCGGTCGCCGTGTCCGAGGAGGCGTTTCCGAGAGGTGCGAGCACCGTCGTCATCGCCACGGGCGCCAACTGGCCTGACGCGCTGTGTTCAGCATCACTCGCGGGTGCGGTCGTTGGCCCGGTGCTGCTCACCATGCCAAACGCACTGCCTGCCGATGTGGCGGACGAGATCGAGCGCCTCGGCGCACAGCATGCCTACATCGTCGGTGGCACCACGGCGGTGACCGAAGTGGTCGAGGACGAGCTCAACGAGATCCTGCCGGGCTATGTCTTCCGTCTCTCTGGTGACGACCGCTACGGTACCTCACGTGCCGTCGCCAACCGGGTGATCGATATCCTCGGTGGCACCTACTCGGGGATGGCGCTCGTCGCTACAGGCAGCAACTACCCCGACGCACTTGCCGGCGCACCGCTGTCGTCCGGTCTTGACTGGCCGATCCTGCTCGCCAACGTCGGATCCGGTGCGGTCTACATACCGGCCGACACGACCGACGTCATGATCCTCGGCGGCCCGGCTGCCGTACCGGCAGGGATCGAGACGACCCTCAAGACAGCACTCGGTGACAGTGCGGTCGACCGCGTGGGCGGGCTCACGCGCTACGACACCGCCGCGCAGGTCGCGCAGGCGGGCGTGGATGCCGGTCTGCTGTGGAACGGCGTTGGCGTTGCGAGCGGCGAGGCATATCCCGACGCGCTTGCGGGTGGCGCGGCTGTCGGACTGCAGCGCTCGGTCATGGTGCTGACGACCCCGATGACGCTCGACGGCTATGCCGAGAGCGCCCTCGAGGACAACGCGGCAGACATCGAGACCGTGCGGTTCTTCGGCGGCGTCAATGCGCTGAGCACGACCGTGGAGAACGCCGTCAAGGCGATCCTCGGGCTGTAGTCTCTTAATAGATCGCGGTCGGTTACTGACCGCGAAGTTCGGAAGGGACCCCGTCGCGTGCGGCGGGGTCCCTTCGCGTGTGTCTCCAGGTGGCGCCCCGCGTCACCGCTTTGTGAGCCCGGCCGCGATCTCGAGTACGACAAGGGCAGCGAGCCGTACGGTCCGTCCGTCGGCGGCATCGGCCGTCGCGTCCACCTCGGTGATGTCGAGGCCACGGACGCGGGGGTCGCGCGCGAACAGGCGCGCGAGCCAGCGAAGCTCGTCTGCCGAGATGCCGCCGGGAGCCGAGGCGGGACATCCGGGCACCACAGCGCGATCGCACACGTCCACGTCGAGGTCGACGAAGACGGGGCGCCCGCCGCACCCTGCGACCTCGAGCGCGCTGGCGGCGATCGTGGTGATCGGGTGCGTGCGGAGCTCGCTTCGCGGGATGACCGTGATGCCGTACTCGCGCGCGCGCTTCGCGTAGAAGGCCGAGTTGGCGAAGTCGGCGATGCCGATCTGCACGATGTGCGCACCCGGGAGCCCCGCCTCGACGAGCCGACGGACAGGAGAGCCGTTGGAGATGCCGTCGCGCAGGTCGTGGTGGGCATCTAGGGTGATGAGGCCCCAGTCGGCGAGCGCATCGCCTGCAAGCCCGCGGACGAGCGAGTACGTGATGGAGTTGTCACCGCCGATGCCGAGCATGAGCCGGAACCGCGGGGCGGCTGCGGCTACCGCTGCGGCGACCCTGGCCTCGCCATCCGCTCCGTCGGGCTCCTCGACGTCGCCGAGATCGATCGCGCGGACGGCCGACAGATCGAGGTCCCCGCTCGCGGCGAAGAGCGAGTAGCGCGCGAGCGCCGCCCGGACCGCAGCGGGCGTCGCATGCGCGCCTGTCGGCGAGATCGAGGTCCCGTGTGCGGGGATGCCGAGGAGGGCGAGGTCGCCCTCGGCGGTGCGCGGGTCATCAGGGGCGGCAAGCCACTCGGCCGCTCTCGGCCAGTGCGGGTCGTGCGATATGCTCGGTTCGGCCACGGTGTTCACCTTCCCTGCGCGTGCGGTGGCGGGTGCCGCCACCGCGAATCGGGCAGATACTGACCGTCGGGTGCGGTCACATCGATCGCCCGGGCGGTGCGGCGTACCCGCTAGTGAGTGTTCCACACTTCGCGAGTGAGAGGCATACGCATGGAGGAATCACCGGCAGTCATGCTCGGCACGGGCCCGCCGACGATGGAAGACGTGGTCGCGGTCGCGCGTTTGGGAGCGGCCGTGGCGATCTCGGCCGAGGCAGAAGCGGCGATCGGGGAGTCGCGCACACACGTCGAGCGTCTCGCGGCTTCAGGCCGGCCCGTCTACGGCATCAGCACGGGCTTTGGCGCGCTTGCAACCATGTACATCGAGCCTGCGAAGCGCCGCCAGTTGCAGCGCGTGCTCGTACGCTCTCATGCGGCCGGAGCCGGGGCCGAGGTCGAGACCGAGGCCGTCCGCGCGATGATGCTCCTGCGGCTGTCCACGCTGTGTACGGGGCGTACGGGCATCCGTCTCGGGACGGCACGCGCGTACGCTGCCCTGCTCAACGTGCGAATCACGCCGATCGTGCCCGAGTACGGATCGCTCGGCTGTTCGGGAGACCTGGCGCCGCTCGCGCACTGTGCGCTCGCGCTCATGGGCCAAGGCGAGGTCCGGGACCCCTCGGGCACGCGAACGTCCGCCGCAGACGCGCTTGCCGCGGCCGGGCTGGAGCCGGTCGAACTCGAGGAGAAGGAGGGGCTCGCGCTCATCAACGGCACCGACGGCATGCTCGGCATGCTCGTCCTGGCCGCAACGGACCTGCGAGCGCTTCTCAAGGTGGCCGATATCGGCGCGGCGATGACCGTCGAGGCGCTTCTCGGCACGGATCGCGTCTACGCGGCCGATCTGCAGGCGCTCAGACCGCATCCGGGACAGGCGGCCTCGGCGCGAAACCTGATGCGGGTGCTCGCGGGATCGCAGATCACCGCCTCGCATCGCACCGGCGACGCGCGCGTGCAAGACGCGTACTCGCTCCGGTGCGCGCCGCAGGTCGCGGGCGCGGTGCGCGACACGCTCGGCCATGCCGAGGCGGTGGCGGCACGCGAGATGGCCTCGGCGATCGACAACCCGGTCGTACTGTCCGACGGGCGCATCGAGAGCAACGGCAACTTCCACGGCGCGCCTGTGGCCTACGTGCTCGACTTCCTTGCGATCGCAGTGGCGGATCTGGCGTCTATCGCCGAGCGCCGCACCGACCGCATGCTCGACACGTCGCGCTCGAACGGGTTGCCGCCGTTTCTGGCCGAGGACCCCGGCGTGGATTCGGGCCACATGATCGCGCAGTACACGCAGGCCGGCATCGTGAGCGAACTCAAGCGGCTGGCCGCGCCTTCGAGCGTGGACTCGATTCCGTCCTCGGCGATGCAGGAGGATCACGTGTCGATGGGCTGGAACGCGGCGCGCAAGCTCCGGCGGGCGGTCGAGGGCCTCGAGATCGTCCTGGCGATCGAGGTGCTGGTGGCGGCGCGCGCACTCGGCCTGCGTGCCCCGCTCGAGCCCGGCAGGGGTACCACGGCCGCGATGTCGGCAGTCGATGCGCGCCTCGCGCAGGTGGGTGCCGATCGCGAGCTTGCGGCCACGGTTGAGGCGGTCCGTGTGCTCGTCGGTAGTGGCGCTCTGATCGCGAGCGTCGAAGGCGTCGTCGGCTCGCTGGAGTGAGGAGCAGCAGTGTCCGCTTCGAGAACGAGGGGGCTGCTATGAGCACCGGAGCCCGTCCGGTCCGCGCACCGCGCGGCACCGGGCTGAGCACGCAGGGGTGGCAGCAGGAGGCCGCGCTGCGCATGCTGATGAACAATCTCGATCCGGACGTGGCCGAGCACCCGGACGAGCTCGTCGTCTACGGCGGCACCGGCAAGGCCGCCCGTGACTGGCAGAGCTTCGATGCGCTCGTGCGTACGCTGCGCACCCTGAAGGCCGACGAGACGATGCTCGTGCAGTCGGGAAGGCCCGTCGGCGTGATGCAGACGCACGAGTGGGCGCCGAGGGTCCTCATCGCCAACAGCAACCTCGTACCCGACTGGGCGACCTGGCCGGAGTTCCGTCGGCTCGAGCAGCTCGGACTCACCATGTACGGCCAGATGACGGCGGGCTCGTGGATCTACATCGGCACGCAGGGCATCGTCCAGGGGACGTACGAGACGTTCGCTGCCATCGCCGAGAAACGCTTCGGCGGCACGCTTGCCGGCACGCTGACCGTGACCGGCGGGTGTGGCGGCATGGGTGGCGCTCAGCCGCTCGCCGTCACGATGAACGGCGGCGTGGTGCTCGTGATCGAGGTCGATGCGTCCCGTCTCGATCGCCGTGTGGCCACCCGCTATCTCGACGAGTGGACGAGCGATCTCGACGACGCCCTCGAGCGGGTGCGTGCGGCAAAGGCGGCAGGCCATGCGCTCTCCGTCGGCCTCGAAGGCAACTGCGCCGGGGTGCTGCCGGAGATCCTGCGTCGCGGCATCGAGGTCGACATCGTGACCGACCAGACCTCGGCGCACGATCCGCTGGCCTACCTGCCTCTCGGCGTGAGTGTTGCCGAGTGGCACGAGTACGCCCGGCGCGCACCGGAGGAGTTCATCGAGCGGGCGCGGACGTCGATGGCGGCCCACGTCGAGGCGATGGTCGGCTTCATGGAGGCCGGCGCCGAGGTTTTCGACTACGGCAACTCCATTCGCGCCGAGGCCGAACTCGGCGGATACGCCCGGGGCTGGGAGTTCCCCGGGTTCGTCCCCGCATACGTGAGGCCGTTGTTCTGCGAGGGTAAGGGTCCGTTCCGCTGGGCGGCGCTCTCTGGCGATTCCGCCGACATCGCCGCAACCGATGAGGCGGTGCTCGATCTGTTCCCGGAGAACGAAGGCCTGCGTCGGTGGATCACGCAAGCCCGCGAGAGGATCGCCTTCCAGGGGCTCCCCGCGCGCATCTGCTGGCTCGGTCACGGCGAGCGCGACCGCGCCGGGCTGCGCTTCAACGAGATGGTGGCCGACGGTCGGATCAAGGCGCCGATCGTCATCGGCCGCGACCACCTCGACTGCGGGAGCGTGGCAAGCCCGTACCGCGAGACCGAGGCGATGCTCGACGGAAGCGACGCGATCGCCGACTGGCCGGTCTTGAACGCGCTCGTGAACGTGGCCTCCGGCGCGTCGTGGGTGTCGTTCCACCACGGCGGGGGCGTGGGCATCGGCCGCTCGCTCCACGCCGGACAGGTGAGCGTTGCCGACGGGACCCCGCTGGCGGCGGCCAAGCTCGCGCGCGTGCTGACCAACGATCCGGGCATGGGCATCATCCGTCACGTGGACGCCGGCTACGACCGTGCGCTCGAGGTGGCCGCCGAGCGCGGCGTGCGCATCCCGATGCGGGAAGGCGACCGATGAAGACGACGCTCATAACCGGCATCGGTGAACTCGTCACGGGCGACGCCTCGCTCGGC
This sequence comes from Actinobacteria bacterium UBA2272, assembly GCA_002347725.1. Classification (GTDB taxonomy): domain Bacteria; phylum Actinomycetota; class Coriobacteriia; order Anaerosomatales; family Anaerosomataceae; genus UBA2272. Next base: position 955,839 of record DDXA01000004.1, read on the forward strand.
GACGGCAGCGCGCTCGGCATCGTCCGCGATGCCGCGCTCGTCATCGAGGGCGAGCGGATCGCGTGGGTGGGCGCGGAGGGCGCGGCCCCTGCGGCCGATGCGCGCGTGGACGCCGCCGGCCGGGCGGTCGTACCCGGTTTCGTGGACAGTCACACACACCTGGTGTTCGCGGGCGAGCGCTCCGCCGAGTTTGCGGCGCGCATGGCCGGTGAGCCCTACACCGGAGGCGGGATCATGACGACGGTCGCCGCGACCCGGGCGGCTTCGGCCGACGAACTGCGCACACACACCCGTCGGCTCGCCGACGAGACGCTTCTCCTCGGCACGACGACGGTCGAGATCAAGAGCGGCTACGGACTCACCGTGGCCGACGAGCTGAAGCTGCTCGAGGTCGCGGCCGAGTTCACGCCCGAGACGACCTTCCTCGGCGCGCACGTCGTACCCGCCGAGTACGTCGACGACCGCGCGGCGTTCGTCGCGCTCGTCACGGGCGAGATGCTCGAGGTGTGCGCCCCGCTCGCGCGGTGGATCGACGTGTTCTGCGACACCGGCGGCTTTGACGAGGACGAGACACGCGCGGTGCTCTCGGCGGGAGTTGCGGCCGGACTCATGCCGCGGTTGCACGGCAACCAGCTCGAGCATGGACCCGGTGTGCGCCTGGCCGTGGAGTTCTCCGCGGCCAGCATCGATCACTGCGCATACCTGACCCGCGAGGACATCGATGCGCTGCGTGGCTCGGGGGTCGTCGCGACGCTCCTGCCCGGCGCGGACTTCTCGACGCGCGGGCCCTATCCCGACGCGCGCGCACTGCTCGATGCCGGGGTGAGGGTTGCGCTCGCCACTGACTGCAACCCGGGCTCGTCGTACGTGACCTCGATGCCGCTCGTGATCGCGCTCGCGGTGCGGGAGATGGGCATGACACCGGCCGAGGCGCTTCTTGCGGCCACCGCCGGAGGCGCGGCTGCGCTACGCCGTGACGACATCGGCCGTCTGACGCCCGGAGCGGCCGCGGATATCGTGCTGCTCGACGCTCCCAACCACATCCACCTTGCGTATCGCCCGGCTGGCCGGGTGGTCGCCGAGGTGTGGCGTCGCGGGGTGCGCGTGCGAGCGGCGCGCTAAGGGGCGGGCGTCGGCGTTGTCTCGAGCCTCTGCAGCGCGTGTCCTGCGACGGTCGCGCGGTGTTTGACACGCGGTGCTCCATGCGTCAGCTTGAGGTGGGCGGACGTGGTGCGGGTTCGATCGGAACGACCGTTCATCGGACATTCGCTCTACCGGCGGTCGCCCAATTTCATCCGTTCGGAGTATAATGGGGACCGCCTATCGGCAATGCCGCTCGGAGAGTCGAGGCACTGGTGACAGACGAGGCCCGACACACGAAGCCGGACAGCGATGCGGGCACATCGACCACCGGGAGTCAGCCGCGGGAGCGCACGCGGCTCACTCGTGTGGCCGCGGTTCTCGCCACGGTGACGATCATCGCTCTTCTCGTGGCCGGCGCCTGGGCGCACGGGGAGCAGCAGAACGCGGCGAGGGAGCAGGCCGAGAGTGGACTCGAGACCATCGCCACGCTCAAGGCCGATCAGATAGCCGATTGGCGCGAGGCCAGGCGCCTCGATGGCACTCGCATGAGCGGGTCACCCGGCGTCCGGCTCTTCGTCGCGCAGTGGCTCGAGTCGAGGACTCTGGAAGACGAGCACGAGCTCAAGCGGCTGCTCTCGGCGCTGCGCAACGGCGATGACTACCGGGACGTCCTTCTCGTGGATGCCGAAGGCCACGTACTCGTGCATGCCACGGACGGTCCGGTGACGTTGCCGCCTGCGACGGTCGAGGCCGTCGGCATCGCGATCCGCGAGGACCGCACGGTGCTGACGGACATCCACGCGGCCCCGGGGGAGTCGGACCCGCGGCTCGACACGGTAGCCCCTGTGTACCTGGGGGACGGTGAGGATACCGCCACTGTCGCCGTCGTCCTCCACGCGAGCGCTGCCGACTTCCTCTTCCCGCTTCTCGGTCCGTGGCCGACGTACAGCGGTCTCGCCGAGACGCTACTCGTCGAACGCGATGGCGAGAGTGTGCTGTACCTGACGGAGACGCGCCAGGCAGAGCACCCCGCGTTGTCGCTCCGGATACCGCTGAGTGATGGTGAGGTCACCGCGGCACGCGCCGTTGCGGGTGAGACCGGACTCGTCGAGGGACCGGACTACCGCGGCGACCCCGTGCTCTCCTATGTCATTCCGATTCCCGGCTCACCCTGGTACCTGCTCGCCGAGATCGACGCAGCCGACGTACTCGCTCCGTGGCAGGCCCGATCCAGGCTGATCGTGGCGCTCGTGCTGGTCGCAGCGATCGCCATCATGCTCGGTTTCCTGGCTGTGCAGCGCGGACTCCAGGCGCGATACCTCACAAGCCTCATGGCGGAGCAGCGCTCCCGTCGGGCCGCCGAGGAGCAGCTCGGTGTCACGCTCGCGAGTGTCGGTGACGCCGTCATCTCAACCGATTCGTTGTTAGCCGTAGCGTTCATGAACCCCGTGGCCGAGACGCTCACGGGCTGGACGCTGGCCGAGGCGCGGGGCAGACCGCTCCACGACGTCTTCGTCACTGTGGATGAAGAGTCAGGCGCGCCGGTCGAGAGTCCGGCGGTCCGCGTGCTACTCGAGCAGGCGATCGTGGGCATGTCCAAGCACACGCTTCTCGTCTCTCGCGACGGCACGACGCGTGCGATCGCTGACAGCGCGGCCCCGATCCGCGACGCCTCGGGCCAGGTCACGGGTGTCGTCCTGGTGTTCCGCGACCAGACAGAGGAGCGTGCGGCTGCCAGGGCGCTCGCCGCGAGCGAGCATCGGTTCCGTTCGCTGGTCGAGGGGGCGCCCGACGCCATCTTCGTGCAGGCCGGGGGGCGGTTCGCGTACGTCAACGGTGCGATGCGCGACCTGCTCGGTGAGTCTTCGGCCGACGACCTCATCGGTCGCCCCGTGCTCGACTCCGTTCATCCTGACTTCCGCGCGCTCGCTCGTGAGCGAATCAGGGCTCTCAACGAGGACCGATCGCGTCAGGGCCTGAGCGACATGGTGTTCCTTCGTGCCGACGGCAGCGGTGTGGCTGTGGAGACCTCCGGGGTCCCGATCGTCCACGAAGGCAGCAGCGGAGCGCTCGTCTTCGTTCGCGATGTCACGGAGAGGAGGCGCGTGGATCAGGCGTTGCGCGAGAGCGAGGCGCGCCTGAGGATGCTGAGCGACAACATCCCCGACGGTTTCATCTATCAGCTCGATTTCGACGTCGATGGGCGCACCCGCCGCCTCGTCCATGTGAGTGCTGGCGTGGAGAGGATGCTCGAGATCTCGGTCGCAGAGGCGCTCGAGGACGTCGAGATGCTCTACGGTCAGGCTCGAGAAGGGGATCGGGCGCTTCTCGATGTCCTCGAGCAGCGCGCACACGAGGCGTTCGAGCCGTTCATGACGGAGGTCAGCTATCGCACGCCGAGTGGCCGCGAGCGGTGGGCGCGCCTGTCGTCCGAGCCCAGACGACTCGAGAACGGCCACGTCGTATGGGACGGTGTGGCGATCGATATCACCGACCGCAAGCTGGCCGAGCAGGAACTGGCCGGACACCGGGACCACCTCGAGGAGCTGGTCGCCGAGCGGACCGCCGAGCTCACGCGAGCGAACGTGGCGCTTGAAGAGGCCACTCGCGCCAAGAGCGCATTCCTCGCCAACATGAGCCACGAGCTCAGGACGCCCCTCAACTCCATCATCGGTTTCTCGGGACTGCTCGTGCAAGGACTCGTCGGCCCGCTGTCCCAGGAGCAACAGACGCAGATCGGCATGATCCATGCGTCGGGCAGACACCTCCTCGAACTCGTTGACGAGGTCCTGGATCTGGCCAAGGTCGAATCCGGACGGACCGAGGTGCACCTCGACGAGTTCGATCCGGCGGCGATCGTGGCCGAGGTGGCGACCGCGCTCCAGCCGCTGGCCGCCGAGAAGGGCCTTGACCTCAGCACGGAGGTGTCGGGCGCCGGGGTGTTGATGCTTTCGGACCCGGGCAAGCTCAAGCAGATCCTGCTGAACCTTGCCGGCAACGCGGTGAAGTTCACGGACTCGGGGCGCGTTGGACTGGCCATGCAGGTTTGCGATGGCAGCGTCGAGTTCCGCGTGACCGACACCGGGCCGGGTATCGCGGCCGATCGTCTGGGCGACATCTTCGAGCCGTTCACCCAGGTGGGAGCCGGCGCGGGCGGCTACGCCCCCGGCACAGGCCTGGGTCTCACCATCTCCAGGGAGTTCGCAGCGATGCTCGGCGGAGAGATCTCCGTGGTGAGCGAGGAGGGCGCGGGCTCGGAGTTCCTCCTGCGCCTGCCGCGGGTGTATCCGGGTGCTACGGCGCCCCGATCTCCGTCAGCATCTTCGGAGTGATACGCTGCCGGAGGTCGAAGTAGCCGTCCCAGGGATCGCCGGTGAGCTGCGCCATGCGTCGGCGAACGTTCCCGATGTCGTAGGTGTCGGGCCGTGCTCGTCCGCCAAGCTCGTCCCAGCGCAACGGCACGGAGACGGTGGGCCGGGTCCGTGCCCGGGTGGAGTAGGGCGCGATGAACGTAGCGGCGCGAGCGGTGCGCAGGTAGTCGATGTACACCTTGCCGACGCGCTTGGCCTTCGACATCGTCGAGACGTAGCGGTCCGGCTCGTAGGCGGCGATCGCATCGGCGACGGCTTTCGCGAAGATCTTCGCGATCTCCCAGTCCAGTGTCGGCTCGATCGGCAGGCACACATGCAGCCCTTTGCCGCCGGTCGTCTTGACGAAGCTCTCCAGGCCGAGTCCGCCGAGCACGTCGCGGACGAGCCTGGCGCCTGCGACGAGACCGGCCCAGCCGATCTCATCGGAGGGGTCGAGATCGAACACCATCATGTCCGGCCGCTCGATCTCGGGCCAGGTCGCCCCCCAGGTATGGATCTCGAGTACGCCCATCTGGGCGAGCGCGACGAGACTGGCAGGCCCGGTCACCGTCAGATACTCGCCCGGCCCAGCCGACTCGACGATCTCGACGCGTTCGAAGGGGCCCGGGAAGTCGGGACCGGGGTGCTTGTGGAAGAAGCACGCGACCGGCCCGCGACCCATCGGCCGGCCGCCCGCGCGTGCCCCGCCGACGCCTGCCGGGCACCGAACCATCGAGATGGGGCGGCCCAGCACGTACGGCAGCATGTACGGCGCGACCCACGCGTAGTAGTCGGCGAGATCTTGCTTGGTCGTGCCGACAGACGGCCAGAAGACGCGATCGGGATGCGTGAGCGTCACGGTGGGCGTCGCGGGGTCCGCCTCGGGCTTCGGGTGCTCGAGCACCACGTCGTCCGGTGACGTGTCCTCGCGCAAGCCCTGGAAGGTCTGATGCCTGAGGTTGCCTTCGGCGGTCCACTCGGCAAAGGCCACCTCGCCGACGAACCGCGGTTTGGCCCAGTGGGCGTCTTTCGGTGCGCGTTCTGCGTGGCGCGCGACCGGCGGCTCGGGAATCTCGATCGCCCGGAGCCGGTCACCGAACTCACGCAAGAAGTGGTCGCTGAACCCGGTGCCGACCTTGCCGATGTAACGTAGCGGGCCATCCGGATCGTTGACGGCCAGGAGCAGGGCGCCAAAGCCGGTCCGGCCGCCGGACGGGGGAGTCCAGCCGACGATGACGAACTCCTGGCGCAGCAGGCACTTGGTCTTCACCCAGCCGGGACCGCGCGTGCCCGGGCGGTACGGAGCGTCCGCCCGCTTGCTGACGATGCCCTCGAGAGCGTGATCGCACGCGCTGGCGAGCAACGCGGCTCCCTGCCCGTGCATGTCCTCCGCGTAGCGCACGCGATCTCGCGGGCCCGCCTCGAGCACGGTCCTGAGCGTCGACTTGCGTCGCGACAGCGCGACGCCCGTGAGGTCGTAGCCGTTAAGGTGCAGCAGATCGAACACGTAGTAGCGCAGGCGGTCGGTCCGGCCACTGCCGAGATCGTGCTGCAGTTCGCCGAACGCGGTGCGGCCGTCCTCGAGTTCGACGACCACCTCGCCGTCGAGGATGGCCGAGTCCACCGGGAGCGCCGCCAGCTCCCCGGCGATGGGCGCCCAGCGCTCGGTCCAGTCGCGGTCGTTACGGGAGCGGATCTCCACGCGCCCGCGGACGACGCGGGCGAGCGCCCGGTAGCCGTCGTACTTGATCTCGTGCAGCCAACCGTCACCAACGGGCGCGACCTTCACCAGCAACGCGAGTTCGGGCTTCACGAAGCGTGGCGCGCGCGCGGTCTTTCTGGCGCCGGGCAGCGTGGCGGGATCGGGGAGGGGGGCGGTTTCGTGCGTCTGACTGGCCGTGCCGACTGTTGCGTCCGCCGCGATCTGTTCGATCGTGCGGCCGGTGAGGATCGACTCCGGGCGCTCGGTCAGGATCGCCGAGCCGGAGCCGTCCGTCGCGTGCTCGTCGCGGTGCTTGATGAGCAGCCAGTTCTCCTTGCCCTCCTCCTCGCTGCGACGCTTCATCCGGACGAGCACCCAGCTGCCGTGAAGCTTCTCGCCGTGGAGTGTGAACTTGAGATCACCGCTGGCAAGCCCGGCGTGCGGGTCGTTCTCGGGCTCCCAGGTGCCGGTGTCCCAGACCGCGACCGTCCCGCCGCCGTACTCTCCTTTCGGTATCGTCCCCTCGAAGCTGCCGTACTCGAGGGGGTGGTCCTCGACGCGGACCGCGAGATGGCGTTCGTGCGGGTCGAGGGATGGTCCTTTGGGGACGGCCCACGACAGCAGCACGCCGTCGAGCTCGAGACGGAAGTCGTAGTGGAGGCGTGAGGCGGCGTGCTTCTGGATCACGAAGAGCCGCCCGCCCGTGGCGGCGTCTCCTCCGGCAGGTTCAGGCGTCGTCGAGAAGTCGCGCTTCTCACGGTAGGTCTCAAGCGACATGAGCGACTACCCCGTCTTCGCGTCGGACGGCTGCGCCCGTCGCTCCACGCTGCGCTTGAGCAACGACATGATGTCGACCACGGTTCCTTCGGCGGGAGCCTCTTCGGGTGGTTCCTCGGCGACTATCGTGACAGCGCCGTGCTCGACCTTGTCCTCGACGAGCCGCAGTAGATCGTCGCGGTACGTGTCGGTGTACTGCACCGGGTCCCAGGTCGTGACCATCGAGCCGACGAGCTGTTCGGCCATGCCGAGTTCGGCCTCCGTCACGCCGAGGGAGTCGAGATCCTCGGCCGGGAGATCGAAGTCGGCGGCGCTCCTGAGCTGGTAGGGCCAGCGCAGGACCTCGACGAGCAGCATGGGGCCCGCGGCACGCAGCGCGCACAGATGCTGGCGTGTGCGGATCACGACTTTCGCCACGCCCACGCGGCCCGTCCGCCGGAGCGTCTCGCGCAGCAGCGCGTACGCCTTCCGGCCTGCTTTCGTCGGCTCGGTGTAGTACGGGCTGGTGTAGTAGGTGGGATCGATCTCGGCGGCGTCGACGAAACCGATGATGTCGATCGACTGGGTCGCCTCGACGTTTGCCGCCCGCAATTCGTCCTCGGTGATGATCACGTACTGGCCGGGCTCGTACTCGTAGCCCTTCACGACCTCCTCCCAGGGGACCTCGTGTTCGAGATCGTCCTCGCGGCGGTTGCGCACGGGCCGCATGTCGCGTTCGTGGAGCAGCGTGAAGCGTATATCGTTCTCAGCGTTCTTCGCCGGGTAGAGGGAGACCGGGATCGTGACCAGTCCGAAGCTGATCACTCCGTTCCACAGGGGCCGGGGCATCGGGCACGCACCTCCTTTGGTAGGCCTACGTTGCTCTATACCCTGCCGCGTGTGCGGGCGTTCGGTGCGCGATGCGGTGCGCGCCCGCGCTTGAGGGGTAAGACCCACAAGAGCGGTCGGCCGTTGACAGGTGGTTGGGCCGCGCTGCTCCCGTCACTGGCACCGCACAAGGAGGATGAAGAGATGGGTCTGCTCAGCTGGATCATCGTCGGCGGGCTTGCGGGAATGCTCGCACAGTTCCTCCTCGGCCAGGGGCGGGCCGGCTGCCTGATGACCGTGTTGCTCGGCGTGGTCGGTGCGTTCATCGGCGGCTTCGTCATGAGTCTGTTCGGGTTCGGCGGCGTGGACGGCCTGAATATCTGGTCCATCGTCGTGGCCACGATCGGCGCGATCGTGCTGCTCGCGATCGCCAGAATACTGCGCAGGTAGCGAAGCGGAGGTTCGGAATGAGCGCGTTTGCCGATGTGCTGGGCGCAGAGGAGCTGGTCGACGGCGCAATGACCGAAGTGGAGGTGGGCGGCCAGGCGATCTTGCTCGCGCGTGCCGGTGACCGGTACTTCGCCACCCAGGCGCGCTGTCCGCACCTGCATGGCCGGCTCGCGCGCGGCACCCTCAAGGGTACCGTGGTGACCTGCCCGCGTCACGGTTCGCAGTTCGACGTGACCGACGGCAGCGTGATCAGGTGGACGGACTGGTCCGGTGTCGCCCAGGCGGCAGCCGAGGCGCTGCGTCATCCCCGGCCGCTCGTCACGTACGAGGTGCGGATCGAGGGCGGGCGCGTCATGGTCGGCGCCGAGAAGGAGCCGCCAGCACACACCGCCTGAGCGGCTTGAACAGCCGCCCCGGCGCGGTTCCGTTGTATCATGCCTCAAGCTCCATTCTGCTCCGTGAAGGAGTCCACCCGTTGGTCCTGTCCCTCGTTCAGAACGTCGCGCTCATCGTCATGCTGGTCAGCATCCAGCATTACGTCTTGCGCCGCATCGAGCGCAACTACGTCGCCTCCCGGTTTGCCTCTGGGCTTCTGTTCGGCGGCGTCGCGGTCGTTGCGATGGCTACGCCGCTCGTGCTCGCACCCGGCCTCATCTTCGACGGCAGGTCGATCATTCTCGCCATCGCCGGGCTGTTCGGCGGTCCGCTGGTGGCGGCTGTGTCCGCGATCATCGCCGGTGTCTACCGCGCGTCCATCGGCGGTCCGGGAGCGCTTGCCGGCGTTCTCGTCGTGATCGAATCGGCGTCCCTCGGCGTCCTCTTCTACTACCTGCGCCGCCGGTTCCCCTCGATCATGGGCGGCTGGCAGCTTCTCGGGTTCGGTCTGCTCGTGCACGTCTTCATGCTTGGGACGCAGGTCGTCTTCCTGCCCGAACACATGGGCTGGGACGTCGTGCGTCAGATCGGTCCCGTGGTGATCGTCCTGTTCCCGTTGGCTACACTGCTGGTAGCGCGCTTCATCCTGGATCAGGAAGAGCGGGAAGCGGACAGGCGCCAGCTCGCGAGCGACGCCGAGCGGCTACGGTTGGCGCTGGAGGCCGCGGAGCAGGGAACGTGGGATCTCGATGTGAGTTCGGGGAGAGTGACTGTCTCGGCCGAGTACGCGAGCATGCTCGGCTACGATCCCGGGGCGTACGAGATCACGCGGGACAGATGGGTGGGAGACCTGCACCCGGACGATCGGGAGCGCGTGGTCCGTGCGTACGAGGAGTTCGCAGCGGGCGCGATACCGGAGTATCGCGTCGAGTTCCGCCAGCGTGCTGCCTCTGGTGAGTACCACTGGATGCTCGCCCTCGGGAGCATCGTCGAGCGCGACGAGTATGGTGCTCCGATCCGCATGGTCGGAACCCACACGGACATCTCGTCGCGCAAAGCTGCCGAGGCCGAAGAGGAACGGTACCGGGAGGATCTGGAGGAGCTCGTTGCCGACCGGACGTCGGAGCTGGAGCAGACGAACGCCGAACTCGCCGCGGCGACCGCGGCCAAGAGCGTGTTTCTCGCGAGCATGAGTCATGAGCTTCGGACACCGCTCAACTCGATCATCGGTTTTTCGGGGCTTCTGGTGCAGGGCATGGCCGGTCCGCTCACCGACGAGCAGCGCACCCAGATCGAGATGATCCACGGTTCGGGCAGGCATCTGCTTGCGCTCATCGACGACGTGCTGGATCTCGAGCGCGTCGAGGCGGGGCGCGTCGAGGTGAGGCCGGCTCCGTTCGACGGGGTGGCGCTCGTCACCGAGGTCATCGACGTGATGCGGCCGTTGGCCGATGAGAAGGGGCTTGAACTGAGTGCCGATGTGAGCGACTCGGCTCTCGAGATCGTCTCGGACAGCGGCAAGGTCAGGCAGATCCTGCTCAATCTCGTGGGCAACGCGGTCAAGTTCACCGGCGCGGGGAGCGTCGAGGTGCGGTTTGGAACCGGGCCGGAAGGGACGGTCGTCTTCTCGGTGACGGACACCGGACCGGGCATAGCCGAGGCCGATCAGCCCCGTGTCTTCGATCGCTTCACCCAGATCGAGATCGTCGGCCGGGTCAAACCGGAGGGGACGGGACTCGGCCTGGCGCTGTCGCAGGAGTATGCGCAGCTGCTCGGAGGGATGATCACCCTGACGAGCAGTCCCGGTGAGGGATCGACGTTCGTCCTGCGCCTGCCGCGCTATCGGGGCGTGGCACCGGTCTGAGCGGCGCGTCTTGCGGGGGCCGTTCTCCTAGTGGCGCACGATGAACCCGGACAGTCCCTGTGAGTCCTCCCACGTGACGTCCACCCGGTCGACCGTGGCGCGACGGGGACCTTCGTGACACCATGCGATCATCTGCTCGACGGCCGGGCGTGGGCCCTCGAAGACCGCTTCGACCCCCTGGGCGGTGTTGCGAACCCACCCTGCCAAACCGAAGAAGCGGGCCTCGTCGGCGGCACTCGACCGGAAGTACACACCCTGGACGACGCCGGTGATCGTGACGTGCGCGCGCACTGTCTGCGTGTCGGTCATGGTGTCAGCGTAGCACCGCGCGAACACCTGCGTTCAGACCACACAGAACTGGCGCTATATCAGGAATGCATAAATCGGTATACGGCAAGGTAGAAGGCGCAGAATCGCTACCGGTTATGCAGTATGCGTTTGCACACGTCAGAGCCCTATGTTAGACTCGGGCGTCCCCTTGTTGGATGTGGCCAGACTTGCTGGCGCGGCTTGCTTTGCAACAAAGCGCAGGATCATCTGCATAGTGAGGTGTGTGAGGTGGGTCCCGGTCGCTGACCGTGGGGTCGACAGGTAACCGGATCTGACCGGGAGGTCGACACATGAAGCGAACCTGGATAGTTCTACTGCTTGCCATCGCGGCAGCAGCGTCCCTGGCCCTTGCGGGCTGCGGGGCCGAGGCCGAGGACGGTGCCTCGGGCGAAGCTGGAGCGGAGACGTTCGTCTTCGCCAACAGTGGCGCCTACAAGCCGTTCAGCTTTGACCAGGGCGGCGAGATCGTCGGGTTCGACGTGGACATCGCCAACGAGATCGCCGCGAGGATCGGGCGCACGCCCGACATGCAGTCCCCGATCCCGTTCGACACGCTCATCCAGGGCCTGCGTGACGGGCGTTACGACGCCCTTGTGGCGAGCCACGGGATCACCGACGAGCGCAAGGAGCAGGTGGACTTCACGCGGCCCTACTACCGCTCGGGCGCCCAGACGTTCGTCGCTGCGGACAACGACACCATCGTCTCCGCCGACGACCTCGCCGGCGCCAAGATCGGTGTCGTGAAGGCGTCGACATATCTTACGCTCGCGCAGGGCATCACCGGCGCTGACAATGTGGTCACCTACGAGAGCGACGTCGTCGCTCTGCAGGACCTGACCACCGGCCGACTCGACGCCGTGATCACCGACAAGCTCGTCGGCTTCATCGCGATGGACGAGTCCGGGCTTGCCATCAAGGCGGTCGGCGACGTCCTGGAGCAAGACGAGATGGGCATCGCCGTGCAGAAGGGCGATACCGAGCTCCTGAACGCCATCAACGAGGCGCTTGAGGACATGATCGCCGATGGGACCTATGAGGAGATCAGCCTCCGCTGGTTCCCCGAGAACATCCTCGGCGAGTAAGTCCGTACGCTCTCTCACTGTGAGCTGCGACGGGGCCGGCCGAAGCATCGGTCGGCCCCGCTCAGCGAAGGAGGTGGCACGTGTTCGAGTCCCTGTGGGCCGTTGTCGACATGCACTTCTTCGGCTTCTTGCGCGCGACCGGGGTGACCCTCCAACTCACCGCGGTCTCGCTCCTGCTCGCCATGGTCATCGGATTGGTGTTCGCGTTCCTGAAACTCGCGAAGAGCCCCGTTGCCAATGTGATCGCCAATGCCTACATCGGCATCGTGCGCGGGACGCCGCTTATCGTGCTACTGATGTTCCTGTACTTCGGTATCTCGTCGATCGTGGTGCTCACGTCGTTTTGGGCAGGCGCGTTCGCACTCGCGATCCACGCCGGGGCGTACGTGGCCGAGATCTTCCGAGGCGCCATCCAGAGCATCGACCGCGGCCAGCATGAGGCCGCTCGCTCGCTCGGCATGTCGACGCGCAAGACGATGCGGCTGATCATCTTGCCGCAGTCGTTCCGTCGCGCCATCCCGCCGCTCGGCAATCAGTTCATCATCGGGCTCAAGGACTCGTCTCTCGTGGCGTTCCTCGGCGTGTCCGAGATCTACAGCACCGCCATGACGGCGGCGGCGGCGAACTTCCGCCCCTTCGAGACGTATCTCATCGCCGGGCTCTACTACCTCGTACTCGTGCTCGCCTTCACGGCGCTCGTCAACAGGCTCGAGGCGCGACTGACCCCCGACAGGAGGGCGACGACGTGAACGTCATAGAGACACGGAACCTGCACAAGCACTTCGGCGAGCTGCACGTGCTCAAGGGCATCGATCTCACGGTCGCCGAGGGAGAGGTCGTCGTGATCATCGGGCCGTCCGGCTCGGGTAAGTCGACGCTGCTCCGCTGCCTGAACTTCCTGGAGTTCCCGGACGAGGGCTCCGAGGTGCTGCTGGACGGCGAGCCGATCGACCCGGTGCGTGACAACCTGGACAAGGTCCGTGAGCGGATGGGCATGGTCTTCCAGCACTTCCACCTCTTCCCGCACAAGAACGTCCTGGACAACATCACGATCGCTCCCGAGAGCGTGAAGGGGGTTTCGCGCGCTAAGGCCAAGGCGGTCGCGAGGGACCTGCTGGACAAAGTCGGGCTTCCCGACAAGGAGAAGGCCTGGCCCTCACAGCTCTCCGGCGGTCAGAAGCAGCGCGTCGCCATCGCGCGGGCGCTCGCGATGGATCCGGAGATCATGCTGTTCGACGAGGTCACCTCGGCGCTCGACCCCGAACTGGTGGCCGAAGTGCTCCAGGTCATCCAGGACCTCGCCGCGGGCGGCATGACCATGGTGATGGTGACCCACGAGATGGGCTTCGCGCGCGAGGTGGCCGACCGCGTGATCATGATGGACGACGGCATGATCATCGAGGAAGGCCCGTCGGACACCTTCTTCGCCAGCCCCGCCGAGGAGCGCACCCAGGCCTTCCTGAGCCAGGTCCTGCACGCGTAGGCACCATGCACATGCCCGGACCGTTGCCGTGTGAGAGTCCTCTCACGCAACCGGCCGATGGCACATGGCGTGCTCGCTTGTGTGGTTCGTGATCGATGGTCTACCCACGAACCGAAGGAGCTCGCCTATGAACAGGACCATTCGGACCGCGGCCATCATGGTGATGGCAATCGTCGCTCTCATCGCGATGAGCGCTACCGCATCGGCTGAACCGTCTCGGACGACAGCCTGCACCAACTGCCACAGCGGGGTCAGCCTGCCTGTGACCACGACGCTCGTCAACATCGTCGGAACGAACGCAACCTACAGCTTCAGCTCGCCCGGAGCAGACGCGATCGCCGTGTTCAGTCCGACCGCGAAGATCGCCGCCATAGAGGCGTCGAGCGGCCAGTTCACGGTGACCGTCGGGCAGACCTACACCGTCTACTCCGTCGGTGGCCCCGGCCGTAACGATGGAGTCGGCAGCACCACGGTGAGCCCGGCTCCGTTGCCCGACCCGGTACCTACGGTGACCGTAGAGATCGTCGCGGGTGCGACCCGCTATCACACCGCGGTGACCGCGTCCGCGCGCGCATTCCCTTCGGGCGCTGACTGTGTCGTCATCGCGACCGGCGCGAACTGGCCGGATGCGCTCGGCGGCGGTGCGCTCGCTTCCGCGGTCGCAGGTCCGATACTCCTCACCGAAACGGGCCGACTGCCCGATCCGGTGGCTGCAGAGATCGCTCGTCTCGGCGCGACGCGCGCCTACGTTCTCGGCGGGAAGGGTGCGGTCGATGATGCCGTGTTCGACGCGCTTGAGGATCTCCTCGGCGCCGGGAACGTGACGCGCATCGGTGGTGCCGATCGTTTCGAGACCGCGAACCTGGTCTCGGTGGCTGCCGTGAATGAGATGAAGGCCGGCGCCGGATTCGATGGGACCGCGTTCGTCGCTACCGGGGCGAACTTCCCGGATGCGCTGGCTGCCGCACCGCTTTCGGTTGCGAAGGGCTGGCCGTTGTTCCTTGCCGGACCCAATGGGTTGTCGGCGGCCACGACGTCCGCCATGGCGGCCTGTGGCATCACCGACGTGATCGTGCTCGGCGGCACGGGAGTCGTGTCCGGGACTGTCGAGTCCGGACTCAAGACCACCTACGGCAATGGGAACGTCACGAGGCTGTATGGCGCGAGCCGCTATCATACCGCCGCGGCAGTCGCCGCGTATGGCTGCAATGCGGCCGGCCTCTCGTGGGACGGGCTCGCCATCGCCACGGGGACGGACTTCCCGGACGCGCTTGCCGGCGGCGTCCTCCAGGGCGTGCGCGGCTCTGTGATGCTTCTCACCGACCGGACATTGCTGAGCGCGCCGACAGCTTCGGCACTTGGCGGGAACAAGTCCTCGATCGAGCACGTGACGTTCCTCGGCGGCACGGGGGCGGTCAGTCAGTCTGTCCGCGACGCTGTCGCCGGTACGTTGCAGTAGCACCTGCCCGCGGGCGGGATGCCCGCTTCTGACAGGCAGTCCATGAGGGCCGTCGCCTCGTGCATTCCGCACGGGCGGCGGCCTGATGAATCTCCGCGCTACTTCTTGCGGCGTATGTCGAGCTTCATGGTGAGGATGCGGTCGCTGGAGAAGATGCGGGCCGCGATCACCGCGAAGCCGACGAACCAGAGCAGCTGGTAGCCGATGCCGAGCCACACGGTGATGTCGTTTCCCAGGAAGAGGTTCTGTGCGGCCGTGAACGCGTGCGTGAACGGGATCGCCAGCAGTCCCCATTTGAGCAGCGGTGATGCGGTGTTCAGGTTCACGAACATGGTGAGCATGTACGGCACCATGAGCAGCACCATGAGCGGCGTGAGGAGCGCCGCCGCCGCCTTCACGCTCTCGGCGAACGCGCCGAGGATGATGGCGATCGAAAGCGCGAGCAGGATGCCCGCGAACAGCGAGAGCCCGAGCATCACGTAGTCGGCGGGACCGAGAACGAGCCCGAGCTGGGTCATCGCCGCGCGCGATGCCTGCATCGCCGCATCGGCGCCGCCTCCACCGAGGCTCGTCTCGAGCCCGGCCATGTACTGCTGCATGCCGAGCATGTACGCGGCTGCCGCCACGAGCGACACAAGTCCGGCGGCGACCATCTTGGCGGTGACGAGAGAGGTGCGGCTCACAGGGTATGACAGCAGCGTCTCGAGGGTCTTGTTCTCCTTCTCGGTAGCGATCGTCGTGGCGATGAGCTGGGCCGCGAAGATGATGACGATGAACAACACGATCGGGATGAACGTGGTTTGCTGGGCGATGAACGCGCCGACCACATCCGGGCTCGTGGCCGCCGTCTCCGCGCCCACCGTGACGCGATGCTCGACGTGCAGCGGCATCTGCAGCAGCTCGATCGGGGCGTCCGGCGCGAACCGCGTCGCAAACGCCGTGGCGAGCGCCTGGTTGGCGGTTGCAAGGCCGGCCTGCATCTCGGCGGTCCCCTGCATGCCGAGGAACGAGAAGTCGGTCATGACCGCGTGCGCCTCAACGGGTAGCGGCTCGTCGCTATCGAGCGAGGTCGCGAACCCCTCGGGCACGGTCACGAACAGGCCGACACCATCAGCGCTGTGCTCGGTGATCGCCGTTTGCGTCTCGGCATCTTCCACCACCGTGACGTCGAGACCGACCGACTCGAGCGACGCGATGACCGTCTGTGAGGCCACTGAGAGGTCGTTGTCGACGACGACGAGGCGCGTGCTGCCGTCACCGTCGCCCGCCGAGCCGATGACGCCGCCGAGGGCGATGAAGATGACGACTATCGCGACGAACGGGCCGAGCATCTGAAACGTCAGCAGCTCACGGAGCTCCTTGCGCAGCAGAACGCCGAACGTCCTCATCGCGTCACCGCCTCTCGGTCTGCGCCCGCCAGTCGCCCGAAGACCGTCTCGAGGTTGTCGGCGTCATGGCGCGCCTTGAGCTCCGCGGCGGTGCCGGTGTCCCGGATCACGCCGCGGTCGATGATGCCGACGCGGTCGGAGAGGTACTCGATCTCGAGCATGTTGTGGCTGGAGAGCAGTACCGACATGCCCTGGCGCGCGAGTTCGCGCACCCGGTCGCGGATCTCAAGCGCGTTCAGGACGTCGAGGCCGCTCGTCGGCTCGTCGAGGATCGCCAGTCGTGGTCGCGTCATGACGGTGCGGGCGAGCAGCAGCTTCCGGCTCATGCCCTTGCTGTACGATCCGAGCTTGTCATCGAGGCGGTCGCCGAGGCCCGAGACCTCACGGGCCACCTCGACCGCTTCAGCCACACGCGCCTTCTCGGCGAAGAAGATCCGTGCCACGAAGGTCAGGTAGTCGATCGCCTTCATGTTCTTGTAGGCGCCGGCTTCCTCGGGCAGGTACGAGATGACGCGGCGCACCCCGTCGGCGTCCCTGACGACATCGAGTCCGTCCACCTCGATCGTGCCGCCGGAAGGACGGAGGATCGTGGCCACCATGCGGAGCGTGGACGTCTTGCCTGCCCCGTTGGGACCGATGAGGGCGTAGATCTCGCCCGGGGCGATCTGAAAGTCGATCCCCGCGACGGCTTCGAGTTCGCCGTAGGATTTGCGCAGTCCTCTGACCTCGAGTAGTGACGACATGTGGAACCCCCTTCGCGCTGCGCCTACGCCGCAGGAGCCAGCGGCTGCTCATACTTCGAGGCCGCATGCGGCCTCGAAGCCCTATGATACCCGATGTACTCTCCGCCGACTCACCGGCCCGAAAGGCGTCCGTGCCCCACGATCGCATCATCGTTCACGGCGACGAGCGCATCCCGTACGGGATCGTCCGGTCGGCTCGCCGTACGGTTGCCATCGTCGTGGGTGCCGACGCTGCCGTGCTCGTGCGGGCGCCGTATCGGGTCTCGGAGCGCGAGATCGAGCGACTCTTACTCGAGCGTGCCGGCTGGGTCGCGCGCAAGCGTGAGGAGATCGGGCGGCTCGGCCCGGCTGTCGCGCCGGCGCCGCTCGGCCCGAAGGAGCTTGCCGAGGCGCGTCGGCTGCTCGCCGAGCGCCTGGATGTCTGCTGGGCAGCGTTTGCCCGGCCGGGTGAGGTGAAGCCGACGCTTCGGGTGCGCGTGATGAGGTCTCGCTGGGGGAGTCTGATCGGGGGATGCCGCATGTCGCTCAACGCCCGGCTGGCGCGCGCACCGGTCGAGTGCATCGACAGCGTCGTCTACCACGAGCTCTGTCACATGCGCGAGGCCGGACACGGTCCGGCGTTCTACGGTGAGCTCGCGCGCTACGTACCCGACTGGAGGGCGAGGCGTACCGAGCTCAGACGGTTGCCGCTGTGAAGCGGACTACTTCAGCGTCTGGCTGATCTGGTCGCGCACCGCCTGCGAGACCGCACCGGTGCCGCCGAGGTAGTACACGGTGCCGATCTCAGTCTTGGCCGCGCCGAGCGCGGAGCCGGTCGACGGCGCCAGGGACTTCGGTGTCGTTAGAACGATGACCGACCCCTTCTTCGCCGCCAGCATGCCGCCGGCCAGCGCATCCGGGTAGTTCTCGCCGGTCGCCACCGAGGTGCCGTCCCAGACAAGTCCTGCCGAGCCGACTCCGTACTGTGCGATCTTCACGCCGGTCTCGTAACGGTTGCTGCCGTAGAGACGCGTCGTGTCGGCGATGGCCGAGCGGAGTGCGCCTTCGCACGCAGCCGAGACCGCACCCGTACCGCCGAGGATGATGACCCGTTTGACGCCGTCGGCTTTCATCTGGCTCGCGAGCGTGGCGGGGGCTCCCTTCGGATCGGCCAGGTAGATCGGCCACCTGCGAGCCGCGGCGAGTGACGAGCCGGCGAGCGCGTCGGGGAAGTTCGTGCCGGTGGCCACAAGCGCCGTCCCGTCCCAGCCGCCGTTGGCCTGCCTGGCCGCCGCCTGGGCCACCTTGCGCGCCGTGTCGTAGCGGTTGGAGCCGCTGATGCGATCGATCTTGGTGATGCCGGCCGCGCGGAGGCCGCTCTCTACCTGCGTTCCGACCGCTCCCGTTCCGCCGAGGATGATGGCGTGTGTGGCGCCAAGACGCTTGATCGCGTCGGCAGCCTCGGTCGGCAGCGACCTGGGCAGCGTGAGGAGGATCGGTCCGTTGTATGCGCCCGCCAGTGCCGCGCCGCCGAGTGCGTCGGGGAAGTTCTCCCCGGTGGCGATGACCACGGTGGTGGCGCCGCCCGGTGGGAACGCCTTGCCCGCGATGGCGGCTGCCGTCGCATAGCGGTTCGCTCCGGCGACCGGTTGCGGCGTGAACGGCAGCGGCACGGGGTTGGGCTTCGGCACGAACGTCGCGTAGGAGTTGCGGATCGTGTTGCCAGCCTCAACGGCGGCCTGGACCTGGACGACCTGTTCGGCGGCAGATGCGCCGATGTTGCGTCGGTGACGTGCCACGCCGAAGAGGTCGGTCGTGGCCGTGCCGGTGACCGTGCCGGCCGGGTGGGTCCATATGAACGTGACGGGCAGGCCCGCGATGGGCTTTCCGGCGGCGTTCAGGCAGACGACGTGTGCCGTGACCTGCGTGTTCTGTAGTGGCGTGTAGTTGGATACCGCCGTCTTGATGTAGTCGATCACGTCGGTCGGGATGATGACGGCGGTGTCCGAGGCGACCTGGCCACCGGAGACCACCTTGGTCGTGACGATGATCTCACGGCCGAGTACCTCGTTGCCGAGTTCGACCCAGCTCGTCGCGCGTCCCTCGGCATCGGTGATGGCGGTCTCCACAAGCGTCCCGGCCCGGAGAGGCCACCTGAACTCGACGCGAACCCCCTCGACCGGCTTTCCGGCGGCGTTGGTGCAGTCGGCGTAGACGGCCACGCCGATGTTGTTGCTGACGTAGACCTTGCGGGCTGTGGCCGTGACCACGCCGGGGCCCGAGATCCCCTGACCCGAGGGCACCATGGCGATGATGTCGGCGAGTCCGTTCACGGCTGCGCTGAGGTTCTGCTTCGTGAGCGTGAGAGCCGTGCCGGTGAGTCCGTTCGCCTTGTAGGCCGAGCGGAGCGAGGCGTACGTCGGGCGGATCCCCACCGCGTAGTCCAGCGTGTACTGGCGGATGTCGGTGATCGGCAGACGAGTGCGCGATGTGATCCAGCTGGACACGTTGCCCTGTTCGCGGTGGTAGGAGTCGACGTCGAGCTCGTAGTCCAGGTGCTCGTCGCTCTCGGTCGCATCGCCTTCCTTGAGGTCGACGTGGTAGACGACCGCCAGGTCAGTGAAGTAGTGCGAGAGCCAGCCGAGCTGCTTGCTGGCTTCGTTGTAGTTGCCGGCCTGGTAGGCCGTGACCATATCGTAGTAGCGGTCGGCGACCTGCTGTGGCCCACCGCGCCCGCCGCCGGTGGGGCGGAACAGGTGGTTGACCACGTCGACGAACACCATATCCGGGTCGTCTGAGGCCGCAAGTGCGACGTCACGCACGACCCACGGCGCGTTCACCATGTCGAGCGCTTCGTCGATGACCCAGTCGTGGGTGCCGTAGCCGTTGCCGTCGTTCGGCCCGTTGGACCAGGCCATCGCCGGGAGCGGCGAGAGCATCGAGAAGACGATCGTCAGGGCCACAAGGCCGGTCGTGCGGAATCGCATGCGTGCTCTCCTGTGTGTAACCGAGGGCGTCACACCAGGAATATCGGCCGATGGCCGTGCTCGCATGAGCACGGGGCGACGGGCGGCGCCTATGCGACAGGCGCGCTCACGAACAACAGCGCGATGTATGCCGCATATGTCGCGAGGAAGGCGCCCCCCGCGAGCCGGCCGACCCGCCCCCGGCTGAGCAGCAGCGGGACCACGGCGAGCGAGGCTGCGACCATGACCCACACGTCCACATGTGCCATATGCGGGGCGACCGCTATCGGCCGCACGAGCGCGGTGGCGCCGATGATCCCGAGCGCGTTGAAGAGGTTGGAGCCGAGCACGTTGCCGACCGCGACGTCCGAGTGCCCGCGGAACGCCGCCATCACGCTCGTCGCCAACTCGGGAAGCGATGTTCCCAGGGCCACGAGCGTCAGGCCGATGACCGCCTCGGACAGACCGAACGTGCGGGCGATCTCGGTGGCGCCGGTGACGAGGAGCTGGGAACCGACGATGAGCGACGCGAGCCCCGCGGCCAGATAGGCCGCCGAGATCCCCACCGACGTCGGCACCGCCAGTTCCTCGGCCTCGTGGGTGTGCAGTTCCACTGCAGGGTCGGATTCGTCCCGCATCTCGGCACGGTACGAGTACACGACGTAGCCGATGAGCCCGGCGAGCAGCACGAGACCGGTGACCGGGCCGATCCGCCCGAGCATGGCCGCGAGCGCGAGGGCTACCACGGACCCGGCCATGAACCAGGTGTCGCGACGGAGCGCCTGCGGCTTGACGACGATCGGGGTGATGAGCGCCGAGATGCCGAGCACGCCGAGCACGTTGAAGACGTTGCTGCCCACGACGTTGCCGAGCGCGATGTCCGAGCTACCCCGGAGGGCCGCACCGACGCTGACGACGAGTTCCGGCGCCGATGTCGCCGCCGCGACGACGGTCATGCCGATGAGGAGCGGGGAGAGTCCGAAGCGGCGAGAGAGGGCGACGGCGCCGCGCACCAGCAGTTCGCCGCCGCCGAACAGCAACACGAAGCCTAAGAGGGCAGATAGATACATCGTCACGGGAGGGTACTCGCTTTCACGGGCCTAGACTGCCTTCTCGTATGCGTCCACGAACTGGCTATTGTACAGGTCGCAGTAGAATCCGCCGCCCGCCATGAGCTCGGCGTGTGTGCCCTTCTCGATGATCGCGCCCTCGTTCATCACGAGGATGAGATCGGCGCCACGGACCGTGGAGAGACGGTGGGCGATCACGAAGCTCGTGCGCCCCTCCATCAGCCGGCTCATCGCCTGCTGGATGAGGGTCTCGGTACGCGTGTCCACCGAGCTGGTCGCTTCGTCCAGGATCAGTATCGGCGGGTCCGCAAGAAACGCGCGGGCGATCGTGAGCAGCTGCCGCTGTCCGGCCGAGATGTTGGAGCTCTCGTCGTTGAGTTCGGTGTCGTAACCATCGGCGAGCGTCCGTACGAAGTGGTCCACGTGCGCCGCGCGCGCCGCGTTCATGACCTGCTCGTCGGTGGCGCTCTCGCGCCCGTACGCCAGGTTGTCGCGGATGGTCCCTTTGAACAGCCACGTGTCCTGCAGCACCATGCCGAACGTTCGGCGCAGGTCGTCGCGGGTCATGTCGCGCGTGTCCACGCCGTCTATGAGGATGGCGCCGCCGTCGAGTTCGTAGAAGCGCATGAGCAGGTTGACGAGCGTGGTCTTCCCGGCTCCCGTAGGCCCGACGATCGCAACGGTCCGGCCGGGGAGCGCCTCGAGGTCGAGCCCCTCGATGAGGGGTTTGTCAGCCGAGTAGCTGAAGGTGACGTCGCGGAACTCGACATGTCCCCGGGCGCTGGCCAGGCGCACCGGCGTCGTCGACTCCGGGACCTCCTCCTCGGCGTCGAGGAGTTCGAACACCCGCTCGGCGGAGGCCGCAGCGGACTGGAGCACGTTGGCGATCGACGCCGTCTGCACGATCGGCTGGGTGAACTGGCGCGAGTACTGGATGAACGCCTGGACATCGCCGAGCGAGAGCGTGCCGCCGGCGACCTTGAGCCCGCCGATCACGGCGATGCCCACGTAGTTGAGGTTGTTGAGGAAGCCGAGGGATGGCTGGATGGTGCCCGAGATGAACTGCGCGCGGAACGACGCGTCATAGAGGTCCTCGTTCTCAGCGTCGAAGATCTCGACGGCCTCGGCCTGTCGGCCGAAGACCTTGACGACCGCATGACCGGTGAACATCTCCTCCACGTGGCCGTTCAGACGCCCCGTGCGCTCCCACTGTGCGGCGAACTGCTTCTGCGAGCGCCTGGCGATGAACATGGTCACCACGACGGCCGCCGGGATCACGAGCAGCGAGATCGCGGCGAGCAGCGGCGAGATCCAGAACATCATGCCGAGCACACCGACGATCGTGAGCAGCGACGTGATCACCTGCGTGGCCGACTGCTGGAGCGTCTGCGCGATGTTGTCGATGTCGTTGGTCACCCGCGAGAGCGTGTCGCCGCGCGCGTTGTCGTCGAAGTACGCGAGCGGCAGCCGGGTGATCTTCTCGTCCACCTGGCGGCGCAAGCCGTAGATCGTCCGCTGCGTGATGCCGGCCATGATGTACCCCTGCATCCAGTTGAACAGTGCCGAGAGCAGGTAGATCGCGGCGAGCATGCCGAGCAGTCGTGCGATGGCGTCGAAGTCCACGCCCGCACCGGGCGTGAGCGTCATCGCCTCGAGCATGTCGGCGAGCTGCTCCTCGCCGGCGGCGCGCAGGCCGCCGATCGCCTGCTCCTGCGTGACTCCCTCGGGGAACTGCTCGCTGATGACGCCCTCGAACAGCAGGTTGGTGGCCTGGCCGAGGATCCTCGGGCCGATGACGTTGAGGGCGACGCTCGAGACGGTCAGCGCGATGACGATGCCGATCAGGAGCGCATGCGGGCGGAGGTAGCCGCCGAGCCGCTTGAGCGCTCCGGAGAAGTCCTTGCTCTTGGCGCCGCCGGCCATGAGGCCGTGTCCGCCGGGGCCCATCATCGGACCGCCGGGGCCCGGACCGCGCCCGGGTCCGGCCGGCGGGGTCGCAGGTGCCGTACGCTCGCTCATGCGACCTCCTCCTCGGTGAGCTGGCTTCTCACGATCTCGACGTACGTCTGGCACGTCTCCATGAGTTCGTCGTGAGTGCCCGAGCCGACGATGGTGCCCTCGTCGAGCACGATGATCCGGTCCGCGTGCATGATCGTGCTGACCCGTTGGGCGACGATGATCACCGTGGCGTCGGCGGTGTCGCGCGCGAGCGCGGTGCGCAGCGCGGCGTCGGTCGCGAAGTCGAGCGCGGAGAAGCTGTCGTCGAAGATGTAGATCGGCGGGCGCTTCACGAGCGCGCGGGCGATCGCGAGGCGCTGGCGCTGGCCGCCCGAGAGATTGGCTCCGCCCTGCGCCACCGCTGCTTCGAGCCCCTCGGGCAGCGCGCGCACGAACGTCGCGGCCTGGGCCACCTCCAGCGCGTGCCAGAGCTCCTCGTCGGTGGCGTCCTTGCGGCCGTAACGCAGGTTGCTCGCCACGGTGCCGTTGAACAGGAACGCCTTCTGCGGGATGAAGCCGATCAGGCTCCAGAGATGCTCTTGCGTCATGTCGCGGCTGTCCACCCCGTCTACGAGCAGCCGTCCTGCGGTGATGTCGTAGAAGCGGGGGATGAGGTTGATGAGCGTCGACTTGCCGCTGCCGGTTGAGCCCACGACCGCCGTGGTCTGGCCGGGCACGGCTGTAAACGTCACGCCGCCGAGGACCGCGCTCTCCGCGCCCGGGTAGCGAAACTCGACGTCCATGAACTCGACCGTTCCCTGGTGCTCGGCCATGACGACCGGGTCTGTCGGGTCGGCGATCTCGGGCTCCGTGTCGAGCACCTCGTTGATGCGCTCGGCCGAGGCAGCGGCGCGCGGGACCATCACGAACATGACGGTCGCCATCATGACCGACATGAGGATCTGCATGATGTAGGTGAGGAAGGCCGTGAGGTTGCCGATAGGCATCTCGCCGCTTGCGATGCGCAGCCCGCCGAACCACATCGTCGCCACGAGCGAGAGGTTGAACACCGCCATGACCGTCGGCATGATGAGCGCGAACAGGCGACCGACGGCGAGCATGGTCTCGGACAGGTCGCGGTTGGCCTCGTCAAAGCGTCGCGCCTCGTAGTCGCTGCGCACGAACGCCCGGATCACCCGGATGCCGGTGAGCTTTTCGCGCATGACCTGGTTCACGCGGTCGACGCGCAGTTGCATCGTCTTGAACAGCGGGAGCGCTTTGCGCGCCATGACCGCGATGATCACCGCAAGCAGCGGGACGACCACGGCGATGAGTCCCGAGAGCGGCACATCCTGCCTGACGGCCATGATGATGCCGCCGACAGCCATGAACGGTGCGATGACCATGACGTTCAGACCCATGGCTACCACCATCTGGACCTGCTGCACATCGTTGGTGGTGCGGGTGATGAGCGACGGAGCGCCGAAGCGGTTCATCTCGGCGAGTGAGAAGTCCTGCACGCGCCGGAAGACCGCATGCCGGACGTCGCGACCAAAGGCCATGGCCGACTTCGCCCCCCAGTACACCGAGACGATCGAGGCGATGCCGAGGAGCAGCGTCACACCAAGCATCACGACGCCGATGCGGACCACGTACGCGGTGTCGGCCTTGGCCACACCGTTATTGATGATGTCCGCGTTCAGATCGGGGAGGTACAGGTTGCCGATGGCCTGCACGAGCAGCAGCACCATCACGAAGGTCAGCTGGACCCGGTACGGTTTGAGGAAGCGCAGGATACGTGTCATCTGTCGTCGTCTCCCGGCTTCGCATGCGGATTCGTGCCGCCGGCCCGCTGAAGCGCGGCCACGGCACGCTCGTTGAGCGCCTCGAGCAGTCGCAAGAGTTCCACCCGGTCGGCCTCGGGCATCTCCCCGACGGTGGAGGCGATGATGCGAGCGTGGACCTTCCGCATCCGCTCGGCCACCTCCACCCCGCTCGGGCTTAAGAAGATGCGGGTGACTCGCTGGTCGTGCTCGTCGGCGCGGCGCTCGATGAGCGAAGCGGCCTCCATCTTCTGAAGCATGCTCGTGACTGTCGGGCGGGAGACGTGGAGCATCGTGGCGAGGTCGCTTTGGCTGACGCCGTCAGAACGCGACAGGGCGAGCAGGCAGCCGGCCTGTGCCGGGTGCGTCTCCTCCTCGGCGAGCATTGCCATCATGAGGTGGCGGTTGAGGATCATCGAGCGCTTGAACGCGCGGAAGACATCGACCGCGAGCGGGTCGACGCCCTCGAGCGCGGGCTCGAAGGGGTCGGGCAACGCGTGATGCGGATGCGGCATGGGCGCGGGTCCTTCCGGAGTCACGACGACTGTTAGCGCACTAATGATTAGTAGGCGAACTATAGCGCGCGGACCCGATCCGCGCAAGGCCGGCGCTGACGGGCCGCTGGCAGGGTTCGGGGCGTGCGCTACACTCGGATGGTTCGCTCCACCGCGCGACAACGGAGGGTGCACGCATGGACCTCACGCCGCACCATGTCGGCATCATCGTCGGCGATCTTGACCGCTCCAAGGCGTTTTACGGCGCGCTTGGCTTCGTGACGGTCGACGAGCGGGTGGGCGAGGACAAGACGCTCACGTTCATGCGCCTCGGCGGTCTGCAGGTGGAGCTCTTCGCCTACCGGGAGCCAGTGCCCGCAGCCGAGGTGCCCGACCGGTCACTCGGCTTCCGCCACCTCGCGCTCGAGACAGCGGACATCGATGCCGCATGCGCCGAGTTACGCGAACTCGGTGTGATCGGCCCCGGCGTGCAGATCGCCGAGTACCCCGGCGGCTGGCGGCTGCTGTTCTTCCACGATCCCGACGGGGTCGAGATCGAGATCAAACAGGCGTGAACCACGTGGCCGACCGGCCGCGCGAAAGGGGCGATATCTCATGGACCGCGAATCACTCTCGGCGGAGATCACCGCGGCGATGCGGGCGCGCGACAAGCTGCGGCTGTCGATCCTGCGCCAGGTGAAGAACGAGCTCGACATGCGCGAGAAGGAATCCGGCCGGCAGGTCGAACCCGCCGAGGTGGTGGCGGCGCTCAAGAAGGTGCTCAAGCAGACATCGGAGACCCTCGAGGGCTCGATCAAGGTGGATACCGATGCCGAGCGGACAGCGCACCTGACCGAGCAGGTGGCCATCCTCGAGGCGTACCTGCCGGCGCAGGTCGGAGGCGATTCGCTCCGGGCCATCGTGAAGCGCGTGCTCGACGGGGCGCAGATCACCGAGAAGCGTGACATGGGCCGGGCCATCGGTGCGGTGGTGGCCGAGTGCGGCGGCAACTGTGACAAGGCCGAGGTCGCCCGCATCGTGGGGGAGGTGCTGTCATGAGCGACCTGGAGGCGCGCATCGCCGCCGACCTGGCCGAGCTCACGGCGCACCCTGACCGGCACGTCGGAGGCCCCGGCAACGACGCCGCCAACGAGATGGTCGCCACACGGCTTGCCGGTCTCGGCTTCGACGTCAGGCGTACCGGGTTCGACTGTCTCGAGTGGGAGCACGGCGAGGCGTTCGTCGAGGTGGGCGGCGAGCGGTTCGACCTGCATGTCGGCCCGTACTCCCCACCGTGCGTCACACGCGCGACACTCATCGAGGTCAGAGACATCGAGCATCTCGAGAAGTCTGTGATCGCGGGTGCCGTGGTACTGCTCACCAACGAGATCGCCGCGCACCAGGTCATGCCGAAGAACTTCCCGTTCTACAACCCGGAGGAGCATCGACGCATCATCGCTGCGCTCGAGCACTTCGGGCCGGCCGCGGTGATCGCGGCGACCGGTCGCGACCCGGAGATGGTGGGCGGGCAGTATCCGTTCCCGCTGTTCGAGGACGGCGACCTGGACATCCCCAACGCCTACATGACCGCCGAGGACGGCAAGCTGTTGCGCAAGTTCGACGGCGACCTCGTCCGCATACGCATCGAGTCCCGGCGCCTGCCTGCGACCGCCGAGCAGGTGGTCGCCACTCTTGCAGGCGATCGCCCGGGCCGGATCGTGGTCTCGGCGCACATCGACAGCCGCCGCGGCTCACCCGGGGGCCTCGACAACGCGAGCGGCGTGGCGACACTCCTTGCGCTCGCCGAGTTGCTCGCCGGGTACGAGCACGGACCGACGATCGAGATCGTGCCGTTCAACGGCGAGGACGACTACGCGGCACACGGCGAGATCCTCTGGCTCGCCGATAACGAGGGCGCGATGGGCGACATCGAACTCGGCATCAACATCGACGATCTCGGCTGGCGGGGGACGGTCAATCACGTGTCGCTCTACGGGTGCCCGCCCGAGGTGGAGGCGGCCGTCCGCGACGCGGTGGACGGGTTCCCGGACATGGCCGAGGGACCGCAGTGGTTCCAGAGTGATCACGCGATCTTCGGCATACACGGCCGACCGGCCATCGCGCTTGCGACGAGCGACATCGCGGGGTTCATGGCCGGCTACGCGCATTCGGAGAAGGACACCGCCGACCTGGCGGACCCGGCGCTCATCGCCGGGGCGGCCCGTTTCGTGCGCGATGTGATCGGCAGGGTTGCCAGTGCGTAGGCGCGTAGGCACACTGGTGCCCTAGGGCGTGTCACTCGGGAGGGAGCCGCAATGAAGAAGTCGGGCATCGTCATCGGTCTGGTAGTGCTCGCGGTGATCGCGATGTCGCTCATCGGCACGTACAACCGGCTGGTGAACCTCGACAACGAGGTCGAGACGCAGTGGGCGCAGATCGACAACCAGCTCAAGCGCCGGGCGGACCTCATCCCCAACCTCGTGAACACGGTCAGGGGCTTTGCCGCGCAGGAGAAGGACATCATGACCGCGATCGCCGACAGCCGCGCGCGGCTTGCCGGGGCCGCGTCTCCCGCAGAGGCGGCGGAGGCTGACGCCGAACTCACGGGCGCGCTCGGCAGACTGCTCGTGATCGTCGAGAACTACCCCGATCTCAAGAGCGACCAGACCTTCATCCGGCTGATGGATGAGCTCTCCGGCACTGAGAACCGCATCTCCGTGGCGCGCAAGGACTACAACGAGACCGTGCGCGACTACAATCTTGCGGTACGCACGTTCCCGACCAACCTGATCGCCCCGATCATGGGCTTCGAGAAGGCCGAGTTCTTCGAGATCTCCGAGTCCGACCGCGAGACGCCCGAAGTGGACTTCGGTAACGACGAGTAGCCTGCGGAGGTTGTAAGGCCGTGACCCGTCGCGTATCGCTGCTGCTTGCCCTCGCGTTTGCCGCCACGGTGGCGTGCGCGCTTCCCGCTGCGGGCATCGAGGCCACCGGCTACGTGATGGACGAGGCGGGCATCATCCCGCCCGACGTCGAGTCGCGCATCGAAGTCCTTTCGGCACGCATCGAGACCTCGACGCCAGGCGCCCAGATCGCGGTCGTCACCGTCGCCTCGCTCGACGGTCGGCCGATCGAGGACTACGCCGAGCGTCTGTTCGACGAGCTGGGCATCGGCGCGAAGGATCTGGACAACGGCGTGCTGCTCATCGTCGCAGTGAGCGAGCGCGAGGTGCGGATCGAAGTGGGCTACGGACTCGAGGGAGCCATCCCCGATCCGGTTGCCGGTCGTGTGCTCGACGAGGACGTCATCCCGCGTTTCCGCGATGGCGACATGGCAGGCGGCATCGAGGCCGGCCATGCCCGACTCGCCGGACTGGTGGCTGCCGAGTACGAGACCGAGGTCGAGGGCGCGGCCGAGCCGAACACCGGCCCGGGCATCGGCTTGTGGATCGTGCTGCTAGCCATCGGCGGAGTCGTCGGGTTCTTCATCTGGGCTGCGAAGAAAGGCCTCCTCAAGGGCGGCGGCGGCTCATCCGGCCCGGGGGGAAGCTCCGGCGGAGGGTTCATGCCGCCCCCGCCGTCCACTTGGGGCGGTTCGAGCAGCGGGGGCGGCGGCTCGTCCGGCGGCGGCTTCGGCGGTTTCGGTGGCGGAGGTTCGGGCGGCGGCGGAGCGACCCGGGGCTGGTAGCGTTTACCGGCGCTCGACTCCCACGGCCCTACGCGTGTCGCGGCTTTCTGAATGCGGCGTGCCAGAACACCCGGTCGGCGAGCAGGAGGGCGGTCCCCACGCCGACGTACACAGCGCCCATGATGCCGGCACCGATCTGGTCGTCGGCCACAACGAGGCTCCGCAGCCAGATGCCGCCGCCCATCATGAGCGCGACGAGTGCCCACGAGCGCAGCGAGAAGAAGCTCAGGAAGAACGCCGGGCCACGCTCCCGGATGCGCTCGACCGCCTTGGCGGCCACACGCTCCAGCAGATACCGTGACTTGAGCACGCCGAGCGAAAGGCCCAGGGCGAGCGCCCACGCGTGCCACGAGCGGCCCTGGATGTAGTCGAGCCCCCGGACGATCAGGATCGACGCGCCGATCAGCCACATCGCGGCAGCGGAGACGATCTGTGTCTGCACGCCGGACCTGAACGCGCTTCGCGAGCGGCTCTCGGCAGCGGGGGCTTGAGGGGCATCGGTCATGTGGGGCAGTGTCCTCTCAACAGGTGCGGGCTGGCAAGCCCCGACGGCCGGATCTCTGCATGTCGCCTGCCACATGGCGCGCGGCATGGCATGATACGGGGTGCGCGAACGTGCCATGCGAGAAGGAGACAGTATGATCATCACGCCCGGCGTGCACTCCGAGGTCGGCACGCTCAGAACCGTGCTCGTACACCGACCCGGTGTCGGCCTCGAGCGCCTGACACCGGCCAACCGCAGCGAGTTCCTCTTCGACGATGTGGTGTGGGTCGAACGCGCGCAGGCCGAGCACGATGCGTTCGTTGCGCTGCTGCGCTCGCGGGGCGTCGAGGTGCTCTACCTCGAGGAGCTGCTCGCCGAGGCGCTCGCGCACTCGGTCGAGGCGCGTGCCGAGGCGATCGGCAACGCGGTCTCGTCGTACTCGGTCGGCCTGTCGCTCGTGACCGAGCTTCGCAGCTACCTGCACGATCTTGAGCCGGCTCATCTGGCGTCCGTGCTCATCGGCGGACTGCTCGTGCGTGAGCTCGAAGGGTTCGATCTGGCGGCGCTCGCGCGCCGCTCGCTCGGCGCGGTGCTTTCGGACCCCGACGGCTTCGTGCTGCCGCCGCTGCCCAACACGCTGTTCACCCGGGATTCGAGCGCGTGGCTGTTCAGCGGC
This sequence comes from Actinobacteria bacterium UBA2272, assembly GCA_002347725.1. Taxonomy (GTDB): domain Bacteria; phylum Actinomycetota; class Coriobacteriia; order Anaerosomatales; family Anaerosomataceae; genus UBA2272. Next base: position 985,850 of record DDXA01000004.1, read on the forward strand.
GTCGTCCTTCCGCCGCTGTTCTGGGCGGCGCGCCGCATGGAGGTCGTCAACGTCTCGCTGATCTACCGCTACCATCGGAGGTTCGCCGGGGCGCGATTCCACTTCTGGCACCCGCCTACCGGCGACACGTCGCGCTTCGCGCTCGAGGACTTCAGTCAGGGCGCATCGCTCGAGGGCGGCGACATCATGCCGATCGGCAACAGAACGGTGCTCGTCGGTCTCGGCGAGCGCTCGACAGGGCGCATGGTGGAACACGTCGCCTCGGCGCTGTTCGCAGCGGACGAGGCGGACCGGGTGATCGTCTGCCGGATGGCGCAGGAGCGCGCGTACATGCACCTCGACACGGTGTTCACCATGCTCGATCGCGACGCGGTCACGCTCTATCCGCCGGTCATCGGGGACATGCTCGTCTACAGCGTGCGGCCCGGCGAGCGCACCGACTCGTTCGAGATCACCGAGGAGCGGGGACTGCTCGAGGCCGTCGCCGACGCGCTCGAGCTTGAGACGCTCCGCGTGGTCGAGACCGGAGGCGACAGCTTCCAGTCCGCGCGCGAACAGTGGGACGACGCCAATAACGTGGTGGCGGTAGAGCCGGGCGTGGTGATCGCGTACGAGAAGAACGTGGGCACCAACGCGAAGTTGCGAGAGGCAGGCATCGAGGTACTCGAGATCGAGGGGACCGAGCTCGGCAAAGGGCGCGGCGGCGGCCACTGCATGACGTGCCCGATCGTACGGGACGCCCTGTAGTGGGCGTGCGAGGCGCATCGGAGCCGGGGGCGCTTCTCAACGAGACGCTCGAGCTGCTCTACGCGCGGCGGTCCACGCGGGTCTACGATCCCTCGCCGCTCACCACCGACGAGAAGCAGGCCATCGCGCATGCGGCGCTCAGGGCGCCCACCGGTGGCAACATGGTGCTCTACACGATCATCGAGATCGAGGATCAGGCGCTCAAGGATCGCCTCGCGGTCCTGTGTGACGACCAGCCGTTCATCGCGGCAGCGCCGTGGGTGCTCGTCTTCGTGGCGGACTACCAGAAGTGGACCGACCTGTTCGTCGCGGGCGGCGCCTACGAGATGGAAGGTGTTGAGCATCGGAGGGGCGTGAGCCCTGGCGACCTACTCCTCGCGTGCTCCGACGCCCTCATCGCCGCACAGAACGCCGTGATCGCCGCCGAGTCGCTCGGTATAGGCTCGTGCTACATCGGCGACATCCTGGAGAACGGCGAAGAAGTTGCCCGGCTGCTCGAGCTGCCACCGCACACGCTACCGATCGCGATGGTGTGCTTCGGCAGACCGCGTGCGCCGCAGGAGCCCATCGAGCACTACGGGAAGCGTCTCGTCCACACGGACCGGTACCGGCGCATGGCGCCGGCCGACCTGACCGAGGCGGCTCGCGACCTCGCGGCCCTGCACGCCCCTCATGGTTTGCCGGAGGGTGCGGTCGACTACCCGCAGGTCGTCTACCGGCGCAAGTTCGCGTCGGCATTCATGCGTGAGATGAACCGCTCGGTGACCTGGTGGCTCGAGCGGTGGGAACGGGGTTAGGTTCTGTCAAGGTTCTGTTCGGATGTCGCTGGTACAACGGTCTCGATCCGTCTCCCGACCACGACGTGGTTGACACTGTTGGTTGAGCCGTGGGGGCATATCGCCGATATCACTATCACCATCGACATCGGCGGGTAGCCGACACCCCCGGGGACGCCGGAGGCTGATGAGGAGTGCACATCATGGTGTCCGTATCGGTACGCAGAAGGCACGTCTCCCTCCTTGTGGCGATAGCGCTCGTGGCGCTTTCGCTGCCCACGGCGACGGGGGCAGCGGCACCCTCCGGGCGGAAGGTCGCATCCGCCGAACGTACATCGCGAGCCGTTCGCCCCGCGGACGACGCGGGAACGGCAGGCCGGCTGCCCGAGGCTCGCTTTGCCGAGGGTGAGGTGCTCGTCAGGTTCGACCGCGGCGTCTCGGCGGCCTCGGCAGGCGACGCGCACGCGAGGGTCGGGGCACGGGTTGCACGCAGCTATTCGATCGTCGACGGCCTGCAGTTGGCCAGGCTGCGGCCGGGCATGAGCGTCGAGGATGCGGTCGAGGCGTACGAGGCGATGCCGGGTGTCATCTACGCACAGCCAAATTACGTCAAGACGATCGCGGCGACGCCGGACGACACCGATTTTGGCGAGCTGTGGGGGTTGCACAACACGGGCCAGAACGGCGGCACGGTCGATGCCGACATCGACGCACCGGCGGCGTGGGACCGCACCACGGGCTCCTCGGACGTCATCATCGCCGTCGTGGACACGGGTGTGGACTACGAGCATCCGGATCTCGCCGACAACATGTGGGTGAACCCCGGCGAGATCCCCGACAACGGCATCGATGACGACGGGAACGGGTACGTCGACGACGTGCACGGCTGGGATGCCGTCAACGGCGACGGTGATCCCATGGACGATAACGGCCACGGCACGCACTGCGCAGGCACCATCGGCGGGGTCGGAGACAACGGGCTCGGTGTCACGGGCGTGAACTGGGACGTCTCGATCATGGCCGTCAAGATGCTCGACGCTGATGGCAACGGACTGACGAGCGACGTCCTCGAGTGCTTCGAGTACATCGACGCGGCCGGTGCCCACCTTTCGAGCAACTCGTGGGGCGGATGGTACGCCTTCGACCAGGCCGAGTACGACGCCATCGCCGCAGTGGACAAGTTGTTTGTCTTCGCTGCAGGAAACGACGGCGTGTTCATCGAGGGGTCGTCCACGTTCCGGCCGGCCGGCTACGACCTGCCGAACATCCTGTCGGTGGGAGCCACCGACAACAAGGACCTGCCGGCCTCGTTCTCCAACAGGGGCGCCACCCGCGTGGACGTCTTCGCTCCGGGTGAGATGATCGTGAGCACCGTTCCCGGGGATCGGCGGGTCTCGATCTCGCCGGACGCCACCATCAACACGCTGTACAGCACGGATTTCACGGACCTCACGGGCTGGACCGTTGCGGACTACGGCAACAAGCCGTGGGAGCTGGCCACGGGAGCCTACACGTCTGCGCCGTCGAGTGTGGCCCATCTCGACTACGCGAACGACGAGGAGGCCTACGTCGACCAGATCGTAGCGGTTGATCTGTCCGGCTCGGACTACCCGGGAGTCCGTTTCATGTGGCGCTACGATGTGGAGCCCGACTGGGACTACGCACACGTCTGGGTCTACGGCTCGGGTACCGGCACCTGGTCACTCGTCGAACTGGCCACGGGAGACAACGGCGGATTCGAGGAGTGGTGTCTCGATCTCGGTGCGTACGTCGGGCAGACGGTCCGCCTCTCCTTCGGCATCTCGTCTGACGAGGTGATCGACTCGGCAGCCGGATATGACGGCGTGTGGATCGACGATCTGGAGGTCTTCGATCTCGATTCCGCAGAGGGTTCCCCGTGGGTGTCCTGGGCGGACCACGATGACGCCTATGGCTACAAGAGCGGCACGTCCATGGCCACACCGCACGTTGCGGGGGTGGCGGGGCTGCTCATAGCCCAGGACGGCACGCGGGACTGGAGCGATCTCAAAGGCCTCATCATGGGCACCGTGGACGAGAAGGCCTCGCTTGCCGGTCTCTGCGTGACCGAGGGCCGCATCAACGCGGCCTCCGCTCTGGCGGCCGAGGCGTCCAACGCCGCTCCGGTAGCCGCTGCCGATGAGTACACGGCCACGCGCAACACGCCGCTCGTCGTTTCAGCACCCGGCGTGCTCGCCAACGACACGGACGGCGACAGCGATCCGCTGAGCGCCCAGAAGCTGACGGATCCTGCCCACGGTGATGTGACGCTCTTGTCCACGGGCGGTTTCACGTATACGCCCGACGCCGACTTCATCGGCACAGACAGCTTCACGTACAGAGCCAGTGACGGCGCCGAGGTCTCGAACGCCGCCACTGTGGATATCGCTATCACGCTTCCCAAGGGCGCTTTCAGAGTGTGGGGGCTCGACCGCTACCTCACGAGTACCGAGGCCTCGAGACGGGCGTTCACCACGGCTGATACCGTCGTAATCGCCACGGGCAGCAACTGGCCCGACGCCCTTGGCGGCAGCGCGCTTGCCGGCGCCGTGGGTGGACCGCTGTTGCTCACGACACCCGGCGCGCTCCCGACGTCGGTGCGCGACGAGATCGTCAGACTCGGCGCTACGAAGGCGTACGTTCTCGGCGGGACGGGTGCCGTGTCGACGGCCGTCGAGAACACACTCAAGGCCCTGGTGGGCGGCAACGTCAAGCGCCTGAAGGGCGATGACCGCTACGCTACGGCCCGGGCGATTGCAGAAGAGACGGTCGCGCAGCTCGGACCGGCGTACACGGGCGGCGTGCTCGTGGCGACGGGCGCCAACTTCCCGGATGCCACCGCGGCTTCGCCGCTTGCGGCCGCGCTTGGCAGACCGATCGTGTTGGTGAACCGTGCTACAGGCGCCTATCATCTGCCGACTGGCGCGACGAGTGCGCTCATCCTCGGAGGGGTGAACGTGGTGCCGGGGGCGGTGGAGGACTCGCTCGAGCTCGCTCTGGGCGACGCGAACGTACTGCGCAAGGGCGGGGCGAACCGCTACGAGACCGCGGCCCTCGTGGCCCAGGCCGGTGTGGACGCCGGCATGAGCTGGAACGGCGTCGGCCTGGCTACGGGGGAGAACTTCCCCGATGCGCTGGCCGGCGGCGCGATGCTTGGTGCATGGAACGGCGTCATGCTGCTCACGACACCCGCGGCGTTGCGGGCAGAAGCCTACACGAAGATCTCTGCGAACAAGTCGAAGATCGACACGCTCTACGTGATCGGCGGTGACGGTGCGGTCTCGTCATCAGTCTTCACGGCCGCCAAATCGGCTGCCGCTATCCCGTAGGTCCGGTCCTACTCGACGACGATCGAGCCCTCGCTGCCGTCGCCGCCGCAGAAGAGGTCGTACGTTCCGGGCTCCAGAGCCGGCAGCTGTACGGTCGCGCCCTGCGAGATGTCCGCCTCGATGCCGAGTTGCGGGAACTTGATCGAGACGCGGCACTCGGTGCCGGGTCCGAATACGATCTCGGCTGGGACGCCGGCTTTCGCACGGATGAAGGCCGGCTTGAAGCCGTGGTCGTCAACGACCTCGATGCGCTGGACGCTGCCGTCTTCCGCGAGTTCCATCGGCGTGGCGTCGGCGGCGGTCATCGCGAGGTAGCCCGAGGAGGCGAGCGCGCTGCGGATGATGCCTTCGGACACGATCGATGAGTCGTACGCGACGGTGAGCGCCAGACTCGCGATATCGAGCGACGCCGTGGCGACGCCCTGGATCCCGTCGAGTGACTGGAAGATGTGCGTCGACTCGTGGTCGGCGTCGTCGCCCTCCAGAAGCCGCAAGGGATACTCGGCGGAAGTGTCGGGGTCGGCTGCGGTCACCACGCGCGTGATGACGTCGCCGGTGCGGCTGACGCTGCCGGGCGCGTCTTTGATCATCGTCTGTGTCACGATGAAGGCGAGTGCGACGACGGCGATGCCGATGATGAACAGCAGCTGCTTCGGTGTCGGGCGCATCGAGTCTCCTATCGGCTCGGTGGGGCACCTGGTCGAGCGTACGTGAGCACCTAGTATGCCACAGCCCCTCGGCATGACCGATGCATAGGATCGCCGCAGATGTGATAATCAGCGGGCGGGAGGCGTCGCGACAGGCGCATCGTCCCCGCAGGCAAAGGAGACCAACGACGTGACCAGGCAGACCATCGTAGTGGCCCTCGGCGGCAACGCCTTGCTCAAGCGCACCGATCCGATGACTGCCGAGGCGCAGCGCGCCAACATCCGTGTAGCCGCGCGGGCCCTCGCGCCGCTGTCCGCCGAGTACGACCTCGTGCTCGCGCACGGCAACGGCCCGCAGGTCGGGTTGCTGGCACTCCAGGCGGCCGCGTACCTCGACGCCGAGCCGTTCCCCCTCGATGTCCTCGGCGCCCAGACACAGGGCATGATCGCCTACATGCTGGAGCAGGAACTCGGCAATCTCGTGCCCGCCGAGAAGCGTATCGCCACGATCTTGACGATGGTCGAGGTCGACCCCGCCGATCCCGCGTTCGGTGATCCGACCAAGTTCGTGGGACCGGGTTACGCCAAGGCAGACGCCGATCTGCTGGCCGCCGGGCGAGGATGGGTGTTCCGCCTCGATGGAGCGATGTGGCGGCGCGTCGTGGCATCACCCGAGCCGCACCAGATCTTCGAGATCGAGCCGATCAGGTGGCTCATCGAGCGCGGGGCGATCGTGATCTGTACGGGTGGCGGCGGCATTCCAACGGCGTATGCGGATCCCGAGCGTCGCACCCTCATCGGTGTCGAAGCCGTGATCGATAAGGACCTCGCAAGTGAGCTGCTCGCACGCAAGCTCGGCGCGAGCCTGTTCATCATGCTCACCGATGCCGAGGGCGTCTACGCCGGCTGGGGAACCCCTGACGAGCGGCTCCTCGGGTGGGTGACACCCGGGGAGCTGGCGGCCCACGAGTTCGCGGCGGGTTCGATGGGGCCGAAGGTCGAGGCCGCCACGCGGTTCGTCGAGGCCACCGGCAGCCGTGCGGCCATCGGCAGGCTAGAGGACCTCGCCGCGATCGTGGCCGGTGACGCCGGCACGAACGTCGTACGTGAGGTGCCGGCGGAGCGGGAAGCGTGACGGCGTGACGCCGGATGTCACCGTCATCATCGCGGCCTACAACGCGATGCCGTACGTGACCCGGTGCGTCACCTCGGTCTTCGAACAGTCGCTTGCGCCGGAGCGCATCGAGATCATCGCGGTTGACGACGGATCGACCGATGGCACGGGCGAGGAGCTCGACCGGCTGGCCGCCTCCGTATCGAACATGACCGTCATCCACCAGGAGAACTCCGGCACACCCGCCGGCCCTCGCAACATCGCGCTCGACCGGGCGCGCGCGCGATTCGTCTTCTTCCACGACGCGGACGACCATCTCGGCGCCGAGGCACTCGAGCGCATGGTCGCGATGGCGGATGCCAACGGCACCGACGTCGTGCTCGGCCGAATCGTGGGTGACGGCGGCCGGCCGGCACCGCGCTCGATGTTCACACACACGCGTCAGAGGACCGACGTGTTCGACTCGCGCGTGTGGTGGACGCTCGGACCGCAGAAGCTGTTCCGGCGCGAGTTCGTCGAGCGGCTCGGCCTTCGGTTCAAGACGCGCTTCCCGCAAGGCGAGGACATGCCGTTCGTGGGCGCGGCGTATCTGGCGGCCTCGGGCATCTCCATCCTGGCCGACTACGACTGCATCTTCCTCACGTGGCGCGATGACGGACAGAACATCACCCTCACCCGGACCGGCCTGCCCGAGCGTCTGGCGATCGCCGGGGCCATGTTCGACCTCGTCGACGAGCGGGTGGAGCCGGGCGAACGTCGCGACCAGCTCATGCACCGCCACTTCGCGGTCGAGGTGGTCGACACCGTGGTGCCTCCCCTTGTCGCCGAGACCGATCCGGTGCGCCGTGATGAGGCCATGCGCCTGATCCGCTCGTGGATCGAGCGCTGGTACACGCCCGCGCTCGAGCGTCGCGTGCAGCCGCTGCACCGCCTGTACCTGTACCTCATTCGGGAGGATCGGATCGCCGAGCTTTCCGAGGTCTACCGGTGGGTAGCCGAGGGGGGCGAGCCCGAGACCGTGCTCGATGGCGATCGCGCCTACCGTGCCTATCCGTTCTTCCGGGATCCGGTCGCCGGCATTCCGGACGCATGCTTCGACACCACCGATCGCCTGCCGATCGAACACCAGCTCGAGGCTGTCGCCATCGATGGCAACCTGATCGGTGTCACGCTCCGGGCACGCTTCGGCATGCTCGGCGAGGAGAGCGCGCAGGCGCGCCTCGTCCTGCGCGAGCGTGCGACACGCCGGGAGTTCGTCACGCCCCTGTCGAGTACCGGCGACGTTGCCGTCTTCTCAGGTCGGATCGATCTGGCGACCATTGCCGACGGGCACCCGATCGGCCGGGGACTCTGGGACCTGTTCGTGCAGCTCGAACTCAGCGGCATCGAGAAGCGAGCCCGCATCGGCAGACACCGCGCCGGGAGTGTGGACGACTCGCTGCGCCCCGGCTATCTGGCGATGCCCGGCGCCGAGACCATCGCCGTGCCGTACTTCACCGATCCTCACGACAACCTCACGTTCGACATCGGAGGCGTCTCCCGTCAGACGCCGCCTGCACTGTCGCTCGAGCGTGTCGCGTGGCGGGAGGGAGCCGTGGCGACGCTCGACATCATCGGACACTGGAACGTCAGCGGTGTGCCTGCCGATGCCGTCCGCGCCGTGCTGATGGCCGCCGACGGTGCCACGCATGTCGTGCGTGGCGGCGAGTCGGACGCGTCTGGCGGCTTCTCGCTCGCAATCCCCCTGAAGACGGTTGCAACGGGCCAGCCGCTCGGCGAGGGTCTCTGGACGCTCGCGATCAGGATCGAGGCGCCGGGGCTCAGGCAGGGGGTCGTATCCGCCGGGGTGGAGGCTGGCTCGGTCACCATGCGCCGGGGGCTTCGGAAGGTGCCGGTCGGGCTGCAGGCCGACGGTGCCGGTGCCGCCATCGCCGTTGGACGTGCCTGATGGCGTCGGTCACCCCCGCGGGTGCAGTCCCGGGAGCACGATATCGCGCACGACCCGTTCGCTCGCGTGTCCGTCGGCCACATCGAACCACCGCTGGCGGAACGCACGGACCCGCCCGAGGTCGAACCGTCCGGCGGCTATGTGTCCGGCGAGTCCGGCGGTCGTCGTGAAGATCGGTCCGGGTACGCCCGAGGCGTAGTCGAAGTAGAAGCCGCGCTCGCGTTCGTACGCCTCGTGGTCGGGAGCGAAGAACAGCATCGGCCGCTCGAGCAAAGAGAACTCGAAGATCGCGCTCGAGTAGTCGGTGACGAGCACGTCACTCGCGAGCATGAGCTCGTTGATGTCGGGGTGATCCGATACGTCGACGACGAACTCCCGGAGATGTTCGGGTATGACCGCCGAGGTGGCCACGAACGGGTGGAGTCTCAGCAGCAGGACGCAGTCCGTGCCACATGCGCGGGCGAGCACCTCGAGATCGAGCGCATCGTGATAGCGAGCCTCGTGGACGGTGTCGCCCCTGAAGGTCGGCGCGTACAGCACGATGGTCTTGCCCTCCGGAAGGCGGTAGCGCTCCCGGACGCGGCGAGGGGCGCGGACGCGGCGGGCGGAGTCGAAGAACAGATCGGTCCGCGGTATCCCGGTCACGAAGAACCGCTCCTCGGGCTGTCCGAAAGCCTCCGCGTAGTGTGGGATGGCGTTGGTGGATGCGACCAGGCAGTGCGTGTAGTTGGTGTGTATCCTGACCTGCCGAAGCAGCGATGCGCTGGCGCCGAACGTCTTGCCCGCGACGCTGTACCCGACCTTCTTGAACGCGCCCGAGGCGTGCCACGTCTGCACGATCGTCGTGTCCGGCTTGGGGCGGACCGGATAGAGCGGGAAGTAGTAGTCGTCCACGATGAAGACCCGCGACGTGGCGAGGTAGTACTCGGCACGTATCGCGGCGGCGAGTGTTGCGAGCTTGCCCGCCAGCGTGCCGACCGAGCGGTGGAGCAGCACAATGGTATCGGTGCCGGGGGCCTGGCGGAGCAACTCGTCGTGTACCCACTTGAGGTTACCGCGGAGGCGTTCGGCGTGGTTGGACGCGAACACCGCGCGGTTCCGGACCGGCAGAGGCCTGAAAGCGAACCACGCGAGCCGCAGCACCCACTTCCTGAGGAAGACGATCACCGGCCGGCACGTCCCAAGATCAGATCGTCGATGATGCGGTCGGTCGCGTGTCCGTCGTGGTGTTCGAGGTGACGCTCGGCGAACGCGGCCACCTTCCCGGCCTCGAAATCCTGTGCCCGGATGGCGTCGAGCATCTCACCGAAAGTCCTCACGATCCGGCCGGGCACGAACTCCTCGTAGCCCTCGTAGAAGTCCCGGGTGCCGATGTAGTCCTCGAGGTCGTAGGCGAAGAAGAGCATCGGCCGGTCGAGGGTGCAGTACTCGAAGACCAGTGAGGAGTAGTCGGTGATCACGAGGTCGGCGATGAACAGCAGGTCGTTGACCTCGCGGATGGCGCTCGCCTCGATCAGACGGTCTGTCAGCCCGGCCGGGATCTCGAGCGGTTCGATCACGAAGGGGTGCATCTTGAAGACGACGACCGCGTCGCGCTCGACGGCCAGGTCGTAGAGCGCCTGAAGGTCGAGACGGTCGTGGTCGTAGTAGGCGTCTGACGGGCCCTTGCCCCGAAACGTCGGGGCGAACAGGACGACCTCGCGCCCACGTGTCTGGGGCAGCTGTTCCCGCATCCGCTCGGCGGTACGCTCCCGGTAGGCGGCGTCGAAGAACACATCCATGCGCGGGATCCCCGTCGGCACGACACGCTTCTCATCGATGCCGAACGCCTCGGCATAGAACGGGACGTCGTGCCGGGAGCTCACGATCGCGTGCGTGTAGTTCTTGTGCACGCGTGAGAACGGATTCGGCCCGCCCGGCTTGCCGATCCGGCTGTAGCCGACGGTCTTGAACGCTCCGGAGGCGTGCCACAGCTGGATGATCGACACGTCGGGGTCGAACTCGACCTTGTACAGGGTCGGGTGATAGTCGTCGAGAAGGATGATGTCGGCGGCGGCAAGGTAGAAGGGGAGGCGGAGCTTGTCGGCGAGCGGCCGACGCGCGGTGGTCCTCTCCTTGAACAGATACCAGAACGTGTACTCGCCCTCGAAGCCGCGCTCGCGCATGCGATTGCGTACGTCGAGCAAGTTGCCCGATATCGTGGCGCGCGAGTCGGATGTAAACAAGATCCGCGTGCCCGTGCGCTTCACCAGCCGTTTGCATACGCGGTACGAGATCTTGAAGAGGAGCTCGCGCGTGCGCCGCAGGCGTCCCCTGATCCACGCGCCGAGGCGGGACGGAAGCGAGTCTCGTCCACCTGCCGGGCGGTTCTTGCGGTACGTGACCGCGAGCGCGAAGCTGCCCCCGGCCTGTTCGACGACCGGGAACAGCCAGTAGCGACCCCCTCGAACCGAGCGGACGCCGTCGTAGCCGTACGCGGGGATCGTCAGGTCAGGGCTCATGCGGACCGGAGCGACATCGCCCGCCGGGGTCACGACGCGGACGAGCCACGTGCCGGTGACGAGGGGGTCGCCGTCAAGGGCGAAGAACACGGCGACATCCAGTGTGAAGCGTGCGCCTGCGATCCGCACACCTTCCACTCGCGCGCGCCGCTCGCTGCGGGCCTCCTGCAGGTAGACGTCCGAGCCCGTGAGCGCTGCTGCGTCAGGCGTGTCACCGGAGCCGCTGGCGACCAGCGTCCCGTGCAGACGGAGGCGGGTGCGCTCCCACTCCAGTGCGTCGACGACGAGCGCGAACGCGGCCTCGGTCTCGGGCATCGGTTCACCGCCTGGCGCAAGCCGATGCCGGTCCGCATCGCTACTCGTTGGCGAACTCATGTCCGACATAGGTGATCCCCGTTCCGAGATAGTCTTGCTGCTCGATGCGGAACGGCCGCTTGTTCGAGTAGCCGACGTAGAAGCCCGCGTCATTGTTCCACAACTCGCCCGACAGCAGGTACTCGCCTGCGAGCAGGTTGGGCGACTTGAGGCGAACGCGCAGATGGTGCGTGCCCGGCGAGGAGTCGACCGTGTTGGCGGGATTGCGCTTGTCGGCCATGTACACCTCGAGCTGTTCTGCATTGCGGATCGTGTAGCAGAACGTCAGCGCCTCGACCGGACGTTTCACCGTGTAGTCGAACTCGAAGACGATGTCCTCGCCGTAGCAGAACGTGGTTGTCGTGTCGCCGGCGGCATCACGCATCGCAAAGCCCGACACCTCGATGATGTCGCGCTTCTCCTGCGGTGTGTCGACGTCGTCGCTGTCGGCCCGTATTCGCTTCGTTCGCGCCCGCTCGGCACGAAGGAAGTCCTCGTAGGCCAGGACGACCGGTCCGAGCTCGCCCTGCTCGATGATGCGGCCACGGTCGATCCACACGCCGAGCGTACAGAACGCCTTGACCGTGAACAGCGAGTGGCTCACGAACAGGATCGTCTTGCCCTGGCGCCGGAACTCCTCCATCGCGTCGATGCACTTGAGCTTGAATACGTCGTCGCCGACGGCGAGGACTTCGTCCACGATGAGGATGTCGGGGTCGACGTTGACCGACACGGCAAAGCCGAGCCGGGACTTCATGCCGCTCGAGTACGTGCGCACGGGCTGTGTGATGTGCTCGCCGATGTCCGCGAACTCGATGATCGCTTCCATTCGCTCGTCGATCTCGGTGCGCGCGATCCCCATCGATACCGCCTTCAGATACACGTTCTCCACGCCGGTGAGCTCGGGGTCGAACCCGGAGGTAAGCTCGAGCATGGCCGAGATGCGGCCCTCCACCTCGACCGTGCCGCTGGTGGCCGAGGTCACGCCGGTGATGATCTTGAGCAGCGTCGACTTGCCCGATCCGTTCTTCCCGACGATCGCGATGACCTCACCTCTCGGGAAGTCGAGCGTCACGTCGTCAAGTGCCGTGAACGCCCGTCCCGTCGGCGTGCGCCTGAACGCATCGAGTGCGCGGCCGAGTGATGAGTCGTAGATACGGTACGACTTCGTCAGGTTGCGTACACGGATGGCGTTTGGCGACGAGGCGGTCATCTAGAGCACATCCGCGAAGTCGGGCTGCAGGCGGTGGTAGAGGTAGCCGGCGATCAGCATCAGCAGGCCGGTCAGTCCCCAGAAGTACGCCGTGTAGCGAAGGCTGCCGAACAGCCAGTCAGGCCGCAGCAGGGCGTGGCGGTAGCCTTCGATGAGGTACGTAAGGGGGTTGGCCAGGATCGCCCACCTGAGCGTGCCGTGGACGCTCGAGAACGGCCAGATGATCGGTGTCAACCAGAACATCACCCGTGTGAACGAGCGCACCATGTGACCGACGTCGGCGCTCACGGCTGACAGCGTCGAGATGAAGATAGCGACGACCGACGAGAAGACGAGCGTCGCGAAAATGTAGTAGAGCAGCTGGAGGGTGTGGATGGTGAACCCGGGGCCGGCGAGCGCGAGTATGAGGACCGACGGTATCAGGAGCATGAGGTGCGCGAAGAACAGTGCGAGCACCGTGAACACGGGAATGGTCGAGACGGGGAAGACCATCTTGGTCACGAGGTGACGGTGATCTCTGATCGCCGTGCCGCCGATGGTCAGCGCGTCGTTCAGGAAGAACCACGGGACGATCCCGGGGATGAGCCACAGGATGTACGGGACGCCCTCGATCGGCTTGCCGCCACGCAGCCCTACCGAGATTGCGAACCAGTAGACAGCGATGAAGACTGCGGGCCTGACGACCGCCCAACCTACGCCGAGCAACGAGCCGCTGTAGCGCTTGGTGAGGTCGAAGCGCGCCATCGCGAGCGTTCGACGGACGTTGCTCGCGTTGTTCACCACGATCTCGCGAAGACCCCGCCATGCAGCACCCACCGAACCCCCCTTCACCGTGCAGCATTCGCGCCGCTCGTCCGGCGCCTGATTCGACAGACTCACGGTAACAGATACTATTGTAGGCATCCTCGGACCGTGTCGCGGCGTTCGGGACTTCGATGATCAGGTGACGGCATCAGGTGCGGGCGGATGGAGTGAGCGTATGAGACGCGGCTTGATGGTGTTGGCGGGCGGAGTCGGCGAGCGCATGGGCCGGCCGATGCCAAAGCAGTTCATCCTGCTCGCAGGTAAACCGATCATCGCGCACGTACTCGACCGCGTTCGGGATCTCCCCGACATCACCAGGATCATCGTGTGTCCGCCCGAGCACGTGTCGCTGACCGAGGAACTCCTCGCGCACCGGAACCTCGCCGACCGCTTCACGTGTGTCGTAGGCGGCGCGACGCGCCAAGAGTCGGTCTACAACGGCCTCTCGTACTTCGAGGGCTACGACTCGGTCGTGATCCACGAGGCGGTTCGGCCGTTCGTGACGACAGCGGAGTTCCAGGCGCTCATCGACGATCCGGCCGAGAACGCTATCTATGGCTCGTCGATCCCGTTCACGGTGCTCGTCGGTCACGAGTATGTAGAGCAGACGCTCGACCGGTCGTCGCTCGTCAACGTGCAGTTGCCTCAGAAGTTCGATGTGGCGCGGCTCCGGGCCGCGCACGAGGCGGCGCGCGCCGAAGGCCGGGTGTTCACCGAAGACGCGAGCATGCTCCATCACTACGGGCAGGGCCGGGTGCGGATCCTCCCGGGTACGGCGAACAACATCAAGATCACGCAGCCGGTCGACCTGGTGCTCGGGGAGGCCATCTACAGCGAGTACGTCCTCGGGGGAGCGTCCGACTGATGAAGACCTGTATCATCACCGGCGCGAGCCAGGGGATAGGGCGCGCCGCCGCCATACGCATGAGCCGGGATCCCGAAGTCGGCAATCTGGTTCTCATCGCGCGGAGCGAGGACGGCCTTGCGGCAACGCGCGACGCCATGGAGTCGGACGGCAAGCGCATCGAGCTCGTGGCGTTCGATCTGGCCGACCTCGACGCGGTCCCCGCGATGGTCAAACGAGTGAATGAGGAGTTTGGCTCCATCGACATGCTGCTCAACATCGCGGGTTACGCCGAGCCGGCTGCCTTGCTCGACACCACCACCGAGAACATCATGACGACGTTCCAGGTCAACGTGTTCGCGCTCATCGTGCTCACACGGGAGTGCGTGAAGTACATGCGGCACTCGGCATCGAAGATCCTGAACGTCGCATCCACAGCGGGTGTGACCTCCCGTCCGGGCTGGCTCGCCTACGCCGCATCGAAGGCCGCCGTGGTCTCGATCTCCAACACGCTCACCGACGAACTGGCCGAGTATGGCATCAAGGTGTACAGCATCTCGCCGGGTCGCTGCGCCACCGAACTCAGGCGCAAGCTCGCTCCCGAGGAAGACCCGTCGACGATCATGCAGCCGGAGGATGTGGCTGAGGTCATCGCAACGCTCATGCGTGACGATGAGACGTGTCTGGACGGACAGAACCTCATCGTCCGTCAGGCGCCGAAAGCTGGCCGATGACGGCACTCGAGCTCTATCTCTCCAGGGTGTTCCTGCGCGTGTGGTGGCTGGTCTTTCGGCTGCTGCCGGTCAACCGCTCGAAGGTGGTCCTGGCTTCGGCGCGAGCCGAGCGGCTCGAGGGCAATCTGCTCTACATCGATCGCGCGCTGGCCCGCATGCGCCCCGATCTTGACCGTGTGCACCTGCTCGAGCGTTACGGCTATGGTCTGGCCGACAAGGTCCGCTACCTTCTCCACCTTGTTCGCGCCACCTATCACCTTGCGACGGCCCGGTTCTTCATCATCGACAACGCGTACCTGCCCGTTCACGTCCTGCCGCACCGGCCGGAGACGGTGGTCATCCAGGTGTGGCATGCGATGGGCGCGCTCAAGCGGTTCGGTCTGGACACGCATGAGGCCCAGCGACCGGTCGAGCGCACGTTTCTCCACAGGCGGTACGACTACGTGATCGTCGGCTCCGAGGCGGCGGTCGCGCCGTACGCATCGGCGCTACGGACCGATCCGGACCGCGTGATCCCGCTCGGCTCGGCACGCAGCGACTTCTTCTCCGATGAGGCGGCGATGTCCGATGCCCGACTGCGCACGGTCGAACAGTATCCGGAGATCGCCGGTCGACGGGTGATCCTCTACGCTCCGACGTTCAGGGGTGTTGGCCATGAGAAGCGTTCGGCGCGCCTGCTCGACCTCGCGCGTCTCGTGGAGCTCCTCGGCGAGGGTGACGTCCTCGTTTACAAGCGACACCCGGTTCTCGGTCCGGGATCGCGCCCACACCTCCCCGGCGTCGTCTACGTGGATGCCGATGTGGACCTGAACGAGCTGTTCTGTGTCACGGACATTCTCGTGACCGACTACACCTCGGCCATCTTCGAGTACGCGCTGCTGCGGCGCCCGCTCGTGCTGATAGTTCCGGATATCGAGGAGTACGAGCGCGATCCGGGCATCTACCTCGACTATCGCACCGAGATGATAGGCGTCATGGCGACCACCACCGACGAGGTTGCCGACATCATCGCGCGTGGAGAGTTCGATATGCGCCCGTTCGAGCCGTTCATCGCGACGCATGGGCATCGCGCTGACGGGCATGCCAGCGAGCGGTTCGTGGAGTTCCTGGGCCAGCTGTGAGAGGCACCCGTGGCCGGATGGAACGTTTCGGCGCCCGGTGGCGTCTACAGGTGTAGTAACCGGGAGACCGCGAGGGTGTGAGTCCCATGGCACGCCGAACTCGCATACTGATAGGTGTGGTCCTCGTCGTGGCAGTCGCGGCCTTGGCGTTCGCGTTCGGGTCTCGCGTGCCGGATGCCGATTCGACGCTTGAGCCCCGTCTCGGCGCGATCCGTGAGCGAACGGTCCCCGCTCCTGCTCCGGAGCCCGACGAGCCGCGCGGACCCGCGCCACGGGAGTCCTCGCCGGTCGAGCCGCCGGTCACGCCCGAGCCGGATGACGACACCCGGTACGGATGGTGGTACACGGCCAACTCGACCCACGCCGTGCCCGCCGTGCCGGCCGCGGCGAGCCGCCTGCTGGCCGCCTACGGTGGCATCTACACCGGCCCGGATCCCGGTGCGGTCTACCTCACGGTCGATCAGGGCTACGAGAACGGCAACACGCCGGCCATCCTCGACGCGCTCGCACGCAACGGCGTGAAGGCGACTTTCTTCGTCACCCGGTCCTACATCGTCAACAACCCCGGTCTTGTCCGGCGCATGGCCGATGAGGGACACGTTGTCGGCAACCACACGGCGACGCACCCGTCGCTGCCCGGGATCGCCACCGACAGGGCGGCGTTCACCGAGGAGCTCGAAAGTACTGAGCGTGCGTACGAGGAGGTCACGGGCGGCTCGATGGCGCCCGTCATGCGGCCGCCGATGGGTGAGTACAGCGCCCGGTCGCTGTGGCTTACGCAGGAGCTCGGCTACACGAGCGTGTTCTGGGGGTTCGCGCACCGCGACTGGATCGTGGACGACCAGCCGCCGGTGGATGTCACCATCGAGCGGATCTTGAACGGCAGCCACCCGGGTGCGATCTACCTGCTGCACGGCGTGTCCTCGAGCGACACGCAGGCCCTCGATGCAGTCATCGAAGGACTGCGCGCGCAAGGGTACCGCTTTGGCGTGCTTTAGGCGTGCGGGTGGTTGCAGGCTCGTGCGGCGCATCCTACGATGCCCGTACATCACCCGAGAGGAGGCGCTATGGACCCCGTGAAGCAGGTACTCGAGGCGATGAAAGCGGCCGGTGAGCCGCTCGCCGCAGGCAAGATAGCAGAGATGACCGGTCTTGACCGCAAGGATGTCGACAAGGCGATGGATGCGCTCAAGAAGTCGGGCGATATCGAGTCGCCGGTTCGTTGCAAGTGGCAGCCCAAGGCGTAGCCGCCATACGACCGGTTCACGATGGAGTCTCCGTCGGATCTTCGGCGGGGACTCAGTCTATCGCGTCGGGAAGCGGGCGCTCATCGGGTATCCACTCGGCGCCGAAGTCGCCCTCCACGATGCGATCGATGGGGAGCCGTATGTAACGGCCGCGGGCCTCGACCGCAACGCTGCCGTCGGCGAGCACGATCTCGGCGGTGCCCTCGAACAGCCGACCGGAGTCTCTCGTGATACGGCCGATCGCTGTGACGGGCGCGTCGATCGGCACCGGTTTCCGGTAGCGGACGGTGAGCTCGACGGTCACGCCCCAGGCGTCGCGATCGGAGATGTTGATGGCCCGGCCGATTGTCTCGTCGAGTATCGTCGACGCGATGCCGCCGTGCAGTCGGCCCGGGTAGCCCTGATGCTCCGGGCGCGGGGTGAACATGCCCGCGAGTTCGCCGGTCTCGAGTTCGAGGAAGCGCGCCTTGAGGCCTGCGGTGTTCTCGGTGCCGCACACCATGCACATGCGGCTCACGTTCTGGGCGGCGCGCACGCCGGGCATACGGTGTTCCTCTCGTCGGAGGACACCATTCTACGGCAGGGTGGGCGTGGCGGTTGCGAACGGTCACAATCCGATGAGTGGATCTGCGAGGGGAGCAGCATGGCGCAGGGCGACATCACCCGACGGGCGGGGTAACGGTGCTGCCGCCTCTGGACATGCTGGAGTGCCCGGTGTGCCGCTCGCCGCTTGCCGCCGAGGGCGGGACGCTGCGATGCGGGGAGGGGCACGCGTTCGACGTGGCGCGGCACGGGTACGTCAACCTGCTCGGCGGGGGTGCGGCGGCCGGGACCGCAGACACGGCCGAGATGGTCACCGCGCGGGAGGCGTTCTTAGGAGCAAGGCACTACGAGTACATCGCGGAGGCACTCGCCGCTGCGATCGCGGGTGCCGTCAGAGGATCGACTGCCCCCCGGGTGCTCGACGTCGGCGCCGGGAGCGGGTACTACCTCGCCGCGGTACTCGATCGGATGCCCGCAGCGGCGGGTCTCGCGCTCGACATCTCGAAGTACGCGGCCCGTCGGGCGGCCCGCGTGCACCCGCACGCCTCGGCGGTCGTGTGCGACGCTTGGGACCGGCTTCCGGTCGCCGATTGCTCGGCGAGTGCTGTGATGAGCGTGTTCGCGCCGCGCAACCCGGCGGAGTTCTCCCGGGTGCTTGCGAAAGACGGCATCGTCGTGACCGTCACGCCGACCCCCCGGCACCTTGCCGAGCTCATCGACGCGATCGGCCTGATCTCGGTCGACGACCGCAAGGACGAGCGGCTCGAGACCTCGCTCGGCGAGCACTTCGCGCGGGAGGCCTCGCGGCCGCTTGAGGCGGTGATGACGCTCGGCCACGCGGATGTCGCCGCACTCGTCGGCATGGGGCCGAGTGCCCGCCATATCGTCCATGCCGAGCGCGAGGCGCGGATCGCGAGACTTCCGGACCCCGTGACGGTGACCGCGTCCGTCAACGTGGCCGTGTGGCGGCGGAGTCAACCGTAGCGCTCGCCGGTCGGGCCGGGGCGCGGTCGTATGGTATCTTTCGGCTACTGCGTGTCGCCGAGCCTCGGGTATCGCGCGACGCTACCGACAAGGGAGGCAGTGCATGTCCCTGTGCACTCGGACTCACGAATGCGCGTTCTACCAGGAGATCGAGCCGAGTCTCGTCCTGCGCGTGAAGCACGCGTCGGCGTTCATGTTCTGTCGCGGAGGACACTACGAGGAGTGCGCCCGGTACCGGCGACTGGCCGCGGGCGAGAACGTGCCGCAGACCCTGATGCCCGACGGGTCGACCGGTGACTGGTCTGAGGATACGTCCTCGGGCAGCAAGCGGCGCTTTCTGGTCATCGAGGACTCTCCGGTCTTTGCGGCGCTGGCTTCGGCCACGATCGCCTCACACTTCAGTGACTCGGAGATCGTGCGTCACCTGTCGTTCACGGAGGCCCAGCGCGACCTGGCTGCGGGCGGCTACTCCGCAGTGGTGTGCGGCTATGGGCTCGGAGACGGTAAGACGGCCCACGACGTTCGTCGGATGACCGACGCGCCGATAGTCGTCCTCACCGGCCGCCTTGAAGGCGTGGAAGCGCCGACTGGCGCACGGGTGGTCGAGAAGAGCGCAGGACCGGTCGCGCTTGCCGCCGCGATCAGGGCGAGCCTCGCGTAGGGGCATGCGAACAGGCGCCGCACCGGAGTGCGACGCCTGTCGTGGCTTCTCAGTCGATACGCTTGGCGCAGACTATCGTCTCCTGCGGCCACGGCCTCGGCTCGAGCTGAACACCGTGCGTACGGCGCGCGTTGCGGCGCGCTCGGGGTTGGGCACCAGCCGCTGCTGCGAGTAGTCGAACCCGACTGCGTCGTGCGTCTGCAGAATCGCACCGATCTTCACCTCGATGTCCCTGAGCGCCTCGTGCTCCTCTGGCGAAAGCAGGGACACGGCCGTACCGGTCTTGCCCGCGCGCGCGGTCCGTCCGATGCGGTGGACGTAGTCCTCGGGGGTGTTCGGCAGGTCGTAGTTGACGACGTGGCTTACGTCGTCGATGTCGATGCCGCGGGCCACCACGTCGGTGGCGACGAGCACGCGTACGCGGCCGGCCTTCAGACCGTCGAGCGCCGCCTGACGCTGCGACTGCGAGCGGTCGCCGTGGATGGCGGCGCACTTGATGCCGTTTTGGTGCAGAACCTTGGCCACACGGTCCGCACGGTGCTTGGTCCGCGTGAACACGATGACACGGTCGAGGTTGTTCTCGTTGATCAGGTGTACGAGAAGCTGCGACTTCTGCTGTCCGCCGACGGGGTACACACGCTGCTCGATAAGTTCGATCGGCGTGTTGGCGGGGGCGACTTCCACGCGCACCGGGTCGTGGAGCGTGGAACTCACGATGCGCTGAACGTCTGCGGACATCGTGGCCGAGAACAGCAGGTTCTGCCGCGAAGCGGGGACACCGGCGATGATCTTGCGCACTTGCGGCCAGAAGCCCATATCGAGCATGCGGTCCGCCTCATCGAGCACGAGGATCTCTACGTTCGAGAGATTGCAGACCTTGCGCTCTATCAGGTCGAGCAGGCGTCCCGGGGTGGCGACGAGTACGTCCACGCCCCGCTTGAGTGCCTTGATCTGCGGCTCGTAGCCCACGCCACCATAGACCACGGCCACGCGGTGCTTGGTCAGCTTGGCTACCTCGAGGGCGACGCCTTCGATCTGGCCGGCAAGCTCACGGGTGGGGGTGACGACGAGTGCGCGAGGCCCGCCGGGCTTGCTTTCGATTCGCTGCATGAGCGGCAGGACGAACGCCGCGGTCTTGCCGGTGCCGGTCTGAGCACAGCCGACTACGTCGCGGCCCTCCACTACGTACGGGATCGCGTCACGCTGGATGGGGGTCGGGCGCGTGTAGCCCATCGCCGCCACGGCTTCGAGAAGGCGTGGCGAAAGACCCAGGTTGTCGAAACTCAAAGTGTGAGCTCCTTCCTCGTGCGCCATATCAGGCTGCACTGCGGGCAGACGCAGTTGTCCTGACACGTCACGAGGAGAGCGAAGGACGACCGAGTCTTGGTGTGCCGGGCCCGGGATCGGGCGCGGTTCTCGAGAGAGTATACGTGCTGACGTGCGAAATAGCCAATCGTGCCCCTGCGTGGCCCACCTGCGACACAGGGAGAGGTCCGGTGACCGGACCCCTCCCTGCGAGCATGCGTAGTCCCTTAGCGGCGGGGCGAGCAGCCGCTGCGGACACGGTGCGGCTGAGCTACTTGCCCGAGAGCTGGCGGAGCGTCATAGACACAAGCTTGATGAAGTCGGCGAAGAACTGCTCGAACGATCCGATCTCATCGGTGGTGCCGTCGGGCTCGTACTCGGCGTCGAAGTCGCCGCCGGCGACCCGCATCGAGATGTCCTGGATGCTCACGGTCATGCGGCGAAGCCGCTTGAGCACGAGCAGGTCCATCAGCGCGCCGATGGTGAGCGTCGCCACGACCAGGGTGATGCTGACGACCAGGAGCGTCTGCAGCATCGCGCTGTTGGCTGCATCGGCCTGCTCGGTGATGTCCTCGATGGCGTAGATGACGCCGACGGGATCGGTCCCTCCGGCGTACGCGGGGAAGACCGCGTGGCCCTTGCTGCTCCGGTCGGTGCTCCAGCGGACGACCCAGTAGTCGCCCTCGCCGGTCACCCCGTCGTGGCACGTCTGTGTGCAGGAGCCTACCTCGACGCCGACAATGCGGCCGTTCTCCGGTACCTGCTCGGGTGAGATGCCGAACTGCATGTCGTCGGCGAGCGCCTCATCGGTCGTGGCTAGCAGACCGTAGTTGTCGCGCTCGGCCCATGTGGGCGGCAGGCCGAGGGACTCGCGTGCGGCCGCGAACGTCGCCTCGTCGGTTATGTTCTTGTCGATCAGGAGCGCGTAGTCCGCGCCCGTGACCGACTTCATGCCCTCGAGGATGCGCGCGGCTTCCTGCGGATTCGCGATCGGGTCGAGGTCCGTGTCGGGCCCCTTGATCTGCTCCCATGCAGCAACACCCTGGGAGCCGGTGCGGGCCACCGTCGTGTCGAGGCCGCGCGAGTACGACTGGTGCAGGTACACCACAACGGCTACCGCGCCGATGAGGTTGATGGCCACCACACCTGCCAGGATGCGCGTTCGTATCGAGAGGTTCTTCATGCGTTCACTCGCCCCCTTGCTCGTCGTTCATGTCGGTCATGCCGTCTTGTGGTACCTCTTCGTCAACGTGGCCCAGCGTATGGCAGCTGAGGCAGGCCACGGTAGCACCCTCGTCGATCAAGTGCGCAGACGTCGTCTCGTCTGCCGCCTCAGCGGAGACTGCGGCCGTGGAGACCGTCGGCTCCGCTGCCGGCTCCGCCATCGGCACAGGCTCGCCTGCGATTCCCGCGTCGTCGGTAGGCTCAGCGTCCGAGGCGGGCGGCCTCGGTACGGCCACAGCGAGTGCGCTATGCCGTGCCCGCCACGCCGTCGAACCCGGCTCCGGCAGCGTGCAGGTCGCCGCGGGAGGCGGGGCGTGGCACGAGCCGGGCGTGCCCTCGGGTCCGCCGCAGGTCATCGATCCGTCAGATCCATGACAGCCGGGGATCGCGCACCCGATCGAGTAGTGCAGGTCGTAGACGGACGCGGTCGGATGACAGCCGCCACGCGCACATGAGCCCGGGACCGGGTCTCCGGTCAGCAGATCGAGTTCGACGCCGGTGTGCCGTTCAGAGAGGTCCTGGTGCGTCGTGCTCGCGGTGTGACAGGCTCCTTCTGCGGTGTCCGGACCTCCGCACGTCACGGAGCCGCCGGGCCCGTCTGCGGAGTGACAGCCGTCGATCGTGCAGCCGACCGCGTAGTGCACTTCATCGACGGATGCCGTCGGGTGGCACCCCGCCCGGGCACATGCACCGGCGAGCGGCTCGCCCGAGAGGCGGTCCAGTTCGATCCCGGCGTGGGCGGTCGCAAAGCCGGCGTGCGTGTCGATCGTCGTGTGGCATGCGCCGGCAGGTCCGTCCGGTCCACCGCAGCTGACAATGCCCGATGGGCCGACACCGTCATGGCAGCCATCGATCGTGCAGCCCACGTCCGCGTGCAGCCCGTCGAGAGCCACGCTCGGGTGGCAGCCTGCGATCACGCATGAACCGGGAACGGGTTGTCCGCTCAGCCACTCGAGTTCGACACCGGTGTGCCTGGCCGAGAGGTCGAGATGGGCCTCGGCGGCCGTGTGACATGCGCCGGTCGCGCCGCCCGGCCCGCCGCAGCTCACGATGCCCGAGGGGCCGCCTGCCACATGACACCCGGTGATCGCGCAGCCGACGTCGTGGTGCAGTTCGTAGACCGAGACCGTCGGATGGCAGCCGGGGGTCACGCAGGAGCCCTCGATCGCCTCGCCGGTGATCCAGTCGAGTTCGATGCCCGTGTGCTTCGCGTAGAACTTCCGGTGCTTGTCGGCACCCACGTGACATGCGCCGGGCGTGCCCGCGGGTCCGCCGCAGCTCACGATGCCCGAGGGGCCGCCTGCCACATGACACCCGGTGATCGCGCAGCCGACGTCGTGGTGCAGTTCGTAGACCGAGACCGTCGGATGGCAGCCGGGAGTGACGCAGGAGCCGGGCTTCGGCTCGCCCGTGAGGCGATCCAGCTCAACGCCCGTGTGCTTCGCGTAGAAGTCCCGGTGCTTGTCGGCACCCACGTGACATGCGCCGGGCGTGCCCACGGGTCCGCCGCAGCTCATCGGCCCCGTGCCGCTGATGCTGCCCGTCCGGCTGTGGCATCCGGCGAGCATGCAGCCTTTGGAGCTGTGGACGCCGCGCACGTCTGCGGTGTCGTGGCAGCCGGCCGTCACGCACGAACCCTCGACGGGCTCGCCGGTCAACCGGTCGAGCTCCGCCGCCATGTGGACGGAGTCCATGGCGCCGTGGCGCTCGTCGCCGTGGCATGCCTCACACGCACCCGCACTCTCGCGCTCGGTCCATGATGCCTTCACGACCGCGGCCGTGTTCTCGTTGGCGTTGTGGCACCCGAGGCACGAGTCGGCACCAAGCGCTGACCCCGGACGCGTGTGCTCGTCGCCGATGTCCATCGAGTGGCACACCGCGCACGTCAGGGTGACGCCGCTTGCCGGGTCGGTGAGTGTGGACGCGCCCTGGCGTCCGTTGGCCGCCGAGTGGACCTCACCATCTTTCTCGTGGCTGTACTCGGTGTTCAGATAGGCGGGGTGGCAGGTGTTCTCACCGGTGCCGCACGCGTTCTGCGTCGGCCTCGGCGCCTGGACGGTGAGATCGTGGCAGCCGGGCTCGCCTTCTTCAGCCGAGCCGGAACACGTCGCGGGTGCGTTGGGGTGCAGCGCGTGGAGCTTGTTGCCCGCATGGCACCCGATGCCTGTGTCGCCGCAACCTGCGGTCCCACTGCCCTCGACAGAGGCCGGCGCAAAGTCGGCCGCATGCATCGGCGCCCGGACGTCCTCGCCGTGGCAGTCCTCGCAGCGATGGGACTCCCAGTCGGTCTTGACCTGCTCGAGCGCGCCGCTCTGCACGTCGTTGTGGCACTCCGCGCACCCGACATCGGTACCGTAGTCACTCCCGTCGACCTCCGGGACGCCGGTATGCGCCGCTTTGAGATCGCGGGAATGGCAGTCACCGCAGGTCGCCTTCGCTTCGCCGCCCTCGGCAGTCCGCATGATGGCGGTCATGTCGGTACCCATGGCGGTGTGGAGCGACTCGCGATAGTGACCCTGGGGATACGGGTCGGAGAGGCGCACACAGTCGGACACGCCCTCCATCGTCCCGTCGTGGCACCCCGTGCACTCGCGCTGGCTCGGCCCGTGGCACGGGATGCAGCCGACGCCCGTGTACTCGTGGCAGGTCTTGCAGGCGGTCTCGGGGTGGTAGGCGTTGAAGTCCCGGCGGTGCTCGTCGGATCCGTGGCAGCCATCACCGGAGTTGGTGCATCCGCTCTCGCGGTGTGCGTTGTAGTCGCTTGCCTCGGTGAAGCTGTGAACCTTGGTGGTGGGCGGATTCCATCCGGCGGCGAAGGCGACGCCTGCGACGATGATGAAGGCGAGTGCGATCCGGCTTCTGTGTACTTTCAGACGCTGGAGCGCGGAGACCGCCCCTCCACGTGCCGGACCTGCTGCCCGCGTGGTGGCAGCATCATGTGAGTAACCGCCCCGCATCGCACCCCCAAGTGTCGCTGCCGATCAGTCGAGGCGAAGACCGAGCACCTCGGAGGCCGCTTCCTTCAGAGCCTGGACCTTCTCGGGCTCATCCGGATCGTCCGGCCGGACAAGGGTGACGATGAAGCCGACGCGCATAGCTATCGCTCCCCGCGACTTGAACACATCGAGGTTGTTGCGCTGGATATGCTCCTCGATGCGCTGCGCGTAGTCGTACAGCTTCCCCATGAAGCCACACCTCCAAGGGCCGGATATCTTCTGATTCGGCATAATGCGGACCGCGGTTTAGCGCTGGCTGGTCTGAATCGTGAGTCCCGGATCTTTGTCGCCCCCAGCGGTTACATAATCGTGCAAAGTCCTCGATATGGCCACCTCGGTACCGCGCCGGGCGCCTTGGTCAGCGCGCGCCACGGGACCGGCCGTGCTACGGTTCGTGCATGACGACGACCCACCGATATGCCGCCACCTGCCCCCGGGGCGTCGAGCCCCTGCTCGCCAGTGAGATCACGCAACTCGGCGCCGGCGAGGTGCGTGAGCAGCGAGCTGTCGTCACGTTCTCCGGACCGCTTGAGACCGGCTATCGTGTGTGCCTGTGGTCGCGCATCGCGAGCCGGGTGCTGCTCACGTTGGCCGAGTTCCCTGCGGCGAGTGCCGAGGCGCTCTACGAAGGCGTCGCGACGATCGCGTGGGAGGATCACATCCCGCCCGAGGGAACGCTCGCCATCGATGTGGTCGGATCCACGAGCGGTCTGACCCACTCGCGCTTCGCCGCCCAGAAGGCGAAGGACGCGGTGGTGGACCGGATACGCACGGTGAGCGGCACCCGTCCGTCGGTCGCCTTCGAACGTCCCGACGTGCGCCTGAACCTTCGGCTTCACAACGAGCGGGCGACGCTCTCGATCGATCTCGCCGGTGAGCCGCTCCACATGCGCGGCTACCGCACGGCCGGCGAGCAGGCCGAGGCGCCGCTCAAGGAGAACCTTGCGGCAGCGGTTCTCGTCCGCGCGGGCTGGCCACAGATCGCCGCGGCCGGCGGCGCGCTCGTCGATCCGATGTGCGGCTCCGGGACACTGCTCGTTGAGGGAGCCCTCATCGCGGCCGACCAGGCGCCCGGTCTGCTCCGGGAGTACTGGGGTCATGCGGGCTGGCTGGGCGGCGAAGCAGATGCGTGGCATCGACTACTCGACGAGGCCGACGAGCGTGCCGAGAGCGGTCGCGACGCCGTGCCGCCGATCGTCGGAGCCGATCACGACCCGCGGGCCGTGAGTCTTGCGGCCGCATGTGCCCGGCGGGCCGGCTTCGGCGGACGCATCACTGTCGAGGTCGGGGAGCTCGTCGCGCTCACGCCGCCGCCCGACAGCCGCCCGGGGCTCGTCGTCACCAACCCACCGTACGGCGTCCGGCTTGGCGAGACGACCGACCTGGCCGCGCTCTACGCACTCCTCGGTGAGCGCCTGGTCTCAGGCTTCGAGGGCTGGACCGCAGCGGTGCTCACGTCCGACGAGTCTCTTGCGCGGGCGACGGGACTGCGGAGCGCCGCCGCCTACACGCTCTACAACGGCGCGATAGAAGCGAAGCTCTACCGGTTCGAAGTGTCGAGCTCGGCCGTGCGTGCCGAGGTGCGCCGGGCGCCGGAGCCGCGCTCGGCCGGTGCCGAGATGTTCGCCAACCGCCTGAAGAAGAACGTGCGCCACACGGCCAAGTGGGCACGGCGCGGGGGCGTGACGTGCTACCGCGTCTACGACGCCGACATGCCCGAGTACGCGGTGGCCGTCGATCTGTATCAGGGTGCCGGCCCCGATGAGGGCATGCGGTTCGCGCATGTGGCCGAGTACGCACCGCCCGCGACGATCGACCCGTCCGTCGCCGAGACGCGCCTGGCTGAGGCGGTCGAGGTCGTGGCTGACGTGCTCGAGGTGGCGCCCGCCGACGTAGCGGTCAAGGTGCGTCGCCGCCAGCGCGGCACGTCGCAGTACGAGCGCGTAGCCGAGCGCGGGGAGTTCATCCAGGTGGCCGAGGGTGGACTGCGCTTCCTCGTGAACCCCTACGACTATCTCGACACCGGTCTGTTCCTCGACCACCGCCCGGTTCGCTCGATGGTGCGCGATCTGGCGGCGGGCACGCGCGTACTCAACCTGTTCGCCTACACGGGCACGGTGAGCGTGTACGCGGTCGCCGGCGGGGCGGTCGCCGTCAACACCGTCGACCTCTCGGCTACCTACCTGGAGTGGGCGCAGCAGAACATGGCGCTCAACGGACTGGCCGACCGTCCCGGCGTCCGCTTCATGCGCTCGAACGCGATCACGTGGCTTGCCGAGGAGCGTCGGCGCGTGGAGGCTGGGTTGGCCGACCCTTACGGGCTCGTCTTCTGCGACCCGCCGACGTTCTCGGCGAGCAAGAAGATGGGTGCGCAGACCTTCGACGTGCAGCGCGACCATGTGCAGCTCATCACCGATGCCGCCGCGGTCCTCACCGACGACGGAGCACTGCTGTTCTCGACCAACCTGCGGTCGTTCAAGCTGGATGCCGCCGCGCTCGGCGGACTTGAGATCGAGGACATCACTGCGACCACGATCCCGCCGGACTTCTCCCGTACGCCCAGGATCCACTCCTGTTTCGTGGTGCGGCAGCGCTCCTAGAACATCGGCGTGGTCTGCTCCAGCAGTCCGGAGTTGATGACCTGCCGGAAGACGTCTGCGGGGATCGTCGTATCCCAGTTGCCCGTGAACTTGGCCACCGCGTAGATGCCGAGCCACAGGCCCACCACCGCAAGCGGCCACACCCACGGCGCGATCCGCACGCGGCCGACCGCTTTCGCCTTGAGGGACCCGTCCACCGGACAGACCTTCACGCAGTCCATGCAGCCGTCGCACTCGGGCGCGCGCACCACGACTGCGCGCTGTACGTCCACGAACGCGTGACAGATCTTCGAGCACTTCCCGCATTCGATGCAGGTCTCATCGTCACGCTCGACCGCGCACGGCGAGGCGAGCCCGACCGCCGAATACAGCGCTCCGAGCGGACACAGGTACCGGCACCACACCGGTCCGAGCAGCATCGAGACGACGAATGTGAGCAACGCCACCGCGATGAACGCCGGGTTGCCGAATCCCTCGATGATCTTGATGTCGGCCACCCACATGTACGGGAACTCGCGAAAGCCGACCGCCTCGGCGAGCGACACCATGCCGACGAACGCGAAGAACGCGAGTCCGATGAGATAGCGCAGTCCCATCCCGGTGCGGTCGAGCCACCTCGGTGGGCGGATGTTGCGGCCGATCAGGCGTCTGCCGAGTGCGGCGGCTGCCTCCCAGACGGTGCCCACGGGGCAGATCCAACCGCAGAAGCCGCGCTTGAGCACGAGCGAGGTCGCAAGCGCCGCGACGATGATCACCAGACCAGCCGGCAGGAGCGTGTCCCAGCCTCCGCCTTTGAGCCACGCGAAGAAGCTCGTGAAGTGGCCGACCGGCAGGATGCCGGCGACCGCCTCCGGCCTGGGCACGAATGGCCCCTCGCCGCGAGCCCAGGCGGCAAACGCGAGGAGACGGGTCGCAAGCCAGACGAAGAACGCGAGGAAGGCGCCCTTGACGAACCAGCGCGAGGTGATGACATCGAGCACACGTAGCAGCGGACCGGGCATCGCGGACCTCTCGGTACGGGCCGGCCGGGAAGGGCCGACCGGTGCTGGAAACACAGCGATGGATTCTAGCACGGCGGAATCACCGCTAGCGTGCTCCGGCAAGGTCGCTTACACTTCGAGACGGGCCAGAGGAGGCCCTTTGGATCTGCGACGTGACACTCGCGGTCACGCGGGGGACGAGTCGCGCCGCAACTGTTTTGCCCTGCGGGGCGAGAGGATGGGTTTGTATGGCACAGGGTACCGTCAAGTGGTTCAATCCGGACAAGGGCTATGGCTTCATCTCGCGTGAGGATGGCGACGATCTGTTCGTCCACTTCTCCGAGATCCAGGGCGACGGCTTCAAGACCCTCGATGAGGGTGCCGCCGTTGAGTTCGACGTCACCGCCGGCCAGAACGGCAAGATGCAGGCGAGCAACGTTCGCAAGATCTAGCCTTCGGCTCAACATGACAAAATGAAGAGCGGCCCTTCGGGGCCGCTCTTCTGCATCGGGGACCAACGAGTGGTAGCGGTGCCCAACCGGCCGCCTCAGCCCCGGCCTACGTCTCTGATAGTCGTTGGACAGTCGTACTCGCGCGTGCCGCACTTCTCCCGCAGCAGGCGCTGCGAGGGGTAGATCGAGCGGTTGCCGGTCATCAGATAGGCGACCACGCAGACGATCACCACGTGCGGCATGACTGCGGCTCCGAGCAGCTCGACCGCCATGATCGAGAGCGCGAGTGGGGTGTTCGACGCCGCCGCGAACATCGCGGCCATGCACACGCCCGCAGTGAGCTCGAGCGGCAGCCCCAGCGGGCCGGCAAGCGCGCTGCCGAGCGTGGCACCCACGAAGAAGAGCGGCGTCACCTCCCCGCCCAGGAATCCGGAGCCGAGGGTGATGGCGGTGAAGAGTATCTTCAGCGCGAAGGCGTAGGTCGGTGCGGGGGTTGTGAACGCCCCTTCGATCATCGGCATCCCGAGTCCGAGGTAGTCCGAGGTGCCCACGAGCTGCCACAGCACCACCACTGCCGCCCCGCCGAGTGCCATGCGCAACGGCAGGTTCGGGACGTGGGTCTCGAGGCTGTCGCGGATCCGGTGGGTGAGCTCGACGAACACGATCGCGACGAGCGCCACCACAACGCCGACCAGCACCCATTTGGCCAGCACCGCCAGATCGATGCCGAGCGGAGCCACCGTCGGGAAGATGGAGTGACGAATGCCCAGGGCGCGGACCGTGAGGTCGCCGACCACTGACGCCACGAGCGCGGGCACGAGTGAGGAGTACTCGATTCGGCCCAGGTGCACCACCTCGAGCCCGAAGACGGCACCGGCTATCGGCGTACCGAACACGGCGCCGAACCCGCCTGAGATGCCCGCGGCCAACAACTGCCGGCGGGTCTCCGGTCGTACGTGCAGGCGATGCGACACCTCCTCGGCAAGTGCGGCTCCCATCTGCACCGCAGCACCCTCGCGGCCCGCGCTGCCGCCGAAGAGGTGGGTCCAAACGGTGCCGAGCAGGATGGCCGGTGCGATGGCGAGGGGTATGCGGTCGCTCGCGTCATGCACCGTGTCGATGACCAGGTTGTTGCCGCCACGGACCGGGCCGCCCCACCGCTGCAGTGCGAGGCCGAGCGCCAGGCCCGCAAGCGGCAGCGCCCACACGACCGTGTCGTTGGCGATACGGAAATCGGTTGCGGCCCCGAGCAGCCATAGGAACGCCGCCGATGCCAGTCCGCACAGCACTCCGACGATGCTGCCGAGGGCGATCCACTGGACGAGCCGGTGGGTCCTGTTGAGCACGTCGCTCCCTTCGCGCGTCGGGCGCCAATGCTCTCAGGGGAGCCGATGGCGCGGCCGCCTACATCCGCAGGAGTCATTGGCCGCGCGAGCGGCGGTTCAGGCGGACTCCACCGCCCATCGGTTGGGCATACGGTAGCGCAGCGCACCGGCTCCGGACAAGCTGTGCGGCACGGTCGCCGGAAGATGGCCGTGCCGCACAGCCGTGCGAGTTGCCCTGCGGGGACCCGGGCGCGTCGGTGGTGAAGCGCGCCCGCTACGCCTGCCGGGCGGCGTTGGCGAGGATCGCGTCGTGTACGTAGCGCGCCATGCCGGCGTGGAGCTTCTCGTAGGTCGCCATGAAGCGCGTATCGGCGATGTACATCTCGGCGAGGCTCACGTGCATCTCGTGCGAGCAGGGGTAGAACCACGTGTCGATCTGCAGGCGCGCGCGCTCGACCGCCTCCATCGCCTCGATGCTGTCGGCCGGCAGGTCTGCGTCCATCGCTGCGGTGATGGACGCGTTGATCTCCAGGCTTTCCGCCTTGAAGCGCTCCCAGTCGGCCTTCGTATACCGGGCGGTCCGGCGGGCCGATTCACGGTAGGCGTCCGTGTCGCCCCATCGCTCCTCGACCTCGTCGGCGTGCTCGGCAGGATCGAAGTCGCCGAAGACCTCGAACATCTCTTCCCCGGTCATGCGTACACCTGTCCTTTCTGCAGTGATGGCCCGCTCTACCGAGACGATCAGCGCCTCGAGCCGAGCGGCCTTCTGTTCCAGCATGTCGTGCTGCAGTTCCAGCGCGGCCCGACGATCGAACGCACCGCCTGCGAGAAGCACCCGGATGTCGTCCAGCGGGATCTCGAGCTCGCGAAAGAGCAGGATCTCCTGCAGACGCTCGAGATCACGGCGGTCGTAGAGGCGGTAGCCTGCATCGCTCCGGGCCGAGGGCTCGAGCAGCCCTATCGCGTCGTAGTGGTGGAGCGTCCGCACGCTGACTCCGGTGAGTCGCGCGACCTCGCTTACCGTCTGGGTCTCGCTTGCGATCGGTGCCGTCGCATCGGTCATCGGTACCACCTCCATGGAGCAGGGTAAACCCTGACGTAACGTAAGGGTCAAGTCCGCCGCGCCAGTTTCTCGTGCGCGGCCTCCGGAGAGGTACGATTGACGCGGGTATCCGAGAGGGGGAGGCGCGCATGGCTGGCGGCGGGTGGCGCACGAAGCGCGGCCGCAAGGCGGTCGCGGCCGTGGTGTTCGCGGTCCTGGGACGCGGGCTGGTCGCAGCCGCCCGACTCGACGAACGTGTGCGTGCCGAGGCGGGAGCCTGGCCGGAGGGCACGGTCATCACCCTCGGCATCGGCCCGTTCGGGCCTCAGGTCTCGTGGCGGGCGGGCGGCGGCATGCTCGAGTATCTCGGCGGCGCCGAGGTGGAGCCGACGCTTGCCGTGACCTTCAAGAGCGTGGACGGCGCGCTCCCGCTGCTTCTCGGCATGAAGTCCGTTCTCGGCGCGTTTGCCGAGCACCGGGCGATGGTGACGGGCGATCTTGCGCTTGCGATGTCGTTCGTGCGCTGCCTGCACATCGTCGAGGGCTACCTCTTCCCGGACCTCATGACACGCCGCATCCTGCCGCGACCGGCCGAGCGCCGGGCGGGGCATCTGGTCGCCTACGGGGCGCTCGTGCATCGCCGCGCCCGGCTGGAAGGAGCCTCCTCGTGATCCCCGACTACTACGAGTTCTGCAACTCCACCAAGATCGTCTCCGGCACACGCGCGCTCGAGCACATCGGCTACGAGCTCGCGGCGCTCGGGGCTTCCCGGCCGCTCGTGCTCACTAACACGCAGCTGCTCGAGCTCAAGGTGGCCACGCTCGTACTCGATGCCCTCGCCGACACCGAGGCCGAGGTCGTGGGTGTGTATGAGGAGGTCCCGGTCGACTCCTCGGCGAGCGTGGTGGATGACGTCGCACGCGCGTACCGAGAGCGTGGCGCGGATGCGATCGTCGCCGTTGGCGGCGGTTCGGTGCTCGATACCGCCAAGGGCGCGACGATCGTGCTCTCGCATGGCGGGACCCTGATGGAGCATCGCGGCGCCGAGAGCCTGCTCGGCAGGCGCGCGGTCGCGTTCATCGCCATCCCCACCACGGCAGGCACGGGCTCGGAGGTCACCTCGGCGGCAGTCATCAAAGACACCGAGCGTCACGTGAAGATGGGCTTCACGTCACTGTCGCTCCTGCCCGACGTGGCTATCCTCGATCCGCGTCTCACCGTGGGGCTGCCGCCGCGGCTCACCGCGTCCACCGCCATGGATGCACTGACGCATGCGGTGGAGGCGGTGAGCTGCGTGCAGGCCAACCCGCTCTCGGACTGCTATGCGAAGGCGGCCATCGGGCTTATCCGGGACCATCTGCCTGCGGTACTCGACGACCCGCGGTCCCCGGCGGGGCGCCTCGCGCTCGCCAACGCGGCGCTCATGGCCGGTGCGGCGTTCTCCAACGCGATGGTAGGCATCGTGCATGCGATGGGCCACGCTGCCGGCGGCGTGGCCGGCATACCTCACGGCGACGCGATGGCCGTGCTCCTGCCGCACGGCATGGCCTACAACATCGATGCGGTCGGCGACCGGTACGGGGAGCTGTTGCTCGACCTGGCCGGCGCCGACGTCTACGCATCCACACCCGCAGACGAGCGCGCGGCTGCGTCGATCGCCACGGTCAGGGCCATGCTGGACATGCTCCACACTGCCGCCGGCCTGTCGGTGACGCTCGGTCAGCTCGGCGTGCTTCCCGAGCAGATTCCGGACATCGCGCGCGCTGCCCTCGATGACGGTGCCATGTCGATGAATCCCAAGCAGCCGAGTCTCGAGGAGCTCGTCGAGATCCTGAAGGGCGCCCTGTGAGCGCGCCTCGCGGCGGGTGGATGGGCCGCGTGCTCCAAGTCGACCTGGCCACGCGCGAGGTGAGCGACTACCCATGGAGCGACGACGACCGCCGGATGTGGCTCGGCGGCAAGGCGATGGCGGCCCGCATCCTCGCCGACACGCTGCCTCTCGACGCGGACCCGCTCGGACCGGCCAACGTGCTGGTGATCGCCACCGGACCGCTCACCGGGACCGGTGCGCCGTCGAGCGCGCGATTCGACATCTCGGCCCTCTCGCCGCTCACGGGGCTCGTCGCGTCGTCGAACTGCGGCGGGCCGTTCGGCACGTATCTCAAGCGCGCCGGCTACGATGCGCTCGTGCTCGTGGGTCGCTCGTCCTCGCCCGTCTGGCTCGAAGTGGCCGAGCAGGGCGTGGTGTTCCGCGATGCAGGCGAGCTTCGGGGTATGCGCACCACCGAGGCGCAGGAGGCGATCGCCGAAGCTGTGGGCGAGCGGTGTGGCACGCTGGCGATAGGGCCGGCGGGCGAGAACCTCGTGTCGTACGCGTGTGTGCTCTCCGGCGAGCGGGCGGCCGGGCGCGCGGGCATGGGTGCCGTGCTCGGCAGCAAGAACGTCAAGGGGCTTGCCGCGTGGGGCACCCGCAGCGTGCCGGTCGCCCGTCCCGACGAGTACCGCGCGCACCTGAAGAAGTGGACGGCATCGATCAAGGCGCATCCCATAGCCGGGGGCTCACTCCCACGCCTGGGTACCGCGGGTTTTCTTGCGCCGATGCAGGAGCTCGGCATCGTCGCCACGCGGAACTTCAAGGCCAACCGCTTCTCCGGCGCTGCCGATATCGACGGGGAGGCGCTCGCCGGGCGGCGGCTCGTCGGCACGGCGGGGTGCCTTGCGTGTCCGATCAGGTGCGGGCGCGTGGTCGAACTCGGCGGCCGGCGGATCAAAGGACCCGAACTGGAGACCCTCGTGCTTCTCGGCGCCAATATCGAGAATCCCGATCTCGATCGCATCATCGAGTGGAACGCGGCACTCGATGAACTCGGGCTGGACACGATGAGCACCGGCGTGACGGTGTCGTTCGCCATGGAGGCCGCCGAGCGCGGGCTGTGGGACAACGGGCTGCGCTTTGGCGAGACGGACGATCTGGCCGCGCTTTTTGAAGACATCGCCTACCAGCGTGGACTTGGCGCCGAACTCGCCGAAGGGTCGAGGCGTCTGGCGGCGCGCTATGGCGGCGAGGGCTTCGCGATGAACGTGAAAGGCCTCGAGCTGGCTGCCTATGAGCCGCGTGGAGCCGTGGGCCAGGGTCTCGGCTACGCGGTCTCCAACCGCGGCGGCTGTCACCTGAACGCCGGGTATGTCGTAGCGCTCGAGGGGCTCGCGCTCCGCATGGATGGCCGTTCGCCAAGGAGCAAGGCGGCGCTTGCCGCGTTCTTCCAGGACCTCATGGAGGTTGTCTCCTCGGCAGGCGTGTGCCTGTTCACGACCTTGAGCGTGTTGCCGGGAGCGCTCGTGACCAATCCCGATCGGGGCATCGGCGCGTTCGTGGGACGGGTGTTCTCCTACGCCGGCGGCGTCATGCGGCTGCTGCGAGTGGTGCCGAGGTCCCTACTGGGGATCCCGATGCCGCTCGTGCCACACCTGCGCGCGATCGAGCTCGTCACCGGCGAGCGCTACGGTTTCGGAGGCTTCTGGTCACTCGGCGAGCGCGCGTACACGCTCGAGCGGATGCTCGGCCTGCGCTTCGGCACCGGCGGGATACGCGGCGACACGCTGCCGAAGCGGCTGCTCGAGGAGACCGCCGAGGGCCGTGCGGGTGCGGGCGGCATTCCGCTTGCCAAGCTCAGGCGCGACTACTACCGCCAGCGCGGCTGGGACGAGCACGGCGTGCCACGGCCGGGCGTGCTCAAGCGGTTGGGTGTGTCCGTGCGGTAGGCTCACTGGGGTATCCTGGGCACCATGACTGCAACCGTCCTTCTGGCCCTCGCGACCTCACTTCTGTTCGGCGTCGGCGACTTCCTCGGGGGCGTCGCGACCCGACGCGACTCGGCCTACGCGGTCACGGGGACATCGCACCTGCTCTCTATCGTGCTGCTCGGCATCGCGGTGCTGCTGCTGCCCGCTGCATCACCGACGAGTGCGGATCTCCTGTGGGGAGCGGTCTCGGGATTCTCGGGCGTGATCGGCGTGATGTCGCTGTTCGCTGCGCTCGCTGTTGGACGGATGAGCATCGTCGCGCCGATCGTGGCAGCGCTGTCGGCGGCCTTGCCGGCGGCGTTCGACCTGGCGGGTGGGACGCGTCTGTCGCCGATGACGCTTGCAGGCATAGGTCTCGCGCTGGTGGCGATCGTGATCGTGAGCATTGCGCCCGACGATGTGGCACACGCCGCGGCGCACGAGTATCGGCCCCGGCGCGCACTCCTCCTGTCGCTGCTTGCGGGGGTCGGCTTCTCCGGCGCGTTCGTCGCCTTCTCGTTCACCGCACCGGCGAGCGGACTGACACCGGTGCTCGCGGCGCGCTGCGTCTCGATCGCGGTCGCGGTGGTTCTCGCGATGCGGTTCGGCCGGGGTTTCCCCGCCGACCGGACCGCGATGCCCGCCTCGCTCGGCGCGGGGCTGACCGACGCGCTCGCCAACGTCACCATGCTCACGGCCATCCGCCTCGGTCCGCTCGCGGTCGCCTCGGTCCTCGGCTCGCTCTTTCCGGTCGTCGTCGCCGTGCTCGCCCGCGTCTTCCTCGGGGAGCGTCTGACCTGGCTTCAGCGCGTGGGCGTGGCGGTCGCGCTTGCCGCGGTGCTCCTCGCCGCTCTGCCGTAGGCGCTGCGCCTATCGCTCATTGGGTACCCTTAGTGCGACACCATCGTTCTTGGGAGCGCACGTGCTCAAGATAGACATCCCGGGATACGGGACACTAGAACTGGGCCACCTGCTGCTCGACGTGAATGGCACGATCGCGGCTGGTGGTGAGCTGCTGCCGGGCGTGGCCGAGACGCTCGCCGCGCTTGCGGACGTACTCGATATCGTGGCGGTCACCGCTGACACGCACGGGACAGCCGCGACGCTCAAGGCCGAGGCGGGCATCGCCGTGAGGATCATCGAACGCGGAGCCGAGGGCGAACAGAAGCGTGACCTGCTCCGGGAACTCGGCGCGGAGCGGACGGTGGCGATCGGCAACGGCGCCAACGACGCTCTTATGCTCGGCGAAGCCGCGGTGGGCATCGTCGTCATCGGCGCCGAGGGTGCGGCGGCAGGTGCCGTTCGGGCCGCCGACGTGGTCGTGACCGACATCGGCGACGCGCTTGCGCTGCTTTCCGAGCCGCGACGGCTTGTCGCCACCCTCCGCTCGTGAGCGCCGGGGTGACACGTCCGCGCATCACCGTTGTAGGTGGCGCCAACACCGACATCATCGGGCTGCCCGCAGGGCGGTTCGCCTTGCGTGACTCGAACCCCGGGCACGTGCGCGTCAGCCCCGGCGGGGTGGGGCGCAACATCGCCGAGAACCTCGCGCGACTCGGCGCCGATGTCCGGCTCGTGACGTCGTTCGGCTCGGACATCGAGGCTCGCGCGCTCGATCAGGAGTGTCGTCGCGCGGGGATCGACACGAGCTACAGCTTGGTTGCCGAGGGGAGCCCCGGCTCCCGGTACCTGGCGGTGCTCGACGCGGGCGGCGACCTGGCGGCGGCGGTGTCGGACATGCGGGCGCTTGCCGCCCTCACGCCCGACGCGCTGGATCCGGCGGCGTTCGAGGGAGCCGCCGCGGTCGTGCTCGACACGAACCTGCGCGCTTCGACCATCGCCCGCGCCGCCGAACTCGCGGACTCGGCGCTCCTCGTCCTCGACCCCGTCTCGACTGCCAAGGCCCCGCATGCGCGCCCGATCCTCGGCAGGCTCGCCGCGCTCAAGGCGAACCTGCGCGAAGCCGAGGAGCTCTCGGGCGGCGCCGGTCCTGAGGGGGCGGCGACCCGCCTGCTGGAGGCGGGCGTGGCGCGGGTGTTCGTGACCATGGGGCCCGACGGCGTGTGGTGCGCGGACGGGCATGAGTCCTTCGTGCTTCCGGCCCCGCGCGCGACCGTGGTCAACGTCACCGGTGCGGGCGATGCGTTCACCGCCGGTGTAGCGTGGGGACTCGCCACGGGCGCGAGCCTGCGGGAGACGGCCGAGGCCGCGAGCGCCCTGGCGGCGATCGCGCTCGAAAGCGAGCGAACGGTAAGCGAGAGCATCAGCGCCGAGTCACTGCACGTCAGAATGAGGGAGTCCGCCCGATGAGACCGCACATGCGTGTTGCGCCCGAGGTCGCCGAGTCCCTCGAGGCCGGCCGGCCGGTTATCGCGTTCGAGTCCACGATCATCTCGCACGGCTTTCCGTATCCCGCCAACGTCGAGTGCGCGGTGGAGTGCGAGCGCATCGCGCGCGAGGAGGGTGTGGTCCCCGCGACGGTCGCGGTCATCGGCGGCGAGCTGGCCGTCGGCATCACCCGCGACGAGATCGAGATGCTCGGCACTGCGGGGGACACGCCCAAAGCGTCACGCCGGGACCTGCCGGTGCTCGTGGCGCGCGGCTCCAACGGCGCCACCACGGTCGCCGGCACGATGGCGATCGCCGCGATGGCGGGCATCAGCGTGTTCGCGACCGGCGGGATAGGCGGTGTGCACCGCGGCGCGGAGCGCTCGTTCGACGTCTCGGCAGACCTCGAGGAACTGGCGCGCACGAGCGTGGCGGTCGTCTCGGCGGGAGCCAAGTCGGTGCTCGATATCGGCCTGACGCTCGAGTACCTCGAGACTCGCGGTGTGCCCGTCCTCGGCTTCCGGACCGATGCGTTCCCTGCTTTCTACACCCGTGACAGTGGCTTCGGTGTCGACGCCCGACTCGAGACGCCCGCCGAGGTGGCCGAGGTGCTTGCGGCCAAGTGGGAGACCGGGCTTGCGGGCGGTGTGGTCGTGGCCAACCCGATCGATGCGGAACACGCGCTCGACCCCGCCGAGATCGAACGCATCATCGCGCACGCGGTCGCTGACGCCCGGGAGCGCGGTGTTCGCGGCAAGGCGATCACACCGTTCCTTCTCGCGCGCATCCACGAACTCACCGGCGGGGCGAGTGAGGCCGCCAACAAGGCGCTCGTATGGTCCAACGCGCGGCTCGGCGCTCGCATCGCCGCGGCGCTCTCCGACCGGGGCTCTATCAGACACATCGAGGGGTGGGGCGCATGACCGACAGACCCGACGGCCGGCGCGCGTACGACGAGTCGCTGCTCGAGATGGTGAATGGCGCCGAGTCCGACTTCCTGGCGAGCAAGGACGACCGGCACGAGAACGTCGAGGGCGCGGTGCGGATCTTCCTCGAGTTCCTGCGCGGCTTCGAGTTCCTGAAGATCGACCGGCCCTGCGTGACGGTGTTCGGTTCGGCGCGCTTCCGCGAAGGCCATCCGCACTACGAACAGGCGCGCGAGATGGGCGGGGCGCTTGCCGAGGCGGGCTTCTGCGTCATGACCGGCGGCGGCCCCGGCATCATGGAGGCCGCCAACCGCGGGTGCCGGGAGGCCGGTGGCCTGTCACTCGGCGTGAACATCCACCTGCCGCATGAGCAGCAGCCCAACGACTACGTGGACCGCTTCATCGAGTTCGAGCACTTCTTCGTGCGCAAGGTGATGCTCGTGAAGTACTCGTGCGCATTCGTCGTGTGCCCCGGAGGGTTCGGCACGCTCGATGAGGTCTTCGAGACGCTCACCCTCATTCAGACAGGCAAGATCGACGGCTTCCCGGTCATCACGCTCGGCAGTGCGTTCTGGGCGCCGATGTTCGACTTCTTCGAGAAGCGCATGGTGGCCGAGGGCACGATCTCCCCGGGTGACCTCGATCTCATCCACATCACCGACTCGGTGGATGATGCGGTGGCACACATCAAGCGGCACCCCCGGGGCTGTCGGGTGGAGCCGTAGCGGTTGCATCCGGCGCGCGGGGCGCGTATAGCGGGAGGTGTCACGCACACGAGACCACCCGGCGGGGGGGTCATGCTTGCAACCGCGATAATCTACGCACGCACCCGGCCCGTGCGCACGGGGCTCCTCATCATGCTCGTCATCGCCGCGCTCCTGGCGGTCGCACAGGTTGTGGCGTACACGCGGTTCCTCGGCTTCTCCCGGGATCTCGACCGTGCCATGTCCGCCGAGCCGAGCGGCGAGGCTGTCGAGGTCTCCTGGAGTTTCCCGTGCCGCAGAGGTCGGACGATGGTGACCGTCCCGGTCTTCGAGAGCGAGATCGCGGCGGGCCGCGCGCTGGACACCCGTCACGTCTTCAGCTCCAGCGGGTGGCTGCGCGAGGCGTACGTGACCCGTCTCGTCACGGCGTACGCTCACAGCCCGCTCGCGGAGCGCCTCCTGGAGCGACTGCGCGCCATCCGTAGCGCACGCGGCCTCAACTCGGACGAGTATCTCGAGTTCGTCGTCTCGGCGGTTCAGGCGATCCCGTACGGCGTGCCCGACGCGGAGGTGGCGTTCCCGGCCGAGGTACTCACCGGCGGCACGGGTGTGTGCAGCGACAAGAGCCTCCTGCTCGCGGGCCTGCTGCTGGCCGAGGGCTACGACACGGTCGTCTGGATCTTCCCGACACAGTGGCACACGGCCGTCGGCGTGGCCAGCGACGGTGCGGTGTTCCTCGACTCGGGGTACGCCTTCATCGAGACCACGTCACCGGCGTTCGTCGGCCAGGTCGCTCAGCCGCTGCAGGCTCGCGGACCTGTGGCGGCCCCTCCGCAGGAGATCCGGGTAGGGGGTCGACTCAGGTACGAGGCCGGCGCTGAGGTCGAGTTCATCCTCGGCGAACTGCGATCGGCGCGGACAAGCGCCGCCGGTGCCGCCAGGTATGCCCTCTACGCGCGTACGGACGAGAAGCACCGCGGACGCTACGCGGAGCGCATGACCGAGTCGTGGGTCGCCGAGGGCCGGGCACGGTACATCCTGACCAACACGCATGACCGTCCGGCGGTCTATCGCGTTCTCGCACGGACCGCCGGCGATCGCTCGTGATGCGCCGGACTACTGCCGCTTGAGGTCCCGTGCAGCCGCGATGGCCGCCCGGGCGCCCTCGCCGGCAGCGATGATGATCTGCTTGCCGAGCCCGTCGGTCACGTCGCCGGCCGCGTAGATCCCCGGGGTGCTCGTGGCGCAGCGTCGGTCCACGACGATCTCGCCCCGGTCGCTCATCTCGACGAGTCCACCGGTGAACTCGGAGACCGGGATCGACCCGGTCTCGATGAAGACGCCGGCGACCGCCAGTGTCTCCTCGGCGCCGGTGGCGGTATCGCGAACGGTGAGCCCCGTGACGCGGGTCTCACCCTCGATCGCGGTGACCGTACGTCCGCGCACCATCGTGATCGCGTCGGATGAAGCCACACGATCCAGGATCGCGTCATTCGCCTTGACCGGACCGGTCGCCACCACCGTGACCGCCGCATCGAGCCCGGCAAGCACGAGGGCCGCGTCGA
The DNA here is from genome assembly GCA_002347725.1 of Actinobacteria bacterium UBA2272. Lineage (GTDB taxonomy): Bacteria > Actinomycetota > Coriobacteriia > Anaerosomatales > Anaerosomataceae > UBA2272. The sequence continues at coordinate 1,026,665 of DDXA01000004.1, forward strand.
GTGCCGACTCGGTGGAGCCCACGACCGCCACGGGCTGCCCCCGGAAGAATGCGGCGTCGCATGTCGCGCAGTAGGAGACGCCCCGGCCGATGAGCTCGGCTTCGCCCGGTACGGCGAGCCGGTTGGGTGCTCGCCCGGTGGCGATGATGACGGCGCGGGCGTGCAGGCTGGTGCCTTCGCGAGTGAAGACGTCGAACCCGCCGTCGTCGGCCGGCACGATGGCGTTGGCGAGCTGGCCTTCGAGGCAGGTGAGTTCGAACTGCGAGATGTGCTCGCGAAAGCTCCTGACGAGCTCCGGCCCGCTCACAAGCTGCCAGCCGAGGTAGTTCTCGATCTCGCCGGCCCAGGCGGCCTGACCGCCGATCTCGCCAGCGACGATCGCGCTTGCGAGCCCCTGTCGCGTCGCGTACATACCGGCCGTCAGCCCGGCCGGGCCGGCACCGATCACGATGATGTCGTAGCGCGCCGCCGTCGCGTCGGTCTGCATCGGCGTTCCTCCCTCGCTGCGGTGCCGTCGGCAGGTTTCGCCCGTGGAAGCATCGTACACCTGATGCGTGGGGTGGCGGCGGGGCGGTCAGCGACGGGCTTGCACCAGCATGAGACGTCCCATGAGAGCTGCGGCACCGAGCGTGAACAGGACGAGTGCGGTGAGGCGGCCGCGGTCGAGCGTCTCGCGTGTCTCGGCCCCGGGCCGGACGATGCGTATAGCGTGCGCGTGGACGTCCATGTCACCGCCGTGCTGTGAGCACGCCGCGTTGAACACGCCGGTGACCTCGATGAGATCGCCCCGGTGGCGGTGATCGCCGAACACCCGCACGACTTCGGCGATCTCCGGCGGTGCGACTACTGCGTGTCCGGAGTTGTAGCCGGCCGGAGCGGCCCCGGCTGCGATCGAGCCGTCCGCGTAGGCGTCGTCATTGACGTGCAGCCATGCTTCGGAACCGCGAACCATGCCCTCACCGATCGCCTCGCCGGTGAAGGTGATCGTCTCGCCATCCCACGCTTCGGGGTGCTCGATGAGTTCCCCGCTCGTCACGGGTGCGGCGAGGGCGACTGACGGCACCGCGACCATGATCGCGGCCAGAGAGTGGATCAGCCATCTGTGCCTCATCGGCCCCTCACCACCGACCACATCCAACCGAGCAGCGCCAGCACCGCCATGAACTCCAGACGCCCCAGCCACATCGCGACGATGTAGACGGTCTTGAGACCCCAGGGAATCGCCGGTGAGATGAGTCCGCAACTGAGCCCGGTGTTGGATGCGGCCGAGACGCCGTCGAAGGCTGCCTCGACCAGCGGATAGCCCGCCAGGACGCCGGCGGTCGTCACGACGCTGTGCGTGACGAAGAACGCGACAGTGATGAGCAGAGCCGATCGCACGGCACCCTCACTCAGTACCCGGTCTTTGATGTGGTGGTAGTGACTGGAGATGATCGCGGCATCGGGTACGAGGAGGCGCCGGGCATCTTCGCGGAGCGCGCGGGCAATCAACGACACTCGGATGCCCTTGATGCCGCCGGCGGTCGAGCACGACGAGCCACCCAGGATCATGGTTCCGATGATCGCCAGCATCGCAAGCGGACCCCACTGAGTCACGAGCGCTCTGGAGTAGACGGTGCCGAAGCCGGTGGTCGTGTGTCCCGACGCGAGCAGGTAGAAGCACTTCCTGACGAAGGACATCGCATCGGGGTAGATCCCAGCGCGAGCGAGGCCCACCGCCGCCAGGAGCACGAAGATCCCGAGTGTCACGATGAAGCTGCGGGTCTCGACGTTTCGGCGCAGTTCGGCGCGATCGCCGGTCCACACAGCCCAGTGCACTGCGAAGTTGAGCGACCCCGCGACAAAGATGATGACGCACAGGACCTCGAACACTACCGAGTGGTACCAGAACGTGTTGAACGACTGGGGCGCGAAACCGCCGGTGCTGAATGCGCCCATGAAGATCCACAGCCCGTGAAGCATGGCACGGACCGGCGTCTGCCCGAGCCACAGCGCAGCGGCGGTGAGCACCGCCGTGCCGACGGCGAGCCAGCCAAGGCTGATGAGCCAGATGACGCGGGCCGTCTGCACCACGTTCGGCACAAGTCGGTCCTCCTTGCCCTCGCCACTGTACAGGTGGTAGATGCTGCCCGCGGTTCCCTTGAACAGGAACGTGAGCGCGATGACCACGATTCCCTGACCTCCGACGAACGTGAGTACGAACCGCCACATGTTGAGGCCATTGGAGATGTGGTCAAGGTCCTGGATGAGGAACAGCCCCGTGGTGGTGAGACCGCTCATCACGTCGAAGATCGCGTCCAGGTAGCTGCCCATCTGCCCGGAGAGTGAGAAGGGTAGAGCGCCGAGGAGTGTGGCCAGCACCCAGGAGAGCGATACGGTCACGAGCCCGTGCCGGCGCTTCAATTCGTGCGTCGTGGCGCACAGCTGCTGCAGGCCGAGGCCAACCACGAGGCACGCAGCTAGGCCGATGCCGAAGTCGACCGCGGTCCGCCACTCAGCGAACACCATGGAGGTAACCAGCGGCACTACCATGAGCAGGCCGAAGCCCGTGACGATCTTGCCGGTGTGCATGCCGACGACGCGGTGGTCGTCGGCGCTCGGTCGCAGCATCATCCGCCTGCCAGGAAGACGATCACCATCAGTGCGCCACAGAACGCGGCCAGTGCGAGGGCGAACACCCCCTCGGCCAGCATCCCGTGCAATGACCTTATGCAGGCAGCGGCGACCTGGCGCGGAGCGGGCGCGCGACGGTGCAGACGGGTTCGACGTGTCATCGAGCGCCTGATCCGACACGACCGTCGAGTGCCGAGAGCAGTCCGGCGGCCATGACCTCGCTGCATGAGACGTACGGGATGCCGAGCGTCTCGAAGATGTACGTGTTGCGACGCTGCCCGACGAGTCCGGTCACCGTGCGAATGCCGAACACCTCCCGCGCGAGCAGGCACGCGCTGAGGTTCGTCGCGTCATCATCGGTCGCCGCCACCAGGCAGTCGGCCTCGGAGGCTCTTGCTCGCCTCAGCACCTCGACATCCCGGGCGTCTCCTGCGAACACCAGGATCTCCGGGAACGTGAGTGCGAACTCCTCCGCCTCACGTGTGTGCGGGGTGATGAGCTCGACCTCGTGGCCGCGGGCCTCGACGGCTTCGACGAGGTGAGCGGCCAGGTCACCGCCGCCCACTACGATGGTTGTCATGCCGCCTCCTCTTGGGTGCGTTCGACACGCACGGCGACGAGTCTACGAGCAGGCGCGTTCAGGAGGCATAAACACCACGGCACATGGCGTAAAGGTCTCGCAAAGATGCGAGTCAGCGGGAATCGAAGCGCAGGCCGACGCCCGGCTCGGTAAGGACGTGGCGGGGCACGGCAGGGTGACGCTCGATCTTCTTGCGGAGGTTGCTCACGTGCACCCTGATCGTGCGGACGTCAACCAGGTACTCCGGCCCCCAGACGGCATCGCTGATTTGAGACCAGGTCACCAGACGGTCGGCGTTCTGGACGAGGACCGACAGGATGCTGAACTCGATAGGCGTGAGCAGCACGTCCTCGGCGTCTCGTGTGACCCGTCGGGCAGCGATGTCGATGGTCAGCCCATCGATCGACATCACCGGCACCGCCGCGACCTCGCCGGTGGCACGCCGGAGAAGCGCGCGGACCCGCGCGACGAGTTCACCTGCCGAGAAGGGCTTGGTCAGGTAGTCGTCGGCCCCGGTCTCCAGTGCCGCGATCTTGTCGGTCTCCTCGGATCGCACTGACAGGACCAGGATCGGGACGCGGAGCCACGTTCGCAGCTGCTCGCAGAGCGCCACGCCGTCGATGTCGGGCAAAGAGAGGTCCAGAATGATCAGGTGCGGGGTGCGGGCCGTCAGCGCCTCGACGGCTTCAGCGCCACTCGCCACACAGTCGACCGCATAGCCGCGGGCCTCGAGGATCGTCGTAAGTGCCCGGCGGATCTGAGACTCGTCGTCGATGACGAGTACGCGCTCGGTCGTCTTCGCCTTCATGCGTCCTCCCGTTCGCGGGGGAGTCGTAGCAGGATTCGCGTCCCGTGCGGCAGCCGCCCCTCGATGGCGATCTCACCGCCATTCGCCCAGATGATCTCCCGTGCGATGGATAGCCCGAGTCCGGTGCTCGAGCCCAGCGCGCGTCCGGAGGTGCCACGGTAGAACTTGTCGAATACGAGGTCCTTCTCGCTTTCGGGGATGCCCGGACCCGAGTCGTCCACCCACAGAAGCATGTCGCGTTCTACGGCGGCGCCTACCGTCACGATCCCGTCGCTGTACTCCAGCGCGTTGCCGATGACGTGGTGCAGCGCCCGCGAGAGTTGCACAAAGTCGAGGTGGAGCATCGGCAGTCCTTCGGGGACTGCGTACGTCACGCGTTCCCGGGAAGCCCGGGGAAGTCTCGTGACGACGGCACCCACCAGTTCGCCGACCTCGAACTCCGTCGGACGCGGCTGCCACGCCTGGGCCTCCAGGCGGGACACGTCGAGAAGATCTGCGATGGCGTCATCGAGGCGGTGCAGATCCTCCTCCACGTCGCCCAGCTTGCGCCTGACATCGTCAGGCTCCCGGTGGACATCCGTTTCGAGCAGGTCGGTGACGGCAGCCGTGATCGAGGCGAGCGGTGTCTTCAGCTCGTGCGAGACAGATGAGACGACCGCCGAGCGCAGACGTTCGGCCTCGCGTTCAGCCGCCGCCTGCATCGCCACCGCGTTCAGCCTGCGACTCTGGAGGAACGCGGCGAGCAGGTGGGCGAGCGCCGTGACGAAGGAGGCGCTCGCGTCATCAGGCGGTGCGTCTAGTGTGACCTCGAGCAGGCCCTCGACGCTCGCGGCAGAGACGAGCGGGAGCAGCAGCCGGTGTGAAGACGGCGTGGCGTCGGCGGCCTGCCGCTCGATGCGTACCGGCGGTCTACCGTGACCGGTGACGCCACCTGCCGCAAGCGCCCACATGCTGGCGATATCGTCCGGCGGCGACACGGTCTCCTGCTCGTGCCGGGTGACCGGCACCAGCGCGAGGGTGCTCTCGTCCGGAATCCACAGCTCGACTGACGACGCTCCGACGACCAGGGTCAGCTCCTCGGCGGCTGCCGAGGCGAGTCCCTCGGTCGATGTCTCGGAGACGAGCGAGGTGCTCAGCCGATTGAGGGCAGCAGCATGCCGCTCCTCGCGCTGCGCGACCGCCTCGCGATCCCGCAGACGGCCGGTCTGAAGGCCGACAGCGACACTCACTACCAGGTAGACGCCGAGGTGGACGACGTCGCCGCGCTCGGCGACCAGCAGCGTGTGGAACGGTGGGATGAAGAAGAAGTTCCACGCGAAGAAGGAAAGAACCGCCGAGAGCACGGCGGGCCCGACGCCTGCGGTGCCGGCGACGAAGCCGAGCACGAGGAGGTAGAGCCACCCCCACTGCTCGCGTCCGAGGGACTCCCGGAAGGGCGCGAACACGGACGTGGCGAGCACAACCGACCCCACCGCGGTGAGGTAGCCATGTCGCCTGATCCTGTCTCGGATCGCGTTCGGTGCTGCGGGCATGTCCATAACCGACTCCCTGGAGGGCCAGCGACCACGATAGCACCGTTCACGCGCAGGCGGCGCGCGCGGACCGACCGGCCCCGCCGACTGCCTGAAGCCCGTGCTGTTATAGTGCGCTCGTCTGCTGTCGCGCAGCGAGAGGACCCGAGATGAGCCCCGCCCGCGTTGCCGTGGTGGCGTGTGATACATATGAGCCGGCTGTCGTCGACGCTGCCGTCGGACGCGCGATCGGCTTGCTTGGTGGGGCGGAACGATTCGTGAGCGCCGGTGAGCGGATCGTTCTCAAACCCAATCTTCTGGTTGCCAGCACGCCGGAGAAGGCGGTCACCACGCATCCGTCGGTGTTCGCGGCTGTCGCACGCGTGCTCGCCGAGGCGGGCACGATGCTGACGTGGGGCGATTCGCCGGGGTTCGGTTCGACCGCCGGCGTGGGCAAACGCGCGGGACTCGTTGCCGAGGCCGCCCGGCTCGGCGTACGCACCGCGGACTTCTCGCACGGGCGGGAGGTGCCGTTTCCCGAAGGCGCGCTCATCAAGCGTTTCACGCTGGCCGAAGGCGTGCTCGAGGCCGATGGTCTGGTGAGCTTGCCGAAGCTCAAGACCCACGCGCTTACCCGCATGACCGGTGCCGTGAAGAACCAGTTCGGCTGCATACCGGGCATGCTCAAAGGCGAGTTCCATACGCGGATGCCCGACGTCGACCGGTTCTCCCAGATGCTCGTCGATCTCAATCGGCTGATCGCCCCGCGTCTCGTGGTGATGGATGCGGTCGTTGCCATGGAGGGCAACGGTCCACGTGGCGGCGATCCTCGGCATGTCGGTGTGCTGCTGGTCTCCGATGATCCGGTGGCCGTCGACGCCCTCGGGTGCCGCATCATGAACCTCGACCCCGCCCTCGTCGGCACGGTGTCGTGGGGCGAGCGGCTCGGGCTTGGCAGCGCGAGCGACATCGAGATCCTGGGCGACGAGCTGCCCATCTTCGCCGACTACGTCGTCAACCGAAGCGCGGGATCCACCACGGGAGGCGGCATCGGCTCGCCGCTTGGCAAGCGTCTGCTGGCGCCGCGGCCGTTCATCGTGTCCGAGCGCTGCACGCAGTGCGGCACCTGCGTACTGGTCTGTCCGATGGAGCCGAAGGCGGTGACCTTCCCCGGTGGCGATCGGTCGCACACACCCGAGCACGACTACGGGCTGTGCATCCGCTGCTACTGCTGTCAGGAGATGTGCCCCGAGCGGGCGATCGAGGTGAAGACCCCGCTACTCGGCAGGCTCATCAGGCGTACGTGAGCCTGCCCTCCACCGCTCGCCCCTGTAGCTGGTGGTCGCGCAGCCACGCCTCGAGCACCTCGGCCGCCGACGTCGTGACCACCTTGCTCGGGCCGGCTGCCAGCAGCTCCTCCTCGGTCACGTCGAGGTACGCTTCACTGTTCTTGGCGTGGTAGCCCTGGAGCGCCACGGTGTAGGTGGCTGCGTCGTCCACCGCACCGCCGCCCACCTCGAGTGAGATCAGTCGTCGCTCGGCATCCGAGTACAGGGCCCGCACCGCGCTGCTGACCTGGTAGCACTCGCCTTCGCCGTCACGGTTCTCGGGCCGCATCCAATGCGCGAACATCCGCTTGAGCGTGGCCCCGGTCACCGTGTAGCGGGTCACGGTGTCGTCGTACGGGAAGCAGCCCATGAAGTCCATGAGCGTCACGACCGGCCCGAGCTTCTCCACGCGAACCGATCCGGCGCCAAGCAGCACCACGTCGGCCTGCGTCTCATCGGCGAGTGCATCGGCCATGAGGTTGCCGAGGTCGGTCTCGACCTCGCGGCGCGGGTGCGTGTGCTCGTGCGTGAGTTTCGTAACCACGATCGAGTACTTGCGATCCACCTCCGACTTGTAGCGTGCGATGAAGTCGACCATGCCCTGGTCGGGCTCGACGAGATCGCTGCTGATGGGGATGAGCTGCCACGTCCACTCGACGATGGAGTTGGTGTCGTCATCGACCACGATGTCGAACCGGCCGATCTGGTCTGTCCCGGTGCCTGCCTGCGTCACGAGGATGCCGTTGACCACCGCCGGTTGCTCGAGGACGGTGTGGGAGTGCCCGCCGATGATCATGTCGACGCCCCAGGCCGGGTCGAGGAGCGCGGCCAGCTCCAGGTCGGATTCGAAGCCGATGTGGGTGAGCAGGATCGTGAGGTCGATGTCGTCGTTGCGGTACGCGTTGCAGATGCGGCCGACCTCGTCGGCCGCCTCGTGCACGTCCATGAACGCACCGATGACGTCGTCGAGTCTCATCGCGTCGACGACCTTCTCGGTGATGATGCCGGTGAACAGCACGTCGAAGCCGGCCTTCTTGATGATCACGTACGGGTCCATGAGCCGCTTCTCAAAGCCCTTGATGTAGAGGTTGGCGCTCACGATGGGGAAGTTCGCGATCTTTTCCAGGAACAGCAGGTGCGGGACGCCGTAATCGATCTCGTGGTTGCCGACGCCGACGACGTCCGGGGTGATGTAGTTCATGATGTCGATCGTCGAGATACCCTTGAAGTCCGAGTCGATGATCGACCCTTGCAGCATGTCCCCGGCGATGACGTAGAAGACGTTCTCCTCCTCGGCACGCACCTTGTTCACGTAAGCCGAGAGCAGCGCCAGTCCACCGTGGAGCGGCCCGCCGCCTTCGCGCTCCTCGGCGAGGAAGTCGCCGTGCATGTCGTTGGAGTGCAGGATCGTGAACTTCTTCGTGATTCCCATCGGGCTCCCCCCGCCGTCGGGTGTGGTCACCTTACGAGATTCCGACCTCCGCCAGCGCCTTCTTGACGGCGCTGACTGAACCGCTGACCTGCAGCTTGTGCTTCCCGGTGGTGGTGGTGATGATCATCCTGTCCGGCGAGGAGGTGCCATCGTCGTTGGTCATGCCGTGCTTGTACTTCATACCGCGTATGGCCGAGCGGTCGATCGCGAAGTTGCCCTCGGTCTCGGCAAGTGCGGCCGCGGGCGTCATCTGCCAGTAGGCCTCGTGGTATCTCATCGACGAGCCGATCTGCGCGCCCCACTGGCCGAAGAAGCCCTTGCCTGCCGACTTGGCCTCGTCGCGCGCCGCATTGACCATCGCGCTCATCCGCTCCTTGGTGAGCCGCGCGAAGATGATGCGCGTCTCGGTGACGACGAGCGTGTACGTCTTCTGCTTGAGCCCCATGAAGCCGCCGATCTCGGTCAGGTTGCCGATGACGGCGACCACGGTTTCGCTCGAGTCGGCCGACGGAGGCTGCGGCGTCGGCGTCGGCGCGGGCGCCGGGGTCGGCTCGGGAGTGTATGACTCTGGAGGAGCGGGAGGCTCCGCCGTGGCGCGCGCCCCGCACGAGGTGCAGAACGTATCGCCAGGCATCAGGGCGGAACCACACGCGCCGCAGAACCGGGACTGGTCGTCGCTCATCCTGGCGCTCCTTCATCGAAGGGTCGTCTCGCGTATGAGTGTACCGCTAAGGGGCATTCTGTCAGCGATGTTTGGGCAGCGACGATATGAGGTATCATACTGAACGTTCAGAACGTCGTGAAAGTTATGTACGCAGGTTTCGTGGCCGACGGAGGGATGCGGCATGGCTGCCGAAAGCGAGATCACCAGGCGGGCCGCCGTACTCGACCGGCTATCCGGGATGCTCGAGACCGTCGGGTTCCCCCACAACATCGCGCGGGTCTACGCGGCGCTCACACTCGCTGAAGGCGAGGGGCTCTCGACCGCTGAGATCATGGGGGCGCTCGGCATCAGCAAGGCGTCGGTGAGCAGTGCGATGCAGTTCCTCGTTGGCGTGGAGCTGGTCGAGCGCTACCGGGTCCGTGGCAGCCGGGAGGCGCACTACCGGATGCTCAAGGGCAAGTGGGGCGACATGCTGTCGCGCAAGCTGGCCGGTACGAGTTCGGTGCGCGCGGCGGTCGACGAGGCACTCGAGTTCACCGCGGCACCACTCGCGCGGGAGCGCCTCTCCGAGATGCGCGACGTCTATGCGTTCTTCGAGCGTGAGTTCGAGGGTGTCATGCAGCGATTCAACGAAGGGAAACGATCATGACCGTTCCGGCGATCAGCGTGGATGGCCTGCGGTACTCGTATGGTGACCTCGAGGCGGTGAAGGGTGTCAGCTTCGACGTGCAGCCCGGTGAGATCCTCGGCTTCCTGGGTCCCAACGGTGCGGGCAAGTCCACGACCATCAAGATGCTCACCGGTCAGCTGACGCCCAAGGGCGGCAGCGCCCGGATCCTCGGTGTGGACGTCGCTCTCGACGATCCCGAGGTGCAGGCGCAGATCGGGGTGTGCTTCGAGGAGAAGAACCTCTACCTGCAGATGACCGCGCTCGAGAACCTCGAGTTCTTCGCATCGCTGTTCGGCATTCGCGACGTGGACGCGATGGAGGTTCTGCGGCGCGTGGGGCTGGCCGACCGTGCGCGCGACCGCGTCGGCAACTTCTCCAAGGGCATGCGTCAGCGAATGATGATCTCCCGCGCGTTCATCAACAAGCCCAAGGTGCTGTTCTTAGACGAGCCCACCGACGGGCTGGACCCGGTCACGTCGGCGGCGATCAGGACGACCATTCGTGAAGAGGCCGACCGCGGGGCGGCTGTGCTGCTCACGACCCACGACATGTTCGAGGCCGATGAGCTCTCGGACCGCGTCGCGTTCATCAACGAGGGCGAGATCGTCGCCCTCGATACCGCCGAGAGCCTGAAGCTCAAGTACGGGACCCGTTCGGTGCTTGTTCGCCTGCGTGACGGGAACGGCGTACGCGAAGAGCATCTGCCCCTCGGTGGCGATGGCTCCTCGGCGCGGCTGGCCGAACTCGCGGGGTCTCCGGACCTTCTGACCATCCACACGGAAGAGGCCACGCTGGAGGCTATCTTCATCAAGCTGACGGGCAGGGGGCTGGAAGGATGAGCAGTCCGGTCTCGCGCGGCGCCATCATCACGGCGCTGCTGAAGAAGGAGTTCATCGCGTACTCGCGCGACAAGCTCTATCTGTTCCTGACGGCCCTCACGGTGGTGGCGGTCGTGTCCGTCTTCTGGCTGCTGCCCGACTCGGTCGAGGAGTCCATCACGCTCGCGGTCTCTCCGCCGGTGCAGACCATGGTCGAGGACGCCCGGGAGACGCTCAAGGCGATGGGCGCCACCGACGAGCAACTCGCCGAGCTCGACGAGGCGGATCTCACCGAGGGCGAGGAAGGCATCGCACTCGTGGAGTTCGAGAGTGCCGAGCAGATGGCCGCGGTGATCGAGGGAACCCTCGAGGCGTATCGCACGAACGAGGGCGCGCTCGTCTTCCGGGACCCCGGCGCCGACGAGGACAAGCCCAAGGATGCGCATCGGATGAACGTGGACATCGGCATCGCGTTCCCGGAGACGTTCATCAGTGACGTAGCGGCGAAGAAGGATGGCGTGCGCGTGACCATCTACTCGGACGCCGCGGTGCCCGAGGAGATCGAGGGCGCCATGCACAGCTTCGTGCGTGAGATGGCCTACCAGTTCGCCGGCGTCGCGCTGCCCGTCGGCATGCCGGACGCCGACCAGATCGTGCTTGGCGAGGACCGTGTGGGCAACCAGGTCACGATGCGAGAGAAGATGCGCCCCATGCTCGCCTTCATGATCCTGCTGATCGAGACCTTCTCGATGAGCTCGCTCATATCGCTGGAGGTGGCGCAGCGGACTGTCACCGCCGTGCTCGTCACCCCGGCCAAGGTCGCCGACTTCCTGATCGCCAAGACCGTGTTCGGCACGGGACTCTCACTCGTACAAGGGACGATCGTCCTGGCGCTGGTGGGAGCGTTCACGCCGCAGAACTGGTCGATCCTGCTCGCTACGCTTCTCGTCGGGGCGATGATGTTCACCGGTGTGGCGCTGTTCGTGGGCTCGGCCGGTAAGGACTTCATGGGACAGTTGTTCTACACGATGATGTTCACGATCCCGCTGCTCATCCCGTCGTTCTCCGTGCTGTTCCCCGGTTCTGCGGCGCCCTGGGTCAAGGTCATCCCGAGTTATCCGGTCCTCGACACGCTCGTCAACACGACCATGTACGGCGCGGGGTGGGATGAGGCGGCCGGTTCGCTTGCCTACGGACTCGTATGGGTCGTCGTGCTGTACGGCATCGGCTTGTTCGCACTGAAGAGGAAGGTGGAGTCGCTATGAGCCTCGCACGCATCTGGAGGGTGCTGCGAAAGGATCTGGCACTCGGTCCGCGCTCTCCGTTCTTCCTGTGGGCCCTGGTTCTGCCCGTGGGCATGACGCTGCTCGTCCAGGTGGCGTTCGGCTCGCTGTTCGAGCCGGTGCCCCGCATCGGGATCCTGGACGAGGGCGCTTCGGCGATCACCGCCTCGGTGGCCGAGATGGAAGGCATCGTGCTGGAGCGCTTCGATGATGCCGGGGATCTCAGGGCAGCCGTCGAGGCCAACGACCTGGACGCCGGGCTCATCTTGCCGGCAGGCTTTGACGATGCGGTGCGCGCAGGCGAGCAGCCGCCCCTGGAGTTCTTCATCGGTGGCGAGAGCTACGCGGCCAACCGCATCATCCTGAGCGTCACGACGATCGACCTCATCCGCGAGGTCGAAGGTAGCGCGGCACCCGTGGAAGTGGAGGTCGTCTCCTTCGGTGATGAAGGGCTGCCGATATCGGCGAGACTCGTTCCGATGGTCGTCTTCTACGCGCTCGTGATGGCCGGCGTGTTCGTTCCGGGTTCGAGTCTGGTGGAGGAGAAGGAACACGGCACGCTCATGGCGATGCTTGTCACTCCCGTGAGATCCCGCGAGGTCATGGTGGCCAAGTGGGCACTGGGCCTCCTTCTGGCCACGGTCATGTCTGTCGTGACGCTGATGCTCAACCGGGCGATGGGTGCGCGACCCGCCGAGGTGATCCTCGTCGTCCTTGTGGCGGGAGCGCTCACCTCGATGATCGGCATCCTGGCCGGTGTCGTCGCGAAGGACTCAACGATGTTCTTCGGCCTGGTCAAGGGCACCGGTGTTCTGTTGTTCGCACCCGTGATCTTCTACGTGTTCCCCGACTGGCCGCAGTGGATCGCGAAGCTGTTCCCGCTCTACTGGGTCATCGAGCCGATCTGGCAGGTATCCGTGATGGGAGCGTCGATCACGACGGTGTGGCAGGAGCTCGCCATCGCGCTCGGCATCACGGTGGCCCTGATCCCGATCACCGCGTTCCTTGCCCGACGGATGCAGGCGCAGATGGCCGGGCAGTAGGGAGTCAGCCGGCTTCGGCCGGTCGTACTGCGGCAGCACGCCTGCCGCGTCGATGAGAGGAGTTTCCTGTGATGGAGTGGTACTGGTGGGCACTGATCGGTGTGGGTCTCGTCGCCCTGGCCTACGTGAAGATCATCGTCCTCGGCAAGATGGTCGCGTCTCAGAAGGCGAAGAAGGCGGCCCAGGCCGCTCTCGATGACGAGTAGAGCCCGGGAAGCGAGCGATCCGGGAGAAGGACACCCGGTGCGAGTGCTTGACGCGCACACGCATGCGTTTCCTGATGCAATCGCGGCCAAGGCGGTTGCGGCGCTTGCAGCGGAAGGCGGGATCACGGCGTACTACGACGGCACCATCGCGGGACTGCTCGCGGCGATGGACCGGGGTGGTGTCGGCCGTGCTCTCGTAGCACCCGTCGCCACCAAGCCGTCTCAGGTGCGCGGCATCAACGATTGGATGGTCTCGCTCGGAGAGCAGCGCATCGTGCCGTTCGGCGCGATGCACCCCGACTTCCCGGATCCGGCATACGAGATCGCGCGGATCGCGGCACTCGGCATCCGTGGGATCAAGCTGCACTCGCAACACCAGGGGTTCGCTCCCGCGGAGAGGAGAATGGCGCCGATCTACGAGGCGGCGTCCGACCTCGGCATGATCGTGCTCTTCCACGCCGGGGGCTATGTCGTGAGTCACGAGCAGGAGGCCCATCCGGCCGATCTTGCCCGCGTGCTCGACGCGTTTCCCGGGCTCACGTGTATCTGCGCACACATGGGCGGTTACGGTGAGTGGGACGCAGTTCGCGAGCATCTCTGCGGGAGGGACGTGTACCTGGACACGGCCTACGTGCCCGGGCGCCTGCCGGATGCGGAGTTCCTCTCGCTGGCGCGCGATCACGGGATCGGGCGCATCGTCTTCGGCACCGATGGTCCGTGGACTGACGCGGGAGCCGAGGTGGCCTACGTGAGTGATATGGGGTTCACCGACGGCGAGCTCGACGCGATACTCCACGGCAATGCCGAGCGATTGCTTGACCTCTGATTGCGGAGGCTTGAGAAACCTTGTCGCAGACCTTCCGAGATGCTACGTTTCGCCGTGGGAGGTATCTCGATGGGGCGGCTCAAGATCTTCGCACTGCTTTCCGTGACGATCGCGTTCGCAAGCGTCACTTCTTCCGCGTTCGGGTGGGCCGAGGGTGACGTCACGTTCGACGGGGACGTGATGGACTGTCCGGCCTGCCACCAGTCGGAACTCTTCTTCCCGGATCGCGCCGGGCCGCACGGCGGCTACACGGCCACGACCTCGAAGTGCGCTGCGTGCCATTCGGTCCACGATGCACCCGGAGACGGCGTCTTGCTGCTGCCCGCATCCACGATCAAGGCGTCCTGCGAGTTCTGCCACGACGGGACGGCCGGCATGGGTGTGTACGGTGCGATCGAGGCCCGGGGCGGAACGGTTCTCGGCGGGCACAGCATCGACGCCACCAACGTGGTTCCTGGCGGAGATGCGGGCACCGGAGGGAGCTCGGTGGGTTCGTTCGGTGGCGAGAGCGGCTATCTGAGTTGCGATGACTGCCACTCGGCGCATGACGCCCGGACAGTGGATGCGTTCAGTGGCGAGAGGGTCCGCTTCCACGCGAGCGACCGCAGCTGGCTCACGTCCTGGGCGAGCAGCAAGCTCCTGAAGCGGCTTCCGACCGGCGCCGAGGACGAGACCGACGTGTACGGCTCCGACTGGTGCGCGGGGTGTCACGCCGGACGCAGCTCAGGCGGAGCGGTCCACAACCATCCGGTCGACTCTCGGGCGAGTACCGCGACGCCCTTCTCCTACGACCACGTCGCCATCGTGACCGCCGACGACTCGCTCGAGACGACCTACGGCACACTCGGCCTGCTTGGCTTCCCTCCGGGAATCTGGCACAACCGCGGGTTCGTGATGCCGGATCCGCGAACGGACGAGCAAGCGGGGCATGCGCCGATCTGCCAGCAGTGTCACGAGGACAGCAGGGTCGTCGGCGAGCCGGGTGCCGTGGTGCCCGCCGAGGTGTACCGCTACGGTGACGGCCGTACGAGCGGCGATGCGGGCACCGACAACCCGCTGTTCCAGAACTTCCCCCACGAGACCGAGAACCGCTTCATGCTAGTGGAGACCGACGACAACCTGTGCCTCAACTGCCATTCGGTCTCGTCGCTGCCCTGATCGGGGCGGCGCCAGCGCGCGTCGGGCCGCGATGCGGCAGCGCCGGACTCAGAAGCGCTCGAGGAGCCCGGCGATGGCGTCCGCGGTCATGCGTATCTGCTCTTCGCGGGTGATCGTGGCGTCGCCGTCGCGTGTCTGCGGCCCGTAGTCACCGAACTGCGCGTGGTTGCCGCCTTCAAGCGTCAGGTATTCGGTGTCGGCCGGAAGCCGCTCGACGGCCTCGGCGAACACCTCCGGGTCGACCACGCGGTCCTCGGTGCCGATGACGGAGAGCACGGCCAGGCCGCTTGAGGTCAGGTCGGTCGATGCCGCCGGGTACGCCGCAAGCAGCGCCAGCCCCGCGACGCGATCGTCCTCCGTGGTGGCGTAGGCCGCGGCCATGGCACCACCGAGGCTGTGCCCGCCCACCGCCCACCGGACCACCTCCGGCGCCGAGTCCATCAAGGTCTCCGCCCGGCCGGGGTCGAGGACGGCGAGGCTCAGGGGCATCGAGGCGAGTGCGACGGCGTGGCCCTGCTGTGCGATCGCCCGCGCGAGGGGGGCGTACGAGCGCGCGTCCACCCGACCGCCGGGATACAGGACAAGGCCCGTGTCGGCCGATCCATCCGCCGGAGCGAACAGCCAACCTTCGGTCAGAGTGGTGACCGTGACGGTGCCGTCCGAGCCGAGAGCCTCGAGCGCCTCCGGCGTCGGGCCGAGCGGGGTCAGGACCCACACCACGGCCAGGACCAGCCCGATCACGATCACGACGGTGGTCGCCAGGAGTGCGAGGCGGACGTGCGAGCGCTCTACGCTCTGCATGCCGCGCGATAGGTTCGGCGTCATAGGAGATCCTCCGGCTCGGGGCCCGCGGGTGACGCGCACCATCATGCCCCACCTTGTCCGGGATGGACAGACGATGCATGCTCCGCACCGTGTCAGGTAGAATGGGTGGAGGCGCACTCGAGGAGGCGGACGATGGCGGCACGGATACTGCTCGTGGAAGACAATCCACAGAATCGCTACCTGATGACGTTCTTGCTCGAGAAGAACGGCTACACGGTGGACGTGGCCGAGGACGGCGAGCAGGCGCTCGACATGCTCGAGTCGTCCACGCCTGACCTGATCCTGATGGACATGCAGCTTCCAAAGGTCGACGGATACGAGGCCACCGGCCGCATCAAGGCCGACGAGCGGCTACGTTCGATCCCCCTTGTCGCCCTTACCGCCCATTCGATGAAAGGCGACCGCGCCAAGGCCATCGATGCGGGCTGTGATGCGTACGTGACCAAGCCGGTGGACGCCGATGAGATCCTTGCCCTGATCGAGCGCCTGATCGCGGGCTGACGCTCGCGCCGTACGGAACTCGCGCGCCGCGCATCGACCCCCTATACTTGGTATCCGCGCTCCGGCGCTCAGGTCCGGGTCTCGGACGGCGGTATGTCGTGAACCTGGTCAGGTCCGGAAGGAAGCAGCCATAAGCGGCCTCTGCCGGGTGTTCGGGGCCCGGGCCTGAGTCTCGGAGCGCGGCGCGGGACGGATGGCAACGCCATCGACCCGCATCCGACCGGCCGTCCGTCGCGCGAGGAGCCCGAGTTCATGGCCCATGTCTCCTGGTACCGCAAGTACCGACCGCAGACGTTCGCCGATGTCGTCGGGCAGTCTCACATAGAGCGCACGCTCAGCAACGCGGTCGCCGAGGGCTCTGTGGCGCATCTCTATCTGTTCACAGGGCCGCGCGGCACGGGCAAGACCACCACCGCCCGCATCCTGGCCAAGGCGCTCAACTGCGAACAGGGCCCCACGTCCACCCCCGACGACACGTGTGAGCAGTGTCGGGCGATCGCCGACGGCGTTCATCCGGACGTTCACGAGCTCGACGCGGCATCACGCCGGGGAATCGACGACGTGCGCGAGCAGATCATCGGCCGTGTGAGCTTCGCCCCTTCGCGTGGGGCCTGGAAGGTCTACATCATCGACGAGGTCCACATGCTCACGCGCGAGGCGTTCAACGCGCTGCTCAAGACCTTCGAAGAGCCGCCGCCTTCCACCGTCTTCGTGCTCGCCACGACCGATCCGCACAAGGTGCCCGAGACCATCCTCTCGCGCGCACAGCGCTTCGACTTCCACCGTATATCGGTGGAGGACATCGTCGGCAGACTGCGGACGATCGCCGATGCCGAAGGCGTCACGGTCCCTGACGGCGCACTCACGCTCATCGCCAAACACGCTCTGGGCGGGTTGCGCGACGCGATCGCGACCCTCGAGCAACTCGCATCGTTCGGCGGCGGGACGATCGCTATCGAAGACGTCGAGGGGCTCCTCGGCGAGGTCGATGCCGAGCTGCTCTTCCAGGCTGCCGGGATCGTCATCGACCGGGATGTCGCCGAGGCGTTCCGCTTCGTCGCGCGCCTCGCCGAGGCCGGTATCGACATGTCCGAGTTCGTCAAAGGCTTCGTGCGTCACGCGCGCGATCTGTTCGTGCTGGCGGCGGCCGACGCCGGTGGCGCTGTGGACACCACGGCCGAGGATCTCGGCCGGCTCGAGAGTCAGGCTGCACGTCTCGGCATGGACCGCGCGGCCCGGATCCTCGAGGTGCTGGCACGCCTCACGACCGAGCTGCGGTACGCGTCCGACCAGCGCCTTGCCGTGGAGGTCGCCCTCACGCGGATGGCGCGGCCACAGGCCGACCTCACGCTCGAAGCGCTTGCCGAGCGTGTTGACGCGCTCGAGGCCGGCGCGCCGCTTAACGATCGCGTCCTCGCCGCCGCTCCGCACCCCGCGCCGGTCTCCCCAGTGCCGCCTGTGGCGGAGTCGCCCATCGACGACACGCCGCCGAAGAAGAAGGCCTCCGGGCCCGCGGACGCCGGGGCGCCGGCTGCCGTAGACGTGTCGTCGGAGCGGTTCGACATCGCCACCGTCAAGCGCGCGTGGCCGGCGATCCAGGCCGAGTTCAAGAAGGTCAAACCGTCTCGCTCGCAGTTGTTCAACGGCACCGAGGCCGAAGTCGCAGGTCAGACGCTTGTGGTCGAGTTCCCGGTGGACCAGGCGTTTTCCATGGGACTTGCGGGAGACACCGAGACACTCGCGCTGCTGCGGCGCAGCGTTGCCGCCGTGCTCGGCGTGGAGCCGCCGGTCGAGTTCCGCCTCGGTCGCGGGGGCAGTTCGAGCGCTCCGTGTCCGCCGGTGCCTGCGTCCGATACCGGGGATGTCACATCGGCTGCGAGCGCACCCGCTGACGACGATCTTGAGGCCCTGGTCATCGCCGAGCTCGGGGCGGAGATCGTGGGCGATGTCACACCTGATGAGTAGTCTGGGACACGGAACGGAGATGCGATGAAACCGAACATGCAGAACATGATGAAGCAGGCACAGCGCATGCAGGTCGAGATGGCTCGCGTGCAGGAGGAGTTGAAGGACGAACGCGTCGAGGCGTCGGTCGGCGGTGGCGCGGTCAAGGTGGTCATGACCGGTGAGTTGTCCGCCGAGTCGATCGCCATCGATCCGGCGGCGATCGACCCCGACGACGTCGCGATGCTCGAGGACATGATCGTCGCGGCAGTCAACGAGGCCATCCGGCAGGCGCAGGACGTGGCCGCCCGCAAGATGTCGACGGTCACCGGCGGACTCGGCCTGCCGGGAGGGCTCTTCTAGCCATGGCGTTCTACGCGCCACCGATAGCGCGCCTTCTCGAGGAGCTGGAGCGCCTGCCCGGTATCGGCCCCAAGTCGGCCCAGCGCCTCGCATACCATATCCTGCGTGGCGATACCGAGGCGGCGGCGCGCCTCGCGGACGCCATCGTGGAGGTCAAGCGCGCGATCCGGTTCTGCGAGCGCTGCTTCAACTTCGCCGAGAGCGAACTGTGCGAGATGTGCGCGGACCCCACGCGTGACGCCACGATCATGTGCGTCGTCGAGGAGCCGCGTGACGTGGTCGCGGTGGAGCGCACGGGGGAGTTCCGCGGCACCTACCACGTGCTGCAGGGCGCCATCTCGCCCATAGACGGCATCGGGCCGGAGCAGTTGCGGGTGCGCGAGCTCATCGATCGTCTCGGCCGTGAGTCCGTGTCCGAGGTCATCCTGGCGACAGACCCGGACATCGAGGGCGAGACCACCGCGCTTTACATCGCACGGCTCGTGAAGCCTCTCGGCATACGGGTCACGCGTATCGCATCCGGTCTGCCGGTCGGCGGTGATCTTGAGTATGCGGACGAAGTGACGCTCGGCAGAGCGCTCGAGGCCCGCCGCGAGATGTGACGATCCCTTGACAGATTCTTGCTACCGTTCACCGATTCACCTCGGCCGCTCGCAGGTGCGGACGCGCCGCCTGCCGCCGGAGCGCTCGTATCCTGGTTAGGCTTACGTACTCCCGCCGATTCACTATGCCGCACCGCGCACCGGCCGGGAACACGAAGGGCCCTAGGTGAAGGAAGGGGAGATCCATGCAGCAGCTGACGGAGATCCGTTGGCATGCGCGCGCGGGCCAGGGCGCCGTAACGGCAGCCAAGGTCGTCGCCGAGACAGCGCTGGCCGCTGACCAGTACCTCCAGGCGATGCCCGAGTATGGTCCCGAGCGTATGGGAGCGCCGATCAAGGCGTTCACACGCATCAGCTCCGATCCGATCGAGATCCACTGCAATATCGAGAATCCGGACATCGTCATCGTCCTTGACGACTCCCTACTCGACATCGTCGATGTGGCCGAGGGCCTCACCGATGACGGCGTCATCATCATCAACACGTGTACGCCGCCCGAGCAGGTGCGCACCGCGATCTCGATCCCGGCGACCGCCCGCATCGCGTGCGTGGATGCCACGGGCATCGCGCTCGACACGATCAAGCGCGACATCCCCAACACGCCGATGGTGGGCGCGCTCATCAAGGTGGCGGGCGTCATCGATATGGACACGTTCAAGGGCCTGCTCGCCAAGAACCTCGCTAAGAAGTTCGGGCAGGAGATGATCGACGCCAACTGGGCATCGGTCGACCGTGCGTACGAGGAGGTGACCGTGGCATGAAGTGGGACATCTCCAAGATGGATTCATGGACGTACAAGCAGTTCCCGCCCGGCGCGGTGATCCCGGAGTCGGGCAACAGCGACGACTACGTCACCGGTGGCTGGAGAAGCGAGCGGCCATGGCGTGACGACGAGAAGTGCACCCAGTGTCTTCTGTGCTGGATCGTGTGTCCGGACACATCGATCAACGTCGCCGGGGAGAAGGTCACGACCTTCGATCTGGACCACTGCAAGGGCTGCGGCATCTGTGCGCAGGTCTGTCCGGTGGATGCGATCGAAATGGTTCCTGAAGGCTGCGACCTCCCGGGGGTGAAGTAGATGCCGACGCACACGACACTCGCCGCAACCGGCAACAGCGTGGTCGCCGAGGCGATGCGCCAGTGCAAGCCTAACGTGATGGCCGCCTACCCGATCACGCCCCAGACCACGATCGTCGAGGAGTTCGCCGGCTTCGTCGCCAAGGGCAAGACGGACTGCGAATACGTGACGGTCGAGAGCGAGCACTCGGCGATGAGCGCATGCATCGGCGCTTCGGCCGCAGGCGCTCGCGTGATGACCGCCACCTCCTCGCAGGGCCTCGCGCTCATGTGGGAGGAGCTGCATATCGCCTCGGGCATGCGCCTGCCGATCGTCATGGCCAACGCCAACCGCGCGCTGTCCGCGCCCATCAACATCCACTGCGACCACTCAGACATCATGGGCGCGCGCGACACCGGCTGGGTCACGCTGTTCGCCGAGACGGCGCAGGAGGCGTACGACAACACGATCATGGCGACCCGCATCGCCGAGCACCCGGATGTGATGCTGCCGGTCATGAGTTGCCTCGACGGCTTCATCACGACGCACTCGATCGACCGCGTCTCGGTGATGGACGATGAGTCGGTCGCCGGGTTCGTCGGCGAGTACGAGCCAAGAAACGCGCTGCTCGAAACCGGGACACCGGTCACCCACGGCGCGTTCGCCGGTCTCGGCGGCCCCTACTTCGAGTTCAAGAAGCAGCAGCGTGAGGCCATCGAGAATGCTCGGGCGGTGGTCTCCGCCGTTGGCGCCGAGTACTCGGCGCTCTCGGGCAGGCCGTTCGGCGCCATCGAGACGTGGGGCATGGACGACGCCGAGGTGGCCCTCGTGGTCATCGGCTCAACGGCCGGCAACGCCCGCGCTGTGGCCCGCCACCTGCGCGCCGACGGCAAGAAGGTCGGTGTCGTCAAGGTACGCGTGTGGCGTCCCTTCCCGTACGCCGACCTGGCAGCAGCGCTCAAGGGAATGAAGGCCGTCGCCGTGTTGGATCGCGCCGAGTCTTTCGGTGCCGAGGGCGGCCCACTGTACCTGGAGGTGCGCAGCGCCCTGTACGATCTCGAGACACGCGTGCCGGTGGTCGGTTACATCTACGGCCTCGGCGGCAGCGATGTGAAGCTCGAGCTCATGGAGCGCGTGTTCAGCGACCTTGCCGACATCGCCGCGGGCACCGCGGCACCCGCCGGGCTCGTCTACCTCGGCGCCCGAGAGGAGGCGTAAGCATGGCGAACTTGAAGGAACTCACCCATCGCGAAGATCGGCTCGCCGGCGGACACCGCCTGTGTGCGGGATGCGGCGCCTCGATCGCTGTCCGTCAGGTGCTGCTTGGCGCCGGTGAGGACCCCGTCGTCGTCGGCTGCGCCACGGGCTGCCTCGAGGTATCCACGACCATCTACCCGTACTCATCGTGGAAGACCCCGTTCATCCACAACGCATTCGAGAACTCCGCTGCCACCATCTCCGGCGTGGAGGCCGCTTTCAAGGGCCTGAAGCGAGCGGGCAAGATCCCCGCCGACAAGACCATGAAGTTCGTCGCATTCGGCGGGGACGGCGGCACGTACGATATCGGCCTGCAGGCGCTCTCGGGCGCCATGGAGCGTGGGCACGACATGGTCTACGTGTGCTATGACAACGGAGCGTACATGAACACCGGCATCCAGCGCTCGTCGGCCACGCCCAAGGGCGCCTGGGCCACGACCGCCGAGGTGGGCGCCGCCCAGCAGGGCAAGATCCAGCGTCGCAAGGACCTCACGCAGATCATGGCCGCGCACGGGATCCCCTACGTCGCGCAAGCGTCGATCTCCCACTGGAAAGACCTCACGACCAAGGCCGAGAAGGCGTTTGCGGTCGAGGGTCCCGCGTTCCTCAATGTCTTTGCGCCGTGTCCCCGTGGTTGGCGCATCCCGTCGAGCCAGTCGGTCGAGATCGCGAAGCTTGCGGTCCAGACCGGATTCTGGCCGCTGTACGAGGTGGTCGACGGTGAGTTCCGCCACACGGTCAAGGTGCATAACCGCAAGCCGATCGAGGAGTTCCTGCGCCCGCAGGGCAGGTTCCGTCATCTGTTCTCGCCGGGCAACGAGGAACTGCTCGCCGAGATCCAGGGCGACGTCGACCGTGCGTGGGATCGGCTGATGGCACGCTGCCCACAGGCCTGATCCTCGCAGGATAGGCATCTGTCGTGAGACGAGGGTCCCGACGCATCGCGTCGGGACCCTCGATGCTAGAATGTCATCAGCGTGCGGCTGCGTCGGCACGCGCAGGCAGGTGTGCGCATCGGGTTCGAGCAGCAAGGACAGCCCTCCATGATCCGACGCCCTCTAGGCAAACACCTCCACAGTCAGATCATCTGGCCGCTCGCCATCGCATCGGTCGTGGTGGCCATCATCGCGACGATAGTCGCGGTCAGCGCGATCGGCACGATCGTCGACAGGTGGATAGGCAGGAGCGCCGAGAGTGCCGGTGCGCTCGTGGAAGCACGCATCGCGCATCGCTCCGAGGTCACTCAGCGGAGTCTTGAGCTGATCGCGACCGATCCGCGGGTCATGGAGGCGGTAGCGACAGACGACTACTCGGCTCTGCGGACTCACCTCTCGTTGGCCGGCCGTGCGCTCGGTGTCGACGGGCTCATGGTCCTCGATGGCTCAGGGGCGGTGGTTGCGTCCGTAGGTGGGCTGGCCGTGGCCCGTGGTGAACGGCCGCTGGGAGCGGATGCGCTCGACCAGGATCTTGCTGCGGGGACGCTTCCCTATCTGCTGCACGATGGCGGCGGGCACTTCACCGTCGTGGTCACTCCGCTGGCCGGTCCCAATGGACAGACATGGCGGCTGGCAGCCGCGACCGGTCTGAACCATATGGTGGGGGCCGAGTGCGGTGCTGTCACTGGCGTGGGTGTCATGGTGCTCGATCGTGACGGGACCCGGATGGCCTCGGCCGCGCACGGCGACCCCTCCCTGAGGAGCGTGGTCGTGGCCATCGATAGTGAGACGATCCAGCGCGCGGTGGCAGCCGCCGGTTCAGACCCGGAGGGTTCCGATCGCGTGAGCGCCGATCTCGACGGAGCATCGTATCGCGTCCTCGGGCGCGAGCTCCACTTCGCCAACGACGTAGCTGGCGCGGGCGCGTTCCTGATCACGGTGGTCGATACGCAGATCGCCCGCGACGCCCGGGCGAC
The DNA here is from genome assembly GCA_002347725.1 of Actinobacteria bacterium UBA2272. GTDB lineage: Bacteria > Actinomycetota > Coriobacteriia > Anaerosomatales > Anaerosomataceae > UBA2272. The sequence goes on from DDXA01000004.1 coordinate 1,050,066, forward strand.
CACGACCTTTCTCATCGGCATGTGGCTTGCGTTCGGGGTCGTAGGGCTCGCGATCATGAACTGGTACGTGGCGCGTCGCGTGACCCGACCGCTGGAGACGCTCTCCGCAAGCGTCGCGCGCGTCGCCGGTGGTGACTTCACAGCCAAGGTGGAGATCGGCGGTTCCAACGAGATCGCCGACCTGGCGGACGACTTCAACCGGATGACCGTCTCACTCAAGGAGCGCAGCGACTCCCTTACCAAGAAGGTTCTCGAGCTGGCGACCCTGTACGAGATGAGCCGGTCGCTCGGCTCCACGCTGGAACTCGAGACGCTGCTCGATTCGGTCCTTGACTCGGCCATGCGCATCTTCGACGTTGAGATCGGCTATGTCACGATGGTCGACCGCGAGACGGGCGCTCTCGAGGCCACGATCTGGCGTGGAGTCGATCTCTCCCGCGTCGGTGAGACGTCAGTGCGCAGCTCGATGTCCGACTGGGTGGTGCGCGAAGGGCGGCCGCTGATCTTTAATCCGCCCACAGACGGTGTCGGCGTCGATGACGACCGGAGCCACGGGGACGCAGTGTCCGGCGCCCTGGCGGCGTTGTGCGTGCCGCTGCTCTCGAACGAGGGCACGACCGGCGCGATCACGGTCGGCACCCGCAACTCGGAGCAGCGCTTCACGAGCGACGACGTTCGGCTACTCGCGACGATCGCGAACCACGTCACCATCGCGGTCGGCAACATCGGTCTGTTCTCGAGCGTGCAGGAGGCGTATCTGGCCACGGTCCGCGCGCTCGCGGCGGCCGTCGACGCCAAGGACCCGTACACCCGGGGTCACTCGGACGGCGTCGCCGAGTACGCGCTCATGATCGGCGAGGCGATGGATCTGTCCGCCGAGCAGATGATCGCGCTTGAGATGGCCGCGTACCTGCATGACATCGGCAAGATCGGCATCAGCGAGGACATCTTACTCAAGCCCGGTAAGCTCACCGATGCCGAGATGAGCCAGATGCGGCACCATCCGCTCATCGGCGCGAACATCCTGAAGCCGGTGGCGTTCCCCTGGCCGATCGCTCCGATCGTGCGCCACCATCACGAGCACTACGACGGAGAGGGCTATCCTGCCGGACTGCGCAGTGAGGAGATCCCGATCCTTGCGCGCGTGCTGACGGTCGCAGACGCCTTCGAAGCGATGGTTGCCGACAGGCCCTACCGTCGTGGGCGCTCGCAGCAGGAGGCGATCCTCGAGCTCCGCCGGTGTGCGGGATCGCACTTCGACCCCCGTGTCGTCGATGCGTTCATCGGCGTGCTCGAGCGTGTCGACACCGGCGTGACCGACGTGTTCCCCGCTGACGAGGACCCGGGGCTCGAGGAGACGCAGGCCGTGCTCGTCGCGATGTGCGACGGGATGTTCGCAAGCTTCCGGCGTCTCGGTGGACCGCGCCTGGCGAACAACCTGGAGCACTCGGCGAACCAGGAGTTCGGCTCGCTCGGGATGCCGCTGTCGTTGCATGCGGGCCATCTCTCGGTCGAGGGCGAAGAGGAGATGACCGACGAGGATCTCGTCGCTCATCTCATGACCGCGATCGAGATCATCTCCGCATGCATCGAGCGTGCGTCGGGTGCGGGGCTGGCGGACCACTTCCAGTCCGAGGCGCTCGCCGGTCTTCCGGAGCGGCTGCGTGTCTGCGCCGGACGGCTCGGCTTCGCGACGGCCACCTAAGGCCCGACCCCGGGCGGATTGCTGGTACACTATCTGCCATTCTCTGGCGGCCGCGGCATGTCCGCGACGAGGGGTGCGCATGGCCATCATCGTGCAGAAGTACGGCGGGACCTCGGTCGGTACACCCGACCGGATCCGTGCTGTGGCGTCCAGGATCGTCGCTGCCAAAGAGGCCGGAGCGAGCATTGTGGCCGTCGTCTCGGCGATGGGTGATGTGACCGACGAACTCGTCGCCCTGGCCGCGGCTGTCGACCCCGAGCCTCCCGAGCGTGAGATGGACATGCTGCTCGCAACCGGCGAGCAGGTTTCCATCGCGCTGCTGGCCATGGCGATCCACGCACTCGGACATGAGGCGATCTCGTTCACGGGTCCGCAGGTGGGCATCGTGACCGATCACGGGCATACCAAGGCGAAGATCCTCGAGGTCCGTGCCGATCGCGTGCGCGATGCACTCGACGCAGGTCGCATCGTGATCGTCGCGGGGTTCCAGGGTACGACTGCCGATGGCGCCATCACGACGCTCGGCCGGGGCGGCTCGGACACCACCGCAGTCGCCGTTGCGGCCGGTGTGGGTGCCGCTGTCTGCGAGATCTACACGGATGTCGACGGCGTGTACACGGCCGACCCCCGTGTGGTGCCCTCGGCCCGCAAGATCGACGAGATCTCCTACGAGGAGATGCTCGAGCTTGCTGCAAGCGGTGCCGGCGTGCTCAATCTGCGCTCGGTGGAGTTCGCTCGCAACCACGGCGTTGCCATCCACTGCCGGTCGAGTTTCACCGACGCACCCGGCACACTCGTCAAGGAGGTCGACGGATCGATGGAGCAGGCGATCATCTCGGGCGTGGCATACGACGCCTCCGAGGCCAAGGTGACCATACGTGATGTGCCCGATCGCCCCGGCGTGGCCGCGACGGTGTTCACGCGCATGGCGGATGCCAACGTCAACGTGGACATGATCATCCAGAACGTGTCCGAAGCAGGGACCACGGACATCTCGTTCACGGTGCCGGAGACCGATCTCACCCGCGCGCGGCGCACCGCCGCGGCCGTCGTGGCTGAACTCGGCGCCCGGGACTTCACGGTCGATGAGTCGATCGCGAAGGTGTCGCTTGTCGGCGCCGGCATGAAGACGCATCCGGGCGTCGCGGCGCAGATGTTCCGGGCGCTGTCGGACGCCGGCGTGAACATCGACCTCATCTCGACCTCCACGATCAGGGTCACCTGCGTGGTCGACGGTGATCAGGTCCACACGGCGGTGCGGGCGTTGCACGACAGCTTCGGACTCGAGAGCGCCGAGGTCACCACTGACCCGGTGCCTGGCTGCGGGGAGGGCGAGCGCTGATGACCTGGGACAAGACGATGCCGGAGCGACCGGTCGTAGCGGTCGCGGGCGCGACCGGCGCGGTGGGCCGCGAGATGCTCACCGTGCTCGAGCAGCGCGCATTCCCGGCCGAGCGCGTGGTCGCGCTTGCCTCGGCGCGCTCAAGCGGTAAGTGTATCCCGTTCGCGGGCGGCGAGCTCGTGGTGCAGGAGATGACCGAGTCGAGCTTCGAGGGCGTCGACATCGCGTTGTTCAGCGCGGGGGCCTCGATCAGCGCGCGGTTCCGTGACGCGGTGACCGCCGCCGGTTGCGTGATGATCGACAACTCCTCGGCCTTCCGCATGGACGACGACGTGCCGCTTGTGGTGCCCGAGGTCAACGCAGGGGACCTTTCGCGGCACGGTGGCGTCATCGCCAACCCCAACTGTTCGACGATCCAGCTGGTGGTCGTCCTCTCGGCGCTTGCCGGGTTGGCGCCTCTCAAGCGTGTCGTCGTCTCGACCTATCAGGCCGCCTCAGGTGCCGGACAGGCCGCGATGGACGAGTTGTACACGCAGACCGGTGACTTCCTGGCCGGCCGGCCGCTCGTCTCCGACGCGTTCGTGCACCGGATCGCGTTCAACTGCATCCCGCAGATCGACGTCTTCCTTGAGGACGGTTCGACCAAAGAAGAGTGGAAGATGGTCGTCGAGACGCAGAAGATCTTGCACGAGCCGGCGCTTCGGATCGCCGCGACATGTGTGCGGGTGCCGGTGCTGAGGTGTCACTCCGAAGCGGTTGCCGTCGAGTTTGACGCTGCCGTCTCGGTGGCGGAGGCGCGGGCCGTGCTGCTGGCGACCTCCGGTGTCACCGTGCTCGACGACACCGCCGCGCGGGAGTATCCGATGCCGGCCCTGCTCGAGGGTACGGATGACTGCTACGTCGGTCGGCTGCGGGCCGACGAGAGCGTCGCGCACGGCCTGCAGATGTGGATCGTCGCGGACCAGCTGCGCAAGGGCGCGGCGCTCAACACGGTTCAGATAGCCGAGGCGCTGCTCGGGCGTTAAGATACACGCAGGGGAGGGTACTCCCCCGCGTGGGAGTCGAGCAGATCATGGGGGATCGTCGGGATGAGCGAGCAGACCATTCTGATCGTAGAAGATGATGTGACGATCGCGCGCTTCGTCGAGCTCGAGTTGCGCCATGCGGGTTTCTCGGTCGTGATCGCCGGTGAGGGTCCGACCGCTATCGAAGCGCTCGACGCGAGTCCGATCGACCTGGTCATCCTCGACCTCATGCTTCCGGGCATCGATGGCCTCGACGTCGCGAGGCACATCCGCAAGAAGGGATCGGTCATCCCGATCCTGATGCTCACCGCGCGTGCCGAGACCCACGATGTCGTCTCGGGCTTTGACGCCGGCGCCGACGACTACCTCCGCAAGCCGTTCGAGATCCCCGAGCTGCTCTCTCGCGTGCGTGCGTTACTCAAGCGGGCGGCCGGCTCGCAGACGCAGTCAGCATACGAGGCGTCCGGCGTGCGCATCGATCCCGAGCGCCGGTCCGCGACCCTCGGCGAGGTGACACTCGATCTCACCGCCAAGGAGTTCGATCTCCTTGCGTACCTCGTGGCCAACGCCGGACGGGTGATCTCGCGGGACGAGATCCTCTCCGCCGTATGGGGCGCGCAGCACTCCACCGACTCCAACGTGATCGAGGTCTTCGTCTGCCATCTGCGCAACAAGATCGACGACCGCGACAACCGAATCATCCAGACGATCCGTGGAGTCGGCTACTTCTTCGCGAGGGGCTAAGTGCGCCTCAGGTCCATACGCGTGCGGGTCTCGTTGTTGTCCGCTGCCTTCGCGCTCGTCTTGGTCGGTAGCGTCACCGTCGCCACGTTCTACTTCGTGGCCGCGGGTATGAGCACGACGGCCGAGGAGACCTCGGACCGGCTTGTCTCGGCGGCCGGTCGCGTCTACACGAGCATCCTCGGGCTGGCCGAGGATGATGCGACACGACGCGGGCTCACCGGTGCAGATGCCGATGCGCATGCGGCCGAGCAGATCCTGGTCAGACTTCCGGAGGTCCTTTCGCAGGGTCTCGTGTTCGAGGGGGCATTCGCGCTCCGTGTCGTCGATGAGCCCGGTGCGGAGATGCGCCTCGTCTGGTCGAATGGCGCCAGTGAGGGAGTCGGTACCGACGAGGGGCGCCGCACTGCGCTTGCCATGGGAGAGGCCACACACGAGCACCCGAAGGCACAGCCGCTGTTCCTCGGCATGGTGACCGACGCCGATCTCGCCTCACACGTCGCACATCTCCCCCTCGACCTGCCCGGGCCCTCGGTAGCCCTGCTCGATGTGGTGTACACACCGGCACGCGAGGAGGCGGTGCTCGACTCGATGCGTCTGCCGATGGCTATCGTCACCGTGCTCGCGCTGATCGTGGCCGCGATGCTGACCACGCTGACGACCGGGTGGGTGCTCTCGCTCATCGACAATATCCGGCAGGCGGCCGACTCGATCGATGCCGGCCAGCTCGACGTGCATCTTCCCGAGGACGGAGACAACGAGATCGCCGAGCTCGCACACTCGTTGAATCGCCTGATCGACAACCTGAACCGGCGCAACGAGGCGCAGACCCGCTTCATCGCCGACGCATCGCATGAGCTCGCCACGCCGGTTGCGGGGATCCGCGGCTACGTGAACATCCTGCGTGCGTGGGGAGGCGAGGATCCGGGCCTTCGCGAGGAGGCCGTTGGCGCCATCGATCGCGAGTCCCGCCGCATGGCGCGCCTGTGCAGCGACCTGCTCTCAGTGATCAGGTCTGAGGAGATGGTCGAGTACCGCTCCATCCGGTACGACATCAACGGTGTCTGCCGGGAGGTGCTCGCCAATGCGGCCACACGGTACATGGACAAGGGCCTCGCGTTCAGTGGTCCCGACGAGGGTCCGCTGTGGCTGTACGGAGATCCTGACCGCGTAGAAGAGGCGCTCGGCATCATCGTTGACAACGCATGCAAGTACACGCCCGAGGGCGGGAGCGTGAGCGTTTCGACACGGCGGCGGCGGGAGCGCATCGTGGTGCGCATCTCGGATACCGGCATCGGCATCCCGGCCGAGGATCTGCCGAGCGTCTTCGAGCGGTTCTATCGCAGCGACGCGTCCCGCTCGAAGGAGACGGGAGGGTTCGGACTCGGTCTCGCGATCGCCAAGCACATCATCGACTTGAGCGCGGGTGCGGTGACCGTCTCGAGCACGGTCGGCCGCGGCACGACCTTCGAGCTGTCTCTCCCGCGCAGACGGATAGGTGCGTGAGCTCGAGATGAGGACCCGAAGCATCGCGCAGGCCGGGGTGATCGGAGCGGTCTACGCCGCGTTGACGCTCGTGGTCATACAGAGTCCGCTCGGCTACGGCCCGGTCCAACTTCGGCTCTCCGAGGCGGTCACGGTGGTGGCCTGCCTCACGCCCGCCGCCATTCCGGGGCTGTGGATCGGTACCGCCGTGGCCAACGCGTATCTCGCAACGCAGTTCGGGGTCCTGGCGCTCCTGGACGTCGTCTTCGGGTCTGTGGCCTCGCTGCTCGGCGCGGTCTGGGCATGGCGCCATCGCGACAGGCCTGGTATCGCGCTTGCGGGGCCGGTCGTCGCCAATGCCCTCATCGTTCCGGCGTACCTGCCTCTGATGCTCTCGGGGCTCGCAGGTCTGGACTACTACCGGATACCGGCGCTCGGCGTCGATGCGAGCGGCGCGTGGTGGGCGATGTATCTGTTCGGCGTGGTCGCTGTAGGCTTGGGGCAGGCCGTCGTCGTCTACGGACTCGGGTTGCCGCTCTTGCGTTTGCTCAAGCGCCTCGGTGCCGAGAGGGTCCTCTCCGGCGGTTCGGATGTGACGTCATGACGAGTGGTCTTCTCCCGGGCGCGCCCCTGCTCTCGCGACACGTCGAGACGTGTGACGGCTGCGGCGGGTGCGCGCGGAGTTGCCCCACGAGGGCCATCAGGGTCATCGGCGGGCGCTCGGAGATCATCGGGGAGAAGTGTGTCTCCTGCGGCGTGTGCGTGGGAGAGTGCGGACGGGGTGGCTACTCGGTCCGCGATGACACTCCGCGTGTCGAGGAGCTGCTGCGCTCCCGTCGGCCGGTCGTCGCGCTTCTCGCCACCGAGTACGCGGCCGCGCTCAGCCCCATGACGTCGGGGCAGGTGGAGCGGGCACTCGAGATGCTCGGGTTCTGCTCGGTCGAGACCACGGTGCTCGGCGAGGAGGTGGTCGCCGAGAGCTACGAGATGCTGCACAGCCGCGACTGCACGCTCATGAGCATCAGGTCGACCTGCCCGGTCGCGGTCGACTTCGTGCGGCGGTTCCACCCGGGGCTCGTTCCCGCGCTCGCACCGATCGTCCCGCCATACGTCGCTCAGGCGCGGTTGATCCGGGCACTGTATGACACCGACATCGCGATCGTCTATGTGAGTCCGTGCTATGCGCGCAAGGACGAGGTGTACGATCGGCAGTTCGGCGGCGCGGTGGACGTCGCGATCGACTTCCTCGAGCTCAGGCGGCTCATTGAGGCGCAGGCGGCCGATCCTTCCCATGGCCGGACGGTCAGACCGTCGGTGCGTCGACCGGGCGTCCTGAAGGAGGTCTCACTCACCGACGGGTTTCCGAGGAACACGGTGGTGTCGCGACACCTGACCGGCGCCGAGGTCCACACCGTCCGGGGCCTTGCCGACCTTGACCGGCTGCTCAAGGCGATCGAGGCGGGGGAAACCGGTCCGGTGGTGATCGACATGCTCAACTGCGAGGGCTGCATCGACGGACCGGCGGTGGCGCCGGGTCTGTCCCTCTACGCGAAGCGGAGCATAGACGCCGCCGCGCGCCAGGACCAGAGCACGACCCGCGTGAGTACGCGCGCGCTCCTGAGCGTGCTCCCCGCCGTAGAGCTGGTTCGCTCGTTCTCGCCGCTGCCCGTGCACGTGGCAGTGCCCGCCGACGGTGAGATCGATGACATACTCGCGGCCGGTGGCCTGACGCGCGACACCGCGCCCGACTGCGGGGCATGTGGCTGGCCGACATGCGTCGAGCATGCCGCCGCCGTGTTCGCCGGAGACTCGACCTGGGATCTGTGCCTTCCGCTGCAGCGCTCGCTGCTGCAGGCACAGACGACGCTGCTCAAGGAGAGCGAGACGCTCGATCCGGTGACCGGCCTGTGGAACAGGCGCTCGTTCAAGGACCGTCTCGACCTCGAGTACGCGCGTCATGCACGGTACGATTCGGCGCTCTCGATCGCGCTGCTCGACATCGATGGGTTCGGGGCCGTCAACGACCGGCATGGCGAGGTGACCGGCGATCTGGTGCTCGCCGGACTCGGCGAGCGGCTCGCACATCTGATCCGGTCGACGGACCTCGTGGCGCGCTGGGTCGGTGATCGGTTCGCAGTGATCCTGCCCGGCATCGGCAAGACCGCCGCCTTCGCCGTGGCAGAGAAGCTGCGCGAGGCAGTCGCGCAGGCACCGGTCACGGTGAGCACCGACGGGTATACACACGAGGTGAGTGTCACCGTCTCGATCGGGGTGGCCTCCGCACGCGGCGCCGCCTTCGGGCCGGGCGACCTGCTCGAAGCCGTCGATACTGCGCTGCGCGAAGCTATGGCGGCCGGAGGTGACCAGGCGCGGCTGGCTCCCGGCTAGGAGGGGCCGATGCGCGAGGCACTGCTGTGGGAGCGCGAGGCAGGGCGGATCCACTGTCTGCTCTGTCCCCATGACTGCCGGATAGCCGAGGGCGCCCGAGGCATCTGTGGCGTCAGGGAGCACCGCGACGGAGCACTGTGGGCGCTCACGTACGGGATGGTCTCTTCGGTGGCGGTCGACCCGATCGAGAAGAAGCCGGTGTTCCACTATCGCCCGGGCACGACAGCGCTTTCGCTCGGCAGCGTGGGTTGCTCGATGAGGTGCGGCCACTGCCAGAACTGGCAGATCAGCCGGGCGCGTCCGGGCGGCGATCAGCCGCTTCAGTATCTCGGTCCGGAAGAGGTCGTCCCGCTCGCCCGGGAACATGGCTGCGAGGGCGTCGCCTTCACCTACAACGAGCCGGTCATCTGGGCCGAGTACGTCCTGGACGTGGCGCGCGCGTGCCGGGAGGCCGGCATCTACACGGTGATGGTCACCAACGGCTACATCACCGAAGCCGGACTCGACCTCCTCGGACCGTACATCGATGTGTGGAGGGTCGACATCAAGGCTTTCGACGACGAAACGTATCGTGAGTTCTGTCACGCGCGCTCGGTGCGTCCCGTCCTTGCTGCGGCCGAACGCGCGCGCACGGTCTGGAACATGCACGTCGAGGTCGTGACCAACGTGGTGCCCACCGTCAACGATACCGAGGAGACGCTCGGCGCGATCGCGAGATGGATCGCCGGGAGTCTCGGTCCGGACACGCCGTGGCATGTGACACGGTTCTTCCCCTACCTCGATCTTGCGCACCTTCCGCCGACACCGATCGAGACGCTCGAGAACGCTCGTCGCATCGGCCAGGAGGCGGGGCTTCACTTCGTGTTCGCCGGCAACGTCAGGATGCCGGGAGCCGAGGACACCGTGTGCCCCTCGTGCGGCGCCGTTGCGATCGGGCGCGATGGCTACAACGTGACGAGACGCCAGACGCGCGCCGGGGCTTGCGCGGCGTGCGGCACACGGCTCGGCATCGTCGAGTAGCGGGAGCCTCGCCAGACGCGCAGGCGTGTGGCGTGGAGGTGTGGGCGCCGCCGAAACGCTATAGTGAACTCTGTCGCTGCCAGGTGGCCGCCGGCCGCCGGTGTACTCACGAAGGGACGTCCGTGTACCCGACCGTCATCATCCCCACGTTCTGGACACGCCGCCGCACGCGTGGCGGAGAGCGCGGAGGCGTGAACTACGACCACCCGACGCCCATCGACCAGGATGGGACGCTGCCCGACTGCCTTCGCTCGCTCGAGACGGTCCGGGGCCTCGGCAAAGTCATGCTCATCGTCGCGACGACCGACGAGTCCATCGAACATACGGCCGAGGACCGGGTCCGCGGGATCCTCGCCGACTTCCCGGGCATCGATTCGCTCATCGTCGGTTCCGCCGAGATGGGGTCGCTGCGCCGTCGCATGGAGCAACTCGAGTTCGCCGACGCGCTCGGCGGTGTCGGGCTGTCCGGGTACGGTGGCGTACGCAACGTGGGTCTGATCCTTGCGGCGGTGCTCGGCAGCGACTCGGTGGTCTTCGTCGACGATGATCAGGTCGTCACAGACCCCGAGTTCCTGGCGCGAGGCACCGACGGGCTTGGCGAGGCCGCTGGTCCGGGTGGCCGGCCCGTGCTTGCGAAGACCGGCTACTACGTGGACGATGCGGGTTCGTTCAAGGCCGCCGACCCGCGCGCATGGTACGACATGTTCTGGCGGCAACTCGAGTTCTACAACAAGGCCGTCTCGGCCGTCGCCACGCCGCCGAGGCTCAAGTCGAGCACGCTTGCGTTCGGTGGGTGCATGGCGCTGCACCGGGATATGTACTGCAACGTGCCGTTCGATCCGTGGGCGGTCCGTGGCGAGGACATCGATTACGTGATCAACGCACGCATGCACGGCGGTGACGTCTTCATGGACACCGAGTGGTCTCTCGTCCATCGGCCACCTGCGCCGGTGAGTGCGGCCGTGCTGTTCCGCAATGACGTCTTCCGGTTCGTGTACACGCATCGGAAGCTCGAGTTCTCCAAGTCGCAGGTCGACTTGCGACAAGTCACCGCCGAGTCCCTCATGCCGTACCCGGGGCACCTCGTCGACTCATCGATCAACTGGCGCGCGCGGACCACGGCGTTGCTCAGGGCGATCGCCGGCCCCGAGCGCTCCGCATACCTCGAAGTCGCGCGCAAGGCTGTTCCGCAGGCGCAGAACTACGCCCGAGAGAACTGCGAGCGGTACTTCGCGTTCCAGCGGCGCTGGCCGATGCTCATGGACCGGTTGTGGGAGGACATCGCTCTCAAGTCGCTGTTCACCGGTGAGCGTCACGTCGACCGTGGTGCGATAACGGGCCGCTTCCCGATAATCGGGGCCGACTGAGTCCCGTGTCGGATCTCCTGCAAGCCGCCATGATCGGCCTGGTTGCCGGCTACCTCTCCGGACAGTTCGGTGTGGGTGGCGGTATCGTGACGACACCGGCCATTCGGCTGCTGTTGGATCGCCCCGAACTCGTTGCGGTGGGGACACCGCTCCCTGTCATCATTCCCACGGCGATCGCGGGCGCGATCGCGTACGCGCGGCGCGGCCTGATCGACGTGCGGGTCGGTGTCTCGGTGGGCATCATCGGCGCCGGGTTCGCGGTGCTCGGCGCCTGGGCGACCGAGCTCGTCGGCGGGCGGGTCGTACTGCTCGTCACTGCAGCTCTCATCGCGTGGATGGCGGTCGACATGGCACTGCTCGCGCTCACATCGGCTGTTTCTGCTGATGCACGGCAGGCGCGTGCGGCGAGGAGCGCGTCAGCCCTCAAGATCGCGCTGCTCGGTATCGGCGCCGGTCTGTACTCCGGATTCCTCGGGCTCGGCGGAGGGTTCGTCGTCGTCCCGGTGCTCGTCCGGCACTTCGGCTTCGGTATGAAGCGCGCCATCGGCACGAGCCTCGTGGTCGTGAGCATCCTGGCGGTGCCGGGCTCGATCACACACTACCTCCTCGGCAACGTCGAGGTCGGGCTGGCGCTCGGGCTCGCCCTCGGTGTGGTGCCCGGAGCCCTTCTCGGCGCGCGCGTTACCGCCCGGGCGCAGGAGAAGAACGTGCGGCTGGCCTTCGCGGGACTCCTTGTCGCGGTCGGCGCGGTCCTGGCGCTCTCGGAGCTGGGGGTCTTCTGATGCTCCGCCGGGTGTTCGCCCCCGTCTCGTCCACGGAGCTCGAACGTATCACGACCACGCTCGTCGGCGGGCGCGTCTTCGCCGACGCCGATGAGGTCCGGGAGGCACACGCGGCGACGCCATGGCGCATCCAGACGACGCGGGCCGGCGACATCGCGGTGCTCGACCGGTGGCGCGATCATCTCGACATGCTCGCTGTCGAGGCGCTGTGGTGTGCCGAGCGGGGGATTCCGGACGCCATGCGGCAGCTTCGCCAGGCAGCGCTATCACTCGGCTATCGTGATCTGCTCGGTCCGCCCGCGCCACTGACGCAGGTCTACGCGTACGAGGCTGCGGGCATGCACGTTCGGGAGACGGCATCGATGTGGACATCACGCGTGATGCCGGATGTGCCGATCGAGGTCGTCTCGCCTGCGGGCGTGGTGTTCCGTGAAGGCGACCTTCGCGATCTTTCGACCGTGCTGGCGGTGGATACCCGCTGCTTCGATGATTTCTGGCGCTACGATCCGCGTCATCTCCGACGTCTGATCGCGCTTCAGCGCCTCGTCATCGCCGAGGGGGACGGCGAGGCAATCGGCTATACTCTGAGCACCACGGACCACGACGTTGCCTCGCTTGGACGTCTGGGTGTCGTGCCCGAGTGGCGGCGTCGGGGCGTGGGTAGGATGCTCGCCACCGAGGTGATGCGCTGGGCAGGAGGGGAGAGCGCGGCCAGGCTCAACCTCTGCACCCAGTCCGACAACGCTGCGGCGCGCGGACTGTATCGGATCCTCGGGTTCCGGGAGGCACCCGACAGGTTCGCGTTCCTGCAGTTCGAGTAGGCAGTGAGGGAGGCAGGCGTGTCGACCGTTCGCTCGTGGGTCGTCGATGCGACGTTGGTCACCGCGACGTTCATCATCGCGGTCGTCGCCGGCGCCGGTCTCGTGGGCTTGGTCCCCCGCCCGGTCTTCATCGCTGCCACCGTCGGTCTCGTGCTGATTGCGATCGGTACTGTTGCGGCGCGGTTGCTCACCCGACCCGATCACATGAAAGCGATGCACTCGCATCACGTGCTCAAGATCGCCGACCGGTCGCTCGCATACCTGAGGCAGGGTCTTGATGCCGAGACGGCGCAGGAGGTGTGCAGGCTTGCACTCGATGAGAGTGAGGCGGCAGCCGTCGCGATAACCGATACCGAGCGCGTTCTCGGCTTCGCGGGTATCGGCGAAGACCATCACGAGGTCGGCGGCCCGATCCTCACGAGGGCGACGCGGGAGTCCATCGAGACGAACGAACACCGTATCCTCGGGTCCCGTGAGGAGATCGGATGTCCGCAGCGGGAGTGCCTGCTACGCGCGGCGATCGTCGTGCCGCTGGAGTCCCGCGGCGAGGCGGTCGGCACTCTCAAGTTCTACTACACGACTCCCCGGCTCCTGAACGAGACACAGGTCACGATGGTCGACGGACTCGCGAAGCTGCTGTCGACCCAGCTCGAGCTCTCGGAGTTGGAGCGCCAGACCGAGCTTGCCTGCCGGATGGAGCTCAAGGCGCTCCAGGCGCAGATCAACCCCCACTTCCTGTTCAACACCATCAACACCATCGCGATGCTCATCCGCACCGACCCCGCCACCGCCCGCGACCTGCTGCGCGAGTTCGCGTTCTTCTACCGCCGCATGCTTGAGGACAACGAAGGCCTCGTGCCGCTTCGCCAGGAACTCGAGTACGCGCTCACATACCTGCGGTTCGAGCAGGCGAGGTTCGGTGACCGCCTCCGCGTGGAAGACCGCTTCGCGAACGATGTCCTCGACACTCCCGTCCCCGCCTTCATCTTGCAGCCGCTCGTGGAGAACTGCGTCCAACACGGGACGCGGGCCGAGGGCCCGCTCACGGTCTGCATGACCGGCGAGCGTTCAGGACGGGTGGTGACGGTCACGATCGCCGATGACGGACTTGGCATCACACCGGCCGATCTCCCCCGCGTTCTCGAAGCCGGCTTCGGCAGGGGGCTAGGCATCGCGCTCAAGAACGTGGACGATAGACTCAAAGGACATTTCGGCGCCGGAAGCGGACTTGCGGTCGCGAGCGAGCCTGGGATCGGCACCACGGTCACCATGACGATCGTCGAGGGGACTCCGACAGATACGGACGATGAAGACGATGCTCAAGGCACTCCTGGTCGATGACGAGGTTCCTGCGCGGTCCGAGCTGAGATTTCTGCTCGGCGAGGCGGGAGGCGTCGAGGTGGTAGGGGAAGCGGGCAGCGCCAACGAGGCGTTGCAGCTCATCCGCGCGATCGCCTATGACGTCGTGTTCCTCGACGTCAACATGCCGGGTCTGTCGGGCATCGAGCTTGCCGAGACGCTGACCGCGCTCGACCACCCACCTGCGATCGTGTTCGTCACCGCGCACAGCGAACACGCGGTGGATGCGTTCGAGGTCGCGGCCGCCGACTATCTGGTCAAGCCGGTGGACACTCGCCGGCTTCGCATGGCGATAGACCGCATCGCGCCTGCGTCACAGGCGCCGACGCGCATCGAGCGGATCCCCGTGGAGAAGGCGGGGAAGAAGCTCCTCCTCCAGGTGGCGGACATCTTCCACATCATGGCCAAGGACGACTACAGCTACATATTCACCGACGGAGAGCGTTATCTCTCAACGCTCTCGCTTGCCGACCTCGAGAACAAACTCTCCTCTCAGGGTTTCTTCCGCGTCCACCGGCGCTACCTCGTCAACCTTGCGCAAGTGCGAGAGGTCGCGCCGATGTACGGCGGGACGATGGAGCTCACACTCAAGGACTCCGCATCGACGCAGGTGCCGGTGTCCCGGCGCCGCGCACCCGCGCTGAAGCGGGCGCTGGGGCTGTAGCGACATGCTCGTTGGCGTCATATCCGATACGCACGGTACGCTTCCCGACGCGGTCACCGAAGCCTTCCGGGGAGTCGAGCAGATCGTCCACGCCGGCGACGTCGGCTCGCAGCAGGTCCTCGACGACCTCGAGGCCATCGCGCCGGTTGTGGCCGTGCGCGGCAACATGGACGCGGGGGAACTCGAGTGGCGGCTACCCGAGGTCGCAGTTCTCCGCTGCGGCCCCTACCGGCTCGTGGTCGGCCATATCCTCGAACGCCTCAGGCGTAGCGAGGTCGTGTCCGGGGCGGACATAATCGTGAGCGGACACACCCACCGCGCCGACGTCACGCGCTCGGCCGGCGTGGTGTTCGTCAACCCCGGCACCGCCGGGCAGGCGGGCCGCGATGGGCGCGGCCGTACCGTCGCCGTTCTCGATTGCGCCGCTGACCCCCTCGCTGTGAGCATCATCGAGCTCTGAGGGGTATCCTCGATCCCCGCGGACGCCGGTGAGCGGTCGCCATGCGCCGTGAGCGGTCGCATGTGGCCCGAATGCCCTGCACAGGCACCGCTTGCCGCCGCGCTGGCCCCTTCCGCCGACATCCCGCCGCCGCATGCGGCAGCTTCATCGCGCTCACCGTCATCGCGCCGTAGCCTGAGTCTGCGGGCGCGCAAAAGACGCCCGGTCACGTTGCTGGGGAGGTGGGACGCATGAAGGTCTGCATCAAGGGCGCGGCAGAGGACATCAAGCTCGGCGACATCGACGAGGTCTGCCACGAGATCGATCGCATCCTCGTACCGACCGACGGCTCCGAACCGTCGGTGGCGGCCACGGAGTACGCGGTCATCATGGCGCGCACGTTCGGCGCGACGGTCAAGGCCATCTATGTCGACACGGGACTCGAGGCACTCGAGCTGCCCGAAGAGGTGATGACCGAGGAGGTCTACGAGGGTGTCCACCCCTCGGTCAAGGGCCTCGTCATCGCACGGACGTTGTGCGAGCGCAACGGCGTCGAGTGCGAGGCGGAGATCGTCCAGGGCGGCGTCGCCAAACGGATCCTGGCCGTGGCCGAGGAGTGGAAAGCCGACATGATCGTCATCGGCGACACCGGCCGCACCGGCATCAAGCGGATCGCTCTCGGCAGTGTCGCCGAGACGGTCGTCAAGGGCTCACCCATCCCGACGATGGTTGTAAAAGCCGACTGATCAGCCGATGATTCTCGGCTTTGACGCACGAAGGAGGTGCGCACGTGGGAGACACGACGGAGAGAGCCACGCAAGTCCAGCACGGCGATCACATCGACACGATCGAGAGCGTCGACCTGGTCTTCCGGGCACAGCGAAAGCTCAGTTTCACGTATGGTGCGGTGTTCTTCGCCGTGACCCTCGCCATCCCGGCCATGTCGGTGTGGTGGAAGAGCTGGTACGCGGTTCCCATCTGGGGCGGTTTCACCGCCAACTACCTGTTCGTTTCGCTTCTGTACTACGTGTTCCTGTGGACCATGGCCTGGATGTACTCCAAGCAGGCCGACAAGCTCGACGATCGACTCTCAACCATGGCCGATGAGATCACGGCCCGAACCGTCGGAGAGGAGGCATAGGCATGAACACCATAGCCATCATCCTGGTCATCGCTCTGACGATCTTCACGATCGGGCTCTCGGTCTTCTCGCGGCGCTTCACACGCACGACGGCCGACTTCTACCTGGCCGGACGTAAGGTCGGCTCGTTCGCGAACGCCTCGGCCATCTCCGGTGACTATCTGTCGGCCGCCTCGTTCCTCGGCGTGGCTGGCGCGGTCTACGCTTCCGGACTCGACGGCGTGTGGTACGCGGCCGGATTCGCCGGCGGCTTCATGGTCGTCGTGCTGTTCATCGCCTCGGCGCTGCGGCGCTTCGGCGAGTACACGGTGGCCGACTTCGCGTTCGGCCGCTTCGGGTCGAACCGGATCCGGCTGCTTACCGTGGTCGCCGTCCTCATCACGTCGCTCTTCTATATGGCGCCGCAGATGTTCGGCGCCGGTACGACCTGGCAGGTGCTCGTGGGTCAGGGGATCTTCGGCCTGGACGCGTACACGTCCGGCGTCGTCGTGGTTGCGGCCATCATCGCCTTCTACGTGTCTGTGGGCGGCATGAAGGGCACCACCATGAACCAGATCTTCCAGTTCTGGTGGCTCGCGTTCGCGATGATCCTGGTCGTCGTCTTCGCCTTTGGCAGCGGATTCAGCTACCCGAAGGCGCTTGCAGACGAGTCGGCCCAGCCGATCGTCAACACCAAGGCGTACACGGTCGCCGAGCTCACTGCACCCGACGCGAATGGCGTCACGCCGTACGACAAGGCTGCCAAGATCATGACCGCCGAGGAGCTCGCGAAGGTCGACGAGTTCATCGCGACTGACGCGGACGGCAAGATCCCCGTGGCGTTCTCCGCGGGCAACAAGCTCCACGAGCTTCGCGACATGCTCTTCCGCGAGCCCGGACATCGTTACAACACGTTCGATCAGTTCTCGATGGTCCTCGCGCTCGTGCTCGGCACCGCGGGCCTGCCGCACATCCTGAACAGGTACTACACGAACCCGTCAGGTAAGGCCGCGCGCCGCTCGACGTTCTGGGTGCTCGTCTTCATCGGGACCTTCTACATCCTCGCCCCGATCGCCGGGCTTGCGGGTCTCGGGATCATCCGTGACTTCCTTGCCGGGGGTGGCACGATCAACGCCGCCACGGTACACGGTCTCCTGGTCAAGCCGGACCAGATCATGCCGACTCTCGGTGAGATCCTCGGCGGCCAGTGGCTGATGGGCATCGTCACCGCCGGTGCGTTCGCGGCCATGTTCTCCACCGTCGGCGGTCTGCTCATCGCGGCGGCCTCCGCCCTCGGTCACGACGTCTATGAGAAGTACATCAACAAGGAGGCCACGGAGGCCAAGCGCGTGGCGTTCGGCAAGGCGTCCGTGCTCGTGTTCGCCGGTGTGGCGCTTCTGATAGGCCTGGCCATCCCCAAGTTCGGTCTGGACCAGGCGTATCCGGCGCTCATCGCGATGATGGTGACGTGGGCGTTCTCGGTGGGCGCGAGCGCGTTCGTGCCGATGCTGCTCACCGGTATCTGGTGGAAAGGCACCACCGAGCGTGGCGCTACCGCCGGCATCGCAGTGGGCTTGAGCAGCGCGATCGCGATCATCTTCCTGAACATCTTGCAGCAGCTCGGCCACGTGGGTAAGGAAGGCATCCTCGGCTTCTTCGGGGCGCTCACCTTCCCGGTGCTGTTCACCTTCCCGCTTGCGGTACTCACCATCATCATCGTGAGCAAGATCGACGGGCAGCTGCCCAAGAACGTGGACGCCATCTGGATGCGCATCCACGGGACGGCAAGCGAGCGGCACGAGAAGCAGCACGGCCTGGACAAGGTCGGCTCGATGTTCGGTGGCAAGAAGTAGCGTTCCCTGTTTCGGTGCCCCACCCCCAGGGGGCCCGAGGCGCACAGATGCCGGTCCCGTCCAAAGTGACGGGGCCGGCATCGGCCTGTCGCTACCGGGCCGCGTCTGCCAGATCCGCGGCGAGTGCCTCGACGTCGGAGACGCCACTGGTCGGCAGATCGAGCCGAAGGACCCTGCGCCCGTGCCGCGCCAGGGTGACGAGGTCGCCCTCGGCCTGGGCACGGTGAAGGGCGGCCAGGCCGAAGCGTTTGCCGGGGATCTCGAGATCGACGCGGTCGCGTGCGGTCACGAGGATGAACACGCCTGTGTTCGGGCCGCCCTTGTGGAGCTGGCCGGTGGAGTGCAGGTAGCGGGGGCCGAGCTCGAGCATCGCGGACCGGCCGGTCGCGCGCGAGAGCTCTGCAACCGCCGCGCGGAGCGGAGCGAGCCGCGCCTCGTCTTCAGGCAGGTACGCGAGAACGGCAAGGTAGTCACCGGGGCCGGCCGCCTCGACCGCGATGCGCATCGCCGCACGCCGGTCGGCAGGGGGTGACGGCGGCGGTGTGAGCCCTCCCGCGTAGGTCGCCCAGGTGCCGGCGATCTCGGCCTGTGCCGTGGGGACCTCCTCGGCTCCGCCCTCGAGGATCCGGGTGGTAGCGACCTTGGCCTCGGTCACCGCCGGCTCGTCGAAGGGGTTCACGCCGAGCAGGAAGCCGGCGAGTGCGGTGGCGAACTCCCAGCGGACGAACTCGGCCGCCAGGTCGAACACGTCGGTCACCGTCAGTTCGAACACGGGATGCGACGCCGCGATCTCCCGTGACCAGGCCGACAGAGTGTCGTCGTCGGTGAAGCGGACGACGACCACGGCACGGTCGTCACCGTAGCCGGTCGCTCGGAGAGGCTCGTACTCGATGACGGGTACGACACCCCGGCCATCCTTGCCGAGCGATTCGGCCACCAGCTGCTCGATCCACAGGCCCAGCGGGACGAACCGCTCGGAGAAGGCGAGCGTGAGCTTGTCGCGTCCTGCCTCGGCAGCGTCGGCGATCCATGCCGCCAGGAGCGCCCCCGGGTTCTCGGCAGCCGGAGCAGCGCATGCGTCTTCCATCGCCTGGGCGCGGCCGACGAACGTCGGGAGATGGATGCCGATGAGCGCCGCCGGCGCGAGCCCGAACATGGAGAGCGCCGAGTAGCGGCCTCCCACGGTCGCGGGTGCGGAGAGCGCCGTGCGCATGAGGTCGCGTTGCCGCAGCTTCTCGAGCGGCGTGCCCTGGTCGGTGATGACCACGCAGCGGCGGCCGGCCTCGGCGCGCGTCGTGCCGTCGGCCTCGAGCCACGCGCGGACGATCGCGTAGAGCGACATCGGCTCGATCGTCGTGCCCGACTTGCTCGCGACGATCACGAACGTCCGCACCGGATCGAGCGAGGCGAGCGTATCGGTCACCTGGGTCGGTGAGGTCGTGTCGAGCACGTGCAGGCGCGGGAACCCGTCGGCGCTGCCGATGACACGGGACATCACGAGTGGAGCGAGCGACGAGCCGCCCATCCCGAGCAGCAGGATGTCGGTGATCTTCTCGGCGATGAGCGCGTCGGCCAGGCTGTCGAGCAGTGGCGCACGGCCGAGCGCCTTGCCGGCGAGATCGGTCCATCCAAGACGCTGGACGACGGGCATCCGGGTGTCGAGGTCTTGCGTGAACAGGCTTGCGTCACGGTCGCGCAGCCGGCCGATCGCGTCAGCTTCTATGAGTCGGTCGAGTGCCGTCATCCTCGCGGCTCCTTCAGATCGTGGTGTCGGGGCCGATGACCGGCCCCGGTGTCTCGATACCCGGTGCTGGCTTCATTCTAGCCACCACCGTCCCGGCAAGCACGACAAGGGCACCGCCTACGGCGGTAGGCAGCGTCACCGGCTCGGACAGGAACAGCGCCGCGAACACGACGGCGCTCACCGGCTCGGCGTAGGTGAGTATCGCCGCGTGATCGGCCCGGACCGTCCGAAGGGCCGAGAGGAACAGGAACCCCGTGAACGCCGTGTGCACGGCGCCAAGGGTCAGGAGCGATCCCCACTCGATCACAGACGACGGCCCGGGTGAGAGCGCGACGATCGGCAGGAGCACGAGGGCCGCGGTGATGTCCTCGCCGAGCATGTAGACGGTCGCGGGGATGCCCTTGAGGAGCCGCTTGGCGTTGAGAACGAGGATCGCGTAGGTGAACGCCGAGGCGAACGCCAGGCCAGCGCCGAGCAGGTGCGTGCCCTCCGTGAGCTGGAGCTCCCGCGGGCCGACGATCGTCGCGGTGCCGATGAGCGCGAGTACGAGCGGCACGATCACGCGGCGGTCGAACCGTTCGCGGGTGATGACCGGAGCGAACGCGGTCACGAAGATCGGGCCGCAGTACGCGAGCAGGACGGCGACGGCCACATCGGTCAGCTTGAGCGCGCTGAAGAAGAGCACCCAGTTGAGGGCGAGCAGTGAGCCCATCCCGGCCAGCGCGAGCTTGCGGCGGGTCGGTAGGCGCAGGAGTTCGCCGAGGCGGCCCTTGAGCCCCAGGTAGGCCGCGATCGTCAGTCCGGCGAAGGTGACACGCCAGAAGACGATGACGAACGCGCTTACCCCGACATGCCGCGTGAGAAGTGCGATGGAGCCCCAGATGACGCCGGCGAAGGCTATGCGGGCGAGGCCTCCGCGATAGGAGACGGCGCCTGTCATAGGGCTAGCAGATCCTCGGCAGTTGCTCGCCGACGAGCATGTCCATGATCCGGGTAGCCCCGAACGCTGTGCGTACGTAGACCTTGCCAGCGGGACTCTCGGCGACCGCGCCCACGATCGCGGCATCCTCGCCGTAGGGCGCTGAGCGCATCGCGGCGAGCGCCGCCTCAGCCTGACCTGCGGGGACCACGGCCACCATCTTGCCTTCGTTGGCAACCTGGAAGACATCGTAGCCGAGCATCTCGCACGCGCCGCGCACCTGGTCGTGCACCGGCACGTCGCGTTCCTCGACGGTGATTGAGACACCCGACGCGCTTGCAAGCTCGTTCAGGGTGCTCGCGAGACCGCCGCGGGTGGGGTCGCGGAAGCAGCGGACGTCGGGTGCGGCTGCCAGCACGGCGGCCACGAGGTGGTTCAAAGGCGCCGCGTCGGAGCGGATGTCTGTGGAGAACGAGAGCCCCTCGCGGGTGGAGATGACCGCGATGCCGTGATCTCCCAGCGTGCCCGAGAGCAGCAGCACGTCGCCGGGGCGACAGTGCGAGCCGGAGAGGTCGACGCCTGCGGGAAGCGCGCCCACGCCCGCGGTGTTGATGTACACGCCGTCGCCATGTCCGCGCTCGACGACCTTCGTGTCGCCCGTGACGATGCGCACGCCGGCCTCGGCGGCGGCATCGCGCATCGAGACGAGGATGCTCCGCAGGTCCTCGATCGGCAGGCCTTCCTCCAGGATGAAGCCCACCGAGAGGTAGAGCGGACGCGCGCCGGAGGTGGCGACGTCGTTGACGGTGCCGCAGACGGCAAGGCGCCCGATGTCTCCGCCGGGGAAGACGAGCGGGGAGACCACGTACGTGTCGGTCGAGAACGCGAGCCGGCCGGGCGGCAGATCGAGCGCGGCTGCGTCGTCCATGCGCTTGAGGCTCTCGTCGCCGAACTCGGCCACGAACACCTCCTCAATGAGCTCCTTCATCATGGTGCCGCCGCTGCCGTGCGCGAGCAGGATGCGGTCAGAGCGCATGCGTTCCTCCGATGGTCACGGGCGGTGTGCCCGGCTAGTCCTTGCCGTAGTCGGTGTAGCGGTAGTACGCGGCGCAGCTGCCCTCGCTCGAGACCATGCAGGGGCCGACGGGGTGCTCCGGCGTGCATCCGCGGCCGAAGAGCTTGCAGTCAAACGGCAGAAGCACGCCACGGAGCACGTCGCCGCACTGGCAGCCCTTGATCTCGCGGGGTGCCGGAGGCGTCACGGGTACGCGGGCGCGCGCGTCGTAGCGCGCGAACTCCGGCCGAAGCGCGAGGCCCGTACCCGGAATGACGCCGATGCCGCGCCACTCGGCGTCAACCGGCATGAAGGCCTCTTCCATGGCGGCCACCGCTGTCGGGTTGCCCTCGGCGGACACACCACGTCCGTAGGCGATCTCGACCTCGGCGCGGCCCTCGGCGAGCTGCTTGGCGAGCATCCAGACGCCCTGGAGCACGTCGACCGGCTCGAAGCCGGTGATGACACTCGGGATGCCGTACTCCTCGGCCAGGAACCGGTAGGGCTCGAGGCCGATGATCGTCGAGACGTGGCCGGGCAGGATGAAGCCGGTCACGCGGACTTCGGGGTCGTTGACGAGTGCGCGGAGCGCCCCGGGCACCGTCTTGTGCAGCGAAAGCGCCGACCAGTTGGGGAGCTCACGGCGGGCAGCCTCGCGGATGGTGAGCGCCACGGTGGGCGCGGTGGTCTCAAAGCCTACGCCGAGGAAGACGACATGCTTGTCGGGTTCGCGTTCGGCGATGGAAAGCGAATCGAGCGGGGAGTAGACCACGCGGACGTCGCGACCGTCGGCCTTCTCGGCTGAAAGCGAGGAGTACGAGCCGGGGACCTTCATCATGTCGCCGAAGGTCGCGAGCACGACGCCGGGTTGGCGGGCGATCTCGATGGCCAGATCGATGTCGGCGTTGGCCGTCACGCACACGGGGCAGCCGGGGCCCGAGAGGAGATTGATGGTGTCTGGCATCAGCCCGCGCAGGCCGTGCTTGGCGATCGCCATCGTGTGCGTGCCACAGACCTCCATGAGCGTGCAGGGGGTCTGCGCCGTCTCGCGGATGGCGTCGACGAGCCCGCGCGCGATCTCCGGGTCGCGGAAGCCGGACGAGAGGTCGCTCACGGCGCCTGCGACCCTGCAGCGGCCTCGGCCGCTTCGAGCGCGTCGGCCTCGGCCTCGAGGTCCTCGGCCGTCTTGATGCCCATCTGACGAAGCATCTGAAGCGACTCGGCGGCGAACTCCTCATCGATGATCTGGATTGCGAACCCGGCGTGGACGAGCACGTGATCGCCCTTCCTGGCGGCCGGGGCCATCATCGTGGAGATGTGGCGCTTGACGCCGAGGATGTCGACCTCGACCATCTGGATCTCGTTGGGTTCACTGACGAGCTGCGCCGGTATGGCGAGACACATAGGTGACCTCCTGGGGCGGAACGCGGGGGCCGGTCGCACCCACCTACTATAGCGGGAGTGCGGTGAGCGGGGTAGGAGCGGAGATCGAGCCTATGCCTCGTGCCTGCGCGACCACGCCACGACCGCCTGGCCGAACGCGATCCCGCCGTCGTTGGCGGGCAGTCGCAGGTGGGTGAGCGGCGTGAGCCCCGCCTCGCGCAGGCCGTCGGCCGCGCCGCGTACGATGAGCCGGTTCATGAAGACCCCGCCTGTCAGCGCTACGTGCGTCAGGCCAAGCTCGGGGGCCAGGCGTGCGCAGGTCTCGACCACCGCGGCCGTCACAGCACGGTGGAAGCGGGCCGAGATGACCGACGCCGGCGTGCGGTAGACGATGTCGTCGAGCACCGCGGCGAGGACGGGGGCGCTGTCGACCACGAGCGGCCCGCCGCCGTCAGGAACCGCGATCTCGAACGCGTACGTACCATCGGCCGTCATGTCGGCCACCGCCTCGAGCTCGATGGCCGCCTGGCCTTCGTACAGCGCGTCGTCGCGCACGCCCGCAAGTGACGCCACCGCGTCGAACAGGCGCCCCATCGAGCTTGTGCGCGGCGTGTTGATGCGATGCTCGATCATGGCGAGCACCGTTGACTCCTCGCCTTCGCCGAGGCGTTCGAGGAATGGTCCGGCCCCGGGGTGGTCGAGCAGTCCGCACTCGGCAAGCGCTCCGAGCGCCATGCGCGCGGGGCGTCGGATCGCAGCCGCGCCGCCGGGCAGCGGCAGCTGGCGCAGGTGCGCCACCCGCTCGAAATCGGCCCAGTCGGCGGCGAGCCACTCACCGCCCCAGATGGTTCCATCGGTCCCGTACCCGGTGCCGTCGAACGCCACGCCAATCACGCGGTTGGCCACGCCGTGCTCGGCGGTCACGCTCGCGATGTGCGCGTGGTGGTGCTGCACGCCCACGCTCGGCAGGCCGAGTGAGAGGGCATGCTTTGTCGAGAGGTACTCCGGGTGCAGGTCGTAGGCCACGATCTCCGGACATACGCGGAACAGGCGCTCGTACAACTCGACCGTGCGCTCGAAGCTCTCGAGCGTCTCGGCGTTCTCCATGTCGCCGATGTGCTGCGAGACGAAAGCGTGTGAGCCTGTGAGCAGGCAGAAGGTGTTCTTCTGCTCGGGGCCTGTCGCCAGGATGTCCACGTCTGCGATGACCGGTGCCGCCAGTGGGAACGGCGCGTAGCCGCGCGCCCGCCTGAAGAACTCCACGCCCACGCCCGGCGTGTGACGCAGGACAGAGTCGTCGTAGCGCGTGTAGATGTCGCGGTCGTGGAGCAGGAACGCGTCGGCGATGTCGGTCAGGCGCTCGAGCGCCTCGGCATTGCCTGTGGCTATGGGCTCTTCGCTCCGGTTGCCCGACGTCATCACGAGCGGTCCGCCGAAGGCGTCGAGCAGCAGGTGGTGCAGCGGCGTGTACGGCAGCATGACGCCGAGATCGTGCAGGCCCGGCGTGAGGGATGGCGCCAGCGTGCCGGCAACCTTCACTCGCAGGAGAACGATGGGGGCGGCGGGGCTTGTGAGCAGCGCCTCCTCCTCGGCCGATATCTCACAGTACTCGCGCGCGGCCTCGAGCGATGGTGCCATCACCGCGAGCGGCTTGCCCCAGCGGTTCTTGCGCTCACGCAGACGCGCGACGGCCGTCTCGTCGGTTGCGTCGCATGCGAGCTGGAAGCCGCCGAGGCCTTTGACCGCCACGATCGCGCCGTCGCGCAGCAGCCTGACAGCCCCGGCGATGATCTCCGAGGCGCGCTCGCGCTCGGCGTCCGGATCGCGGTGGGGCCGTGGGACGCTCTCGCGCTCCGGGGCCCACCGCGAGTCGTCCGAGGTACCGCCCGCCTGAAGGTAGAGCCTCGGCCCGCATCGGAAGCACGCGTTCGGCTGAGCGTGGAAGCGGCGGTCAGCGGGGTCGGCGTACTCGGCGGCGCACGCCTCGCACAGCCCGAAGTCGCGCATGGTGGTCATCGGGCGGTCGTAGGGCACATCCGCGATGATCGTGAAGCGGGGCCCGCAGTTGGTGCAGTTGGTGAACGGGTAGCCGTACCGGCGGTTGGACTCGTCGCGCACTTCGGCAGCACACGCGTCGCATGTGGCGATGTCCGGCGACACGAGCGTCATCGCGCCCTCGACGGTCTCCGAGGCGGCGATGGTGAACGTGTCGTGACCCTCGTACTCCACGTCCTCGGCGATGACCGAGTTCACGACCGCCATCGGGGGCGCCTCGGCGCGAAGCGCCACGGCAAGTGCGCCGAGCGCGTCGTCCGTGCCCTCGGCCAAGATGAAGACGCCGTCTGTGGTGTTCTTCACCCAGCCGGCGAGACCAAGCCGGGTCGCGAGCGCGTAGACGAACGGCCGGAATCCGACGCCCTGGACGATGCCCGTGACGTGCAGCGAGACGGCGCGCACGCCGTCATGCTCCATGGAAACCGTC
Source organism: Actinobacteria bacterium UBA2272 (assembly GCA_002347725.1). Taxonomy (GTDB): domain Bacteria; phylum Actinomycetota; class Coriobacteriia; order Anaerosomatales; family Anaerosomataceae; genus UBA2272. The sequence goes on from DDXA01000004.1 coordinate 1,075,759, forward strand.
GGCCACGAACTTGTTGTTCATGAGCACGAAGAGCTGGTACGCCTGATCGAGGAGGTCCATCGCGTTATCGCCCATCGACGGCTGGAGTGCCTCCTTGACGCCGTTGAACGGCGAGTCGTGGATGAAGGCATTGCGCGCCTCGCGGAGCTGTCGCCATCGGTACGGGAAGTCGCGGTAGCCGAGTTCGGCGGCCGCGTCCTCGAACTCCTCGCCCGCAAGCGACGGGAACACCTTACCGATACGCACGCCGATCGAGCGCTGTGTGTCCATCACCATGCGGCGCAGCGGCAGATCGGCCCCGTGCGCGTTCATGATGCGGTCGAGGATGTCCTCGAGGATCGTTTCGAGGAACGTCATGACGAGGATGACCACGATCTCGTGGTCGCCTTCGCGGTGATACGAGCGGATGCGCGCGTCGAGTCGCCGGATGCGCTCGGTGGGGAAGGAGCGTCGCTCGGTTCCGGTCGCCTTGCAGAAGGGGCACGGGTGCTGCGCGTCGAGGAAAGCAGGGTCTCCGGAGATGTAGCCGCAGACCGGGCACTCCCAGTAGAGGGGAGCCTCGCCAGTCGCGGGCGCGAGGATCGTTCGATGGGGCGGCCGGTGCCTCTTCTTGCTCATGGGCCGATTGTATCAGGACGGGCCGGTCTCACACGCGGCGCGAGCGTACGGCCCACGGCAGGTCGAGTCCGTGCCGCTCGAGGAGTTCCTCGTCGGTGAGTATCGTCTCGCGCGGGCCGTAGGCCACGATCACACCGTCGTCGATGACGGCCGCATCCGCGCACAGCTCCCACGCGACGTCCATGTCGTGGGTGGCGATGAGCGCCGTGGTGCCGAGCGAAGCCAGGAGCGCCAGCATCTGCCGTCGCGAGCGCGGGTCGAGGTTCGCGGTGGGCTCATCGAGCACGAGTACGCGTGGCGCCATCGCGAGCACGGTCGCCAGCGCCGCCCGCTTGCGCTGGCCGAAGCTCAGGTGGTGCCCGGGTCTGCTTGCCGCGTCGGCCAGACCGACGTCATGGAGGGCACGATGCACGAGCTCATCGACCTCGGCGGGTGTGCGGCGCTGATTGAGCGGACCGAACGCCACGTCTTCGTAGACCGTCGTCATGAACAACTGGTCGTCAGGATCCTGGAAGACAAGACCTACCTGCTCGCGGACGTCACGGACGGTGGCGGACGTCACCTCGACCCCGTCGAGGCGCACGCTGCCCTCCGACGGCCTGAGGATGCCGTTGAGGTGCAGCAGGAGGGTCGACTTGCCCGCGCCGTTGGGGCCGAGAAGCGCGAGCGAGCGGCCCTCGCTCACGGTCAGATCGATGCCGCGGAGCGCCTCTGTGCCGTCAGGATAGCGATGTCGGACCCCTTCGAGTTCGATCACGGCAGGTGCGGCCTTCTCGTCCATCTCGGCCCCTCAGTACAGTGTCACGGCAGCGGCCGCGAGCAGGGCGGTCATGACGAACAGCACCTCGGCGGGGCCGATGCGGCCGGCCGCGGAAGCGGGAAGCGTTCCGGTGTAGCCACGCGAGAGCATGGCCTGGTAGATGCGCTCTCCACGTTCGTAGGAGCGCACGAACAGGTTGCCGGCCAGACTTCCGGACGAGCGCAGGAGGGCCCGCCCGCTCAGGTGCGGCGCCCTGCTCGCAAGTGCGATGCGCAGCGAGCGGAGCTGGCTTGCGAGCACACCCACGTAGCGTGCGATGAACGACAGCAGCATCACGAACACGTCGGGGACCTTGAGCCTACGGAGCGCCGCGAGCAGGTCCGCGCTCCGCGTGCTCGCCGCGAGCACGATCATCGCGAACGCCGAGAACCATGCCTTGCTCAGGATGCCCCACGTGATCGTCCAGCCGCCGCCGGCCCACGACGACGCGAGCCCCGCGGCGTTCCACGAGCCGCCGCTTTGCTGGAGCGGAGCGAGCAGGGCGATGGTCGCAGCGAACGGCAGCACGGCCGCACTTCGCCTGAGCAGCCGTGGAATCGGGAGACGCGCGATCGCGGCGACCCCCAGCATGAGGGAGGCGAGGAGCAGCGCCTCCACGGCTCGAAGCGGCGGGGTGAGCACGATGCCGCAGATGAGCAGAAGGGTCGCCGCGATCTTCGCGCGCGCGTCGAGGCTGTGTATCGGTGACAGGATGTAGGTGAGCGATTCGAACGACGTGGCATGCGCATGGTCGTGACCGGCAATGGGCGGCTTCCCGCGGTGGTGGTGCGGGTGCCGATGCTCCGGCGCGTCGGCATGCCGGTGGCCGTGGCCGTGCAAGCCGGTGTCGTGTGTGTGTCGTTCGGTCACGTCCGCGCCGCCTGTCCGTCGCTACTCGGCCGTGTCGGCGGCGCGTCGGGCGCGCAGGGCTGTCAGGAGCGTGTAGGCCAGCACCCCGGTCACGATCACACCGACGATGCCCGCCAGGATCCCGGCGAGCGTCTCGTTGCCGATGCCGGGCATGAGATAGTCGGGCATCGGGCTGCCGAGGAGCGTGACATCGGCCAGCGCGCCGCCGACGTGCTCGTAGGCGTACTCGAGCCCGTCGGGACTGGACGACGCGACGAAGGAAAGGCCTGCCGCTACGAATGCGAGCGCGCCCAGACCAACGAGTGCCTTGCGCGCGACACGCACGTCGATCGGACGCCCGGCGTCGAGCAGATCGGGCCTGACCGCGAGTAGGTAGCCGACGAGTCCCGCCGTGATCACGCCCTCGCCGATGCCGATCAGCGCGTGCCACATGCCCATGACGCCGACGACTGGCACCAGCGGCGCGCGTCCCGAGAGCCACAACATGAGCGCGGCCACGATCGCGGCGCTGACGCAGGAGAGCCAGGCTGCCGTGAACGACGCGCCGAGCCGGGCGCCGCGCGAGCTTGTCGGCCGTACGATGATGCGGTGTACCGTCCAGCCGACAAGAGGCGCGACGACGGCCAACGTGAGCATGTTGGCGCCGAGCGCGGTGATCCCGCCGTCGGCGAAGAAGAGCGCCTGTACGGTGAGAACGGCCGCCATCACGAGCATCGCCGGCCACAGACCGAGCACGATGGCCGCGGCGGCGCCGCCGGCGAAGTGACCGGACGTGCCGCCTGCCACGGGGAAGTTGAGCATCTGCAGCGCGAAAATGAGCGCGGCCATGACGGCCATCATGACGATGGTGCCGTCGGAGAGCGTCTGCCGGACGCGGCGAATCCCGTAGGCAAGTACGCCTGCCGAGCCAAGCCATGCAGGGATCCAGGTCCGTGCTTCGAGCATGCCGTCAGGAATGTGCACGAGTGATCTCCTTCTGTCGGTACTGGAATCGTCTCGTGCGAACCCTCGGGGGAACGCGCTTTCGGCCCTGCGCCGGGCCAGTCGTATCCTACAGCCGCTCTACGGTCACGTCGTCATCGGTGACCGTGAGTTGGCTCACTGCCGAGTCGAGCTTCTCGCGCGCTTCGCCGAGCATGACGGTGACCTGTGCCAGCTCGGCACTCGTGGCCGCTCGGCGTCCCTGGTCGGCCAGGTGGTGGAGTTGCTCGAGATGCTGCTGCGCGAGCGCAAGCGTGTCGTTGACCATGGCGACGGCCAGCTTCATCTGGCCGGTGTTGATGCCGCCTTCACACATGGGCGTACCTCCTCTCGGACGGGCTGGTGCGGTGTTTGTCACCGCGTGGGAACCGTCGCGGTCCGGTCAGGTCGTGGAAGAAAGCACGACGGTGTGATCGAGCAGCCGCACTTCCTTGAGTGTCGCCTTGACCGTGCGGTGACCGCCGTACAGGTCGTAGAGCTTGAGGAACCCGTCTTCCGGAACGATCGTGGTCACGTCGTCGATCGTCTCGACTTCCGAGCCGTCGGCGGCTTCAACGATCACGCGGGCTTCACACATGGACCTACACCTCCCTTAGCCGAGGATGGAGGCCACTACTGCGATGGCCTCCTCGAGCAGATGGGGCAGTGGGTCCTTCGTGGTCCCGACCAGGTCGATCCTGGGATTCGTCAACGGTAGCATGACCTTGCGCGCTCGTGCGAGCGAGAGCGCCTCGGCCATTCCGGGCGTCACCTCGCCCATCATCGAGTCGGGTATCAGCGCGGACAGTGGCCCGATGAGTATGTCGGCCTCTCGCACCGTGACCCGCACCGCGTTCTCGCCGGTGGCGCCCCGGTTCGCCCCGGCCTTGAGCATAGAGGAGGTCGCCGTGGAGTTCGTCCCCACGGCGAGGATCTCTATGCGTTCGCCGAAGCTTGTGCGGAGCCGCTGAACGATCTCCTGACCGATGCGGCCCCCCATACCATCGACGACCATGATGCGTGTCGTCACGTCGGGCTCCGGATCAGCCGAGCCAGGGGGCGATCTCGTCGGCCAGACGCTTCTTGGGCATGGCGCCGACCATCTTCTTGACGACCTCGCCATCCTTGAACACCAGAAGCGTCGGGATCGAGAGAACGTCGAACTTGGTCGCGGTCACCGGGTTCTCGTCCACGTTCAACTTGGCGACCACGATGCCGGGATGCTCGGTGGCGATCTCTTCGAGGACCGGTTCCATCATCCGGCACGGCCCGCACCAGGGAGCCCAGAAGTCGAGGATGACAGGCTTGTCGGCGCCGAGTACCTCGGACTCGAAGCTGTCATCGGTCACGTGCTTCAGCGTTTCACTCATGAATCGCTCCTTCCGCGCTCGTTGCGCGTCTAGCCGACCGAACACATACGTTCATCGATGTAGCGCAGTGCCTCGAACGCCGCCGACGCGCCGCCTGCGGCCGCGGTCACGACCTGCTTGAGATCGGACACGGTCACGTCCCCCGCCGCGTACAGCCCAGGGTACGATGTGAGGCCGTTGTGGTCTATCTTCACGTATCCGCTCGCGTCGAGTTCGACCAGTTCGCGGACGAGTTCGCTCTTGGGCTCCACGCCTACGAAGATGAAGATGCCGTCGAGCGGGAGGAACTCGTCGGGCTCGCCATTGGTCGTCGCAAGCTGGATGCCGGTGACCCGGCCGTCGGCGCCGGTGACCTCGGAGACGACCCGGCTCCACTTCATCTCGATCTTCTCGTTCTCGAAGCAGCGCTCCTGGATGCACTTGGTGGCGCGAAGCGCATCGCGGCGATGGACGACGTAGACCTTGGCCGCGAACTTCGTGAGGAAGAGCGCCTCCTCGACCGCCGCGTCGCCGCCGCCGATGATCGCCACGACCTTGTCTCGGAACAGCGCGCCGTCGCATGTGGCGCACCAGGACACACCGCGGCCCGTGAACTCGGCCTCCCCCGGTACGTGCAGCCGTCGCGGGACCGCCCCGGTGGCGAGGATCACGGCGCGAGCCAGGACCTTCTCGTCCTCGGAGTTTGTGATCACGAAGTCGATGCCCGCGGGTTCGATCGACTCGATCGAGGCGAATGTGCGGAACTCCGCTCCGAAGTGTGCCGCCTGGCGGTGCATCAGTTCGCCGAGCTCGGCACCCGATACGCCCTCGGGGAACGCCGGGTAGTTCTCCACCCAGTCGGTCGTGACGATCTGCCCGCCGGGCAGGCCGGTCTCGAACACGACCGTTGTCGCCCGTGCGCGTGCCGCGTACAGTGCCGCAGTCAGTCCGGCGGGTCCTCCGCCGATGATCGCGATGTCGATGGTCTCCATCAGATGGTCCCTCCCGGCAGGTACGACGGCTCGATGTCGACGGTGACGCCGGCGGCTTCAGCCTCCGTGATCAGGGTCTGCAGATTGCCCCTCGCCTCGGTGGCGATGATCTCGTTGTGAGGATCTGTGGACCCCGTGGCCAGGTCGATCACGGACACGAACTGTCGTGCTCCCGCCTGGTAGTCGGTCCGGCCGCGCCAGTAGAAGATACCCAGGTTGAAGTTCGCCTGGATGTGGTCCGGGCGGGCCTCGATGACGGCGGTCGCCTCCTGTATGGCGCGGTCGGTCGAGCCCGAGTAGAACAGCAGCGCCGCCATGTCCGTGCGCACATCGGTATCGTCCGGGTTGACCTGGAGATAGCGCGAGTAGTACTCGATGCCCTTCTGGGCGAACTGGACGCTGCCGGTCTGGTCGCGCAGCGCGTAGTAGGCGTTGGCGACCTGCTTCATCGCCTCGAGATCGGCGGGGCTCCGCTCGAGTGTCATGAGCCCGTCGAGCAGATTGCGCTGCTCGGCGGTGAGCAGGTCGCGGAACTCGGTGGGTACCGCCCCGTTACCCGCGGTGCCGGTCAGGCGTGATGTGTAGAAGGACAACGCGAGCACGCCTGCGAAGACGGCGATCGCGATGGCGAGGATCGTGAGCGGCGTCTTGTATCGCTGGAACCAGCGGATGGTGCGCTTGCCGAGTCCCGCACCGAGCTCGAGGCGCCGCTCGACCTTGATACCGAACGTCTGCGCCTTGAGCAGCATGTTGAGGTCGTTGGTCACGAGGGTGAGATCCTCGCACCCGTCGCTGCAGGTCTGATAGGCGACCGCGAGGATCCGGTCGTCGGCGTTGCGCGTCGTCATGCCCTCGGGCAGTGCGATGTCGCCCTCGAGCGGCACGACACGCAGTCTGCCGCCGTCTGGCAGGTCGATGCCGTCGAGTAGGCTGCCACCCTCGGAGAATTCGAAGAGCATACGGCTGACCTCTCGGCCCCGGAAGCGAAGGTCGGGGTCGACGCGTGAGGTCTTGAGCTTGTCGATCTCGCCGAGCACGGTCTCAGGGATGACCACTTCCGCGTCGGGGAACGACAGCAACGCGCCGGGATCGGCCAGCAGGACGTTCGTGTCGAGTACTACAGTACGCATGGTCCCTCGTTCATCCGGGAATCCGCTCGTCACTCGTCGGGTTCGGTCACAGCGATAGTACCAGCAATCGCCGCGCGCACCCTGCGTCGGATGAAGAACAGCAGACCGACGAGTACGACCACGACCATGCCGACCGCGGCGAGCCGGTCGAGGTGCGAGGCGCGCACCCTGACCGTCGTCTCGGCGATCGGCATGTCTCCGGCGAGGACCGTCACGCGCATGTCGTCGACGATGATCGTGCCGAGGTCCACGGGAACCGTCACGAAGTTGTCGGCCGGCTGGATGGTGACTATCGACTCGGGGCGCGGTAGCCGGATCCGTTCGGACGAAGCCGCGAGCGTGAGTTCGAGTTGCTTGCCCGTGCCGTTGGTGAGCGCAAGCGGCACATCGCCGCGCGATGCCGAGAGAGTCACGTCGCGCGCGTCTATCCGGACCGTGTCGAACTGCCCGGAAACGTAGTCGCGAACGCCCGTGGCCAGCTCTATGCCTTCGGCAGCGGCGGTCCAGCGGCCGTCGGCTCCGGCCCAAAGCGCGCTCTCGGCGGTGAGGATAGCCGTGCGCATCGCGGCGGCTTCCGTGTCCCCTGCACCGACCGCCGACGAGTACGCGCGCCCGGCGTCGCGTCCCTCGGCGACGCTCGCCCAGTACAACGGCGGCACCGAAGAGGACGGCCGCGGGCCGAGCGAGGCCGGACTCGGCGTGGCAGACGATGCGGCGGTGACGACGTCGGTGGCCCTCAGCCAGTCGGCGGCCGCGATCCAGTCGAGCGCCCGCTGCGCCTCGGCGGCCGTGTTGGGCGCATCGGGGCCCACCTCGAGCATCACCACGACAGGCTCATCGGAGCCGAGCCGGTCGAACAGCGCGTCGTAGAATGCGTCGGCGCCGGCGGATGCCGCGCGGGCGACCTCCGTGTCCACGGCGAGCAGGCGCAGCGAAGAGCCGCGTACCGAGTGGCACCCGGGAGTCGCCGTGTCCTCGCCCGAGCGCAACGCCTCGGGAGCCAGCAGGACCGCCGTCGCATCGCGATCGCCAAGCGCGGCCAGCGAATCGGCGGAAGGGAACGGGCCCGTGAATGCGATCGGCAGCGGCTGTGCGGATCCGAGGGCGGTTGCACTCACCGTGTCGGTCAGCGCCCAGTGCTCGGAGAGGTCCTCGGCGGCATCCAGTGCCCGGATCCCGTCTGCGTCCGGCAGCGCGTACGGCACGCTGATGAGGCCGACGGCTCCGGTCGCGATCGCGCTGCGCAGGTCGTCGAGGGCCCGCGCATAACGACCGACTATCTCGGAGTCCGGATCTGCGATCGAGCCGTCCACCGTCTCGAAGCCATCGGCTGCGCGCGCGATCTGCTCGATCAGGACAGGGGCGATGGCCAGCGCCAGCGGTGTCCGGCGATCCAACGCGAGCTGGGTCAGGTACGCGATGTCATCCCTGAGCGTCGTGTCGGTCGACGGGTCGCGTGTGAACCGGCCGTCAGCCGCCACGGCCGGGGTGTTCGAGACGTGCACGACGAGGGCCACGGGGAGCGCCTCGAAGTCTGCCGGGACCACGAGCAGGCGTCCGGCTTGAGCAGTGGGCGTCGAGCCCGTGGCCAGGACCCGGACCTCGATCGGATACCTTCCCGGCGTGAGGCCGAGCGGGGCGAGGTCGTGCTCGAATCCCACGACGTGCCTGCCAGCAGGCATCTCCGAGCGGATCTCGGTCTTCTGGTAGACGAGCCTTCCGGACGGACCGAACAGTCGCAGACGCACCTCGAGGTACTCTGCCGGTGCCGTGACCGCTACCGTCACGTTCGCCCGGAGGGCGTCGTCGGGGGTGACTGAAGGCGTTGGTTGCACGATATCGACGGTGACCGTCTGCTCGGCCTGCGCGACCACGGTGGGCGTGGTCGGCGCGGCAAGCGACGGCGAGGGAGTCATGAGGAGTCCGACTGCGAGCATGCATGCCACACGGGCAGCCAGGCTGTTTGGGCGAAGATGCATCACGTATGTCCGATCCGCTGTCCCGTGCGCGGGAGCGGCCCCAGGTGTTCGTGTACGATGGCGGAGTACTGGGGAGATTATCACACGTCCTGTCACGTGCGAGACGAGAGGGCCCGACCCGATGTCCACCAAAGACCCGCGCGCGCCCATACCCGACGTGCTGCCGCTGATACCGCTTCGGGACCTCATCCTGTTCCCGAACCTGGTGGTGCCGCTGTTCGTCGGCAGGGAGCGATCGATCAACGCGCTGGAGCAGTCGATGCGGACCAATCATCTCGTCGCGCTCGTCACGCAGCGCGCCGCTGAGGTCCAGGATCCCGAGCCGGACGAGATCTACGACGTCGGCTGCGTCGTCACAGTGCTGCAGGAGCTGAAGCTCCCCGACGGGACGGCAAAGGCGCTCGTCGAGGGTATCCAGCGGATACGCATACTCGAGTATCTGGAGCGCGATCCCTATCTCACGGTGCGCGTCGAGGTGATCGACGAGGCGGGCACCGCCGATGTCGAGACGCAGGCGCTCATGCGCAATCTCGTCTCGGACTTCGAGAGCGCATCGGAGCTCGGCAAGCCGATCCCGCAGGAGGTCTTGCTGGCCGCGGCCGCGATCGAGGAGCCAGGGAGGCTCGCCGACTTCGTGACGTTCCACCTGGCGCTGAAAGTCGAGGAGAAGCAGCAGATTCTCGAGGCGCTCGAGCCGAAGGACAGGCTCACCAAGACGTCGGAGTTCCTGCGCAAGGAACTCGAGATCCTCGAACTCGGCTCCAAGATCCAGAGCCGGGTCAAGGAGTCGATGTCCAAGACGCAGCGCGAGTACTTCCTGCGCGAGCAACTCAAGGCGATCCAACAAGAACTCGGTCAGTTCGATGAGACGCAGGCCGAGATCGACGAGTACAAGAACAAGATAGAAGCAGCGGGCATGCCCGAGCCGGTGGGGGAGAAGGCGCTCAAGGAGCTCGGCAGGCTGGAGAAGATGCCACAGGCAGCGGCCGAGACCGGCGTGATCAGGACGTACCTCGACTGGCTTGTCGGTCTGCCCTGGAACGTCTCCGACGAGGAGAAGCTCGACCTGGTCGAGGCCCAGGCGATCCTCGATGAGGATCACTACGGACTCGAGAAGGTCAAGGAACGTGTGCTCGAGTACCTTGCGGTGCACAAGCTGACCGACCACATGCGCGGCCCGATCCTGTGTTTTGTCGGCCCGCCCGGGGTGGGGAAGACATTGATCGGCAAGTCGATCGCCCGCGCGCTCAATCGCAAGTTCATCCGCATCAGCCTAGGCGGGGTGCGTGATGAGGCCGAGATCCGCGGACATCGGCGCACGTACGTCGGTGCGCTGCCGGGCCGGATAATACAGTCCATCAGCCAGACCGGCACGAACAACCCCGTCTTCATGATGGATGAGATCGACAAGGTCGGGATGGACTTCAGGGGCGACCCCACGTCGGCCCTGCTCGAGGTGCTCGATCCCGAGCAGAACTACGCCTTCCAGGACCACTACCTCGAGGCGCCGTTCGATCTCTCGGACGTCATGTTCATCACCACGGCAAACGTTCTCGATCCGATCCCGCCGGCGCTCAAAGACCGTATGGAAGTCATCCACTTCCCGGGTTATACGGAGGACGAGAAGCTCCACATCGCGCGCAAGTACCTCGTGCCCAAGCAGCTCAAGGAGCACGGTCTTCGTCCCGGTCTGCTCGCCATCACCGACAGTGCGCTACGCGAGATCATCCGCACGTACACGCGTGAGGCCGGCGTCCGCAATCTCGAGCGCCAGATCGCGGCGATCTGCCGGCAGGTCGCTCGCAAGGTGGTAGAGGGCGCCGAGGGCAAGACCTCGGTCACCGGCCGCAGCGTGGGCGAGTACCTCGGGCCCCGGAAGTTCACCTTTGGACTGGCCGAGAAGAAGGACGAGGTAGGCGTGGCTACGGGTCTCGTGTGGACCGAGGTCGGCGGCGATGTGATCTTCATCGAGGCGACCAAGATGAAGGGCAAGGGCGGACTAACCCTCACCGGCCAGCTCGGCGACGTCATGCGTGAGTCGGCGCAGGCCGCAGTGAGTTGGATCCGCGCGAACGCAGCCACACTCGGCATAGACCCGGGCTTCTCCGAGGAGTACGACCTGCACATCCATGTTCCCGCAGCGGCCATCCCCAAGGACGGCCCATCGGCCGGCATCACGATGGCCACCGCGCTGGCCTCGGTGCTGACCGGTGCTCGTGTTCGGCGGCAGGTGGCCATGACGGGTGAGATCACGCTGCGGGGTCGCGTGCTACCCATCGGCGGCCTGAAGGAGAAGCTGCTCGCCGCCCACCGCGCGGGGCTCCAGACAGTGCTGATCCCCAAGGACAACGTGCGCGATCTCGAGCTGGTTCCCGAGCACGTTCGTACCGAGATGGAGCTAGTGCCGGTAGAGCGGATGGACGAGGTCCTCGCGCGGGCGTTCCTGCCACCAAAGACTCGTTGATCCGATTCTGACGCCCCGGCGGAGCAACGCCAGCGCGTACGGTACGCCGCAAACCATAGGTATTGTGGTCTTGAATGCCGTTCGTCGGAATCTCAGGCCACTCGCCTGACTAGACTGTGACGCAGATTACACACTGGCTATCCTGGGAATGTCCTGTTCGAAGGCAAGAACGCCGTACTTTGATAGCTGAGATCGTGCTTCGCGGGAAGTGTTGATGTGCTGGACGTATCCTCGGTCACCGGAGTCCGGCACGGAGCTAATGGTGAGACCGGCCCTTAGTGAGGGCCGGTCTCTTTGTTTCCGAGGTGCGGCACGAGTCGCCCCTGCCCCGGGGCGCGTAGGAGGTGTTTACGATGGCAACCTTCATTTGGAAGCGAGTGAAGGGCGGATCGCCGTCGGCACGGGTGTTTTCAGCGTACCTGGCGCTCGTACTAACGATCGCCATGGTCGGCCCGGGCCTTTCGGTATACGCCGCGGACGGTGACGCTCAGAAAGGACACGCGTCCGAGCCGGTGGTCGAGGCCGAGCCGGTAGAGCCGGTCGTCGAAGAGCCGGTGGTCGAGGCTGAGCCGGTAGAGCCGGTCGTCGAAGAGCCGGTGGTCGAGGCCGAGCCGGTAGAGCCGGTCGTCGAGGCTGCGGTCGAGGCTGCGGTCGAGGAGCCAGTGGTCAAGGAATCTGTCGAGAGTCTGATCACCGCATCAGCGACAGCCGTGGTTGCTGCGGTCGTGGCACCGCAGAATTCGGCGGCGCGACCCATCTGCGAAGGTGGCGTGAAGCTCGACAGCGACCCGCGTTCCGGCACATACACCTACACCAGCCCCAAGTCGGAGGTCACGCCCACAACGCCGGACGACTTCGAGATCACCATCGTCGTCCACGAGACTGACGATGGCATGACGTTCGACTTCACGTCCAACTACCCGGTCAGCCACGTGGCGGTCAAGGGTGGCAGCGGCGATGAAGGCTACATGGACTACAACTACGATCCGCCGGTCTATTCGGCCGAGGGTCTGCACGCTCCGGTCAACCCGTCCGGCGACTACGCGGACATCAGCCACATCATCTTCTGCTTTGGTGTGATCGAGGAGCCTGAGGAAGGCGACCTGATCGTCTACAAGTATCACGACCTCAACGAGAACGGCGCGTACGACGACGGTGAGCCGATGCTCGAGGACTGGGAGTTCACACTGACCCAGTCCACGCCACCGATCACGGCGTCGGCGATCTCGCTCGTCGCTACCGGCACTACCGATGTCGATGGCGAGTTGCTCTTCGGCGGACTCGAGCCCGGTGATTACACGGTGACCGAGACGCTTCAGAGTGGCTGGACCAACACCACGCCGCTTTCGCAGGACGTGACCGTGGTCGACGGACAGACGGCATCGCTGTGGTTCGGCAACATCCCCACGATCGAGGAGCCCGAGGAAGGCGACCTGATCGTCTACAAGTATCACGACCTCAACGAGAACGGCGCGTACGACGACGGTGAGCCGATGCTCGGGGACTGGGAGTTCACGCTCTACCAGGAGCCCGTGCTCGCGGAGGGTCCGACCCTGCAGGCGATCATGATCGACTCCGGCCTGACCGACGCGAACGGCGAGTTGCTCTTCGGCGGACTCGAGCCCGGTGAGTACACCGTGACCGAGACGCTTCAGAGTGGCTGGACCAACACCACGCCGCTTTCGCAGGACGTGACCGTGGTCGACGGACAGACGGCATCGCTGTGGTTCGGCAACATCCCCACGATCGAGGAGCCCGAGGAAGGCGACCTGATCGTCTACAAGTTCGAGGACCTCAACGAGAACGGCCTGTTCGATGAAGGCGAGCCGATGCTCGAGGACTGGGAGTTCACACTCTCGGTCGGCGACGCCGATCTTGACTCCGGCCTGACCGACGCGAACGGCGAGCTGCTCTTCGGCGGCCTCGAGCCCGGTGAGTACACCGTGACCGAGACGCTTCAGGACGGCTGGACCAACACCACGCCGCTGTCGCAGGACGTGACCGTGGTCGACGGACAGACCGCGTCGCTGTGGTTCGGCAACATCGAGGAGTTCCTGCCGTTCACCGAACTCGACCTGGCGATCACCAAGCTTGCCAACAAGGCTGAGGCCGATCCAGGTGAGCTCATCACCTACACGCTCACCTACTGGAACACCGGCGAACTCGTGGCCTACAACTTCACCATCACCGACGACTTCGACGAGCGGTACGTGACGGTGGTCGACGCGGCTGGCGGAACTGTCGCCGACGGCAAGATCACCTGGGCACTCGCCGGTCCGCTGGCGATGGAGGACGGCAAGCAGACCATCACCTACACGGTCCGCGTGAAGTCCGCTATGCCTGACGGAGTCACCAACGTCGACAACGTGGTCGTCATCGACCACCCACTCGACAGTGACCCGACGAACAACACCGACGACGAGCGTGTGGTCGTCCGGGTCGTCGAGGAAGAGCCGTTCCTGCCCTTCACCGGCGGCGAGTATGCACTGCTGATCGCGATTGCGGCCGGTGCGGCGACGCTCGGCACGGTGCTTCGGCTCCGGCGCGATCAGGCAGCATAACGTGTGATTCCCACCCCGAGTAGGGGGTGGAATCCAGGGGCACGTTCGCTGCACGAGGCGCGTCCGTCACAGGCGGGCGCGCCTCATGTGTCCGGAACATGACGAGACCCCGGGGAGGGTGTCCGGGGTCTCGTCGGGTCTGCTCGGTTCTGCGGTCTTACTTCGGCGGAACGTTCTCGCCCCAGTCGATGACGCCGTTGTCGCGCCAGTCGATGATGTGCCAGATCTCGTGGCCGATGATCGTCTCGAGGCTCCGCGTGTGGGTCGGGCTGATCACGATGCGTCCTGACTTGTAGTAGCAGACGGCCTGGTAGCCCTTCGCGTCGCCGTAGGAGACCGTGGCGCCCTTGAGGATCGGGTACCTGCCGATGTAGCGATTCAGGATCGCCTGGGCGTCCGCCTTGCTCGGTGCAGGGGCCGACGTGCCGGCGGCCTGCGTCGTGCTGGCGGTGGAAGTCCCCGTGGCGCGTGCGCCCGAGGTCGAGCGGGTGCCCGAGGTCGTTCGCGGCGCTGCGACGGTCTGAATGACCGTGGCTGACCGGGCATGTGCTGCCACCTCGAGTCCCGTGGGGGACTCGGCGCCGGCGACGACCTTGCGGGTCACCTCGGCAGATGCGAGCTTGCTCTCGAAGTTGTCGACGTACTGCGCAGCGGATGCCGCAGACGGTGACGACAGGAGTCCGGCGGCCAGGACAGCGACGAGGACCGCCGCCACGCTGCCAAGCACCGCGCTGACCTTCGTTCTCTTGCTGTTCTTCATTTTGGATCGCCCCTATCCAAGGTCCGCACGCATATCGGCCCGACTCCTCCCTTCAGGCGTGGGTGGTGTCGGGCCGGCGTATCGCGTGGGCTCGAACCTTCGGTAGTCCGGCTGTCGTGGGAGGGTGATCCTCCGGTAGACCCGTGACTTTGCGTGGTCGGTCTTTCGACCGTCCTTGCCTTTTCGGGAGCGTTCCGATCTGCGCTTTTCAAGGTCTCTCACGTACACTGAGGTTATCGGCAGGGCAGCGCGAGGACTTGACTCCTCTGTGTGATTCGTCACAGAAGTCTGGTGAGACAGGTCACACAGCGTGCCTGATGACCGGGAGGTCGGTGGGTGTGAAGCGTTCAGTCAGGTGGCGCCATGCGGTGGGCAATCTGCTGCTGGGTGTCTCGATCGGGCTTCTCGCCTACTACTCGCTGACGACGCTCATGGGCTGGCTCGCCCAGCGCGACCTGCGGGACCGGGCGGGAGACGTCGCCGCGTACGATTCAGGCGCACCCGAAGGCCTGCTGTCGGCCAGCGGTCCCCCGATGGATTTCAGCGGGTGGGCCGAGGAGGACCGCGCGTACTGGGATGCGCTTCCGGCGGGGGAGGCGTTCGGTCGGCTCGTGATCGGCGCCATGGACCTCGACGTCATGGTCATCAAGGGTGTCACGACCGCGGACCTGCGGCAGGGGCCCGGCTGGATCGACTGGACGGATCTGCCGGGGCCGAGTGGCACGTGCGGGATATCCGGTCACCGTACGACGTATGGCGCGCCATTCCGCCGGCTTGATGAGCTCGCCGAGGGTGATACCATCGATCTGTATTCACCGTATCGTCGCTACCGGTACACCGTGACACGGTCACTCGTGGTGCGGCCGAGTCAGGTCGAAGTCGTGGCGTCCACCGAGCGTCCGTCACTCACGCTCACCGCGTGTCACCCACCGTACAGCGCGACATACCGGCTCGCGGTGCAGGCGGATCTCGTGGACGTGCGACGGGTGGACGGATCGGCAGACTAAGGAGCGGCGTATGCGTGTCGTAGTGACGGGCGGGGCGGGGTTCATCGGCGGCAGTCTGGTGCATGCGCTTGTCGGCGGAGGGGCCGAGGTCACGATCCTCGACGACCTGTCCACCGGCTCTATGGACAACATCCACCCCGCTGCGGCGTTTCGCTGCATGGACATCACCGACGACGCGAGCCGTGCCGTGATCGAGGCTGCCCGACCCGAAGTGATCGTTCACCTCGCCGCTCAGGTGAGCGTGGCGGCGTCGGTCGCGGACCCCGATCACGATTGGACCGTCAACGTCGGGGGGACGCGTGCCGTCGCCGAGGCGGCCGTCTCCGCAGGAGCACGCTGCGTGCTCCTCGCCTCCTCGGCGGCGGTCTATGGCGAGCCGGTGGAGCTTCCACTGACCGAGGGGTCGCACACCGACCCCGCCGTTCCCTACGGGCACTCGAAGCTCGAGGCCGAGCGCGTGCTGGACGAGGTCTTGAGGCCCGCCGGTGTCGACTTCGCGTGCCTGCGGTTCGCCAACGTCTACGGACCGCGTCAGCGCGCTGGCGGCGAGGGCGGCGTCGTCGCCGAGTTCGCGTCGCGCATGGCGTCGGGCACCACGCCGGTCATCTTCGGGACCGGGGCCCAGACGCGGGACTTCATCTTCGTGGCCGACGTCGTTGGCGCGTGCGTCGCCGCTGCCGAGTACGAGGGGGTGCTCGCGGGACCGGGACCCGGCGGGCCTGCGTACAACGTCTCGACTGGACGGGCCACGTCGGTGTCGATGCTTGCCGAGGGGCTGCGCGTCGCGATGCGCTATGCGGGCGAGATCGGACGCGAGCCCGCTCGTGACGGAGATGTGGCGGCGAGTGTGCTCTCGCCCGAGAAGGCGGCCGAGACGTTCGGATGGCGTGCGGCGGTCGACCTGCAGCACGGTCTCGGCGTCACCGCGGCGTGGTTCTCCCGGTCGCGATGAGCGAGCCGAGCGACGACGCGGACCTCACGGGCCTGGATCGGGTGTTTCGCGACAAGGCCGCCGCGGAGATCGCGTCGGCTGAGAGACTCATCGTCGGTGACTCCATAGTGCGTGCATCCGGCGACGAGCTCGCCGACGTCGTGCTCGTCAAGGGCGAGCCGGGCCCCGCTGATGTCGAGCATCTCCGGGCACTCGCGGGAGCCGATGGCGAAGCGGCCGACAAGGCGCTCGACGCGCTCGGCATGCCACAGGGCCGGTTTCGCGTCTGCACGCGGGTCGGGGAGCCGGACGTGGCCGCACGGCTCGCACGGCTACGGCTCATCATCGAGGCGGTCGACCCGCGGACGGTGGTGGCGCTCGATCCGGCCGCGGCTTCGGACATCGCGCAGGCGTACGGCGCTCCCGCCCTCACGTCCGGGGTGCCGACGACCGTGGGGGGGCGGCGCGTGCTTGCTCTCGACGGGCTGGAAGCCTCGCTGGCCGACGCTGTACTGAAGCGCCGTGTGTGGCGTCAGCTTCAGGCACTCGGCACCGATGCCAGAGCGCATGACGGGCGCCCCTGAGGACGCCCGCGTCGATGCCGACGATCTCCGGGCGACTACTCTTCTTCGATCTCCGTGATCGCGCCCATCGGACACTCCTCCATGCACGTGCTGCATGCTGTGCAGTCGTCCTCGTTCACCGGCTCTGCAACGTCCTCGACGAGTTCGATGACGCCTTCCGGGCAGGCATCGACACAGATGCCGCAGCCGGAGCAGTCGTCCGCGTTGATGATCGGTCGGGGCATGGGGGCTCTCCTTCGAAGTGCTACACCACACGCGTGCGGCGGCGGATATGTCGCAGGGATAGTACCGAAGGGTGGGTGCGCATGCAAGCGACGGAGACCGTCCGGGTCGGCAGCGCACGACACGCTGGGTCCGACACCCGCTGCGTGGGGGCTCGGCGAGCATGTTTCCTCCCAGCGTGATGCGGGCATAGTGTACAGGTGCAGTAAGATAACTTGACAATGAGACACTCAGATTTCACAATGGACACACAGCGTCCTCACGGACGTTGTTCTCGCGTATAGGACACAGGCCTCACCGGACCTACCGGAGGGGATCTGAAAGGAGCATCACGACATGGGCAAGATCATCGGCATCGACCTGGGCACCACCAACTCGGCGGTCGCGGTCATGGAGGGCGGCGAGCCCACCATCATCGTGAACGCCGAAGGCGACCGGACCACACCGTCGGTCGTCGCGTTCCGCAAGGACGGAGAGCGCATCGTCGGCAAGGCCGCCAAGAACCAGGCGATCACCAACCCCGAGCACACCGTCACCTCCATCAAGCGTTTCGTCGGCCGTCGGTTCGAGGAAACGAAGTCGGAGCGCGGGACCATCGCGTACATCGTGGAGAAGGGCAAGGACGGCCGCGCCGTCGTCGCCGTCGAGGGTACGCACCTGACCCCCGAAGAGATTTCCGCGATGGTCATCGGCAAGCTGAAGGCCGATGCCGAGGCGTACCTCGGCCATCCGGTCACCGAGGCGGTCATCACCGTTCCGGCGTACTTCAACGACATGCAGCGCCAGGCCACGAAAGACGCGGGCAAGATCGCGGGCCTCGAGGTCAAGCGCATCATCAACGAGCCCACGGCAGCCGCGCTCGCGTACGGCCTCGACAAGGGTGCCCACGACCAGACGATCCTCGTGTTCGACCTCGGTGGCGGCACGTTCGACGTCTCCGTTCTCGAGATCGGCGACGGCGTGTTCGAGGTCAAGAGCACCTCGGGAGACAACCACCTCGGCGGCGACGACTGGGACCAGCGCGTCATCGACTGGCTCGCCGAGAAGTTCTCCGGCGACCACGGCATCGATCTGCGAGTCGACAAGATGGCGCTCCAGCGCCTGAAGGATGCGGCCGAGAAGGCCAAGATCGAGCTCTCGACCACGCAGACGGCGCAGATCAACCTGCCGTTCGTGACGGCCGACGCTTCGGGTCCGAAGCATCTGGACTACACGCTCACGCGCGCCGAGTTCCAGAAGATCACGAGCGACCTGCTCGAACGGTGCAAGAAGCCGGTGGAGACGGCGATCAAGGACGCGGGTATCAAGGCCGCCGACATCGATCACGTCATCCTCGTGGGCGGTTCGACCCGTATGCCGGCGGTACAGGAGCTCGTCAAGGGCATCACCGGTAAGGACCCGCACAAGGGTGTCAACCCGGACGAGGTCGTGGCGGTCGGCGCCGCGATCCAGGGCGGCGTGCTCGGCGGCGACGTCAAGGACATCCTCCTGCTCGACGTGACGCCGCTCGCGCTGGGCGTTGAGACCCTCGGCGGCGTGATGACGAAGCTCATCGAGCGCAACACCACCATCCCGACCCGCAAGAGCGAGACCTTCACGACCGCGGCCGACGGGCAGAGCAGCGTGGAGATCCACGTGCTCCAGGGCGAGCGCGAGATGGCTGCGTACAACAAGACGCTCGGCAAGTTCCACCTCATGAACATCCCGCCCGCGCCTCGCGGCGTGCCGCAGATCGAGGTGACGTTCGATATCGACGCCAATGGCATCGTGAACGTCTCGGCCAAGGACCGTGGTACCGGCCAGGAGCAGAAGATCACCATCACCGGCACGACGGCGCTCTCCGACGAAGAGGTCGAGCGCATGGTGACCGACGCGGAGAGTCACGCCGACGAGGACAAGAAGAAGAAGGAAGAGGCCGAGGTGCGCAACACCGCCGACAGCCTCGTCTACGGTACCGAGAAGACGCTTACCGACCTCGGCGAAAAGGTCCCGGAAGAGACGCGAACCGATGTCGAGGCCGCGGTAGCCGAGCTCAAGACCGCCCTTGAAGGCGACGACACCGAGACCATCGCAACCGCGATGGCCGCGCTCCAGGAGAAGAGCTACAAGCTGGCGGAGATCGTCTATCAGGATGCGTCTGCCGAGGAGACAGCCGAGGGCGACGCCGGCGAGAGCGGTGGCGACGAGGAAGTGGCGGACTACGAAGTCGTCGATGAGGACGAGTAGCCATGACCGATCCCAAGGACACCACCCCGCTCGACCCTGAGCTCGAGGGCGACCTGGGCGCAGAGTACGAGTTCAGGGGCGATGTGCTGGAAGGTGAACTCGAGCGTGCGCGCGCCGAAGCGGCCGCGCACCTCGAG
Organism: Actinobacteria bacterium UBA2272; assembly: GCA_002347725.1. Taxonomy (GTDB): domain Bacteria; phylum Actinomycetota; class Coriobacteriia; order Anaerosomatales; family Anaerosomataceae; genus UBA2272. Next base: position 1,095,348 of record DDXA01000004.1, read on the forward strand.
ACCGCCCAGCGCGTGCAGGCGGAGTTCGACAACTATCGGCGTCGTGTGGCCCGCGAAGCCGAAGACGCCGCCAAGCGCGCCGGACAACGCGTCATCGCCGAGATGCTGCCCGCGATCGACAACCTGGAGCGGGCGCTCATCCACACCGAAGCAGGCGACAACGTCGCCGAGCTCGCCGATGGCGTGCGCATGGTGCTCGATCAGGTGCTGGACGTTCTCGGCAAGGAGGGCGTCGAGCGCATCGACCCCGTTGGCGAGTCGTTCGATCCGAACGAGCATCAGGCGGTCGGTCAGGCACAGCGTGAGGATCTGCCGGACGGCACGGTGGTCGAGGTCTACGAGCGCGGCTACCGCATGCACGGTCGCATCCTGCGGCCGGCGACCGTCGTGGTAAGCACCGGAGGCCCGCACGCCTAAGGAGCCGACGATGGCCGACAAGGACTACTACGACATACTCGGCGTGCCGAAGACGGCGACCGCGGATGAGATCAAGAAGGCGTTCCGCAAGCAGGCGCGCAAGCACCACCCCGACGCAGGCGGCTCCGAGGCGAAGTTCAAGGAGCTCAACGAGGCGTACGAGGTGCTCTCCGACGAAGAGAAGCGCACGCAGTACGACACGTACGGGCGCTACTTCGGCGGGAGCATGCCGCCGGGCGGCAGCGCGCCGGGCGGCGCGGGCGGTTGGCCGGGCGGAGGCTTCCCCGGTGGCGCCGGCGGGTACCAGACCGTCGACGCGGGTGATCTCGGCGACCTGTTCGGGAACCTCTTCGGCGGTGCCGGTGGTGGCGTAGGCGGGCCACGTCGCAGGAGTGCGCACCGCGGCGCGGACCTGCAGTACGACCTGACCCTGAGCTTTGATGAGGCACTAGCGGGTACGTCGACCAAGGCGGACGTCAGGCGGACCGAGGCGTGCGCCACCTGCAAAGGCACGGGCGCCCGGCCCGGGACGAGTCCCACGACCTGCCCGACGTGCTCGGGCAGCGGGCACGTCACGCAGGGCCAGGGCGTGTTCGGCTTCTCGCGGCCGTGTCCGCGGTGCGGCGGCACCGGGAAGATCGTCGAGCACCCATGCAGCACGTGCAAGGGCAAGGGTAAGGTCGTGCGCGTCAAGCCGCTCACCGTGAACATCCCGCCAGGAGTGACCGACGGCGGCAAGCTCCGTTTCGCCGGCAAGGGCGAGCCCGGCGAGGGCGGTGGCCCGGCGGGCGACCTGTACGTCGTGACGCACATCGAGCCGCACGCGTACTTCACCCGCGACGGCGCCGACGTCCTGTTGGACCTGCCGGTGACGATCGCCGAGGCCGCACTTGGTGCGGAGGTCACCGTGCCCACGCCCGACGGCGGCAAGGTGAAACTCAAAGTCGCGCCGGGTACGGCCGACGGCAAGGTGCTGCGCGTGCCCGGAAAGGGCGCGCCCAGGCTCAAGGGCAAGGGTACCGGCGACCTCAAGGTGCGGGTGCGGATCGCGGTCCCCCAGAAGCTCAGTGCCGAACAGAAGGAACTGCTGAAGCGTTTCGAGTCCTCGCGTGACGAGGACGTACGCGCGCATATCGTGTGAGGAAGGAGGTCCGGCCGTGGTCAAGCAGCAACGAGGCAGTGGCAAGGATCGGCCGGTCTACATGATCAGCGTGGCGGCCGAGTTGGCCGGCGTGCATCCGCAGACGCTCCGCATCTACGAGCGCAAGATGCTCGTCCAGCCCACTCGTTCGCCGGGCGGCACGAGACTCTACTCGGAGGCCGATATCGAGCGGCTGCGGCTCATCCAGCGCCTCACGCAAGACGAGGGCGTCAATCTGGCGGGCGTGATGCGGATCATCGAGCTCGAGATGGAGAGAGAGCGGCTCGAGGCAAGGCTTGCCGAGGCGGAAGCGGCAGCCTCTCAGGCCGAGGTGCGGCTCGCCCACGAGATCAACGAGTTCCGGCGTTCGATGCGGGCCGACATCGTGCACGTGCCCCGTGGCGGGATCGTACGGAGGAACGAGCGATGAGCGATTCGCGCAGCGCTCTCGTGACGTGGCTCGAGGCCGTGCGTGCGGGTGAGATCCCCGGGGGTCCGCTTTGAATGCTCGCCGCGTGGGTGTACTCGCGCGTGATGCAGAACAGAACGGCGCCGGCTTGAACGGTCAGGCGGTAGCCCGTGAGGCTGCCGGACCGTGAGCCGGGCTGTGAGGCTCATAGGAGTTGGTACCGATGCGGTTGGACAAGCTGACAGTCAAGGCGCAGGAAGCGTTGCAGGCGGCATCCGGCATCGCCGATGACGCGTCGTCACAGGTTATCGAGCCCGAGCACCTGCTGAAGGCGCTTCTCGATGCCGCCGAGGGCATCGTGCGTCCCATCGTGCAGAAGGTCGGCGCCGACGTCGATCTCGTCGAGGCCGAGGTGACCTCGGCCATCACCGCGATGCCGAAGGTCACCGGCAGTGGCGTGACCGGCCCGGCTGGTATCGGTCCGCGCATCAACACGGTTCTCGGCGACGCATTCAAGCACGCCGAGAAGCTGAAGGACGCGTATGTGTCCACGGAGCATCTTCTCGTGGCGATCGCCGAGGACAAGGGCGAGGCGGGGCGCATCCTCGTGCGCGCAGGCGTCACCGCCAAGCGCCTACTCGAAGCGCTTGAGGAGTTGCGCGCGGGCGCGCGTGTGACCGATCAGAATCCCGAGGCGCAGTTCCAGGCGCTCGAGCGGTTCAGCCGCAACCTCACGGCTGCCGCGCGCGACGGCAAGCTCGATCCGGTCATCGGCCGGACCGAGGAGATCCGCCGCGTCATCCAGGTGCTGTCGCGTCGCACCAAGAACAACCCGGTGCTCATCGGCGAGCCGGGTACCGGTAAGACCGCGATCGTCGAGGGTCTCGCGCAGCGCATCGTGGCCGGCGATGTGCCCTCGACGCTTCGCGACAAGGATGTCGTGTCGCTCGATCTCGGCGCCATGGTGGCCGGCGCCAAGTACCGCGGCGAGTTCGAGGACCGTCTGAAGGCCGTGCTTCGCGAGATCGAACAGGCCGAGGGCCGCCTCGTGCTCTTCATCGACGAGCTTCACACGCTGGTGGGCGCGGGCGCCGCCGAGGGTTCGATGGACGCGTCCAACATGCTCAAGCCGGCACTCGCCCGCGGCGAGCTCCACGCTATCGGTGCGACGACACTCGACGAGTACCGCGAGCACATCGAGAAGGACGCGGCGCTCGAGCGACGCTTCCAGCCGGTGTTCGTCGGGGAGCCGAGCCTGGAGGATACGATCGCGATCCTGCGCGGCCTCAAGGAGCGCTACGAGGTGCACCATGGCGTGCGCATCGCCGACGGCGCGATCGTAGCGGCCGCCACACTCTCGGACCGCTACATCGCAGACCGCTTCCTGCCCGACAAGGCGATCGACTTGATCGACGAGGCGGCCTCGCGGCTGCGCATCGAGATCGACTCGATGCCCGAGGAGATCGACCGCCTCGACCGTCAGGTGAGGCAACTGCAGATCGAGGAGCAGGCGCTCACCAAGGAGACCGACGCCGTCTCGGCGGAGCGGCTCGACGCGCTTCGAGCAGAGATGGCCGAGCTCAACGAGGAGCTCTCGGGGCTCAAGGCCCGCTGGGAGAGCGAGCGCGGGGTCATCACCGAGGTCCAGCGCCTGAAGGCCGAGCTCGACGAGGCTCGCCTCGACGGCGAACGTGCCGAGCGCGAGGGCGACCTCTCACGCGCGGCCGAGATCCGCTACGGGCGCATCCCCGGGCTTGAGGGCGAGTTGACCGAGGCCGACGGACGGCTGCGTGAGTTGCAGGCGGGCTCGGCCATGCTCCGCGAGGAGGTCACCGAGTCCGAGATCGCCGAGGTCGTCGGCGCATGGACCGGAATCCCGGTGTCGCGCCTTATGCAAGGCGAGCTGCAAAAGCTCGCGACTCTCGAGGAGCATCTGCACGAGCGCGTGATCGGTCAGGACGAGGCTGTCTCTGCCGTTGCGGGCGCTGTCCGCCGCTCACGAGCGGGACTCTCGGACCCCGATCGGCCGATCGGCAGCTTCCTGTTCCTCGGGCCCACCGGTGTGGGCAAGACCGAGCTCGCCCGGACGCTCGCGGCGTTCCTGTTCGACGACGAGCGTTCGATGGTACGCATCGACATGAGTGAGTACATGGAGAAGTTCAGCGTGCAGCGCCTGATCGGCGCGCCTCCCGGTTACGTCGGCTACGAGGAAGGTGGCCAGCTCACCGAGGCGGTGCGGCGGCGCCCGTACAGCGTGATCCTGCTCGACGAGATAGAGAAGGCGCACCCGGATGTGTTCAATGTGCTGTTACAGGTGCTCGACGACGGCCGTCTCACCGACGGACAGGGCCGCGTGGTGAGCTTCAAGAACGCCATCGTGGTCATGACGAGCAATGTCGGCAGCCAGTACATCACCGAGTTCGCCAGAAGCGGCGACGATGCCGCGATGCGCGCCATGCTCGACGAGGCGTTGCGTGCCACGTTCAGGCCGGAGTTCCTGAACCGCGTGGACGACGTGGTCGTCTTCCGCTCGCTGTCGATGGAGCAGCTCGCGAAGATCGTGGACTTGCAGCTGGCGCTAGTGCGCGAGCGGCTTGCCGACCGCAAGATCGCCCTCGAGATCACCCCGGCGGCGGCCGAGCGACTCGCTCTCGACGGGTTCGACCCCGTGTACGGTGCGCGGCCGCTCAAGCGGTTGATCCAGCGTGAGGTGGTCGATCGTGTGGCTCGTGAGTTGATAGAGGGCCGCGTGGTCGACGGCGACACAGTCACGATCGACGTGGTCGGTGATGAGATCGGCGTGCGTGGCATAAGGCACGTTGACTAGAGGAGTGGAGCCGCGCGGCGGTACGCCATGTTGGCTCGCGGCGACGGATACGTGGAGGTGATGATCATGGCGATCGTACGGTGGGACCCGTTCGGCGAGGCACTGCGTATGCAGCGCGACATGGATCGCATCTTCTCGCGGCTCGGCGCGGCCGAGGTCGGGCCGGAGGGTGCGGTCGCGTGGATGCCCAGGATCGATGTGAAGCGCAAGGGCGACGACATCATCGTGCGCGCCGAGCTGCCGGGCATCGATCCGGAGCGAGTCGAGGTCGAGGTGACCGACGGGGTGCTCACGATCCGGGGTGAGCGTGTCCAGGAGGAGCGGCAGGAGGGCGAGGACTGGCTCGTGTGCGAGAGTTGCTACGGCAGCTTCGAGCGCTCGCTCACGATCCCCGAGAGCGTGGACGTCTCGGCGATCACAGCCGAGTACACCGACGGCATCCTCGAGGTGCAGGTGCCCAAGGCACTCGAGGCGGCACGTCCTCAGACGACCAAGATCGAGGTCGGGAAGAAGTAGCGGTTCGCCCGTGCAGAGACTGTGCGCAGCGAGTGAGACGGTGGGGGCCTCGGCCAGGGCGCCAGGCCCCCGGCGCCCCTTCCAGGCTTTTCTGTGAACGGTGTTACTGAACCCACACAAAGGCGATAAGGTTACCGTGGGTGCACGTTACACGCGATGTGAGGGGGAGACCATGGCAGACAAGGATTCAGTTCGCAGGCGCATCGGATCGGTGCTCGATGAGGCCGGGCTCAAGTATCAGCTCGACAACGATGGTGACTACTGGGTGCCCTTCGAGGATGCGATCGTCTTCGTCGGCCCCGCCGTCATGGGCGAGATCTCGGTCGCAAAGGTTTGGGCCTACGTCGCCGTCGATGTCACCGGTGACACGGGCTCGCTGCTCAGCTATCTGAACGAGCAGAACTGCAAGATGATCTTCGGCAAGCTGTGCTGGTATCCGGAGACCAAGAAGGTCATCTTCGAGTCTCCCGTCGTGGCCGACGCGCTCGACAAGCCTGAGCTGCAGATCGCGGTGCTCATCGCCGCCAAGTCCACCGACGATTTCAACGACACCATCGTGGAGCGCTGGGGCGGCAAGAAGTTCACCGTCTAGATGCTCGCTGTCGGCGCACCGACTGCGTATGCCGACGTGTCGGGTATATGGTACGAAGGCCCCGGGGTCCCGGGGCCTTCCGTCGTGCAGGGGGCGAGTACGTGGACGTGGGAGTGAAGTTCGCGATACCCGGTGTGACGGCGCTCACCCCGCTTGCCGAGGCCGCGCCCGCGATGCTGCACGCCAAGGCCGGGCCGCTGTTCGAGCTCGAGGCGGCCGCGCGTGGCGGCGCTGACGCCGATGCGGTGCACGACATGCGCGTCGCATCCCGCAGGTTGCGCGAGGTCATGCGGCTGCTCGCGCCGCTCTACCCGGCCCGCGACTTCCGCCGCTGGTACCGCCGCGCCCGCAGCATCACCCGCGCCCTCGGTCCGGTGCGCGACTCCGACGTCTTCATCGAAGAGTTCGGTGCGCTCGGCCGGCGTCTCGGCGAGGGCGGTAGGGGCGCGGTCACCTTCATGCTCGGTTACCGGATGGGCCAGCGCGAGGCCGAGCTCGAGGCCCTGAATCACGCGCTCTCCCGGCTCGATCTGGCCGCAAGCCGGGCGTCATTCACGAGGATGGCGGGTTCGATCGCCGAGTCGCCCGATGCGGAGCGCTCGCTCGCGGAGTTCGCCCATGCGGCAGTGGCCGAGCGCGCGACGGTCGTGTTCGGCGCGCAGCCGGGCGCGCTCGTGGAGGCCGACATCGAGGCGCAACACGCCTTGCGTATCGACTACAAGCGTCTGCGCTACGCGGTCGAAGCGTTCGCGCCTTGCTATGGGGATGAGTTCGGGCAGTTGCACGGCATGCTCACGGCGTTCCAGGACACGCTCGGAGAGCTTCATGACCTGCATGTGTTCGCCGACATGGTGCGCTCGCCCGAGCGCGTCGGCGCGGCTGTGCGGGCCGGCGTCAGCGAGAACGATCTGGCCGAGGTGGCCGCGCTGCTGGACGCACTCGCGCGCGAGCGGTTCGCTGCGTTCACCGCGCTGGCGTCTGAGCACCCGGCTGCGTCGCTGTTTCCGATGCTTCTGCGGCCGTTGGAGCTGCCGAGGAGCGCCGCGCCGGGTTTGCCGGATGACGTCGCCATGTACGAGGAGTTGCCGATCGCCTCGCCTGTGATCGTCGGCGATGAGCCGTGGGCGGTCAGTTGGGATGGCCCGGGCGAGATCTTCGGAAGTGAATCGGTGGCAGTATGGGAGCGTGAGCGTGCGTCCGATCCGGACCGGTGATCCGTTCACGTCCGCATAGGTGCAGCGGCTCCGGCATGGTGCGTATCAGATGCTCTTGTGCCGCCCGAGCAGCCGATCGATCGCGCCCAGCGCCTTGAGCTGTTCGACCCGCGAACGCTGGACTTCGAGCTCAGCGGCCATGGCCCCGGTCCGCTCACGTTCGAACTGGAGTGCCTTCTGCTGTTCCTGGGCCACGGCGCGCGCCCATGCGACCTGCGCAAGCAGGTTGGCCCGGTCGGCCTCGAGGCGCTCGATGCGCGCGAGGGCGGTCGTGTCATCGCTGCCGCCGGAGGCACTGTCCTTGAGCGCGCGCAGCGTCTCGACCTCCTCGTCGGCGAGCAGGAATCGACCGTTGCGCTTGCTGCCCGTGCGAGCGGGTGTGATGACCGATGCGGCGATCTGCCGGCGCACCCACTTGGGCGTGGCTCCCAGCGCCTCGGCGGCCTGTTTCACGCTCATGCCCTGCTTGGCCATATGGCCTGCCCCCTCTGGTCGTAGCGCATCGCCTGGTCCGATTGTAGCGGAGCCGGACGTGACGCCGGGATACGTGTGGCCTCGGGAGGTGGCGGGTTCGTATAGCACACGGGGTCGAGGCATGCGCGGCACGAATGTGTGAGACTCGAGGTGCGTGAAGGTCTCCCGAGTGTGGAACATACCCGACATATTGGCCGGAGGCCGCACCGGTCCCGAGCACCCGCATCTCGATGGAGGACCACCATGGAGATCGAGCGCAAGTTCCTGGTCGGATCCGCGGCGCCGGACCTGTCGCGGTACCCCTCGGCGTTCCTGCGCCAGGGGTATCTTGCTGTCGGGCCGAGTGGCGAGGTGCGCATCCGCGACTCGGACGGCCACTGCATGATCGCCGTGAAGTCTTACGGAGGCATCGCGCGCGAAGAGCATGAGGTCGCCATCACGCGAGAGCAGTTCGACGTACTGTGGCCCGCGACCCACGGCCGCCGTGTCGAGAAGCGCCGTTTCATGATCAAGGACAGGAAGCACGCGTTCCATATCGACCTTTACGCGGGGAAGCTCGCCGGGCTCGCGGTCGTCGAGGTCGAGTTCGAGACCATCGACGAGGCGCTCGCGTTCGATCGACCCGCGTGGTTCGGGCGTGAGATCACCAAGGACGCGTGCTACCGCAACTCGGCGCTTGCTCTTCAAGGGTTGCCGGAGGACGCAGACGTCGCGAGCTAGACGGCTCGCTGCCCGCGTCGTCATGGGCGATGTCACGATCTCGTGCGAGACACATCGTCCGGCTTCAGGCATACTGGCCTGCGACCGTCTCGTACTCGTGCTGTCTGGGGGCACTGGGCATGAAGGCTACTTCCGCCACGCGCGGCTGGATCGTCACGCTCGCAGGTCTGGGTATCAACCTCGCACTCGGTGTCCTGTACGCCTGGAGTGTCGTGGCCAAGGTCCTCAAGACCTCTGTGCTCGATGGAGGATGGGGCTGGAGCGCCGGTGAGGCGAACATGCCTTACGCCGTCGCCGTCGGCGTGTTCGCGTTCTCGATGGTCTTTGCCGGTCGCGCGCAGGACCGTCTCGGGCCGCGACTCGTGGCCACCTTCGGTGGTGCGCTCACCGGTCTCGGGATGATCGTGGCGAGTCTCGCAACGGCCGAGCGCGCGTGGCCGGTGCTCGTGGGCTTCGGGGTGATGGCGGGCGCCGGCATCGGACTCGGCTACGCCGCGGCCACGCCCGCAGCGGTCAAGTGGTTCCCGCCCGAGCGCAAGGGGCTCATCACAGGCCTCGTCGTCTCCGGCTTCGGGCTCGCGAGCGTGTACATCGCGCCGCTGACACAGTGGCTGCTCGGCGGCTACGGCATCGCCGCGACATTCCGTATCCTGGGAGTGGCGTTCTTCGCCGGTACGGTGGGCCTCGCGCAGCTGCTCGTTAATCCTCCCGAGGGATACGTCGCGGCTGGCGCCACGTCGGGCGCAGCCGACTCGGCCCGTCCCGCGGTCGAGTACGACTGGCGGGACATGGTGCGCACGAAGCAGTTCGCGCTGCTGTGGCTCATGTATGCGTTCTCGGCGTTCGCCGGGCTGATGATCATCGGGCACATGGCGACGATCGCGGCGCTCCAGATGCCGGAGCTCACGCTCGGCTTCCTGCTCGTGGCGGTGCTCGCGGTGGGCAATGCCGCCGGCCGAGTGGTGGCCGGTATCGCGTCTGATCGCATCGGTGAGGTGAAGACGATGTTCGCCGTGTTCGTGCTGCAGGCGTCGATGATGGGTCTGCTCTTCGTGGCGGGCACCCCCACGCTGCTCGTGCCCGTGGCCGCTCTCGTCGGGTTTGGCTACGGGGCCAACCTCTCCCTGTTCCCGTCGACGACCGCCGGCTACTTCGGCACCCGACACCTCGGGGTGAACTACGGGCTCGTGTTCACCGCCTGGGGGGTCGGTGGCGTCTTCGGCTCGATGACGGCGGGCTCGATCCTCGACTCGACCGGGAGCTATGCGCTCGCCTACGGCGTTGCTGCCACGCTGTGCCTGGCCGCTGCGGGCCTGACGTTCGTGACGAAGCCGCCGACGCCCGGTGAGGTCATAGGCTCCGGAGCGCAGCGGGCCGAGCGGCGCCGCGCCGCCTGACCGCTCGTCGCCGTTCGTCTGTCGACGCGTGGTTGTCGTCACGCTGATGCCGTCCGTCACGCGGTGCCTGTAGCCTGCGGGTACGTATGCCGATAGCGTCAACAGTGGCGAACGACCACAGGTGAGCCGGGGGTGAGGGCGTCGGAAGCATCACGCGGTGACATCGCAGGCACGGTTGCGCGCGCGCTGAACGACCCGGCGCGTGTCTCGACGCTGCTCGAGGGCGCGTCGTTCCCTGCGGCGCTGTGGTCCGGTTCCGAGTTGCGTTTCATCTGGACCAACAACGTCTTCCGGGATCTGCTCGAGGACGTTCGCCCGCAGTGGGACCTCCTCGGCATGCCGGTCCGCGGGTTCCTATCCGACTCGAACTCGGCATCCCGCTTCATCGACGTCGCCTACACCGGGCACCCGGTCACCGAGCGGGCCTACGAGTTCCGCGCGTCATGGGGCGAAGTGTCGTACTGGCAGCTCTCCTACCTGCCGGTTCCCGGCCGGATCGGCGACCCGTACGACGTGCTCCTGCTCGCGGTGGACGTGAGTTCAGCGGTCGCCGAACTGCGGGAGCGCGCCGAGCAGGCGGCGGACCTGCGGCGGGCACTCGACCTCATCGACGTGACTGTGCTCTCCTCCCTCGATGCCGAGGACATCCTTCAGCGGGTGCTCATCGAGGCCACCGAGGCGCTCGGCGCCGATTGGGGCTGGATCGCAGAGCGCGAGGGCCGCGGTTGGACCTTCCGCAACGTGCATGGCTGGCCGGCGGAGATGACCGGCTTGCGATTCGCCGAAGACGACCTGTCACTGCCCGGTCTCGTGGCCAAGAGCGGGCGGGCGCTCGCGGTGTCGCAGTCCGACGCGACGCGGCGTGAGCACTTCGAGCTGATGCTGAAGCACGACATCGGGGCATTCGCCCTGGTGCCGATCAAGCACCGCGGCGAGGTCGCCGATGTCATGGGCTTCTGCTGGGACGCAGACCTCACGTTTGGCGATGCCCACCGGGAGTTGCTCGGGAAGCTGGAACTCTCGCTATCGCTCGCGCTCGAGAACGCCCGGCAGTACGCGGACCAGCGGCAGCTGAACCGCACGCTGAGAGGTGCCTTCTTCAGCGCCCCGGCGGCCGTTCCCGGCTTCGAGATGGGTCATCTCTATCATGCGGCGTCCGGGACCGGTTCTATCGGCGGCGACTTCTACGACGTGATGTCCCTCCCCGGCGGTCATGTGGGCGTGCTCATCGGCGATGTCGCGGGTCACAACGCGGAGTCCGCTGGGCTGACGGCGCTCGTGAAGAGCGCCATGCGCGCCGAGGCGCTGCGGCTGCCGTCACCCGAAGCGATCATGGGCCGGGCCAACGAACTCGTTCTCCATGGTGCGGCCTCACACGAGTTCGTGTCGGCGTTCTTCGGCCTGGTAGACGGCGTATCGGGCCACATGGCCTATAGCATGGCGGGGCACCCGCCGCCCGTGCTCCTGCGCGCCGGTGCCGAGCCGGTTCTCCTGCAGGCCGATGGCTGCGTCCTTGGAGCCGACAAGGCGGTGCGGTACGAGAACCATGCCGCCACCCTCGACGTCGGCGACCTGCTCGTGCTGTACACGGACGGCCTCACGGAGGCGCGCTCGGCATCCGGGGAGGAGTTCGGCGTCGGGCGGTTGCTGGAGGCTGTGGTCGCGGCCGCAGAAGAGTCCGCCGAGCGGATGCCCGAGTCACTGTTCCTCTCGGCGTTCGGCCATGCACAGGGCCACCTGACCGATGACGTCGCGATCGTGGCGCTGCGCCGCTGCGGGAATCCGGGAGACCCGGAGCAGGGCCGGCTCGAACTCGAGGCCTCGGTCGCCTGAGCGCCGTCTTCGTCGCGTCGACGCTTCGGCCGAAGCGACTCCCTTTACACGTCCGTGGCCGACCCATACAGTCAGGGTGCCGGTGACGAGTGAAGGAGGACTCCCATGCTGTGCCCGAACTGCCAGGCCGAGTTACGTGACGGGTCGGCGTTCTGTGGCATCTGCGGTGCCGCGCTGAGTCAGCCATCGGACGTGACGGCCGAACTCTCCGCGCCCGACGCTGACCCCCCGGCATCTCCGGCACCGCCCGTGGCGCCGACTGCCCCGCTGCCTCCGTCCGCTGTGTCGCCGCCCGCGTACGCAGCTCCGGCGGCCGTTCAACCAGGTGCGCCGGCGGCGTACGATCCGGCGGCGGCATACGCGCAGGCGCCCCAGCCGCCTGCCAAGCGCAAGACGGGACTCATCATCGCGATCGTCGCCGTCATCCTGCTCGTGCTGTGCGGCTGCACGATCGGCGGGCTGTTCGCGTTCACCCCGCTGTTCCGCAGCGAGGTTTCGACGCCCGAGCCGGACATCGGCGTGATCGAGCCCGAGCCAGGAGCCGAGCCTGGCACGGCCGAGCCGATCGGGTACGCGAGCGCGGATGAAGCTGTGTATGCCGCACTCGATGGCGAGGGGCTGAGCGACTGGGTCTATCAGGTCTATGACGACACGGGCGACACCGTCGTGTTCTGGGCGGGCCCGCCCGCGAGCGAATGGGCGCTCGAGATCACCGTCTCCAGAGCGTCAGACGGGACGTGGGAGGTCGTTGAACTGTTGGGCCTCGACTTCGGCAGCGATGTGGGGGGCGACCTGAGCCCGACAGACCAGGCGATCGATGTGGTCGGCCAGCATCTGTACGCGGTGAAAGAGGATCGCGGGCTCGACGCTCAGTCGTTCACCGTCGATCCGTTCCGCTCCGATCCCGCCTCGGCGCAGGAGGCTGCGGGCGCGCTCTCATCCTTCGAGGTGAGCGAAGCGCGGGAGCAGTCGGACGGGAGCTTCTGGGTGCGCACGGTCCAGAACTGGGCCGGGGGCCAGGAGCAGTGGGAGTACTGGGTCGTTCCGACCGAGATGGGTTATGCCATCGCCGACATGAGACCCTGGTGATCCACCGCGCGCGAGGTGTATGTGGCACAATGGCGCGGGCCGCAGTTGACGGCCGGTACCGGGGGTCGGGAGGGTGGACCAGTGGAGTTGCGTTTCCATAGTCCGTACCGTGGCTGGCTTGCGGGCCTGCTGACCGAGATCGCGGTCTTCGCCGTGGTCATCATCGTCGCTGTGGCGCTCGCTCTCGCGGCCGCCCGGATATTCTGAGGCCGACGCGATGTGGGTCGGCTTCGAGCGGCGTGACCTGGGCGCCATCGCGCACTACACCGGCATGCTCGTCGCGAGTATGGCGCTTCTCATGGTCATACCGCTCCTCACCGCACTTGCCTCCGGCGAGTGGGGTCCCGCGCTCGACTATGCGTGCGGCATCGGGATTGCCGCAGCTTTCGGCATGCTCCTCGCGCAGTCGGCGCCGCGCGGGACGCATCTGACGCGACGGAACGCGCTTATCGTGACGGCACTTGCATGGCTTGCGGCGTCGCTCGTGGCGGCGGTTCCGCTGTCACTGTCGGGGCACTACGGGGGGTTCGTCGACGCGTTCTTCGACGCGATCTCCGGACTCACTACCTCGGGACTCACGCTCGTGCAGGACCTCGATCATCTGGCGCTCGCGCACAACATGTGGCGGCATCTGCTTCACCTGATCGGTGGCCAGGGCATCGTCGTGGCCGCGCTTTCGGTGTCTCTCGGCCTGCGCGGCGGCGGCGCGGTGTCGCTGTACATGGCCGAGGGCCGCGATGAGCGTATCCTGCCGAACGTCATGCACACCGCGCGGTTCATATGGTTCGTGACCGCGATCTATGTGACGCTCGGGACAGTCGTGCTGAGCGTTTCGAACCTGATTCAGGGTATGGAGGCGGGGCGGAGCGTTCTGCACGCGTTCTGGGCGACCGTGGCCTGTTACGACACCGGCGGGTTCGGTCCCCAGTCGCAGAACGCGATGTACTACCACAGCCCGATCTTCGAGGGTGTGACGGTCATCCTCATGCTTGCCGGAACCCTCAACTTCAATCTGCATGCGGACATCTGGCGCGGTGACCGGAAGGAGATCTTCAAGAACCTGGAAGCGCGGGCACTTGCCACCAACATCGCCATCCTGAGCGTTGTCATCGGCATCGGTCTGGCGGCCACCAGGCTTTTCTCGACTCCGGGCGAGGTCGTGCGCAAGGGGCTCTATCACCTCATCTCGGCCAATAGCGGCACCGGTCACCAGACCCTCTACAACGCCGGTTGGGCGAACGGTTACGGTGGGCTCGCGTTCGCGGCGATCGTGCTCGCGATGGCGTTCGGCGGCATGGCGTCGTCGACCGCGGGCGGCATCAAGGCGCTCCGCCTCGGCCTGATCGCCAAGGGCGTCGTGCTCCGTGTGCGTGAGTCCATCGCGCCGGCGAGTGCGGTGGTGCGCAGCAGGTATCACCACCTGCTCGATGTACCGCTGTCGGCCGACGTCCTCGCCAACGCCCTTATGCTGTTCGTCCTGTACGTGGTGACGTACATCAGCGGCGGAATGATCGGAGCGGCGTACGGCTATCCGATCGGTGAGGCGCTGTTCGAGTCCATTTCGGCGACCGCCAACGTGGGTCTCTCGACCGGTATCACCAGTCCGGCCATGCCACTCGGGCTGAAGGTCGTGTACATGCTGCAGATGTGGGCAGGCAGACTCGAGTTCATCGCGCTGTTCGTGCTCGTGGCCAGCGCGATCGCAGCCGTACGGGCGAAGAGAGGGCGCGCATGAGACGGTACGCGGCCGCACTCCTGGCAGTGGTCGTTCTCGGGTTCGTCTCCTTGCCGGTCCGCGGGTTCGCGATCGAGCCGGTGACCGAAACGACGGGCGCCGAGCTCGCGTCGATGACGAGCGGGCTCGACGGCCAGCTCGTGCGCTTCGAGGGCGAGGTCATCAGCGAGACGCTTGACGGAGGTCAGGGCCACGTGTGGGTGAACGTCCTGTCGGAAGGCGTGGCCATCGGCGTATGGATGCCTGCCGATATGGCCGGTGAGCTTGAGGTGTTCGGCCGGTACAGCCACACCGGAGACACCGTTGTGGTCACCGGCACGCTGAGCGAGGGCTGTGACCTGCACGGTGGTGACCTCGACGTCCATGCAGAGCGGCTCGAGCTGCTCACCCGTGGTGAGTCGCGTGAGCGGCCGGGTGACCTCTGGAAGCTGGGTGTCGGCCTTGCGGGCCTGGCCGTGGCGTACGCCGGGTGGCGTCGGATGCGCAGCATAGCTGACGGGGGGTAGACGTGACCGCAGTCAGCCGAGGATTCGCGAGTGACAACGCATCGGGTGTGCAGTCCGATGTGATGGCCGCGATCGTGGCGGCCAATGCCGGCCACGCGCATGCGTACGGCGACGATCCCTGGACGCGGCGGGCACGCGAACTTTTCAAGCGGCACTTCGGCGAGCACGCCGAGGCGTTCTGCGTCTTCAACGGTACCGGCGCCAACGTGACGGCGCTGCAGGCGCTCATGCGACCGTTCGAGTCGGTCATCTGCGCGACGACGGCCCACATCAACGTGGACGAATGCGGCGCCCCGGAGCGCTTCACGGGCGGCAAGCTCGTGGACATCGAGACGCCGGACGGCAAACTCACGCCACCGCTCATCGAGGGCGCCATCGAAGGTGTCGGTTTCGAGCACCACTCGCAGCCTCGCGTGGTCTCGGTCACGCAGTCCACCGAGTACGGCACCGTGTACTCCGCGGCCGAGCTCTCCGCGGTGGTCGGGACGGCCCACGCGCACGGACTCCGTGTGCATGTGGACGGCGCCCGGCTTGCCAACGCGGCCGTGTCCCTCGGGTGCTCGCTTGCCGAGGCGTGCGCCGGCGCGGACGTCGTGAGCTTCGGAGGGACCAAGAATGGCGCGTTGCTGGCCGAGGCCGTCGTCTTCCTCGATCCGGCGCTTGCGGCCGATTTCCGCTATATCCGCAAGCAAAGCGCCCAGCTCTCCTCTAAGATGCGCTTCTCATCGGCGCAGTTCGTCGCGCTGCTGGAAGGCGACCTATGGCGTGTGAACGCCGAGCGGGCGAACACGATGGCGGCGCTGCTTGCCGAGCGTGTGGGCGGTATCGGCGGCGTGCGGATCACCCAACCGGTGCAGGCCAACGAGGTCTTCGCGGTGCTGCCGATCGATGTCATCGGGCCACTGCAGTCCGAGTTCGACTTCTACACCTGGGACGAGCGGACCGGTGAGGTGAGGTGGGTCACGAGTTGGGACACCACCGAGGCCGACGTGGTGCGCTTCGCCGAGGCGGTCGCTCGCTCCCTTCGCGCCTGACGCGTACCTGACCTGTCAGGAGGCTCCCTCAGCGAGTCGCGCGATGGTCTGAACGACGTCGCCTGCGTGCCCCTCGAGCTTGACCTTCGGCCAGACATGGGCGATGCGACCGTCAGGACCCACCAGGAACGTCGTGCGTCGTGGCGTCACGCCGAGTACCGCGCGCGCCCCGTATGAGTCGATTATCGTCTTCGCGGTGTCCGAGATCATCGGGAAGGTGAGTTCGAACGTGTCGATGAAACGCTGCTGGATCTCCGGCTTGTCTGCCGAGACGCCCACGACCAGGGCATTCAGGGACTCCAACTCGGCGCGGTGCGCCTGGAAGTCCTTCGCTTCGTGCGTTCAACCGGGTGTGTTGGCGCGAGGGTAGAAGTAGACGACGATCCACTGCCCCCGGTGATCGGTGAGTACGAACGGGGCGCCACCGGTTGCCATCGCATCGATGTCCGGCGCCGCCTGGCCGACCTCCAGCATGACGGTATCCGCCACGGCTCCTCCTTCGGGACGTTGTCATGAGGATACGTTCCACTTGCGGTAGGATACGTCCCAATGAGTACCGTCCGGAGGTGCCGAATGTTGCAGTTCCCCGCTATCAGCGCGACCGATCTTGACGGTAGGCGCTACGATGTCCCGGGCGGCCTCCCGGCGGGTCCGCGCGTGGTGATAGTCGCGTCCAAGCGGTGGCAGCAGGTTCTTGTCGAGATGTGGAAGGCACGGCTACGGCGGCTCGAGCATGAGTTCCCGAATCTCGGCGTGTGGAGCGTTGCGGTGCTGCCGAAGCTCCTCGTTCCGGCGCGTCCGCTTATCGATGGGGGGATGCGTGCCGAGCTTGACGACCCCCGGATCCGTCGGCGCACCCTCACGGCTTACGTCGACATCGAGACGTTCGTATCGGCGCTCGGCGTAGCGGATCTCGAGACGGTACACGCGTTCCTGCTCGCTCCGGACGGCGAGATCATGTGGGGCGGGAGCGGCAAGCCGGCCGCCGAGGACGTCACGTCGCTCGGTGAGATGCTCGCGTGGTGGAATCCGGGGTCAGAGCGCGGCTAGCGTGTCGGTCCGGTGTAGCATGATCGCATGAGGTACATCATCGACGGCTACAACGTGACGCGCCGTGACCCGGCAACGGAGCACGCGGATCTTGCGATGCAGCGAGAAGCGCTTGTCGCCCGGCTCGCGGTAAGGGGCCGTGACCTGCTCGGGTCGGGGCCGATCGTCGTCGTGTTCGACGGGCGGCGCGGCGGGGGAGCCGACGGACGGCGCGGCAACGTGGAAGTCCGCTTCTCGCGCGATGAGACCGCCGATGACCTGATCGCCCGGCTGGTGACGGGGGCCGGGGACACGGTGGCGACGTCGGACGCGGGGCTGGCCGGGCGCGTGCGAGGGGTCGGGGCGGCGGTGATCGGCGCCGAGGCGTGTTTCGAAGGGCGCCGGGCGCGGCGTCGTGGCGGGCGGTATCCTGCCGCCACAGCGGGGCTGCCGCCGGGGGCGAACAGAGTGACCGAGGAACTCAAGAAGATCTGGCTGACCGACGAGGAGTGACATGCCCGGCATCGGGGTGATCGTGAATGTCGTCGCGGTGCTTGCGGGCACTGTCGTGGGGCTCGTGTTCGGCAAGCTCATCAGCGAGCGCTTTCGCGGAATAGCATTCGCCGCGATCGGCCTTGCCGTCATGGTGATCGGCATCGCCATGGCGCTCGGTGGCCTGTCCGCGCTCGGCGAGACACACCTGGGTGACTACGCGGCGCTCGTGCTGGTCGGAGCGCTCGTGGTGGGGTCGCTCGCAGGCGAGGCACTGAGGATCGAGTACTGGCTCGAGCGGTTCGGCCAGTGGCTTCAGGACAAGGCGTACAAGATGCCGATGCTCGCTCCGGGCAGGGCCGATCAGCCGGGTGAGAAGGGGCACACCCTGGTCGAGGGGTTTGTGACGGCGAGCCTGCTGTACTGCACCGGTGCCATGACCGTCCTCGGCTCGCTGCAAGACGGTCTCGGCGACCCGTCGCTGCTCTACCTCAAGGCGCTGCTCGACGGCATCGCATCGATAGCGCTCGCCACGACACTCGGAGTCGGCGTGGGGCTGTCCGTCATCCCGATCCTCCTGCTGCAGGGCGGCATCGCTCTCGGAGCGAGCGCCGTCGAGTCGCTCATCACGCCGGCCGTGGTCTCGTCGATCGAAGCCGTGGGGGGCGCGCTGATCCTGGCGATCGGGCTCGACCTCACACAGATCAAGCGCTTGCCGGTGGGCAACATGCTGCCGGCGGTGTTCATCGCTGCCGCGCTCGCGCTCTTCCTCGGCTAGCTGTGCGGTGGCTGCCCGCGGCGTTCAGGCCTGCTCGCGCCAGCCTTTGACCTGGTAGGCGCTCGGGCAGAGGTCCGCCACCACGCACTGCCCGCAGATGGGCCGCTTGGCGTCGCAGATCGCCCGCCCGTGCTCGATGAGGCGGTAGGTGAGTGCGCCCCACTCGTCGCGCGGGAAGAGCGCCATGAGGTCACGTTCGACCTTGCCGGTGTCCTCGTGGGCCGAGAAGCCGAGGCGGCGCGCCAGACGGAAGACGTGGGTATCGACCGCAACGCCCTCGGCCTTCCCGAACGCGTTGTAGAGCACGATGTTGGCGGTCTTGCGCGCGACTCCCGGAAGCGTGAGCAGATCCTCCATCGTGTCGGGCACGCGCCCGCCGTACTCGGCGACGATGCGCCGAGCCGCCCCCATGATGTTCTTCGTCTTGTTCCGGAAGAAGCCGGTAGGGTGCACGATCTCCTCGATCTCGGCGGGGTCGGCTGCCGCGAGCGCATCGGGCGTGGGGAAGCGCTCGAACAGGACCGGCGTCACCTTGTTGACGCCGACGTCGGTGGTCTGCGCCGAGAGGATCACAGCCACGAGCAGCTGGAACTCACTCTCGTAGCCGAGTGCGATGCGAGCCGACGGGTAGAGCCTCTTCAGCCGAGCGTCGATCTCTGCGGCGCGTTCGGGTGTGGACATGGCGCCTCCTCAATGGTCGATTCACATGGTACCCGAGCGTGATGCCGCTACGAGTCACTTCTGGTTAAGACGCCTGCGGCATACTCGGCTCCGGCCGCGCCTGAGGGGGGAGCGCGCGGCCGGAGCGGCGGGCTTCCCTCTTGGCGCATGCGTCAATCCGCCGCAAGGAAGGTGGGCGCATACATGAGGGGGAGACCATACATGAGCACGTCACTACGGCGGTTGAACCGCCTGCTGGTAACGTTCGTCCTGATGGCTGCCATCGTCGGGGGCAGCGGCATCGGCATATCGGCCGCGGCGGCGCCCGCGGCGCCAAAAGGCAGCCCGATGTCGGGCATGCCGGAACCCGGCTGGCCGGAGAGTCACCTGCCGGAGAGCGACCCAAAGCCCGGAGAGCCCGGCTATCTCGAGTCACGCCCGACCGCCGTCCCGCCGCCAGACGGCTGGAGCGACGCTGAGTTTCAAGCCCACGACCCGCAGGGCTACGCGGCGATGCTGCCTGAGCGCCGCAGGGTCGAGCGAGGTCTTCTGACGAAGGTGCGTGCGGAGCTCACGCGACAGGGCATCGTGCGCACGACCGGCGGCAAGCTCTCGTCGGCCGACGCCGCTCGCGCGGCATCGGTCATCGCGGCTACCACGTACTCGCCATACGGCTACCTGAAGTTCACGCTGGTGCCCAACACAACGAGTCCGTACGCCCGCAATGGGTACCTCGGCACGCTCTACTTCACGTACGGCATCTACAACGCCGTGGTGGACGCCTATAAGTGGTACACGGTGTCGTGGCCGGCTCGGTCGGGCAACAATCGTCCTGCGGACCAGAGCAAGGTCAACCTCGGCCCCATTCCTGCGTACACCTGGGACTTCGGCTTCATGGACAGGATCTGGCGTGGCTATGAGGCCGACGGGCGTGTGGAGTTCTACCCGGGCAAGTGGCGGCTTGACCCGTGGACCGGGGGACCGTACGGCCGAAGCTACCTGGAGGTCCATGGCGGCACCGGAGCGCACACGTTCGCCGCTACGAGCGGCTGCATCCGGATCTACCCGGCGGCGATCAGCGCTTTGAAGTCCTACTACGACACGAAGATGGCCAACAAGAAGGACCCGGGGAGTGCGCACCTGACCGTTCGGTACTGATGGAGAGCGTCCGGAGAAGGGGGAGCCATGTGCGGGAGCGGTACCTGGAGACGTCGCAGGCAGGTTCGATCGGCGGTTGTCATGATGGCCGCGCTCGTGGGGGTAGCCGGTATCGGTGGCTGCAGCGGCCCGGTGGCAGACGGCGATACCGGGCCGTCCGCGGAGGTTTCGGACGGCTTCGATGTGTCGTCGCTCACCTGGGATCCTGAACTGGTCGCGGCGAACACGCCGGGGCTCGTCGGATGGCAGCGCTCGGGGCCTGCCGACCCGGGCACGCTCGTGGCGCTGTCACCGGAGGGGGGCGCGGTCACGCCGCTGTGGAGTGCGCCGGATGCCGAGGGGGTGTCGTGCGTGCCGCACGCGGTCGATGGAGAGAGTCGCCGGATGCTCCTTGAGGTGCTACGCGCCGATGGCGTCGGCCCGGCCGGAACGTCACTGGTCATGCTTGGAGCCGACGGGGCGACTACGGTTCTGGTGCCTCCGGAAGGCTACGAGGGCATCTCTTCGGCGACCTTCGTAGGGGGGCGTGCACTCGTGGTCGTGGATCACGCCACTCCCTCGACGTTCGACACGCTGATAGGCATGTACTCCGATGAAGGTGTGTGGCAGGAGGTACCGCTCCGCGGTACCGTTCCCGAGCACCAGTTCGTAGAGTGGGTGGTCGCCGTTCCGGGAACCGATGTGTTCGCGGTGCTTCTCAAGACACCGGGTGGTACCGGTGACCGTGATGACGACGCACTCGTGCTCGCTCGCCTGAGCGACGACGGACTGCTGGTCCACACGGATGGCTTCCCGGACGATTCGCTGCCGGGCGCCTCACCGCTCTACGGCGTTGAGGGTGTCGTGTATCCGAGGACGTGGCGCGTGGTGGACGGGTCGCCTGTGGTCGACCTCGTGCGCGCCCGATGGACAGGCACTGACTGGGAAGAGCAGGTCGTCGTCGAGGCTGGCGCGATCGCATCCGGCATTGAGACCGGTCAGGTATCGGCACAGGACTCCGACGGGGTCTTGTGGGTCCGATCTGTAGCCGAAGGTGCTGGCAGTCCGGTGCTCCTGAGTCTTGACCCGGCGATCGAGGGTGCCGAGCCGATGCCGACCGCTCTGGTGATGGATTCGATCGACTGGTTCACGTGGGTCGATGCCGGCGATCGGTGACCGTCGGTCAGCAGCGAGGGCTCCGGCGCGTGCCGGGGCCCTCGCGTCGTGTGAGCGCTCCAGCGTCCGTGCTCGTTTGACCGCTCGCCGCATCAGGTCCTACACTCGCACGGTTGCCCGCCCCGTATCCTGGGACCCGGGCCCTTCGTGCTGTCTGGACCTTGGAGTCTGCCTGTGACGACCTTCTTCGACGCCGTTTCGCCGGCGCTCACTGCTGATCCGGTACTCGCTCGCGCGCTTGCCAGGATAGAAGCAGGAGACGACGTCACCCTGGCGACCCCGGGTCTGGTCCGTCCTCTGCTCGCGGCGGCGATCGCATCGCCGAGGAGCAGGCCGGTACTCGTGGTCCTGTCCGGCGCCGACGCTGCCGAGCGGTTCGCGCGTCAGCTGGGAGCCTACCTGTCTCCGGGGCGTGTGCTGCACCTCCCGGAGCGTACCGACCTCCCGTGGGATCGGACAGCGCCCGATCTCGAGGCTGTGGGCGCCCGCGCCAAGGCGCTTCACGCGCTCGCCAAGGCGCGCCCCGTGGTGGTCGTCGCAAGCGGTCGCTCGCTCCTGCGTGTGCTTCCGCCGAACGGCTCCCACGTGTTCGACCCACTCGTGCTCGCACAGGGAGCGGCCCTGGATCTGGCCGAGGTGGCGCAGCGGCTCGTGCGCATGGGATACGAGCGCGTTGACACCGCCGGCGAACGCGGGCAGTTCGCACTGAGAGGTGGCACGCTCGACGTGTTCGGCGCAGACGCGATGTACCCGGTGAGAGCCGAGTTGTTCGGCGATGAGATCGAGACGCTGAGGCGCTACATCCCGTCGACGCAACAGCACATCGCCGACGTCGGCCCAACCGAGATCTACGCGTGCCGTGAGGTTGCGCCGGGCACACGCGCCGGGCAGGGTGCCCGTCGTGCCCTCGGGAAGGCTGCGCTCGCCAACGACGACCTCGCGCGTGATCTCGAGATGATCGAGAACGGTGTGACCTTCAACGGCATCGAGCAGTATCTGCCGCACTTCTACCGGGCCCCGGCGTCGGTGCTGGACTACGTGCCGCCCGGAGCGCTGATCGTGGTCGCCGAGCCGCGCGCGGTCTTCGACGACCTGGTGAGGGCGCGCTCCGAGATCGAGGCGCGGGCGGAGAGCGTCGCCCGCACGCCCGACGGACTGTACTTCACGCCTGCCGAGGTCGATCTCGGCGGGCGGCAGCGTGTCACGTTCCTCTCGCTGCTGCGTGCCGGCGGCGCCACCGACGGTGAGATCGTGGCGCGGCGTCCCGAGGTGAGCGGACGGGAAGAGGCGTTCGTCGCCGGGCTGCGCGCGCTGCTCGACACGGGCTATCGCGTCGTTGCTGCGGTGCGTGACCGGAGCGGACGGGACCGGCTCTCCCGCGCGCTTGTGAGCGCGGGACTGTCCGTCGCTCCGCTCGAGCCCTCGGAAGAAGCGCTCCCGCCCGGGCTGGTCACGCTCGCGATCACCGACGTCCCGGCTGGCTACGTCCTGCCCGGATCGCGCCTTGCCGTGGTCTCGATCGACGACGTCTTCCCGCGTGCGGCCGAGCGTCGGCGTCAGGCCGCCGATCCCACAAAGCTCACATTCGCCTTCGCACCGGGCGACTACGTCGTGCACGAGGTCCACGGCATCGCGATGCTCAAGGACATCGTGCGCCAGTCGGTGCTTGGTGCCGAGCGCGACTACCTGCTGCTCGAGTACGCACGAGGCGACAAGCTCTACGTTCCGGTCGAGCAGCTCGACCGAGTGACCCGGTACGTCGGTCCCGAGGGGAGTGCGCCGCGCGTCACCCGGCTCAACACGGCGGACTGGTCCAAGGCGACCGGACGTGCGCGCAAGGCGGCCCGAACGCTCGCGTTCGATCTCGTCGACCTGTACGCACGGCGCGCAGCCGTCACCGGGTTCGCGTTCGGCGCCGACACTCCGTGGCAGCGGGAGATGGAGGCCGCGTTCCCGTTCGAGGAGACGCCGGACCAGCGTGCCGCGATCGAGGACGTCAAGGCCGACATGGAGTCGGAGCGGCCGATGGACCGGCTGGTCTGCGGCGACGTCGGCTATGGCAAGACCGAGGTCGCCATCCGCGCGGCGTTCAAGGCCACGCAGAGCGCCAAGCAGGTGATGGTGCTCTGCCCGACGACCATCCTTGCCCAGCAGCACTTCACCACGTTCAGCGAGCGCTTCGAGTCGTATCCCGTGCGGGTGGAGGTGCTGTCGCGCTTCCGCAGCCGCGCCGAGCAGGCCGAGGCCCTCGAAGGCTTCGCCGCCGGCACGGTCGACATCCTCATCGGAACGCACCGACTGCTTTCGCGCGACGTGGTGCCGAGGGATCTCGGCCTTGTCGTCGTCGATGAGGAGCAACGCTTCGGCGTGGAACACAAGGAGCACCTCAAGAACCTTCGCGAGCAGGTCGACGTACTCACGCTCACCGCGACACCGATCCCGCGCACCTTACAGATGTCGCTTTCCGGCGTGCGCGATTTCTCGGTCATCGATACGCCTCCCGCCGATCGCTTTCCGGTCACGGTGCATGTCGGAGAGTACGACGCCGATGTGGTCTCCGGTGCCATCCGGCGCGAGCTGGAACGCGGTGGCCAGGTCTACTACATCTCCAACCGCGTGCGCGGCATCGAGCGGGTGGTCGAGCGTGTGCAGGCCGCCGTCCCCGAGGCGCGCGTCGGGGTCGGCCACGGGCAGATGTCCGAACACCAGCTGGAGCGCGTGATGGAGAGCTTCTCGGCCGGTCAGATCGACGTGCTTGTGGCGACGACCATCGTCGAGTCGGGCATCGACAACCCGCACACGAACACCCTCGTCATCGACGACTCCCACCGGCTCGGCCTCGCACAGCTCTACCAGCTCAAGGGCCGCGTCGGGCGCAGTCACGTCAAGGCGTACGCATACTTCCTCTTCCCGCGGGGACAGGCGCTCACGGATACTGCGTACGAGCGGCTCACTGCGATCCAGGAGCACGCGGCCCTCGGCAGCGGCATCAGCGTAGCCATGCGGGACCTGGAGATCCGTGGTGCGGGCTCGCTGCTCGGCGCCGCGCAGTCGGGAAGCGTGAGCGCGGTCGGCTTCGACCTGTACGCGCAGATGCTCCGGGAAGCGGTTTCGGAGGTGCGTGGCGAGCCCATGCCGGCGCACCTCGAGGTGCGCGTCGATCTCCCCGTGGCGGCGTTCCTCCCCGAGGAGTACGTGCCGGCGGTCGACGAGCGAGTGCTGCTGTATCGCCGGATAGCCGCAGCAGCGAGTCCCGAGGCCGTCGAGGCGATCGCCGCCGAGATCGGGGACCGCTTCGGTCCCGCCCCGGCGCCCGCCCGCGAGCTGCTCGGAATCGCGCGCATCAAGGTGCGGGCGGGAGAGTTGGGGATCACGAACGTCTCGCTCGCACGTCACCGGCTGGCGCTCAGCCCGGTCGTGCTCACCGCCGAGGAACGTGGAGTCCTCGCCCCGGAGGGCGCTGTTTACATAGAACGGTCCAAGAAGGCACAGTTTGTGCAAGCAACGGGCGAGACGCCGGGTGCCACGGCACTCCGCGCGCTCGATGCTATACTCTCCGCAGTCCGCGGCCGGTAAGGTGGCCGGGATCAGACCCCAAGAGAAAGGTACGTCCGTGCGCAGACTTCGCGGCATCGCCGCTCTCGTGCTCGTGATCGCGCTGGTGGGCGCGCTTGCGGGTTGTACATCCACCTCTGCCGGCGTCGTCGCCCGCGTCAACGGCGAGGACATCACCCAGGCCGAGTTCGACCGCCTCTACGAGCAGGTCGTCGCGCAGTTCGGTGGAGAGCTCCCTGAAGATCAGGTTGCCGAGTACCGGAAGCTCCTCCTCGACATGATGATCGAGTCAGAGCTCATGCAGCAGGAGGCCGAGCGCCTCGGTGCGGACCTGTCCGCAGAGGCCGTCGAGGCCGGCATCACGTCCATGATGGGCGCCGACACCGACATGGCCGCGTTCGAGGCGCGGGTGACCGAGGCGGGTCTCACCATGGACGACCTGCGCTCGAGCGTCCGCGACCAGCTTGCGCGCGACTTCCTGTCCGAGTACGCGGCGAGCCAGGGCGAGGTGACAGCGCTGGCGGAGACGTACTCGCTGCTCGAGCACATCCTGGTCGACGACGAGGCGCTCGCCACCGAGTTGGTCGGACGCATCGAAGCGGGCGAGGACTTCAACGCTCTTGCTTCGGAGCACTCGACCGATCCCGGTTCGGGCGCCGAGGGCGGCAGCCTCGGCTGGGCACCCACCAGCGCGTACGTCGCGGAGTTCGCCGACGCGGCCGATGCGCTCGCGATCGGCGGTGTGAGCGCTCCCGTGCAGTCCGAGTTCGGCTGGCACATCATCCGCAAGGTCGATGAGCGCGCCGAGGGCTCGAGCCTGGCCGAAGCTCCCGACGAGTTGAAGCAGGCGATCGAGGCCAACGGTGGCGACCTTGCGCTCCAGGAGTACGTCGCCGGCCTGCGTGAGACCGCCGAGATCGAGTACATCGACGAGACACTCGCGCCGTAGGCTCGGCGCGCCCGGAGGGGGAGCCGTGGGGTCGATCGCGATCGTCGGGCTCGAGCCTGACGCCGCAGGTGCGCTCGATGCCCGGGCCGCGGGCCGCCTGCAGGCGGCCGATGCGGTCGTGGTGCCATCGGCGACCGGGGCGGCGGCCGATGCCGTCGCCCGGCTCGGGATAACGCCGGTCACGTTCGCCGACATCGGGCTTAGCGAGCGCGCCCCGGCTGCCGAGGTCGTCGAGGCGCTGCGGGCACTCATGGACACGGGTGACGTGGTGCTGGCCTCAGCGGGCTACCCGTTCGTGCGCGAGGGCGTCATCTCCGGCCTGCTCGCGCGGGCCGGGACGCGTCTGGACGTGCTCCCGGTCGTCTCGCCCGTGCAGGTGCTCATGCTCGCGCTCGACATCGACACCACCGCCGACCTCGAGATCATCGACGCGGGGAGTCTCGGCGTGGCCGAGCTGCGTCGCGACGTGCACCTGATCGTCACCGGGGTCGACAACGGCCTCGTTGCACGCGCAGTCGCCGGCCGGCTCGCGGGCTCCTACCCGTCCGAGCACACCGTCGTCACCGCCGGCTGTCGTGCGAGCGGCGGATTCGATCTCGTCCCGCTCACGCTCGCGGAGTTGGCCGCCGGGCCGCCCGTCTGCCGCGACGCGGCGCTCTACATCCCGCCGTCGCGCCTCGAGCCTCCCACGGGTTTTGCCGAGCTCGTCCGCATCATCGCGATCCTGCGCGGCGACGACGGGTGTCCGTGGGACCGCGAGCAGACGCACGAGAGTCTTGCGCCGCACCTGATCGAAGAGGCGTACGAGACACTCTCGGCCATCGATTCGGGAGATCCGGCCGCACTCGCAGACGAACTCGGCGACCTCCTGTTGCAAGTCGTGCTCCACGCCGAGATAGGCGCGGGCGAGGGCACGTTCACCATCGACGACGTCGTCGCATCGATCGTGACCAAGATCAGGCGCCGTCATCCGCACATCTTCGGCACCGTGACCGTCTCTTCCGCCGAGGAAGTCACCCGCAACTGGGACGCCATCAAGCGTGACGAGCGGCCCCATGCCGGCGCGCTCGGCGAGGTTCCCGACGCCCTGCCGGCGCTCATGCGTGCGCAGAAGATCTCGCGTCGTGCGGCCGGCGTCGGCTTCGAGTGGGAGGACCTTGGCGGCGTGTGGGAGAAGGTCCACGAGGAGATCGACGAGCTCACTGCGGCCGCGCCCGGGAGCGAGAACGCTGCCGAGGAACTCGGCGACCTGCTGTTCACCATCGTGAACGTCGCCCGTCACATGGGTATCGACGCGGAGTCGGCACTTCGTGGCACATGCGACAAGTTCGTGCGGCGGTTCATGGATATGGAGCAGGCTGCGGCCTCCTCCGGGCGGTCGCTCGGAGACTTAGAGCCGCATGAGTGGGAGATACTGTGGGGACAGGCCAAGAGCACAGAGGCGGTCGCGGGTCGCGGCCCCGATGAGTGAGGAGCGTGACGTGAGCTACATCACCGATATCACCGCACGGGAGATCCTCGACTCCCGCGGAAACCCGACCATCGAGGTCGAGGTCGCACTGGACGACGGCAGCTGGGGAAGGGCCGCGGTACCGAGCGGCGCGTCCACCGGAGCGTTCGAAGCGGTCGAACTGCGCGACGGTGAGGCGGCGCGCTACCTCGGCAAAGGCGTGCTCACCGCCATCTCGAACGTCCACGAGGTCATCGCGCCGGAGCTGCTCGGCATGGACGCGAGCGACCAGCGCGCCATCGACGAGTTCCTGATCGAGCTCGATGGCACCGAGAACAAGAGCCGTCTGGGCGCCAACGCCATCCTCGGCGTGTCGCTCGCGGTGGCCAAGGCCGCCGCCGAGAGCTGCGAGCTCACGCTGTACTCCTACATCGGCGGCTGCAACGCGTGCACGCTGCCTGTCCCGATGATGAACATCATGAACGGCGGCGCGCACGCCGACAACAACGTCGACTTGCAGGAGTTCATGATCATGCCGGTCGGCGCGGGCAGCTTCGCCGAGGGACTGCGTATGTGCTCGGAGATCTACCACACGCTCAAAGGCGTGCTGCACGACCGCGGCCTGGCCACCGGCGTCGGCGACGAAGGCGGCTTCGCGCCTGACCTGCGGAGCAACGAAGAGGCGCTCCAGGTCATCAGCGAGGCGGTCACGCAGGCAGGATACTCACTCGGCGAGCAGATCATGTTCGCGCTCGACCCGGCAGCCACGGAGTTCTACGACGCCGAGCGCAAGGTCTACGTGCTCGCCGGCGAGGGCCGCGAGCTCTCGGCAGCCGAGATGGTGGAGTACTGGGCCGGGCTTGTCGACCGCTACCCGATCGTCTCGCTCGAAGATGGCATGGCCGAGGAGGACTGGGACGGCTGGCAGCTCTTGACCGAGCGCCTCGGCGACCGGGTCCAACTCGTGGGCGACGATGTGTTCGTGACCAACACGGAGCGGTTGGGCCGGGGCATCGAACTCGGCGTGGCCAATTCGATCCTGATCAAGCTCAACCAGATCGGCACGCTCACCGAGACGCTCGAGTGCATCCAGATGGCCCATCGCGCCGGTTACACGACGGTCATCTCGCACCGCTCGGGCGAGACCGAGGACACGACCATCGCCGATGTGGCCATCGCGGTGAACGCCGGCCAGATCAAGACCGGCGCGCCGGCACGCTCGGACAGGGTGGCCAAGTACAATCAACTGCTCCGGATCGAAGAGCAGCTCTGCAGCTCGGCTGTCTATCCGGGGATGCACGCGTTCAACAACATCGACCAGTAGCTCGCCGCGCCGGACGCGCGATGCGTTCCGGTGCGACCTGTTGCCAGCAAGCGGGTGGGTATGCGCCACACGAAGCTCATAGCGACACTGGGACCGGCGACCGAGGTGCCCGGCGTCCTCGAAGGTCTCATCGCCGCCGGGCTCGACGTCGCGCGGCTCAACACGTCGCACGCAACGCGTGATGTGCTCGATCGGCAGCTGGCGGCGGTGCGCACCGCCGCCGCGGTCGATGGCCGACATGTCGCCGTCATGCTCGACCTTGGCGGAGCGAAGATCCGCATCGGTCAGGTTGCCGAGGGCGCGATCCTCATGGCCGGGGAGCGGTTCGAGCTGAGGACCGAGGCGGGACCCGGGGATGCGTCGGGAGCGTCGGTCAACCACGTGGGGCTGCCCGGCGACCTCTCACCCGGCGATCGTGTGCTCATCGACGACGGCCGGATCGAGCTCGCGGTCGTGGCGGTGGAGCCTGGCGTCGTGCGCACGGTGGTCGAGGCAGGAGGCGCGCTTACCAGCCGCAGGGGGGTGAACGTTCCCGGCGTGCGGCTGAGCGTGGAGAGCATCACGGACACAGACCGCGCCAACCTCGCATGGGCGCTCGATCACGGGGTAGACCTCGTGGCGCAGTCCTTCGTTCGTTCGGCTGACGACGTCATCGCCCTCCGGGCCGCGATGGGCACCCGCGTCGTTCCGATCGTCGCGAAGATCGAGAAGCACGAAGCCGTGACGGACCTGCAGGCGATCGTGGCGGCGGCCGATGCGGTCATGGTGGCGCGGGGAGACCTTGGCGTGGAGATCGCTCCCGAGCAGGTCCCCGTCGTGCAGCGCCGCATCGTCGCCGCGGCACGGGCGGCCGGCAAGCCGGTGGTGGTAGCGACCCAGATGCTCGAGTCCATGACCGAGGCGCACCGGCCCACCCGTGCCGAGGCCTCGGACGTGGCCAACGCGATCTTCGACACCGTGGACGCGGTGATGCTCTCCGGCGAGACGGCCATCGGCAGGAACCCCGTTCACGTTCTCGCCACGATGGATCGCATCGTGCGTGCCGCCGAGGCCGAGGTCGTCGACCACCCGACGGTGCTCGCGCCCGGCGCCACCGATGACGTAGCGGCCGCTGTCAGTCGTGCCGTGTGCGAGCTTGCCGCGACACTCGATCTCGCTGCGATAGTGACCCCCACGCAGTCGGGTGCGACCGCCCGCGCGGTGGCAGCCCACCGGCCGAGGGTGCCGGTGCTGGCAGCCACACCGGACGAGGCCGTGGCGCGATGGCTCGCCATCGTGTGGGGTGTGCGCGCGGCGGTCATCGGGTCGTATTCGACGATCGACGAGATGATCGCAGCCGCCGCCGAAGCCGCTCGGGATGCGGGTGTCGCCCGGCCTGGCGACCTCATCGCCGTGACCGGCGGCGTTGCGGTGCACGTGTCAGGTTCGACCAACCTGATCCAGGTACACAGGGTCTGAGCAGCACGTTCTTGTGGCTCGATCGTGATCGCCAGCGAGCACCGCCCGGGCGTCTCTCTATCAATCTCAACCTGAGATTAAGTGTTCTCAGGACTCGAGCGCGGTGCTATCATCGGCGGCAGGAGGACGCGTCCTCTCACACGGACCGTCGAATGGCCTTGTCACACCACGGAACACACTATGGCTGCACGACGAACGCAGAAGAAGTCTCCAGCGAACGCGAGACGGGCCCCGGGAAAGCGGGGGTCAGGCACTCGCGTTTCTTCGCGCTCCCGCTCGGCTAGCGTCGGGCGACCTTCGGGACCTCGCAGCACTCACGCCGCCAAGAAGAAGACCCGCAAGCCGGGAGGCGGCCGGGCTGCGACGTTCGCGATCGTCGCAGCCGTCATCGTTGCCGCGTGGACCGTCTATCCTGTGCTCCGGATACAGTACCAGCAGCAGCGTGAGGTCCAGTCGCTCGAGGCCGAACTCACCAGCCTCGAGGACCGCAACGCCGAGCTGAGGCAGCAAGTCGACGAGCTCAAGACGCCCGAGGGGGTCGAGCGCGTCGCCCGCGAGAGCCTTGGCATGGTCAAGCCGGGCGAGCAGGCCTACGTCGTGACCGGCGGCATGTCCGGCGAGACGTCGGTGACGGTGCCCGGCTCGGCGGATGACACACGGTCGCTCGCGCAGCGCATCCTCGACGCCGTGTTCGGCTTCGAGTGATGGATGACGAACGGATCGTCGCCCGACAGCTCGGCCGGGCACCCCGTGGACGATGGCGGGTGGTGGACCGCTGCTCGTATGGTCGGCCGCGTGTCATCGCAACCGCCCCGACGCTGCCAGACGGCACCCCCTTTCCCACGCTCTTCTACCTGACCTGTCCCCACCTCGTCCGCCTCGTGGGCGATCTCGAGTCCGACGGGGCGCTCGCCACGTGGCGTGCTGCGCTCGTCGCCGAACCCGATCTGGCCCGGCGACTGGACGCCGCAGATGAGGCGTACCGGGCCGCCCGTGCCGCCGAGGCCGAGGGCGTCGACCCCGTGCCGGGCGTCGGCATCGGCGGGCAGAGCGACCCGGCGGCGACCAAGTGCCTTCATGCTCACGTCGCCGCCTACCTCGCCGGCGTTGACGACCCGATCGGCGAGCGGACGGTCGCCTCGCTCGTGCAAGAATGTGATGACGATCGATGCGAGGAGGCGTGATGGACACGGAGCGCAGGGCCGCGATCGACATCGGCACGGTGACGACCCGGTTGCTCGTCGCCGACGTCGATGACGACGGCGTGCGCGAGGTCGTACGGCGCTCGGTCATCACGCACCTCGGCGAGGGGTGGACCGAGACCGGTGTCCTGTCCGAAGACGGCATAGCACGCGTCGAAGCGGCGGTCGCATCGTTCGCGCAGGAGATCGAGGCGCTCGGCGTGACTCGTGTCGTCGCCGTGGCCACGTCCGCGGCACGCGACGCTGCCAACGGGGCCGAGTTCCTCGACCGGCTCGAGGCGGCCGGCATCCGCCCCGACATCATCTCGGGCGAGCGCGAGGCATACCTGACGTTTGCGGGCGCCACGCACGGCGGCTGCGGCGAGAACACGCTCGTCGTCGATATCGGCGGCGGTTCCACCGAGCTCATACTGGGCGCCGAGTGCGAATCGGCCGACAGCCGTGCGGTCGAGATCCGATCGGCGCGCTCCTTTGACGTGGGCGCACGCCGGGTGACCGAGATGTTCTTGCTCTCGGACCCACCGACCGCACGGGAGATGGACCTCGCTGCGGGATGGGTGGCCGAGGAGCTGCGCCCCTTCTTCGCCGGTCTGAAGAGACGACCGGACGACATGGTCGCGGTGGCCGGCACGGCTACGAGCCTTGCCGCGATCGACCTCGCGCTCGATCCGTACGACCCCGATCGCGTGCACGGGTACCGGATCGGGGGGCATGCGCTGCTCGACGTCCTGGAGCAGCTCTCGGAGCTCACGCTCGAGCAGCGTCGGCACGTGACCGGCCTCGAACCCGGCCGGGCGACCGTCATAGTCGGCGGTGCGATCATCCTCCAGGCCGTGCTTGCGTATGCCGGTCTTTCTTCGACGCTGGTGAGCGAACACGATATCCTCTACGGCATGGTCCTCGAACCCGATGAGTAGGGCGTCGCAGGCCGGTGAGGCGGTGTATCCGAACTGGTACAGGAGGGGGCCTTAAAAGCCTCTGGCCGCAAGGCCGTGTGGGTTCGAATCCCACCACCGCTACCATGACCGATCATCCGCGGGGCAGACCTGCGGAGTGGTGACTGAGCACGCGGCCGGCAGGCGGCGTGCAACGAGCGGGAGGGCGCGCGTGGCCGCCGACGAAGCGGCGAGTCTCTATCAGGCGTTCGTGGACCAGGATCCGGCCTCGGCCATCCAGGTCGTCGAGCGCGCGCGCGCGTCCGGTATCGCACAGGACGCGCTGTTCGACACGCTCTATGCGCCTGCGATGGCGCTCCTCGGCGGGGCGTGGGCATCAGGCGCGATCGACGAGATAGCGTTCACGCAGGCGGCGGTCGTCGCCGAGCAGGTCGGCTCGTTCGTCATGCCCTCGGCCGCGCGACGGGACACCGGCGTCACGGTGATCGTGGGGACGATGCACCGCGATCACCACTCGATCGGGCACACGATCGTGGCGGCCACGCTCAAGGAGGCCGGGTTCCGCGTGAACGACCTGGGCGTCGACGTGCGTCCCTCGGACTTCCTGGAGCGCGTGGAGGAGACCGGGGCGCGCATCGTGATCGTGTTTGCCGAGATGATGCAGACCGCGCGTGCCGCGTTGCGCGTCCGCGAGATGCTGCTGGCCTCCGGGCGAGAGGACGTGGTCATCCTCGTGGGCGGCGGGCCCTTCTCGGCAGATACCGCCCTTGCGCGTGAGGTGGGCGCCAACGGCGTGATCCCCGGAGCCGAGTCGGCCGTGAAGCTCGTGAGCCGGGTCGCCGCCGACCTCGTGGCGCGCGAAGCAGGTGAGGGCTGATGCGCGAGCGGTCGGCCACGCTTGCGGCGGCCGAGTCGTTGGCCCGTCAGGGCGCCATCGGCGCGGCCGTGGCCGCGTGCTACGAGGCGCTCGCCATCGACCACCGCGACCCGCTGGTCCGGGCGCTGCTCGCGCACCTCATGCTCGAGGGCGACTTCTACGACGAGGCGATCACGGAGGCCACGGCTGCGATCGAGCTCGACCCGGACTGCTCGCCGGCGTACCTTGCGCTCGGACTGGCCTACGACCGGCGTGGCGGGATGTCCGACCAGTCGGTGCTCGTGTGGCACGAGCTTGCCGAGGTCGAGGAGGACCTCGTGACCGCGCACGTGCAGCTTGGCGAGGCCTTCGCGGCGGCCGCGTTTCAGGATGAGGCGCTCGACAGCTGGAAGCGGGCGCTCGAACTCGATCCGAAGGAGGCCCGCGCCACCTACAACCTGGCGATCGCGAGCCTCAAGCGGGAGGGCATGGCCCTCGCGCTGCCGCTCTTCCGCAAGGCCGGCGAGCTCGACCCGAGCCAGGACGAGCTCTTCTTCGTGCTGCTTGGCGTCCGCGATCGGCCCGCCGAGCCGGTCGATCCCGCGGCGGTCGAGCCGAACCGCGAGGCGCGTCTTGCCGCCGCTGCCCTCGCGCTTCGCGACGAGGACCTCTTCACCGCGGCCGAGCTGGTGCGCCTTACGCTCGATGAGGTGGCCGATGACCCACAGGCGCTCGCGCTGGCCGCCTACGTGTACCTCAAGCAGGAGGCCACCAACGAGGCGATGGCCTGCGCCCTCCGGGCGCTCTCCATCGAGCCGACGCTCGATACCGCGCTGTACTCGCTCGGCGTGGTCTATGCGCGCCGTACCGGCCTCAATCGCCACGCTGCGCGCGTGTTCATCGCGCTCGCCAAGCAGGCAGGCGGGCAGGCGCTGGTTCACGTGCTGCTCGCCGAGTCACTTCTCGGCCTGCAGCGCTACCAGCAGGCGGGACGGGCGTACCGGCTCGCGGTGCGGCTCGATCCCGCGTGCGTCCGGGCGCGCTTCGGTCTGGCGGCCGCGTACCTCACCGAGGGGCGGTATGCCGAGGCGCAGTGGGAGATCCGGCGCGCCGCGTACTACGACACCAAGCGGCAGGGGCTGTTCTGGCGACTGTACGACCGGTATACGTCGGGAGGTGACGTGTGATGCCCGAGGACCTGCCGGCACCGGCGACCGCCGCCGACGCGCGCGAGGGCGTCGCTCCACGTCGCGTGACGCAGTTCCCGGTGGGCGTGGACTACTACCCGATCGACGCCGAGCGTGCCTCGTACTCGGAGTGGTACGACACCGACGTCGCCGCCGACTTCGCCGCGATGGCGGCGGCGCGCATCTCGCTCGTACGCGTGTTCGTCTCCTGGAAGGTGCTCGAGCCGCAGGTCGGCCAGTACGATGACGCTGTGGCCGACCGGCTCGATGCCGTGATGGAGGCGGCGCGCGCTCACGACATGCGCACTATCGTCTGCTTCTTCGCCGACGACCGCATGGCCGAGATGAACGACGTGACCTGGGCGAGGAAGCGCGACCCGCGCACCGACGACTACCTGCTCGAGCGGGAGATCTCGCTCGTGCAGCGTGTGGTGAACCACTTCCGGACCGAGCCGGCCATCTGGGCCTGGGAGATCGGCAACGAAGCGTTCTTCGCCGGGTTTGCGAGCGAGGACGCGCTGCACGCCTGGGCGCTCGCGATGCGCGACGCCATCCGCGAAGTGGACACCGCACGCGTGATCGTCTTTGGCGCGGGTGCGGAGACGCTGGTGCGGGAGAGCGGCCTCGACGTGCGACCCACGCGTGACGTCTTCGAGTACGGCGTCTCCCGCGTGACGGCGCCGTACCGGGCCTACGCCGCAGAAGGCCCGCTGACGTACGGCCCCGCGACGTACGTGGACTCGTTCGTCCTGCGCGCCGGCGGGGTAGCGCACCAGGTGCTCGCCGACGGCATCGGCGTGCACACGCTCGACGTCTCGGTGGCCGAGGAGGCCGCCTACACGAGGACCGCGATGTACTCGGCGCTCATGAACCGCGCCTCGGGCGTGATGCTGCGCCGCTGGCGCGATGTTGAGACCGAGCGCCGCGAGCCCTACTACCAGGACCCGTTCGAGGTGCTCGTCGGCGTGAACGATGTGACCGGGCGCGCGAAGCCGGTGCTCGCCGAGGTGTCGCGGTTTGCGCGGGTGGCGGCGCACATCGATCTCAGGCGCTACACGCCGGTTCCCGAGCGAGCGGGGATCCTTGTTCCCGCCGAGCGTTACGAGCCGCTGCCGTCGCTTGCGGGGTTGTACGACCCGCGCTCGTGTCTTCAGGCCTACATCGCCGCCAAGGAGGCCCATCTGCCCGTGCGGCTCGTGAGCGAGGGCGAAGACCTCGACGGACTGATGGCGCTGTTCGTGCCCTCGGCCGCGAAGCTCACGATGGCCATGTGGACATCGCTCGCGGCCTTCGTCCAGTCGGGCGGCTCGGTCGTGCTTTCCTACGGTGGCGGCGACGCCGATCCGGCGGTGCGCGAGCTATTTGGCGTCGAGTTCCTCGGCGACCATGGGGTGCGGCCGGTGGTGAGTTGCCGGATCGCGCAACCGGGGCTCGTCGGCGATCTCACGTCGTTCGACGTGCGACTCGATGTGCCGCACTACGCGCTGCTCGGCAGCGGCGGAGCGACCGTCGTGGCTACCGATGCCACCGGCAGCCCGCTGCTGACCGCCCACCAGTACGGGCAGGGGCGGGCGATCTTCCTGGCCGCGCCGCTCGAGCGCGCGATCGCGCAAAGTGATCCGTGGGCCGCGCCGGACGCGATCCGCGACCTGCTCAGGACGGTGTACGGCTCGGTGGCACGCGCCGCAGGTGCCGGGCCGATCATCGACTGCGACGAGCCGGCAGCCGAGGTGGCGTTGTTCCAGGGAGAGTCGGCGGACATCGTCGTCGTGCTCAGTCACAGTCCGGTCCCGACAACTGCAACACTCACGGCCGAGCGTGTGGTAGCCTCGGTCACGGATGTTCGCGGGGGGGCGGCCGCGGACGTGGGATCCAAGGCGTTCGGGGTGCCGCTCGAACCGAATGGCGCGGTCGCCCTGCGCCTCACGTACGCGTAGGGAAGTGAGGATCGGATGACCGAGAGTCATGACCAGCGCTCGTTCCTGCTCGAGTCGTGGCTCGAGTTCCACGACATCATCGCCGCGCACCCCGAGGTGCGGCGGCTGCTGTTCGACCCGGTCACCGGACTGCCCACGACGCCGCTGCTGTTCCCGCGGATAGAGTCCCTCCTCGAGGAACGCGGCGAGATCTCGCTTCTGTGCCTGAACGTCGTCAAGTACTCGAAGATCGAGGAGATCTACGGCTGGGAGATCTTCGACGGCGTGATGCGCGAAGCGGCGAGTGCGCTCGAGCGCATCACGGGCATGGAGCTCAGGGACAGCGACATCGTCGCGGAACTCATGATCTCGGGCAACGCGTTCGTCGTACTGCTGTCGCCCCCGCGTACGACCGACAACATGGACGACGACAGCCTCGAGCGGCTTGCCCGCCGGGTCGAGGATCGCGTGCGCGAGGATCTTGCCGCCGTGCTCGATCCCGCGGTCTACCCCAAGTTCGGGTGCTACGTGGGTCACACCATCGCCCGCAGCGACGACCGCGTCCGTCTGGAGCGGCTCGTGCACCAGGCGCTCGAGCGCGCGCTGGCCGACTCGGACTCGCGCGAAGCATGCGACGCCACCGTCCGCATGCAACGGCTCGAGGAGATCATCGCAAGCGAGTCGATCCGGACGCTCGTGCACCCCATCTACCGGCTCTCCGACCTCGGCATCATCGGCTACGAGGCGCTTTCGCGCGGGCCTGCCGATAGCGAGTTCGAGCGCCCGGACAAGCTGTTCAAGGTGGCCTACGATGCGGACCTCGTGCTCAAGCTCGAGCGTATCTGCCGGAAGCGCGCCTTCGAGACCGCGCGGGATCTGCCCAAAGGCCGGTTACTGTTCATCAACATAGAACCCGAGGCGGTCGCCGACCCGGAGCTTCGCGACATCATGTTCACGACGCTGCTCTCCGATGCGGCCCTCTCGCCGTCCGACGTGGTGCTGGAGATCACCGAGCGCACGGCGATCACCGATTTCTGCAGCTTCCGGGCGACGCTCGAATACCTGCGCACGCTCGGATTTCGGGTGGCGGTCGACGACGGCGGGGCCGGCTACGGCTCGCTCCAGTGTCTGGCCGAGGTCCACCCGGAATGGCTCAAGATCGATATCTCGCTCGTGCGCGACATCGACACCGACGAGGTGCGCCGTAGCCTCGTCGCGAGCATGGTGACCTTCGCCGATCGGGTGGGCGTGAAACTCATCGCCGAGGGTATCGAGCGGGCCGAGCAGCTCACGGTACTCCGTGCGCTCGGCGTCGAGTTCGGCCAGGGCTTCTTGTTCTGCACCCCGCAGGAGCCGTTCCCGGCCGACGAGGACGTCACACCGGCTCTGTAGGTGTCACCTGCCGAGCGCGGCGACGATCTCCTCGTACTGCTCGGGAGTTATCTCTCCGGCGGCCAGGCGCCTCCGCGCGATCGCGATCGCATCGTCATGTCCTGCCGGCGGCGGGGGCGGTGATCCCGTGCCGCCGTGGCCCGCGCTTGCGCGTACTGCCCATATCACGAGCAGGACGATACCGGCGACCACAAGTACGCCGAACAGCAGCATGAGCAGGCCGCTCCACGCGCCGCCGCCCATCATGCCATAGCCCCAGTCGAGTCCTCTGTATCCGCCCATCATGGTCGGTTCAACTCCTTCTACCACGGCGGTGCCGGGGGTGGCCTCAGCGGCCGTACCAATCCCGGTACCAGGTCTGCATCTTCTCGATCTCATCGGACTGCACCCGGATGATGGAGCGCGTGAGTTCGCGCATCTCCGGCCGACGTGAGTTGGCACCAGCCATCTGGGCCATCATCACGGCCATCTCGTGGTGCGGGATCATCTCTTCGATGAAGGTCCGGTCGAAGTCCGCGGCGCCCTCAAGTCTGGTGATGTCGGTCATGCCGCCCATCATCCCGCGACCCATCATTCCCTCACGGTCAGAGTACTCCGGTACGCCGGTGTCGAACCAATCGCGATACCAACCGCGCATGAGCGCGTTCTCTGCTGTCTGTGTCTTGACGATGCCGCTCGCCAGTTCTCGTATCTCCTCGTGCTCCGCGCGCTCGAGGGCGAGTTCGGCCATGGCGATCGCATCATCGTGGTGCGGGATCATCTCTTCGATGAACATCGCATCGACGCCGCTGGCGGCGACCCCGACACGGTCACCCGAACAGGCGCCCCCACCAGGGCAGGTCGGCAGCGCCGCCGGGCGGGCGGACACGACAGTGAGCACCAGCCCCACCGCTCCGACGATCAGGAGCGCGAGACCGAGTGCGAGCATCCAGGACTTACGCATGGCTCAAACCTCCCGGTCGCTTCGGGTGCATTTCTGACCGTACGAGTAGGAATACCCACTTTCCGGACGCTCTAGACACCTGTCTTCGGCCCGGTGCACATACACAGATGCATCAGCATGGTTTATGCTGCGTATCGTTGGAACTGCAGCGTTCGGAGGCCGCGTGGAGCCGATCCGTCTCACACAGATGTCGAGCAAGGCCGGTTGAGCCGCCAAGTGGGGTCCGGGTGACCTTGCCGCCGTGCTCGAGAAGATGAGTCCCGGGGAGTCCGAAGACCTGCTCGTGGGCTTCGAGACCTCCGATGACGCCGCCGTGTACATGCTCGGCGACCAGGCCGTGCTGCTCACGGTGGACTTCTTCACGCCGATGGTGGACGACCCGTACGACTTCGGACGCATCACCGCCGCCAACGCGCTCTCGGACATCTACGCGATGGGCGGGCGTCCGCTGACCGCGATGAACCTGCTCGCCATGCCGTGCGACCTGCCGCCGGAGGTGACCGCCGAGGTGCTTCGCGGCGGTGCCGACAAGGTGCGCGAGGCCGGAGCGGTGATCGTCGGCGGTCACACCATCGACGATAAGGAGCCGAAGTACGGGCTCTCGGTCATGGGTGTATGCGATCCGGCACAGGTGGTGCGCAACGTCGGAGCCAGGCCGGGCGACGTGCTCGTACTCACCAAGCGCATCGGCGTGGGCATTCTCAATACCGCCATCAAGCAGGGCCTGGAGACCGAGGAGAGTCAGCGAGACGTCATCGAGAGCATGGCGCATCTCAATCGCGCCGCCGCCGAGGCGATGGTTGAGGTGGGTGTGAACGCGGGTACCGACATCACCGGCTTCGGTCTGGCCGGCCACGCCCGCGAGATGGCGCTCGGCAGCGGCTGCGCATGCGAGATCGAACTCGCCGCCGTGCCGGTGTGGCCGGGAGTCGTGGAGTACGCCGAGGCGATGGTGCGCCCCGGCCGGACCGCCGACGTGATCGCGTTCCTCGATCCGTTCGTTGACTGGGGGCCGGCCGGCTTCACGTGGAAGGGCATACTCGCCGACCCGCAGACGAGCGGCGGCCTGATGATGGCGGTCGCGCCGGAGAAGGCCGGGGCGCTGATCGCGGCGCTCGAGGCGCGCGGTGAGGAGGCTGCCGTCGTGGGGCGCATGGTAGCCGGCGAGTCCGGGACGATCACTATCGTCTGAGGAAGGTACCCGGCACGGAAGGGGCGAGTCATGAAGGTCGTGTTCGTCAACTCGGAGGCCATAGGTGAGGGTGACGACGAACTCGGGCGCAAGCTGATGGGGAGCTTCCTGTACTCGCTTGCGCGTACCGAGCCGAAGCCGGACGTCATCGGGCTCATGAACGGAGCCGTGCGTCTGGCGTGTGAGGGTTCGCCCGCGCTCGACGACTTGCGACTACTCGTGTCCGATGGCGTGAAGCTCTACTCCTGCGGCACCTGCCTCGACTGGTTCGGGCTGAAAGACGCGCTTGCCGTCGGCGAAGTGGGCACGATGAACGACGCAGCGGCGCTGTTCATGGAGGCCGATAGTGTCGTGAGTGTGGGGTAGCGCGCTGCCGCGCATGGAACGGAAAGCCCGGCCGGTGTGCCGGGCTTTCGTGTTATCACGTGTGCCGTGGTCGGGGAACAAGTGTGTAGAGTAGTGTGTAACCAACGCCTCAGATATGGTTTGGCTCCGGGTAAGACGGGCGGTTCATCATGGCGCGCATGGTACGCAAACAGATCGTCATCGATCCCGAGCAAGAGCGCGCGCTCGAGGAGCACGCGCGGGCGCTCGGCGTATCGCAGTCCGCGCTGATCCGGCAGGCGATCGACCGGTTGCTTGCCGATGCCAAGGAGCAGGAGCGGCGGCGGGAGGCGTGGGAGGCCATCGAGGATATGTGGCGACGCGCCGACCGGGAGGGCTGGGGTAGTGGAGGTCGCACG
Organism: Actinobacteria bacterium UBA2272; assembly: GCA_002347725.1. Lineage (GTDB taxonomy): Bacteria > Actinomycetota > Coriobacteriia > Anaerosomatales > Anaerosomataceae > UBA2272. The sequence continues at coordinate 1,135,587 of DDXA01000004.1, forward strand.
TGGACACGCGAGGAGCTGCATGAACGGGGCCGCACTGATTGACACCAACGTGCTGGTGTACGCGATCGACACCGACGAGGCAGAGAAGTGCCGGCGCGCACAGGCGCTGCTTCGAATCCTCCAGTTGAAGGAGGTTGGCGCAGTGTGTGCGCAGGTACTCGGCGAGCACCAGTCGGTGGTGGCACGTCGCTTCGCGCACGCGCACGGTCGAGGCGAGGCAACGATGGCTACCGAGCGATGGGCACACGCCTTCCCAGTGCATAGCACCACGCTTGCCGTGGTGCTCGAGGCGCTCCGCGGCACAGTCCGCCACCGGTTCTCCTACTACGACGCGCAGATCTGGGCGGTGGCGCGCGTGCACCGCATCCCGCTCGTTCTCTCGGAGGACTTCGCCGACGGCGCGGTCATCGAGGGCGTGCGTTTCGCGAACCCCTTCACCGAGGAGTTCGACCTGGAGGCCGAGCTGGCGCTGTGAGCCTGCCGGTCTGTCGAGCGGCGCCTACATGACCTTCTTTGCCGAACCGAGGTTCCCGATCTGCCTTGCGAGGTCATCCATGAAGCTCGGCAGGCCGTCGCCGTAGTGCAGCCTTGCAAGGTGAGCGTTCGCTTCCGCCACGGTGATCGTGCCGTTCCTTGCTGCGCCGACAACGAACATGGCTTCCTTGAGCTCCGGAGACAGATCGTCGACCCGGTAGCCCTGCTTGCCGTAGCCCCTAGCAAGGTCGTCGTAAGAGTGCACGGCCTTGTCGGCCTGGGTGAACGCGTCGAGCGTGTTGCCCTGCGTGTAGGAGTTCATCACCTTGGTGCGGTAGGTGTCGCCATAACCCTCGGGGTCGATGAGCGTCGAGCGGCCGTCTTTGACCATCTGGTCGTTCGGCGTGACCCGGGTCTCCTGCCATGTGTCGGTCTTAGGGTCGTACACGGTCCCCTGGTCGGCCATGTCGATCGAGGCCTCCGGGTGTGTATAGTCGGTCTGCAGCTGTTGACGTTCCGACGTCCAGCGCTCGGCTCCCTTCGCATCCGACGGCCCGCCGGTCTTCTCCGAGAAGATCCGCTGCGACTCGGCGCTCCACTTCTCGCGCGGGATCTCGATGAAGCGGTTGTGCCCGCTCGGGTCCTTCTTGAAGTAGCCGAGGCGGTAGTCGCGGTCCACGCCGTCCACGTGGCCGACGGTGTGCACGGCGATCTCGTGCCCTTCGGCCTCCGGCAGGTTTCTCTTGGCCCATTCCCTGAGCTCGGCGTCGTGTGCTTTGTAGACCTTCTGCCGGGTCTCGTTGAACTTCCGCCAACCGTCGGGGTCGGTCTTTCGCAGGTTCCGCATCGCGTCGGGGTCGCGCATGATCCGCTCCACGGTGGGCACGTCGAGCGGCTTGCCGCCCGCCGTCTTCGCGGCGATGTCGTTCGACATGCTCTTCGCGCGCACCGCCGGGTCGCTACTCGTGCGCCGGGGGTCGGGCGCATCGCCCTCGGGCGCCTTCTCGACGGGCTTTTGCTCGGGCTTCTGTTCGGGCTTTGCGTCAGCGTCCGCCGCGGGCGTCTTCTTCACCGGTTCGGCTGTGTCGGTATCGCGTGGCGCCGCATCGGCATCCCTGGTGCGCGTCTCGGCATCGGGTGTGCGGTCCCGGGGAGTCGTGTCCGCGTCCGGAGCGTCCGTTCTCGGGCGTGTCGCGGCATCCGCATCGGTGCCCGGGGTCCGGGCGCGCCCGGCATCGGGCGTGGCGCCGTCCGGGCCGACCGCAGGAGTCCGTGGGGGCGGCGCGTCTCCCGCAGCAGGCGTTCTCGTGCGGGGGGTATCGGGTGTCGCAGGTGTTCGCGTCCGGGGGCCGTCCGCCGGTGTCGCAGGTGTCTTGGCGCGCGGGGCATCGGGCGTTGCGGCCTTCGGCGCTCCGGCGTCCGCCCCTGCCGCGCCCTTTGCTCGCAGCGAGTCGAGCGTGATGCCGCGCTTGCTCGCGGCCCACTGCAGGAATCGGACGAGGCCCTCGTCCCGCAGCTGGCGGCCGACGTTCTTCATGGCGTTGGTGACCGACATCTGGGGGTCGTTGTAGATCTCCTTGGCGAAGTAGTAGGCGATGAAGAGCGCCCAGCCGATCGCCTTCTTGTCGCCCGAGAGCTTCGTGAGGACGTCGGGGTCGGTGACGGCGCCCTCGAGCACGCCGGTGATCGTGGTGGTCTGTGCGACGAGCCAGTCCTCGAGCGAGCCGCCGGCAAGCCACACTTCCATCGCCGAGACGAGCAGCGGCTTGAGCATGCCGATGGCGATCGAGCCCACCACGCCGAGGTAGGCGCCGCTCGCGACTCCGAGCGCGATGTCGCCGCACCACGAGACCCAGTCGAGCGTGTCCTCGATCTGCTGCGCCCACCAGGCGGCGTCGAGGTGTTCGTGCTTCTCCTTCATGATCTGGTCGTGCGCGAAGCTCCAGATCTGCTTGCGCATGTAGAACAGGCCCTCGGCGCCCATAGTGAGCGAGCGCTCGGCCACCAGCGCGTAGAGACGGTCCTGGTGTTCGAAGGGGACGTAGTAGCGGATGATGTCCAGGCAGTTGTCGCGCTCGGTCTCCCACACATCCGAGTAGGGCTCCATGTTCACGCCCAGCAGACGCAGTGGTACGAGCGCCGAGAAGCGATCGGCATCGTAGCCGGGAATGCTCGCGAGGAGCGCTGCAGGCACGGGCTCGCCCGCGGTGGGGAGCTTTCGCTCGAGCGAGGCGTTGAAAGTCGCGCTCGGGATGCTGAGCTGACGGACGCCCACAGGCTCGATGGTGAGCCCGCCCGCCTTGAGTCCCGCGTAGCCACTCGTGCCCTCCTGCCCGCCGATCTCGAGCAGCGCCTGCTCGGCGAGCCCGATGTCTGGAGCGATCTCGCCGGTACCCGGATCGCGGACGAAGACGCGCAGGTCGATCGCCGTGGGGCGCGCAGAGCCGTCGGCGGCGAGCGGGAAGGCGCCGGTCGACGGGTCCACGTTCGTGCGATCGATGAAGAGGCCCTCCTGGGTGACGATGACCTCGATGCGGCGCCGGAGCTCGTCGTAGCCGTCGGCCGTGGCGACCACCACGAGGGTGGATGCGGTCTGCGGGCGCGTGGGATCGAGGTTCTCGCTACCGTCCTCGGTGAGCGTGAGCGTGGCCGACGACGGACCGGTGGGCTCGATGGAGGGCGTCGCGATGGCCCGCGAGCCCTCGCGCCACACGGTGTCGAACTGCCAGGGCACGTCGCCCGCGTTGGTGATGGTGATGGCCACCTCGGCGACCGAGCCCGACTCTGCGGCGAACGACACCTCGTCAGGCTTGGCGTCCATCTCGGGCAGACCTGCGAGCGGGATGGCCACGAGCTCCGTGAGCGGCCGCTCGCCGATCCACGCGCTCACGCGCACGGTGGCGCTCTCCGGCGGCTGCACCGGGCTCGTCGGGTCGGGCTGCGAGGCCATCACCGTGATGGCGCGGCCGTCCTCGTAGTCGGCGGGCGTCGAGATGTCGAGCCACTCGGAGTCCTCGGCGAACTCGATCGTCGCGCGCACCGCAGCCGGATCGAGGGTGGGGTCGGCGGCATCCGCGCCGAGGAGCTCGACGGCCGCGATGAGCGTGATCGAGTGCTCGCCCTGGGTGCGGAGCGCAAGCGTCCCGGCGGGCTCGAGGCGCGTGACGATGCGGCTCTCACCAGCGGCTGCGATGGGCACGGACGCGGTGGTGCTGCCGAGTGAGGCCTGCGCCTCGACGGTGATGGCGGCGCCAGCGGTCACGGCGCCCGTCTGCCACACGACAGTGGAGAGCGTGCCGTACGCGGTCTGCGGCTGGACGCTCACGCCCGCCGGGATGTGCAGCACGATCGCGGCATCGCTCGCGGGTTGGTACGTGCCGTTGGCGAGCACCTTGAACGCCTGCGCGGTGAACGCGGCCGAGTGCTCGGCGCTCACGGTGAGCGAGCGGGTCGAGAGTTGCAGCACGTAGCCGACGGGCTGGTCGGGCGGCGGCTCCTCGGCGCCGGACTTGGTCCGGGCACTCGCGGCGGCGCCGGCGAGTGCGACGGCGGCGGCTGCGAGTGCGGCCACACCGCTGCCCACCGTCCGCCACGGCGAGGTGGCGCTGCCGGCTGCGCCGGGAACGCCTGTGCCCGCGCTCGTCCCGTCAAGCGGACGGAACCGAAGCGATGCGAGGATCGATTCGACCTCAGCGGTCATGGGATCGAGCTGGTAGCCATAGTGCTCGCCGGACGTCCTTCCGGGATCTTCGGACCACGACACAGCGGAGTAGGCGGAGACGAGGATCCCACTGTCCTCACCGGCGGGGATCCAGTAGACCCACGTGTCGCCATACTCGGCGTAGTCCACGCCATCCTCCCACTCGAGCCGGACGGTCGAACGGTTCACGTACGCTTCGAGGCCACCGAGCGTCGTTCTCTGTGCTCCCGTCCAAATGCGCAGTGAGGGGTCGTCGTAGGCGCGGAACAGGTAGTCTTCACTCGGCAGGATCTGCGACGAGCGTGCGGCGAAGTCCTCGAACGAGGTGAACGGCGTGTAGCGCGTGTCGGACCGGTAGCCGCGACCGATGACCCGGGCATCGACCTCGCCGACGGCAGACCAATCGAGGCCGTTGAAACCGTCGGCGCCGCGCAGCGTCCGTGCGTTGAACATGGGTTCGGCGTATTCCGAATCGGGGAGGGGACTCTCGTCGATGACGTACCAGCCTTCACTCTGGTCGTCGCCCGGTGTCGCCCTGTTCGGCACCGTGTAGTCAGAGACGAGCGAGCTCTCGGCATGTGCGACCGTGGGCAGTACCAGCAGTGATGCGAACGTCACGAGCACGACGCCCGACGCGATGCGGCGGGCCAGAGCACGGTGGCGAGGACGGATCCGCATCACGACCGCCTCCTCAGGGCCACCGAGGCCGTCTTGACCGACATCGTGAGCGTCGATGTGATGGCGACCGCCATGGAGAGCGTCGAGAGCACCGGTGCGCCGCCGCGCAGGCCGCTCACCAGCGTGAGGAGGAGTGAGATCACCTGCACGAGCGCCGCGCCGAGTGAGACGACGCCCGTGACGGTCCTGAGCGCGCCGCCCTTCGTGCCGGTGATGAGCGACAGGAGCGCGGTCGTGCCGCCCGCGAACGCACGGGGGAGAGCGCCGACGAGCGCGCCGGGACCGCCGGAGACCCCGGCGACGAACAGGTCGAGCGCGGTGGTGATCGCCATCGCGAGACCGGGCTTCTTGAGCGAGCGCTGCGCGAGTGTGCGTGCGCCCGGCATTGCGACGCGGGAGAGCATTCCGCGCAGGTCGGGAGTCTCACCCGCGACGATCGTCTGCCAGGGGAGTGAGGCTGCCATGCCACCGACGGCTGCGACCTGGGCGACCGCGCCGTACGCCTGGCGTGCGGTCTGAGCGGCGGCTCCGGCCTGCTGGCGTGGGGCGCCGCACTTCGTGCAGAATGCCTCGTCACCGACGAATCCCGCGCCGCATGCAGTACAGAACCCTCGGTGGCTCTGATTCATGGCACTCCCCATTCGCGGTGGTGCGAACCCATGCAAGGAGTGTAGGGCAGCGCTACCCCGAACCGCTAGAATGGGCACATGGACACCAACACACTGCTGCGTGCACTCCCCAAAGTCGATGACCTGCTGAAGCGCGAGGACATCGTCGCTCTCGGCGACACGCACGGTCACGCGCTCACGCTCGAGGCACTTCGGGAAGCGCTCGACGGCACGCGAGAGGTGATCCGCGCGGGCGGGGTCGCCGAGGTCTCCACAGACGCGATCGCCGCTGACGCGGCCGTGCGGTTGGCCGCCAAGGCCCGCCGTTCGCTCCGTCGCGTCATCAACGCAACCGGCATCGTCGTGCACACCAACCTCGGCAGGTCGCCTTTGGCCGGGGCGGCCGTCGATGCCGTGGCCGAGGTCGCCCGCGGCTACTCGACGCTCGAGTACGACGTCTCGAGCGGCGAGCGTGGGAGTCGCCACGTGCACGTCGAGGAGCTCATCTGCCGACTCACCGGCGCCGAGGCTGCGATGGCGGTCAACAACAACGCGTCGGCCGTGTTGCTCGGCCTTGCCGCGCTCGCGCGCCGCAAGGAGGCGATCGTCTCCCGCGGGCAACTCGTGGAGATCGGCGGCAGCTTCCGCATCCCGGACATCATGCGCGAGAGCGGCGCGAAGATGATCGAGGTGGGCACCACCAACAAGACACACCTGCGCGACTACGAGAACGCCATCACCGCGCGTACGGGACTGATCCTCAAGGTGCACTCCAGCAACTACCGGGTGGTCGGGTTCACGCAGGAGGTCGCGCTCGAGGAACTTGTAGCCCTCGGCGCCAAGCACGGCGTCCCGGTGTTCGAGGACCAGGGTTCGGGCGTTCTCATCGATCTGGCGAAGTACGGGCTGCCCGGCGAGCCGACGATCGGCTCCGCGGTGGCCGCAGGCGTCGACCTCGTTTCGGCCTCCGGCGACAAGCTCCTCGGCGGACCGCAGGCGGGCATCCTCGCCGGCACGGCCGAGGTGATCGCGAAGCTCAAGAAGCATCCGCTTGCGCGCTGCGTGCGTCTCGACAAGATGACGCTCGCCGCACTCGAGGTCACGCTGCGCCTGTACCTGCACGAGGAGCGACTCTTCGCCCAGGTGCCCACGCTCCGGATGCTCACGATGACCGCCGACGAGGCCGCCAGGCGTGCCGGAGGCCTTGCATCCGCGATCCTCGCCGCCTGCGGAGACTCCTACGAGGTGGCGACCGCCGCCGACGTCTCCCGCGCCGGGGGCGGAGCGCTGCCGATGGAGGACATCCCGACGACGGTCGTGTCGCTCCTGCCGCGCTCGGTGAGCGCGAACGCGCTCGAGGAGTGCCTGCGCCTCGGTGAACCCGCGGTCATCGCGCGTCTCAAGGACGGCCGTCTGCTGCTCGACCCGCGCACGCTCGATCCGAATGAGGAGCCCGAGGTCGTTGCGGCGCTTGTCCGGGCAGGGCGCCTCGGTACCGCGGGCTAGGTGTTGCCGCCGTGGGTCTCGACAACTACGCGTCCCGCTCGCTTGACGAAGTCGAGATCACTCCCGACGATGCTCGCGCCTTCGAGGAGGCCGACCTGCACCTGTGCGGCGGCATCTTCTCCGGCGCGGAGTCCTCGTTCAGAGGCAAGATGTACTGGGACCTCATCTTCCAGGCCACGGGCATCAACATCGGTGAGGATCTCACGCCACAAGAGGTGCGTGAGCTCTCGGCGCTGCTCGATGTGTTCACGCCCGACGAACTCGCTGCGTTCTCGGTGGAGCGCGACGTGGTGAAAGGCCCCCACGACGCGGTGGTCTGCGCCGACCTTCAGCACTTCTTCCGCATCTGTGCGCGCCGCGGACTGGGGTTGATCGCGTGGAGCTGATGAAGGCCCGGGGTCCAAACGATGACGCACAGGAGCCGCCGCGATGACCGCACCCTCCCTCGTGCTCGGCACGGCAGGCCACATCGACCACGGCAAGTCCACGCTGGTGAAGGCGCTCACCGGCACCGACCCCGACCGCCTTGCCGAGGAGAAGGAGCGCGGCATCACCATCGAGCTTGGCTTCGCGCAGCTCGAGCTGCCGGGCGGACGCACGATGGGGGTCGTCGACGTGCCGGGGCACGAGCGGTTCGTACGTCAGATGGTGGCCGGCGCCACAGGCATCGACGTCGTGCTGCTCGTCGTGGCTGCCGACGACGGCATCATGCCGCAGACGCGCGAGCATCTCGCCATCATCGACCTGCTCGGTATCCCACGCGGGGTGGTGGCCATCACCAAGGCGGACCTTGCCGATGCCGAGTGGCTCGAACTCGTGGCCGAGGAGGTGCGCGCGCTGCTCGTCGGCACGTCGATCGACGGCGCGCCGGTGGTCCCTGTGAGCGCCAAGAGCGGCGCGGGTCTGCCTGAGCTGCTCGCCACGATCGATGAGGTGGCCGCCGAGGCCGAGGCGCGCCACTCCAGCCTGCCGCTCCGTCTGCCGGTGGACCGCGTGTTCACGATCGCGGGCGCGGGCACGGTGGTGACCGGCACGCTATGGAGCGGCGTGGCCAGGCGTGACGACCAGGTGGAACTCATGCCCAGCGGCAAACGCGGGCGCATCCGCTCGGTGCAGATGCACGGCGCCGCCGCCGAGAAGGCCGTCGCCGGCAACCGGGTGGCACTCAACATCGCGGGGCTCGACACCGGCGACATCGCCCGTGGCGACATCGTGGCCGAGCCGGGAACGCTCACGGTGACCGACAGGTTCGATGCGCGGGTCACGTATCTGGCGAGCGAGTCCAAGCCGCTGGAGAGCGGCACCCGCGTGCACGTGCACCACGGCACGCGTGAGGTGCTCGGCCGCGTCCTGTTCATGGACGCCGAGGCGCTGCGACCCGGCGAGAGCGGCCTGGCGCAGCTGCGTCTCGAGGAGCCGCTGTCGCCACGCTACGACGACCGCTTCATCATCCGTTCGTACTCGCCGATGTGGACGATCGGCGGCGGCGTCGTGCTCGACGTGCTGCCGCCGCGCCGGACCACGCTCAGGCCCCACGAGCGCGAGCTTCTCGATGCCCTTGTCATTCACGACCTCTCCGGTGCCGCGGTCGGCCTGCTCGCCAGCCGCGCGCTGCCGATGACCTCGGCTCAGGTGGCGGTCGCGATCGGCGTGCCGCGTGCGACTGTGGCCGACGATCTGAACAAGGCGACGCTCGAGCGCCTGAAGGTGGGCGGCGAGACGTACTACGTGACCGCCGAGGCCCAGGGCGTGCTTCTGGAGTCTGCCGAGCGCGAACTGCTCGCGTTTCACGACGCCAACCCCAACGCCACCGGTCTTGGCATCGCCGCACTGCGCGACCGCGTCGACCGTCGCCTCGAGCCGAAGGTCTTCGATTCCCTGCTCGCGCTTGCCGCCGGGCAGGGCAGGGTCGTGCTCGCCGGGGCCGAGGTCCGGCACCCGGCCGCCGCATCGACCGCACTTGCCGCGGAGAGCGAGGCTACGGGCAAGCTGCTCGCCCTGCTGCGCGAGCAGGCCCTCGCGCCCGCGACCACCGCCGAGCTCGCCGCCGAGGCGGGCGTGGACCCCGGCGTCGCGCGCAAGGTGCTCGGACGGCTGGCGACCGATGGCGCCGTTGTGCGACTCGGCCCGGATCTGCACTTCGATGCCGCAGCCGTGGAGCGCGCCCGCGGCCAGATCGTCGGCTATCTCACCGAGCATGGGACGATGCTCGCCAAAGACGCACGCGATGCGACCGGCTCGAGCCGCAAGTACGTCGTGCCGCTGCTCGAGTACTTCGACGCGCAGGGCGTCACCAGGCGTGACGGCGACACGCGCACGCTCGGCAAGCGCGGCTAGCCGGGCTCGGCCCGCGGCAGGGTGATGGTGAAGACGGCTCCGCCGCCGGCACTGTTGGCGGCCCGGACGTGGCCTCCGTGGAGTTCCACGAGCCGCCGCACGATCGCAAGCCCCAGCCCGCTCCCGCCGCCGCCATCATCCCGGCGCGTCTTGCTGCGATAGAAGCGGTCGAAGATGCGCTCGAGTTCGCCGGCGGGTATGCCCGGTCCGTCGTCGGTCACCGAGAGCGCCACCGAGCGGCCCTCGGCTGTGGCCGAGAGCGTGATGCGGCCTCCGGGGCCGGTGTGGTACCACGAGTTACGCACGAGGTTGCCGAGCGCGGCGTCGAGAAGGTCGGGATCGCCGTTGACCCACAGCCGTCCGGAGGCGTCGACGACGAGCGTCCGTTCGCCTGCGAGCGTTCGTCCGCGGGCGGCGGCTTCCTCGAGCAGGACAGCGACGTCGAGCGGCTGGAACGGCCGCAGCCCGCTCCCCGACTCGAGCCGGGCGAGGGCGAGGAGGTCTTCCACGAGGCGCTCCATCCTCGCGAGTTCGTCGCGGACCGCCGCTTCGGCGTCGCTCCGGTCCTCGGCAGGCGAGTCCTCGGCACAGAGGGTCTCGAGGTTCCCGCGCACGACCGCGAGCGGCGTGCGGAGCTCATGCGACGCGTCGGCCACGAACCGCCGCTGCTCGCCGAAGGCGGCTTCGAGCCGGTCGAGCATCGCGTTCAAGGAGCGTACGACCGAGCCCACCTCGTCGTCGGGACCGTCGTAGTCCACCCGCTCGGTCAGCGCCGAGTGTGAGATCCGTCCCGCCGTGGCTGCCACCCGGGCCAGCGGTTTGAGCGCAGCGCGCGCGACCCAGTATGAGAGCAGTCCGCCGATGGCGGCCACGGCCAGACCGATCGTGGCGATCGAGCTCCCGAGTTCGTCTCTGAGCGCGAAAACGGGGTCCAGCGCGAGCGCGGCGTGGAACACGCCGAGTACGGTGCCGTCGCCGGCGAGTACAGGCGCGGTGGAGGTTCGGTAGGTGAGTCCTTCGTAAACCACCGTGGTGAAACCGGAGGCCACCGGAGCGTCAGGCGCCATCCAGACTTCCTCGAGCGGCAGGTCGGAGTTGGAGATCACCGTGCCGTCGGTGAGGCGCACGAGCAGGATGGGGGCGAGCACCGAGCCCGGTTGACGAGCGCTCAGATACCGTCGGGACATCTCGATGAGCCCGGCTCCGGTCGCCGGTGGGTCCTGCGAGAGCGCCGCCGCGTACGCGCGCGACTCCTCGAGCAGGTCGCGGTCGATGCCGGCCTCGAGGTCGCGGGTAACCGCCGCGTAGGAGACCACCGCCACGAGCGCCACGCCCACCGCCAGCGTGGTGGTGGTTGCGAGAGCGACCCGCGCGACCGCCGAGAAGCGTCGTCTACGCCCGGACACGGTAGCCGGCTCCCCGCACGGTCTCGACCACGGATGGCCGGCCCGGCGTGTCGAGCTTGCGGCGCAGGTAGCCGATGTAGACGTCCACGACGTTCGATGCACTCTCGAAGCCGAACCCCCAGACGGCATCGAGGATCTGTTGGCGCGTGAGCACCTGACCCTCGTGGCGCAGGAGGTACTCGAGCAGCGCGTATTCGCGGCTCGGAAGATCGGCCGTAAGGTCTCCTCGCCGTGCGACGCGCGTGCGCGTGTCGAGCGTGAGATCGCCCGCCTCGAGTAGGTGGGACGTGCGGTTCCCGTGACGCGAGGCGGCCCGCACGCGCGCGGCGAGCTCGGCGAACTCGAACGGCTTCACCAGGTAGTCGTCGGCGCCGAGGTCGAGCAGCTCCACCTTGTCGTCGATCTCGCCCAGAGCGCTCACGACGATGACGGGCACGTCGGTGTCGGCCTCGCGGATCGCGCAGAGCACCTCGCGCCCGTGGCCGTCGGGGAGTACGAGGTCCAGGATGATGAGGTCGTAGGTGTGAGCGCTCGCCAGAGCGCTACCCTCGGCGACCGTCGCGGCGTGCTCGATGGTGTGACCCTCGGCGGACAGGCCGCGTGTGACGAACGATGCGATGCGTGCTTCGTCTTCGACGAGAAGGATCCTCATACGACGCGGCTCCTCGGGCGCTCACCGGCGGATGGCGTGCTGTGAGTCAGAGGATTCCCCGTCAGCGGGAAGTGTGGACGCGGTCAGTCCTCATCGTCCTCATCGTCGTCCTTGTCGTCGTCATCCTCATCATCGTCGTGCGAGCGCTTCTTCTCGTCGTCATCGTCCTCATCGTCATCCTCATCGCCGTCGTCGCGTGCGTCGTCGTCGGGACTGTCGACGCGGACGGGACGGGTGACCGTCTCGCGGTAGTCGTCGCCATCATCGGCGTCATCGTCATCGGTGATGATCGGGGCGTCCGGTACGATCGGATCCGTGGCAACCGGGGTATCCGAGGGAGTGGCCGAGGGGTCCACGGCGGTCGCGATCGTCGGCAGATCGTCGTCGGCGGGCATTCCGCCGCCCGAACTCAGTGCGAAGCCCGCCACCGTCACCAAGACGGCCGCTACCGTTGCGATCGCGATCGTCGCGATCCTGTCAGGCGCCTTCATCGTGTGCTCCTAGTCATCATCGTCATCATCGTCATCATCCCCACCGTTGTTGTCCGAGTGACACTGCAGGCACGAGTAGGAGCCGTAGCCGCTCGGGTGGCAGGTGGCGCAGGAGAAGCTGCGGTACGTGTGCTCTCCACCCGTGATGCGGGCGTGACTGAAGGTGGCGCTACCCCACGACTGGCCGACGGTGTGACACGAGACGCACGTCGTACCGTAGTGGTTCGAGGGCGCGCGATGGCATGAGGCGCAGT
>DDXA01000004.1:1147758-1171135 GCA_002347725.1 Actinobacteria bacterium UBA2272
TGCAGGTGGCCGATGCGCCCGGATGTGTGAAGACGGCGCTCGAGAAGGGTTTTCCGACCGTGTGGCACGCGGCACACGCCCCAGCGTAGTGGCTGCCCGGCGCGCGATGGCATGAGGCGCAGTCGGTCGACCTCGGGTGCGTGAACTTCCACGACGACGCTGGCTGGTGACACGTGGTGCACGCGCCGCCGGCATGACCCGAGGGTCGGGTGTGGCAGTTGGTGCAGGTGGCCGATGCGCCCGGATGCGTGAAGACGGCCTTCGCAAACGGCGTTCCCGGCTTGTGGCATGAGCTGCACGTGCCCGCGTAGTGCCTGGCCGGTTTCGTGTGGCAGGAGACGCAGTCGCTGGTTGCCGCGGGGTGCTCGAACGCCCACTCGGGTCCCGGATCGTGGCAGCTCGTGCACGCGCCGGTGCGGTGCCCGGCGGGTGTCTCGTGGCATGTCGTACAGTCGGCCTCGTCGCCCGGGTGCCCGAACTCGAAGTTGCCGGCGGTGTGGCATGTGTCGCAGGTCGGCGTGTAGTGCTCCTCGGGAGTCTCGTGGCACGTGGCGCAGTCGGTCCTCTCGGGATGGGTGAATGCCCAGACCGTGCCAGCCGAGTGGCAGTCGGTGCATGTGGTGGAGACATCCCGTGGCTCGTGGCCGGGCTCGTGGCACGAGACGCAGCCGGTGGCCGCCATGTCGTGGCAGTTGGAGCACGTCACAGGCTTGTGAGCCGGGATGTTGGCGTCTCCGGCGCCCACCTCAGCGACGAGAGCGGCCTCCTTGGCAGCCTGCGCGTCGGGGTCGAGTATGCCCGCCTCGGCGAGCGCGGACGCCGTGACATCGTGCCCGACGTCGGCGTGGCAGCTGATGCACGGCTTGCCCGCGCGGTGGGCGTCGTGATCGAAGTCGGGAAGGTCAGAGGCGATCGTCCCCTCGTGACAGGCCAGACAGCGCGCGTCGGGTACCTCGGTTGCGTTCATCGGGAAGCGCGGCTCATCGGCGAAATGCGCGTAGACCTCGCCGAGTGCGGTGACCTTGTGCGCCAGGCGCGCGGTGGTCCCGGCGTCCACGTGGCACTCGATGCACGAGACCTCGCCGTGTGGGCCGTCTTGCCACGCGTCGTAATAGGGAGTCATCTCGTGGCACGTCGTGCAGAACGATGCCTGGTCGGTGGCCTGCGCCGATGCCACGAACGCGACCGTCAGAACGGTCACTATGACGACGGCCCAGAGGGCGGCGACACGTTTGTTTCGGAGCGCCGAGGCGATGAGGCTTCGCATGTGTGTCCTTGTCCGCGGGATACGGGCCGGTCGCCCACATCATCGGTCGAGCGGATGAGGGTCGCATGAGAGCGGGATGAGGATTCTCTCATCATCAGGCGCCGGGGTACCGACCCGGTGGCGGTGCGCACTTGCGCCAACCTCGCTTCTTGCGGCTCAATAGGAGGGAAGTCGTACGAGTCGCAGCGGTGATCGGGGCTCGATCATGCCGGCGCACCAGCCATCTGACGATTTGCTCGCTGCGGCGCTTGCCGAGGAGCGCGACTTGCTCGTGGCGGTCATGGAGAACTCGCCCGAGGCGAGCCTCGTGTATCTCGACCGCGACTTCAACTTCGTTCTCGTGAACTCCACCTACGCAGCGGCGTGCGGAATGACGCGAGAGGAGCTCATCGGCAGGAACCACTTCGAGATGTTCCCCAATGCGGAGAATGAAGAGATCTTCAGGCGCGCGCGGGACACGAAACAGCCGATAGAGTTCCGCGCCAAACCGTTCGTCTTCGAGGATCAGCCCTGGCGGGGCGTGACGTACTGGGACTGGACGCTCACGCCGCATGTCGACGCCGATGCCGAGGTGCGTGGCTTCGTCTTCTCGCTCGTCGACATGACGGAGCGGGAGCGGCGCCAGCAGCTTTCTGACTCGCTCGGCGCGCTCGACGTGATCATCCACTCCACGCTCGACATCGAAGAAACACTCGAGCGGGTGATCGCCGAGGCGGCGCGGGCGGCTGGATGCGAGTCGGCGGGTATCGTCTTCCGTGACGGGGACCGGTGGAGGGCGGAGTACCTGGGTCCGATTCTGCAGAAGACCGCCGGTGGCCGCTTGTTTTCGGCCGAAGAGGTCCCGGTCGCCGAGGCTGCAGCCGCCACGCGCGCGATCGTGACGATCGACGACGTAGCCGCCGCCGAGCCGCACATCCGCGCGTCGCTCGAGCCATTCGGCGTTAAGAGCATCCTGAACGTGCCGCTGTTCGTGGGCGGCGAGGTCGTCGGGGCGCTCGGTCTCCATTACCACACAGAGCCCGTCGGCTTTGCGGCGCCGGTGGTGGAGTTTGCGACGCGGGTCGGCACCTCGCTGTCGCTGGCACTCTCCAACGCCCGGCTCTACGAGCAGCAGCGGGGCGCGGGCTTCTACTCCGATGCGCTCAACCGCACGCTCACCGCGTTCATCTCCACGCTCGATCCGGACGAGATCCTCGAGCGTGTCGTGGAGGAGTCGGCGGCAGCAGTGGGGGCCGACTACTCGGTCATATCGGTGGTTGAAGACGGCGAGTGGGTGGTCAAGCACCACTTCGGCAGCGGCGGTGAGGTGCGGGTCGGAGTGCGGGACCCGTATCATGAGCGACCCGTCATCGTGAGCGCGGCCGAGAGCTGTGAGATCCAGCTCGTCACAGACGCGTTGGCCGATCCGCGCACCAACAAAGCGATCATGCGCGCGTTCGACGTGGGCGCGTTCGCGGCGGTCCCGCTTCTGCTGCGCGGCGCCGCGATCGGCGTGCTCGAACTCGTCTACGACGAGCGGACGACGTTTGACGAGGCGCGCATCGTGTTTCTCGGCAAGCTCATGGTCACCGCTTCGCTCGCGCTCGAGCAGGCGCGGGCCTTCGAGCACGAGCATCGGGTCGCCGACACCCTGCAAGAGGCGCTCATCGTGCTCCCCGAGCGCGTGCCCGGCATCGAGTTCGCGCACTCGTACCAGTCCGCGAGCGACATGAGCCGCGTCGGCGGCGACTTCTACGACCTGTTCGAGCTCGACTTCGGTCTTATCGGCATCACCATCGGCGACATCTCGGGCAAGGGCCTTGACGCCGCGGTACTCACGTCGCTTGTCAAGAACACCATCCGAGCCAAGGCCACCGAGAAGGGCATGACGCCGGCCGATGCGCTGCGCCTGGCCAACACCGTGCTGTACCGTGGTTCGGACCCCGCCACGTTCGTGACCGTGTTCTTCGGCATCCTCGATCCGAGGGACGGGCGGATGGTGTACTGCAACGCGGGCCACACGTCGGCTGTGGTCGTTCGCGGCGGCGGGGAGGTTGGTGCGCTACCGTCGAACTCCGCGCTGGCGGGGGCGTTCCTGGATGTGGAGTTCACCGATTCCGAGGTGTGGCTCAGCCCGGAGGACCAGCTGTTCCTCTACACAGACGGGCTCATCGAGGCCCGATCGGGCGGGGTGCAGTACGGCGAGGAGCGGCTGATCGGCCTGCTCGCCGACCTGGCGGGCGCCTCGTCCGCCGATGCGGTGCGGCGCGCGGTCGAGGCCGCGGTCGCGTTCGCCGGTGCGCGCCTCGCCGACGACGTCGCGGTCCTCGCGCTTCGGTGGACCGGACCTGAGTCGGCGGTCTCGGGGCAGCAGAAACTCCCCCTCGGCTAGGCTCCCGGTCGTGCGGCTTGCCAATCTGCGCACGCACCAGGACAATCCCCCCTGGAGGCGGATGGGTCCTGGTGGGCTCCGCGGTCTTCAAAACCGACGTGGGGCGTGAAGAGCGTCCCGGGTGTGTTCGATTCGCACACGCCTCCGCCAGTGCGAATAGCTGCCGTAGCGATGCGGTGGAGCAGAGGAGCGGGCGGCCCAAGCCGCCCGCTCCTCTGCGCGCAAGTCCCCAGGGGAGTATAGTGAGCGTTGGATTCATCTGCGCGCGCGTCGACAGGGGGCACGGATCTATGAAGACTGTGACCAGGATGCGGCTCATCCCACTCCTCGCGATCATGATCATGTCGCTGGTAGCCGCACCGGCGACCGCTTTCGGAGCCGAGGCCACCGTCAACCTCGGTACGACTGAGGGGTTTGCGATTCTGGCCGGTACGACGATCACCAACACCGGTACGACCACGATCACCGGGGACGTGGGCCTGCACCCCGGCTCGGCGTTCGTGGACACCGGCGTGACGCTGATCGGAGCACGGCACATCGCCGACGCCGTCGCGGAGCAGGCCAAGGTCGACCTGGTCACGGCGTACGATGACGCTGCGGGCCGACCCGTCAGCAGCGCTGTGCCGGTGGATCTCGGCGGGCTCACCCTCGGCCCCGGAGTCTACAGCTCGGGCGGTGTCCTCTCGATCACGGGCACTATGACCCTCGACGCTCAGGGCGATCCGGATGCCGTCTTCATCTTCCAAAGCACCGCAACGCTGATAACCGCGTCGGACAGCCACATCGAGCTCATCAACGGCGCACGGTTCTGCCGGGTGTTCTGGGTTGTTCCAAGCTCCGCGACACTCGGCACGGACTCCGAGTTCGTGGGACACATCTTCGCGCTGACCGACATCACCGTGCAGACGGGCGCTATGGTCGAAGGTCAACTGCTTGCACGCAACGGCCAGGTCACGCTCGACGCGAACGTGGTCACGAACGATGTTTGCGCCGCCGAACGGCTGATCGACATCACCAAGACGGCGTCGCCGACCTCGCTTCCCGCGGGGGGCGGCACGGTCACGTACACCTACACCGTCACAAACCCGGGCACCGTCGAGTTCAGTGACGTGGTTGTGACGGACGATATGGTCAGCCCCGTGACCTACGTCTCGGGCGACACGAACGGTGATGAGATCCTCCAGCCGGGTGAGACGTGGGTCTACACGGCAACGGACACACTGACAGAGACGACCACCAACGTCGCTGTCGTCACGGGCGTGGGAGCCGGGATCGTAACGACCGATACCGCGACGACCACGGTCCAGGTGGCCCCGGGCGGGCTGCTTCCGGACACGGCGACGCCGTGGTACTCGATCCTGCTTGCGGGCGTCGTGCTGGCGCTTCTTGGATTCGCGGCCCGGGTCGCCACTAACAGGATTCATGGATAGACCGAGACTGTGGCGCGACAAGCGTTTCCTTGCCGGCAGCACGTCACTGGGGCTTGTGATCCTGGGAATCGTGATCTCCGCGTGGGCGCTGGCGAACATCGTCGGCGGCGCCGCACCTGCGACCGGCTTGAACCCATACGTACCGAGGATCGAGGCGACTGAGTCCTCGACTCCGACCGGCTCGGCCGTAGCCACCAACGCGGCGGGTTCCCGACAGTTCACCTACCCCCTCGATCCGGCGACGGGCGAGATACTCGGGACGCTCACCATCCCTGCGCTCGATCAGTCGTTTCCTGTCATCGAGGGAACCGGCACCGAGGAACTCAAGCGGGGTGTCGGACACCTCGTTCAAACCGCGATGCCCGGAGAGCCGGACAACTGCGTCATATCCGGTCATCGTGATACCGTGTTCTCTCGGCTGGGTTCGCTTGAGCTCGGCGACGTGTTCGTCATAGAGACGGCGACCGGGACGTACACCTACAAGATCACCCGCATCCGGATCGTTCACAAGGACGACCGAACCGTCGTCGTGCCTACAGATCATGCCGTTCTGTCGGTCAGCACGTGCTATCCGTTCCAGTTCGTCGGCAGCGCGCCGGACAGATACGTGCTCATCGCGGACCTCGTGGAGGACGAGTAGGAGCGCCGGAAGCGGATCTTTGGTGAGGAGCAACGTTGGACGAGTGCATACTGAGACGGCACGTCCGCAATCTCGGCTTTGCCTGCGACGAGGGGCGGTGCCTGTTCTGGTCGCACTTCGGCGGGGACACCACCGAGCCGCAGTGCGCGATCGAGTATCTCCAACTCCTCGGCGATTCGGGCAGAGAGCTTGCCGAGTGGCTGCTGAGCCTCAAGGAGCGCGAGGACATCGCGCGGGCTCTCGGCATCACCGGGCCGGAGGGCGGCTAGCGCCGGGCAGCGCGCACGAAGTCGTACGCGGCAAGTGCCCGTAGCCGTGCGCCCGGATGGTCGAGCACCGGCGAGGGGTACGTGCTGTCGAGCGTCACGCCCGCTGCGGCGAGCACGTCGTCCGGCGCCTCCCAGGGTTGGTGGATCCACTGGCTGGGAAGGTCGGCGAGCTCCGGTAGCCACGTGCGCACGTACGTGCCGTCGGGATCGAAACGCTCTCCCTGCGTCACGGGATTGAACACCCGGAAGTACGGCACCGCGTCGGCGCCGCTGCCCGCCACCCACTGCCAGCCGAGCGTGTTGTTGCCCGCGTCTGCGTCGGTCAGGTGGTGCCAGAAGGTGCGCTCTCCGCTCTGCCAGGGCGCCAGCAGGTCCTTGGTGAGGAACGAGGCGACGAGCATGCGCACGCGGTTGTGCATCCAGCCTGTCGCTGCCATCTCGCGCATCCCGGCATCCACGATCGGATAGCCGGTCTGCCCTTCGCGCCACGCTGCCACGCCGCGGGGGTCGTCGGCCCACGGCATCGCCTCGTACTCGGCCCTCAGGGGTTTCGTGGCAGTGTGCGGGAAGTGGTGGAGCAGGTAGTTGCCGAACTCCCGCCAGTACAGCTGCCTGTCGAACGTGTCGGCGTCCGCGCCGGCGGCCGCGCGGACGGCCTGGTGCACCCGGGCGGGCGAGATCTCGCCAAAGGCGAGGTGGGGCGAGAGGCGTGATGTGCCGACAAGGTCGGGTCGGTCGCGGTCTGTCGCGTAGCCTTCGAGACCCTCGGAGATGAACCTGTCGAGCGCACGGACCGCTCCCGCTTCACCGGGCGTGAAGTGCGACGACAGCAACGGAGGGCCGCTCACGTCGGCGGAGATGTCTGCGGGCGTGAGGCCGGACGGCAGGTGGGGGGGCAGCGTCATGCGGCCGGGAAGCGGCATCATGTCCCGGGCGAGCAGGAGCCTCCTGCAGGCGTTGTAGTACGGCGTGAACACCGTGTACGGGCGACCTGCGGTGGTGAGCGGCGTCGACGGGTCACGGAGCAGGTGCGTGTCGAAGGTGTGCATCCCCACGCCCGCGGAGGCGAGGGCGTCACCGACCCGGGCGTCGCGCTCCTCGATCTCGGCGACGTGGGAGCCGTCGACGTAGACGGCGTGGGCGCCGACGGCGGTCGCGAGACGGGGGAGGGCGATGTTCGCGGGACCGGACAGGATCGTCAGCCGGGAGCCCCGTGCACGGAGCGACCCGTCGAGCGATGCGAGAGACAGTGCGAGCCACGTCCGCGCCGCGGGGCCGGGGTCCCATCGGCCGCCGGTATCGTCGATGTAGACCGGGGCGACGAAGTCGTGGCGCTCGAACGCGGCGGCGAGCGCCGGGTTGTCGGCCAGGCGCAGGCCGCGCCGCAGCCACAGAAGCGCTATGTCATCGGGCACGGGCGCCATCTCCTGCCGGTCGTCTGACTCACGGTACCCATGCAAGGCGTCGGGGCGCAAGCGCGCCGACGGGTAGAATCGTATGCAAGGTGTCGTGCGTCGTCCGCTGGAGGTCCCGTGACCGAAGTCATCACCGACCGGCCCCGTATCGGGATCTCGGCGTGTATCTTCGACTGCCCGGTGCGCTACAACTCCAAGCGCTTCGACGAGGTCGCAAAGCTCGGTCGCGAGCGGGCGGACTTCGCGTTCACGCCGGTGTGTCCCGAGTGCATGGCCGGCCTCGGCGTGCCACGCGAGCCGATCCACCTGACCGGCAGTGGAGCCGATGTGCTGGCCGGTGACGCGCGGGTCAAGGACCGCCACGGGCGCGACGTGACCGAGCAGCTCGTGGCGGGCTCCCGTGCGTGTGTCGAAGCGCTCGAGCGCGCGGGCGTGCGCGCGGTGATCCTGAAGGAGTCCTCGCCCTCCTGCGGCCTGGCCAAGGCGCGCATCGGTGCGCGGAGGCGGGAGAGCGCGCTCGGCAGCGGTGTGTTCGCGGCGATGCTCGGCGAGACCGGGTGGTTCCTCGTCCCGTCGACGGCGTTCGATTCGGCGCTCACCTGGTGGGACTGGCGCCGCCGTCTCTACGCGTGGCTGTGGCTTTCGGACCGGCGAATCGCGAGCAACGGCGATCTCACGGGCGCCTGGCACGTGGTCAAGTTCATCGTGCAGGAGACGCAGCGTGCCGCCGCCGACTCGATCGGGCGCGAGCTGGCGGGCTTGCCGAAGCGAGCCTCACGCGAGATGCTCGAGGCGTCTCGGACGCGCATGCTCGACGTGCTTCGCGTGCCCACCACGCCGCAGCGGGCGAAGGCGGCGCTGTGGAAGACCTACGTGCACCACGTCAAGCACGGGCGCCTCGACGGCGTGGACCTGCACGACCTCTCGGTGGGCTCCCCCGAGGTGCTCCGCAACGTGACGACGATCGCCGAGGAGCTTGTCGGCCTCGAGCGCATCGGGTTCGAGAACGACCTGCTCTTCGGCACGAGCCCCGTCGTGTACCGTGACGCCCGGCGCGTGCGTGCGCGCGACGCAGGACCTGCCATCCCCGACTCAGAGGAGTGATCCCATGGAAGCGCTCGAGGCCATCTTGGGCCGACGCAGCATCCGGAAGTACACCGCCGAGCCCGTGTCCGAGGCCGACATCGACACGATCCTGCACGCCGCGATGGCCGCTCCCTCGGCGGGTAACCAGCAGCCGTGGCACTTCGTGGCCACGGTCGACCGCGAGCAGCTCGAGCGCATGGCCGAGACCACGCCGTACGGTGCGATGCTCCGCGAGGCGCCGCTTGCCATCACGGTCTGCGCCGACACACGCGCGCTCAAGCACGACGTGATGTGGCAGCAGGACTGCGGCGCGGCCACCCAAAACGCGCTCGTGGCCATCCACGCACTCGGGCTCGGGGCCGTGTGGCTCGGCTTCTGGCCGAAGATGGAGCGCGTCGAGCCCCTGCGCAACGTGCTCGGCCTTCCTGCGGGGGTCGAGCCGTTTTGCGTGCTCGCGGTCGGGCACCCGGCCGAGACCAAGCCGCCCGCCGATCGCTACGACGCTGCCCGCGTCCACCGGGACCGCTGGTGAGCGGCACCCCGCTGCTCGCCGCGCGCGACGTGCACGCGGTGCGCGAAGGCGACCACGGCCCGGTGGCGGTGCTCGACGGCGTGGACTTCGCGCTCGCCGGAGGAACGCTTGCCGAGGTCGTCGGTCCGTCGGGCTCCGGCAAGACGACGTTCCTGCTCGCGCTCGCACGGCTGCTACCGGGAGTCACGGGCGAGCTCGCGCTCGAGGGCGCGTACGCCGACGGCATCGCGCCGCAGACGTGGCGCACCCGCGTCGCGCTTCTGCCGCAGCGCCCGGCGCTCGTGCCCGGCACGGTCGCCGACAACCTTCGGCTCCCCTGGACGCTCAAGGTCCGGCACGGCGAGCAGCCGCCTGCCGATGACGCTCTCGTCGATGCGCTTGCGGGGGTGGGACTCGCCGATGTGGCCCCGGGTCGCGACGTGAGCCGGTTGTCCGTGGGTCAGATCGCACGGATCGCGCTCCTGCGCGTGATGCTCGCCCGCCCGCGCGTGCTTCTGCTCGACGAGCCGGACGCGAGCCTTGACGATGCGAGTGCAGCCGAGGTGGCGCGGCTCACGGGAGCGTTCGTGGCCGAGGGCGGGGGCGTCGTCCGCGTGAGTCACGTGCGCGCCGACGCGACCGCGACCGCCCGCTACCGCCTCGCGGGCGGGCGAATCGAGGCGCTTCATGCCTGACATCACCCCCGGCGGCGCCATCCCCATCGGCGCGTGGGAACTCGCGATCGCCACCGTGTTCGTGCTCGTCGCCGGCGGGCTCTCGCTCCGCATGGGCTTGAGGCTCGAGCGCGACCTGGCCATCGCTACCGTGCGCACCTACCTGCAGCTCTTCGCGCTCGGCTTCGTCTTGCGGTGGGTCTTCGTCAACCAGACGTGGCCGATCGTGCTCGCGCTTCTCGGGGTGATGGTGGTCGCCGCCGCGCGCGTGGTGCTCAAGCGCGCGGGCAACGCGCCCCCCGGGGTCTTCGGCAGCTCGGTGGTCGCGATGGCGCTCACCGGCTTCACGGTGACTTTCGCGGTGACCGCGCTCATCGTGCGCGTGCCGGTGTGGTACGAGGCGCGGTACGTCCTGCCGATCGCC
This sequence comes from Actinobacteria bacterium UBA2272, assembly GCA_002347725.1. Classification (GTDB taxonomy): domain Bacteria; phylum Actinomycetota; class Coriobacteriia; order Anaerosomatales; family Anaerosomataceae; genus UBA2272. The sequence goes on from DDXA01000004.1 coordinate 1,157,846, forward strand.
GGCATGGTCATCGGCAACTCGATGACCGGCATCGCGCTTGCCGTCGAGCGGTTGTTCGCCGATCTCGACGCGCGCTCGGCCGAGATGCTCGGTCTGGCCGCGCTCGGGGCCGGGGTCTGGGAGTGCGCGCGGCCGAGCGTGCGGACCGCGCTCACCGCGGGGCTCGTGCCGACGATCAACTCGATGGCGGCGGCCGGCGTGGTCTTCATCCCCGGCATGATGACCGGCCAGATCCTCGCCGGCGCCGATCCGCTCGAGGCCACGAAGTACCAGATCGTCGTGATGCTCATGATCGCGGCGGCGACCTCTATCGGCGCGATCGCCTCGGTCATGCTCATGTACCGGAAGAGGTTCACCGAGGATGGTGTCTATCTGGAGAAGGGATATCGGGAGCCGGCGGCGTAGTACAGGACGGGGCCGACCGGGTCCGGCAGCCGTTACCGGACTGTTGCCCGCGCCGGGTCCGACCCCTACACTATGACGGACCGCGGCCAGGGATCGCGGCCTTCCGGGAGGGTCATGACCGCGTTCGAGCTCTACCTCAGGCGACACCACAAGAAGTTCGACGCGTATCTTGCGGACTTCTTCGACGATGGTATCCACGCCGATATGCGCCGCTATCTGTACGGGCCGCTCGGCGAGTACACCAAGAACGCCGGCAAGCGTCATCGGCCGCTCATCTGCCTGCTGGCGTGCGAGGCCGTGGGCGGCGAGCCTCAGCGCGCCTGGCCGTCGGCAGCCGCCATCGAGCACTTCCACACGGCGGCACTCATCCACGACGACATCATGGACTCGTCGCTCACGCGCCGAGGCGAGCCGTGCCTGCATATCCGCGAGGGCGAGGGGCTGGCAATCAACGCCGGCGACCTGGCGCTCTCGCTCGTGACCGGGACGGTCGTCAGTGACGAGGGCCTGCCTGCCGAGATACGGCTGCGCGTGCTGCGCGAGCTCGTGGACATGACGACGCGCACGATCGAGGGTCAGGCGCTCGACATCGGCTGGGCGCGTGACGACCGCTTTGACGTGAGCGTCGAGGACTACCTGCTCATGGCCAACCACAAGACGGCCTACTACTCGGGCGCGGTACCGCTGGCGGTCGGCTCGATCATCGGCGGCGGTACCGAGGCGCAGACCGAGGCGCTACGCGCCTTCGGCCTGGCAGCCGGGCTCGCGTTCCAGATCCAGGACGACGTACTCAATCTCGTCGGCACGCGCGAGGCCACCAAGAAGGACTTCCGAAGTGACTTGACCGAGGGCAAGCGCACGCTCGCCGCGGTCCATGCGCTCGCGCACTCGGCAGATCGCGAGCGGCTGCTCGTGATCCTCGCGTCGCGTGCCGAGGACCCGGCGGTGCTCGAGGAGGCCGTGGGGATCATGGCGCAGGCCGGCAGCCTTGACTTCGCCCGCACGTACGCGCGCGACCTCGTGCTCGGGGCGAAGGCGGACCTCGAGACCGCGCTGCCCAAGACGAAGGCGCGCGATCTGTTGCTCTCGATGGCCGACTTCTTCGTGGAGCGCGACAACTAGCCCCACGCTCGCCGTGCGGCGTCGCGGCCCATTTCCCGCTACGGCTGGAGTGCGCGGAGCGCGGGGTCGGCGAACGCCATCCACTCGCTGCTCGGATGCAGGTCGCCGAACTGCGCCCAGGTCGACTGCGCCCGCTCGCGGTCTCCCATGCCGAGGTAGACGTGGGCGAGGCGGAAGATCGCCTTCTCCGCGGCCGGTGTTCCGCCGCGTTCGTCGGCGACGTGCAGGTACAACCGCTCGGCCGTGGGCCAGTCGGAGCGGCGCTCGGCCTCGGCAGCGACCGCGAGCAGCAAGGGATGGTCGAGTGCGAGCGTGCCGAGCCGCCCGTCTGCTTCGATGAACGTGTCGAGTGCCTCGGGCATCCGCCGTCCCTGGACGTAGAGGCGGATCGCGTGCCCGTACTCTGCGCTCGCACTGTCAGGGGCAGCTGTGGTGGCGTTGGCGAGTTCGCGCGCCTTCCTCCGGCGCCATTCGGGATTCTGCGGGTCCTGCTCGGCGAGTTCGGCGTACTTGGCGGCAGCGACTTCGTGGGTGCCGGTTGCTGCGTACATGTGTGCGTCGTCGGCTAGGTACTCGGTTGAGGCGGACCTGATCTGTCCGGAGAGCAGACCGATCGCGGCGCCAAACACGACGCCGCCGAGGTGCGCCCAGTTTGCCACCCCTCCGGCCGCGCCCAACCCGATGCCGATCAGCCCGCTCACGACATCCCGGGCGAACCACAGTACGACACCGGCCACCGAGCTGATGGCGAACGTGCCGTAGCGGATCATCGCCACGAACCAGACGAAGTAGCCCACGCGGATCTTCGTCCGGTAGAAGCGGACTGCGAACAGGCCCATGATGGCGGCGAGCGCGCCGGAGGCACCGATCATCGGGATGTCGGCTGCACCCGGCACGAACGCGAGCATCACCACACCATGTGAGATCGCGGCTACCAGTCCGCCTACGATGTAGACGGCCAGGAGGCGCCACGGGCCGAGCGCATCTTCGACGATCGAGCCGAACAGCCACAGGAAGTACATGTTCCCGAGTAGGTGGAGGAGGTCGGCGTGCAGAAACGACGCCGACAGCCACGTGAGCGGTGCCCACGGACCCATGCGGAAGCCGAACGCGGCGATGGTCCACTCCAGGCCGATCGTTACCGAGAACGAGAACACCACGGTGTTCAACACGATGAGCCCGATGGTGGCCCACGGCATCTTGAACGCGCGGTCGATCCGATACGGCAGGATGAAGAACATGAGACCCCCGGCCGGTGTGACGGCATACCATCCCGCATGCATCGTAGCGGATACGGCGACGGCGGCGCATGCCACGCGCGTCTGACCAGGCGCGGGCGGGTATCATCCCCCTGTCCAACGTCAACGCCCGGGCCTGCGCGCGGGCCCGTGGTCGCATCGCCCGGAACAGACAAGGAGGGTCACAGCATGCATGCTGTCCAGGTGACAGATGGTATCTGGTGGGTCGGGGGTATCGACTGGGGTCTGCGCGACTTCCACGGGTTTGAGACTCCCGAGGGGACGACCTACAACTGCTACCTCGTGGTGGGCGAGACCGGCGTCGCGCTCATCGATACCACCAAAGCGCCGTTCGTGCCCGAGCTGCTCGCGCGGATCGAGAGCGTGATGCCGCTCGAGCGGATCACGCACATCGTCGTCAACCACATCGAGCCCGACCACAACGGCGGTCTGCGCGACGTGATGGAGGCGATCCCTCAGGCACGCGTGGTCGCGTCGCCTTCGGGCGTGCGTGGTGTGGCCGAGTACCACAACGGCCTGGAGATCGAACCGGTCACAGGCGAGGACGTCATCGATCTCGGCGGTAAGACGCTCAAGTTCATGGCGCAGCCGATGGTGCACTGGCCGGACTCGATGTTCACGTACTGTCCCGAAGCGGCGACACTCATGCCCAACGACGCGTTCGGGCAGCACGTGGCGAGCGAGGAGCGGTTCGCCGACGAGTTTGGCATCGACGAGGCGCTTTCCGAGCTCGGCATCTACTACGCCAACATCTTGCTGCCGCTGGGTACCGCGGTGGGCAAGGCGGTGGCCAGGGTCGCCGAGGCCGGATGGAAGCTCGACATCGTGGCGCCGAGCCACGGGCTCATCTGGCGTGGCGACGACGTGGCGGCGATCCTCGACGCGTACGCGCGCTGGGGCGCGGGCGAGAAGCGCGACAAGGCGCTCGTGGTGTTCTCCACGATGTGGGGCTCCACCGAGACGATCGCGCGGAGCGTGGCCGAGGGCATCGCGACGGCGGGCGTGGAGGTGGAGGTCTACGACCTCGCGTTGAGTCCGCTCGCGCACATCACCGCCGAGCTGCTCGAGGCCAAGGCACTCGTGCTCGGCTCACCGACGCTGCACCACGGGATGCTCTATCGCGTGGCCGGCTACCTGCAGTACCTGTCGGGGCTCAAGCCGACCGACCGGATCGCGGCCACCTTCGGCAGCTACGGCTGGAGCAAGGGCGCCGACAAGGAGATGCGCTCGCGGCTCGAGGAGATCGGCTTCGAGCTGCCGTTCGAGGACTTCTTGGTGAAGTTCCGGCCCACGGCCGACGACCTCTCGGCTGCCGAGGCGTGGGGTCGCCAGATCGCCGAGGCGGTCAAGGCACGGTAGGTCACATCCGGTTCAGTCCTGACTCACACGCGCTCCCCATACTGCGGGCATCGAACCCGGGTGTGGGGAGCGATCGTGTGTAGCCAGCAGTCAGCGGAGCCGAAGCTGCTCGACCGGATGCGCGACGCGCTCCGGACACGCCACTACAGCGCACGCACCGAGAAGGCGTACCTACTGTGGGCACGCCGTTTCATCGTGTTCCACCACGTGCGGCATCCGGACGAGATGGGCGAGGACGAGGTCAACGCGTTTCTCACGCATCTCGCGGTCGACCTCGGCGTGAGTGCGTCCACGCAGACCCAGGCGCTCTCGGCGCTGCTGTTCCTGTACCGGCACGTGATCGGGCACGACCTCGGCTCGCTCGGCGACCTGGTGCGCGCGCGAAAGTCCGAGAGGTTGCCCGTGGTGATGACGCGCGGGGAGGTGCGAGCGGTTCTCGGCATGATGACGGGGGAGTGCCGTCTGGCCGCGGCAGTCATGTACGGGTGCGGCCTGCGGCTGTCCGAGTGTCTGCGGCTACGCGTGCAGGATATCGACTTCGGCGCCAACGAGATCCTGGTGCGCAACGGCAAGGGGGCGAAGGACCGGGTGACGATGCTGCCCGACACGCTCAAGGGGCCGCTTCGCGAGCAGTTGCGTCGGGCGCATGCGGTCCACCAGAGTGATCTGGAGGCGGGCTGGGGCCGGGTGATGCTGCCCGGCGCGCTCGACCGGAAGTACACCAGCGCGGCCGCCCAGTGGCGATGGCAGTGGGTGTTCCCGCAGGAGCGTCGGTGGAAGGACATGCGCACCGGAGGGCAGGGACGACATCACATGCATCCGACGGTACTGCAGCGCGCGGTGAAGCAGGCCGTGCTGCGCGCCGGAGTGCAGAAGAACGTGGGGTGTCACACGTTCCGGCACTCGTTTGCCACGCATCTGCTCGAGAGCGGCTACGACATCCGGACTATCCAGGAACTGCTCGGTCACAAGGACGTGCGCACGACGATGATCTACACACACGTGCTGAATCGTGGCGGGTGCGGGGTCCGCAGCCCGCTCGACGAGTTCTGAGCGCCGACTCGGGGGCGGGCTTACACAGACTGTCATGCACGTGCTGATAACGGATACACGGTGGGGTGCTGGCGTTGTTCTCAAGAACCGTGTCCCATACACTGAGGTCAATTGGGGGACTGGATACTAGTTGTTAGATGTAGCCGCACATCTCAAGAGTGCCGGCCGCACCGCTGATCCGGGTCGCGTTCATGAGGTCGGTGAAGTTCGCGCACGCGCACGCCAGATGCCCTGCAGCGAGATCCCGGTGTGCTCCCTTGAGGTCTCGGGGCCGGTCAGCAGTGGGCGTGAAGGTCGCGGGCTGTGCGTCGCGACGCACTCCGTGCATCGCTCCGCAGATGCTGCACGTCATCGGGCGAGGCACATCTAACCCGCGCGTCAACCACGACAAACCGCGGCGGCGGCGGTAGTCTGGGAAGAGAGCGCGCGGGCCGCGGTTTGCGGGTTACGCGCAAAGACGTTAGCCGGTGCCGGCAGGACTCGCCGTGCGGGAGGGTTTGCGGAGGGACTATGAGCGATTCACTGCTTCCACCGATCGAGGAAGTGCCTGCGGCCCATCTGATCGGCCGCGACCTGGACCGCGGTTGGCGCGTGCAAGAACGTGTGGCCAAGGATGCCGGCGCAACAGGCGGCTGCTTCTCGGTCTCGTATCTGGTCTCGGATGAGACGGGGAGCACCGCCTTCATGAAGGCGCTGAACTTCCACGCGGCGTTGGATGGGGACGGGGATATCGTCGATCAGCTGCACGCGTTCACAGAGGTGTTCAAGTTCGAACGGGATCTCCTCTGCGATTGTCGCGACAAGAGAATGAGTCGCGTCATCACGCTAATCGATTCTGGCACGGTCGAAGTACCGGAGGCGGGGCCGTTTCTGTCTCAGGTGCCCTACCTGATCTTCGAGAAGGCCGATGGCGATATTCGCGGGTTCCAGGCACAAGCGGGGTCGTTCGACTGCGCCTGGGGGTTCAGAGTCATGAAGCACGCGATACAGGGCATAGGGCAACTCCACTCGGCGCGTGCCGCGCATCAGGACTTGAAGCCTTCGAACGTGTTGACCCTCGACGGGGGACGGGAGATGAAGCTCGGGGACTTGGGCCGCGCGGAACGGCGAGAGGTAGAAGGGCCTTGGTCGGAACATCGCATACCCGGTGCGGTAGCATACGCCCCGCCTGAGCAGCAATACGGCGCGTTCGGTCGGACATGGGAGGAGCGGCGTGCGGCTGATCTATACCTCGCCGGCAGTCTTGGCGTTCAGCTCTTCCTCGGGCACTGTCTCTCCGTATTGCTGCAGCAAGGCATGCCACGGGAAGCCCGCTTCAGCCATTGGCAGGGGACCTTCGAAGACGTACTCCCGCATCTCTATCACGCGCATAGCGGAGTGATGACGGAACTGCACGACGAGGTCCTTCGCAAGACAGCGGATCCCGATAGCACGGAACGGTTCGTTGCTGCCGTGATGCAGATGACTGACCCCGACCCGCTGCGCCGCGGACATCCGAAGGACCGGGCAGCGCAAACCAGCTCCTATTCCGTTCAGCGATTCACGTCGCAGATGGAGTTGCTGGCCAAGCGCGCTGAGATGCGGCTGATAGGGAAGAGCCTCGATGGCCCAGCCTGTTGATGACAGTCACCGCCAAGTCGTCCCTCGCTGGTGGACGATGCCCGTCGCAGCGTCACTCGGGCAGCTAGATGCGGCGACCGTAAGTCGACAACCCGGAAGCCCGGGGCCCGCTGCGGGCGAACTTGAAGAACTCAGGCGAGACTGGGAAGAGAACCGTTCGCCGATCTATGCAGCGAACCTGATCGATGCCGCCCTGGCCTACGGCTTGGCGTCCGTTGCAGAGGACGCTGCCGCTTGGGTAGTGGCGAACGGGGGCGTTTCCGAAGTCTCGATCAAGCTCGCCAAGCAGCTGCTATCACCGACCATGATCGACCAGGCGGCGGTGACTTCGGAGCCAACCCATCAGCAGCGGTGGAGGGCCGTTGCCGGGCACAGGGCGGCGCTTCGTCGCTATCCACGCGATCCACTGCTTTGGGTCGAACTCGCACGTGAGTACTCGGCGCTTGGCCAGATTGAACCAGCGCGACGCGCACTAGTGGTTGCGGTCTCACTGGCGCCCGATGATCGCTACGTACTCAGGTGCGCCAGCCGTTTCTACCTTCATGCTCGCGACCCAGAGCATGCGCACCAGATTCTGCTCCGCTCATCCGCCACGCTGACCGACCCATGGCTGATGGCTGCGGAAATCGCGACTGCTGACGCGCGCGGCGCGCGCAGCAAGCTCATGAAGGTTGGTGCCAGAGCCGTTGAGTCCGGTCGCTTTGCGCCAAGAAGCATTTCAGAACTCGCAGGGGCGATTGGAACAGTCGAGTTTAAGTCAGGCAATCGTAAGCAGACCAAGCGCCTCTTCGCTCGCGCTCTGGAGGACCCAACGGAGAACACTCTGGCGCAGGCGGGGTGGGTGTCTCGTCATGGCCCCAGCCTTGGGTACGCAGATTCCGCACCGCGCGTCCCCCGAGCATTCGAAGCTAACGCGTGGCAGGCGATGGCTGCGGACGACTTCGTTGGTGCGGTCGAGTACTCAGTGGACTGGCTGCGAGATGAACCCTTTGCGTCACGGCCCGCGCTCTTGGGTTCCTGGATTGCAGCCGTCGCGCTTGAGGACTATGAGACGGCGCTGCGACTGGTCGAGTCCGCAGCCGTCGCGAACCCGGGCGACATTCGTCTGACAGTGCAATCGCTCTACTGCCTTGCCTCCATGGGGCGGGTGGACGAGGCTGCCGCGCAACTCCCGCTTCTTGAAACGGCGGCGGCATCTGGTGACAGCACCTTCACTCCGCCAGCGTGGGACGTCCTGTTGGCCGCTGATCGTGGGTTGCTCGCGTTCAGGAACGGAAACGTGGAGGAAGGGCGCGCCGCTTACGCCGGCGCCATCGAACTTGCCGCAGCCAACAGGCTTCGAGAGGCTGGAGCGTCAGCGCTCATCAACTACATTCGCGAAGAGGCGCGAATCGGTGAGGGGCCGCCGGTGGGGGCGCAAGAAGTCCGTGACGTGATTGGCGCGTTTCCACAGTCCCACCGGGGGGCCATTCTCCGGTTCTTGGGGCGCTTCCTGCCCGCGGTCTGATGGGATGCGGAGCGGCCCGGCTAACCCGGGCGTCGAGCAGAAAGCGCGCCCGTGTGCGGTAGACTCGGGTAGCGGAGTGGGGCGGGGCGCGCTTCAGCTCACGCCCAAAGACGTTAGGTGAAGCGGGGGAACATGGGGTACGACGCCGAAAGGGCTCGCGTCAGACTCATCCTTTCTGGGGATCCTAACGACTTCCCACTCCCACCGTTTGAGAGGACGACGCCTGCTGGCTACTCGATGTCGTTCACACTGGAGCGTCGCGATGGCGATTGGTGGCTAGATGCGGCATTCGAACCTCATCAGTGGGAAGAGGCACTCGAGCAGTTTGTTACCGTCGTCGAGGAGATCTGCGTCTTGCTGACCATCAGTCTCGATGCTGCGGTGATGAGGCATCATGATGCCGTGGTTGAGTTGCCGGACGGCCAAGCCTTTGGTTTGGCAGACCTCTGGGTACACCTTGGTACCCCATCGCCAACGCTGGAGGACCCCGAGGCAGCCGCAAGTCTCTTGGAGACAGCGCCGCGCGTGTCCTCGCTTGCTCGTGACATAGCCAACCGTTACAGGCGCTGCTTGGAAGACCCCTCGCGCCTCCTCGCGGACTCCTACTACTGTCTCACCCGCTTGGAGGATGAAGCTGGGGGCCGCAATCCCGCATGCGCCGCTTTCGGCCTGAGCAGGGATGTCCTCAGCAAGATTGGCGAGATTACGAGCGTCTCCGGTGGCGTGCATAATGCCAGGAAGTCGCCGGCGCGTGAACACTCATCCGCGGAGAATCGGTGGCTGTGGGCGGCAATGCGAACCATTGCAGAGCGTCTGGCTCTGGGACAGATACTGCCAATACTCAAGATGAGCGACTTGCCCCCGCTCACCTAACCCGCGCTTCCACACAGACGGCGCGCCTCGTACGCTAGACTCGGGTTGGAAGCCTTCGCCGGCGCGCCGCTGGTGAAGCGCAAAGACGTTAGATGCATGGCAAGGACGGGGGTCTGCACTTGCGAACGAACCACGTGCTAGTCGACTTCGAGAGCGTCCAGCCCAAGTCGCTCGCGGCGGTGGAGCACGACCCGTATCGCGTCATCATCTTCGTGGGGGCTAACCAGGCGAAGCTGTCCTACGACATCGTCTCGAGTATCCAGCGCATGGGTGAGCGCGCTCAGTACGTCAAGCTCTCGGGCAACGGACCCAACGCGCTCGACTTCCACATCGCCTTCTACATCGGCGAGCTCGCAGCGCAAGACCCGACCGCCTTCTTCCATATCATCTCGAAGGACACCGGATTCGATCCGCTCATTCGGCACCTGAAGGAACGACACATCTTCGCCGCTCGTTCCACTGCGCTCGAGGAGATGCCGCAGGTCAAACCGAATCCCAAGAAGGCGGCTCAAGACAGGGCGCGCGTGTTCGGCGAATCGTTGCGTCAGCCCAAGAGCACCAAGCCGCGCACGGACAAGACGCTCGCGAGACACATCGCCACCTACTTCCAGAAGCACCAGCTCTCGGATGAGGAAGTAGCGGCAGTGGTGAAGGCACTGGGCGCGCAAGGGTACGCATCCATCACGGACGGCAAGGTTACGTACACAGTGTGAGTGCCAGCATCTAACCCGCGCTTCCACTCGACTCGCGCATGGTTGTGTACTCTGGAAGCGCAAGCTCGCGAGTGAAGCGCAAAGACGTTAGGCCGAAGGCGGGACGGCAATGGGGGACAACAGGATTAGGTTCGTCCAATCGTTTGGTGACAATCTGGATCCACGGGTCTTGAACTGCGATCACTCGTCGATCTTCAACGCACTCGTCATGTGCCTGTCACCCGAAGAAGCGTGCCAGATGCTCGACCTCGAATTCGAGCAGGCATATCAGGAGCGGCGCGCTCTCGTACGGAAGCTCCAGCAAGACATGGCAGAGCGCCCCGCAGATTGCCATCGGAATCTCATCGATGCGCTCGAATCTGGGCTTCAGGCACTATCCCCTCGACGACGTGCAAGTGCCGCGGGGACCCTTCTCAGCTTGGCGGGCGCCCTTGGCCCGGAGCAAGAACGGCATGCGATAGAGACGGTGTGTTCTGCGCCTCAGGCCACAGTGAGACGCAGGGCATACACATACCTGCGGCACGCTGACCAGAGTGCTCCGTTTCCTGAGTGTGTCGCGCGCGCGTTCGACACCTACGCGGATCCCGAAGCCGCCAGACTGCTCGCGTACCGAGCGCCTCGTGGACTCCTCGAATCTCGCTTCAACCAGTTGAGTGATGCACTAACCGGAGACAAGTTCGCTTTGTCGAGACTCTTCCTGCGAGTCGGCGACGGAAACCCAGCGGTAGTCGAGCAACTCAGAGCGGTGAACCCCGTGTCTCACGCCTACGTGTGTGCGAAGCTCGGAATGCGTTTGAGCGACTCCTACATGGTCGAACTGTATCGATCGACGATGTTCTCTGACGAGTCGGGTCTGCTCGCTTGGTGCTGCGGGCAGATGGGTTTGTGGAGCGCACTTGAGACGATAGCTGCCCTGTCTCAGAAACCGCCGGATGAGGCGTACAGGCGCCGGTTCGAACGTGATAACACCTCGGCCTAACCCGCGCGTCAACCAGACGCCGCGCATGTGAGGTAATCTCGGCAGTGAAGTGGCAGGAGCGCGGCGCAGGTTACGCGCAAAGACGTTAGGCACATCGGGGGGATGTGGACATGTGGACGTGGCTGATGGGGACCTCTGAGCCCTTGAACCAACTGGCCGGTGCACTCCAATCGGTGGCTACGGTCGTCGCATTGCTCGTCGGCGGTATCTGGACATTCCGGATCTTCATCAAGAACAGGCTGAATCGCCCGTGCGCTAACGTTACGCACGTTGTGACCACGAAGCTACTCTCCGGTCATGGAATGCTCGTGCACGTGGGCGTTCAGGTGAAGAACGACTCAGCCGTGCTGATGAGGCTTGCGACCGGCGAGATTCGGCTTGTGCCAGTTCTGCCTCTGGATGACGCCACCGCCTCCGCGCTTGCATCTGCAGCCGAACTGGTGCGCGACAGGAGCAGCGAGCCTGAGGTGCAGTGGCCCTCGGTGCGTTCTTACAAGATTGATTGGTCCGACTGCCCAAGAGAAATTGAGCCACACGAGTCCGATACCTTTCACTTCGACTTCGTTACCAAGAGCGACTTGGTCTTCTTCGAGGTCTACAGCTACCTTCAGAACGTGACCAAGAGCAAGCGCGATATTGGCTGGAGTACGACTACCCTTCATGAAGCGGAGGAGCAGGAGACGTGACCACCCGAATGGACACCAAGCAGCAGCCGCCCAAACCCAAGCCGCAACCGCAACAGAAGCCAGCCCGCCGCGAGTTCCAACAGCCACCAAAGCCAACGCCGAAGCCGCCGACCCAGCAGCCTCCAAAGAAGTAACGAGGCTGGATGAGTGCCTAACCCGCGCATCCACCGCGACAAACCGCGGCGGGGAGCGGTAGTCTGAACGAGAGCGCACGGGCCGCGGTTTGCGGGTGATGCGCCGAGACGTTAGGCCGAACCAAGGGAGAGCCGTGACCGAGACCGTCACGCCTGAGCGCGCGTTCTGCGATGCTGCTCGTGCTTACCTGCTGGGGTTCTCTGAGTATGGCGTCACCCATGAAGTGCTCGACCAGTATCTCGAACCGGGTGATCGTCTCCGGGCCGCCAGGCTCAGCGATGTCTATTGGCAGCTGCTGTGGTCGTCCCAGAATGCGCAGATGCGTACGGCTGTCGTAACTGGGTCGATGGACGGCGGCATGATGGCGCTTGTGGACGTGTTGTTCAAGTTCGAACCCGCCAAGGTGGTGGCGCACTACGGAGACGACTGGGAGACCGTTCTCGATGACATCGTCGAGCGCGTGAATCCCCGCGGCAAGGTTCGCCGATCCTCTCGCAGCATCTGGCCCCGGTTCTGCCGCAGTATCGTGTCCGGTGGCAAGTTCCTGGCCCAGTTCCCCGACGCTGCGGCATTCTACGCTTGGGCTGATGGGTTCGCTGCTGATGGGCGCTCCAGCTCGGACTTGCCGGGTGCGATCAGTCGTCAGGTAGATGGACTCGGCTTCGCCCTGGCCTGCGACTTCTTGAAGGAACTCGGCTACTCAGCCTACGGCAAGCCGGACGTGCACATACGCAAGACCCTGATTGGACTTGGCCTGATGGCTGATGCGGCCACGGATCAAGTCGCTCACGAGCTGCTTCTGTCGTTCGCACGCTCGGCAGGACTCTCTCCATATCACGTCGACAAGCTGATCTGGCTTGTCGGCTCAGGCAGCTTCTACCGGCACCGCGAAATCGGCCGTGTCCCCACTGCGCGAGATGAGTTCGTGATGAGCCAGCGTCAATTGTTCACCGGGTCGGCCTAACCCGGGCGTCAACCCGACAACGCCGTGTGAGGTATTCTCAGGCTGGAACCGGGCGTAGGCGTTGCGGGTTACGCCCAAGATCGTTAGACACACCGTTCACCCGCAGGCCGAGTGCGCCCAGTTCTCTCACCCAGTCGCCTCGATATCGTCCAACATCTGCTCGCTGCTTGGGTGGTCCATGATCCCCGCACCGGGAACGCGGTAGCGTCGTCAACCCATCGAACCGACAGGCGTTCCTGGGTCCGGTTCTACCTCACGACCATCGACCAGTACGGTGGGCGACCCGCGAAGGCCGCGTGCGAGCGCTTGCTCCGCGTCTTCGACGACGATCTCCTCGACGGTGATGTCTGCGACGTATGTTGTGATCTGTCGTGCAACCTCCAATGCGCTGTGGCCGCCGGCGCATCCTGGCACATGCAGTACGGTGATGGTGTGAGTCATTGCGACGTTCTCCTCTACCGGATGTCATGGCCGTTCCGATGCTGGGCGGCTGGGGATGAGTCAAGGATACCGCGAGGGGTGTCTAACCCGGGCGTCAACCCGACAACGCCGTGTGGGGTAGACTCAGGTCCGGAGCGGGCGCAGGCGTTGCGGGTTACGCCCAAGAACGTTAGA